>NZ_MNBW01000019.1 GCF_001879715.1 Nioella nitratireducens | reverse complement strand
CGACCTTCGCCTTGAACTCGGGCGCGTGCTGCTTGCGTTTCGACATCTCTGATCTCCTTCTCGTCGAAGATCAGCAAACTGCAATTCGTAGCTTATGTCAGTGTCCGAAATTCGGGGGGTAGCTCATTGTTCGCTTTATGAAATCGCAGATCCACCGGAAAAACGTGAGATCGTCGAAAACGCCTTCTCGAACCGCGCGGTAGCCGGAAAATATGTTGATCTACAGCCGTATAATTGGCTTGAAGAGCATGAATCTGCCTCAAGTGTCTTGGAATGTGACCCAGAGCGATACACAGATACAGATTTGCCCGGTGTCCCCGCGGGGGTAGGAAGTCTTGAAAAGATACTTCGGCTATATCGAGATAGTTATAACGCCTTGAACGCGGGGGCAGAGCCATCGAACGACTTGAAACAGACAGAGATCTCAATATCAACAAAAACCAGCTATTTAACTTAGTACATCTTCTGGTAACGTTCCCCTTGTGATCATCTCTGAGATATATTGCTCCAAGAACGCAGAGTATTCCTTGTCAGCGCCGACGCATTGCTTGCGGATTTGACGAGAGACAAGTGGTTTATAATCGTCTTCGGCCTGAGCGTAGGCAGTCACATACTGGTGCAGCTCATCGATTTTCTCGCGCCTTCGCTCTCTCAGGTCAGCCCTATTTAGCTCAAGTATATTCTCAGTATTGCTTCCGCGAACACTCTCCGGAGTTGGCGTGAGAATCTCTCTATGAAATAGAAAATGAGCCTTCGGGTCATCCTGATATGGATTAACAAGGCTCTGCGCATCTCCAGGAGGAGCGTCGTGGTCTCCTTTCTTTCTATTACAGATTGTGCAAGCAAGAGTTAAATTTTCCCAATCGAAGCTGAGATCAGGATGCTTAGCCTTTGGCAATATGTGCTCTATGTCGCCATCATCCACATGACGCATTTTGCTCTCACAATATGAGCACTTACCGTGTGTCTCCTCAACCAGCTGCGCCTTAATGTCGACATGATTGTATCTATTTTTTTGAGCCTTGGTCGGCTCTTCGCCAGCAGCGATCGTCGCGAGAAGCTCAGCTCGCCAGGCAGCCGCATTCTGAGTTAAGATTCTTGGGGATGCTAGTTTGGTGAGTGCAATCATTTCTTTTGGGTTAGCTCTTTGATTGCAGCTGGAATCTCACTGACCAAACCCTCACTCTCGAGCTGAGCAGTCAGTCGATCCAATGCTTCACTAGTGATTGGCTGATTTTTATAGCCTTCGATGATCTCTTTAGTTCGCTCGTCCGCCCACTGTGGAATCGTAGTGGACACCCCGAGCGCCTCTCTAAGGATCTGTGCAGCAGTGCCAGCACGATTAACAGTGTCGAGCTTTTGACTGTCCACTCTCGCGCCCATGAGGCCGCGAACGGACTGATCTTCATCGAAACCCGGCTCAGTGATGCCTTCGACATCGACGTAGTTCAGGACGTACACCGACGAGTCCTTAACAGACGAAACAATAAAGGGACTGTGCGTGACGACTATGAACTGACTCTTCGGGAAAGCGTCCATGAGATTTCGAAGGAAGGTTCGCTGCATAGAAGGGTGAAGATGGTTCTCAGGTTCATCCATCGTCACCACAAAATGCTTTTTTTGTTGCGAAAAGAAGTAGATTTGCCACGTGATCTCAAAGAGCTTTATGACGCCGCCAGAGGCTGCGTCGACCACAAAATCACCCGATCTTGTTGAGAGCAACACCTCAGGCATTCGAATGATTAATCGCTCAAAGCCAAGCGATTTCGGTAAGATTATCCTGAGCTTCTCCTCGAACCCTTTAAATAAATCAATTAGTTCGTAATCCGCCTCCATTGTTTCGTTGCCGTGGCCGAACAAACTCATCGCAATCAACGCAGATTTAATATGAAAGAGTGTCCCTTCACGGGAGCTTCCACTCTGGTAGAATTGGCGTAGTTCTTTGTTGAGAGATTGTGCAATATTGGATTTATTAATTGCCGATGTTGGGATGTGAGGGACTTGCTTGTACACGGAAGGCGGGCGGTGAGAATCTATGTGGACACCCTGAACTGCGGGTTGTGGGGTGACATTTATTCCGTACTGGATCGCATTCTGGCTTGGGACTCGGATTTCTCCGACTTCCCCAGAGCTATAGTGGATCTTACCTACTGCTACCTCATTGCTGCTTTCCGGGCGGGCCAATTTATTCATCAGCCAATCATACGCGCCGGTACTGAATTGCATTATCCCGGTCTTCTTGTTCTTCTTAGGGGTAGAAAGATAGTTTCGGCCATAGCCAAAGTGGCGATTCAGTAGACTTAGGATAGTGCTCTTTCCCGTTCCGTTCGGGCCAGTAATGACCGTCAAGCGAGGATGGAATTGAATATCGACATTGCGATACTGTCGCCACGACTCGATCGATAGTGATTTGAAGTGAGTTTCCATATGATGATTTTACCCGAAAAATCAGCAGTGTGAAGCGCCGTTGCCAGCAAGGTCGACATGGTCGCCTGCAATACAGCATATCTAGCAAGGGCGACCCGTCCTCTGGAGGGCGCTCAGGTCATCAAAGCAGAGTGCCGGTACTACAGGGCTCATCCTGCACAAGATTCCTCGTGGTGCGAGCAATCTGCGGGACTTGGCGGACATCGGTGAAGTACTCGTTTGCTTAAGCAATGCACCGCGCCTCGGTGCGGTTCTAGTAGGCTACCTATGCTAAGCCTACTTCGATCCCGGGCATGGTTGCACTTCTATGGCTGAGACAAAATCGAGACAATACACCCAATTGGCGGCATGTATTCTCATCTAAATCTTTGATTTTATTGGTCGGAGTGAGAGGATTCGAACCTCCGACCCCTGCCTCCCGAAGACAGTGCTCTACCAGGCTGAGCTACACTCCGACCGTGCCGGGCGGGATAGCGGGGGAATCATGCCTTTGCAAGCGGGAAATGCGCCGCTCAACTTGATCCCGCCTGCAATCCCTGCGAGAAGGCTCGCAACCGACAAGATGAGCGATATCATGGAAAAAAACGCCTCCATCCTGCTGACCGGCGGCACCGGGTCCTTCGGGTCCCACTTCGTGCCCATGACGCTGGAAAAATACGATCCCGCCCGGCTGATCATTTATTCCCGCGATGAGATGAAACAGTGGGATATGGCCAAGAAATTCGGCAACGACCCCCGCGTGCGGTTCTTCATCGGCGATGTGCGCGACCGGGACCGCCTGTATCGCGCGCTCGACGGGGTCGATTATGTCGTTCACGCAGCGGCGACCAAGATCGTGCCGACCGCGGAATACAACCCGTTCGAATGCGTCAAGACCAACGTCAACGGCGCGATGAACCTGATCGACGCCTGCATCGACAAGGGCGTCAAGAAATGCGTGGCGCTTTCGACGGACAAGGCCTCGTCTCCGATCAACCTGTATGGCGCGACCAAGCTGGCCTCGGACAAGCTGTTCGTTGCGGGCAATTCCTATGCCGGTGGCGATGGCTGCCGCTTCTCGGTGGTGCGCTACGGCAATGTCATGGGGTCGCGCGGCTCGGTCATCCCGTTCTTCAAATCCATGGGCGACGGTGCCAAACTGCCGATCACCGACACCCGCATGACCCGCTTCATGATCACCCTGCCGCAAGGCGTGGAACTGGTCTGGCACGCTTTCAACGACATGGTTGGCGGCGAAATCTACGTCAAGAAGATCCCGTCGATGAACATCCTCGACATCGCCGAGGCCTGCCTGCCCGGCTTCGAGCATGAGGTGGTCGGCATCCGCCCCGGTGAAAAACTGCACGAGCAGATGATCGGCGAAGAGGACGCGCCGCATACCTACGAGTATGACGAGCACTTCAAGATCCTGCCCGCGATTCACAACTGGTCCAGGGATGCGGTCCGGATCAAGGATGGTCGGAAAGTGTCAGACGGTTTCGCCTACACGTCGGACAACAATGCCGACTGGATGGATATCGACACGTTGCGCGCCTGGATTCAGGCCAACGCGGAAACCATCGGGCACTTCTGATGGCGGATACGGGCTTCATCCCCTACGGTCGGCAGGACATCTCGGAAGACGACATCGCCGCCGTGGTAGAGGTGCTGCGCTCGGATTTCCTGACGCAGGGGCCCAAGGTGCCGGAATTCGAGGCCGCGATTGCAGGTGCCACCGGCGCGGCCCATGCGGTGGCGGTGAACTCTGCCACCTCGGCACTGCATATTGCCTGCCTCGCGCTTGGGCTGAAACCCGGTGGCCTGCTGTGGACCGTCCCCAATACCTTCGTGGCGTCGGCCAATGTCGGGCGGCTCTGCGGGGCAGATGTGGATTTTGTCGATATCCGCGCCAGCGATTACTGCATGGACCCCGTCGCGCTGGAGGCCAAGCTTGCCACGGCGGACCGCAAGCCCGACATCCTGATCCCGGTTCATTTCGCGGGCCAGTCGGCGGATATGAAGGCCATCGGTGCGATTGCGCAAAAACACGGCATCCGCGTGATCGAAGACGCCAGCCACTGCATCGGCGGCAGTTATGATGGCCAGCCCATCGGGGCCTGTGCCTTCTCTGACATCTGTGTCTTCAGCTTCCATCCGGTGAAGATCATCACAACAGCCGAAGGTGGCCTCGCCACAACGCAGAACGCCGACCTTGCCGCGCAAATGGGCCTTTTCCGGTCGCATGGGGTCACCCGCGACCCGGCGCTGATGGAAAGCGAAAACGCTGAACCGTGGGAATACGATCAGGTCGCGCTTGGCCTGAATTACCGGATGACCGAAATGCAGGCGGCGCTTGGCGTCAGCCAGGCCAGGCGGCTGGCCGATTTCGTCGCGCATCGCCAGAAGATGGCGAAACGCTATGATGCGTTGCTGGCCGATCTGCCGCTGATCCTGCCGTGGCAGAACCCCGACAGCTATTCTGCCCTGCATCTCTACCCGATCCTGATCGACACCGACCGAACCAACCACACGCGGCGCGCGGTCTTCGATGCCCTGCGCGCGGCGGGTATTGGCGCGAACGTGCATTACATCCCGGTGCATACCCAGCCCGATTACCGGCGGCTCGGCTTCAAACCCGGCGATTTCCCGGTGTCGGAATGGTATTACGACCGGGCAATCTCGATCCCGCTCTACTTCGGACTGGACGAGGAACAACAGGACCGGGTGGTTGCCGCACTGAAAGACGCGCTGGCGTGAACGGCAAGGCGCGGATCGGTGTCTTCCTGAACGGGTTGCCCGATTTCGAGGCGCTTTTTGCGCTGCTGCGGGTCTTGGCGGCGCGGGGCCGGGTTGACGTCAACGTCTTTGCGACAACGGCCCTTGCTCGCAAGGAACCTCGGGCGCTGCCGCTTCTGCGCGGTGCGGGGATGGTGCCGGTCGTGCGGCCGAACCGGTGGTTGAAGCATCTCTACCGGCCGTATCTCAAGCGCTTCGACATATTGCTTGGCCTCTCTGATCCCGCCACAGATGAAACGGCCCATGGCAAACGAACCGCGGCGATTTCGCGGGCGGGCAAACCCTGTGTCTCGGTGCAGCATGGGGTGATTCAACGCGACTGGACCTATTCGGATAGCGGCGGGCCGCTGCCGTGGGACTCCGCCCTCGTTCTGCTGTATGAACCGCCCGACCCGTCGGTCTTCGGCCCGGCCATCGGCAAGGCGGCATCCGTGGGTTTTCTGAAACCCGCCGTCCTTGACCCGCGCCCCCTGCCGCCGGGCGTGGCCCCAGCAGTCGCGGCGTATCGCCAGAGGTTGCTCTTTTGCCATTCGTTCCGGTGGCAAGATCGCTTTTCGCAGGAGCAGATCCGCACCTGCTATGACTTGATCGAAGGCTTCGCCCGCGCCAACCCCGACGTGTTGACCATCCTGCGATCCCACCGGGGCAAGAAGCGCGCGCCGATGGCCGAGCTTGATCGCCGTCTGGCCGCCTGTCCGAATGTGGTGCTTTCCCATCAGGGCAGCGGCCCGCTGCGGGGCATGACCATGACCGACATCCTGGCGGTATCGGACCTGATGGTATCGACCCCTTCCACGGCCCTTTTGGACGGGGTGTATGCAGGCCGACCGGCAGCGGTGTTCGCCAACGATTCCGACAAGTTCACGGGGTTGCCGCAGATCACCGATCCCGCCTCGCTTCAGGCGTTTTCAGACGCACCGCACAGCTCTGCGGCATCTTGCGACGCCCTTCGAAACCGGTTTGGAGACATTGCGTCCAACCTCGACAACGCGGCCGAGGAGATCGAGGCATTCGCCGCGCAAGTGCGCTCCGGCAAAGCCTGAACCACCCTGCTATTGCAGCGCGACCCCCGCCATCGCCATTCCCTCGATGGCCGCTGCAAGCGACCCGTCGAGGTCGATCGCCCGGCACAGATCCTGCCGCACGGTGATCTGGAACCCCAGTCGGGCCGCATCCACCGCCGAGAAATTGACGCAGAAATCCGTGGCAAGGCCCACCATCGTCAACCGGTCGATCCCGCGCGTGCGCAGGTAACCCTCCAGCCCCGTGGGGGTCGTGCGGTCATTCTCGAAAAAGGCCGAATAGCTGTCGATTGCGGGCTGAAAGCCCTTGCGAATGATCAGATCGGCCCGATCGACGTCGAGATCGGCGTGAAACGCGGCCCCATTGGACCCCTGCACGCAATGGTCGGGCCACAGCACCTGTGGACCGTAGGGCATCTCGATCAAGGCATAGGGGTCTTGCCCCGAATGCCGAGAGGCAAAACTGGAATGCCCCGCGGGGTGCCAATCCTGTGTCAACACCACGGCGTCGACCTCTGGCATCAAGGCGTTGATACCCGGCACGATCACGTCGCCCTCGGGCACGGCCAACGCACCGCCGGGGCAGAAATCATTTTGCACGTCGATGACGATCAAGGCATGGGTCATATGCGGCCTCCTGTTTCTTGACCACAAGGCCTAGGGCCCGGCGCGGCATGGGTCAATGCGGTTGACCGGGCCGGGGCCTATGGTCGAGGGTTCGGGCATGAAAAAGGTGTCGCCATGATCCCCAATGACCGCCCCGTGATCGCCGATAGCCTTTGGACCGCGACAGCAACCCCGGCCCCGGTCTTTCCGCCCCTGACTGGCGAGGCCGAGGCCGATCTGGCCATCGTCGGGGGCGGGTTCACCGGGCTCTCTGCCGCGCTTCATGCCGCCGAGGCCGGGCTGCGCGTGGTCCTGCTGGAGGCCGAACAGCCGGGCTGGGGCGCCTCGGGGCGCAACGGCGGCCAAGTCAATCCGGGCCTGCATGTCGACCCTGACGACGCAGAAGATCGGTTCGGACGAGAGGTCGGGGCCCGCATGGTCGCCTTCGCCGGAGGCGCCGGACGGTTGGTCTTCGATCTTATCGAACGCCACGGCATTCCCTGCGACCCCCGCCCCGTCGGCTGGATTCGCGCCGCGCACAGCCCCGCCACCTTGCGCGACCTGCAAGGCAAGGCCGACCAATGGGCCGCGCGGGAACAACCGGTTCGGATGCTGTCGCGCGATGAAACCGCCGCGATGATCGGCACCACCGCCTATCGGGGCGGCCTGATCGACCTGCGCGGCGGCAACCTGCACCCGCTGAACTATGCTACCGGACTGGCCGTTGCCGCCGACAAGGCCGGCGCGGTGATCCATGGAAACAGCCGTGCAACGGCGCTGACGATGACGGACGGCCACCATGTCGTGCACACACGGACAGGCACGGTGCGCGCGGGCAAGCTCGTCCTTGCGACCAACGGCTACACCGATGGCCTGATACCGGGGCTTGCGAAAACCGTGGTGCCTGTCCGCTCGGTGCAGGTTGCCACCGACCCGCTGCCTGACGACATCGCGCAAACCATCCTGCCGGGCGGGCAAGCGCCCTCGGATCTGCGGCGCCTGTTGCTTTACTTTCGGAAAGATGCCGCTGGCAGGTTCGTCATGGGCGGGCGCGGGGCCTATGGCGACCGGGCCACTGCGGCCCGACTGGCGGCACTGCGCAAGGCCAGCGTGCAGATGTTCCCACAGCTTGCACCTTTTGGCTGGCGCCATGCATGGGGCGGGTTCGTTGCGGTGACGCCCGATCATTATCCCAAGGTCATACGCGTTGCCCCCGGTGCGCTTGCCGCGCTCGGCTATAACGGGCGCGGGGTGGCCTTGGCCACGGCCATGGGAAAGATGCTGGCCGATTGGGGCACTGGCACGGCAGAGGCCGATTTGCCATTCCCGGTGACAGAAGCTCAGCCAATCCCCTTCCATCGGTTTCGCAAGCTCGGAGTTGCAGCGACGGTTACGACCTATCGGATGATGGACGCGCTCGGGCTTTGATCCATCACCGCACCAGCCAGCCGCCAAGCGAACCTCCGTTTGCCACACTGCCCCCGTTGCGGCACGAAAATCAACGACTCGTGCCGCCTTGCGCCCGGTGGATCCACCGGGCTTGGGCCTCTTGTTCCCTGTTTCAATTGGGCGTATTTCAGCGGCATGTTCACAGTTGCCGCGCTCTATCATTTCACCCGCTTCGATGACCCCGACGCCTTGCGTGGACCGCTGCGCGCGGTATGCGAGTCAGGTGGCGTGCGCGGCTCGGTTTTGATCGCGCAAGAGGGGATCAACGGCACCATCGCTGGCCCGCGCGCCGGGATCGACGCTGCACTGGCCCATATCCGCGCCCTGCCGGGCTGCGCCGATCTGGAGTGGAAGGAAAGCACCGCGACCGAAATGCCCTTCCCCCGTCTCAAGGTGCGGCTGAAGAAAGAGATCGTCACCATGGGCGTGCCGGGCGTCGACCCCAAGGCCAAGGTCGGCCACTATGTGCGGCCCAAGGATTGGAATGCTCTGATATCCGCGCCCGACGTGGCGGTGATCGACACCCGCAACGACTACGAAATCGCCATCGGCACTTTCGCGGGCGCGGTGGACCCCGAAACCGCCAGCTTCCGCGAATTTCCGGCATGGTGGGCGGCAAACAAGGATCGCTTCCACAACAAGCGTATCGCCATGTTCTGCACTGGCGGCATCCGGTGCGAAAAGTCCACGAACTTCCTGATCGAACAGGGGGTGGACGAGGTCTATCACCTCAAGGGCGGCATCCTGCAATATCTGGAGGATGTGCCCGAGGATGAAAGCCTCTGGCATGGCGAGTGCTTCGTCTTCGATGAACGCGTCTCGGTCGGACACGGCCTGACAGAAGGCCCGCATATCCTGTGCCGCGCCTGCCGCCGTCCGCTGCAACCCCAGGACCGCACCCGCCCCGAATTCGAGGACGGCGTGTCCTGTCACCAATGCCTGGCCGAACATAGCGACGCAGACCGCGAGCGGTTCCGAGAACGCCAGCGTCAGATCGACCTGGCCAAGGCCCGTGGCGACCGCCACATGGCTGGCGGGTGAGCACCGCCGAGAGCACAGCAAGCCTGCTCGACCGAAAACAGGTGCGGGCGGGACTCGCCCTTGCCCTCGGAATCCTGACCGGGCTGCTTGCCTATTCGCTCGGGCTGCCGCTGCCGTGGATGCTGGGGCCGATGATCGGCAACACCATCGCGGCCATGCTACACGCCCCGACCTCCGGCCCGGCCAAACTGCGCCCGATCGTGATTCCCGTCATCGGCGTGCTGCTCGGGTCCCGGATTTCGCCGGATATCCTGTCGGCCCTCGGCGACTGGCTGGTGAGCTTTCTGGTCCTGCCCCCCTTCCTGATGGTCGCGGCTGGCAGTTCCTTCCTGTTCTATCGCAAGATCGGAAAATACGACCCGGTCACCGCCTATTTCAGCGCCATGCCCGGCGGCCTGAACGAGATGCTGATCCTCGGGGCCGAACAGGGGGGCAACGAAAAGAGCATCGCGTTGGCCCATGCCAGCCGCATCTTGTTGGTGATCGGCTTCGTCGCCCTTTATTTCGGCTTGGCGCTTGGAGTCACCTCCAGCGGTCAGGGCCGCGCGTGGACCGGGATATGGGATGTGGGGCTGGCCGATTACCTCATTCTCGCGGCCTGTGCCGTTGCAGGGGCCTTCCTTGGCCGATCGCTCCGCATGCCTGCCGCGCCGATCCTCGGGCCGATGCTGCTGTCGGGCGCTGCACATTTCTTTCACCTCGTCACGGTGCCGCCGCCGACGGTTCTGGTGGTTGCCGCGCAGATCGTGATGGGCACCATCATCGGGTGCCGCTTCATCGGTGCCAGCGCTAAAGAGGTCGGGCGCGACCTGTTTCTTGGCATCTTTTCCACCCTTGGGATGTTGGCGACCGGCCTTGGCTTTGCCTCGGTCGTGGCATGGCTGACCGGCACCCATGTCAGTCAGGCGTTCCTTGCGTATTCGCCGGGGGGCCTGACCGAGATGAGCCTTTTGGCCTTCGCCATGGGCGGCGACATCGCCTATGTCTCGATCACCCATATCGTGCGCATCGTGCTGGTTATCTTCACCGGCCCGTTGGTCTTTCGCTGGCTCAAACGCTGATCGGCGGGGCCGGTCGGTCGGCGAAATGGGCCGCGAGCATCTGGATCAACCTGCGGTGCGACGACCGGTGGCGATTGCGAAGATGGATCGCCGAATAGACCGGCTGCGGAATGATCGGCGCTTTCTTGACAAAGGCGAAGCGGCCCGATGCTACTAGGGCTTCTGCCGTTTCCTCCAGAACATAGGCCGTGCCGCCAAGCGACGTGACCAGCGCCTCCAGCAAGGAATTCTGCCCGCACCGAACCGGCGCATTCCCAAGCTCTGGCAGCAGGCTGCGATGGACCCGATCGAAGGCGGGCGAGATCTCGGCCATGATATAGCTGTCCTGCGGCACGTCCGACAGGCGCTCGGCCACGTCGGAAACCATGCGAAAGCGCACTTCCTTCAGGGTTTCGAAATGCAGGTCGGGATGCGGTTTGAGCGTGTAGATCACGGCAATGTCCAATTCGCCCTGCACAAGGTCGTTGCACATCTGGACCGAGAAATCCGACTCTACATACAGGGCCGTTTCGGGCAGGAACGCCCTGACCTCGCGCACCCAGTCGGCAATATTGGTGCTGGTCAGGTCGCGCTGGATTCCGACCCGCAGCGTCGTCGCCGTCGGCCCCGCATCGCGGGTGGCGCGCAGGGCCTCTGACCAGTTCACCCGCAGCGCGCGGGCATGGGGTTCAAAGCGCATTCCCTCCAGCGTCAGCGACGTCCCCGACCGGCTGCGCAGAAACAACCGCCGGTCCAGCGCTTTTTCCAACGCTTTCACCCGGCCCGATACCGTCGATTGGGTAATGTCCAATCGTTCCGCCGTCTGGTTGAAGCTGCGGGTCTCGCACAGATCAAGGAAGGTTTCGATCAATTCCATCTGCATCGGAGCATCCTAAACGGTCGGTGGCAGCGCCCCTAATCGGGTTTGTCGATTAATAACCCCGATACAAGACGATTGATAGCGCTGCGATCCTGCCCCAATGTTCAAGACAACACGGAACAGGAGGGTCGGATGGCAGAGATTCCCGCATCGGCAAAGGTCGTCATCATCGGGGGCGGCGCGGTCGGCACGTCGAGCTTGTATCATCTGGCCAAGAAGGGTTGGACCGATTGCGTCCTGCTGGAAAAGAACGAATTGACGGCCGGGTCCACTTGGCACGCGGCGGGCAATGTGCCGACCTTCTCGACGTCGTGGGCGGTGATGAACATGCAGCGCTATTCGACCGAGCTATACGCACGCTTGGGCGAAGAGGTGGACTACCCGATGAACTATCACCAGACCGGGTCGATCCGGCTGGCGCATTCCAAGGAACGGATGCAAGAGTTCGAACGCGCCAAGGGGATGGGGCTGCAACAGGGCATGACCCTGGAGATCCTGACGCCCGAAGAGGTGAAGCAGCGCTATCCGTTTATCGAAACGCATGACCTAGCCGGGGCGCTCTATGACCCCAACGATGGCGATATCGACCCCGCGCAGTTGACACAGGCACTGGCCAAGGGCGCGCGCGACATGGGGGCCAGAATCCTTCGTTTCTGCCCGGCCACCGGCGTGACGCAAAAAGCGGACGGCACATGGATCGTTCACACCGACAAGGGCGACATCGCTTGTGAGTACGTGGTGAACGCGGCAGGCTACTACGCGCAGCGTGTCGGCGAATGGTTCAAGCCTTATGGCGGGCGCACCGTTCCGATGATGGTGATGAGCCATCAATACGTGCTGACAGAAGAAATCCCCGAGATCGAAGCATGGTCGAAGGAAAACGGTCGCAAGCTGCCGCTGCTGCGCGACGTGGATGTGTCCTACTATTTCCGGCAGGAAAAGCACGGCTTCAATATCGGCCCGTATGAGCCCACCTGCCGCGCACATTGGGACACGCCCGACGACGTGATGCCCGACGATTTCAGCTTCCAGCTCTGGTCTGATGACCTTGAGCGGATCGAAGATATCGTCGCGGATTCGATGGAGCGTGTTCCGCTGGCCGCCACGGCCGGGATCAGCCGCATCATTAACGGGCCGATCCCCTACGCACCAGACGGGATGCCGCTGCTTGGGCCGATGCCCGGCGTGACAAATGCGTTTGAGGCCTGCGTCTTTACCTTCGGCATCGCGCAAGGTGGCGGGGCTGGTAAGGTTCTGGCGGAATGGATCGTCGATGGCGCGACCGAGTGGGACATGTGGGCCTGCGACCCGCGCCGCTACACCGACTACACCGATCATGAATATTGCGTCGCAAAGGGGATGGAAGTCTATGGCAACGAATACGCCATGCATTTCCCCTGGCACCGCTGGCCCGCCGCACCCGACCGCAAGCTGTCGCCGGTGCATGACAAGGTGAAAGCGCTTGGCGGCGTGATGGGGGACTATAACGGGTGGGAACGGGCCAACTGGTTCGCGAAAGCAGGCGACGACACCAGCGAAGACAGCACTCACACTTGGGGCCGGTCCGGTCCGTGGGAACAACGGATCAAGGAAGAATGCGAAGCAGTGCGCGATGCCTGTGGCGTGCTGGATCTGCCCGGATTCTCTCGGTTCTGGGTCAAGGGTGACGGCGCGGACGAATGGCTGCGCGGCTTCTGCACCGGGGGCATTCCCAAGGTGGGCCGCATCGGCCTGATCTATGTCTCTGACCACCGCGGCCGCATCCTGACCGAGATGAGCTGCATCAGGCTGGAGGAAAACAGCTTCGTTCTGATCACGGCGGCCACGGCCCAATGGCATGACGGCGAGTTGGTCAAGCGGTCGGTGCCAGAGGGCGTCACGGTGACCGAGACTACCCGCGACCGGGACTGTCTGATCGTGGCGGGGCCGACCTCTCGCGATGTGCTGGCGGGGCTGACCGATGCGGACCTGTCCATGGGCTGGCTGACCCATCAGCACACGACGATAGCGGGCAAGCCCGCCTTCCTGATCCGCGTGTCCTTTACCGGAGAACTGGGGTGGGAGGTCCATGCCCAGAACGAGGATATGCCCGCGATCTACCAGGCGATCATCGACGCAGGCGCCAAGCCCTTCGGCATGTGGGCGCTGAATTCCTTGCGGATCGAAAAAGGCTATCGCGCGTGGAAGGGCGATCTGTCCACGGATTACAGTTTGTTCGAAGGCGGGTTGGACCGGTTCGTGAAGCTGGACAAGCCGCAGGACTTTGCCGGCAAGGCTGCCCTGATGGCCGAAAAACAGCAGGGGTCGAAGAAACGCTTCGTGACGCTGCTGGTCGAGGCGGGCGACTGCGATGCGCCTTACATGTCCTGCCTCTGGCATGACGGACAGATCGTGGGCGAAACAACCTCGGGCGCATGGGGCTACCGCGTTCGGGCCTCGGTCGCGCTTGGCATGGTGCGGGCTGATCTGGCGGTGCCGGGGACGGCGCTGGAGGTCGAAATCTACGGCGAACGGTTCCGCGCGGTGGTGCAAGACGACCGCCCGCTGTGGGATCCGGAAAACGAAAGGCTGCGGGCATGAGCACCGTTCCAACCCACGCCCGCGTCGTCATCGTCGGCGGCGGGGTTTCAGGCTGTTCCGTGGCCTATCACCTTGCCAAGCTCGGCTGGACAGACATCGTCCTGCTGGAACGCAAAACGCTGACCTGCGGCACCACATGGCACGCGGCGGGGCTGATCGGGCAATTGCGCGGCAGCCAGAACGCGACGCGGCTGGCCAAGTATTCCGCCGATCTTTACGTCCGGCTGGAGGAGGAAACCGGCGTCGCCACGGGGATGCGGCAGAACGGCTCGATATCCGTCGCACTGACCGAACATCGACACGAGGAGCTGCTGCGGCAAGCCACGCTGGCCCGCGCCTTCGACGTCGATGTGGCCGAGATCGGGCCGGACGAGGTGAAGGCGATGTATCCGCACCTGAATGTCGGCGACGTGGTGGGCGCAGTGCATCTGCCGCTGGATGGGCAATGCGACCCGGCCAACATTGCCATGGCTCTGGCCAAGGGCGCGCGGATGAACGGCGCAAAGGTGATCGAGGGCGTCAAGGTCACCGGCGTGACGCAGGCGAACGGCGCGGTGAGCGGCGTCGATTGGGAAAGCGGCGGCGACCAAGGTCATATCACTGCCGATCTGGTGGTGAACTGCGGCGGCATGTGGGGGCGTGATCTGGCCAACCAGTCGGGCGTCACCCTGCCGCTTCATGCCTGCGAGCATTTCTACCTTGTGACCGAAGCAATCGCGGGGCTTTCCCGCCTGCCTGTGCTGCGGGTGCCCGATGAATGCGCCTATTACAAGGAAGACGCAGGGAAAATGATGCTTGGTGCGTTCGAACCCAAGGCGAAACCGTGGGGAATGTCCGGCATTCCCGAAGACTTCGAGTTCGATAGCCTGCCCGAGGATTTCGACCATTTCGAACCCATTCTGGGCATGGCCATGAACCGGATGCCGATGTTTGAAACGGCGGGCATTCACACCTTCTTCAACGGGCCGGAAAGCTTCACCCCCGATGACCGCTATTACCTTGGCGAAGCGCCGGAACTGAAAGGGTATTGGGTGGCGGCGGGCTACAACTCTATCGGGATCGTGTCGTCGGGCGGGGCGGGCATGGCGTTGGCGCAGTGGATGGAGGATGGCGAGCCGCCGTTTGACCTGTGGGAATCCGACATCCGCCGGGCGCAGCCGTTCCAGCGCAACCGGCGTTATCTGCGCGAGCGGGTCAGCGAAACGCTCGGGCTGCTTTATGCCGACCACTACCCCTACCGGCAGGTAGAAACCGCGCGCGGGGTGCGGCGGTCGCCGCTGCACGACCACTTCAAGGCACGCGGCGCGGTATTTGGCGAAATGGCAGGGTGGGAACGCGCCAACTGGTTCGCCTTCGACGGTCAGGAACGCGAATACCGCTACGACTGGAAGGGCCAGAACTGGTTTGCCAACCACGCCGCCGAACATCTGTCGGTGCGCGAGGGCGTGGGCCTGTTCGACATGACCAGCTTTGGCAAGATCCGGGTGGAAGGGCCGGGCGCGCTGGCCTTCCTGCAACGGCTCTGCGCCAACCAGATGGACGTGGCACCGGGCAAGATCGTCTATACCCAGATGCTCAACAGTCGCGGCGGCATCGAATGCGACCTGACCGTGACGCGCCTGTCGGACACCGTGTTCTTCCTTGTCGTGCCGGGGGCGACTCTGCAACGCGATCTATCGTGGCTCAGGCGGCATCTGGGCGATGAATTCGTTGTCATCACCGATGTGACGGCGGCAGAGGCGGTGCTCTGCGTCATGGGGCCGAAATCGCGCGACCTGATGCAGATGGTCAGCCCCGATAACTTCTCAAACGCCGCGCATCCCTTCGGCACGGCGCGCGAGATCGAGATTGGCATGGGGCTGGCCCGCGCGCATCGGGTGACCTACGTGGGCGAACTTGGGTGGGAGCTATACGTTTCCTCCGACATGGCCGCCCACGTCTTTGAAACGCTGGAAGAGGCCGGGGCCGCGACAGGCCTGAAGCTTTGCGGGCTGCACACGCTGGACAGTTGCCGCACGGAAAAGGCCTTCCGCCATTTCGGCCATGACATTTCCGACGAAGATCACGTGCTGGAGGCGGGGCTTGGCTTTGCCGTCAAGACCGACAAGGGCGACTTCATCGGGCGCGACGCCGTGCTGCGAAAACGCGCAGAGGGTCTGACCCGGCGACTGGTGCAGTTCCGCCTGCAAGACCCTGATCCGATGCTGTTCCACAACGAGGCGATCATCCGCGATGGCCAGATGGTCGGATACCTGACCTCGGGCAGTTACGGGCATTTCCTCGGGGCTGCCGTGGGCCTTGGCTACGTGCCCTGCGCCGGCGAAAGCGCCGCCGATGTGTTGGCCTCCACTTATGAAATCGAGATCGCAGGCACCCGGCACGCCGCCGTGGCCAGCCTGAAGCCGATGTATGACCCCAAGGCCGAAAGGGTAAAGCTGTGATGGACATGATGGACCCTGCCCCCACCTCGCCCCGGGCGCGCCGCGCCGGGGGACGGGCTGCACGCAAGGCGCTGCGCTCGGCCCCGCTGGCCGACGATATCCGGCCTGTGCGCCCCGGCCTCGAAGGCGGACGCTTCAAACCCCTGACCGAGGCGCAGGTGATCCGAATCCACGAAGCGGCGTTGCAAGCGCTAGAGGAAATCGGGCTGAGCCAAGCCCCGGCGTCCGGTGTCGCGGCGATGACGGCGGCAGGCGCGATCCTTGGCGATGACGGGCGGCTGCGCTTCCCCCGCTCCTTGGTCGAGGACATGCTGGCCAAGGCGGCCCGCGACATCACCCTATGCGGGCGCGATCCCAGATACGACCTGCACCTGTCCGGCACCCGCACCCATTTCGGCACGGCAGGCGCTGCGGTGCATATCGTCGACCTGGCCACTGAAACCTACCGCGAATCGACGGCGGCCGACCTCTATGACGCGGCGCGGCTGGTGCATAACCTCGACAACATCCACTTCCTGCAACGGCCCATGGTCTGCCGGGACATTCCCGACAACTACGACATGGACGTGAACACGATCTACGGCTGTTGCGCAGGCACGACGAAACATGTCGGCACGTCGTTCTCGGACCCCTCTCATGTCTCGGGCTGCATGGACCTGATACACCTGATCGCCGGCGGAGAAGAGGCATGGCGCACGCGCCCCTTCATCTCCAATTCCAACTGCTTCGTCGTGCCGCCGATGAAATTCGCCGAGGAAAGCTGCGTTGCGATGGAAAACTGCATCCGCGCGGGGATGCCGGTGCTGTTGCTGTCAGCAGGCCAAGCTGGGGCCACCGCCCCCGCCCCAATTGCCACGGCCATCGTGCAGGCAGTGGCCGAATGCCTGGCGGGCGTGGTCTATGTCAACGCCATCGCGCCGGGTCATCCCGCGATCTTCGGCACCTGGCCCTTCGTCAGCGACCTGCGCACCGGGGCCATGTCGGGCGGGTCCGCCGAGCAGGCCCTGCTGACGGCAGGCTGCGCGCAGATGCATCACTTCTACGGCCTGCCCGGCGGCGCGGCGGCGGGGATTTCCGATAGCAAGCTGCCCGACATGCAGGCCGGGTGGGAACAGGGGATCACCAATGTGTTGGCCGGGTTATCCGGCCTCAACATGGTCTACGAGTCCGTAGGGATGCACGCGTCTCTCTTGGGCTTCTGCCTCGAAAGCCTCGTGTTGGGCAACGACGTGCTCGGTCAGGTCCAACGCTGCGTGCGCGGGATTGAGGTGAGCGAGGATTTCGTGTCGCTCGACACCATGAAAGAGGTCTGCCTTGGCGGGCCGGGCCACTACCTCGGCTCGGACCAGACACTGCGGTTGATGCAAACGGAATACATCTATCCCGAGATCGGCAACCGGATGAGCCCCAAGGAATGGGACGAAGCGAGCCGCCCCAAGCTGCTGGACACCGCCATTGCCCGCAAGGAGTCGATCCTGCGCCGGGCGGGCAGCATGATTGCGCCCGACATCGACGCCGCCATCCGGCAACGATTCAACATTGTGATCTGACAAACCGGGCGCGCGGGTCTGCGCGCCCGGTTCCCCCTCAGACAGCCTCGCCCAGTTTGGCGAACAGTTCCGAGATTTCATTGTCCTTGGTGTTGATCTCGCGCACCAGCTCCAGCGTGCCCGCGGGGTCGGCCTTCAGCGCGACGCGCAAAAGGTTCATCCAGTTCACGTTGTTCTTGGTGCGCACCTGCTCGATAGCGTCGATCAGCTTCAGCTTTTCTTCGATCTGTTCAGGGGTCATGGCATCGTCCTTTGTCAGGGCTTGAGAAACCAGTCCATACCGTCGGCATGGTGGGTGAAGGCAAATCCAGCCGCCTCGAAGGCGCGGCGGCTGGCGGCATTGTCGGGGCGGATTCGCGCCACGAAGGGCCCGCGCCCCTCGGTCGCCAGCCGCAGGATCGGGGCAGCGCGTCCATGGCCGCGCGCCGCCGGGGCCAGCGTGATCGAGACCTCGGTGCGAATATCGCGGTCAAGCCTGACGGTGCCAAGCGGCACCCCGTCCTCGGCGATCAGGATGCGGCGCAGGGGGCTGCCAAGGCTCGCCTCCAGCCAGGCAAGGTGATCCTCCCACGCCACGGGGTCGCGGCGAACCGACATCGCCCGCGTGACCGGATCGTTGCGCCAGTCGAACAACAGGCGCGCATCCTCGATCGTGGCGGGGCGCAGCCTCATCTGGGGGCCAGATCCTCGTAGGTGATGGGATCGTATTTCTTCACGTCCCGCCCAAGCGCCCGGTTGATCAGCGCGGGCTTGTCGCCCACCGGAACACCGGCATTCGGGCGCACGAAGCGATAATCGGCGGGAGTCAGAACCTCGCCCGCCCTGAGATCGCGCAACGCAAAGGCCGACCGGCGAAACGCCTCGCGGTTGCCTGCCTCTGCCGCCGCCGTATCCTTCAGCTCGGATCCGCGCGCGGTGTGGATGAACTGCACGCCGTCCGCGATTTCCTTGAGCACATCCGGCGTTGCCGAAAAGCGATGGTCCGGTCCCGGACGCGACATGTCATCGGTGAAATGCTTTTCGATGGCCACGGCCCCCATGGCCGCCGCCGTCAGCGCCACTTTCGGCCCGATGGTGTGGTCGGAAAACCCGACATGCCGCCCGAACCGCTTTTTCAGCGTCTCCATCGAGGCAAGGTTCACCTCTTCGACCGGGGCCGGATAGCTGCTGACGCAATGCAGCAGCGTGACAGGGCCAGAGCGGTATTTCTCCAACACCTCCATCGCGTGATCGACCTCGCCCAGATTGGCCATGCCTGTCGACATGATGATAGGCTTACCGGTGCCGGCCACCTCGATCAGCAGATCGTCAAAGGTCATCTCGAAACTGGCAATCTTGTAGACCGCGCAATCGAGGCCTTCCACGAACTCCAGATCGCGGGGATCGTAGATCGAGGTAAACGGGATCAGCCCACGGTCGCGCGCCTTGGCAAACAGCGGCTCGTGGAACTCCATCGGCATCCCGGCATTGTTGTAGAGGTCATAGAGGTTGTCCGTCCCCCAGACCTGGTCGATCTTCATCGAACTGTGCGAGGACGGCACCGTCAGGCTGTCGGCGTTATAGGTCTGGAACTTGATGCAGTCCCACCCGGCATCGGCCGCGATATCGACCAGTCTCAACGCAAGGTCGAGGTCGCGGTCATGGTTGGCGGAAAGCTCGGCAATCAGAAAGCACTTTTCCCCCTCGCCAAGCTTGGTGTTTTCAATCTGAAAAGGCTGGATCATAAGAGCGTTCTCCTCTGACAGGGCGCGCGGGTCAAGGTGCGGCGATCTCTCCGGCGGCGATCAACGCGCGACCCATGTATTCCGCGCGGGTCCAGTCCTCGGGCGTGTCCACATCCTGCACCAGATGGCGCGGGATTTCGACCGGGGCTGTTGCATGGCCATAGAGCGGCAGATCGGACAGCCAAGCGGCCCGCGTCCCCCATGCAAACAGCGCGGCGTCGTGGAACGCCTCGGGCAAGTCCTGGCTGCGGGTCTGGGCGTGCTCCGGCTGGACCATGGCAAGCCGCCCCTCGGGCGTTTTCAGAACCGCGCGCTGGATCGGAAACGGGAAGGTGGTGACCGACAGGCTAAAGGACGCCCCCGCCAGCGCCCGCCACCCCGCCGTCAGGTCTTCAGCCCGCAGGAACGGCGCGGTCGCATAGATCAGGCAGGCGGCCTCCGCACCCTCGCCAATTTCGCGCAGGGCGTGTTGCACCACCGGAACGACGCCGGTCCGGTCGTCGGACAGGTCGGCGGGGCGCATCAGCGCCTCGACCCCCGCGGCGCGCGCAACCTCGGCAATGCCTGCGTCATCGGTCGACACGACGATCCTGTCGAACAGGCCGCTGCCGCGCGCCGCCCGGATCGGCCAGTGCAGCATCGGCTGCCCAAGGAACGGCTTGATGTTCTTGCGCGGAATCCGCTTGGACCCGCCGCGCGCAGGGATGATGGCGATACGGCTCATGGGGTCGCCTCCATGGGGTCAAAGGTCAGGGGCACCTCTCCCTCAAGCAGGCCAAGGATCGTCCGCGCCACGTCGCGCGCGTTGTCCTCATCCGGCACATCCGCGTCGGCGCGGGCGAAATGACGTTGGACATAGCCGACATGGGACCGCGCCCGAAGCACGCCAGTGAACCGTTCCACGGCGGCGCGCTCCGGCACATTGGCGATGAGCTGGTCAAAGCCCAGTCCGGGCCGATAGCGTGTCACCCCCGGCGCTTCGGCCCACCATGTCGCCCCGAAACACAGAACCGGCTTGCCCGCGGCAACTGCCTCCCACCCCACGGTGCCAGAAACGTTGGCCACGGCCACCGCATGGGCCAGCAAGGTCTGGCTGTTGGCATGGCTTGGCATCAGCTCGACCTGTTCGATCCGTTCCAGCCGGTGAAAGAACAGCGGGCTGCGCATTTTGCCGGTCTGCTTGGGGTTTTCCTTGACGTATATCTTGTGCCCCTCGGGCAGGATCTCGGCCAGCCGTTCGAGGGCGAGCAATTGGTCCCGATACCGGCCCCCAAGGCTGCTGGTGGTCATTTCCGGTTGCAGTTGCAGGGGAAAATAGACGTAGGGGCGTTGAAGGTCCGGCTCATGATCCTCGACCCCGGCCAGGTAGTCGAAATAGGCCAGATGATCGGTATGGAAAAAGCTGGCGAAGGGATCGCGCCACTTGGGAAACCGCCCCGCGATCCGCCGCATCCGCCGCACAAGCCGCGCCATGTAGACCGGGTTCAACAGTTTCCATGGCGCGTTCACCGCGTGATGGGCAATCATCTGCCCCACTCCACGCAGGCTAAGGCCCCCCGGCGCCTCTCTCTCCTGCTTGATCCCTTCCATATAGAACAGGTCCGCCCCCCCGTCGGGCAGCGGAACAGGCGCGGCATTCGCGTCGCCGGGACGCGACCCAAGATGCCCCAACTCGGCGGTGCGCCGCATCGAAAAGAACTGCCTCGGGAAAAAGCTCTGCCGCAGGATCAGCACCTCGACGCCCCGCGCCTCGGCGGCGTGTTTCAGGCAGGTGTCATAGAACATGTGCGGGATGTCGAAGAACAGCACATGGTTGATCCCTTCGTCCTCCAGCATCCGCCCCATCACGTCATGGGCAATATGGGTGATGTGCTGGTAATCCTGCACATCCTGTATCCCATGAAAGCCATAGGCCATCTGGTCCGACCCGCGCGTCAGCGTGTCGATCGCCTCGATCTGCGCCTCGGCCATCTGCGGCCCGGTTTCCAGTGCGCGGGCCGCTCCCGTAAACCGGTCGTCCCCCATAAGGTCGCCCCGTTGGCCCTGAACGGCGCGCATCCGAAAGAAGTTATTGGCCTTGTAGTCGGCCTCGCGCCCGCCCAGATGCACGACATGCGCGATCCGGTCGCCCGCCACCTCGCGCAGGGCTTCCAGTGTCTTGACACTGTGGACAGCGGTCGCAACGACGGCAAGGCGAATGGGGGCTGATGGATCGGTCATTCAGGGCGGTTTCGGCGAAGGAAAGCGGCGATACGCGGTGACGACGGTGTGCCCACACGCGTCCGCGTGCGCAAGACCGGTTGTTTCGATCCTGTCGAACGCCGATCTTCCCGCAACACGATATAGAGCCCCGACGCGATGATGATCCCGGTTCCGATGACCGTCGGGCGATCCAGCGTTTCGCCGAAGAAAAGCGCGCCGAAAATGCTGGCCCAGATGATTTGTGAATATTGCATTGGCGCGACGATCACGGCCGGCGCCAGCCGATAGGCCATCACCAGACAGGCGGTCGCCATCATCGCAAAGCTCGCCACCACCGCGCTGGCGCCCAGATCCACCAGTTGCATCGGCACATAGACGAACGGCAACAGCGCGCCCATGACCAGAAAATTCACGATCAGCGGGTAGAGTTGCAGAACAACCGTCCGCTCTTCCCGCCCGATCTTGCGCATGACGATCGAGGCAAAGGCCGAAAACACCGCCGCCCCAAGCGCCGCGAAATGTCCGGGGCTGAGCGTGGCCGTGCGCGGTTGCAGCACCACGATCACACCGACAAGGCCGACGATCACCGCAAGCGCCCGGTGAATCCCGACCCGTTCCCCCAGAATCGGAATGGCAAAGATGGTGATCAGCAGCGGCATCGCGAAGAGGATCGGATAGACCTGCGTCAGCGGCAGAACCGAAAACGCGTAGAACGCGCCCCCGGCACCAAAGGCCGAACTGATCGTGCGTGCGGCGGTCCACCACGGATGCACCGGGCGCAGCGACCCGCCCTCGGAATCGCGCAGCAGGATGAACACGATCAACGGAAAGCTGAACAGCACCGAGAAAAAGATGATCTGCGGCGCCTCGTAGGTGGCCCCGAGATATTTGATCACCACGTCATGGGTGGCGAAGATGGCGAAGGCGAGAAGCGCGAAGAGCGCACCCTTGAGGTTCATGTCACACTGAATCCCGGCTCTGGTTCCGCTAACACGACCACGGATCGACGGCGCTGACAACCCACGCGGGAACCGGCCAAATCGGTTGTCGCCGATGGGAAGTCCAGACACACTCTTGCAACGAAACGGAGGGCGGATGACACCGGAACTTCTGACATTGGCGGGCGGTGTAGGCCTGTTTCTGGTCGGCATGCAAGTGATGACCGAAGCGCTTAGGGCGCTGGCCAGCCATCACTTGCGCAGATTTCTTGCCCGTTTCACCACGTCCCCGGTCACCGGGGCACTGACCGGGGCCGCCAGCACGGCGGTCATCCAGTCTTCCTCGGCCACCATGGTCACGGTGATCGGCTTCGTCGGGGCCGGGCTGATGACCTTCCCGCAGGCACTTGGCGTGATCTTCGGTGCCAATGTCGGCACAACCGTCACCGGCTGGATCGTGGCGTTGCTGGGGCTAAAGCTGCATCTGGGCATCATCGCCCTGCCGCTGTTGCTGGTCAGCGTTCTGGTGGGCCTGCTTGCGGGCGGGCGCCTTGCACGGGTCGCGCGGGCGGTGACCGGGTTCAGCCTGATCTTCATCGGCCTCGACATGATGAAAGACGCCGTGTCGGGGTTCGAAACCTGGCTGAGGCCCGAGATCCTGCCGGGCGACACGTTCGGGGACCGGGCGTTGCTGCTGCTGATCGGGGTGGGGATCACCATGGTGATCCAGTCCTCCAGTGCCGGGATCGCGGCCACGCTGGTTCTGCTCAGCGCCGGGTCGATCACCCTGGGTCAGGGCGCGGCTTTGGCGATCGGGATGGACGTCGGCACCACGTTCACCGCGATCCTCGCCACGATTGGCGGCTCTCGCGACATGCGGCGCACGGCGGTCGCGCACAGTGCCTACAACGTGGTGACAGGCGTGGCGGCGTTCGGATTGCTTCCCATCGTCGTGCCGTTGCTGGACCACGCCCTAGGGGCCACGAACCCATCGGCACTGGTTGCGTTTCACACGCTTTTCAACCTGATCGGCGTGGTCGTGATGCTGCCGCTGACCACCCCCTTCGCGCACATGATCCAACGCCTTGTGCCGGGCCGGACCGGCAACCTGACCGATGCGCTCGACCGGAGGTTGCTGAACGACCCGAGCGCCGCGATGGATGCCGCACGCAGCAGCGCCTTGGCCATTCAGCGCGCGTTGTTCCGGGCCTTGGGCACTTATCTGCACCCGCGGGGCGGGCGCGGGCCGGGGCCACAAGCCAAGGGGTTGGAACCGGCGTTGGACGAGCTGCAGCACTACCTGACGCAAATTCACGTCTCGGAGGAGGACAAGGCGGTGTCCAACCGCTACGCGGCGCTGCTGCACATGTTCGACCACATGCACCGCATGGCGCACCAAATGATGGCCGACGACATGCTTCCCGTGCTGTTGACCGATCCCGGCCTCAGGCGTCCGGCCCTCGCCTTTGGCGCGGCCCTACGCCGTTATGCGCAGAAAACCCCGCCAGACCCCGCCAAGATGACACGGCTGGCGGCCCTGATTGCCGGGCGCGCCAAGCAACTGCGCCGCTCAGCCCTGTTGCGCGAACATGTGGGGTTGGTCAGCGTGCCCGAGGTCTTCGACCTGACCGATGCGATGCGCTGGCTGCAGCGGACGGCGCATAACGCCGATCGCAGCTTGTCCTACGCCGCGCTGGCGGCACAATCCCCGACCGAACGCCCCTTGTCGGTGCGTCTGGCCGGGGCTGGTCAGGGCGCCGCCTGAACGGCGCCCCTTCGATTACAGACTGCTGTCCAGCTTGGCGACGATAGCGTCGCCCATTTCGCTGGTGGACACGGGCGTCGCGCCCTCTTCCCCCAACAGATCGGCAGTGCGCAGACCATCGGCCAGCACATCCTCGACCGCCTTTTCCAGACGATCCGCTTCCGCGCCCATGTCAAAGCTGTAGCGCAACGCCATGGCAAAGCTGAGAACGCAGGCAATCGGGTTGGCCTTGCCCTGACCGGCGATGTCGGGGGCAGAACCGTGGACGGGTTCATACAGCGCCTTGGGGCGGCCGTTTTCCATCGGTGCGCCAAGCGAGGCAGATGGCAGCATCCCGAGCGACCCGGTCAGCATCGCCGCCGCATCGGACAGCAGGTCGCCAAACAGGTTGTCGGTCACGATCACGTCGAACTGCTTGGGCCAGCGGCACAGCTGCATGGCACCCGCGTCGGCATACATATGCGACAATTCCACATCCGGGTATTCGGCCTGATGCACTTCGGTCACCACGTCGCGCCACAGGATGCCCGATTCCATCACGTTGGCCTTCTCCATCGAGCAGACCTTGTTGCCGCGCTTGCGGGCCAGTTCGAACGCAGACCGGGCGACGCGGGCGATCTCGGATTCGGTATAGCGTTGCGTGTTGATGCCGACGCGCTCGTTGCCTTCCTTGATGATCCCGCGCGGTTCGCCGAAATAGATGCCGGATGTCAGTTCGCGCACGATCATGATGTCGAGCCCGGCCACCACGTCCTTTTTCAGCGACGAGAAATCAGCCAGCGCGTCAAAGCACTGGGCCGGGCGCAGGTTGGCGTAAAGGTCCATTTCCTTGCGCAGGCGCAGCAACCCGCGTTCGGGCTTTACGCTGAAATCGAGACTGTCGTATTTCGGGCCACCCACGGCCCCCAGCAGTACCGCGTCGACCGACTGCGCCTTGTCCATCGTCTCATCGGTCAGCGGCGTGCCATGCGCGTCATAGCTGCACCCCCCGACAAGCCCTTCGCTCACATCGAAAGTGACGTCGCGCTTGGCGCCATACCAGTCGATGATCTTGCGCACTTCGGCCATCACCTCGGGGCCGATGCCGTCGCCGGGCAGGATAAGAAGCGAGGGGTTGCTCATGGGTCAGTCCGTCCTTGATTTAGGGTCGATACCGGGTAACGGCTGCGGGCCGGAGGGTCAAGAAAGGAAGGGTCGCAGCCCCTCTGCCAATGCCTCCCATACGCGGGCGACGCGGGGGATATGACGGGTGCGCTCGTGCGCGGTCAGCCAGACCGGCAGCGTTGGCAGCGGCGCGTCGGGCATGATCCGCCGCACACGGGGGTCGCGCCCCCCCACCACGACCTGCCCAAAGCCGAGCCCCGCCCCGGCGCAGACCAGTTCCCAATAGGCGATTTGATCGTCGGTGCGCACCACGAACCAGTCGCGCGACACGTTCAGCCCCGCCGCGCGAAAGCCGCGCAGGATGCGGTCGTCGCGGTCATAGCCGATCATTTCGTGTCCCATCAGGTCGGAAAAGGTCTCCGGCGTGCCCCGGCGTGCAAGATAGTCGGGTGTTGCATAAAACCCGAGGGTGACGTCGCCCAGATGCCGCGTGATCATGTCCAACTGCTCGGGGCGATACATGCGCAGGGCGATATCGGCCTCGTGAAACAGCAGGTTCTCGGACCTGTCCGACGGCACAAGGTCGATCTGGATCTCGGGGTGCTCTGCCCGGATCGCGGCAAGGATCGGCGGCAACATGTAGACCGAGACCGCGACGCTGGCTGTAACCCGCACCGGTCCCGCCGCGCGCTGATCTCGGCCGACGGCGGCAAACGCCACCTGCCTTGCCCCCTCGCGCATCGCCTCGGCCCCCGGCAGCAACGCCTGCCCAAGCGCGCTTGGCCGCAGCCCTCGCGCGTGACGCTCGAACAGCGGCCCGCCGGCCTGCTCTTCCAACGCGCGGATATGGCGCCCGAGGGTGGGTTGGCTCTGGCCAATGTCGCGCGCCGCCGCAGAAAGCGATCCGGTGTCGCACACCGCCAGAAAGGCACGCAGAAGGGTCCAGTCGAACACGGTCTTTGTCATTCAATAATGAATAGCACAGACCCGAATTTTGGCAATACATATGCACAAGGCAAAGGTCTAGGGTCCAATCAAACGATGATGCACCTCAGGAAAAGGAAACCTCCCATGACGCAAACAGCCCTCATTCTCGGCGCGTCCGGCAATTTCGGCCACAACGCCGCGCTGGCGTTTGAAACCGCAGGCTGGACCGTGCGCCGCTTCGACCGCAAGACCGGCGACATGATCCGCGATGCCCAAGGGGCCGACGTGATCGTCAACGCGATGAACCCGGCCAATTACCACGCTTGGGACAAATTGATTCCGCAGATTACCGAGCAGGTTCTGGCGGCGGCCAAGGCCAGCGGCGCGACCGTCATCATCCCCGGCAATGTCTACGTTTTCGGCGACCAGCCCGGTCCGTGGGACGCCGACACGCCGCACCGCCCGGTTGCCCGCAAGGGCGACGTCCGCGCACGCATGGAAGCCCGGTATCGCAAGGCCGCCTCCGAGGGCGTGCAGACCATCATTCTGCGCGGCGGCGACTTCATCGACCCGGCCAGTCCCGGTGCGATCCTGAACATGGTGACGCTGAAAAACCTCGCCAAGGGCCGGATCACCGCCATGGGCAAACCCGAAATACGCCGCGCCTATGCCTACCTGCCCGACATGGCCCGCGCCGCCGTGGCCCTGGCCGACCGGCGCGAAAACCTCGCCCGGTTCGAGGATGTGCCTTTCCCCGGCAATGCCTTCTCAATGACCGACCTGAAGACCGCACTCGAAGCCCGGATGGGTCGGATCTTGACCATACGCCGGTTTCCCTGGTGGCAGATGCGGCTGGCCGCACCGGTCTGGGAACTGGCGCGCGAATTGATGGAAATGCGCTATCTCTACGACACGCCGCACGAACTGGATGGGGCGAAATTTCACCGCCTGCTGCCCGATTTCACAGAAACCCCGTTTGAATCCATGGTCGCACAGCATATGCCGACGCACGGAAAGACCGGCTCAGGGCAAAGCGATGTCCACCCAGACAAGACGCCCGCGTGACGCCCCGTTGCCATCCTCTCCCCCGAGGATCGGCCACGCGGGATCACCGGGTGCAGGCCAGAACACGCCCGCCCCCACCACCGCAAGATCCTCCGAGGGTAACACATAGCTTGCCCGCAGGTTTCCCGGCTCGGGGTCGGGCCAGTCGGCGGTGTCCGTGGCATCGCCCAGCTCCGCCCCGCCCGCGCTCGTTGGGCGGGGATCTTGCAATGCCGGATGGCCAAGCGCGGCGGTCAGCGCGCCCCGCCGGGCCTCTCCATCCTCGGGGTCTGCGTTCAGGATACCGGCCAGCACGAAGGGCGCGCGCAGCGACGGCGCCCCCCGGGGCGACCAGCCGTCGATTCGCCGCAGCCAGAACCAAAGCTCATCCTCGTTGCGGTGCCCGTTCCGATCCTCGGGCCCGTCGAAAACCGGGGGCGTCGCGTGCAAGGCAAGCAGCCGCATCGCCCCGGCCGGGGTCACAACCGGCACCTCCCACGCCGCCACGCTGGCCAGACGTTGCCGCCTCAGGGCCTCTGGTCCCAGCACCTGCGCTGCCTGCCCCGCGGGCAGGTCACTCCACAAAAAGCCGCTGAAATCCAGAACCCCGTCCTGCTGTATCGGCAGCCGCGACAGCACCGCCATCCCGCCCTGACCGCGAAACATCCCCCAGCCCTGCGCATCCCTTGGGCCACCGCGCCGCCCGTCGCCATCCAGATCCAACCCCGTGGGAACCCCGGTATTGGGCGGCAACGCCAGACGATAGGGATAGATCGCCCCCGCCGCCTGCAATCGATCCGCCAAGGCCCCAAGCGCCCGCCCCTCCAGATCGTAATCCACCCCCTGCAACAGCAACAGATCCGGCCCGGCATTGGCGATCACCGCCACCACGGCGGCGACCTGTGCATCCTCGCCCGACAGGATATCGCGCAAGAGCAGGCCGGGGCCGGCCCGCGACAGTTCGGTCTGGTAGGTCGCGATACGAAGGGTTTCAGCACAGGCTGGCAGCGCAGCCAGCAGCAGCAGGATCAGGCTGGCGCAAAGGCCACGTTTTCGTCCATGTCCCGCACCAGGCGCTTGCGCCGCTCGGTGATCATCTGGGCGACCCGCCCCATGGCAAGGCCGCGCATCAGCATGGAAACGGGCAAAAAGCTCCATAAACCCACCAGCCAGACCATCAGTTGCGGCGAGCGTGACACCGAGATCTGAAGGTTCTCGATTCCGTAGCTCGACAAGACCGGCATCAGGAATGGCAGAGCACATCCTAAGATCAGGTTAATACGAGAGTCCCGCGTCAACCGGGCCACCACGTCGCCGCCCGCCGTGGGATCGAAGGTCGGCAGGTTCACCCAGACGTTGAAGCTGGTATTGGGGTTCGGCCAGCTTTTCAGCCGCATGATGACCGCGAAGATGCTGATCGTCACCAAGCCGACAAGGAAGCTCAGCCCCCCCATGGTGCGTAACAGCGTCAGATCGGCCGTGGTCGCATTCTCGGGCAGGTAGACCTGCAACAGCCAGATCGGGCTATAGGCAAAATCCAGAGCATGGGCCAGAACCAGCCCGGTCGCGTTCACGATCAGGTTCAAGGTTTCCGGCCCTTCCGATGACCCGGCGACAAGGCTTAGCAGGAAGAGCGTGATGAACATGCCGATCAGGCGCACCCGGTTGAACGGCGGCGCATCCCGGAATTCGATCAGGCTGGGATAGGTCGAGGCATATTCGGAAAAAGTGAAGATAGCGGCGAACAGGGCCACAAGCATGACCACCTGCCCGCCATCCGGCGATTGCGCCGGTAGCAGCAGGGACGGTGTGGAAATGACGATCAATACAAGAATCGCCCGCACCACAGCGCTGGTTAGCTGTGCGATCACTGCCCAAATCCTCAACCTGGACGGGTCCTTTTTGAACGGACCCTTAATCCACGTTTTTATCCGGCTGCCACCGGATTGCCTCATTTGCCACGATCTTGCCCACATTCGCCCAACTTCGCAAGTGTTTGACTGGGGCTAAGAAATCACTGTGGCGATTTTGAGAAATTCACTGTCTCTCTGTTGCATCAGTCACAAAAAAATAGCCCCCCGGAAATTCCGAGGGGCAACATGTTGTGTTTTCGAGGTTTTCAGACCCAAGGGCGCTCTTGCGCAGCCTTCGTCTCGAACGCCTCGATCGACGCCGCTTTCTCCAGCGTCAGGCCAATATCGTCCAGACCGTTCAGCAGGCAATGCTTGCGGAAAGCGTCGACCTCGAAGTGGATTTCCCCGCCATCGGGGCCTGTGATGGTCTGGTTTTCCAGATCGACCGAGACCACGGCATTGGCGCCACGCTCTGCATCGTCCATCAGCAGATCGACCTGCTCTTGCGGCAGGACGATGGGCAGGATGCCGTTCTTGAAGCAGTTGTTGAAGAAGATGTCGGCAAAGCTTGGTGCGATCACGCAGCGGATACCGAAGTCAAGCAGCGCCCAAGGCGCGTGTTCCCGCGACGAGCCACAGCCGAAATTGTCACCGGCGACAAGGATTTCCGCGTTGCGATAGGCGGGTTTGTTCAGCACGAAATCGGCAATCTCGTTGCCGTCATCGTCATAGCGCATTTCGTCGAACAGGTTCACCCCGAGGCCCGAGCGCTTGATCGTCTTCAGGAACTGCTTGGGAATGATCATGTCGGTATCGACGTTGATCAACGGCAGCGGTGCGGCGATGCCGGTCAGCTTGGTGAACTTTTCCATGTCACGGGGTCTCCTTCACGTCCGCAAAGGGGCATAGCCGCTTCGCCTCGCCAACACAAGACGCCCCTATTCCGCAGGCACCTCGAAGGTGAGCGAGGCCCAAAGCGAATGCCACACCGGATCGTCCGGGGTTTCCGGTTCACGCTCGAGCATGGTGACGGAATCGGCCATGTAGATATGCCCCGGCACCACCGGCAACAGCGCCTCGCCGTCCTGATCGGTCCGGTATTTCACCACCGAAATCTCGCCATCCGGGGCGCGGTCCCACAGTTCCACCTGCACATCGCGGCGTGGCTCACCCTCCAGCAGCAACCGCACGGGCAGGCCGTCCGACAGATCGTCGGTATAGGGATTGGCAAGCGCCACGAATTCGGTGCGCAGGCCAAACGCCCGATCCGCGCCCGCGCCATCGCCGATCGCGACAAGGCTTTTCACATGGCGGGTATAGGATTCTGAAAACCCGGTCTGGGGCAAGCCACGGTCCAGATGACGGTCCAGAACCTCGGTGAAATCCTTGTGTTCACAAAAGCCCACGAAGCGGTCCCACTCGTCCCAGTTCACGATATTGTCGGTGGCCTCGTAAAGGATCACCGCCAGCCCCTCGCCGGGGGTCTCCATCTGCAAGGCCGGGCGCGCGCCCATCCGGCCCTCGACCGCGATCAACTCATCCCCAATCGCCACCTCGAACCGCGAAAAATTGCGCGGCAAATAGACCAGAGAGGTGCCGTCATAGTTGGACCCGACGCGAATATGCGCCTGCAACTGATCCCCGGGCGAGATCGAATACTCCACCGGATCTATCCAGAATTCATGCGCGGCACTGGGAATGGCTGGCAACAGCGCCACATTTACGGCAAACAAAACGCGAGCGAGATAGGACATGAGAGATTCCAATATGTTTTCAAACAAACTGGCGCGTTTCCTTGCGCTGTCAATTCTCATCCTCGTGAGCGCCGCCCCCCTTGCCCGCGCCCATGAAATCGACCCTGCCATTTCAGACATCGCCGTCAGGCCCGACTCGGTATCCGTAGACATTCAGCTGTCACTGGAATCCATCCTTGCGGAAATGGACCTCTCGACACTGGTCGATACCACCGAGGCCCCCGAAGCCGAAACCTACGACCGCTACCGCACCATGAGCCCGATGGCCCTGCGCACCGCGCTCGATGAGTTCTGGCCGCGCATGGCCCGCCGCATCGTGATCGAGGTGGATGGAGCGCGCATCGTGCCCACCCTCGTGGGCGCGTCGATCCCCGAGATCGGCAACACCGACGTTGCCCGAACCTCGACCATCAACCTGACGGCAGACCTGCCCGAAGGCGACAGCCCGGTGCAATTCGGCTGGGCCGCGCTTTATGGTGACCTGGTCGTGCGGCAGGTCGGCGGCGGCGAGGATGCCTACACCGCCTTTCTGCAAGACGGCAACCTGACCGAACCCCTGTCGCGGATCGAGATCCGGACCGAGGGCGCAGGCTCGGTCTTCCTGCGCTATATCCCGGTGGGCTTTGAACATATCGTTCCCCTCGGCGTCGACCACATCCTCTTCGTGCTCGGCCTCTTCTTCTTCTCGCTGCACCTGCGGCCCCTGCTGTTTCAGGTCACATCCTTTACCGCGGCCCACACGATAGCGCTGGCCCTGGCCAGTCTTGGCATCGTCTCGGTGTCCCCCAGCATCGTCGAACCCCTCATCGCGCTGTCGATCGTGTTCGTCGGGCTGGAAAACATCTGGGGCCATACCAACGTGAAAACCCGAACCGCCGTCGTCTTCGCCTTCGGCCTGCTGCACGGGCTTGGCTTTGCAACGGTGCTTGGCGAATTCGGAATCACCGCGAGCAGCTTTGTCGCCGCCTTGATCGGCTTCAACATCGGCGTCGAATTCGGCCAGCTCGCCATCATCATGACGATGCTGGTGCTTGTCATGGTGGCCTGCCGCCTGTCTACGCTGGCCCCTCTGCCCGAGGAAGAAAAGCCCGTGCGCGAGCTTCAGGTGACCTATCGGGCCGTGTCGATGGTCGGCTCGGTCGTGATCAGCATCGTGGCCGCCTACTGGACGATCGAACGCATTTTCCTCTGATCGCGCTTGCATCCGCCCCGGCCGGTCCTGGCCGGACCGGGGTGTCATGTCAAAGTCCTGTCAAAGGAGAGTCTTCATGGAAACCATCCTCGCAATAGCCATATTCCTTGCCATCCCGGTTGGCATTTTCCTGACCCATCGCCGCAAGATCGGCACGCTGCGCAACACTGTCGATATGGCGATGGACCTTGGGCAGGAATTGGCCGGGCGCGGCACGCGGCTGTCGGGCCTGATCCGCCAGCATTCCGACCCGGTCGAGTCGATCGTCGAACCGCGCATGGCCACGGTCGGGCTGGCCGCCCTTGTGCTGGCACAGGACGGTGACTTTCCCAATGGCGGCAAGACCGAACTGCGCGATGCGATCATGGATCATTACCGAACCGGCGAAGCTCAGGCGGGCGACATGGTGCTGCTTTGCGACTGGCTGGTCGGCAAACTGGGGAACAGCGGCACGGCAATCGACAGGCTGGCCGCGCGGAGCCAGGCCCTTGGCGCCGACGATCCGGCGACAGCCGTCGATACCCTCGTTACCCGTGCGGCAACGGCCTGCGGGGTACGATCGAATTCCGCCCTGGACCGGGCTTTGGCCGCAATTGCGTGACGACCGAGGCCGATTTCTTCATCACCCGCGCCTTGGGCTGCGGAATGGCAAAGGCCACTGCGTCATTCAGCCGGTCATCGCCCCAGAACAATTCGCCATCGACGACAAAACTGGGGGCGCCGAAAATCCCCCGCTCGCGCGCGGCACTGGTCTCTTTTTCAAAGGCCCGTTCAATCGCGGCGCTTTCTGCGCGGCGAATCACCTTGTCCGGGTTCAGGCCCACTTCGGTCAGGCTGTGGCTCAGGTTGGGCTCGGCCCCGGCGGGGTGGCCGTCATGGAACCACCGGCGAAAGCTGGCAATGACGAAATCCCTCAGCCGTCCTTCCTGATCGGCGACCAGCGCCACCCGGTTGGCCAGATCGCAGGCATCCAGCGGAAACGGCGCAGGCAGGCGCGGGGACAAGCCATATTTCGCGGCCCGACGTCCGATATCATCCCACATGTATTTGGCCTTGGGCTGGTTTTCCGAGAACGGATGACCTTCAAGCGAGCTCATGACCTTGCGAAGCGAGAAGACGCGCCACTCAACTTCCAGACCGGTTTTCTGGACGATCTCAGGAAGCCGCATCACCGTCAGATAGGTGTACGGACTGCCCAAGGATAGCCAAAACTCGAGTTGCTTCATTCCAGATGTCTCCTGTCTGTTAAGACAGGTTGACAATCAAATGTGTCAAAACAGTGCCGAAATGCGAATGCCCGACGGTTTCCCGCCGGGCATTTGTGCAAAACCGCCATTGCAGGCGGTCCCTCGTATTCCCCGCGCAACGTATGGGTCCCCCAAGTCGGTGGGCCCCGGAGCTGCGATTCCACCTTTGTGCAGCAGCGCTGTATGTCGGCCAAACCCGCACACGCTCTGAGCGGTGCGCCAAGCCCGACCAAATCGCCGTGTCGGGGGGCGGCCCGTCGATGCGCGGCGGCCTGCGGCCGCTGTTTCGCGCGGGGCGCAAGACAACCGGCGCAGGCGATTCGTGGCTTTACATCAGGTCGCGCACATCGGTCAGGTGGCCGGTCACGGCAGCGGCGGCGGCCATGGCCGGGCTCATCAGGTGGGTGCGCCCCCCACGGCCCTGACGCCCTTCGAAGTTCCGGTTCGAGGTTGCCGCGCAACGCTCACCGGGGGACAGTTGGTCAGGGTTCATGGCAAGGCACATGGAACAGCCCGCCAGACGCCATTCAAAACCGGCCTCCTTGAAGATATCGGCCAGCCCCTCTTCCTCGGCCTGCGCGCGCACAAGGCCCGAACCGGGAACCACCATCGCGCGGATGCCGTCCTTGATCTTCTTGCCCTTCAGCACGGCGGCGGCGGCCCGCAGGTCTTCGATCCGGCCATTGGTGCAGGAGCCGATAAAGACGGTGTCGATGGCCACGTCGCTCAGCTTCTGGCCCGGCGTCAGGCCCATGTAGTCGAGCGCGCGCTTGGCCGCATCGACCTTTCCGCCGGTAAAGTCTTCCGGGGCCGGAACGCTCGCCGTGATCGGCAGCACATCCTCGGGGCTGGTGCCCCAGGTCACGACGGGGGCGATATCCTCGCCCTTCAGCGTGATGACCTTGTCCCAATGCGCGTCGTCATCGGAATAGAGAGTCTTCCACCATGCCAGCGCCGCTTCCCACTGGGCGCCCTTCGGCGCGTGCGGGCGACCCTGCACATAATCAAAGGTCTTCTGGTCCGGCGCGATCAGGCCCGCGCGCGCGCCACCTTCAATCGCCATGTTGCACACGGTCATGCGGCCTTCCATCGACAGGTCGCGGATCGCTTCGCCGCAATACTCGATGACGTAGCCGGTGCCGCCTGCGGTGCCGGTCTCGCCGATCACGGCAAGGGTGATGTCCTTGGCGGTGACGCCCGGTTGCAACGTGCCGGTGATCTCGACCTTCATGTTCTTGGATTTCGACTGGATCAGCGTCTGCGTCGCCAGCACATGCTCGACCTCAGAGGTGCCGATGCCATGCGCCAGCGCGCCAAAGGCACCGTGGGTTGCGGTGTGGCTGTCGCCGCAAACCACGGTCATGCCCGGCAGGGTCCAGCCCTGCTCGGGGCCGACGATGTGCACGATGCCCTGACGCACGTCCGACACCGGGTAGTAGTGAATCCCGAATTCCTTGGCGTTGGTGTCCAGCGCAGCCACCTGAATGCGGCTGTCCTCTGGCATCTGGTCGGGGTTGTCGCGGCCCGGCGTGGTCGGCACGTTATGGTCCGGCACGGCGATGGTCTTGTCGGGCGCATGCACCGTGCGGCCCGTCATGCGCAGCCCTTCAAAGGCCTGCGGGCTGGTCACTTCGTGCACCAGGTGGCGGTCGATATAAAGCAGGCTGGTGCCGTCCTCGGCCTCGTGGGCCAGGTGGGCATCCCAGATCTTGTCGTAGAGCGTCTTGCCGGTCATCTTTGGGTCTCTCTCGGGGGTGTGGCTGCGAACAGGGTGGCGAAGGTCAGCTGGGCGATAGCCCGCTGACCCGCCCCGAGGCGCAGAGACCGTAAAACCGCCAGGGCAGGCGCGTCCGGTCATCCATGTCGAAAATTCGTGTCATCCCCCCGGCAGATACACCCGGCCCGCGCGCTTGCCAAGGGTTGCGCTTGCCCGTTGGGCCGCGACGCGCCATGATTCATCCAGCCCCGAAGGAGCATCATGGAGCCAGACACCCCCACCCCGCTCGACGCGGCCCCGTCACCGACACCGCTGGATCAGGCGGCCGATATCGGGCTGTCATTGTTTGACGAGCTGCGCACCTTCGCCGAAAGCCTGCTGCGCCCGTGGAATTTCTACCAGATCTGCATCGTCGCGGGCCTGCTGCTGGCCGCTTGGCTGCTACGCCGCCTGTTCGGCCCCCGCATCCGCAAATGGATGGCCTCGCGGCAGGGCTGGCCGATGTGGCGAATGCGCATTCTGGCCTTCGTGCACAAGCGGATGCTGGGCATCTTCTTCGTCGTCCTGATCTGGCTGACGGTCTGGATCATGCGCGAGGTGACATGGCCAAGCCGATCCTACCTGCTCAGCATCGCGGCGCGGTTGGCGGTGGCTTGGCTGGTCGTCACCTTCGTCACCCGCTATGTCCGCTCGCCCGTCATGCGCACCATCCTGCGATATGGCGCATGGAGCTATGTGACCCTCTCGATCCTGAACCTGACCGACCGCGCGGCGATCGTGCTCGACAGTGTCGGCTTCCCGATTGGCGGCATGCGCCTGTCGCTGCTGTTGCTGGTGCAGGCCTTCGTCCTCGTTTCGGCACTGCTCTTCGGGGCGCGTTTCCTGTCCAAGACCGCCTCGGCCCGTATCCAGCGAAACGAGGATATTTCCCCCTCGATGCGCGTGCTTGTGGTCAAGGCCGTGCAACTGCTGCTCTACGGCGCGGCGCTCTTTGCCGGGCTGCGCGCCGTCGGCGTCGACCTGACCGGGCTGGCGGTCCTCTCTGGCGCCATCGGCGTCGGGCTTGGCTTCGGTCTGCAAAAGGTCGTGTCCAACCTCGTCTCGGGCATCATCATTCTGTTGGACAAGTCGATCAAACCGGGTGACGTGATCAGCCTTGGCGACACCTTCGGCTGGATCAACACGCTCGGCGCGCGCTACGCCAGCGTCGTCACCCGCGACGGCAAGGAATACCTGATTCCGAACGAAGACCTGATCACCAACCAGGTGGTGAACTGGTCCCACTCCGACGCCTATGTGCGGCTCGACATCCATTTCGGCACGTCCTACGGCGACGACCCGCACAAAGTGCGCGCGCTGGCCATCGAGGCCGCGAAAAGCGTGGATCGCGTCCTTTCCATCAAGCAGCCGGTTTGCCATATCGTCGGCTTCGGCGACTCCTCGGTGGATTACATCCTGCGCTTCTGGATCGAAGATCCCACCGGCGGCCTTACCAACATCCGTGGCAACGTCTTTCTCGCGCTGTGGGACGCGTTCCACGAAAACGGCGTCTCGATCCCGTTTCCGCAACGCGAGGTGCGATTGCTGGATGACGCCGCCGCCCCGCAGACCGCGTCTGGTCGCCCGACCTAGGGCATGTCGCGCAAAAGTGGGAGCCATGCGGTTGGCAGGACACATCAGTCCTGTGTCAGATCGCTGATCGAAAAGCCGGTCGACAGCATGTCGGGATCAAGCCGTAGCTCGATGATATGCAGCCCGCCGGCCTCAGCCGCGCGATAGGCGGCGGGGAACTCCCCGGTTTTCGTCACCAGATGCCCGGTGCCGCCATAGGCCCCGGCCAGCGCCACGTAATCGGGATTGAACAGGTTGGTGCCCGACACCCGCTGCGGATAGCTCTTTTCCTGGTGCATCCGAATCGTGCCGTAGCGCCCGTTATTGGCCACGATCACGATGATATCCGCACCATATTGGCGGGCGGTGGACAGCTCTTGAATGGTCATTTGCAAACAGCCGTCCCCGGCAAGGCAGATCACCGGCCGCTCGGGGTGGTTCAGCTTGGCCGACACGGCGGCGGGCAGGCCATAGCCCATCGACCCCGAGGTCGGCGCCAATTGCGTGCCGAACTGGCGAAAGCGGTAATAGCGGTGCAGGAAGGCCGCGTAATTGCCCGCGCCGTTGGTGATGATCGTCTTGGGGTCGGCATTGTCGCGCAGCCAGCAGATGACCTCTTCCAGCTTCACCTCGCCGGGGGTTTCCTTGGGCGTCTGCCAGGCCTCGAATTCCGCCCGCGCGGCCTTTGCCCCCCGGTCGGCCCCCGCGCGATCGGGCAAGGCCGCCGCAAGCGCACCAAAGGCCGCCGCCGGATCGACCGTAAACGACAGCTCTGCCGGGTAGTGTTTCGACAGCGCATCGGGATCGGAACTCGCCTGCACGATCCGGGGCGGATGGGCGGCGTCGATCAACGAAAAATCCTGCGTGGTGATGTCGTTCAACTCGGCCCCGACCACCAGGATCGCATCCGCCTGCGACAAGCGCTTGCCCAACGCGGGGTTCATGCCCACCCCCAGATCGCCCGCATAATTGGGGTGATCGTTGTCGATATAGTCCTGCCGCCGGAACGTGGCCGCGATCGGCGCACCCAGACGCCGGGCGACCTCGGCCGCGGTTTGCGCGGTCGTGGCATCCCAACTGGACCCGCCAACCACGATCATCGGGCGCTCTGCCGTGCCCAGAACCTCCAGCACTCGTTTGGCCTGCCGGTCCGACATCTCCAGATCCGGCGACGCGGCGTCGGTGTGGGGCGTTTCCTCGGCAAGGGCCGACAGCACATCTTCCGGCAGCGCCAGCACGACCGGACCGGGGCGGCCCGACCGGGCAATCCGAAACGCCGTGGCGACATATTCCGCGATGCGGTCGGTGCGTTCGACCTCGGCCACCCATTTCACCAACGGCCCGAAAAACGCGCGGTAATCGACCTCTTGGAACACGCCCCGGTCACGGTGCTTCAGCGGGGCCTGCCCGACGAAACAGACCAGAGGCGTGGCATCATGCATGGCGATATGCAGGCCCGCGCTGGCATTGGTCGCACCGGGGCCGCGTGTCACGAAGACCACGCCGGGCATCGGCCCCATCTTGCCATGCGCCTCGGCCATCATCGCCGCGCCACCTTCCTGACGGCAGACGACGTTTTCCAGTCCGCTGTCGTGCAATCCGTCCAGCGCAGCCAGGAAACTTTCCCCCGGCACCGAGAAAACCCGCCGGACTCCGAAAGCCCTCAGACAGTCCACCAGGATTTGCCCACCATGTACATTTGCCATTCCAGACCTCGATCTTAGATTGTCCCGACAAGGTTTGATCGGAGTAGAGATAGAATGTCCAGCGGAACCCTTTTGGGGATTTCAGGCTCGCTACGCGCGGGATCGTACAATCGCAAGCTGATGCGCGAAGCGGCTCGGCTATATGCCCCCGCCACCTTCATCGAGGCCGACCTACGCCTGCCACTGTATGACGGCGATCTGGAAGACAGCGACGGCATCCCCGCCGAGGTCCAGCGCCTCGCCGACCAGATCAAGCACGCCGACGCGGTCGTGATCTCGGGCCCGGAATACAACAAGGGGCTGTCGGGCGTGCTGAAAAACGCGCTTGACTGGGTCAGCCGCACCAAGGGCAGCCCGTGGCGCGACAAGCCCGTGGCGATCATGGCCGCAACCGGCGGCCGCGCGGGCGGCGAACGCACGCAATGGACCCTGCGCCTCTGCCTGCTGCCCTTCCGCCCGCGTCTGTTGCCGGGGCCAGAGGTTTTGGTGGGCAGCACCTCGGACCAGTTCGATGCGGACGGGCGGCTGGTGAACGAACGCTACGAGGCGACACTGACCGAGCTGATGGCCGACCTGCGCAAAGAGGTCGCGCGCGGGTGAAAGGTTAACGGATTTCCGACAGGGGTGTCAGAAATAACCGACGCACCTGTCGGAAATCTTGGCCGGGGGACCGCCCCGGCCAGTTCTCCTACCCCTTGGGCAAGGACGCCTCGACCCGGAAACTCTCTGGAATCCGGTCTTCTCCGTCCAGCACCAGGTCGGCCATGAGCTGCCCGACAACGGGCGCCATGCCAAAGCCGATCTTGAACCCGCCATTGGCGATGAATTCCCGGTCCCGCCCCGGATAGGCCCCCAACATCGGCGCCCTCGATCGGGCGCGCGGGCGCAATCCGGCCCAGCGCTCCAACACGGTTTTGTTTTTTAAAACAGGGATCAAGCGCACGATCCGGCCCAGGATATCGTCCAGCCCGCCGTCACAGCGGCTGGAATCGTCGAACTCTCGTTCCGTGGTTGACCCAATAGCCACGGTCCCATCCGCATGGGGCACGGCATGCAGACCATCGACGAAAACCTGCGGCAAGTCGCGGGCGTCGTAATCGAGGATCGCGGATTGTCCCTTGATCGGCGCCCCCACAGGCTTGCCAAGCTCTTCCGACAACGCCACCAACCCCGCCGCGCCCGTCGCATGGACAACCTTGCCCTGTTCCGCGGCATCCTCGACGATCTCGCCACCCTTGGCGATCACCGCCGCCGCAAGGGCCGCCGTTGCCTTGCGCGGATGGGCGCGCGCAGTGAGCGTATCGTGGATCACAAGGCCCGATGGCGTGACCGGCACGAACGCCCCGAACTCCCGCACATCGCGGATCTCCCATGTGTATTTGCCCTTCCACAGCTCTTGCGCCGCGCGGGCGCGTTCGGTGGCCAATTCCAGCGCGCCCACCGGCTGGATGCGCCCCGTGCGGGCATAGCCCGGATCTTTGCCGCCCAGCTCAGCCACCTCTGCCCACAGCGCCTCGGCCATATCAAGGCTTTGAAATTGAAGCTCTTTCTTGTCGTTCCAGCGTTCCGGTGTGTGCGGCGCGAGCGCCCCGACCAGCCCGCCGGACGACCCCGAAGCCACCCCGTTCGGGTCGATTACCCGAACCGAAGCCCCCCGCACCAGACAAGCCCAGGCCACGCTCAGCCCGAAAATCCCCGCCCCCCTGACCGTGACATCCACCATGGATCGCTCCTGCTTGCCGAACCTCGCGGAACCCTTCATAGGTCAGGCCATGAGCAATGCCCAGACAGACCGAACCCTGTGGAAAGAGAACGGCGTTCCCGTGTCGGAACGCTTCGATGACCCCTATTTTTCGTTGGAAAACGGTCTGGCCGAAACGCGGCATGTGTTTTTACAAGGTAATGACCTGCCCGCGCGGTTCCGGCCCGGCTTTCGCATCGCCGAGCTTGGCTTTGGCACCGGGCTGAACCTGATCGCGGCGCGGCAGGCATGGCGGGCGGCGGGCATGGACGGCCCCTTGCGGTTCACCAGCTTCGAAGCGTTCCCGATGCCCCCCGAGGATGCGCTGCGCGCCCTGTCCGCTTTCCCCGAGGCAAACGCGGATGCCGGGGATGTCGCGGCGTTGCTGGCCGATCCGGCGCAGCCCCTGATCCGCGACGATATCGAGATGCAGGTGATCGTGGGCGACGCGCGCCAGACGCTGCCAAACTGGGACGACGCCGCAGATGCATGGTTCCTCGACGGGTTTGCACCGGCCAAGAACCCCGACCTGTGGCAAGCGGATCTGCTGGCCGAGGTCGGACGCCACACCGCACCGGGCGGCAGCTTTGCGACCTACACGGCGGCGGGCGATGTGCGACGCGCCCTTGTCGCCGCCGGGTTCGACGTCACCCGCGTACCGGGCTATGGCCGCAAGAGACACATGACCACGGGCAGGACACCATGAGTGCACAGAACACGCGGGCCGGCATCTTCCTGATGGTGCTGACCACCTTCATTTTTGCCATGCAGGACGGAATTTCTCGCCATCTGGCGGGGGAATACAACGTCATGATGGTGGTGATGGTCCGCTATTGGTTCTTCGCGGCTTTCGTGATGGCCGTGGCCACGCGAAAGGCCGGGGGCCTTCGGGCCGCCGCGGCCACGCAACAGCCGATCCTGCAAAGCTTTCGCGCGGTTCTGTTGGTGACGGAAATCTGCGTGATGGTTCTGGGCTTTACCCTGTTGGGGCTGGTGGAAAGCCACGCCGTCTTTGCCTGTTACCCGCTGTTGATCGCGGCCCTGTCCGGCCCGGTTCTGGGCGAACAGGTGGGCTGGCGCCGATGGGTTGCCATCGGGGTAGGGTTCCTTGGCGTTGTGATCATCCTTGAACCCGGCTTCGGCGTGTTCGATCCGCGCGCCGTGGTGCCGCTGGCCTCGGCCCTGATGTTTGCGCTTTATGGTCTGCTGACGCGCTTTGCCGCCCGCAAGGACAGCGCTGCCACCAGCTTTTTCTGGACCGGAACCGTGGGGGCCATCGCCATGACCGCGGTCGGAATCTGGTATTGGGAGCCGATGACCGCCCCCGATTGGGCGTGGATGGCGCTTTTGTGCGTTACCGGCGCTGCCGGGCATTTCACCCTGATCAAGACCTATGAACTGGCCGAAGCGAGCGCGGTGCAGCCCTTCGCCTATCTGCAACTGGTCTTTGCCTCGACCCTGGGGATCGTGGTCTTCGGCGAAGGGATAGAGGCCAACGTCGTCATCGGCGCGGCGATTGTCGTGGCGGCAGGCCTGTTCACACTGTGGCGGGCTCGGGCCCGGCAAACTTCTGCGCCGCGCTGATCACCCTGTCTGCCGATCCGCGTCAAGGGGCGCCTATTGTGCCGTCCAGCCCCCATCCACCGGGATCGCGGTGCCGGTGACGTTGTGAGAGGCCGGATCGCAGAGCCACAGCGCCAGACGCCCCATTTCGGACGGGTCGGACATGCGGCCCGAGGGCTGCTTGCCCGTAACCATCGCCGCGATTCCTTCCTCGCGGTACCCGCCATGGGCCGCGACCGCCGCGTCGATCTGCGGGCCAAGCAGCGTGGTTTCGGTCCAGCCGGGGCAGATGCAGTTCACGGTCACGCCGCCCGACTCTCGGCTGCCCGCCCGCGCATATTCCAGCGCGGCGACCTTGGACAGGCCGACCAGCCCGTGCTTGGCGGCCACGTAAGGCGCTTTCTCGACCGAGCCGATCAGCCCCTGCACGGAGGCGATATTGACCACCCGGCCAAAGCCGCGTTCGGCCATCACCGGCAGCGCGTGCTGCATGGTGTGGAATGCTGCCGACAAGTTGATGGCAAGGATCGCATCCCATTGCGCGCGCGGCATGTCCCTGATCGGTGCGGTATGCTGAATGCCGGCGTTGTTCACGAGGATATCCGCCCCGCCCCACGCCGCGACGGCCTCCATCAGTTCGTCTATGCGGTCGGGCTGGCGCAGGTCACCGGGAAAGAACTCGGCCTGAGGGCTGCCCAGTTTGTGCAAGTGTTCGCAGACCTCGTGGATTTGCGCGTCGCCCGCGATGCCATGCACCGCGATCCGCGCGCCAGCACCCGCCAATGCCTCGGCAATCGCCAACCCGATGCCTTGCACCGATCCGGTTACAAGGGCGGTTTTTCCCGAAAGGTCCGTCATCTGTCTTCCTCCAGCAATTTGCGCAACTCGGTCTTCAGCACCTTGCCATAGTTGTTCTTGGGCAGGGCCTTGACCCGCCGATACAACTTGGGCCGTTTGAACCGCGCGATGTTGTCGAGGCACAATTGGTCCAGCTCTTCCGGTCGGGCGGTGCCGACATAGAAAGCGGCGACGTCCTCGCCCCATTCCGGGTGGGCCTTGCCGACAACCGACGCCTCGGACACATCCGGGTGCATCAACAGCACTTCCTCCACCTCGCGCGGGTAGATGTTGGAGCCGCCGGAAATGATCATGTCCTTGGAGCGGTCTTGCAGGGTGACATAGCCGTCGGCATCCATGAAGCCCATGTCACCCGTCATCAGCCAGCCATTCAGCAGCGTCTTTTCCGTGGCTTCGGGGTTCTGCCAATAGCCGGGCATGACGGTGTCGCCCTTGACCATGATCTCGCCATGCTCGCCCACGGGCAGCGGGGTGCCTTGCGCATCGCCGATCCGCACCTCGACCGCCGATTGCGCGCGTCCGACAGAGGCCAGCCGGTCTCGCCAGCGGGGGTGGCTGCGGTCGGTCACGTCATGGCGGTTCAGCGCTGTGATCCCCATGGGGCATTCGCCCTGGCCATAGACCTGCACGAAGACGGGGCCAAAATGGTCCACCGCCTCGACAATATCAGCGACATACATCGGCCCGCCCGCGTAGACGATGGTCCGCAACCCCGCGCCGGTTTCACCGTTGGCCTTCGCCACTTCGGTCATACGTTTGACCATGGTGGGGGCGGCGAACATGTGAACCCGGCCATGGTGTTTGGCCAACGCGAAAATCTCGGCCTCGTCAAACCCACCCGAAGGCGGGAAGACATGGCGAGCACCCGCGCGGACATGCATCAGGTTGTAGATGCCCGCTCCATGGCTAAGCGGTGCGGCATAGAGCGCGGCGTCTTCGGCGCTGACGGGATCGGCATCGACCTCGTAGCAGAGTGCCATCGAGATCAGCATCCGGTGGGTGATCATCACGCCCTTGGGACGGCCCGTGGTGCCCGAGGTATAGAAGAGCCACGCAAGGTCTTGCGGGGCGCGGTCCTGTGGGGGCAGCGGGTTGCTTGCGTAGATCACGTCCATGCCCGCGCCGATATTCACGATCTCGCCCTCTGCCCCGGCCTCGGCCAGCGCTTCGGCCATTCCCGGAGATGCGAAGCTGAGCTTCGCCCCGGCATTCTGCGTGATCCACGCGGCCTCTCGCCCGTGCAGCTTGGCGTTGATCGGCACCACCGCAGCGCCCGCATACCACGCGCCATATTGGACGATCAGGTAATCGGGCACGTTCTGCATGAACAGCGCCACCCGGTCGCCGGGGCCGATACCCTTGGCGTCCAGCCAACCAGCGACGGCAGCGGCCTTGGCGTGGAAGCTGCCGTAGGTTTCAACCAGATCCGTGCCCAGATGCATCGCGGGGCGATCAGGGCTAGGCTGCGCCACGCGGTGAAGCCAGAAAGAGATGTTCATCAGGCGCGCTCCGCCTCTAGAATGGTGCAATAATTGGCGACTCCCGAGCCGCCCATGTTGAACACCATACCCAAAGACGCGCCCGCGTGCTGCATATCCTCAGCCGTGCCCGTGACCTGCCGCGAGATAAGGACGTGCATCGACACCCCCGTCGCCCCAACCGGGTGGCCCTTGGCCTTGAGCCCGCCCGACAGGTTCACCGGCAGTTTTCCACCGGGCAGAACCGTGCCATTGCGTAGCACGGTTTCGCCCTGCCCCGGCGCGGCGAGGCCCATGGCCTCGTAGATCATAAGCTCGGCGATGGTGAAACAGTCATGCACCTCGGCCACGTCCAGATCGTCGAGCGTGACACCCCCGGCAAGGAAAGCGCGGCGGAAGGCTTCCTTGGGGCCTTCAAAGGCGGTCAGGTCGCGGCGCGACATGGGCAGGAAGTCATTCACCTGTTCCGCCGCACGCAGGCGGACCGCGCGGGGCATGGCCTTGGCCACGTCATCGGCCACCAGCACGATGGCGGCGGCCCCGTCGGACACCAGCGAACAATCCGACATCTTCAACGGCGGCGCGATCATCGGGTTGCGCTCACTTTCCGAGGCGCAGAACGACACGGGCAGTTCCTTGTGCAGCTGCGCCAATGGGTTCGCCATGGCGTTCTTGTGGTTCTTGGCGGCGATCATCGCCAGCGCCTCGGTCTTGTCGCCGTATTTGTCGAAATAGGCCCGCGCGAAGCCCGCGAAGACGGCGGGGAAGGACAGGCCCGCTTCTTCTTTTTGATAGGCGGCATGGCCAAGGGCGGCGGCCACATCCGCCGTGGGCAGGTGCGTCATCTTCTCGACGCCCAACACAAGGGCCACCTTGGCCTCGCCCGCAAGGATCGCGTTGCGCGCCGCAAAGACGGCGGCCGACCCGGACGCACAGGCGTTTTCCAGCCGGGTCGCGGGGGTGAAGCGCAGGGCTGGGTCAATGGACAATGCCATCGAGGACGGAAAGCCATCGGGCACCATGCCGCCGTTGAAATGGCCCATCCAGATGCCATCCACATCACCGGGCGCAACACCCGCATGGGCCAGCGCCTCTCGTCCTGCATCGACGATCAGGTCTTCCAGCCCTTGCCCTTCGAGCTTGCCGAATTTCGTATGCCCCCAGCCGACGATATGGACCATGCTGCATTCTCCCTTTTTCCGGGGCAGAGCATGGGCGCGGGCAGGCGGGGCCGCAATTCCGTAGAACTACGGGCGAGCCGGACCAGGGGGCGGCACAAGGGGACGGCACAAGGGGAGTCCCAAAGCCAGGGCAAACCCGCTACACCCGTGGCCATGGACCCGCAAACACTTGCCTTTACACATGCGCCGATCGGCCTTGTCCTGCTGGAACACCGGGTGATCCGGGCCGCCAACCAGCGCTTTGCCGAGATGTTCCGTGGGCCGGTCGGGGCCTTCGAAGGTATGCAGATGGCGCGGCTTTACCCATCTGTGGAGGATTACCAGAGGATCGGGGAACGCGGGCTGGCGGTGCTGCGGGAAAGCCCAAGCTATGATGACGAGCGGATCATGCAGCGGCTGGATGGACAGCAGTTCTGGGCGCGCGGCCGGGGCCGGTCACTGACCCCCGACGATCCGTTTGCGCGCAGCGTCTGGTCGTTCTCGGACCTGTCGGAGGCGCGCCCCGTGGTGCACCTGACCCCGCGCGAACGCGAGGTGGCGATGATGACCGGCAAGGGCCTGACCTCGAAAGAGATCGGGCGCGCACTGGACCTGTCTTATCGCACGGTCGAGCAGCACCGCGCGCGGTTGTTGCAGAAATTCGAGGCGCGGAATCTGGCCGAACTGGTGGCGCGCGTCTCGGGAATGCCGTTCTGAGACGGGGCCAAGACGCGGTGCACTCACGCCCCTTTGGGCCGGACAGGATTCGCATTGTGCGTGTAACGGGGGCCTTGACCGACCGGGCCACCCCATGTTCGTAACCTTGCGTCGCGATCCGGGCCGGGTTGTCTGCCGGGTTTTTGGGCAAGCAGGGTGCCCGGTTTGGCGGTATCTGCCGTGGGACGAGGGTTCGTCCAAATAGCCCTACACGCAGACGGCTGATTTATATCATAATTTTCAACACCCCCGCCAAAATTGTAAAGAACTTTGCAAAACTTAATTTCGCCAGTTCGCCCGACTGGATAACAAATGGCTTCTTCCAGACTGTAAAGGAGGGCCATCGTTGCCCCTGCCCGGATTGGGAGGTCCAGGCGGAAAAATCCATGGGAGGAATATATGTCTACCAAGAGTTTCTCGCGTCGCGGCGTGCTGAAAGCTGGTGCCGCAACCGGTGTTGGCCTGGCGCTGCCGACGATCTTCACCGGCTCGGCCCGCGCGTTCACCAACGAACCCGGTGCGTCGTCCGTGACGCTCGGCTTCAACGTGCCCCAGACCGGCGCCTATGCCGATGAGGGTGCCGACGAACTGCGCGCCTACATGCTGGCGGTCGAGCACCTGAACGGCGAAGGCGACGGCGGCATGCTGAGCACCTTCTCCAGCCAGGCACTGGACGGAACCGGCATCCTTGGCCGCCGCGTCGAGTACGTGACCGGCGACACGCAAACATCGTCCGACGCGGCCCGCTCCTCGGCCCGCTCGATGATCGAGCGTGACGGCGCCATCATGATCACCGGCGGCTCGTCCTCGGGTGTGGCCATTGCCGTGCAGGGCCTCTGTCAAGACGCAGGCGTCATCTTCATGGCCGGTCTGACCCACTCGAACGACACCACCGGCAAGGACCGCCGCGCAAACGGCTTCCGCCACTTCTTCAACACCGAGATGTCCGGTCACGCGCTGGCGCCGATCCTGTCGAATGCCTATGGCAACGACCGCAAGGCCTATCACCTGACCGCAGACTATACTTGGGGCTGGTCGCAGGAAAACTCCATGCGCACCTACACCGAGGCACTCGGATGGGAGACCATCAACACGGTGCGCACCCCGGTGGGCGCGGGCGACTTCTCGTCCTACCTGACCCCGGTGGCGAACTCTGGCGCCGACGTGCTGATCCTGAACCACTACGGTGGCGACATGGTCAACTCGCTGACGCAAGCCGTGCAGTTCGGTCTCCGCGACATGATGGCCAACGGCAAGACGTTCGAAATCATCGTTCCGCTCTTCTCGCGCCTGATGGCCCGTGGTGCGGGATCGGCGATCGAAGGCATCTACGGCTCCACCAACTGGCACTGGTCGTTGCAGGACGAAGGGTCGCAAGCCTTTACCCGTTCCTTCGGCACCAAGTACGGCTTCCCGCCGTCGCAGGCCGCGCATACCTGCTACGTGCAGACCCTGCTCTATGCAGACGCCGTGCAGCGTGGCGGCAGCTTCAACCCCTGTTCGGTCGTGGAAGCGCTGGAAGGCTACGAGTTCGACGGTCTGGGCAACGGTCCGACCCTCTATCGCGCCGAAGATCACCAGTGCTTCAAGGACGTGCTGGTCGTGCGCGGGAAAGAGAACCCCGAGAACGATTACGACCTTCTGGAAGTTGTCGAGATCACCCCGCGTGAGACCGTCACCTATCCGATCGACCACCCTGACTTCCAGGGCGGATCGCTCGGCTCCTGTAACCCCGGCGCATAAGCCAGGGCACAGTTCGGACCCGGGCGCGCCTCACCAGCGCCCGGGTCTTTTTGGCACCGTCCGGGGCCCACACGCCCCCCCGGACTGAGAGCCGCGTATATCGGCACATCGGCAAAGGATCCCGTGCAGCCATGGAAACCATCATCCTGCAAATTCTCAACGGCCTCGACAAAGGCTCGGCCTATGCGCTGATCGCGCTTGGCCTGACGCTGATTTTCGGCACGCTCGGGGTCGTCAACTTCGCCCATGGCGCGCTGTTCATGCTGGGCGCGTTCTGTGCGGTGACGCTCAACAAGATCTTCAACCTGTCGTTCGAGGCGATTGATCCGACCCGCACCGACTTTCTCGGCAATCCGATGGTAGTCAATACACCATATGTCGAGGCGTGGTTCGGCCCAGAAATGGGCCATTCGATCATCGACTGGTCGGTGCCGCTGTCGATCCTGTTCGCGATCCCGATCATGGCCTTTATCGGCGTGGCGATGGAACGCGGCCTGATCCGCTATTTCTACAAGCGGCCCCATGCAGACCAGATCCTCGTGACCTTCGGTCTGGCCATCGTGCTGCAAGAGATCGTCAAGGCCTTCTACGGCGCCAACCCGATCCCGATGCCCGCGCCCGAGGCCTTTACCGGCAGCTTCGACTTTGGCCGGTGGATCGGCTTCGACGCCTACGCCATCATGTATCCCTACTGGCGCCTCGTCTATTTCGGCTTCGCCGCCGTCGTGATTGGCGCGGTCTTCGCCTTCCTGCGCTACACCACCTTCGGGATGGTCGTGCGCGCCGGGATGGCCGACCGCGAGACCGTGGGGCTTTTGGGCATCGACATCGACAAGCGCTTCGTGGCCATGTTCGCCATCGCCTCGATCGTCGCGGGCCTTGCGGGCGTGATGTATACACCGATCCTGTCGCCGAACTATCACATGGGGATGGATTTCCTCGTGCTCAGCTTCGTTGTGGTGGTTGTCGGCGGCATGGGCAGCCTCGAAGGCGCGGTTGCCGCGGGCTTCCTGCTCGGCATTCTGCAAAGCTTTGCCTCGATGTCGCAAATCATCGAATTCATTCCCGGCATCAACCAGGTGATCATCTACCTCGTTGCTGTCGTCGTGCTATTGACCCGCCCCCGTGGCCTGATGGGCCGCAAGGGCGTTATGGAGGACTGATCCATGCTTGGATTGAACAAGGCGGATCTGCGGCTCTTCCTCATCGTGATCGCGATGCTGGTATTCGCGCCCATCCTGCTGAACCCGTTTCCCGACACCTCCGGCATGGCCCAGTTCAACGCGGGCTACCCGGACCTGATGCAAAAGTTGGTGATCTTCGGCATCTTCGCCATCGGTTTCAACATCCTCTTCGGCCTCACCGGCTATCTGTCCTTCGGTCACGCAGCCTTTCTGGGCATCGGGTCTTACACCGGTGTCTGGATGATGAAGCTCTTGACGATGAACGTGATCCCGGCGCTGATCGCATCGGTCGTGGTCGCCGGGGCCGTGTCGCTTCTGATCGGATACGTCTCGCTGCGCCGCTCGGGGATCTACTTCTCGATCCTGACTCTGGCTTTCGCGCAGATGTTCTACAGCCTCGCCTACTCGGTGCTGACGCCGATCACGGGCGGTGAGTCTGGCCTGTCGCTGTCGACCGACGATCCGCGCATCTTCGGGGTTCAGGCCACCGACGGGGGCAACATCCCGGTGCCGACCGTCTTCGGCCTCGACATGTCGCACGCCGTCACGCTGGATTTCGGCGCATGGTCCTTCACGATCAGCACCGGTTACTACTTCGCGGCAATCATCATGGCGCTTGCCTTCTACCTCGCTGTGCGCATCTTCCGCTCGCCCTTCGGGCTGATGCTGCGCGCCGTGAAATCAAACCAGAACCGGATGAACTACACCGGCCTGAACCCGCGCCCCTACACGCTGGCGGCCTTCGTGATCTCGGGCATGTATGCTGGCCTGGCCGGTGGCCTAATGGTGGCCATGGACCCGCTGGCAGGCGCCGAGCGGATGCTTTGGACCGCCTCGGGCGAGGTGGTTCTGATGACCATCCTCGGCGGCGCGGGCACCCTGATCGGCCCAATCCTCGGGGCCGGCCTGATCAAGTATCTCGAGTCGATCGTTTCGACGATCAACGACTCGGTCGTGCATGGCTGGTTCGCCCCCTTGCCCGATTGGCTGGAAAACACGCTCGTCACCGTGTTGCACCCCTTCATCGGCAAGGGGTGGCACCTGACCCTCGGCCTCGTCTTCGTGCTGGTCGTGTGCTTCTTGCCCGGCGGCATCGTGGAAGGCGGCAAGAAGCTGGGCAACCTGTTTCGCCGCAAGCGCAGCAACGGCGACGCGCCAACCCCGGGCACCGGGTCCACCACGGCCGAACAGCCGGGCGAGTGAGGAGAGACGTCGATGGGAATTCTTGAAGTATCTGGCGTCAACAAGCGCTTCGGGGGCCTGCAAGCCCTCGGTGATGTCAACCTCAGCGTGGCGGAAGGATCCTGCCACGCGATCATCGGGCCCAACGGGGCGGGCAAGTCCACGCTGCTGAACTGCCTTGTCGGCAAGCTGATCCCCGACTCGGGCACCGTAACCTTCGACGGGCAAAGCGTTCTGGGAAAGAAGCCCTTCGAGATCAATCAGATGGGGATCAGCCGGGTGTTCCAGACGCCCGAGATCTTCGGGGATCTCACGGTGCTGGAAAATACGCTGATCCCTTGTTTTGCCAAACGGGACGGGGTTTTTCGGATGCACGCCATCGAAAGCATCGCCCACGAAGCGGACCTTCTGGCGCAGGCCGAGGGGATGCTGGAAGAGCTGGGCATGATCGACAAGCGAAACATGCACGCTGCCTCGCTCTCTCGCGGTGACAAGCGACGGCTGGAAATGGCGATGAGCCTTGTGCAGAACCCGCGCCTGCTGCTGCTGGACGAACCCACCGCAGGGATGGCGCGGGCCGATACCAACAACACGATCGACCTGCTGAAACAGATCAAGGAAATGCGCAACATCACCATGGCGATCATCGAGCATGACATGCACGTTGTGTTCAGCCTGTCCGACAGGATCACCGTGCTGGCGCAGGGCACGCCGCTGGTCGAAGACCTGCCGGAAAACATCAAGGGCAATCCCAAGGTCCGCGAAGCCTATCTTGGCGAAGCCCAGGTCTGACCGGAGCCGCGCCCGGTTCGGGCCAATGGAGGAACTAACGCATGAACGTCAAACCGGAGTTCGACCCGAACGCCAACCATGCCTCGCACGCCCCGGCCTTCCTGTCGGTCTGGGAGCTGGACGCTTATTACGACGAAAGCTACATCGTCCAGAATGTCAGCTTCAACGTCCATGAAGGCGAAATCCTCGCCCTTTTGGGGCGCAACGGGGCGGGAAAGACTTCGACCCTGCGCGCCATCGCCCGGGTCGACAACCCCGAGCTGCGCCATGGCGAGATCTGGCTGGATCACCAGCCACTGCACACCATGAAAAGCCACCAGGCCGCTGTCGCGGGCCTCGCGCTTGTGCCCGAAGACCGGCGGATCATCCCCGGCCTGACCGTCGAGGAAAACCTTAAGCTGGCGCAGATCACGCCGCCTGTTGGCTGGTCGCTGGACCGTCTCTACGAACTGTTCCCGCGCCTTGGCGAACGCCGCAAGCAAGAGGGCGTGACGTTGTCGGGGGGCGAACAGCAAATGCTGGCCATTGCCCGCGCATTGGCCCGCGACATCAAGGTGCTGTTGCTCGACGAACCCTACGAAGGGCTGGCCCCTGTGATCGTGCAGGAAATCGCCAAGACGCTGAACGTGATCCGCGACCAGGGCATCACCACGATCATCGTGGAACAAAACGCTTTGGCGGCACTGGATCTGGCTGACCGCGCCGTGATCCTAGACACTGGCTCGGTCGTGTTCGACGGCGACGCCAAGGAAGTGCTCCAGAACAAGGAACTGCGCGAGGAATACCTCGCCGTCTGAGGGCGTTTCCAGATAGCTCAACGCTGACGGCCCGCCCCTGCGCGGGCCGTTTTCATGCATGGGCTTCGCCGATCAGACCCGCGACACCTGAACCTGCTGAAACAGCATTTCCGCCGGCGCCTCGGAATCCATGAAGGCGATGTCATAGGCATCGCGCCCGACCCCGACCACCGCGATCGCATCCTGTGCGCACATTCCCGTGGGATCGACCAGATGCCAGCCATTGTCCAGCCACACCTCGGCCACGGCATGAAAATCCTGCGGCCAGACATCCGCACCATAGGCCGCCACCGCCCGCGCCGGGATCTGGGCTGCGCGAACCAGCGCGCAGAACAGGTGCACATAATCGCGGCACACTCCTTGTCGGGCGGCAAATGTATCCAGAACATCGGTATCGGCGTGGGAACTGCCCGGCACATAGGACATTTCCGCCTCAACCCAATCGCGCATCGCCGCCACTTTTTGTCCGCCAACCAGATGCCCGAACCGTTTTTCGACAAAGGCCATGAACTTGTCGGACTGGCAATAACGCGACGGGCGCAGGTAGGGGGCGACAGCGCCCGGGATCATGTGCAGCGGCATGGCCCGCAGCCCGTCAAGCGACGTGACAGGCCGCGAGATGTCGAGCATGGCGCGATAGGTCAACCGCATCTCCAACCCTGGCACCCGCGCCCAGATCCGCTCACCGATCGCGTCATCCCCAATGATCCGATCAACGCGCGCATCGCCAAGCTGCATCGTGGAGTCCAAGACCTGCTGCCCGTCGGTCCGCGCCGTCTCCAACGCTAGAAACACCGTGTTGGGACGGGAGAAGCGATAGTGCATCTGGACGTCGATCGAGATCCGCATGTGAGGCCCTTTCCGCCAAGCAATGGGGCAAGCCCTGCCCGTTTACAGAAGGCCCCTTGAAGGCCCGATCCTATCAGGCCCGCCACCCGTGACTGTCGCTGCTACGAGGTCGCCTTGTCGAGGGCTTCTGTCGCCAGAAAGCCGTCTTCATACCCCCCGGCGATCGCCTTGGTCGTGGCTGTGTTGAGGGACTATGCGCCTTTGGCCAGACGTCTCGCAAGCTCCTGCATTTGCGCGTAGAGCTCAAATCTATGCGCGTGAAATCGTTCCAAGGCGGCTCGTGGAACACATATGTCGTCAGCCGACGACATCGCGGCCATTGCATCCGAGATCGTAGCGAAGGCATGCGGATGCCGTGTTCGGACACCTGCCGGCGGGTCGTGTGCAGGAAGGCCTGCACCGCGAATTTCGACGCGGTGTAGATGGGTTCCCACACCACGGGCACCACGCCCGCGACGGAACTGGTGAACAGGATGTCGCCGGTCTGGCGCTCGATCATGCGCGGCAGAACCGCGTTCACGCAGCGGAAGGCGGCGTTGATGTTGAGGTTCAGCATCTTGTTCCAGGCATCGGGGTCACCCTCTGCCGCCGGGCCGCCGTCTGCTCACCCTTCAGCGCGTCCAGCGCCACCTTCACCTTGAACTCAGGCGAATGCTGCTTCCGCTTCGACATCTCTGATCTCCTTCTCGTCGAAGACCAGCAGACAGCAAATCATAGCCTACGTCAGTGTCCGAATTTGGGGGGTAGCTCGGTATAACGGGGCGCTGTTCAGGGCAGGGGGACGACCCGACCACCGCACTCCGGCGCGCGGGTGGTGGGCAGGATGCCCATCCTGCGAGGTGGTGGTCTCAGGCGTGAAGTTGGGTGCCCGCGACCCCGGCGATGACGACGTCGACGATCTGGCCCTCGGGCTGCGGGTCGGCGAAGGTGACTTCGGTGAATTGCTCGGTCCGGCCCATATGGGGATTTTCCAGCAGCACCTTGTGCGCCCGCCCCACCTGCGCGTCCAGATGGCGGGCAACCTGTGCCGCCCCCGCCGCGCGCAGACGCGCCGCGCGCGCCTTGATCGCCTTGCCGTTCACCTGCGGCATCCGCGCCGCCGGGGTGCCGGGGCGGGGCGAGTAGGGGAAGACATGCAGCCATGTCAGCCCGCACTCCTCGACCAGCGCCAGCGAATTGGCGAACATCGCCTCGGTCTCGGTCGGGAAACCCGCGATGATATCGGCGCCAAAGGTCATGTCGGGGCGCAGGCGGCGGGCCTGCTCGGCAAAGGCAATGGCGTCTTCGCGGGAATGACGGCGCTTCATGCGCTTGAGGATCATGTTGTCGCCCGCCTGCAAGGACAGGTGCAGGTGCGGCATCAGGCGCGGCTCGGTGGCGATGGCCTGCATCAGGTTGTCATCCACCTCGATCGAATCGATGGAGGAGATACGCAGGCGCGGCAGGTCGGGCACCAGTTTCAGGATGCGCATGACCAGATCGCCAAGCTTGGGTTCTGACGGAAGGTCGGCGCCCCAAGAGGTCAGGTCGACGCCGGTCAGCACCACCTCGTTATAGCCGCGATCCACCAGCCGCTTGATCTGGTCCACCACGACGCCAGCAGGGACCGAACGCGAATTGCCCCGACCATAGGGGATGATGCAGAAAGTGCAGCGGTGGTCGCAGCCGTTCTGGACCTGCACGTAGGCGCGGCTGCGCGTGCCGAAACCGTCAATCAGGTGGCCGGCGGTTTCCGTCACGCTCATGATGTCGTCGACCATGAGTTTCTGGGTCTCGCCGATGAAATCGCCCGCAAGGCCCGCCCATGTCTCGGGTTGCATCTTTTCGGTGTTGCCCATGACGACATCCACCTCGTCCATCGCGCGGAAGGTCTCGGGTTCTGTCTGTGCCGCGCATCCCGTGACGATGATGCGCGCGCCGGGATTGTCGCGGCGGAGTTTGCGGATCTCTTGCCGGGCCTTGCGCACCGCCTCGGCCGTCACCGCGCAGGTGTTGACCACCACGGCATTGCCGACCCCGGCCTCTTGGGTCAGGGCCTTCATCGCCTCGGTCTCATAGGCGTTCAGGCGGCAGCCGAGCGTGTGGAACACAGGCGGGGTCGTCATGCCAGCCCCGCCAGGAAATCAGGCGTCAGGACGGCGTCGAAGACATGGGCGGTGGGGCCGGTCATCCAGACGCCATCCTCGCGCCAGTCGATGTGGATGGTGCCGCCGTCAAGCTCGATTCGCACCGTGCGTCCGGTCAGGCCCCGCCGCGCCGCCGCCACCGCCGTGGCACAACTGGACGAGCCAGAGGCGAGGGTGATCCCCGTGCCCCGCTCCCACACCCTCATGCGCAGGTGGTCGGGGCCGATGACATGGGCGAATTGCACATTGGTGCGCTGGGGAAAGAGCGGATCGTGCTCAATGACGGGCCCGTGCGCCGCAAGGTCCACCGCCTCTGCATCCTCGACGAAGTAGGTGCAATGCGGGTTGCCCATGCCGGTCGCGGTGGGCGCGCCGTCCAGCGGCAGCCTCAGCGTGTCCATCTCGCGCGCCAATGGAATGGCGTCCCACGCAAGCTGTGGTGGCCCCATGTTGACAGAGGTCAGCCCATCGCCCGTATCCAGCGCCGAAAGCAGCCCCCGCTCGGTCCGCAGGCTCAGCGCCGCCTTGCCCGTGCGCGCCATCTCGTAGCGCGCGATACAGCGGGTTGCGTTGCCACAGGCCGCAGAGAGCGAGCCGTCGGAATTGTAGAACACGAGGCGCAGGTCGGCCTCGGCGTCGTCATGGATCACCGCGAGCTGGTCGAACCCCACCCCGCGATGCCGATCCGCCAGCGCCGTCGCCAATGCGGGCGTCATCACGACGGGGGTCTGCCGCGAGTCGAGGACCACGAAGTCATTGCCAAGCCCGTGCATTTTCATGAAGGGCAGGCCGGTATGAAGCATGTTTTCCGCCATGGCCGGGGATATACGCCTTCGGATGTCGATTTGAAATCCCAAAGGGCAGTTTTTCCCTTGACGCCCCCCGGTGGTGTTTATAGAGAACCCGCCTGTGAGGGGGCGCCGCAGGGCGCCTTTCACATCTCAGAGTGGGCCGTTAGCTCAGTTGGTAGAGCAACTGACTTTTAATCAGTGGGTCGCAGGTTCGAATCCTGCACGGCTCACCACTAAAATCAAAGGCTTAGCCGGTATCGGCTGAGCCTTTTGTTTTTCATGGCTACCACCGGGCTACCACGGATTGCCATTTCGGGGCGCTGGGCGGGTCACGCGGTAGGGGACTATCCATCACCCCCGCGCCGGGGTAGCGCAGGGGTTCCTGTCGCGCAAAATTTTCACCCTCTGCACCTTTCCATGAAGCTCGGAACCGGCTGTCGATCTGAGCGAAGCGGCGGCGAATGAGCATAGCGGAAATCGGTTGGGATCATCTGGAAACTCTTGTTTTTCATGTAACCTTTGTAACTTTGTAACCTCTCTTGTAACTATCTGATATATAGTAACTTTTCTGCTCCCGTTGGGTTACAAATAGAAATTTTGTTTTGTAACCATGTAACCCATAAGTCTTTGTTTTTAATGAATAACTGCTTTCAAAGGCGCGTTCGCACCTCAGAAATGGGCGAAAAATACCCCTGCTTTGAGCGCAAGGGCCGGGGCGACGGTGTGGCCGGGGTGACACTGTGTCAGGGGTCACAGATCGAGGAGGTGGGGGGGCGTGGAAGGCCCCTGCGGCCCTTCTATCTGCGCGCGGGCGCACAGAGTTGCATGGGTTGCACCTTTTTAGCAAAGTCCAATGTCAAAACTCATGCGCTCTGCCGCACCGTATTGGACCTGTCGCGGTTTGGTGCCGCTCCTTTGATAGCATAATGTGCAGCAAAGGAGACGAGCTATGGGCACAGGAAG
>NZ_MNBW01000018.1 GCF_001879715.1 Nioella nitratireducens | reverse complement strand
GACGGCCATCGCGCAGGTGGAAGCTGAGATTGATGCTGATCAGCGCACCGCGCCCATGCGACCGCCAAAGCCGCGTCAGACCAACCGGGGATCATTGCCCAAGCATCTGGAGCGGGTGGAAGTGGTCATTGAACCCGAGCTCTCCTGCGCCTGCGGAGCCGAGCGCCATGTCATCGGCGAAGATGTCAGCGAACGGCTGGATATCATCCCCGCGCAGTTCCGGGTGATCGTCACCCGTCGCCCCAAATACGCGTGCCGATCCTGCGAAGGCGGGATCGCCCAAGCCCCGGCGCCAGCCCACATCGTCGCGGGCGGTATGCCGACCGAGGCAACGCTCGCCCATGTGCTCGTCTCAAAATATGCGGATCACCTGCCGCTCTATCGGCAGGCGCAAATCTACAGCCGCCAGGGGATCGATCTGGATCGTTCGACCCTGGCCGCATGGGTGGGCAAGTCGGCTTTCGAATTGACCCCTGTCTATGATGCCCTGATGGCTGATCTGAAGCGCTCCACCAAGCTCTTCATGGACGAAACACCCGCACCGGTTCTGGCCCCAGGGCGCAAAAGCACCAAAACAGGATACTTCTGGGCGCTGGCCCGTGATGACAGGCCATGGGGCGGTGAGGACCCGCCCGGTGTCGCCTTCACTTTTGCGCCGGGACGATCTGGCCAGCATGCGGACACTATTTTGGAGGGCTTCAGCGGCATCCTGCAAGTCGACGGCTATGCAGGTTACAACCGCCTCCTCAAGCGACCTGCGCAGGACGTGACGTTGGCCTACTGCTGGGCTCACGCCCGTCGCAAACTGCACGACGTCACTCAGTCAAGCACGGCCCCGATTGCGCAGGAAGGTCTGGCCCAAATCCAGGCGCTCTATCGCATCGAAAAAGACCTGCGGGGTCAGCCAGCCGATCAACGATGCGTTGCACGGCAGGAACGCTCAAAACCCATCATCGACGCCTTCGAACTCTGGCTCGCCCAGAACCGCGCCCGTGTCTCTGCCAAGTCACCGACCGGGGAGGCCCTGAAATACATCGCTAAATACTGGGACGGGCTGATCCGGTTCCTCGACGACGGTCGCATCGAACTGGATTCCAACCCCGTCGAGCGCACCATCCGTCCCATCGCCCTAAACCGCAAAAACGCGCTCTTCGCAGGCCACGATGCCGGCGCGCAAAACTGGGCCGTCATCGCGTCCCTGATCGAAACCTGCAAACTCAACGGGATCGAACCCCAAGGCTATCTATCCGGCGTCCTGACCGCCATCGCAGGCGGGCACAAACAAACCGATATCAACCTGCTGCTGCCCTGGAATTACGGCAATCACGTGTGAACGGCGCACCGCTTACCCAGAATCCTGCAAATGGCGACTACGCTTTTCGCGTTCGGCGGCGCCGAGGCGGTGACGGTGGCGCGGATTTCGGCGCGCTCCGGCTTGGGGCGCGCCACGGTCTACGGCTACTTCGCCGATGCGGGCGATCTGGCGGCAGAGGTCGAGGAGGCGGCGGTGCTGCGGTTGGGGCGGCTGATGTCGGACACGCGGTTCAAGCTGGGGCCGCGACGTTTGCGTTGGGTCGTGTCGCAGATGCTGCATCGCGGGCTGGCCGAGCGGGAGACCGCGCGTCTTCTGGTGCGGCTCTGGCGTGACCGGCAGGACGTGCGGTTGCTGTTGGAAGGAACTCTGCGCGCCGACCTCCGCGCCGCGGGCAGCGCCGCAGCGACGCTGGAGGCCAAGGTGATGGCCGCGACGCTGGTCGGGCTGGTCGAGGCGGTGCTGCTGGGCGAGTTGCGGCTGCATGACCTCGATTCGGTGGCGGTCCGGGTGATGGGATGCAGTGAGGCGATGCGGGGTGAGTGAAGGTTTGGTGCAGGTGGTGCGCAGCCTGTGGAGCGTCTTGGAATTTTTTGATCCCCTATCGCCGGGTTCGTCGATAATTCTCAATGAGTGCGGAAATCGCCAAGAACGCCAGTATTGCAAAATGACCGCCTGAAAAAACTCCGGTTCGATAATTCAATATGACGAGACAACCCCATATTGCCCAAAATATCCGGAAGCTGCGAGGCGCATTTTTGAAAAATCTCATATGCGAACGATCTCCACTCTGATGGGTGCTCTGAGCATGTGGTGCGCTGAAGCGTAGCCTACTGTGTGTTGGGCTTCGAGCAATGCCCCGCGCTGAATCAAGGCTGTACCTTGTGGCGGCAGTGGAGCGTATATCACCGCAGGAGCCGCGTTGAGAGCAAGGTGAACTGCATCAAACCTCTGGGCCAATCCATGACGGCCAGGGACCTTGATCGCCAGGTCGCGGAATCCCACGTCCGCGGCGCAGTGGTCGACAGCTACACGGCGCTTGGCATACCCGTCCCAGAGCCCGTACCATAAGTCCGTCGGAGCAAAGGGGCAGCCTTGTCATCACCCGATTTGCGCAACTATTCCGTCCCAAGGGTCAGTCTGGCCCATGTGCGATCCCCGTCAATTCGCCCATCAGCGTGGTGCATAGCCGCTCATATTCATCTTCGATTGCCCGCCGGTCGTCGAAAAGCCGAGCCATGCGGTCCTGCAGGCGGGCATAGGCGGCGCAAGTTGCCAAGTCCACGGGCCGACCTGCATCGAAGGCCGGGACCGAATCCAGCCGGTCGCTGAAATTCAGCCAGCCCTCTGATCCCAGCAGCCGAAAAACGCCGTGCCTCTTGGCGGCCATGTAGAGCGGAACTGCCCCGACCGCGAGCGCATCGTAGATCTTTTCCGAGACGTAATCCGGCTGGTGCGTGTTTTCGAAAGCCGACATGTACCGGCAGCTCAGGTCGAAGCGGCAGAGTTTGTCGGCATGCCAGTCGGTCAATTCCTGACGTGGCGGGGCGGACACCCACCCCTGACCCTCCCGAACGACCCGAGTGCCCCGGCACAGCGCGGCGAATTCGCTGCGATAGACCGACAGGGCCCAGAGACCGGCGCTGGGATAGCAGGGGTGAAGCAAGCGGCCGGTGCGCCGGATGTTCAGAAAGACCGCATCGTGACGCGCGTGCGCGAACTGGCGGTGCCAATCCTCGGCGGACATCCCTGCGTTGCGCGAGAACAGCGGGCGATAGTGTGCAATGTAGCGCGAGTCGGTCAGCAGGAAGTAGGGGATATGGCGGGCATGAAAAATGGCCGAGGTCTGGTGGCTCAACACAGTGTATTGGATGTGGCCCCGACCGGTGTCATACCGTTGGCTGCGCGCCAGCGGGTCCGGCATCCAGATACTGTCCCAGAAAGGCTCTTCGGACAGCAAAAGGACATGCAGGTGCGGCAACCGGTCCAGAAGCGCGAGGATCCGGTCCCCGAACAGCTCGAAATCCTTGTAGTGGCTGACAACGAGCAGCTGCGCGTCCTCGGCCGTGTCCACCAGCGCAATGCGATCCCCGAGGCGTTCTCGAATGGGTGCGTAGGCCAAGGGCTGGCGGTTGCGGTAGCCGCCATAGACAAAGACGGAAATCCTGACCGCCCCGGCGCGCCCCGGGCGGTGGCGAGAGGCAAGGCGTGTCACGAACCGCTTTGTTCGTTCTGACCCGGCACCGCGATCGGAGACACCAGCGTCCGGACCTGTCGCAATGGCCTGGTGATACGCCAGGACCGAGATGCATAGAGCTCCTCTACGGTAAGGGCCAACCCGTTGCGCTCCTCTTCCAACGCCGCAAATTGGGCCTGCATTTCGTCGAGCCTGTCCTGCAATGACTTGCGCTGCCGGGCCTCACTGCGAAGGTCGGTCAGAGCACGGGCCAGCGCACGTTGGGACTCGGATTCAATGAGGGTGCGACGTTTCTCGATTTCGGTCGCCTCTTTGGTCTGCGTTTCCGTGAGACGCGACATTTCTTCAAGCAGAAGCCCCAACTGCTCTCGCAAAAGGGTAATTTCCTGTTCCTTGCGTTCGGCTTCGAGCCGCCTTGCCTCTTCCTGGTTGCGCAGCGTTTCCTTGGCATCTTCTGCGGCACGCGTCGTGTCTGCCAGACGGCCCTTTAACGTCGCGATCTCTGTGCTTTCCCGTTCTGCCTGCTCTGCGATGACGCGTTGCGCCTCCTGAAGCTGCAGACCCAACTGCTCTCGCAAAAGGTTAATTTCCTGTTCGTGCAACTCTGCCCGTTCTCGCCCTGCCCGAAGGTCCTCGGTCAGGTGCTTCAAGCAGTCGAATCCTTGGACTGAACGACCGAGCGCCGGAAGAGGCAGGAGCGTGTCGCTGGTCGTCAGACTGCTTGCTTCGAGTTCGTCAAGGCAGTCGCGCAGACTGTCGAGCCGTGGGATCGTGTGCGACACCAGAAGGCGGGCGAGCGCCAGGCCGTCGGGAATGTCGGAATACTGCGGATCGGGGATCCGGGCCAAACCCAGCCACGCGCCTACCCGGGCCAGATCTTCCGCTGAGGCCGGTGGCGAGAACAGCCGACCGTCGCAAAGCCGGATGCGGCGGCGGTGGCGGCGAACATGAGAGAGAAGACTGCTGTGCCGGTCAAGCCAGTCGCTAACGGCGGGAACAGGATCCCGCCCGGCAAAAAGGGCCTCGGCGACGGCCGTAGCCGGCGTATCCCAAACCAGGCCGACCAAACCCTCTCCCGCGGTCAGTCCTTCGTCAAGGCCGCCGTCCGGGATCATATTCACCTGAGCGCCCGACTCGCAAAGCGCTTGCCTCACGCAATCAGCGATGTCCTCCGTTACGAAGATCGGAACGGATGAGGAAGGGGCGCCTGACTGCATGGCGGGGTTTGGCATCGTCACTTTTGAATTTTTCGTCATGCTTGTCTAATCTCATTTCCATCCAATGTCGACATGGGTGCCAGTGCCGCCATGCGACCGGACACTAGGGGTCATATTCCAACCTGGCGCAAAGCCGTTCGTAGGCTGCCGAACGGCGCTCTGCCTCGATCTCTTCCGGAACGGGCCGGCGCGGACGCGGGCCGATGGCGGGGCTGCTTCGCCCGCTGTCGCCTGTGATCCGGATTGCGCCGATCAGGTCGATGGCGAAGGCCTCATAAGGAAGCGCCAGATAGTCGCACATTCGTTCCAGCTGTCCCTGAGGATCGGAAACGAAATCCTCATAGCGAACGATCCGGCAGCCATCATGGCGGTCGAGGAAATCAGTCGCGCGGCGGCTGTATTCCGCGAGCGTGACGGGTTTGAAGTGGGTCCATCCGGCCTTCTGGAGCGACAGAAAGCTGTCCAGCGGATGGCGCACGCTGACGAGCGACAGAGTGGGGAAGGCGGCGGTGAGCATGTCGTGCACCGTCGGCCGGGCAGCGGCGTCGGCTTCGGTGCAGAATTGGGAGTGGGAATGGTCGCGCAACACCATCCGCAACCCGCGACGCGACAGCCCCGTGAGGATGCTGTCGACACTGGCACGGAATGCATCGCGGATCACGCCATCGTCAATTTTCCGGTTGGCGTGGTTCAATGCGTTGATCAAGTCAGTCGGTGCGAATCTCGGCTGTTCTCCGGGTTTGGCGTTCACCATGCGGCTCAGCGGGTCGATCTCACTTAGCAGCACCACATTGGGCAGGGCAGCGATGCATTTCGACATCAACGTGCCGCCGGTGCAGGCCAGGTGGTGAATGCTGCGGATCGGCTCGGGCGGGGCGATGCCCTGGCACAGGGCCTCGCATTGTTCCAGCAGGCTCGGCAGTGGTTCGGACCCTGCGCCGCCACCCTCCTGCCGGTAATCCTCCAACAGCGAGAGAGCCTCGTTCAGTTCCGTTGCCAGAACATCTGATACGAGATCGGAGCCCATGCTCACTTCCCTTTCCGGGGGCGGGCTCCACCCGTCCGCGACTTTGCCGCAGTTTTCGTATTCGTTTTTCGCGGTGCCTTGTTCTTTGTGACAGCAGGGGAGTCTTTGGCTGAGGCCAGTTGCAATTGCTGCAGGTGTTCGGCGGCCTGCGCCAGTTTGGGGGTCAGCTTGCGCAGCAGGTCCTCCTGTTTGCGGCGTTGTTCCTCGCTGGCCTCGAACCGGGCGCGCAGGTTGTCGAGGTCGAGCTGCAACATGGCATTGAGGCGCGCCTGAAAGGACTGCTCGGTTCTGGCCTGTTCTTCCCGGCGTTCCGCGGCATCGAGCGCGGCGGATTTCTCGGAGAGCTCAGCGTCCAGCTCTTCAACTCGCTCAGAGCGCGACGACAGTTCGGTCTGAAATGTGTCCAGCTTCTCTTTCAATTCGGACAAGGCACTGCCCTGTTCTGCGGCGCGGGTTTCTGCTTCCGCAAGCTGCGCGGCCCGGGCCTCCGCAATTTTCTCGGCATCCAGAACCGCCTTGTGACCATCTGCAATCTGTGCCCGAAGTGCGTGCAGTTCCTCGTCCTGACGTCGGAGCTTTTCGTCACGCTCCGCGAGCTTGGACCCGCGATCATCCAGCTTTGTGTTCAGCGTCTCCAGTTCTCCGGTGAGTGTCTTGAGTGCTTGCTCGCGCTCGGTCAGAACCTTTTCCCGGTCAGCGGCGTCGCGTCTTGCTTCGTCGATAATCGCGTCGCGTTCCGAAAGGGCATTTCTGATCTCAGCGAGGTCTGCCGCATGTGCCGACTGCTGAAGTCGAAGGGCTTCCAGCTCTTCGTCCCGCTTCGCCAGGATTTCCTGTTGGTCACGCGCCTCCGCACGCTCCGTTGCGAGCGTTTCGTTGCAGACGGAAAGCTCCCGCGTCATGGCGCTGTGCTCGGCCTTCAGACGTTCGATTTCCCGTGCCTGCGGATCGGCCGAAAACTCCAGTTCGGGCCAATCGGGATCGTCCTCATTGGCGGAAGCGAGGGCGAATCCGCTGGCAATCAATCTGGCCTCGATGTCAGTGCGTGCCGGGGCATCAGAAAAGAACGGTTCGATTCCGCAGCGCAGGTGAAGCGACGACAGACGTTCCAGCACCCCCGCGGCGTCCAGCGCATCGAGGAGGCTGGTCTCGGCACCGGGAAGATCAATGACGCATATCAGTGGCTCGGGTCTACCAGCCAACTCCGAGGCGAAGGTTTCCGGGTCGATAAGATCGACCGGCTTGCGATCAAGCTCCTGCAGGCCGGGGAACAGAAAAAGAAGCGCATCAGTTGGTTCGGAAAGGCTGACCAGTCCCGGCAGGGAGTGGAAGATTGCTTCGGTCTTCTTCTCGGTTCCAGGGGTCGGGATACTCTGCAGATGGGTGACCTTGCTGGCGGACCATCGTCCTGGCAGAAGCTCATCAGCGTCAGCCACCGGATCGAACAAGACAAGTTGCGGTGGTGCTTCGAACGCTTCGACCAGCGCCGAGAGTCTCTTTGAGGCCCCGCCGCAGCTGATGATGATCAGGCTACCCGTCCCGATTGGGCCGCCATGCTGTGTGGTGACAAAAGCGTCCAATTGTCCTGATCCTTCCTATCGCAGCATTTCTGCTCTGTTTTCCAAACCGAAAGGCTTTTGTTCCCGTTTGTCCACGTTTCACGGTGCCAGGTCAATTGAGTTCCAGGGGATCGCGGTCGGGACGCGGGCCGGTCGTCATATCCAGCCCCGGCGATCTTATGTTCGGAACCGGTCCCGATTGTTCAGGAACCACCGATAGGTCTCGGCGATTCCTTCTTCCAGTCCGATTCTTGCCGTCCAGCCCATACTGGCCAGACGGCTAACGTCCATCAGTTTCCGCATGGTTCCGTCGGGTTTGCTGGTGTCAAACGAGATGCGGCCCTGAAAACCGCTGATTTTCGCCACCAACTGGGCCAGGTCTCCGATCGAGATATCCGTGCCGCTGCCAACGTTGATGTGGCTGAGCATTGGCCGCGTGTTCGCGTCATAGGTTTTTTTGTCAATATCGAGCACAAAGAGGCTTGCCGCGGCCATGTCGTTCACATGGAGGAATTCCCGCATCGGTTTGCCCGTGCCCCAAATAGCCACTTCTTCGCAGCCCTGCTGCACCGCCTCGTGGAAACGACGAATGAGCGCGGGCAGGACATGGGAATTTTCCGGGTGGAAATTGTCGCCGGGTCCGTAAAGGTTGGTCGGCATCACCGAGCGGTAATCGGTACCGTGCTGTCTGTTGTAGCTCTCGCAGAGCTTGATTCCCGCAATCTTGGCGATTGCATATGGCTCATTCGTGGGCTCCAATGTGCCTGTCAGCAATGCGTCCTCGCGCATGGGCTGCGGGATGCCCTTGGGATAGATGCAGGACGAGCCAAGTTGCAGCAGGCGCCGCACCCCGGCGTCAAAGGCCTGATGGATCACGTTGCATTCAATCATCATGTTTTCGTAGATGAAATCGGCGGGGTAGGTGTTGTTGGCATGAATTCCGCCGACCTTGGCAGCCGCCAGGATCACCACGTCGGGCTTCTCGGTTTGCATGAAGTCGCGCACGCCCTGCTGGTCGGTCAGGTCCAGTTCTGACGAGGTGCGGGTGACCAGTTCAATTTCCTCGCCATCGGCAATACGGGCTTCGAAGTTGCGCAGGATTGCGCCGCCTACCATGCCGCGATGGCCCGCTATGTAGAGTCGTTTCATGCTTCCTCGCAAATAGGGGGTCTCATAGGTTGGCAGAAGCTTTGGACCGATCCACCACGGATATGGTGGCGTCGCATTCCGAAAAGGGGCAGCTTCAGAACATGAAATCCGCGGGGGGTCCCAGACCTCAAAGGCATTTCAAGGCCACTGTGGTCAGCCCGTCGCTAGCCGTTTTGTCGGATCCTCTCATGATCGGTGTTCCTTTTGCTATGCGTTCTCTACCGATATCGGGAGGTCCATCCCATGTTCCTTCAGCAGCGCGTGGCGCTTGGCGGTTTTCAGATCCTCGGCCACCATCTCCGCGCACATCTCCTGTGCGGTGATTTCGGGCACCCAGCCGAGTTTCTGCTTGGCCTTCGACGGATCGCCCAGGAGGGTTTCCACCTCGGCCGGGCGGAAATAGCGCGGGTCGATCCGAACCAACACATCGCCGGGTTTTACAGCCGGCGCATTGTCGCCCCCGACGGACTCGACGATACCCAATTCGTCCACGCCATTGCCTTCGAAACGCAGGGTAATGCCGAGCTCTGCGGCGGACCATTTGATGAACTGGCGCACGTTGTACTGCTGACCCGTGGCGATGACGAAATCTTCGGGTTTGTCCTGTTGCAGCATCATCCACTGCATGCGGACATAGTCCTTGGCATGGCCCCAATCGCGCAGGGCGTCGATGTTGCCCATATACAGACAGGGCTCCAACCCCTGGGCGATATTGGCCAGGCCACGGGTGATTTTCCGCGTCACGAAGGTTTCGCCCCGGCGCGGGCTCTCGTGATTGAAGAGAATACCGTTGCAGGCGTACATGCCATACGCTTCGCGATAATTGACGCAAATCCAGTAGGCATACATCTTGGCCACCGCGTAGGGGCTGCGCGGGTAGAAGGGGGTGGTTTCGCGCTGCGGGGTTTCCTGAACCAGGCCATAGAGTTCGGAGGTCGATGCCTGGTAGAAACGGGTGGATTTTTCCATGCCGAGGAAGCGGATCGCTTCGAGCAGACGCAGCGTTCCGATCGCATCGACGTCGGCGGTGTATTCGGGGGCCTCGAAGCTGACCGCGACGTGGGACTGCGCGCCGAGATTGTAGACCTCGTCGGGCTGCACCTCGGAGAGGATCCTGGTCAGGTTGGACGTGTCGGTGAGGTCGCCGTAATGCAGCTTGAGATGGGCGTGGTTGGCATGTGGATCTTCGTAGATATGATCGATGCGCTGCGTGTTGAACAGCGAGGCCCGGCGCTTGATTCCGTGCACTTCGTAGCCCTTCTCAAGCAGAAGTTCCGCGAGGTAGGAGCCGTCCTGGCCAGTGATTCCGGTGATGAGAGCGCGTTTTTTCATTTTAGTACCCTAATTCAAGTGGAGCCGGATAAGCTGATGCTGCGTTGAACCTAATCCCGAACGGTTGATAGCTTTACAGGGTGTTTATAAAGTAATCTTTTTGGCATCGAATTTAGAAAATCATCTATTTCAGAAAAAGACTGAGGAACGAAGAATTCTTTCTCAGGGTTGTTTCCATATGTCCAATCGACGGAAAGACCCAGATCAGGGCATTGGGAAAGCCTTCCTTGCGTGGCAGCAAGTGCCGTCGGCGTCGAGAATTCTGAGAAAACATTGAGGGCAGCGAACAACCCTGCGTTATGACAAAACTCGTCGAGAATATGTCCTCCGACTATAAAGAAATCGCTAATTCCGTAAGCCAGAGGATACGGGAGATCACACGTGCCTTTGCCCTGAAAGAAACCTCTAATGACGGCCTGTTGATCCAGCGGCATTCTCGCGACGATGTCACTTGGAGGTGCGTCAATCGGACCGTTCACAACCCCTAGGCTTTCAAGGCGCAAGGCAAGCTCATCCGCTTGTGGAAAATAGCTCTTCCAATTCTGGATGCGCTGGTCAAAAATTCCCCCTTGTCCAAACAGCCTGCCAAGAGCTCGCAGCTTTTGCATGTTTTTCCACCATGCATTGGCGGAAAACGGCCACAGCTTTGTCACGAACATATCAAATCCGTCACCGGGGACACCGAAAACCTCTTCGAACCTGTTTCCCAGAACATCACGATTAATGATGCAGTCATCACCAGCAAAAATCACCACATCGCAGTTCATTTCTTTGATGAACTGGCGTGCGTCGGAGAAGAAACCGGAAAAATTGAACGCAGCCCGATAAACGGTGAAGGCATCCTTTTCACTCGTTTCAACCAATGGCTGAATAAAGCGGATCTCATCAAAATAATCACCGTAGAGCCGACGCAAGATAGGGAAGTTCTTCTCGAACGGGTAGTTGAAAAACAAGCACAGGCCAATACGCATTCAGAGCACCCCAAGCTTTGAGCAGTCCTCGATCCATGCTTCCAGAATGATATTTTCATCTGGGTCACAATACCCCTCAGAGATTGCAAGCTCATAACAGCGTCGAAGCATATTCGCTTTCGAAAGCCCTGACAGATCAAGCTTTTCAAGTCCCGAGATCAAGTCTCCATCATCACAATAATTCATGACTTCATCCTTGAAATCCCGAATAATTGAATGCTCATTTCGATCCTGATGAACGGTGGCGTCGTGAAAAACGATGCTCTTACCCATCTCTTGCACAATTCTTTGTGCAATATAGCCGCGGTATATATCCGTCATCCGGAAGCTACATGTTGCAGGCAGGTACAGCAAGAAGAACGCTTCCTTTCTCCAAGAGGTGTTCTGGCTGTTGAATGGGCACCAGCTTCCAACTTCTAGCTGCAAAGGACGGCAGCGATCAAAAAGAAATTCAACACCGGGATAGACGAAGCGATGAACTGCATCCACGTCTGGCGCACCATCGGCAAGCCCTTGAAGGATAAGTGCATTGTTCGATTTCAGCCCTTCACTTTCTACCGGAAACGGCTTGCCGATCAAAGACAAGGGAAAACCTCGCGGCCAGATATTCGATGCTGGAGCGAAATAGCGATAAATGTTAAGCCAACCGGTGCCTTTGTATGTCGGAATGGAACAAAACTCCTCCAGACCGGGCACCACTCCAAACATCTTGTCTCGATCGACGAAGAAGTCAGGTTTCGGCCAATTGTCGTCATCTGTTTCAACAATATAGGAAGCCCCAGACTCGATCGCTTTCAGATAGCCAAACATCTTGCGAGTGTAGGACCTTTCCCGGACGACTTTCGCGAGCGCATATCCCGACTCCGATTGATCATCATAGCCTATGAAGTCAATGTCATCCCGCACCGCGTAAGGTTCTGCGGGAGTTTTTGTATCCCCGGCGACGATCAAGCTCCATGAATTCTTTGCCGCACCCTTCGCGACCCGTTCCAAGGAAATAGTGGGCGCGTTGATTGTGGTCACCACAATGCAATGTTTCATCGATTATCCTTCAATATTTGTAGTCAAACCTGAATACTGATCTCGTCCCTAACATCAGTATCCGAACTCGGATCTTGCTGGAGCAAGCTTTTCCTAAAGATTATACAACGCACTCTCGAGCGGCATCATTTTTCTTACGCAGTCGAGCGCTTCGTTACCTATTTTCGGTACTTCCATTTCCTCAGATTTGTTAACTTGAGGCATCACTACTGATTCACCCGTTTTCTCACCTACCCAGTTTACAATACTCTCGGACTCTTCTATCAAAAAAATATTATCAACGACGGTCCGACTGTCACTACTCATTGCGTGAGCCTCAAGGCTCAAAGTTGATAAGTTCTCGGTTGAAATGAAGTTTGGCGCAAGTTCTTTCCATTTTTCGTTCATTCCCACTCGGCCATTCGCCACCCACTCATCAAATCCAATCCCTATCCTCCCACCCCAATCGGGATCGTAATTGTATCTGAAATTTTCATCGGGCTGGAAAAATTTGTAGTAAGAAGCCAGCATGTTTATTGGATTTCTAATAACAATAAAGTACTTCAGGCTTTGATCCAACAAACCACGTTCCTGCATCACCTTCATAAGGTATGGCGCAGTAATGTGAGGGTGAAATGGAGGGTTTTCACCGGCGACATTTATGCCGAAATCTCCACTTTCTTCAGACATTAGCTTGTCAAGCATTCGTCGAACGCTTGTCGACCCACACCTAGGTTTTGATATTGAAACGATCCCGCAGGAAAACAGCACTCGCATAGATCAGAAATCCTTCCCACTCATCTCCACCGTGATACCGTTCGGCGCCAGCCGCGTCGCCAATTCAGAAAATGAACTCCAGGTGCTGCCCAGCAACAGAGGCGCGCGCGACAACAGAATTGCATCGGCCATCGCGTAGCGCAACTGTTCCGACGACCGATCGTATGCAGTGCGTGGCAGGTATGCAACCCGGTCGCCATAGCGCGCGAGGAATTCCTGATAGGTTGCCGGCAAGTCCGCCGCGATGAAGATCCTGTCGGCTTTCCCGTCCTCGGTCAGCTTGTCCAGCCTGGCCATGAAATGGGCAAAGTGACTCTTTTCGCGCCACTCTGCTATTGCCTCATGATCTTCCTGCGTCCAGTTCCCGGCGCTTTCGTAGGGCAGGTGTTCGTATTGCTTGCCCCCTTCCATGCGTATGTGGGCCGACACATCGTTGGGGTTTCGCACGCCCGCGACCAGATCGCGGATGAATTCTACCGGACGCAGAGACTGGATGAAGCGGTTCTCGGTGTCCCAGTTGCTATGCTCCGAATTCAGCACGAAGGCCGCGCGCGCGTAGATGGATCGCCGGTCCCGCGGCACGATTGGGGCGTCTTTCTGCGCGCCAGTTTCTGCGGTCATGTAGTTGTAGACGTCGCATCCCAGGTTTTCGGCTTCGTCCGCGAACCGATGGTGGACGACGGCGCCCTGATAGTCGAACAGATCGCTAAACTGGCAGTCGCAATGGTCGTCAGGCTCCCACACAATCACCAGTTCGCGGCCCGTTGCCTGTGCGATTGCAGCCGCGGATCCGATCGCGCGGAGCCTGTTGCCGAGTCCGTGCTGGGCGTCGATGAAAACCTTTTTTCGCGGTGACGAGACCATCGGTGCCTGTTGCAGCAGGGATGCCGGGTTATCCCTGGCCTCCAGGAAGGCCTGCTTGCTCAGCTGCTCGACGGGACGCTGCATCACTCGGTCGAAGGTGTCGTGATCCAGGTCGCGCACTTCCGGTCCGTAATCCCAGGACATGAGCACCTGCAGCATCTGGCGGGAGGCCGCAGCGAATACTGCGTCGGGCACAATCGCCTCGTGACCGCCCGCGCGTGTCAGTGTCGTCCGGCCGGGGCTTTCGCTTATGATCCGAAGAGGCAGGAGCTGTTTCCGGTTGTTCCAGCCAGGCATCATGTCGCATAGCAGACGATTTCGCTGAATCATGTACCGCGGGGTGCCCTGGATCACGTCGCGTGCGGGGCGCAGGTCGTCGCCCCCCTCGCCGGTGCGATGTTCGTCGGAGTGGTGCAGGTGGTGGATTGTGTCGGGAGCGACGTCCTGTCGCGCGAAGCCAGCCGCTTCCAAGCGAGTGTAGAGATCGTCGTCGTCCCACCCATAGGTGGTGATGTACTCGTTGAACCCGCCAACGGCAGCAAGGGCCGACCGCGAGGTGTAGAAAAAACCGTTCACATGCACCTGATCGGATGCCGCAGTGCGCCAGTTCCCGGCGACAAACGTCTCAGCATCAGGTAGCAGATTGTGGCCGAAGAATGAGTCCGACAGAACGATGTCCGCGTCCGCTTTCAGGATGCGCTCATATCTGGCGGACCGAAACCCGATATTGAATGCATATGAGAGAACCCACCTCGGCTCGTCATCGATCCGGATGACCCGAATGCGCGGGTCGAAAAAACCGCCGTCAGACAAAGATTTGGAAACCGGAACTTTCGAGCCCCAGTCAACAATCACGATCTCTTTGATCTGAGGATGGGCCAACCAGCTCATCAATGCCTTGAGGAGGTTCTCGGTCCTGTTCATCGCGCAGGTCACGAGGCTGACCCCCTTATCGCCACCCGGTAGGATTCCGCCCAACAGCCTTTCTTCCCCTTCATCCGGAACGCCGGTCGCTTTAGTTGGAAGGTCCAACATCTCCTGATTTAGCGCGACATGGTTCGAAATCAATTGAGCAAAGTGGCGGTAAGCGCTTCTAGAAACATCGCTGTTTTCATTAGCAACAATTTTGCGAAGAGATCCTAAGCGGCACGCGGCATCGGTGCATTTGCCCTGAACGGCCTCCATGTAAATATCGTATAGCTTCCGGTTAAGGCTAATGAATCTTTGCATTTTCATGAAACTGGTCCAAGTATTCGTGCCGCATTAATACGATGTCCTGCTTTGTGCGTTTCTCGAGGTAAAAAGTTTTGGAGGACTCAATTTTCCCCAACTTGCGGTAAACCGTTATCACGGGCAGATCAAGAAGTGCAACCAACCAACGCGCCAATGCTCAACCTTTGAGCGCTGCCCGGCTCTGTTGATGGGGTGGATGCCCCGTCCCGACGGCATCGGGCTCTGTTGCACAAATCTCGTGAGGGAATCATCTTGTGAATCCAGTGTGGTAGCTGGGCGTCATGAGCAGACCCACACCCCAGACCTACGAGACCAAGAACTGGCCGGCATACAATGAAGCGCTCAAGCGCCGGGGCTCGCTAACGATCTGGCTTGACCCTGAGACGACCTGGGATGCCGCGCCGACAGGCCGTCGTGGCCGCCAGCAAACCTACAGTGACACCGCCATCCAGACGTGTCTGACGATGAAGGTCTTGTTCGGCATGGCGCTTCGGCAGACGACCGGGTTTGTCAAGAGCCTGCTGAAGCTGATCGGCTTGGACTGGGCAGTGCCCGACTTCAGCACGCTGTCCCGCCGCCAGAAGACCTTGGCCGTGAACATCCCGTATCGCGGCTCGAAGGGGCCTTTGCACCTGCTGATCGACAGCACCGGCATCAAGGTCGAGGGAGAAGGCGAGTGGAATGCGCGCAAGCATCCCTCTCACACATGCAAGCATGTGCTGCCGGGCAGCGGGCGGTTCCAAACGGCGGGTCTGGCGAAAGATTCACTTCGGGATCGACGAGCAGACATTGGAAGTTCCTGCGGTCGAGGTAACCGAGAGCCATATCGGCGATGCGCCGGTGCTGCCGGATCTTCTGGGACAGAATCCGCCCGATCAGAAGATCGGCAATGTCACCGCCGACCGAGCCCATGACACGCGCAACTGCCACGATGCGATCGCCGACCGGGGTGTCGCCACCGTCGTCCCGCCCCGAAAGAATGCCAAACCCCGAAAGCATATCACAGCGGGCGCCATCGCGCGCAACGAGGCCCTGCGAGCTTCGAAATACCTCGGCCGCGCGATGGCCAGACCGCGGTATGTCGATGCGACGCTGTGATCAGCGCACTTTATCCCAGCCAAATCCGGGCGACCTCTGACGGACGCGCCTGCATCAACCAATCGCCAGCCCGGGGGGCGGTCTGGCGATCGCGCGGCGTCTACGGCGCTATTTGCGCGGGGATGGTGGACGCGCACATTGCGCTTGATGCTTCACTTCAATCGGCCCAAGCTCTTGACGCGATCCCAGCCTGCGGCCATGGTTGACAAAAAGCCCTTTAATCCGTCCCGCTTGCACTTGCAGGAACCCATCAATCAAGATAGATTGCCCTTAACGAACAAGGATCGAGTCGGCATGTCGCAGACACTTAGAGATTTCATCAATGCCCGCGAGAGCGAAATCAAGGCGTCCATAAAGGCGCTGAATGATGAGTTGCGTGAACTTCGTGCAGCTAAATCTGCCATTGATGGCTCCGCGCCAGCAGCGGAACGCGCATCCGGCAATCGCGTGACGCATCGTGATATGATTGTTGCGGTGCTTGACGAGCGTCCAAATGGCGGCACGTCCGATAAGGTTATAGAGTGGGTCAACGCGGAGTTTGGCGTTGAGATCTCTCAAGCGAGCATGTCATCGCAATTGTCACGCGCAAAGTCTGATGGCGTCGTTAGCCTTGAGCAATCAACGAAGATTTGGCGGTCTGCAAAGCACTCCGCAAAAGAGAATGAGCCGCCCGTGGGCGGCTCAGAAACCGGGGAAGCTGTAACTTCCTCAGATCAAGTCGAAGGGGCACGTTCGGGACACCCTTTGACCAACTTTCCCGACCCGATGGGGCCGACCCGGCACGGTTAGATGCCGGGAGAGTAGATTGGGGGAGGTTCAATGGAACCAATAACCCCATCCCAGATCACAGGATGACTTCGAAGCACCTGTGATGTGCAGCCCCGTTGGGGGACCAAGAGCGGGGTGCCATGGCACCCCGTTCGCCTGTTTAAATCTGTATTCTACAATCAATCGTTAGTCAATAAATTTGGAGCAAAACCAGCACCTTGCCCATACCGAAAGCTCCAATAAATTGGGTAATAATAATCGCTTACCAGAAACCGTAGGTTGGGCAGTTTGCACACCGGCGCTCCGCCCATTCCTGCCTTGAAAGGTTCACTGGACCTTTCACCGGCCAAAGGCAGGACCGGCGCTCACCCCCACAACTCCGCACTCGCCGGGTGCACGCCTGCCGCATCATAAACCAGCGGCGCGTCGCGGTCCTCGGCCAGCAGAAGCGGCCCGTCCAGATCGACGATTTCGGCCCCTTGCGCCACCAGAACGGCGGGGGCCATGGCCAGCGACGATCCCACCATGCAGCCGACCATGACCTGGTAGCCCTCGGCGCGGGCGGCGTCGCGGAGCGCGAGCGCTTCGGTCAATCCGCCGGTCTTGTCCAGCTTGATGTTGACCATGTCGTATTTGCCCTTCAGTCCCGGCAGGCTGGCGCGGTCGTGGCAGCTTTCATCGGCACAGACGGGCAGGGGGCGCGCGATTTCGGCCAGCATGTCGTCGTCCCCGGCAGGCAAGGGCTGTTCCACCATCTGCACGCCAAGGCGCAGCAGGTGCGGGGCGAGGTCGGCGTAGACCTCGGCCGTCCAGCCTTCGTTCGCGTCGACGATGATGCGGGATTTGGGGGCGCCTTCGCGCACCGCCTCTAGCCGGGGCATGTCGTCGGGGGTGCCGAGCTTGATCTTCAACAGCGGGCGCTGGGCGTGTTCCGCCGCCGCCGCGCGCATGTTTTCAGGGCTGTCCAGCGACAGGGTGAAGGCGGTGATCTGCGGGCGCGGCGCGGGCAGGCCCGCGAGTTGCCAGACCGGCGTGCCGCTTTGCTTGGCAGCCAGATCCCACAGCGCGCAGTCGACGGCGTTGCGGGCGGCACCGGGGGGCAGGGCGTCTTGCAGATCCTGCCGCATGATGCCCTCGGGCAGGCTGTCGATCTGGGCGGTCACGCTGTCGAGGGTTTCATCGTAGCGGGCATAGGGCACGCATTCGCCCAAGCCCACCACGCCATCGGCAAAGGCCCGCACGGTCAGAACCTTGGCTTCAGTCCGGCTGCCACGGGCGATGGTGAAGACCTGCGCCAGCCGGAAGGTATCGGCGGTGACAGACAGCATCAGATGGCGTCCAGCGCATCCACAAGACGGGCCGCACCCTGACGGAACGGATCGACGGCAGGCAGGCCCATCCGCTTTTCGGTGGCAGCGAGGTAGGACAGCGCCTCGTCTTCGCCCATCGCGGCGGTGTTGACTGAAATGCCCACCACCTGGCAGGCGGGGTTGGCGATGCGTGCCAGCGGCAGCGCGGTGTCGCGCAGGGTTTCGAGCGACGGCAGGTCATAGCCCGGCAGGCCACGCATGTGGGCGCGGGTGGGTTCATGGGCGAGGATCAGCGCGTCGGGCTGGCCGCCATGAATCAGCGCCATGGTCACGCCGGAATAGGACACGTGGAACAGGCTGCCCTGCCCCTCGATATGATCCCAATGGTCGGCCTCGTTGTCCGGGGTCAGCCATTCGACGGAGCCAGCCATGAAATCGGCGACCACGGCGTCCAGCGGCACACCGTTGCCGGTGATCAGGATGCCGGTCTGGCCAGTGGCGCGGAAGCTGGATTTCATGCCGCGTGCCTTCATCTCGGCGTCGATGGCGAGCGAGGTATACATCTTGCCGACCGAGCAATCGGTGCCCACGGCAAGGCAGCGCTTGCCCGTGCGCTTTTCGCCATTGGCGATCGGGTATTTGACCTCGGGCACGCGCACGTCGTGCAGGGCGCGGCCACAGGCCTTGGCGACGGCGACAAGCTCTGGCTCGTCGCGCAGCAGGTTGTGCAGGCCGGAGGCAAGGTCGAAGCCCTCTTCCAGCGCCTGCACCAGCACCTTTTTCCAGGCGGTCGAGATCACGCCGCCCCGGTTGGCGACGCCCACGACCAGCGTCTTGGCGCCAGCGGCCTTGGCGGCGGCAAGGTCCATGTCGGGCAGTTTCACGTCGGCGCCGCACCCCTCCATCCGGAACTGGCCTACGGCATTGTCGGGCCGCCAGTCGCGGATACCTTGCGCCACTTTCGCGGCCAATTGGTCGGGCGCATCGCCCAGGAACAACAGGTAGGGGGTCTGGATCATCGACGGAACCTCGGGCAGGACAGGGGGACATTGCACCGGTCACGGTGCTCGCGCGCAAGCTAGCGCGCGACATGCTGCCAGTGCAAAGACCAAATTCAGGATTTCGAGGAGTCCAGCAGCGCGATCGGCGCCTCTTGTTCCTGATAGAAGTCCAGCGGTGCACGATCGGAAGCAACGGTGTTGCGTTTGAATTCATAGCGCATCCGGTCGCCTTCCAGCGCCGATGCCACGATCAGCGCCTGGTAGAGATGCCGGGGGCCTTCGTAGATATCGACCAGTCCGCGCAGCCTGGGCGCGCTTTCGGCATCCAGGGTAAAGCCCTCTTCGCCATATTGCAGGATCGGAAACACCTCGTCGCCCACATGCACCGAGCGGCGGCTGCGTTTGCGTTCGGCCTGTGCCTGGGCGGCGCGGAGGCCTTCGAGAACCTCTTTGGGCAAAAAGTCGGTCATGGTCGTGATCCTTTGGTCGTCCACAGTGGAAAATGGCCTCTTGCGAGATTCGGTCAACGCCGGGGCGCTGCCGCATCGCAGAACGGTGCGCATCGGCCACAGTGGCGCCCGGCGGGGTCTGCCACGCTCACGGGAGAGTGCCTTTACAAGCCCGTTGCACTGCGGCACGATAGCCATCATGTGAAAAAAAACAGTAGCTTACCGAGGCGTTGCATTCCCCATGACGACATCTGCGACACGCGCCGATCCCGGTGCAGGGCATCCTTTTCTGGTCTTTTTGAACACCGTGACCGATGACGGCAAGAGCCGCCGACACAACAGTTTCGAGACCGGGGCAGAGGTGATCGCCCTGTTGGAGGCCGAGGGGTTCGCGGCCCCGCCGACGCCGCTGACGCAAGAGCAGATGCACAACCTGCTGACCCTGCGCGAAACCGCTTATGCCGCGCTTTCGGCGGTTGCCGCCGGGCGCGCACCGGGGCGCGAGGATGCGCTGTATCTGACGCAGGCGTTGAAAGCGGCCTACCAGGAGGCCGAATTGCGGATCGACACCGACGGGCTGACCTTTGCGCCGAGCCCCTTGGGGCGGCTATATGAACAACTGGTTCTGTCGATGCACGACCTTCTGCGGTCGCGCGAATTCGCGCGGTTGCGGGAATGCCGCCGATGTTCGCACCTGTTCTTCGACAAGGGGCGTGGTGTGGGGCGGCGCTGGTGTTCGATGGCGCGCTGCGGCAACCGTGCCAAGGCCGAGACCTTCCGCGCCCGCCACCGCGACGCCGCCTGATCTGGAGCGCCGCCCAGAGGCGGCGACCAAGGGGCGATCCGGCGCACCCCCCGCACAAGGCGGGGGCCTTGCCGGACCGCTTGGGGCCCGCCCCAAACCCGGGAGTATTTTTACAAAGAAGAAGATGTGCACGGGGGCAGGGGCGCCCTGCGCCTGTGCGGGTGGTTTGGGGTGCCAAGATGTCTATCTGATGGGGTGAGTGACATTGGAGGACGCATCATGGGATTGCTGATCGACGGCACATGGCACGACACGGGATATGATACCAAGTCCACCGGCGGAGCCTTCAAGCGGAGCGAGGCGCTGTTTCGCAACTGGGTAACGGCCGATGGCAGCGCCGGGGCCACGGGCGCGGGCGGGTTTGCCGCCGAAAGCGGGCGCTATCACCTGTATGTCAGCCATGCCTGCCCGTGGGCCAACCGCACGATGATCTATCGCAGCCTGAAGGGGCTGGAGGATCACATAGATGTGTCGGTGGTGCACCCTGATATGCTGTCGGATGGCTGGACTTTCGGCACGGATTTTCCGGGCACCACCGGGGATCGGCTGTTCGGGTCGGACTTTCTGCGCGAGGTCTATCTGCGGGCCAAGCCCGATATGACCGGCCGGGTCACGGTACCGGTGTTGTGGGATAAGTCGCGCGGCACCATCGTGTCGAATGAAAGCGCCGAGATCATCCGTATGTTCAACACGGCCTTCGACGGCATCACCGGGGATACGCAGGATTTCTATCCCCAGCCGCTGAGGGAAGAGATCGACCGCCTGAATGCACGGATCTATGACGAGATCAACAACGGCGTCTACAAGGCGGGCTTTGCCACCACGCAAGCGGCCTATGACGAGGCCGTTCATCGACTGTTCGACGCGCTGGATTGGGTCGAGGATATCCTGTCGCGCAACCGCTATTTGACGGGCGAGCGGGTGACCGAGGCCGATTGGCGGCTGTTGCCGACGATCCTGCGCTTTGACGCGGTGTATCACCTGCATTTCAAGTGCAACCGGCGGCGGATCGTCGACTATCCGAACCTGTGGGGATGGGCGAAGGAGCTGTATCAATGGCCGGGCCTGCGTGACGTGGTGCACCCCGACCATTTCGTCCGGCACTACCACTATAGCCACGAGTCGATTAACCCCTACCGGATCATCCCGATCAATCCGGTGATCCATTGGAACGCCCCGCATGGGCGAGAGGCATTGCGGGCGGCCTGAAAATCGGTTTGAACCGATCCCGAGGATGAGGGGACGGCAATGGCTGGATCAGAGGCGAAGCGGGATCACGGCGGTGGAGTCGATGGGGCGGTGGCCCGATATGGCGGACCGCGCGAAGGGTGGATCGACCTGTCCACGGGCATCAACCCGGTGGCCTACCCTGTGCCCGCGGTTTCCGACATGGCGTGGACCGCGCTGCCCGATGACGGGGCCTTTGCGGCACTCGAGGCGGCGGCGCGCCGGTTTTGGGCGGTTCCCGATACGGCGGCGGTGCTGGCCGCGCCCGGAGCTTCGGCGCTGATTGCGCGACTTCCGGGCTTGGCCCCGGCCGGGGCGGTAGAGATCCCTGTCCCGACCTATAACGAGCATTGGGCAGCGTTTCGCGCAGCGGGCTGGACAGCGGGCACAGGCGGGGCGCTGGTGGCCGTGCATCCGAACAATCCCGATGGGCGGATCTGGACCGAAGCCGAGCTGGCGGGCGACCGGGTGCTGACGGTGATCGACGAGAGCTTTTGCGACGTGATGCCAGAGGCGAGCCTGATCCATCTGGCGACCCGCCCCGGCGTGGTGGTGCTGAAGAGCTTTGGCAAGTTCTGGGGATTGGCCGGGCTGCGGCTTGGCTTTGCCATCGCACGTCCCGAGATGATCGCGCGCATGGCGGCGATGGTCGGGCCATGGGCGGTGTCTGGCCCGGCGTTGGAGACAGGCACCGCAGCGTTGCGCGATACGGCGTGGGCCGAGGCGACGCGGGCGCGGTTGGCCGGGGATGCCGGTCGGCTGGACGCAATGATGACGCGGGCCGGGGCTGCGGTCGTGGGTGGCACCACGCTGTTCCGGCTGTACGATGTGGGCGACGCGGCGGGCTGGCAGGACCGTCTGGCCAAGCATCATGTCTGGAGCCGGATTTTCCCCTATTCCGACCGCTGGCTGCGGCTGGGCCTGCCCGGACCGGCGGCCCATTGGACCCGGTTGCAGGAGGCGCTGGCATGACGCCGATTCTGCTGTTGGGCGCGATGGCGCTGGATGCCGTCATGGGCGAGCCGCGCTGGCTGTGGGGTCGGGTGCCGCACCCTGCGGTTCTGATGGGGCGCGTGATCGGCTGGGCCGATGCGCGGTTCAACGTGGCGCCGCGCCGGGACAATGGCGTGCTGTTGGTGCTGTCGCTGGTGGCCGGGGCCGGGGCGCTGGGCCTGCTGATCGCGGCGCTGCCGCTTGGCTGGCTGTGGTCGCTTGTCGGGGCGGCGATCCTGTTGGCGCAGAAAAGCCTTGTCGTCCATGTTCAGGCGGTGGCCGACGGGCTGCGCTATGGCGTGGGCGAGGGGCGGCGCGCGGTGGCGATGATCGTGGGGCGCGATACGGGCGCCATGGACGGGCCAGCGGTGGCGCGCGCGGCGATCGAGAGCGCGGCCGAGAATTTCTCGGACGGGGTTGTTGCGCCGGCCTTTTGGTTCCTGATCGGCGGCTTGCCGGGGATTCTGATCTACAAGGTGGTGAACACGGCGGATTCGATGATCGGCTATCGCACGCCCCGGCACGAACAGTTCGGATGGGCCGCCGCACGGCTGGACGATGTGATGAATTGGGTTCCTGCGCGGATCACGGCGGGGCTGATTGCGCTGGCGTTCTGGTCCGCGCGGGCGGTCGAGGTCATCCGGTCCGACGCAGGCCTGCATCGCTCGCCCAATGCGGGTTGGCCCGAGGCGGCGATGGCCGGGGTGCTGGACGTGGCGCTGTCGGGGCCGCGCAGCTATCACGGGCAGGTGCGGGACTTTCCCTGGGTGAATGGCAGCGGCGCGCAAGAGATCGGGGTAGCCGAGGTCGAGGCCGCGATTGCCGTGCTGCGGCGGGTCTGGATCGTGATCGCCGGATTGATGCTGATCCTTGTGCTGTTGTGAGCGCCTGCTAGTCTTTGGCCGATAACAGCCACAGGATTTTCCAATGCGACTGATTTCCGCGACGCTTCTTGCGTTGACCCTTGCCACCGCCGCCCATTCCCAGCAATGCGGCGGCAGCTTTTCCGCCTTCGTCGATGGCCTGCGCCAAGAGGCGCTGCAACGGGGCCACGGGCCGCAGGCGGTCGCCAGCTTTTTCAACGGGGTGCAGCAGGATCAGGCCACCTTGCGCGCCGACCGGGCACAGGGGATTTTCACCCGACCCTTTGTCGATTTTTCGCGCCGATTGATCAGCCAGAACCGCATCGACCATGGCCGCATCAACGCAGACAGGTATCGCAGCACCTTTGACCGGGTGGAGCGGGACTTTGGCCTGTCGCGGGGGGTATTGCTGGCCTTCTGGGCGTTCGAAACCGATTTCGGGGCGTTTCAGGGCGATTTCAACACGGTCAATTCGCTGGTGACCCTGTCGCATGATTGCCGTCGGCCCGAATTGTTCCGCCCGCAGGTTTTCGCGGCGTTGGAGCTGTATGAGCATGGCGACCTTGATCCGCGTACCACCACCGGGGCGTGGGCCGGAGAAATCGGCATGGTGCAGATGCTGCCCGAGGACATCATCGCGCATGGTGTCGATGGCGATGGCGACGGGCATGTGCGGCTGCGAGACTCTGCGCCCGATGCGTTGTTGTCGGGGGCGAACCTGCTGCGCTCGCTTGGCTGGCGGGCGAATGAACCGTGGCTGGTGGAAATCGAGGTGCCGGACAGTTTCGACTGGTCATCGACCGGGCTACAGGACACGCGGCGGGTATCGCAATGGCAGCAGATGGGGGTGCGGGGCCGCAACGGGGCGCTGCCCAACACCAACCTGAGCGCGTCGATCCTGCTGCCGCAGGGGCGCAATGGCCCGGCCTTCATGGCCTATCCGAATTATTCCGTGCTGTTCGAATGGAACCAGAGCTTTGTCTATGTCACCACCGCAGCCTATTTCGCCACCCGGCTGGAGGGCGCGCCGGTCTATGACGCGGGCACCCCTGACCCTGGCCTTGACCAGGGCCAGATGCGCCAGTTGCAGCAGAGGCTGAGCCAGTTGGGCCATGACGTCGGCGGGATCGACGGCATTCTGGGGGCCAACACCCGCGCGGCGGTGCGCAGGGAACAGCAACGGCTGGGGATGCCTGCCGACGGCTGGCCAACGCCGGAGCTGTTGCAGCGGCTATAGGGCCGCCAGTCACCCCGCGTGTCGGGTGAACTGTGCCGCAAGCTCGACATGCGGGCTCCACCGGAACTGGTCGATGACCTGCACCCAGTCGAGGCGATAGCCCGCATCGGTCAGCGTTTTCGCATCGCGGGCAAAGGTGACCGGGTTGCAGGACACGAAGCCGATCCGCGACAGCCGCGCGGTGGCCAGCTCTGCCACCTGCGCCTCGGCCCCGGCGCGGGGCGGGTCGATGACGGCGGCGTCGAAGGCGGCCAGGTCATCGGCCATCAGGGGGCGACGGAAGAGGTCGCGCCCCTCGGTTGTGACCTGTTTCAACCCGTTGGCATGGCGCACACCGTGGTCGAGGGCGGCGATCATTTCCCGGCTGCCTTCGACGGCGTGAACCGGGGCGTTTGCCGCCAGCGGCAGGGAAAACGTGCCGCAGCCTGCGAAAAGGTCCACGATCATCTTGGCGCCTGACGTGGCCTCTTCCATCGCGGCGAGCAGGGCGGCCTCGCCATCCGGGGTGGCTTGCAGGAAAGCGCCGGGCGGGGGCACCACGGCGGCCTTGCCGAACTGTTGTGACGGGGGTGTTTCGGTGAAGACCGTTTCATCCCCCCATGTCAGGCGGGTGAACCGGGGCAGGAATTTCGGCAGCGACAGGCGCAGGCTTTCATCGAGCGGCTTGCCCCCGGTCACGGCGCAGTCAACGCCGTCCGCAGCGACCGTCAGGGCGAAGGACAGCGTGGCGCTGCGCGAGCCGCCCATGCGGGTCATCTCGGCCAGGGCAGGCAGCGCCTCGATCAGGTCGGGGTGCAGCACATGGCATTCGGTGATCGGCACGATGGTGTCGGAGCGGCGCGCATGAAACCCCACCAGCGCGCCCTTTTTCGTGCGTGTCCCGGCCAGCGTGGCGCGGCGGCGGGTCTGGGCCGGAGAAACGTGGATCGGGCGGAAAGCGGTGCTGACGCCCTGCGCGGCCAGTGCGGTTTCCACGACCTCTTGTTTCCACCGGGCAAGGAACCCGTCCGAGGCATGTTGCAGGGCGCAGCCGCCGCATTGGCGGAAATGGCGGCAGGGGGCCTTTACCCGGTCGGGCGAAGGCGTCAGGACGCGGGGGGCGTCCATGCGGCCATCATGGACGTCGCCATCGACGGTTTCGCCGGGCAGCGTCATGGGCACCAGAACGGGACCGGCGGCAATGCCGTCGCCCTTGTGGCCCAGTCTTTGAATCATGAGTTGGGTCATGGCGCGGGCATAACGCGGTTTGCGCCCGGCGGGAAGCGGTCAGGCCGCGGCGGTGGCCGGGCTGAACGCATAGCCTTCGGGCGACAGGATCGTGGCCTCTCGCAGCCCATGGGGCTTGTCGGCGGGCTGTTCCAGCACCATGTGACCTGCCGCCTCGGCCCGTTTCGCGGCGGCGTCCGGGTCAATCCCGAAGAGGTAGAGTTGCAGCCCACCCCCGCGCGGCGGGGATTCCGGCACCAGCCCAAGCAGCGGGTGGCCGCCAAAAGTGCCGTCGGAATGCAACTGCATCATCATCCCGTCATGGCGGACGATGGCGAAATCATCGGAAAGACGGTGGACGGTGAGGCCGAACATATCGGACAGGAACCCGGCCAGCGCACGCACATCCCCCGACAGCAGGTTGACGCCGATGCCTGTCAGGCTGCGGCCGAAATCCTCGGGGGTGACGGTTTCAAGGTCCATGGGGCCTCCTTATTCGGCGGCGGTTTCCTCGATCCCGATGAAGCCGCCCGACTGCCGTTTCCAATAGCGCGCATAAAGCCCGTCCGAGGCGAGCAGAGTGTCATGCGAGCCTTCCTCGACGATCCGGCCATGGTCAAGCACGATGATGCGGTCCATCTGGGCGATAGTGGACAGCCGGTGCGCGATGGCGATGACGGTCTTGCCCTGCATTACGTCGATCAGCGTGTCCTGAATCGCGGCCTCGACCTCGGAGTCGAGGGCGCTGGTAGCCTCGTCCAGCACCAGAACCGGCGCGTCCTTGAGAAAGGCGCGGGCGAGCGCGATACGCTGGCGCTGACCACCCGAGAGCTTGACCCCGCGTTCGCCAAGAAAGGCCTCATAGCCCTTGCGACCCATGTGATCTTGCAGGTCGAGGATGAAGTCATGCGCTTCGGCGCGTTTCGCGGCTTCGATCATCTCTTCCTCGGTGGCGTCGGGGCGGCCATAGAGGATGTTGTCGCGGGCGGTGCGGTTGAACATCGCCGTTTCCTGCGTGACGGTCGCGATCTGCTGGCGCAGGCTGTCTTGGGTCACGGTGCTGATGTCGATCCCGTCGAGCGTGATCTGTCCCTGTTCCGCATCGTAGAGACGCATCAGCAGGTTCACGAGGGTCGATTTCCCGGCGCCCGAGGCGCCGACGAGGCCAATCCTTTGACCCGGCTCGATGACAAGGTCGATCCCTTCGATCCCGCCCGCGTCACGGCCATAGGCAAAGCCCACATTCTCGAACCCGACGCGCCCGGCGATGCGTGGCAGGGGGCGGGCGTTCGGGGCGTCGGTCAGGGTGTGCGGCGGTGTGATGGTGCGCATCCCGTCCTCGACCTCACCGACATGGGAATAGACGCCCATCAGGGTGAAACTGACCCAGCCGGTCATCTGGGCGATCCGCATCGACACGGCCCCGGCGGCGGCGATGTCGCCGGGGGTGGCGATGCCCTGCCGCCACAGCAGGATGGTGGAGAAGATCAGCACAACCGGCAAAATGCCCGCGACGCCCATCAACGCGAAGCGGAAGGCGGTGGAGAGGGTGCCGAATTCCAGCATCCGGTCGCGGAAGAGGCCAAGCGCGTCGAGTGCGGCACGATCTTCGTGATCGGTATGGCCGAAGAGCTTGACGGTCTTGACGTTGGTGATGGTGTCGACGACCTGCCCGGTCACGTTGGCCCGCGCGGCGGCCCGCGCCTTGGACCGCGACCGGACGCGGGGCATGAACCACTTGATCATCCAGATGTAGCCGACGAGCCAGACAAACAGGACCACCGCGATGCGCCAGTCAATCGCGGCCAGCAGCACGGCAGAGCCCGCGAGCGACGCGATGGCAAAGACGAAGGCGTTGATCGATTCCGTGACTGTCAGGGTCAGCGCGTTGGCTGTTTGTGCCTGTTTCTGCGCGATCCGACCGGCGAAATCGTTGTCGAAGAAGGTGACGGCATGGCCAAGCGTCCAGCGGTGCAGGCGCGACTGGATCAGGGGGTAGATGTTGATCGGCAGGGTGATGCCGTTGAACGCCGCTGAAACCCCGAAGGCCAGCGGGCGCACGGCAAGGAAGAAGGCGACATACCCCAGAAGCATCGGCCAGTATTGCAGGACATAGCCCTGAGGGTCGCCGCTGTTGGACACGCTGTCGACGATGACGCCCAGATACCAGGCCGAAACGACCTCCATTGACCCGGCCAGCGCCGAGACGAGGCAGGCCAGCCAGATCACCGGCCACGACCCGTCAAGGCACCAGCGGATGAAGGCCCAGAGCGTGCGCGGTGGTGGGCCGCCAGCGGGCGCAAAGGCGTCGATCAGGTTTGCAAGGCGTCCCAGAAGCCGGTGCCATTGGGTCATTGGGCGGCCTCCTCGGTGCCGATGAAGCCGCCCGATTGCCGCGCCCAGAACCCGGCATAGAGCCCGCCCTTGGCCAGCAGGTCGTCATGGGTGCCGATCTCGGCCACCGTGCCGTCATCCAGCACCACGATCCGGTCCATATGGGCGATGGTGGACAGGCGGTGCGCGATGGCGATCACGGTCTTGCCCTCCATCACGCCGTAAAGCGTGGTCTGGATCATCGCCTCGACCTCGCTGTCGAGCGCGCTTGTGGCTTCGTCCAGCACCAGAATGGGGGCGTCTTTCAGGATCACGCGGGCAAGGGACACCCGCTGGCGCTGCCCGCCGGACAGTTTCACACCGCGTTCGCCGACATGGGCGTCATAGCCGATGCGGCCCTGCGGGTCTGCCAGGTCGAGGATGAAATCATGCGCCTCGGCGCGTTTCGCGGCCTCGATCATCTCTTCCTCGGTGGCGTCGGGGCGGCCATAGAGGATGTTGTCGCGCACCGAGCGGTGCAAAAGGGAACTGTCCTGCTGCACCATGCCGATGTTCAGGCGCAGACTGTCCTGCGTGACCTTGGTGATGTCCTGACCGTCGATCAGGATTCGCCCGCCTTCGGGGTCGTAAAAGCGCAAGAGCAGTTTCACCAGAGTTGATTTTCCCGCGCCGGAGCGGCCGATCAGGCCGACCTTTTCGCCGGGTTTGATGGTCAGTGTCACATCGCGCAAGCCGCCGCTGCCGCGCCCGTAGTGGTGGCTGAGGCCGTCCATGCGGACCCCGCCCCTGGTCAGGGCCAGCGGCGTTGCATCGGGGGTATCCACGAGGTCGATGGGTTGTGCGATGGTTTCCATCCCCTCGGCCACGACCCCGAGCGAGCGGAAGAAGGTCGAGACCGCCCACATGATCCAGCCGGTCATGGCATTGAGGCGCAGCGTCAGCGCCGTTGCCGCCGCCACCACCCCGACCGAAGCCGAACCTTGGACCCAGAGCCACACGCTCCAGCCCACCACGGCCACGACCAGAAAGCCGTTCAACGCGGTCAGCATCACGTCCATCATGGTAAAAATTCGCATCTCATTGGCGAAGGTGCGGCGGGTATGCTCGATCGCGTCCTTGGCGTAGGCGATTTCGCTGTCGTGATGGGCGAACAGCTTGACCGAGTGGATGTTGGTATAGCTGTCCACCACGCGCCCCGTGGTCATCGACCTCGCGTCGGAACTGGCCTTGGAGGCGGGGCCGACGCGTTTCATCGTCCAGCGCACCAGCACGCCATAGAACGCGAGCCAGACCAGAAGTGGCAGCACAAGGCGAATGTCGGCCTCCCACAGCAGCACGGCCGCGCCGATCAGGTAAGCGATGGAAAAGGTGATCGCATCGAAGACCTGAAACACCGCGTCGCCAGCGGCCGGGGGGGCCTGCATGATGCGGTTGGCCAGCCGTCCGGCAAAGTCGTTCTCGAACCAGCCCACGGATTGGCGCAGCACGTGCCGATGCGCGCGCCAGCGGATGAGCGTGCCGAAATTGACGAGGATGCCGTTGTTCAGCAGCGCCACGTCCAGCCCCTGCAACACGGGACGGACGATCAGGATGAAGACCGCGACGGCGACCAGTTCCAGCCCGTGAGCCGCCAGCACCTCGGCCGGGGTGGCGCCGGACAGAAGGTCGACGAGGCGGCCCATGTAGTGGATCAGCCAGACCTCCATCGCGGCCACGACGACCGACATGATGGCGGTGATCAGGAAGAGCCGCTTGAAGGGTTGCGAATAGTCCCACAAGAACGGCCACAGCCGGTTGGGTGGGCTGTCCGTCTCGGGATAGTCCACATAGGGATTCACCAGGTTTTCGAAAAACCGGAACATGCAACGCGCGCTTGAAAAGGGTCCTGTTGCGGCAGATATAGCCCGGTCGTTACAGGAAGACCATGATGGCAGATCCGGCGAGGGCTGCACTCATGCACAGTCGGAACACCGTCCACGCACGGGGGGTTGTCAGCAGCAGGGCCAGCAGTGATCCGGCAAAGCTCCAGAACAGGCAAACGAAGAGGTTGAGTCCGGAAAAGGCGAGGGCCAGCCGCTGTGCCTCGCCCATCGGGCCAAGGCCCGCCCCATAGCCTGCGGCGGCGGCCATCGCCACGGCCCAGACCTTGGGGTTGACCCACTGAAACAGCACCGCTTGCCATGCCGTAAAGGGTTTGTCCCCGGCCTTGCCGACCGAAAGTTGGCGGGTGTGGGTCAGCCGCCATGCCATCCACAAGATCCAGCCCGCCGCGATCATTTTGAGGGCAAAGGACAGCCCCGGTTGCGCCAGCAACAGCGCGCCGACCCCAAGGCCCACCACCGCCGCGATCACGCCGACGCCAAGCGCCACGCCCACCACATGCGGCAGCGTCGCGCGAAAGCCGAAGCGCGCGCCCGAAGCGGTCAGCAGGATAACATTGGGGCCGGGCGAGAACAGTCCGGCGAAAACAAAGGCGTAGAGCGGGTCCAAGATGCGTGTCCGGTGCTGCGGGTCGGCTGACAGGACGTCAGGGCGCAGGGGCTGTCAAGGCAGCAACTGGTCCCGTGTCAGGGTAAAGCCCGAGGCGATCCAGCGTGTCTCGATCTCGCGCAGGCGGTCGCCAAGGGCCGGGCCGCGCAGGCCGATCTGCATCAGGTCGCCGGGTTTCACCGGCACCTGCAGGCCATCGGCGGCGCGGGCGGAGTCAAGGTCCGATTGCGCGAGGGGGAGTTCCAGCAGCGCCACGCGCAAGAGCAGCACGTCGCGGGCGGCATCCGCCCCAAGACGATAGCCAAGTTCACCGGCCCCCATGAGCGAGCCGACCGCATCGCGCAGCATCGTGACCTGCCGCGCATCGGGTTTGGACAGGCGCAGCGCCTGCATCGGGGCGTCGCCACCAAGCGCGGCAAGGCGGCGGCAATGATCGGGCGCGACACCAAAGCCCTGTTCGGCATGGACAAGGATGGGCAGCGCCTTGGCCCCGGCCCCCGGCAGGGCGTGGCGCAGGATACCGGCTTGTTCCATCGCGGCGACAGCGGGGGCGGGATCGGCGGCGCGCAAGAGCTTGCACATCTCGTGCCCGATCCGTTCGCGCGACAACCGGTCGATGCCGTCGGCCATCTCGGCGCAGGCGGCAAGGCCATCGGGGTCGAACCCGGCCTGTTGATCGGCGTAGTGAGCGTGGAAGCGGAAGAAGCGCAGGATACGCAGGTAGTCTTCGCGGATACGGTCATGCGGGTCGCCGATGAAGCGCAGCCGCCCGGCCTGCAAATCCGCCACGCCCTGTCCCAACGGGTCGATCACCCGGCCCGAGGCATCGGCATAGAGCGCGTTCATGGTAAAGTCGCGTCGCATGGCGTCGTCTTCCACCGCGTCGGCAAAGGCGATCACGGCGCGGCGTCCATCGGTTTCCACATCCTTGCGAAAGGTTGTGACTTCGTGCGGCAGGCCTTTGGCGACGACGGTGATCGTGCCGTGGTCGATGCCCGTGGGCACGGGTTTCAACCCGGCGGCCTCGGCGATGCGGATAACGGTTTCGGGCCGCGCATCGGTGGACAGGTCGATGTCATCGGTGGGCAGGTTCAACAGCCCGTTGCGCACGCAGCCGCCGACGAAGAGCGCGTGAAAGCCCTCGGCCTCCAGCGCCTTGCACAGCGCTTGGGTGCCGGGGTGATGCAACCAGTCTGCCGCCAGGATCATGCCGCCACCCGGTCGGCCAGACCCTTGAGCATCCGGGCGGTCGCGCCCCAGATGTAATAGGGGCCGTAGGGGGCCACGTAATAGGACCGCCAGACCCCCCGCCAATGGCGCCGTTCCACCCGGTACGAGGCCGGGGTCATCAGGAAGGACAGGGGGACCGAGAAGACCTCGGCCACCTCGCCCAGCTCTGGCACCGGCGAAAAGGGCGCGCGGATGCGGCCCACGAAGGGGGTCACGGTGTAGCTGGTCACGGTTTCATGCGGCGGCAGGTGCCCGAGGATGTCCACTTGGCTTGGGTCGAGACCGATTTCCTCGTGGCTTTCGCGCAGCGCGGCGGCCTCGGGGCTGGCGTCGGTGGCATCGACCTTGCCACCGGGGAAGGCGACCTGTCCGGGGTGATGCTTCAACATCGCCGAGCGCTTGGTCAGGATGACCCGCGCGCCATTCGGTGTTTCGAGGATCGGCATCAGGACGGCGGCGGGCCGTAGTTTGCGCCCCTCGGGCAGGACAATGCCCGGGTTGAGGTCATAGTCGGACGAGGCCGGGGCAGCCCCGGCCAACGCCCGTTCTATGATCCCAAGCTCAGAGATCGGAGCCATCCGGGTTCTTGGTGGCCTCGAACCCGAGTGTCTGCGGATCGAACACGTAATGCGCCCCGCAGAACTGGCAATCGGCGGTCACTGTGCCTTCATCCGTGGTCATGTGGGCGATGTCCTTGGCCGAGTAGATCGACAGGCTTTCCCGCACGCGGGTTTCAGAACAGGTGCAGCCGAATTTGACCGGCAGCGCGGTGTAGATGCGCGGCCGCTCTTCGTGGAACAGACGCAAGAGCAGGTCGGTCGGCGCCACCGAGGGGCCGACGAGTTCCAGCTCTTCGACCGTGTCGAGCAGGATATTGGCGCGGTTCCAGTTCTCGGCATCGTCTTCGCCAAGGAAATCTTCCGGTTGCAGCAGGCCCTCTTCACCTGACCCGCCCTCGCCGGTGACATGCGGCGAGGCTTTGGGCATATGCTGGATCATCACGCCCCCCGCGCGCCAACCCGACTGGCCGCCCGGTTCCATGCTGCGCCCGAACGACAGGGCAAAGCGCGTCGGCAACTGTTCGGACTGGGCGAAATACGCCTCGGCGCAAGAGGACAGCGAGCCCCCCGCCACCGGCGTGATGCCCTGATAGGGGGTATTGCCCTGACCCTGGTCGATCAGGATCGCGAAATAGCCTTTACCGATCTGGCGGAACGGGTCCGTCCCATCGACGTAGCGGTCCTTGTCATAGCTGGCATAGGCGCGGATCTGGGCGCGCTCACCCTCTTTCGCGGGGGCATAGATGTCGGTCGCCAGAATGCGCAAAGGCCCGTCGCCGCGCACCTGAAGCGACAGCTTCCAGCGCAGCTTGATCGTCTGGCCGATCAGGGCCGTCAGCAGCGCCATTTCCGCCAGCATCGATTCGATCCCCGCTGGGTAGCTGTGCTGCGACAGGATCTGGTCGAGCGTCCCGTCGAGGCGGGCCACCCGGCCGCGAATATCTGCACGGTCGAGCTGAAAGGGCAGGACGGTGTCGTCCCATGCGATCTTGGTGCTGAGGGTCATTGGCTTTCCTTCTGCCACGAGGGCTGGCATACCGCGCCCATATAAGCGGGACAACCGCCTTGCCAACCCCAAAGCCGTGCCCGGTGCCCGAGGAGTCCGCCCGATGAACCGCCGTTTCGGACAGCCACCCGACCCCGCCCGCCGCTACACGCCGCGCCGCGGGGTGTATGCCGTGATCCTCGCGGGCGACGGTATTCTCGCCACGTTCCAGGAGCGGCCACTGGCCGAGTTGCAACTGCCCGGCGGTGGAATCGACCCCGGTGAGTCGCCCTTGGCGGCGCTGCACCGCGAGGTGTTCGAGGAAACCGGGTATCGCATTCAAACGCCGCGCCGCATGGGGATGTTCCACCGCTTCACCTATATGCCGGATTACGACATCTGGGCGCAAAAGCTGTGCACGATCTATGTCGCGCAGCTTGGATCGCGCCTGTCGGCCCCGAGCGAGCCGGGGCACCACCCGGTGTTCCTGCCGTGGGATGAGGCCGAGGCGGAATTGGCCGTGGATGGCGACCGGCATTTCGTGGGCCGGGCGCGCGCGCACCTCAGGGTGTGAACTGAAACGACAGGGCCGAGACGTCATCGTCGAAATCCGCGCGCCCGCCGAAGCGTTCCAATTCCGCAACCAGCTGCGGCAGGAAGCGGTCGTGCGGGGTTTCCGCGTGGCGGGCCAGGATGCTGGCCAGCCCGGTGTCGCCCAGAAACCCGCCCATGGGCGCGGCACATTCGGTGAAGCCGTCGGAATGCAGGATCAGCCGGTCGCCGGGGGACAGGGTCAGGTCGATGGTTTCAAAGCGCGCATTGGGCAACAGGCCAATGGGCATCCCGCCGTCCCCCGCCCATGTGACATCGCCGCCGGGATGCAGGATCGCGGGGTGCGGGTGCCCGGCCTGCACCATGCGCACCCGCCCTGTCGTCAGGTCCACATCTGCAAGGCAGAGGGTGAAATAAAGGTCGGTCTCGACCTCGTTGAACATCATGGCGTTGAGCTTGGCCGCAACGGCATCGGGCGGCAGGGCGGCCCAGTCCCCGCCGACCTGCTGGATCAGGGCGACGTTTTGTTCCGGCGCGGCGGTGCCAAGCAGCCCCGCCATCCGCGCGGTCACCAGTGCCGAGGTCACGCCATGCCCGGACACGTCGAGCGAAAAGAGCCCCAGCCGGTCGCCCGGAATCGGAAACATGCCGACGAGATCTCCCCCGACATGGCCACTGGAATGCAGGGCCAGCGCGACCGAGCCGTTCGTCACCGGGCGGAAGATTTCCGGCACCAGCGAATCTTGCAGGCGCTTTGCTTCCAGCAGGTCGCGGTCGAGCGCATCGTAAAGCGAGCGAATCTCGGCCAGCGTGGTGCGAATCTGCCGGTTCTGGCGGACGAGTTCGGTTTGCATCGCAACGATCCGCTCGCCCGCCTGAATCCGCGCGCGCAGTTCCGGGGGCGTCACCGGTTTGGTCACGAAATCATCGGCCCCGGCCTCCAACCCCTGCGCGATCTCGGACTTGTCGGATTTCGAGGTCAGAAGGATGACGTAGCCGTAACTTTCCCGGTCGAGCAACCTAAAGGCGCGGCAGAAATCCGGCCCGGACATGCCCGGCATCATCCAGTCGGTCAGCACGATGGGGATGGGGCTGCGGCGCAGGATATCGAGCGCCTCGGCTGGTGTTGCACAAACTGTCACCTCGTGCCCCCATTTGCGAAGCAGCGTCGCCAGAAGACGCCGTTGCGCGCGGCTGTTTTCCAGAACCAGCACATGCGAGGGCGCCAGCGCAGCAGCGCCAAGGGGCCGCTGATCGGCGCGTATGGTAATATCTTCCGGCAAACGGGGCCTCGTCGTGCATTCCTCGACTCCTTGCTGCCCCACCACGGGTTAAGGTCGGGTGAATGCTAAAATGCCCCCGATTTTCCGCGCCCGATGAAGCATTTGTTAAGCCCTGCCCGAGCAGACTGCGCAGCGGGGCGTTTGGGAATGAGTAAGATGAGTCTGATAGATCGAAACAGGTTGAAGGAGTTGCGCCAAGAGATCGGCGAGGAGGATTTTCACGACGTGGCAGCCGTTTTTTTGGAGGAAATCTCGGAAACGCTGGATGCGCTTTCGGCCAATCCGGGCCTCGCCCGGGCCGAGGATTTCCATGGGTTGAGGGGCAGCGCGCTCAACCTTGGGTTCAGCGCCTTCGCGGAGGCCTGTTTCGCGGCAGAGACCATGATTGACGCGGGCAGGCGGCCAGATCTGGTTCGGCTGGATTGGTTGTATCTGGAATCATTGGCCGCGTTCGGGCCGGACCTGCCGTCACTGGCGGCCTAGTAGGCGGTGACGGAGGGACCGGTGAACACCTGCTCGCCGACGCGCACGACCAAGTGCCCGTTCGGCAAGGTCCGAACAACCTGTCCTTGCACGTAGACGCAGCTACCAAGAGTGATCGTCTTGATCATGTCGAGGTTCCCAAACTCGGGCGGAAAAGGCCCGACTGGACTATTCCGCGGTCACGCATCGGGGTTCAGGATGCCGCAACAGCGTCGCATCGAAAACAGAGATTGCGATGGGAATCGCGTCCCGAAGAGCTGCTACACCCAATCGCGCAGGATCGGTATCAAAGGGATATCCGCTGGCGGCATTGGATAGTCGCGCAACTGGGTGGGTCGCGCCCAGGCCAGGGTCTGGCCCTCGCGCGGGGTGACAATGCCGGCCCATTTGCGGCAGGCAAAGAGCGGCATGAGCAGGTGGAAATCGTCGTAGCTGTGGCTGGCGAAGGTCAGCGGCGCGAGACAGCTTTCCCACGTGTCGATGCCCAGTTCTTCCTGCAACTCGCGGACGAGGGCGACCTCGGGCGTTTCGCCCGATTCGACCTTGCCGCCCGGAAATTCCCATAGCCCGGCCATTGGTTTGCCCTCGGGGCGTTGTGCCAGCAGCACCCGCCCGTCGCCGTCGATCAGGGCCACGGCAGAGACCAGAACGGTTTTCACGACCGGTAATCCGCGTTGATCGAAATGTATTGATGGGTCAGGTCGCAGGTCCAGACGGTCGCCTGCCCGTCGCCAAGGCCGAGATCGACGGCGACCAGCAGCTCTTCGCCAGTCATGTAGGCGGCACCCGCTTCTTCCGAATAGGTGGGCGAGACCCAGCCCTTTTCGGCCACCAGCACGTCGCCAAAGCGGATCGTCAGCAGGTCACGGTCAGCGGTTGCGCCGGATTTCCCGACGGCCATCACCACCCGTCCCCAGTTGGGGTCTTCTCCGGCGATGGCGGTCTTGACCAACGGCGAATTGGCGATGGATCGGGCCACCTTGTCGGCGTCACGGGGTGTCTTGGCGCCGGTCACCCGCACCTCAACCAGTTTGGTGGCGCCCTCGCCGTCGCGCACGATCTGAAGCGCGAGGTCGCGCAGCACGTCTTGCAGCGCGGCGGCAAAGACCTGTCCGTCGGCGCTGCGCGCCGAGGTGATCCTTCGGTTGCCCGCCTTTCCGGTCGCAGCCAGCATCACCGTGTCCGAGGTCGAGGTGTCGCTGTCCACCGTGATGGCGTTGAAGCTGCCGTTGGTGGCGGATTTCAGCATGGATTGCAGCGCCGGACGCGAGACGGCGGCGTCGGTAAAGACATAGCCCAGCATCGTCGCCATGTCCGGCGCAATCATGCCCGACCCCTTGGCGAACCCGGCGATGTGCACAGTCTGGCCGTCGATCTCGACCTCTGCCATCGCGCCCTTGGCGAAGGTGTCGGTGGTCATGATGGCGCGCGCGGCAGGTTCCCAGTGACCGGCATCGAGACCGTCGCGCAGGGCGGTCATCGCGTCGGTGATCCTGGCGGCGGGCAGCGGTTCGCCAATGACGCCGGTCGAGGCGGAAAACACATGGCCATTGGGCAAGCCCATCAGCTTGGCGAGCGTGCCGGTGACCTCATCGACGGTTTGCTGGCCGGCATGACCGGTGAAGGCGTTGGAATTGCCCGAGTTCACGATGATGGCAAATCCCTGTTCGCTGTCCTTGTCCAGCGCGGCCAGCTTGTCTTCGCAATCGCGCACCGGGGCCGAGCGGGTCGATGACCGGGTAAACACTCCCGCTACACTGCTGCCCGGAGCGATTTCCACCAGCATAACGTCGTTGCGGTTCTTGTATTTCACCCCGGCCGGGGCGGCCGCCAGACGGACGCCGTCGATGGCGGGAATGGCGGGGAAGCCCTCCTTGGGTGCCAGCGGCGATACCGCTGGCACCGATGTCTCCGGGGCGGGGGCTTCGGCGACAGCAGCGCGTTCGGCCTTGAGCTTCTTGCGCAGCTTGTTGAGCTTGCGCTTGAGGTCATCGACCTCGGTCTTGCTGGCTCCGGCTTTCGCCGCTTTGTCTTTCTTGGCCATGCCCGCCCCTCGTGTCGGATCAGTTGTTCAGCAGATCCACATCACGGATAAGTGCGGGGTCGATGTCAAGCTCAGGGCGCGCGACGTCCGCGGCGTCGGTGAGGTTCTGAATGTATTCGTCGACGCGCGCCTGGCGCAGACCCTCGACCAGTTGGTCACGCACTTCGTCCAGCGTGGGGGCGGCCTGCTCGCGGGTTTCGTTGAGCTTGATCACATGCCAGCCAAAGCGGGTCTGGACGGGGGCCGAAACTTCGCCGACCGACAGGTCCGTCACAGCGGCTTCGAACGGGGGCACCATCATGCCTTCGCTGAACCAGCCAAGCTCTCCGCCGTTGGGGCCGGACGGGCCGGTCGAATTCTCGCGGGCGAGATCGGCAAAGTCGGCACCGTTTTCCAGTTGCTCGATCAGCGCCTGTGCGGCGTCTTCGGAATCGACGAGGATATGCGAGGCGTTGTATTCGGTCACCGGTTCCACGTCTGCGTATTGCGCATCGTATTCGGCCTGAAGATCCGCGTCTGCGATTTCGCCTTGCGAAACTTCGTCGAGTGTCATGGCGGCGATGTAGGCGCGCTGCTCGTTTTCCAGACCGATGCGCATGGCGCCGGACATGCCGTCCTGAGCGGCGGAGGCGACGACCTCTTGCTGAACCAGCTGTTCCAGGATGCCTTGCAGCAGCACATCGTCCGGCAGGGTCTGGTACTGCTGCGGCAGTTGCGACTGCGCCACGATGACATGCCCAAGAGTGATATCATGGCCGTTCACGGTTGCCAGAACGGTGCTGGCATCCTGAGCGGAGGCGGGCGAGATCATGAGCGCAGCGACCGCTGCACTGGCGAGGAACGTTTTCGTCATAGAAGATTTCCCATGTTGCTTGACCGAGATGAGCCTCCCGGTCGCGTTGACACATTTCAAGCAGCCCCTTATGTCCCATGCGGGTTTGGCATCGGAGCCTGACCTGACTTGGGGGTCGTTGTAGACGTCCGCAAGGAGCCGAACAACCCGGTGCCCCAACGGTGAGACAGATAGCGGCCGCATTTCGCGGACCGAAGGTGCGGAAGGGCGACAGAACATATGCTTGGGCTTGGAACAATCGCGAAGAAGGTTTTCGGCACGCCGAATGACCGAAAGGTAAAAGCCACCCGCCCCCTCGTCGAAAAGATCAACGCGCTGGAGCCAGAGTACGAAAAGCTCTCGGATACGGATATCGTCGCCAAGACGGCCGAGTTCCGAAATCGCGCGCAAAATGGCGAAAGTCTGGACGATCTGCTGCCGGAAGCCTTTGCAAACTGCCGTGAAGCCGCCCGCCGCGCCCTTGGCCTGCGGGCTTTCGACGTGCAGTTGATGGGCGGTATTTTCCTGCATCAGGGCAATATTTCCGAGATGAAGACCGGCGAAGGCAAGACGCTGGTCGCTACGTTCCCGGCCTATCTGAACGCGCTGACCGGCAAGGGCGTGCATATCGTCACCGTGAACGATTACCTTGCCAAACGCGACGCGGACTGGATGAGCAAGGTCTACACCGCGCTTGGGATGACCACCGGTGTCGTCTACCCGCGCCAGCCCGATCCTGAGAAGCGCGAGGCCTATCAGGCCGACATCACCTACGCGACGAACAACGAGCTTGGGTTCGACTATTTGCGCGACAACATGCGCGCCAGCCTGAAAGAGATGGCGCAGCGCGGTCACAATTTCGCGATTGTCGACGAGGTGGACTCGATTCTGATCGACGAAGCGCGAACGCCGCTGATCATCTCGGGGCCGTCGGATGACCGGTCCGAGCTGTATGTGCGCATGAACGAGGTCATGCCCGAGATTCAGGACGACCACTACACCCACGACGAGAAGGCCCGGCAGGTGACCTATACCGACGAGGGCAACGAGTTCCTCGAACAGCGCCTGTCAGAGGTCGGTATCCTGCCCGAGGGGCAAAGCCTCTACGACCCTGAATCGACCACGATCGTCCACCACGCGACCAACGCCTTGCGGGCGCACAAGGTCTTTCACAAGGACAAGGATTACATCGTTCGCGGTGACGAGGTCGTTCTGATCGACGAATTCACCGGCCGGATGATGGCTGGGCGCCGCCTGTCGGACGGTCTGCATCAGGCGATCGAGGCCAAGGAAGGCGTCAAGATCCAGCCGGAAAACGTAACGCTCGCCAGCGTGACCTTCCAGAACTACTTCCGCCTTTATGACAAGCTGTCGGGCATGACCGGCACGGCAGTGACCGAGGCCGAGGAATTCCATTCCATCTATGGGCTGGGCGTGGTGGAAGTGCCCACCAATCGCCCGATTGCCCGGCTTGACGAGGACGACCAAGTCTATCGCACCGGGCAAGAGAAATACGACGCCATCGTCGCGCAAATCCGCGAAGCCCATGAAAAGGGCCAGCCGGTTCTGGTTGGCACGACCTCGATCGAAAAGTCGGAAATGCTGAGCCAGCTTCTGACCGAGGCCAAGTTGCCCCACAACGTCCTGAACGCCCGCCAGCACGAGCAAGAGGCGCAGATCGTTGCCGATGCCGGTAAACTGGGCGCGATCACCATCGCCACCAACATGGCGGGTCGCGGCACCGACATCAAACTGGGCGGCAATGTCGACTTCAAGGTGATGGAAGCCATCGCCGCCGATCCCGACACCCACCCCGATGAAATCCGCGCGAGGATCGAAGCGGAACATGCCGCTGACGAACAGGCGGTGAAGGATGCCGGTGGCCTTTACGTTCTGGCCACCGAACGCCACGAAAGCCGCCGGATCGACAACCAGCTGCGCGGCCGGTCTGGCCGTCAGGGCGATCCGGGGCGGTCCAGCTTCTTCCTGTCGCTGGAAGACGACCTGATGCGGATTTTCGGGTCGGAGCGGCTGGACAAGATGTTGAACACGCTGGGGATGAAGGATGGCGAGGCCATCGTGCACCCGTGGGTCAACAAGTCGCTGGAACGGGCGCAAGCCAAGGTCGAGGGGCGCAACTTCGACATCCGCAAACAGTTGCTCAAGTTCGACGACGTGATGAACGACCAGCGTAAGGCAATCTTTGGCCAGCGTCTGGAAATCATGGGTGCCGAAGATATCGGCGAGATTGCGCAGGATATGCGCCACCAGGTTATCGACGACATGATCGAGCAATACATGCCGCCGCGCTCCTACGCCGATCAGTGGGACACCGACGGCCTGCACGAGGCGATCAAGCAGGCGCTTGCCCTTGACCTGCCAGTTGCAGACTGGGCCGATGAAGAAGGCGTGGATGACGAGGTGGTGCGAGAGCGCATCGTGAAGGCGTCGGATGAATACATGGCCAAGAAGGCTGTGGATTTCGGGCCCGAGAACATGCGCCAGATCGAAAAGCAGCTTTTGTTGCAGACCATCGACGCCAAGTGGCGCGAGCATCTGTTGACGCTGGAGCACCTGCGCTCGGTCGTGGGCTTTCGCGGCTATGCGCAGCGCGATCCGCTGAACGAATACAAGACCGAAGGGTTCCAGCTTTTCGAAATGATGCTCGACGGGCTGCGCGCCGACGTGACCGAAAAGCTCAGCCGCATCCAGCCGCTGACGCCGGAACAGCAGCAAGAGGTCATTCGCCAGATGCAGGAACGCCAGCAGGCCACGCAGGACGCTGCCGATCAGGCCGTGGCGCAGGCCTCGGGCGTCGATCCCGATGCGCCGACGCCGCTGGTCGATGGCTTCGTGGATAACGATCCCACCACATGGGGCAATCCGGGTCGGAACGATCCCTGCCCCTGCGGATCGGGCAACAAGTTCAAGCATTGCCACGGTCGCCTGACCTGATCGAAAAAAAGGGCCCGGACCGACAGGACCGGGCCTTTGTTCAAGACAATACCCCTGCGTTTCCGCAGTCTCGCCCCAATTTGGCGCGAGTGTTCCCCGGTGTTCACCAGACCGGAGACCGCCATGAACCCCTCGCCGCGCATCATTGCCATCGCAGCCCTAGGACTGGGCGCCCTGTCGCTTGGCCTGCCCTTCGCTCTCGCAGGGCCAGAAACGGCAACAGGCATGGACGATACCGTTCCCGCTGGTCTGCCGGTCATGAACCTTGCGGTCGGAACGCCGGAGTCTGCGGGCCCCCTGCCTCCGGTCCCGGCGGAAGCGCCACAAGCCCCGGCGCTGACGCAGCCGACCCGCATCACCCAAGCCCCCGCCGATGTGGGCAGCGTTGCCGAGGAATCCGACCTCAGCCCCTTTGGCCTGCCCTGTGGGCTGTCCGTCAGTGCGACGGCGGGCGATGGAGCAATGGTGGCACTCGACATCATGGACCCCTGCCAGCCGTTCGAGCGGGTGGTGGTGGAACATTCCGGCCTGAACCTGACCGGGCAGACCGGCGTCATGGGCCTGCTGACGATGGATATCCCAGCCTTTGAAACCCCCGCGTTCTTTACCGTGCGAATGCCCGATGGCACGTCAGAGTCGGCGCTGACGGCGGTGCCTGATCTCGGTCGCTACAACCGTGTCGGGGTTCAGTGGGTCGAGGATCGCCAACTGGAACTGCACGCGATGGAATTTGGCGCCACCTATGGCGAGGCGGGTGATATCTGGGCCGAGAACCCCGGCGCGATCGACAGGGCACTGTCGGGCGAGGGCGGCTTTCTGTCCGAGGTGGGCGATGTCACCGTGGCAGAGCCGATGCTGGCGCAGATCTACACCTTTCCGCGCGACACCATGCTGGATCGTGGCAATGTGCGGCTGACCATCGAAGCGCCGGTAACCGAAACGAATTGTGGCCTGCCGACCGAGGCGCGCACGCTGGAACTGGGCGATGACGGACAGGTTTCGGTGGTCGGTCTCGACTTTACCGTGCCGGACTGTGACGCCGTGGGCGACTATCTGCTGTTGCAAAATCTGCTACAGGACCTGAGAGTCGCTTCAAACTGATCATTACCGGCATTCGAGCCCATGGGTTTATTTCTCAGGGCGGCCGTTCTGGCCGCTCTTTGCTTTTTCATGACCGGCCTCGCTGCCGTGGCACAGGATGTGCAGTTGCGGTCATTCGACGGCACCGTGGAACTGTCCGGCACGCTGATCGGGTTCGACGGTGAATTTTACCGCATCGATTCCATCTATGGCCCCCTGTCCGTCAGCGCCGAGGGTGTTTCCTGCCGCGGTCCGGGCTGTCCCAATCTGGAAAGCTATGTCGCCGAGTTGCGCCTTGCCGGGGCGCCCTTCATCGCCGAACAGATTCTGCCTGTGATGATCGAACGCTTCGCCGCGGCGCGCGGGATGCGGGTGCGGCGACAGATCCTTGCCGATGACCGCACGCTCTTTGCGCTGGAACGCAACGAGGATGAAACCCTGGCAGCCCGCTTCTACGTGACCCGCTCGACCACGGCGGACGGTCTGGTTGCACTGGAAACCCGCGATACCGATATCGCGCTGGCGGTGCGCGCGCTGACCGACGCGGAACGCAGTGCCGCCGAGGCCGCCGATCAGGGGGATCTGTCGATGCTGGCGCGCAGCCGGGTCATCGGGCTTGATGCGCTGGTGCCCTTGGTGGCACCGGGCAATGCCATCGACGCCCTGTCCCTGGACGCGCTGGCGCGGCTGTTCGCGGGCGAGATCACGAATTGGCAAGACCTGGGCGGCCCCGATGCACCGATCGCGCTGCATTTGATGGCCGCCGATCTTGGCGCCGCACAGGATTTCCTGATGCGCGTGATGACCCCGCGAGAGGCTCAGCCCGCGCCGCAGGTCATCCGCCACGACGACGCCACCGATCTGGCCGATGCCGTTGCGCGTGACCCCTTCGCCATTGGCATGGGCAGCTTTTCTCGCCCCGGCAATGCGCGGATCGTTCCGTTGGAGGGCGCGTGCGGCTTTGTTCAGCCCGCCACCGCCAGCAGCCTGAAATCCGAGGATTACCCCCTGACCGCGCCGCTGGTGGCCTATCTGCCGCTACGCCGGATGCCGCAGCTTGTGCGAGAGTTCCTGCGGTTTTTCGAGGGCGAAGAGGCGGATCGCGTGTTGCGGCGGGTCGGCGTGGTCAACCAGCGGATCACGCGCTTGCCCTTGTCGCGCCAAGGCGACCGGCTGGCCAATGCCATCGCGGCGGCAGGGGACCAGATTTCGCTGAACGACCTGCAAGAGCTTGTCGGCGCAATGGCCGGGGCCGAGCGTCTTTCGCCCACTTTCCGCTTCCAGGAAGGCACCACCGCGCTGGACGCCCAATCGGCGAGCGCGATTTCCCGACTGGCGCGGGCCATCGAACGCGGGGCGCTGGATGGGCGCGAGTTGGTGTTCGTGGGGTTTTCCGATGGGCAGGGCGGGGCCGACGCCAACCTGCGGCTGTCGCTTGGCCGCGCCGAGGCGGCCCGGCTGGCCCTGATCGAGGCCGCGTCCGACGGCGACCTCAATCGCGTGCGCCTTCAGGTTCTGGGCTTTGGCGAGGCGCTGCCCATGGCCTGCGATGACAGCGCGGCGGGACGGGCGGTGAACCGGCGCGTGGAAGTTTGGCTGCGCTGATCACGCGACCAGCTGCTCGGCCTTGTGCAGATCGACGCTGACCAGTTGGCTGACGCCCTGTTCCGCCATCGTTACCCCGAACAGCCGATCCATCCGCGCCATCGTCACTGCGTGATGGGTGATAATCAGGAACCGGGTGTCGGTTTGGCGGGTCATCTCATCCAGCAGATCGCAGAACCGCGTGACGTTCGCGTCATCGAGCGGCGCGTCGACCTCGTCCAGCACACAGATCGGGGCCGGGTTGGCAAGGAACACGGCAAAGATCAGCGCCAGCGCTGTCAGGGTCTGTTCGCCGCCCGACAGCAGCGAGAGCGTCGACAGTTTCTTTCCCGGCGGCTGGCAGAGGATTTCCAACCCCGCCTCTAGCGGGTCATCGGATTCGACCAGCACCAGCTTGGCCTCGCCGCCGCCGAAAAGATGGGTGAAGAGCATCCCGAAGTTGGTGTTCACCTCTTCGAAGGCGGCCAGCAGCCGTTCGCGCCCTTCGCGGTTCAGGCTGGCAATGCCGCCGCGCAGTTTGCGGATCGCCTCTTCCAGATCGTCCTTGTCGGCTTGCAGCGTGTCGCGTTCCTCGGCCACGTCTCGGGCATCTTCCTCGGCCCGCAGGTTCACCGCCCCGAGCGCATCGCGCTGGCGGCGCAGGCGCACCACGTCGGCGTCGATCTTGTCGACCGAGGGCATCGCGTCAGGGTCCATATCGAGGCTTTCCAGCAGCGCCTGCGGGGTGGTTTCCATTTCCTCTTCGATCCGCTCGGCGGCCGTGTGCAGCGCTTCGGCGGCACTGTCGCGCAGGGCTTCGGCCCGCGCCCGCGCCTCGCGTGCGGACGAGGCGTCGCGTTCCCGGTCGCGCTCCGAGGCGATGGCCTCTCGCAGGCGGGTTTCGCCCACGGCCAACGCATCGGCGGCGGCTTGGCGGCGCTCTTCGGCGGTGTCGATGGCCTCGGCCAGACGCTCTTTCTTCGTGGCGATCTCATTCGGCACAAGCCGGGCCTGTTCCAACTCGGCCTCGGTCGCGTCCTTGCGCTCATTCAGGTCGGCGATATGCGAGGTCGCGCTGTCCAGCCGCTTGCGCCACCCGGCGATGTCCTGCGCGATGCGCGCCAGTCGGGTGTCGCGCGCCTCGCCCATGCGCTTGAGTTCGTCGTGCGCTGCGCGGGCGGCCATAAGGGCAGAGCGCGCGGTTTCCACCTCGGCGCGGGCGGCTTCCACGCGGGTGCGGGCGGCGTCCAGATCCTCTAGCTCTGCCTTGGTCTGCTCCGCTTCGGCCATGTTTTCGCGGGCGGTCTCGGCCTCTTCCGCATGGCGTGCGGCGGCTTGGGTCAGGGTTTCCAGCTTGCCGGCGAGGATGTTCCGCTCGGCCTCGGTCCGCGAAAAGGTGCGGCTGGCCTCGGCCAGTTTCTGATCGGCGGCGCGGCGGGCGGCGCGGGCCTGCTTGTCGGCCTCGGTCAGCGCGGCAAGGCGGTTGGCGTTGGCCTCGTGCATGGCGCGGGCGCGGTCCGCGGCCACCTCGGCGCGTTCCAGCTCGGCGGACAGGTCGGCCAATTGGTTGGCCTGTTGCAAGCGCCGTGCCGCGGTGGACGAGCCGTCTTCGGCGGCCAGCGCATAACCATCCCACCGCCACAGGTCTCCGGTGCGGTTGACCAGCCGCTGGCCGGGCTGCAACTGCGCCTGAAGCGCCGGGCCGTCGCCGTTCTGCACCACCCCGATCTGGCGCAGGCGGCGGGCCAGAACCGGCGGCGCATCGACGTAATCGGCCAGCGACACGACCCCGGCGGGCAGCGGCTGCGGGGTGTCATACTGGGGCAGGGTGGTCCAGCCGGTGGCGCCGCCGTCGGCCTCTGGCGCCTTGAGGTCATCGGACAGGGCCGCGCCCACGGCGGCCTCGAACCCCGGCGCCACGCGCACGCGGTCCAGCAATTGGGCGGTGTCGCCCCGTTCCCGATCCAGCAGCTTGGCCAGTGCCCGGACTTCTGCGTCCAGCGTGTTCCACTCGCCTTCCGCCTCGGCGCGGGCGGTGCGGGCCTCGCCCTCGGCCGCTTGCGCATCGGACCGGGCGGCCTCGGCTTCGGTCAGGGTTTCCTCAGCGCGCCCGGCAAGATCGGTGGCATGGGTCAACTCCTGCTCGGCCTCGTCATGCTGGCGGGCAAGATCGTCAAGCGATGCCTCGGCGGCCTCGGCGTCCGACCGGGCCTTTTCGGCTTCGGCGGCATGACGGGCGGCGGCGCGGGCGGTTTCGTCCAGCAACCGTTGCGCCGATTGGTGGCGCGCGGCAAGGCGGGCGGCTTCTTCGGTCAGCTCGGAATGGGTGCTTTCCCGCTCGGCCAGTGTGTCGGTTGCAGCCTCGACCCGGTCCAGCGCGCCGTCCAGCGCATCCTCGTGGCCTTCCCCGGCTTGGCGCAATTCTTCCGCCTCTTCCTGCAAGACCTCGATTGTGCTGCCCGCATCGGCGTTGAGCGTGCTTTCCCGTTCCAGATCCCTGGATAGTTGCGCGATGCGGGCGCTGAGCGTTTCGATGGCCTTGATCGCGCGGGCTTCCTCGTCCGACAGCGCGGTCCGCTCGACTGTCACGCGCTGCAACAGGGCGGTGGCGATGGCCTCTTCCTCGCGCAGCGGCGGCACGGCTGCCTCGGACTCTTCCCTGATTTCGGCGGCTTCGCGCGACGCATGTTCGGCGCGGGCCGCTGCGGTCACGGCCTCGCGCAACGCGTCTTCGGCCTTGGCGCGCGCGTCTTCTGCCTCTTTCCAGCGCCGATAAAGCAGCATCCCCTCGGCTTGCCGCAGCTCTGTGCCGATTTCACGGTAGCGCGCGGCCTGCCGGGCCTGCCGGGTCAGTTGCGCCAATTGTGCCCCAAGCTGGTCCAGCACATCGTCGATCCGGGCCAGGTTGGTTTCCGCGCCTTTCAGCTTCAGCTCGGCTTCGTGGCGGCGCTGGTAGAGCCCGGAAATCCCGGCGGCTTCCTCAAGGATGCGGCGGCGCGCCTTGGGCTTGGCGTTGATCAGCTCCGAAATTTGGCCCTGCCGCACAAGCGCGGGCGAATGTGCCCCGGTCGAGGCATCGGCAAACAGCATTTGCACATCGCGCGCCCGCACATCCTTGCCGTTGGTCTTGAAGGCCGAGCCGGCGTCGCGGGTGATGCGGCGGATGATTTCCAGGTTGTCCGAATCGTTGAAACTGGTTGGGGCCAGCCGCTCGCTGTTGTCGATGGTCAGGCAGACCTCGGCAAAATTCCGGGCGGGCCGGGTCGATGCCCCGGCGAAAATCACGTCCTCCATGCCCGAGCCGCGCATCGCCGTCGGACGATTTTCGCCCATCACCCACCGCAGCGCTTCCAGAAGGTTGGACTTGCCGCAGCCATTGGGGCCGACAACGCCGGTCAGCCCATCCGCAATGACCAGATCGGTCGGATCGACGAAGCTTTTGAAACCGTTGAGCCTGAGCCGCGAGAACTGCACGTCTGAACTGCCTGCCGTTTTGATTCTGGGTTCCCCCAGTGTCCGGCAGGCAGGACTGCCGAGTCAACGCGCGGCCCCACGATATGGCGGGTTTCAGCGCATTATCCACAAGATATATGGGTTCTGCGGCCTATCCACAGTCCAGATCGGCGCGCATCACCGCCACGTCGCCGCGCAGGCTGTCTTCGATCACGCGGCAGCCGCTGACTTGTTGCATCGCCTGAAGCGCGCGGGGGTAGACCGCGCCGATGGACGGGTTGGGCATGAAGTTGGTGCGGATCGCCTCGGCCCGTGTGCCGCGAATCCGAATGGTGAAATCAACGCCGTCGATCGAGACATGGTTGGGGGCGCTGCCCATCATGGCGGGGGCGGGGCTGTCACAGGCGGCAAGCGCAAGGCAGAGCGGGATCAGAACATGTTTCATGTCGAAACCCTGCGACAAGATGGTTATCAAATCGTTAATTAACGCAGTCAATCATTTCTTGCCAAAGCGCGGCGTCTCGCGTATTTAGTTACCATTGTCAACTAAAGGAGTGTCCGGGATGACCCCCGCCGCAAACCGCTACTCGCCGCTCTATTTCCTCGCCTCGCTTGGTGCGGGCGGCTTGGCTGTCACCTTCTTCATGTGGCTGATGTTCTGGGTGCCGCATCCGGGCCTGCCGGTGCCGATCTTTGAAAACGCATGGGCGTTGCTGACCGGGGGCACCTTGCCGCAACAGGCGATGGTTCTGGGCGCGTGGACCGGGATCGCCATCTTCGGCCTGTGGAACCTGAAGCTTCTGGTCTTCAACCTGCGCCGCTTTGCCGCTTTCCGCCGGTCCGATGCCTATGAGGGCTTTGCCAGATCCAACGCGGGCAGCCAGGTTCTGGCATTGCCGCTGGCGCTGGCCATGTCGGCCAACGTCGCCTTCATCCTTGGCCTGACCTTCGTGCCGGGACTATGGGCCGTGGTCGAATACATGTTCCCCGCCGCGCTGATGGCCTTCCTTGTCATCGGCTATATCGCCTTCCGCGAACTTGGCTATTTCATCACGCAGCGGCTGCATTCCGGCGGATTCGACTGTTCGGCCAACAACTCCTTCGCCCAGATGCTGCCCGCCTTCGCGCTGGCCATGGTCGGCGTCGGGCTGGCCGCCCCCGCCGCCATGTCCACCGCCGCGCTGACCTCGGGCATCGCCATCGTGCTGTCGACCTTCTTCGTGACGGCGGCGGTCATCCTTGCGCTGATTGTCATGGTGATGAGCGTGCGCCCGATGCTGGAACATGGCGTGAATGTCGAGGCCGCGCCGACTCTGATGGTCGTGATCCCGCTGATGACCGTGATCGGCATCGCCATGATCCGAATGACCCACGGGCTGCATGTGCATTTCGACGGGTATGCCACCGCCGCCGATACGCTGGTGATGCTGACCCGCTTCCTGTCGGTCGAGGTGTTCTTTGCCCTGTTCGGTCTGGCCGTGCTGTCGCGCGTTGGCTACGTCGCTCGCTTCGTGACGGGGGCCGAGACCTCGGCCGGGTCTTACGCGCTGGTTTGCCCCGGTGTGGCGTTGTCGGTGATGATGCAGTTCTGGCTGAACAAAGGGCTGGTCGCCGCCGGTCTGGTCGCCAAGTTCTCGGTCGCCTACTGGGCCATCTCCGGCATCGCCGTCGCCCTGCAGGTCGCCATGATCGTTCTGGTGATCCAACTGGCCCGCAAGCACTTCACGCCAGCCCCGAAAGGCGCTGTTCCGGCCTGATCCTCCCTTTCAGGTCCATCTGGGAACCCCGGCCCGTGCAAGGCCGGGGTTTTCCTTTCCGCAAGGGGCGCTAGGGTCGGTCAAATCTGATCGGCCACGAAGGGACAGGCGGCATGATTTTCCACATCACGGTGTTGCTGGTGTTCCAGCTTGTGGGCGAGGTCATCAGCCGCGCCCTGTTTCCCGTCCTGCCGGGGCCGGTGCTGGGCATGGTCCTGCTCTTGGCCGCAATGGCGCTGATCCCCCGGCTCGCCACCGCGATCAAGGAGACGGCGACTGGCCTCCTGGGGCACCTGTCGCTCTTGTTCGTGCCTGCGGGCGTCGGCGTGATCGGCCATATGGACCTGCTGGTCGCGCACGGCGTGGCGATCTTCGCGGCGCTGGTCCTGTCGACGGTGCTGGCGATTGCGGTTGGTGCGCTGGTGTTCACCGGCGTGGCCAAGGCGATGGGGCTGGCCGATGACTGATGTCTGGCAACTCTGGACCTATCTCAGCCAAGGGCCGCTGCTGTGGCTGACCCTGACCCTTGTGGCCTATGTCGCGGCCGACCGGATTTCCCTGCTGGCGAACCGCGCGCCGCTGGCCAACCCGGTGCTCTTGGCGGTGATTATGCTGGCGGTGACGCTCTGGGTCACCGGCACGCCCTACGCGGTCTATTTCGAAGGCGCGCAGTTCGTGCATTTCCTGCTTGGCCCCGCCACCGTGGCCCTTGCCGTGCCGCTCTATTTCAACCTTGGTCGGGTGCGCAAGGCACTGGTGCCGATGCTGGCCGCCCTGCTGGCCGGGTCCACCACCGCAATCGCGGTGGCGCTCGGCGTGGGGTACGCGCTCGGGCTGGAGATGGAGCCGCTTCTCTCCCTCGCCCCGAAATCCGCCACCGCCCCCGTCGCCATGGGCGTGTCCGAACGTATTGGCGGCGCGCCCGCCCTGACAGCGGTCCTTGTTCTGCTGACCGGCGTCATCGGCGCGATCGTTGCCACGCCCCTGCTGAACCTGCTGCGCCTGCGCGACTGGCGCGCGCGCGGCTTTGCCGTTGGCGTGGCCGCGCATGGCATCGGCACCGCCCGCGCCTTCCAGGTGAATGAGACCGCCGGGGCCTTTTCCGGTATCGGCATGGGGCTGAACGCGATCCTCACGGCGGTGCTTGCCCCGCTTGCCGCCAGCCTGTTCTGACCGAATAGCAACAAATTGACCCTTGCGAATCGGGCCGCTGGTTGAGACAGGCGCTAGCCGATGCTACATTTGACGCATCCCGGCGCCGGGGATCTTTGCGGCGTGCTACCAAGGAGGACCACGTCCTGACTGGACCTGTTCAAGCGGCCATGGAAACGGCTGCACCAACGGCGCCCCGTTCGCGCCCGACCCAGACCCTGACGAGCGATGCGTTGCTCGACGCGGTGCTGACCTCTCTCAACGACGACAAGGCGGAAGAGATCGTCCAGATCGACCTGCGCGGCAAGACCCAGATGGCGGACCACATGGTCATCGCGTCGGGCCGGTCCTCGCGGCAGGTGGCGGCGATGTCGGAAAAGCTTGCCGAGCGGGTGAAAGAGACCTTCGGGCTGACCGTGCGCATGGAAGGCAAAGACAGCGGCGATTGGGTGCTGATCGACGCGGGCGATGTGATCGTCCACGTGTTCCGCCCCGAGGTGCGAGAGTTCTACCAGCTAGAGAAGATGTGGCTGCCCGCCGGCAGCGTCTGAGATCCTCTCATGCGGGTCAGTCTTTGCGTTGCGGGCCGGCTCCGGGCCGGGCCCGAGGCCGATCTTGTCACCGATTATCTCAAACGGTTCGATCGAACGGGGCGGGCGCTTGGCCTTGGCCCCGCGAAACTGGTTGAGGTCGAGGACAAGAAGGGCGGTGGCAAACCCGCCGAGGCGGAGCTTCTGCGCAAGGCCCTGCCATCCGGTGCCGTGGTATGCGCGCTGGATGAACGCGGGCGCGTGATGTCCTCGCCCGAGTTCGCGGGCGTCCTCGCCAAACGCCGCGATCAGGGCGCGCAGAACATGGCCTTCGTGATCGGGGGCGCAGACGGGTTAGACCCCGCATTGGTGGACCAGGCCGACATGGTGCTGAGCTTCGGGGCGATGGTCTGGCCCCACATGCTCGCCCGCGTGATGCTCTGCGAACAGCTCTACCGCGCCGCGTCCATCCTGTCGGGCAGCCCGTATCACCGCGTGTGAGGGGCGATCCAACGGGCGAGCGGCAGCGCTTCATGCCAGCCAAATCCGCGACAGATCGGATCGGGGCACCAAGCTCCCCACCGGCCTGTCACCTCCATCGCGGCCGGGACCAAGCCGCGGAGCGACGGGCCGCGGTGCGGCGATCCGACCGTTGAATGGCAGCCCTTTATAGCGGCCCGGCGATGCGCGGCGGCCTCGCGGCCTTTGTCCCGCGCGGGGCGTGCGCGGGTGTGCTTTGGCGGAAGGTTTGGGTTGGAGTGGGATTCCGTCCGGTCAGAATGGGCGGAGAGCGTGAAAGTCCGCTATGCGGAACAATGCGGACATTCCCCTGGCGGACACTTCGATCATCTTTACCGCCCGGCGTTTACGCCGGGCAGCGCCCGCCCGCCCCCAAGGCGGGCGCTTTCGCGCCCACCACGGGCGGCCGCTGCCCTCATCGCTGACATTCCGATCATGGTCCGCAATGTGCGCGAAACCGTCATCCGCTACGCCTACCGCTACCGTCCGGAATGGGCCGTGAACCACCGCCAAGAGACGTCTCTGTCATCTCTACCCCCCTAAACCCAAAACCCTCTTTCCGTATGCACAGGGGGTGTACGGGGGGTGTACAGGGGGTGTACGCGTGGCACCCCCTGTTTTTGCGTGTCGCGTGGCTGCGTCGACGCGGGCAGCAGGCGGGCCTTGCCCTAGGCTCCGCCGCCGCCTAGAACGCGGGGGACCGTTGCAGAAAAGGGGTCCGACATGGCCGTTCCCAAACCCGTGGTGCTGTGCATTCTCGACGGATGGGGTCTGGCCCCAGACGGCCCCGGAAACGCCCCTTTCCTTGCCGCAACCCCTTGTTTTGACAGGCTTATGGCAACCTGCCCCCATGCCACGCTGGTCACGCATGGCCCAGATGTGGGCCTGCCGACCGGGCAGATGGGCAACTCGGAAGTGGGCCACACCAATATCGGCGCGGGCCGGGTCGTGGCGATGGACCTCGGCCAGATCGACCTTGCCATCGAGGACGGGTCTTTCTTTGAAAATCAATCCCTTAACGATTTTGCCGAAACCCTGAAATCCACTGGCGGCACCGCCCACCTCATCGGCCTGACCTCCAAAGGCGGCGTCCACGCCCATCAGGACCACATGCTCGCCGCAGCCAAGATGTTGACGGACAAGGGCATTCCGGTCGCTGTCCATGTCATCACCGATGGCCGCGACGTGGCCCCGACAGCCGCGTTCCACGACATCCTGACCGTCGAATCCGCCCTGCCTGAAGGCGCGCAGGTGGTCTCGGTCTCGGGCCGCTACTACGCCATGGACCGCGACAACCGGTGGGACCGGGTCGAGAAAGCGTGGCGCGCGATGGTGCTGGCCGATGGCGACGCGATGAAAGAGGCACAGATCGGGATCGAGACTTCCTATGATCTCGACCAAACCGATGAATTCATTGAACCTTTCGTGATCGAAGGCTACGCGGGGATGAAGGATGGCGACGGCGTCTTCTTCCTCAATTTCCGCGCCGACCGCGCGCGGGAAATCCTGTCGGCCATTGGCGATCCGGAGTTTGACGGGTTCGATGTGACAGGCCGCCCGCCCCTTGCCGCGCTGCTCGGGATGGTGGACTACTCGGAACGACACAACACGTTCATGACCACGGTCTTCCCCAAACAGGAAATCAGGAACACGCTGGCGGAATGGGTCGCCAGCCACGACCTGACCCAGTTCCATATCGCCGAGACCGAGAAATACCCGCATGTCACCTTCTTCCTGAACGGCGGCAAGGAAGCCCCGGTCAAGGGCGAAGATCGTTACATGCCGAAATCGCCCAAGGTGGCGACCTATGACTTGCAGCCTGAAATGTCGGCCGGAGAGGTGACTGCACATCTCGTCGATGCGATCGAGAAGCAATACGACCTGATCGTGGTGAACTTCGCCAATCCCGACATGGTGGGGCATACCGGAATCATCCCCGCTGCGGTGAAGGCGTGCGAAGCGGTGGATTCTGGCCTCAGCGCGGCCGTGGCGGCCTTGGAAAAGGTCGGCGGCGCAATGATCGTGACGGCGGATCACGGCAATTGCGACATGATGATCGACCCCGAAACCGGCGGGCCGCACACGGCGCACACGTTGAACCCGGTGCCGGTGATCCTGTTTGGCGGGCCCGAGGGGGTCAAGATGCATGACGGGCGGCTGGCCGATCTGGCGCCCACCCTGTTGCGGCTGATGCAGCTTGAGCAACCCCAGGAGATGACAGGCACGTGCCTGTTTGCATGAAACAACTGGCGCTGATCACAGCGCTTTGCGCCAGCGCGTCGGCTGGACTGGCGCAGGACGGTCCGGCGCTGACGGCGCAGCGCGCGGCGCAGATGTTGGAGCGCGCCGCGTTGTCGATGTCCGAGGCCGAGGACGCCCGCGACCGCGTCGATGCCCTGACCGAGACGATCACCGCCTATGAAGAGGGGCTGGCCGCGCTGCGCGAAGGCATGCGCCGCGCCGCTATACGGGAACAGGCGATCACCGTTGTCTTCGAAGCCGAGCAAGAGCGTCTCGGACGGCTGCTCGGCGTGTTGCAATCCATGCAAGAGGCCCCGGCCCCGCTGATGCTGCTGCATCCTTCGGGGCCGGTCGGCACCGCGCGGGCGGGGATGATCCTGTCCGACGTGACCCCCGCAGTGGCCGGAGAGGCGACGGACCTGCGCCACCAGTTAGAGGAACTTGCCCTGTTGCGGGCGTTGCAGGATGGCGCGGAAGAGCAGTTGTCCGATGGGCTGAGCGGTGTGCAACAGGCCCGCGTGGCGCTGAGTCAGGCCATGGCCGAGCGGCGCACCTTGCCGCCGCGCCATGCCGCCGATACCGATGCGCTCATGCAACTGACCCATAGTGCCGAATCCCTGGATGGGTTCGCGGTGGCGATCCGGTCGCTCGACTCGCTGTCCGGTGCGGCCGGGGACTTGCCCTCGTTCACCGCGCAGCGTGGCGACTTGCCCTTGCCGGTGCGGGGGCGCATCCTGCGTGCGTTCGACCAACCCGATGCGGCGGGGGTGGTTCGCCCTGGTCTGATCGTTGCGACCGAACCGCGCGCCCTGGTTTCGGCCCCTTGGCACGCGACGGTGCGCTATGCCGGGCCGCTTCTGGACTACGGCAATGTCGTCATTCTGGAGCCGCAGGGCGACTATCTGCTGATTCTCGCCGGACTCGGAGAAGTCTTCGTGCGGGCCGGGGATCTGCTGGCGCAAGGCAATCCCGTTGCTTTGATGGGGGGCGAATCGCCAAACCGCGAAGAATTGATCGTTTCCTCGGGCCAATCGGCTGGCGGAGATCTGTCGGAAACGCTTTATATGGAAATGAGAGAGGCCGGAGAGCCCGTGGACCCGACCCCGTGGTTCGCGACACAAGACCAGTGAGGAGTTGAGATGACGAAGAGATTTGTGATGGCGGCGCTCGGCGGAACCGCGGCCGGCATCCTGCTGACCACGCAGGTCGCGGGCCCCCTGATCGCCCAGGAGAACACGCGCAACACCAGCGTTTATGAACAGCTGGACCTGTTCGGCGATGTGTTCGAGCGTATCCGCACCTATTACGTTGAAGACGTGGACGAGGCCGACCTGATCGAGGCCGCGATCAACGGGATGCTGACCTCGCTCGATCCGCATTCATCCTATCTGCCGCCGCAGGATTACGACGCGATGCAGACCCAGACCCGTGGCGAGTTCGGCGGTCTGGGGATCGAGGTCACGCAGGAAGAAGGCTTCGTCAAGGTCATCACCCCGATGGACGATACTCCAGCGATGGATGCGGGCATCCAGTCGGGCGATTTCATCACCCATGTGGACGGGCAGTCGCTGCTTGGCATGACGCTGGAAGAAGCGGTGGACATGATGCGCGGCGAGATCGGCTCGGAAATCGTGCTGACCGTCGTGCGCGAGGGCGAGCAGGAACCGTTCGACCTGACACTGGTGCGTGATCGTATCCGCCTGACCGCCGTGCGTCACCGGCTTGAGGGCAACACCGCCATCCTGCGTGTGGCCAGCTTCTCGGAACAGACCTTCCCCAACCTGCGGGACGGGCTGGAACAGATGATCGACGAGGTCGGCGGGATCGACAATCTCGAAGGCGTGGTTCTGGACTTGCGCAACAACCCTGGCGGCCTGCTGACCCAGGCGATCCGGGTGTCGGATGCCTTCCTAGAGCAAGGTGAGATCGTTTCGACCCGTGGCCGCGACCCCGCGGATGGGGATCGCTACAACGCCACGCCGGGCGACCTGATCGACGGGCTGCCGATGGTGGTGCTGATCAACGGAGGCTCGGCCTCTGCCTCGGAAATCGTGGCCGGCGCTTTGCAAGATCACCACCGCGCTGTGGTGGTGGGTACCAACAGTTTTGGCAAGGGGTCGGTTCAGTCGGTGATGCCGGTGCAGGGCGATGGCGCGATCCGTCTGACGACATCGCTTTATTACACCCCGTCGGGCCGCTCGATTCAGGCCCTTGGCGTGGCCCCCGACATCCTTGTCGAACAGCGCGAGGTCGGCGCGGTCGAGGGTAACGGTCGCCCGCAACGCACCGAGGCCTCGCTGCGCGGAGCATTGGCCAACACCACGCTTAGCGAGGATGAGATCCGGCAACTCCAGGAAGAGCAGGATCAGGTACAAGCCATGGCGGAATTGCGGGCCGAGGATTATCAGCTGGCCTATGCCATCGACATCCTGCACGGGCTGAGTGCCCTGCGTCCCCAGTAACGGGGGCGCAGCCGGTGACGCCCGAGCAGATTGCGAAACTGCCCTACCGGCTGAACGTCGGCGTGGTGCTGATCAACGGTGAAGGCAAGGTCTTTGCCGGGCAGCGTGCCGATATGGATGTGCCTGCCTGGCAAATGCCGCAGGGCGGTGTGGACAAGGGCGAAGAGCCCGAGACCGCCGCCCGGCGCGAATTGCTGGAGGAAACCGGCGTCGCACCGGAACATGTCACGCTGGTTGGCCAGACGGTCGACTGGCTGCCCTATGATCTGCCGCATGCTGTGGTGGCGACACGGTGGGGTGGCAAGTATCGCGGGCAAAAGCAGATGTGGTTCCTGATGCGCCTGGACGCGCCGGACGAGGTGGTGAACCTCGCCTACAAGGACGAGGAGTTTTCCGACTGGCGCTGGATGGACCCCGGCGAACTGCTTGACGCGATCGTGCCGTTCAAGCGCCCGATCTACCAGCAGGTGATGCGAGAGCTGGGGCTGGTCTGACGTCAGCGGGCCGATTTTCTGGCAGGATCACCATGATCCGTAATGGAGATGCCCGATGCTGAAATGGTTTGCCGCGACTCTGGCACTGGTCGGTTCAACTGCGCCCGTCTTTGCGTTGTCCTGCAACTTTCTCGATCCGGCAGGCATGTATCAGCAGGCCGCCAACTCCGATGATCGCTACGTAATCGTCCATGGATCATTCCTGCGGGATGGGCCGGACACCCCCCTGATCACGGAATCCGCCGAGGACGGGCAGGGCGTGCCCTACACCTTCCCGGCGTTGTTCTATGGCGATATCGGCAGCCGTGTGGGGTTTCGCACCCCGACCGAGCTGGAGGTGACGGTCGATGTCAGTTGCGTCCTCGACTATTGCGGGGCACCGCCGCCGGACGGGCGCGAGGTTCTGGCCTTTCTCAGGGTCAATCAGGATCGGGACTATTTCCTGTCGGTCGAGGCCTGCCCGGCATGGCTGATCTTCGACCCGGAGCAGGAAGAGTTGGACCGGATCGCGGCCTGCATGCGGGGCGATAGCTGCGAGGGAGCGGACTAGATGTGAGCTTTCAACAGGTTGTCCATTCGATCCTGACCGAGTTGGTTGGAGTTACCAAGCTTCAACACTGTTCGGAGG
>NZ_MNBW01000017.1 GCF_001879715.1 Nioella nitratireducens | reverse complement strand
CCGTATGGACGCATCTCTACAATTGGCACCGTCCGCACTCGGCGCTAAAGTCAAAACCACCAATCAGCCGATTAGGACTGGATCGGAACAACCTGTTGACGTTCCACAGCTAGAGCATGTCGCGCAAAAGTGGGAACCGGTTTTGCGCCCCTCGGACATGCGACATCAATAGGTAAGAGCGGGGGGCGTTACTGCGAAAGACCGCGACACGCTCTAGCGTTCTTCGCGTTCAGTCTTGCGCGATATGCCCACGCTTCAGTCGTAGCCATATCCCGGCATGTCGTCCATTTCGGCCTTGTTCATGACCACCCCGAGGATCGGCAGATCGTCGCCAAAGCGGCGCTGCACCTCGCGCACGTCGCGGGCGCGGGTGTCTCCTCCCGCCACCACCAACAGCACGCAGTCCAGATAGGGCCGGAAGGCCAGCACATCGTCCAGCGCCAGCGCGGGCGGCAGGTCGAACAGCATCAGGTCGGCGCTCAGCGTCTCTTGCAGCGCGGTCAGCCGCTCGCCGGTTTCGGGGGCGTGCAACAGCTCGGCGGCATAGGCAAAGGGCTTGCCATTTACCCCAAGCGCAAGGTGCTCGCCGATATTGAGCATGTTGGGCGCAAAGGTGGACAGGTAGTCCTCGGCGCTGATCTGGCCTTGCAGGAAATCGGCTGTCGCGGGCATGTCGCGCAGCCCAAGCACCTTGGCAAGCCCCGGATGGCGCAGGTCCAGGTCGATCAGCGCGCAACGGATATCGGTCAGCCGCGACAGGCTGATGGCAAGGTTGATCGCGGTAAAGCTCTTGCCGTTTCCCGCCGTGGGCGAGGTGATGCCGACGCGGGTCCAGCCGCGGTCCTTCATCGCCTGCACCACGCGGGTGCGCAGCACGTCAAAGGCTGCATGGGCCGGATCGTGCCGACTCGCGGTGATGACAAGGTTCTTTTCCATCCGTGCCGGATCGACCGGAATGCGCGGCAGCCGGTCCCAGATCGACGGCGGCGCGTTGCGCGGATTGTCTAGATCCAATACGTCGCCGGGCGCGCTGTCGTCTTCGGCGGTTTCCTCGATCGGATGGGTCAACGCCGCGCGCAGCCGCAGTTCCAGCTCACGCCGGCGGCGTTCGCTGTCGCTGAGGGCCGGGGTCTGGCCGGGGTCGGGGCGGGTGCTGCTCATCTCTCTCGTTCGTCCTGTCGTTGGCTGCAGGCGTGTCGCGTGCCAATACAGCAGAAAACCTTGGCAGAATTATGCCTTGTCCCGCGTCGCAGCTACAGCCCGAACAGGGCCTTGGCATCCAGCGCGCGGGCCACAAACGCCTGACGGTCGGCCTCGGGTCGCCAGTCCAGCACCGATTTCGCCAGGCTGTTGTCGAACCGCGCCAGATGCGCGCGCGACCTCCAGTCGGCCAGCGACGGGCAAACAGCGTCCTTGCGCCCAAGGGCGTAGCGTTTCAGCCCGTATTTCACGCCCCCCGCCAGCCACATCGCCGTGAGGCTACCGGATGTGACCCGCAGCCGCGCGCCGAAGCGTTGGTGGATCGCGTCGAAATAGTCCCGCCCGGTCAGCATCGGCTCGCCGGTCAGGTTGAAGCTTTGCCCCACCGCAGCCTCGGTCTCCATCATCGCGATCAGGGCCTCTGACAGGTCATCGACCAGCACGAAGGGCAGGATATTGCGGCCATTGCCCCAGAGCTTCACCGCCCCCGCGCCGTGCCAGCGGCCAATCCCCCAATGCTGCAAGGGGCCGTCGCCGCCCACCACGATGCCGGGCCGGGCAATGACCAGCGGCAGTCCGCGTGTGCGGTGCATCTCCATCAACTGCCGCTCGCATTCCGCCTTGGACCGGGCATAGAGGTTGCGCGCGGCGATGTCGCCAAAGCCCGTAGCCTCGGTGATCACCGCCTTGGGATCGGACATGTCGTAGGACGCAATCGTGCCGGTATAGATCAGCCGCCGCACACCTGCTTCCAACGCCGCCTCGCCGATGCGCACCGCCGTGCCGACATCGTTTTTCAGCGCCGCCTCCCACGTGGTGTCCATGGATTTGGCCAGGTTGTAGACCGTCCCGATCCCTTGCATCGCCGCCACCAGCGCGGCTGTGTCCTCCAGCGCCACCGGTACCGTTTCTACATGATCCGCGATGTCCGGGAAGGGCCCGTGGCGGCCCCGGCTGACCACCCGCACATCGTGCCCCTTGGCCACCAGTGCCCGAGTCAGGGTGCGCCCGATATAGCCGGTGCCACCGATCACCATCACGTCCGGGCTGGGCGTGCCGGTCACGATGGCCGGGGCAGGGCGCGCGGGCAGCAGGGTAAGGCTTGCGTCGATGGCCTCCATGATCCGCAGCGCCGTTGCGCCGCTGAACCGGGTATCCTCGCCCGTGCCATGGATCGCGCGGGTCATGCCGCGAAAGCTTTGCCCATAGGGCGATTTGCGGTTGAGCGAGGCCACCTGTGCGCCCGCGTTCCGCAGCCCCTCGCGCAGATGCGCACCGGCTTGGCCGAGTTGCTTGCGCAGCGGGTTCAATACCAGATCGGCGGTGTTGTCCCGGTTTGTCACCAACGTATCCGCCGCGTAATCCAGCCGCGCCATCCCCGAAGAGCCGCGCAAAGTGACGCTGCGGTCATCCACGGTTTCCACCATCGACAGGGTGATCGTCACGTCCACGTCGCCCGCCCGCGCAAGAATGCGCCAGCTTTGCGGGCGGGTCTCTGCACCGGGCAGGGCAATCTCTTGCCCCGTCACCAGCGACACCACATCAAGCGGACCCAAAAGGTCCACCGCGAAGGAAAACGGATGCGGCCCAAGCTCCAGCAACAGGTTGCGCAGGTCGCGCATCAGCCACAGGCCATAGGGACCGGAACGCAGCGGCGCCAGCGGCAGCGCCCATGAAATCTGCGCCTCGGATACCCGGCCAAGCGTGCCATCCGCAACCTGACGCTTCAGCCGCTCATAGCTTGGCAGCCCAAGGAAATTGTGCCCGGCCCAGAACCGGCGGCCATGCGCCTGCGCGGCGTCTTCGATGGCGCGGGTGTCCGCGGCGGAAAGCGCCACGGGTTTTTCCACCAGCACGTCCAGCCCGGCCGCAAGACAGTGCAGCGCGATGGGTTTGTGCGCATCGGGCGGCGTCAGGATATGCACCGCGTCGCAGGCCCCGGCGGCAAGCATATCCTCGACCGAGGTGAACACCCGCCCCCCGTAGCGCGCCGCCAGCGCCTCTGCCGCGCTGGCGGATCGGTCGCAGATCGCGGCGATCTCGACCCCCGGTGTGGCCTTCAGCGCCTCGGCGTGCCAGTCGGCGATATAGCCTGCGCCGATCAATCCGATCCGTTTGGACATGGTGCTCACAAAGACATCCTTACTTGTACTCGATGATCCGCATCGACCGGCCGCGCAGCCGACGCGCGGCATAGGTTGCCATGCCGATCAGGTTGGGAATCTTGGACAGGGTCAGGAACCCCGCGAATTTCAGCGCGGTGCGGCGCGGCACGCCCTCTCGGATCAGGCCGCGCAGGCTGCTGCCGTATGATCCGGCATAAAGCGCCAGCACCCCTGCCAGAACCCAGCCCGACACCGCCAGCCCGGCCAGCCCCACGGCGGGCAGCATCAGGCCAAAGACATAGACCCGCTGGCGTTCCCGGCTCAGATGCGGGGGATGCATCGTGCCCACCTGCGCGAACCCGTGCCCGTTGCGGATCGAGCGTTTCCACCATTGCGAAAAGCGGTGCATGTCGGCGTCGTGCCGTGTCATCGCGCGCGGCAGCCGCAACAGCTTGAACCCGGCGGCGCGCACCCGCAGGCAGAACTCGTCATCCTCGGCGGCGATCACCGTGGGGTCAAACCCCCCCGCCGTTTCAAAGGCGCTGCTGCGCACCAGCATATCCCCCCCGCAAGAGGTGATCGGCCCCGCCGGGCGGTGCCACTCATGCTGGCACATGGCGTTGTAGATGCTGGCTTCGGGGTGCAGTTCCGTGCGCCAGCCGGTGACGACCCCCAGATTGGGATCGGCCCGCATGGCCGACAGGGCGCGCGGCAGCCAATCCTTGACCAACTCGCAATCGCCATCGACAAATTGCAGGCAAGCGGGCAGGGGGCCGTCCGGTTCGCGCAGCGCTTCGACCCCGGCATTGCGGGCGCGCGCGGCGGTAAACGGGATCGACATGTCGAGCGCGACCACCTTGGCACCGCGGGCGCGGGCCTCGGCCACGCTGTCATCGGTCGAGCCGCTGTCGACATAGACCACCCGCACGCCCAGATCCTTGACGCTGTCGAGCGCCCCGATCAGGCGCTGGCCCTCGTTGCGACCGATCAGGATGATGGCGACGGCGTCGCTCATGGCGCTGGCTCCGGTCGTTTTTCAGGGGGCATGGTGGCTCCGGCCCGGAACAGGCGGGCAAGGCGCGCGGCCTCGGTGGGTGCGTTGAACGCCGCTTCAACGGTCGCGCGCCCCGCTGTGCCCATTGCCTCGCGCCGCTCTGCATTGCCCATCAATTCAACAATCGCCCCGCACAGATGGCCAGCATCGCCGGGGCTGACCAGCAGCCCGGTCGCGCCATGGCGCACCAATTCGCCAACGCCGCCCACCTGCGTTGCGATCACCGGCATCCGGGCTGCCATCGCTTCCATCAAAACGACCGGCACCCCTTCGGCAAAGCTGGGCAACACCAGCACATCATGCGACGCCAGCAGCCCCGCCACCTCGGCCTGTGATTGATAGCCCACGAACCGCGCCGCGTCGCGCAAGCCGCGTGTTTGCACCTCGGCCTCCAACGCCGCCCGGTCCGGGCCGTCGCCCACCAGCGTCAACGATACCTCGGGCATTGTTTCGCGCGCGCTGGCCAAGGCCTCCAGCAACACGGGCACGCCCTTGACGCTGGCCAGACGCCCCACGAACAACAGCTTGGTGCCATCCCGCGCGCCCGCCGCATAGCGTGACGGCTCGACCCCGCAATGCACGATCTTCAGCTTGGCCCAATGCGCGGCGTCCGACCACAACATGCCTTGCGAGCGGCAGAAGTCGCTGATGCAGGCCACGAACCGCGCGCGCGCGATCTTTTCGTCCAGCCGCCAATGCTCGGGCGCAAAGAAGATGTCGGGCCCGTGCAGGGTAAAGCTGTAGGGAATGCCCGTCAGGCATGAGGCCAACATCGCAACGGTGCAGGAACTCTTGGCGATATGGTTGTGCAGATGCGTGACGCCCTCGGCCCGCAGGTGATCGGCCAGCACCATCGCTTCCGCGAAATAGATCAGGTTGTAGAGTCGCCCGCGAATACCCCTGGGCGCCGTGCGCCATGCCAAGGCCAACGCCGCGAAAAACCGGCCCGGATGCGCCATCGCCCGCAGCTTGGCCCGGATCAATCGCAGGGGCCGGATCGTGGCGGGCAACACGTGATAGGTGCGCGCGGCCTCTTGCCGTTGTTCATCCCCCACCAGATGCTCGGCCCCGGTGCGGCGGATCGAGCAGGGCAGCACGTCGAAGCCAAGCCCCCGCAGCGCGGCGATCTCTCGTTGAATGAACGTGTCGGTGGCGCGGGGATATTCGCCGGTCAGATACGCGATCTTCATGGCCACCCCCGATGTTGCCGGGCCAAGCCCATCAACTGCTCGAACGAAAGCTGTGGGCGCAGCGTCAGCGCCTCGCGCGCCTTGGCCGCGCTCCAGCCCGTCGGCATCATCCGTGCCCGCAGGGTCGGGCGGCGCAACAGGCCGGGGCGGTCGGGGCGCATCCCGGCCAGCCGGTCCATCAGCCGCCAACCGACCGGCAGCACAAGGCGCGGGCCAGCCCCCCCGAGCGCATTCAGAAAGCGCACCCGGTCGGGTAAGTCATCGTCCAGAACATTATAGACACCGGGCCGGCCGCGCAGCGCCGCGATCAGCGCCTCGCCGGCGCGATTGATGTCGCACAGCGGAATCTGGCCGTCGCGCGCCATGCGAATGAGCAGCGGCCCCTTGCGCACCCCAAGATGGGCATTCCACAGCCGCCCCGGCCCCCAGATCGCGCCAAGGCGCAGGATGCTCAGGCCGATCCGGGCGGCATCTGCTGCCTCGCTTATCACCGCTTCCTGCGCCAGTTTTGCCCGCGTATAGGCGTCGCGCAGGTCGGGGCGGTCCTCAACGGGGCTCTCTTCGTCCACATTCCCGCCCGGTTGCCCGGCGCGATAGACCGCCACCGATCCGGCCAGCACAACGCGCGTGAGCCCGGCCTCGGCGGCGGCCTGCATCAGCGCGGCGCTGTCTGCAACCACGTCCTTCTGGAACTGCTCCTCCGTGCCGACCATGCGGCCAGCGACATGGATCACCGCCACGCAGCCTGCCAGCAGCCCGGCCATCTCTGGCGCATCGAGCGGGCAGGCGACAGGCAAGACCTCTGGCACATCGGGCCAGCTTTGCTTGTGTCCATAGCGAGAATGCAGCACCACTTCGAACCCCGCCTGCATTGCGGCCTCGGCAGCGGCGCGGCCCACGGCGCTGCCCGCGCCAGTGATGCAGATGCGGGTCAGCGTGCCCATGGCATCGGCTCCATCACGTCGCAGGTGGTGGTCATCTTGTGCACACCCTCGGTCTGGCAGGCCAGCGTCACCTCGGTCAGGTGCAGTGCGTAAGCGCCCCCAAGCCGAGAGCGCCGCCCAGCCTTGATCGCGTCCAGCATTTCCACCGGGCCAAGCGCGAAATTCATCGCCGCCGCGCCCTTACGCGGCAGTTTGGGGTGTGTCGGCCCCGCCAGCTTGATCCGCTGGCCAATGGGATGTTCCAGCAACCGTCGCCGAATGCGCAGCCGCCGCCGATAGCGCAGCTTGGCGGCATTGTCCCATGCCTTGCCCATCTCCAGCACGCCCGCATCGCCGATGATCCGCAACCGATGGTCATGCGGCGCCGTGATCGAACAGGTCAGCCGCGCCACGGGGCCAGAGGCGAAATGAACCACGGCCACCGAGAAATCCGGCGCACAGCCGACCAGGCCGCGCTTGTCGGGCAGCGTTTCGGCGGTGGCCGTCACGACGCGGGCCACCGGGCCAAGGAACGCAATCAGCCAACTCAGGTAGTATCCCGCATGTTCCAGCGTGCAGCCGGTGCGAAACTCATCCTCATAGGGCCAGGGCGCACCGGAATCGCTGGCCCATGCCTCCAGCGGGGCCTGCGGGATGAACCCGTCATCGAGCTCTGCGTAGATCAACCGGGGCGTGCCCGCCACGCCATCGCGCAGGGCCTTGCCCACGGTCTGCGCCGCCTCGCCCAGAACCGAGGAAGGCGCAGTCCCAAGCTCCAGCCCCGCATCATGGGCCATCACCACCAGATCCTGCGCGTCATCGAAACTCAGCACCATCGGCTTTTCGCTGAACACATGCAGCCCCGCTTGCAGGCAGGCCCGCGTCACTTCGGCATGCGACACCGGGTTGGTCAGGTTCAGCACCAGATCGGGGCGCGCGTCGGTCAGCGCGTCAAGGCTGTCGAACCGGGGCAGACGCCAATGGGCGCAAAATGCTTCGGCCCGCGCCGGGTCGCGGTCGTGCAGTCCGATCACGCCGACATCGGGATGCAGGGCAAAGCTGCGCATGTAAAGATCGGCGACGAATCCCCCCCCGACAAGCGCCACGCGCCCTGCGCCATCGGCGCCGCCGCCATTGATCTGGTCGGGTCCGGTCATTGTGCCTGCTCTGTGCCTGTCTTTCGGTCCTGTTTCACCGTAAAAGCATGGCAACAGTTTGTCCCGCGCCGTGCCCTTTTGTGCAATGCAGCATTCGGGCAAAGTGCGCGCGAGCGGCAGGAGCATCGAGTATGGAATTTCAGGCCGGGGACCACAGGGTCTGGGTCACGGTCACGGGCTGGCCGCAACTGCAGGAAAAGGTGCGCGAGCGGTTTCGCGCCGGGCAGGGCTTTGCGCTCGCGACGCTCAACCTCGACCACCTGACCAAGCTGCGCACCCCCGGCCCGTTCCGTGACGCCTATGCCGCGCAAGATTTCGTCACCGCCGACGGCAACCCCATCGTCTGGTGCGCGCGGCTGGCGGACCAGCCGGTAGAGCTTCTGCCGGGCTCGGACCTGATCTTGCCGCTCTGCCGTCTGGCTGTTGAGGAAAACGTGCCCCTCGGCCTTGTCGGCAGCACCGAAGACAGCCTGACCGGCGCGGCGGACGCCTTGCGCCTGCGGGTGCCGGGGCTGCGCATCGTGTCCAAGGTCGCGCCGCCGATGGGGTTCGACCCCGCAAGCGCCGCCGCCGACCAGATCCTTCTCGGGCTCAGCTATGCGGGTGTGCGCCTTTGCTTCCTCGCCCTTGGCGCGCCCAAGCAGGAAATCCTCGCCGCCCGTGGCCGCGCCGTTGTGCCCGAGATCGGCTTTGCCTCCATCGGGGCGGGGCTGGATTTTCTGTCCGGCCAACAAACCCGCGCGCCGAAATGGGTGCGGGCCGTGGCGATGGAATGGCTTTGGCGGCTGCTCTCCAACCCCAAACGGCTGGCAACGCGCTATGCAATGGCCTTCCGCGACCTGCCGGGGCATCTGTGGCGGTCTTGGCGGCTCAGGTAAGCTTGCGGGCCGCCACACGCGGCTTCATCAGAACCCGGTCCGCGACCCGCCGTTTCAGAGATCGCGGTGGCGGAATCTCTCGGTCCATTTCCCATGTGGTGCCGGTCAGGCTGGGGTCATGCCACAGCGCCAGCTTGGCCCCCCATGTCGCGGCTTGCTCGGGCGCCAGACCGTCGGCAATGCCCATCCGCGTGGCCAGCATTCCCGGCATCCAGTCATTGATGACGATCCCCGGAAACCGGTCGCCCAGATCGGCAATCAGCGCGCGGGTGAATATCCGCGCCGCCCCCTTCGAGACCGAATAGGCCGACGACCCCGGCAAAGGGGCGATGTCGGCAAAGGTGGCCACGGTCATGATCCGGCCAAAACCGGTCTGTAACATCCCGTCCAGCGCCGCGCGGGTGCAGGCGACGACCCCGCCGAGATTGGTGGCGACCGTGTCCATGAAACTCTCGGCCGTTTCCTGCGAAAAGTCCCGGCACGGATAGGTCGCGGCGTTGTTGATCAACACTGTCACAGGGCCAATTTCGGATGCCTTTACAAATGCCTGCCGGACAGAGCTAAAGTCAGTCACATCCGCCTCGATCGCGGTGAACCGCCCCGGCGCGGCCAGCGCCTTGGTCTCGTCCAGCGCCGCCATCGACCGGCCCAGTCCCGCCACCTGCATGGATTGAGACAGGTCCGCCGCCAGCGCCCGGCCCAATCCGCCGCCCGCGCCGGTGACAACCGCAATTCCGTCGGTAAGGTTCCTCATTTGTCCCCCGTCATGTTGTCCGCCACCCGCAGCGCATTGGCGGCAATGGTCAGGCTGGGATTGACCCCCATCGAAGTCGGGAAGACCGAGGCATCGGTGACCCAGAGATTGGGGGCGTCATGTAAGTGCCCATGGCTCGTTACAATTGAAGACATTGGATCAATTCCCATCCGTAACGTCCCGCAAGGATGTCCAAAATTCGGTTCTGGATCATGGCTCAGAAAGGCCGTGCGCGTGCCGCGAAAACCCCGCCGGATCAGCCGCCGAAACAGCCGCCGCCGCGCCAGCAACTCGGGCGCGATGCGATACTCCAGCGCGATCTGTCCTTGCGCGTCGGGGTGCAGCAACACCCGGTTTTCGGCATAGGGAAAATCCTCCAACAGCCCTACAAAGACCTTGGCGGTGCCCATCACCTTGGCCCCGATTGCCGCTGGAATGCGGGTAAACTCCTCGGCTCCCGGCACGCGGGCCAGCCAACTGCGCGCCACCCGCTGGCGCAAGTGATGCACGATTTCGCCATAACCCACGTCGATGCCCATGGCCTGCACCATGCCAAGCCGCTGGCCTTCGGCAAAATACAAATCGCGGAACCCCACGGATTTCGTCGGTCCGTGGTCGCCGGCGGTCTTTCCGGGCCAGAGTGCGAAAATCTCGTTGAGGTGAAACATCAGGTTGCGCCCCACAAGGTCGTGGGCGTTACCGATCCCCCTTGGATCGCTGTCAGAGGCCGAGGCCAGCAGCAATCGGGGCGAAGACAGCGCGCCAGCCGCCAGCACCACATGCGCGGCCGTCAGTTCGTGTTCGGCCCCGCCATGGCGCAGCCGCACCGACACGCGGCCATCCAGACCCCGCACCAGCCGCGTGACCTCGGCTTCGGTCAGCAGCGTGGCCTTGCCGGTGGCCAGCGCCGGTTCCACCCCGGCAGAGCGGCCATCCATTTTGCAAGGGCGCGGACATTTGCGCCCCAGACATTCCGCGCAGCCATCCAGATAGCGCAGCGCTGCGTGCAGCCGGTAAGGATGCAGCCCGTTGCCGCGCAAACTGTCCATGATCCGCGCGTCCCCCGGCGGCGGTGCGGGCGGCGGCGTCAAGGCTGGCGAAGGCTCGTCGCTCAGCGGATCGGGCTCTCCGTGAGCATGAAACAGGCGTTGCGCCGCGTCGAACCACGGGCGCATGTCGTCAAAGCTCACGGGCCAGCCCCCGGTGGGGTGTGGGCGGTCGGGCAGGGCGTCGAGGTCATGGCGTTCGGGCCGTTCCAGCGTGGCGGCGTAGAACACCGACGATCCGCCGACCCCGGCCCCGAGCGGCGCGAAAAAGCTCTGCTCCCGCCCGTTCAGCGTGACGCGGATCGGATCGGGCCAATAGCCCCGGATCGCCCGCGCCGTCGGGTCGCCCATGTCGAGGTTCAGCCCGGTTTCCTCGGCCCGGTATCCGGCGCGGCCTTTCTCAAGGAAAAGAACCCGCCAGCCGGCCTCGGCCAAGGCACGCCCCGCGACGCCGCCACCGATCCCAGTGCCGATCACGATGGCGTCCCAGTGGCCTGTTTTTATCTCGTCGAGCCGCTCCATGCCTGCCTTCATACCGCACTTTCGTATGCACGGGGGGTGCACAGGGGGTGTACCGGGGGTGTACGGCTGGCATGGGGCAAAAATCGGGCCGCGTCAGGGCTTTGCCAGCGGGTGATTGTCCAGCACCAGCGCCTTCAGCCGCTCGTCCAGAACATGCGTGTAAATCTCGGTCGTGGCGATATCGGCATGGCCCAGAAGCGTCTGGATCGCCCGCAAATCGGCCCCGTTCTGCAACAGGTGCGTGGCGAAGGCATGGCGCAATGTATGCGGTGTCACGGTCTCGGGGGAAATCCCTGCGGCAACGGCTATCTCCTTGATAAGCGTAAAGAACCTGACCCGCGTCAGATGCCCCGACTTGCCCCGCGATGGAAAAAGGAAGCGCGAGGGCGGCGTGCCATGTTCGACCCGCGCGACCTCTTGCTCGACATCCCGATGCGCCAGCCATGCGATCAAAGCCGCGCGGGCCGGGGGCGACAGCGGCACCATCCGCTCCTTGCTGCCCTTGCCCATGATCAACAGCAATTCCGGGTTCCCCCGCGCCGCAGAAACCGGCAGGCTAACCAATTCCGTCACCCGCATTCCCGTTGCATAAAGCATTTGGATCAAACAGGAATTTCTAAGGCGGTCGCCCGCGCCCCGGCCCTGTTTTTCAGCTGCGGCGAGCAGTCGTTCGACCTCGTCCATGCTCAGCGTTTGCGGCAGTTTCTTGTCCCGCCCCGGCCCCTTGATCTGGATCGCCGGGTTGTCCGCGCGCAACCCTTCCTCATAGGCGAAGCGGTAAAGCTGCTTCAAAGCGGACAACCGCCGCGCCCGCGTCGCCCGTGCCATGCCCTGCGCGTCCAGATGGATCAGGTACGCCTCCAGATCCTCGCGCGTGGCATCGTCGAACGCCCGCCCGCGCGCGGCAAGCCAGCCCGCGCAATCCTGCAAGTCCCGGCCATAGGCCAAGAGCGTGTTGCGCGCGGCATTGAGTTCGGCCGCTTGCGCATCAAGGAACGGAGAAATCCAGTCGCCGCTCATCCCCGCCGCTCCAGAACAAGTAATTGCAACGCTGCTTCACGGGCGGTGTTTTCCAACCCCATCGCGCGGAACAGCGACAGCGCGTCGCGCAGATCATCCAGATCGGGTTGGTCCCGGCTGAGGACAAGCGCGGCGCGTAACAGGGCCTCGCCGATCCGATCCTCGCCGATCATGCGGGCATAGCGGTCGGGGACTGACGTGCCGGAAAACACGTCGGCAATCAAACGGGGCAAGGCACCGGCGGGGGCGGGCGTGGCTGTTTGCCCGCGCGCAATGGCAAAGAGAAAACGTTCGCCGGGCGACTGCGGCACCGCCATTTGCGCCACGGTTTCATAGCGTGACGACAACAGTGCCACGCGCCGCGCCAACAGGGCGAGATCGCCGGTCAGCGGCTGGCGCATCAGGCGGTCGCCATAGACCTCGGCGAAGGGCACCTCCAGCTCGGCCTCCTGCATCGCGGCCCAGGCATCGGGCAGGGTGTCGGCCACCGCCTCGGGGTCTTGGGCCAGAATAGCCACGTCCAGACGTTGCACCGCATCGACCCGGTCCCAGACCCCGCCAGAGGCCGAGGGCACGCGGCTGGTGTAGATCAACTGCCATTGCGCCGGGGTAAGTGCGCCCGCCCGCGTCAGCCGTTCCGCGGCGTCCAGTTGCGCCCGCCATCCGGCCACATCGGCAAGGTCGATATGGGCGAAGGCCAACGGCAACTGGCTGGCGCCGGGCCGCTCTCCGATCGCCACGCGCATGACGTAGTGCAGGGGCGACGGGGTCACGTCCAGCGGCAACGGGTCCGAGCCTTCGGCAATACCGGGGTCGAGGAACCGCGCGATCAGGTCCGCTTCGGCCGTGTCGATGAAGCCGAGCGCTTCGCCGGTGTCCAGCGACAGGGCGGCGGCCGACCAGTCGCCGGACCGGGCAAGGCAAAAGATCCGCGCGGGAAACGAGGGGGCGATATCGGGGTTGGCCCGCATCGCCGCGCAGGCGCGGTCTGGCTGGTCGGTCAGCAACGTAACATCGAACCAGCGCCGGAACACGCGGGGCGCGGTCGGCCCGGCGCGTTCCATCATCGCGCGGGCCGGGTCGATGGCCCCCCGCGACAGTAGCATGTCGAGCCGGGCAAGGAACAATTCCGCCTCTTGCGTGCTGTCGGGCGGCGGGTTCAGTTCCGACAGGGCGAGCATCTGGGTAAAGTTCTGGATCGCGGGCAGCCCGATGGTGGGCTGGGCGCGAAAGAGGTTGGCCAGGGTTTCGCTGCTCGACCCCGCCCAGAGATCGGCAGGCAGCCCCGTCTGCATGGGCGTCAGCAGCCCGACCGCATCCAGGCTGACCGCGCCGATGGGCATGACCCGAATCTCTTCGGGCGTGGCCGACGTTGCGATATTGCCATGCGGGCTAAGCAGGGATTCGGACAGCCACGGCGGCGGCGGGGCAACGACATCGGCCTCTTGCGCGCCAACCGGAAAGGCCAGAAGCCCGGCCACGAAGGCCGCCTTAGTCCACATCGAGCTCCACCGGTCGCGTGATTTCACGCGTTTGCGGCTGCAAGAGCCCGGAATAGGAATAGCCCACCAGCCCGATCAGGGCCAAAAGCGCCAAGAATATAAAGAGTCGGAAGATGCGCCCCAGCATATGTCCTCAACCTGCCATTGGTTTTCGGCGTTTGCCGCCGCTTTCAAATCATTATAAGCCAACTGGACGGGGATTTCGCCACTGGGGAGACGTTTTTTTTGGATATGGGCGAAACCACGCCAGCATCGACGCTTCGGCTGACCCGGACCATTGTTTTGGTGGGCATGATGGGGGCCGGAAAAACCGCGATTGGACGGGCCTTGTCAGCGCGCCTTGGCGTGCCGTTCGAAGATTCGGACGCCGAGATCGAGGTTGCCTCCAAGCTGTCCATCTCCGAGATTTTCGACCGCTATGGTGAGCCGTTCTTTCGGGAAAAGGAAAGTCAGGTGATCGCGCGGCTGCTGGACGGCCCACCCTGCATTCTGTCGACCGGCGGCGGGGCGTGGCTGTCGCCCCACAATCGCGCCTTCATTGCAGAAAGGGCCGCCGTGGTCTGGCTCAGGGCCGATCTGGCGACGCTCTGGAACCGGGTGAAGCACAAGGACACGCGCCCGCTGCTGCGCACCCCCAATCCGCGGGCGACGCTGGAAAACCTGTTGATCGCCCGCACACCGGCCTATGAACAGGCCGAGTTTACTGTCCAGACCCGCCCGGAATGGTCCATCGACCAGACGACCAATGCCGTGTTGCAGGACTTGGCCAAGGCCAACGTAGTGGAGACCCTCGCATGACCCAAGCCACCGTTCACGTGCCCCTCGAGGACCGTGCCTATGATGTGCGCATTGCCCCCGGCTTGATCGCGCGGGCCGGTGCCGAAATCACGCCGCTCCTGAACCGCCCGCGCGTTTTCGTGCTGACCGAAGAACGGGTGGCTGGTCTGCATCTGGAGGCACTGAGGGCCGGGTTGGCGGCCGGGGGCGTGTCGATGGACGCGTTGGTGCTGCCGCCGGGCGAATCCACCAAGAGCTGGCCCCATTTTACCCGCGCGGTGGAGTGGCTGCTGGAACAGAAAGTGGAGCGGAAAGATATCGTCGTGGCCTTCGGCGGCGGCGTGATCGGCGACCTCGCCGGTTTTGCCGCTGCCGTGCTGCGCCGGGGCGTGCGCTTCGTTCAGATCCCCACCAGCCTGTTGGCGCAGGTCGACAGTTCGGTGGGCGGCAAGACCGGGATCAATTCGGGGCTGGGCAAGAACCTGATCGGCGCGTTTCATCAGCCCTCGCTGGTGCTGGCCGACATTTCCGTTCTCGGCACGCTCACGCCCCGCGATTTTCTGGCGGGCTACGGCGAGGTGCAGAAATACGGGCTGCTCGGCGATGCCGCGTTCTTCGAATGGCTAGAGGTGAACGGGCCTGCAATGGCCGCGGGCGACGATGCCCTGCGGTTGGAGGCCGTGCGCCGCTCGGTGCAGATGAAGGCCGATATCGTCGAGCGGGACGAGACCGAGCAGGGCGACCGCGCGCTTCTCAACCTCGGGCATACGTTCTGCCACGCGCTGGAGGCGGCGACGGGCTATTCCGACCGGCTGCTGCATGGCGAGGGCGTGGCCATCGGCTGCGCGCTGGCGTTTGAGCTGTCCTACCGGCTGGGGCTGGTCAGCCAGGAGGAGCCGAGCCGCGTGCGCGAACATCTGGCTGCGATGGGGATGAAGAAGGACTTAGCCGACATTCCCGGTGACCTGCCGGATGCCGATGGGCTGCTCGACCTGATGGGGCAGGACAAGAAGGTGGTGGACGGGCAGTTGCGGTTTATTCTGGCGCGCGGGATCGGCGCCGCGTTTGTGACGGCGGACGTGCCGGGCGATGCGGTAAAGGCCCTGTTGGCTGAGTCACTCTGCGCTCGGCGCTAGAAAATCTTTCCAGAAAGGTCTTCCATCTACCCGGAAAAATCTTCTGCAAGATTTTTCCGTCAGGCCTCTTGGAAAGCATTTCCTGGAAAATGCTTCAATCCGTGCCGCGATAGGGTTCGACGTATTGCAGCGCCATGTCCCACGGGAAGAAAATCCAGGTATCCTGGCTGACGCCAGTGATGAAGGTATCCACCATCGGTTCGCCCTTGGGCTTGGCATACACGGTGGCGAAATGCGCCTTGGGGTACATCGCGCGGACCACTTCCAGCGTCTTGCCGCTATCGACCAGATCGTCGATGACCAGAACGCCTTCGCCGTCGCGCATCAGCGCCTCGTCCGGTTTGCTCAGGACCACAGGCTCTGACTGGGTCTGGTGGTTGTAGGATTTGATCGAAATCGTATCCACTGTGCGAATGTCCAGTTCCCGCGCGATGATCATCGCGGGCGCCATGCCGCCCCGCGTGATCGCCACTACTGCGCGCCATGCGCCGCCCTCGCCAGGGCCGTGTTTGTCCAGCCGCCATGCCAGCGCGCGGGAATCGCGGTGGATCTGGTCCCAGGAGATGTGGAAGCCCTTTTCATGGGGAAGCTGCGTGCTCATTCCTTAGCCCTCCTTCTTGTCCAGCGTCATGTCCGGCGCGTCTATCGCCTTCATGCCCACGACGTGATAGCCCGCATCGACATGCAGGTTTTCACCCGTGGTGCCGCTGCCCAGATCGGACAGCAGATAAAGCGCGGCCTTGCCGACCTCTTCCTGCGTCACGTTGCGGCGGAGCGGTGAATTCAACTCGTTCCACTTCATGATATAGCGGAAATCGCCGATGCCGCTGGCGGCCAACGTCTTGATCGGACCGGCGGAAATCGCGTTGCAGCGGATGCCGTCCTTGCCCAGATCCTCGGCGATGTATTTCACGGATGCTTCCAGGGCCGCCTTGGCCACGCCCATGACGTTGTAGTGTGGCATGACCTGTTCCGCGCCGTAATAGGTCAGCGTCAACAGCGAACCGCCCGCAGGCATCATCGCGGCGGCGCGTTGGCAGACGGCGGTAAACGAATAGACCGAGATATCCATGGTCATGCGAAAATTGTCGGACGAGGTATCGACATAGCGCCCGCGCAATTCCGACTTGTCGGAAAAGCCGATGGCGTGGACGACGAAATCCAGCGTGCCCCATTTTTCCTTGAGTGCGTCGAACAGCGCATCCATCGAGGCGCCGTCGGTCACGTCGCAAGGGATCATTGTATCGCAGCCGATCTGCTCGGCCAGCGGCTTGACCCGTTTCAAAAGCTGCTCGCCCTGATAGGAAAACGCCAGATCCGCGCCTTGATCGGCAAGCGCCTTGGCAATGCCCCAGGCGATGGATTTATCGTTGGCGAGCCCCATGATCAGCCCGCGCTTGCCTGCCATCAAACCCATCTTATCTCCCCTCAACGGCGCGTTTGTCCAGAATGCTGACCCTTTAGGCCATTGATGCGCCTGCATCAAGCGCGCAGGCGCGCGCGGGCGCTGGACGGGGCCGGGGGCTGAGGCTAGCGTGCCGCAACACCGACTGGAGGACGCTATGAGCGACAGAAGTGGCATTTTCGCGGGCGACGACCCGTTTGCCCTGGCCCGGGCCTGGCTGGCCGAGGCGGAACAGAGCGAAGTGAACGATCCCAACGCCATCGCGCTGGCCACGGTGGATGCCGACGGGCTGCCCAACAGCCGCATGGTGCTGTTGAAAGAGATCGAGGCCGGGGCCTTCGTGTTCTACACCAACTATGGATCGGCCAAGGCGACCGAGATCGAACAGGCCGGCAAGGCCGCTTTCGTGATGCACTGGAAAAGCCTGAGGCGCCAGATCCGGGTGCGGGGCATTGTCAGCCGCGAAGAGGGGCAGAAGGCCGACGAATACTACGCCTCACGCTCGCTCAAAAGCCGTCTTGGGGCCTGGGCCTCGGACCAATCGCGCCCGCTGTCGTCGCGCAGCGCGCTGATGGCAGAGGTCGCCAAGATCACCGCGCAGAAGGGGACGACGCCGCCGCGCCCGCCATTCTGGGGCGGATATCGGATCACACCGCTGGAGATCGAGTTCTGGGCCGATGGCGCCTTCCGGCTGCACGATCGGTTCCGCTGGTCGCGGTCGGACCCTGCCGGGGCGTGGGACGTGATCCGCCTGAATCCGTGATACCCGAGCGGTGCGAGTGACCTGTCCAAATGGCCTATTCTAGGCTTAACTTTCCTTAATCCGGCTCTTCCAAAAAACCAGACATACCTGTCTAGTCCTTGTTTTATAATAACTAAATGTTCTTGCGCAGCCGAAAACTAACGGTCAAGTTTGCGCAGGGGCGAATACAAGATCTGCCGAAGGCAGAAATTTGGGGACAATATGACAGAAGATGCCCGACTAGGGGACACGGTGGTGACAGGCACCGTGAAGTGGTTTGACAATGTCAAAGGGTTTGGCTTCATTATTGCGGATGCGGGCGGGCCAGACATTCTGCTGCATGCCAATGTGCTGCGCAATTTCGGGCAGGGATCGGTCGCGGACAGGTCACGTATTCAGGTGACGATTCAGCAGACCGAGCGGGGCGTTCAGGCGCAAGAGGTTCTGTCGATCGAACCGCCCGAGATCGAGGATGACGAGCAGCCCGACGGAATGGACATCGAGATTCCCGAAGGCACGCCGTATCTGGCGGCCCGCGTCAAATGGTTCGACAAGGCAAAAGGTTTTGGCTTTGCCAATGTGTTCGGGCATTCTGAGGATGTGTTCGTGCACATGGAGGTGCTGCGCCGGTTCGGGCTTGCCGATCTGCAACCCGGCGAGGCAGTGTGCCTGCGGGTCGTGGAAGGGCCGCGCGGCCAGATGGCCGCCGAAGTGCGTGCGTGGGATTATGTTCAGGAGGACTAGGATGCGCGTCTTGCATCTGGCTTTGGTGGCAACTGTGTTCGCGGGGGCCGCCAATGCGGCCTGCTCGGACTCGCGCCTTGAATTGCGCGGCGATTGGGGCACGGCCCGGTTTCGCGTCGAGATCGCGGATGATCCGCAGGAACGGGCCACGGGCCTGATGAACCGGGAACAGATGTCGCCCGCCGCGGGAATGCTGTTCGTTTACGAGACACCGCAGCGGGTCGCCTTCTGGATGCGCAATACGTTGATCCCGCTCGACATGGTGTTCATGGACGAGACCGGGGTGGTGCGGCGGGTGCACGATAACGCGGTGCCGCTTGATGAAACACCGATCCCCGGCGGCAACGACATCCAGTATGTGTTGGAAATCAACGGCGGCATGGCCGAGCAGATCGGCATTGATGTCGGCTCGCAAATGCGCCACCCAGTGATCGCCCCTGATATCGCGGCATGGCCTTGCGACTAGGCAAGGTGCGAAACGGGCTTTTCAAGGTCGCGTTCCCGCGATAGGAGAAGCGCCAGTCGGGGCGTAGCGCAGCCTGGTAGCGCGTCTGTTTTGGGTACAGAAGGTCGTGAGTTCGAATCTCGCCGCCCCGACCATTTTGGCACTGACTGCTTGCCTCTCGCGGGCTGGCGGGGCAGGTAGGCGCAATACGCCGTTGCCGAAGCGATGCCATGCCTGCTGATGCCTCTCAGATTGCCAAGACACGCCCCGGGCGCGTGACGATCCTTATGGGGCTATATAATGGCGCACGGTTTCTTCCCGATCAGTTGGCCAGTTTCACCCGCCAGACCCTGACCGGATGGGATCTGGTGGTGGGCGACGACGGCTCGACGGATGGCAGCCGCGACATTCTGACGGCCTTTGCCGAAACGCAGGCCACCGAAGATCGCGCCGTGTCGGTGGTGGCGGGGCCGGGGCAGGGGGTTGCGGTGAATTTCCTGACTTTGCTGGCCAATCTGCCCGAGTCGGTGGAATGGGTGGCCCTGTCAGATCAGGACGACGTCTGGCTGCCGGACCGGTTGCAATTGGGGCAGTCGGCGTTGTCGCGGGGGCCGGTCGAGGAACCGGCGCTTTTCGGCTCGGCAACCTGGGTCGTGAACGAGGATCTGAGCGCGCCGCGCCATTCGCCGCAATTCCTGCGCCCGCCCTCTTTTTCCAATGCCCTTGTGCAGAGCATCGCGGGCGGAAATACCATGTTGCTTAACCCGGCGGCAGCCCGGCTGGCGCGCTCCGCCGCGCAAGAGGCGCTGACGGCGGGCGGCCCGGTGACCCATGACTGGTGGCTTTATCAATTGATCGCGGGCGTCGGAGGCCGGGTGATCCGGGAGGAACGCCCGACGCTGCTTTATCGCCAACACGGGGAAAACCTGTTCGGCGCCAATCGCGGCTGGCGGGCCTCGGCCTTGCGGATGCGGCAGGTGGTGGCGGGCGATCTGGCGGGATGGGTGGATCAGAACACACGGGCCTTGCGGGCCTCGGACCATCGGCTGACGCCCGAAAATCGCGCCGCCCTCGACCGGTTTGCGGCGATGCGCACACAAAATGTGGTGTCCCGGCTGCGCAGCTTTCAAGCGCTCGGCCTGCATCGGCAGGGCAAGGCAAGCCAAGCGGCGATCTGGGTGGCGGCGGCGCTTGGGCGGCTTTGACTCCACGCGTCAGATTCGCATCATCTGAGGGCCGCCGGGCCGCCGGAATGCATCGCCCCCACAATATCTAGTGGATCAATCGTTGGTGCAGCTAGGCCTTGGATATACACAGGCTATTGGCGTGTTCGATCAAGTGACACTGCTATCCTCCCGCAGCCTTTGGAGATTTTGGTTTTCCACTGGCTGGGGATGAATCAACACGGCGACCCGCCGAAACGTGGGCGTCATGGATGCAAGGCTTTTTTGTGACATTCCGGTAAAAAAAAGCCGTTGACCTCCTAGGCCTGGATACGTCACCTTGTAGATGCTCCGGGATATGGCCACTAAATGTAGTGGGCTCGGCGCAGGGCAGACGGATTTCATTCTCTTGTACCGGTCGAGTCATCGGCCAGTCCGCGACCTCTGGGCGGGTCCGGTCAAGGGGGCGTGTTTGTCCGGTATTGAAGGGACACATCGCGACAAGAGCGGGGACACGCTGGCACGTCGCACATCAATAGGGACGTGAGGCATGAAGATCGAACGCCGGTTCACCAAGGCAGACCAGGAAACCTATGCAGGGCTGGAATTCACCCTGACGTCGTCGGAAATTCGCAACCCCGACGGCACGACCGTTTTCAAGCTCGACAACGCGGAAGTGCCCGTGGGCTGGAGCCAGGTCGCGTCTGACGTGTTGGCGCAGAAATACTTTCGCAAGGCCGGTGTGGCCGCGATTCTGAAGCCAGTGAAGGAAAAGGGCGTCCCTGCCTTCTTGTGGCGCCATGTGCCCGATGAAACCGCGTTGAAGGATCTGCCCGAGGACGAACGCTTCGGCGGCGAAACCTCGGCCAAGCAGGTGTTCCGCCGTCTGGCAGGGGCGTGGGCCTACTGGGGCTGGAAGGGCGGATACTTCTCCGACGACTCCGACGCCCGCGCCTATTTCGACGAGATGCAGTTGATGCTGGCCCGCCAGATGGCGGCGCCCAACAGCCCGCAATGGTTCAACACCGGCCTGCATTGGGCCTATGGCATCGACGGCCCGGCACAGGGGCACCATTACGTCGATCACAAGACCGGCAAACTGACCAAATCCACCTCGTCCTACGAGCATCCGCAGCCGCACGCCTGTTTCATCCAGTCGGTCGAAGACGATCTGGTGAACGAGGGCGGCATCATGGACCTTTGGGTTCGCGAGGCGCGGCTGTTCAAATACGGCTCGGGCACCGGCACCAATTTCTCCTCCCTGCGTGCCGAGGGCGAGAAGCTGTCGGGGGGCGGCAAGTCATCGGGCCTGATGGGCTTCCTCAAGATCGGCGACCGGGCCGCGGGCGCGATCAAGTCAGGCGGCACCACGCGCCGCGCGGCCAAGATGGTGATCGTCGATGCCGATCACCCCGATATCGAGGAGTTCATCAACTGGAAGGTGGTTGAAGAGCAGAAGGTCGCCTCGATCGTGGCCGGCTCGAAGATGCATGAGCGCGAGTTGAACAACATCTTCGCCGCCATCGCGGCGTGGGACGGTATGCTGGAGGATGCGGTCGATCCCGCCAAGAATGCCGGTCTGAAATCCGCCATTCGCAGCGCCAAAAAATACGCGATCCCCGAGACTTACATCAAGCGGGTGCTGGACTACGCGAAGCAGGGCCACACCGCGATCGAGTTCCCGACCTACAACACCGATTGGGACAGCGAAGCCTATAACTCGGTGTCTGGCCAGAACTCGAACAACTCGATCCGCGTGACCGACGCATTCCTCTACGCCGTCGAAAAGGATGCCGATTGGGAACTGATCAATCGCACCGACGGCAAGGTTGCCAAGACCGTCAAGGCGCGCGAGCTGTGGGATACCATCGGTCATGCCGCATGGGCCTGCGCCGATCCGGGTATCCAGTTCCACGACACCGTCAACGCGTGGCACACCTGCCCCGAAGATGGCGCGATCCGGGGATCGAACCCGTGCTCGGAATACATGTTCCTCGATGACACGGCCTGCAACCTTGCCTCGATGAACCTGCTGACCTTCTACACCGATGGCAAGTTCGACGCGGAAAGCTACATGCACGCCACCCGCCTGTGGACGCTGACGCTGGAAATCTCGGTGATGATGGCGCAATTCCCGTCCAAGGAAATCGCGCAACTGTCCTACGATTTCCGCACGCTCGGGCTGGGATACGCCAATATCGGTGGCCTCCTGATGAACATGGGCCACGGTTACGACTCGGACGAAGGCCGGGCGCTTTGTGGCGCGCTGACCGCGATCCTGACCGGCGTGTCCTATGCCACGTCGGCCGAAATCGCCGGTGAACTTGGTGCCTTCGCCAAATACGAAAAGAACCGCGAGCACATGCTGCGCGTGATCCGCAACCACCGCCGCGCAGCCCAAGGCGCGTCGGAGGGGTATGAGGGTCTGGCCGTGAAACCGGTGCCGCTCGATCATGGCAACTGCCCCGACCAGACCCTCATTGCACTGGCCGAGCAATGCTGGGACGAGGCGTTGGAGCTGGGTGAAAAGTACGGCTACCGCAACGCACAGGTGTCGGTGATTGCACCGACGGGCACCATCGGTCTGGTGATGGACTGCGACACGACTGGGATCGAACCCGATTTCGCGTTGGTCAAATTCAAGAAACTGGCCGGTGGCGGCTATTTCAAGATCATCAACCAGTCGGTACCCGCGGCGCTGGAAAAGCTCGGCTACGGGTCCGCCGAGATCGAGGAAATCACCTCGCACGCGGTCGGTCACGGCACGCTCGGCAACGCGCCCGGCATCAATCATACCGCGCTGCGCGGCCACGGCTTTGGCGACCGGGAAATCGAAAAGGTCGAAGCGGCACTGCCGTCGGCCTTCGACATCCGCTTCGTCTTCAATCAATGGACCCTCGGGGAAGAGTTCTGCACCAAGGTGCTCGGCATTCCCGCGGCCAAGTTGAACGACCCCACCTTCGACATGCTGCGCCATTTCGGCTTTTCGAAAGCCGATATCGAGGCCGCCAACGACCATGTCTGCGGGACCATGACCTTGGAGAACGCCCCTCATCTGAAAGAGGAGCACTACCACATCTTCGATTGCGCCAATCCCTGCGGCAAGAAGGGCAAGCGCTTCCTCTCCGTGAACAGCCACATCACCATGATGGCCGCCGCGCAGAGCTTCATTTCGGGGGCGATCTCCAAGACGATCAACATGCCCAACGATGCGACCATCGAGGATTGCCAGAAGGCGTATGAACTGTCGTGGTCCCTCGGGGTCAAGGCCAATGCGCTTTACCGCGACGGGTCCAAGCTGTCGCAGCCGCTGGCCGCCGCGCTTGTCGAGGATGACGACGAAGCGGCAGAAGCGCTGGAATCCGGCACGCCGCAGGAAAAGGCCACGGTTCTGGCCGAGAAGATCATCGAAAAGGTGGTGGTCAAGGAAATCATCCGCAGCCACCGCGAAAAGATGCCGGAGCGCCGCAAGGGCTATACCCAAAAGGCGGTCGTGGGGGGCCACAAGGTGTATCTGCGGACTGGCGAATACCAGGACGGGTCGCTTGGCGAGATCTTCATCGACATGCACAAGGAAGGTGCCGGCTTCCGCGCGATGATGAACAATTTCGCCATCGCCGTGTCCGTGGGCCTGCAATACGGTGTGCCGCTGGAGGAATTCGTCGATGCCTTCACCTTCACCAAGTTCGAACCGGCGGGGATGGTGCAGGGCAATGACAGCATCAAGAACGCCACCTCGATCCTCGACTACATCTTCCGCGAACTGGCGGTGTCCTACCTCGACCGCACCGATCTGGCCCATGTGAAGCCCGAAGGGGCAAGCTTCGACGATCTGGGCCGCGGACAGGAAGAGGGGGTGCGCAACTTCGAGGAAGTGCCGGAAAGCCGCGCCTCATCGCCCATCGAGGTGCTCAAGCAGATCAGCTCGACCGGCTACCTTCGCAAGCGGGTGCCGCAGGATCTGGTGGTGCTGCAAGGCGGGGGACAGGCGATCACTGCGCGCCATGCCCAAACCGGCGAGGCGGTGGCGACGCTGGAAACCGTAAAAACGACCTCGACGACGACAACTGCCATGGCATCGGGCACCGTCAGCATGGATGCCCGCACCAAGGCGCGGATGCAGGGCTACGAGGGCGAGGCCTGCGGAGAATGCGGCAACTACACGCTGGTGCGCAACGGCACCTGCATGAAGTGCAACACCTGCGGCGGGACATCCGGGTGTAGCTGACAAGATCGGGCCCGTGCGCCATGCCCCGGCGCGCGGGTCTGAAACACGGGGCGGGTGCGCTCGCCCCTGACGCGGTTCAGGCCACAGGCATAAAGCAAAATCGGGCAGTTCAATTTTGAGCCTGAACAGCGAAACTCAAGAGGGGGCCCAAGGGCCCCCTTTTTTCGCGGCCGCCAATAGCGAACCGCCCCGGCCCCTGCGCGGCCAAGATCAGCAGACCGCCTGCGATGGACCAGTTCTTGACCATGATCGTCACTTGCCACGGGTCGGCCCGCATTTGCCAGTGAAAATAGCTGGTGAACAGGCAATAGCCCGCCAACGCCACGGCCCAAAGCTGCACGCGCGGGCCAAGGAGCAGGCCCACAACAGCCAACGCGTTGAACAGCGCCACTGGCCAAACCAACCAGACCGGCAGGCCAATAGATGCGACCATCGCCTGCACCGGGGCGGGGTCGGTCAGTTTCTGCACCGCGCCGCCAAGAAACAAGAGCGCGATCAGGGCGCGTCCGATGAGGTTGAGAAGATCGCTCATGCCGCCACGCTGTCAGAGCCGCGCCGCTCTCGCAAAGGAAAAGCCCCCCGATTGGGGGGCCTTCCCGGCATTGTGATGGCGGCTGCGCCTACTCTGCCGCGACCTTGATGACCGGGGTCATGCGGGCGAGAATATCGTCGGCAAGGTGACACTTGATCTGGTGCCCACTGTCCAGCGTCTTCATCGGCGGCACCTCGGTGTCGCACAGGCCGCCTGGCACATCCTTCTTCCAGCGGCACCGCGTCTGGAATGGGCAGCCCGGGGGCGGGTTCATCGCCGAGGGAATGTCACCCTCCAGAACGATATGTTCCTTCTCCACCGAGGTATCGGCGATCGGAACCGCCGACAGAAGCGCCTCGGTATAGGGGTGGTAGGGCGGGCTGAAGACCTGATCGGTCGAGCCGATTTCCACCACGTGGCCCAGATACATCACCATCACCCGGTCCGAGAGATAGCGAACGATGGACAGGTCGTGGCTGATGAACAGCAGCGTCGTCTTCTCGTTGCGCTGGATTTCCATCAACAGGTCCGTCACGGCGGCCTGCACGCTGACATCGAGCGCCGAGACAGGTTCGTCCGCCACAACGATCCGCGCACCGCCTGCAAAGGCCCGCGCGATCCCGACCCGCTGTTTCTGGCCGCCCGACAATTGCCGGGGCATTCGGTCGGCAAAGGCACGCGGCAGCTTCACAAGGTCGAGCAGTTCAAGCATCCGCTGGCGTCGCGCGGCCTCGTTCTTGCCGATCTTGAAGACTTCCAGCGCCCGGATGATCTGTCGCCCCACGGCCATCGAAGGGTTGAGCGTATCGAACGGGTTCTGGAAAACCATCTGGATCGAGGACACGGTGCTGGTGTCGCGTTCCTGGATGGGCACCGATTCAATGCCCTTGTTGTCCAGCACCACATGGCCGTCGGTTGCGGTTTCCAGACCCATCAGCACCTTGGCCAGCGTGGACTTGCCGCAGCCGGATTCGCCCACGATGGCCAATGTCTCGGATTCGCGCGCCTCGAAGCTGAGCGACTCGTTGGCTTTCACCACCTTGGTTTCGCCGTGACTGAACAGGGCGCTTGCCGCGACTTCGTAGTATTTCTTGAGGTTGTCGACCTTGATGACCACCTCTCCAATCTCGGCCTTCTTGGTTTCAATGGCTGCAGCGATTGGCGCATTCCAGTCGATTTCTCGGAACTTCAGGCAGCGCGAATCGTGGCGATCGTCGCCCTCGATGGCATCCATCCGAATGTCGGCGGCATCGCAGCGCCCGCCTTCGAAATAGTCGCACCGCGGGCCGAAGTTACACCCGCGCGGACGTTCGTGGGGCAGGGGGAAATTGCCGGGAATGGCGACCAGCGGGCGGCTGTTCTTGTCAGCCCCCGGCAGCGGGATCGAGCGGAACAGCGCCTGCGTATAAGGATGGCGCATCTTGTCGAACACGTCCTCGATGGACCCGGTTTCTACCGCCTCGCCGGAATACATCACGCACAACCGGTCGCAGGTTTCAAGGATCAGGCCGAGGTTATGCGAGATGAACAGCATGGAAGTGCCGTATTTCTTGCCCAGATCCTTGACCAGTTCCACAACGGCGGCCTCGACGGTCACGTCAAGCGCTGTCGTCGGCTCGTCCAGGATCAGGAGCGAGGGGTTCGCCATCAACGCCAGGGCGATCACGATCCGCTGTTGCTGCCCCCCCGAAAGCTGGTGCGGAAAGGCGCTCAGCATCCGCTCCGGGTCGGGCAGGCGTACGTCGGTGACCACTTCCAGCGCGCGTTGGTAGGCCTCCTTCTCTGATACGCCTTCGTGGATCATCGGCACTTCCATCAACTGTTTGCCGATCCGCATCGCCGGGTTCAGCGAGGCCATGGGTTCCTGGTAGATCATGGCGATTTCCTTGCCACGGATCTTGGCCAGTTCCTCTCGGCTCATCTCGTTCAGGTTGCGGCCCTTGAACTTGATCGAGCCGCCAACGATGCGTCCGTTCACGCCAAGGTCTTGCATGACGCCAAGCGCCACCGTGGATTTCCCGCAGCCCGATTCCCCCACAAGGCCCATGGCCTCGCCGGGCATCACGGTGGTGGAAAAGTCCATCACCGCGGGGATTTCGCGCAGGCGGGTGAAGAAGGAAATCGAGAGGTTCTCGATTTCGAGGATGGGGCCGTCATATGCCTCGCGGTCAGCCATTCACTTTCTCCCGTTGGGGGCGGATAGGACGGCGCATGCGGGGGGCAAGTGGCACGTCTGGTGCCCGGTCTTGTCCGACATGCCGCCGTATGTGTCCTTCCGCATTATCCTTGTTCCGGTTCGAGGGGCCGCGCCCGGCCACAGGGCAGGGCGCGGCCCGATCATCAGTCTTTCAGGCTTTCCTCTCGCAGGCCGTCGGCCAGCAGGTTGAGGCCGAGCACCAGCGTCATCAGAGCCAGCGCGGGGGGCAACGGCGGGTGCGGATAGACCGTCAGCAGACGCCGCCCCTCGTTGATTGTCGAGCCCCAGTTCGGGCTTTCCGGGTTCACCCCGAGGCCGAAGAAGCCCAAGGTCCCCAGAAGGATGGTGGTGTAGCCGATCCGCAGGCAGAAATCGACGATCAACGGCCCGCGAGCGTTGGGAAGGATTTCCCACAGCATGATGTACCACGGCCCTTCGCCACGGGTCTGGGCTGCTGCCACATAGTCCCGCGTCTTGATGTCGAGCACGAGGCCCCGAACGATACGGAACACCGTGGGACTGTTCACGAAGACCACCGACACGAAGACGATCAGCAGGTTCCCGTCGATCGGGATGCCGATCAGCGGCTCATAGGCCTCGCGGGTCGAGGTCATCCATTCCGACACCGGGTTGCCTTGGTTGAGATAGCCGATGAAGGACGTGGCGAACCACACGATCGGATCAAAGCGGAAGACCGTGCCCAGATAGATCAGCAACAGGAAGACCGTGATCGGGATCGCCACCCATTTGATGATATGCGGCTGCGCCCGATAGCGGGAATAGAGCAGCACCCACAGGAAGATGATGGGCAGGATGAACAGGACCGAGGCCATATAGACCGGCACCCCGGCTTCGACGATCTCGGGTGTCACCAGCAGGTAGAACAGCAAGATCACCGGGAACGCCAGAACGAGGTTGGCGAGGAAGGTGATCAGCGTGTCGAACCGGCCCCCGATATAGCCCGCGGGCAGGCCAAGGGTAATCCCTACCATGAAGGCAAAGAGCGTGGCGAAGGGGGCAATGGTCAGCACCTCGCGCGCGCCCATTACCATCCGGCTGAACACGTCCCGCGCACCGGCATCACCGCCGAGCAGATAGTAGGGGAAGGCCCCGTCAGCGCTGGCGCCGGGCACCAGAGATCCCGGCGGAGCGTTACGCAGCGACGCCGCCACGTCGAGCGGGCCATAAGTCGCAATCATCGGAGCGAAAATCGCGGTGTAGACCCAGAACATGACCAGGCCGAAGCCGATCATGCCGACGAGGTTGTCGAAGAGCTTGCCATACAGGCCAAGCCGCCGCTTGAAGCGGATCGACACGACATAGGTGACGACAAGCGCGATCCAGACCGGCATGTATTGCGCCGCAACGCCGCCGATGATGCCCTTGGCCTCCATGCTGGGTTGCAGGATGCCCCCGAGGATATAGATCACGCAGACCGCCAGCACCGCAAAGACAGCGTAGCGCATCAGCGCAAGGGCCATATCCACCGGTCCCATGCGATAGGAAATCGTGTGGTCGGGGTTCACGATCGGCTCGGCCTGACGCAGGCCGACAAGGGTCATCGCGAAGTTGAGCACGAAGCCAAGGGCGAAGACGCCGACGGCGATCAGCAGGATCGGGTTGAGGTAAGGGCCCAGAGACCCGGACCAGGTAAGCGGTTCCATCTCTTGTCCTCCCTTACGAAATACGAATGCGCGGGTTCAGGTAGACATAGCCGATATCCGAAATCAGCTGCGTCAGCAGAACCACGATGACGGCAACGACGGAACAGGACAGAAGCATCTCGATATCGTTGTTCGAGGCGGCCTGCACCAGCGTCCAGCCGAAGCCGTTGTAATTGAAGAGCGTCTCGGTGATCACCACCCCGGTCAGCAGCCACGGGATTTGCAGCATGATGACGGTAAAGGGCGCGATCAGCGCATTTCGAAGGGCATGCTTGAGAACGATGTTGCGGAATTTCACCCCCTTGAGGCGCGCGGTGCGAATATACTGCGCCGTCATGACCTCGGCCATCGAGGCGCGGGTCATCCGGGCGATATACCCCATGCCGTAGAGGGCAATGGTCATGACCGGCAGAGTGAAGTTCCAGATGGTGATGTCCTCCATCGCCGAGCGGGCCGACCCGAGGAACAGCGTGCGCCCCTCGATCCAGCCGTTTTCGGCCAGCCATGGCGACAGCCCCGCCGTTGAGGACGCGAAGATGATGATGAAGATCACCCCCGATACATATTCCGGCGTCGCCGTCGAGGTGATCGAGATGGTCGACAGGGTCCGGTCGAGACGACTGCCCTCTCTCATCCCGGCCAGCACGCCGATGACCAGCGCCGAGGGCACCATGACCGCGAAGGAAATCAGCATCAGCCACCCGGTCAGCGCCAAGCGCCCGCCCAGAACGTTCGACACGTCGTCGTCGGATACGGTGGAAAAGCCCAGATCCCCCTGAAGGACGCCACAGAACGTGGGGGCCTCCTCGGCGGACATTCCCGGATCAATGCAGCGTCCGGTGACAGTGTCGGCAGCATCGGTCCGGGTCCAGCCCGGCACAACACCCAGCCATTCGCCGTAGCGCACCAGAAGCGGTCGCGTGTAGCCCCGGTTTTCCAGCCACTGCGTGACTTCCGCATCGGTCATCCGCGCATTGCCTTGGGTCTTGGCGAGCTTTTCGAGGTTGGGAGCGAGGTTGGTGAGGAAGAAAACCACGAGCGTGAGGCAGAACGCGGTCAAAAGCATCACTCCGATGCGTCGTAATATGAAGAGTCCCATGTGTATCCCTGTCGCTGGTGCCGCCTGTGGCGGTTTGGCCGGTTTCTTTGATGAACCGTTGGGGGGACAGTCGGCCTTTGGCCGATCATGTCGCTAGGGGCAAAAAGGGCGGCGCCTTTGCAGCGCCGCCCCCTTTTTCAAGATCAGGCCCAACCGAGATGGTGGATGTTGATCTCGAACTTGGGATGCATCCCCGCATTCACGAGGCCGGACACGTGGTTGCGGTAGAGCGAGCGCCAGTAAGACTGGTTGACCACTGCGTCGTCTTGCATGATCTGTTCGATCTGCTCCATCACCACCCGGCGTTCATCGGCGTCCTGGATGCCGTTGGCCTGCGACAGCAGCGCGTCATACTCGGGGTTGGCATAGCCGGTCTCGTTCCACGGAACCCCCGACTTGTAGGCCAGGTTCAGCACCATGACACCCAGTTCGCGGTGGTTCCAGGTGGTCGACGAGAACGGATAGTTCACCCAGTCGTTCCAGAAGGTCGAGCCCGGGATCACGCGGCGTTCGACGTTGAAGCCGGCATCACGAAGCTGCGCAGCCAGTGCATCGGTCGAGTCCCGCTCGAAGCCCGCGTCAAGCGACACGATTTCGAACACGTGATCGGCGTTGCCGGATTCTTCCAGCAGCGCGAGCGCGGCGGCCTTGTCTTCGACAACCGGCGGACGTTCTGCGTATTCCGGGTGGATCGGGCACACATGGTGGTGCTCGGCCACGGTGCCGCGGCCGGCATAGCCCAGTTCCAGAACGACCGAGCGGTCCACCGCCATGTTGACGGCCCGGCGCACGCGGGCGTCGTCATAGGGCGGGTTGTTCTGGTTCATACGAATGACCAGCGTCGCCGCGGTGGTGGTTTCCGAGGTTTCCCAGCCGATGGCGGTGAAGATGTCGATGAAATCACCGGTGGTCTCGTAGGTCATGTCGAATTCGCCGGCTTCCGCGCCTGCGACCCAAGCGGCCGGATCGGTGCCGAGGTCAACGAATTCCACACGGTCGAGATAGGCATTGCCCCAGTAGTCGTGGTCGGAGTTGCGCTCCAGCGTGGCGGTCACGCCCACTTCGTGATTCACGATGCGATAGGCGCCGGTACCGACACCGTGCTGAACCGGATCCTGGCCGATATAGTCGCGGTGTTGCACAGCCGACGGATAGTCCGCGATGCCGGCGATGATGGTGATGTCGGCCGTGGGCAGGTTCAGGCGCACGGTGTGATCGTCGACGACCTCGATGGCCCCTTCGCGGGCCAGACCGGTGTCGGGATCGACGAGGTCGCCCATGCGGGTGGCCATCGAGTTGCCTTCCACGGTCGAGTCGCACCAGCCGGTAAAGTTCGCGGCCACGTCCTCGGCGGTGAAGTCATCGCCGTTGTTCCACTTGACGCCCTGACGCAGGTGCAGGGTGTATTCCGTGGCGTCGGCGTTGGCTTCCCAGCTTTCCAGCAGCTGGCCCGAGAACGAACCGTCGCGGTTGTATTCGACGAGATACTCGGTGATGCCGCGGGTCATGTTGCCCAGCTCCGACCAGTCATAGGAGCGCGGGTCCTTGCCGGCGAGAATACGTTGCTGGATGCGCAGCGTGCCACCCATGGCGGGGGTGGCCATGTGGCTGTCGGCCTGTGCCGGGGTGATACCGATCATCGAATAGGCAGCAGCGGCACCGACGCCGAGAGCGGTCGCACGGGTCATGAACTCGCGGCGGCTCAGCTGGCCTTGTTTGTATTCCTCTGCATACATCTCCGCTGCGGGATGCGTGGTGAGGAAGGTTTTGGTGGATTGCGTCATTCTAGTCTCCCTGTGACACATTTATCGTTTTTCGCGGGTGGGGAGCGCGGTGGTAATGTCCCAAGGGGCGACCGGTGACATCCCCACACCGTTCCGTCGCATTACGGCACCAAACCCGGCGTTGCGTCAATGGTGCGGGGAAGGGTTTTTTTGTCAGATAGCGACATGTTGATTGCCCAAAAGCGACATGGCCTTGTGATTCGGCTTTGTCGTGAACGTGGCGTCAACACGATGGCGGGCGGCTATTGGCTGGTCAGACTCTGCCGCAGCGGCGGTAATTTTCGGAATTCAGACGGGGTGCGCCCGGCCATTTTCGAAAAGGCGCGTGTGAAATAGGCCGGGGAAGAGAAGCCGAGCGCCGCCGCGATGTCGCGGGCGGACATGTCGGTATCGACCAGCAGGCGACAGGCCTCGTGCAGGATGCGTTCCTGCAAGATGGCAAGCGCCGGACGCCCCGAGGCGTCGCGGCAGATACGCGACAGATGCGTCGCCGTGACCCCCAGCCGGCCGGCATAATCCGCCACCCCCGCGCCCGAGGCATAATCAGCTTCCACGAGGCGGGCGTATTTTTCGGCCAGAACATGGGTCCGGTCGCGCAGGATCGTGCCATCCTGCTGCGCGAGTTGTCGCGCGATCCAGACCGAGACCAGCAGCCCATGGGCGCGCAGGGCCTGGTCGCGTGCAGGGGCCCGCGCGGCCAGTTCGCGCTCGATCATGTCGACATAGGCCGAGAAGACCGATTGTGCCTCGACATGGCTGACCCGGATGTGAAACGGCACCAGCGGCAGGTCGAGGGTCGGGTCCAGCGGAAGCGTCAGCAGGATGCCCTGCGCCTGCGGCGACAATTCGTAGGACAACAGCGTGCGAGAGGGCACGTAGATGGCTGTATGGGGGCCGTAACCGCGGGTGACCGCCCCGATGGAAAACCGTCCTTGGCCACGGGTGAACCAGAAAAGCTGTGGCCGCGGCAGCGAATGCAATGTCGCGTGGCGCCAGGCGGCGATGCTGCGCAGTTTGGCCAGCGATGTGACGGTGTAGGACTCGGACATGAGGGCGACGATAGTGGCTGGCGGGCGGCGTGGGAAGACAGGGCTTTGCCATCACGCGGGGGGAATCCACACCGGGTATCGCGCCCGGTGCCTGACCCGGTGTCTGGTCAGGGGCAAACCGGGTCAGGGCAAGGGGATCGGCTGCCATGCTTTCATCCTGGCGCGGAACCATGTGCGCTGACGTTTGGCGTATTGGCGCGTGGCGATGATGGCGGCTTCGCGCGCAGCGTCGAGGGCCATCCTGCCCTGCACCACGGCGATCAGGTCCGGCCCGCCGATGGCCTTGGTCGCGCCCTTGGCGCGGGACCAATGGGGTGCGAGGGCGCGCGCTTCGTCAAGCGCGCCACCCTCCAGCATCAGGTCAAAGCGGCGGGCGATGCGCTCGGCCAGCCAGTCACGGTCGGCGTCAAGCAGGAGCGGTTGGCAGGCCGACAGGGGCAGGGTGGGCGCCGGGGTGTCCGCCTGCCATGCCGATAGCGGCCGACCTGTGGCGCGCAGCACCTCCCACGCGCGCTGGATGCGCATCGGGTTCTGCCGGTCGATCCGCGCGGCAATCGCGGTGTCTTCTGTGTCCAGGATCGCCAACATCTCGGCGGGGTCCATCGCATCGGCTTCGGCGCGCACCTCTGGCGGGGTGGGCGGGATCTCGGCCAGCCCTTCCGTCAGGGCGGCGAAATAGAGTCCGGTGCCACCGACGACGATCGGGCGGGGGCCGTCCGCCAGCAGCGGCCGCACATCGCGCAGCCAATGGCCGGTGGAATAGTCGGCATCAAAGGGCACATGGCCAAACAGCGCATGGGGCGCGGCGGCCTCCTCTTCGGGCGACGGGCGGGCGGTCAGAACCCGCCAGCCGTCATAGACTTGCAGCGCGTCGGCGTTGACGATCCGGCCGCCGTGGCGCGTGGCGATCTCGATGGCCAAAGCGGTTTTGCCCGATGCCGTCGGGCCGACGATCAGAATCGGCAGGTCTGAAGATAGGGAGTCTATGTCGAACAATGGCTTACCGCCCGGTCAAGATGTGTTGGACCCGATCCCTCTGGTGCGGGATTGGCCGTTGAACCTGTGGGCTATTTAGGCCATGTTGCGCCGGGCCGCAAAAGCCCCCGCCAATATCAAGAGCTCAAGGATTCCCAATGGCCGACGACACCGCCCCCGCCCCGACTTATTCCCGCGTCATGCTCAAGATTTCCGGCGAGGCGCTGATGGGAGATGCGGGCTACGGCCTGAACCCACCAACCGTGGAACGGATCGCGCAAGAGGTGAGGACCGTTCATGACATGGGGGTCGAGATCTGCATGGTGATCGGCGGCGGCAACATCTTCCGTGGGCTGCAAGGCTCGGCGCAGGGGATGGAACGGGCCACGGCCGATTACATGGGGATGCTGGCCACGGTGATGAATGCGCTCGCCATGCAGGGCGCGCTGGAAAAGCTGGGCATCCACACCCGCGTGATCAGCGCCATCCCGATGGATCAGGTCTGCGAGCCCTACATTCGCCGCCGCGCCGTGCGCCACCTTGAGAAAAAGCGCGTCGTGATCTTCGCCGCCGGCACCGGCAACCCCTACTTCACCACCGATACCGCCGCCACCTTGCGTGCCAACGAGATGAACTGCGAAGCGATCTTCAAGGGCACCAAGGTCGACGGTGTCTACGACAAGGACCCGGTGAAATACGACGACGCGGTGCGCTATGACACAGTCTCTTATGACGACGTGCTGGCACAGCATCTTGGCGTCATGGATGCGTCGGCCATCGCCCTTGCGCGAGAGAACGATATGCCGATCATCGTCTTCAGCCTCGACGAGCCGGGTGGGTTCAAAGGCATTCTGGCCGGGGAAGGCACCTATACAAAGGTGCAATGAACGCGCTAGACACACATGCAAACCAGCAAGACCTGACGGAGTGTAACGGGCATGGCCGAGGACGATATCGAGATTGATCTGGACGATCTGCAACGCCGGATGGAGGGCGCGCTGGCGTCGCTGAGGACGGAATTCGCCTCGTTGCGCACGGGCCGCGCATCGGCCTCCATGCTGGAACCGGTGCAGGTCGAGGCCTATGGCCAGATGACACCGATCAACCAGGTGGGCACCGTGAACGTGCCTGAGCCGCGCATGGTCACCATCAACGTGTGGGACAAGGGCCTTGTCGGCAAGGTCGAAAAGGCAATCCGCGAAAGCGGCCTCGGCATCAACCCGCAGCTTAACGGCACCATCATCATGCTGCCGATCCCCGAGTTGAACGAGGAACGCCGCAAGGAACTGACCAAGGTCGCCGCGCATTATGCCGAACACGCCCGCGTCGCCATTCGCAACGTGCGCCGGGACGGCATGGACCAGATCAAGAAGGCCAAGGCGGCGGGCATGTCGGAAGACGACCAGAAGCTGTGGGAATCCGAGGTGCAAGACCTGACCGACACCCATATCGGCAAGGTCGATGACTCGCTGTCCACGAAACAGGAAGAGATCATGCAGGTCTGAGACCTGCGTGGCTCGATAGTGGGAGCGCTCATGGCCCCGAAGGACCAACCCAGCACCCCGCGCCATGTGGCGATCATCATGGACGGGAATGGCAGATGGGCCAAGCTTCGGGGGCGGCCCCGTCTGGTCGGGCACCACGCCGGTGCCCGCCGGGTCGAGGAAATCGTCGAGGCCTGCACGCCGCTCGGTGTCAAATACCTGACGATCTTTGCCTTTTCGACGGAGAACTGGAAACGGACCCAAACCGAAGTGGCGGGTCTGATGCGGCTGTTCAAACGTTTCATCTCGGCCAAGGCGCAGGAACTGCACCTCAAGAACGTCCGGGTTCGCTTCATCGGCGACCGGGTGCGGCTGGAGCCACGGCTGCAAGACCTGATGGACAATCTCGAACTGCTGACCGCCGAAAATACCGGCGTCAACCTGACCATCGCGCTGAACTATGGCAGCCGCGACGAGGTGGCCCGTGCGACCAAGCGGTTGGCGCAGGATGTGGCGACGGGCAAGTTGCGGCCCGCCGACATCGACGATGAAACGCTGCCGCGTTACCTTGATACCTGCTATTTGCCGGACCCGGATCTGGTGATCCGCACCAGCGGAGAGGCGCGGATTTCCAACTTCCTGCTCTGGCAATCGGCCTATGCCGAGTATGAATTCATCGACACGCTCTGGCCTGATTTCACCGAAGAAGAGTTCCGCAAGGTCTTGTCCCGCTTCGGCCAGCGTGATCGCCGGTTCGGTGCCGTCAAGGCATGAGTGGCGGCGGCACATGGGGCGATCTGGGGCCGCGCCTGATCTGGGGCGTGCTGCTTGCCGTTGCGGGCTTTGGCCTGCTCTACGTCGGCGGCTTTGCCTTGATGGCCGGGTTGATCGTGCTGGCGGGCCTCGGGATTTGGGAATTGCACCGAATGCTGGGCGGGCAGACCCCGCGCATGGCGGGCGGTCTTGCGGCCGGCGCGGTTTTGTGTGTCTGCGTGGCGCAGATCCTCGCGTTCATGCTGGGCGAAGGCTTTTACGACGGGATTTACCTGACACCGTGGATCGTACCGCTGATTGGCCTTGGGCTGTGGGGCGGGGTTCAGTCCGTGCCTGAAAATCAACGCTGGGTGTTCGTCGCCTACGGGGCTCTGTTTCTGTTTGCCGTTTCGGGAATGTTCTACCTGCGTGTCATGCATGGCCTGATTTTCGTGCTGTTTCTGGTCGGCGTCGTTGTCGCCAGTGACATCGCCGGCTATTTCGCGGGGCGATTGCTGGGCGGGCCGAAATTCTGGCCCCGCATCAGCCCCAAGAAGACATGGTCGGGCACTGTCGCGGGCTGGATCGCCGGGGCGGCTGTGGCCTATGCTTTGTTGGGGTGGGAGCCGCTGATGGTCCTGCTGGTGGCGCCGTTGCTGGCCTTGGCCGCCCAGATGGGCGATATCGCGGAAAGCGCGATCAAGCGGCGGGTCGGGGTCAAGGATTCCTCGGCCCTCATTCCCGGTCATGGCGGTGTGCTGGACCGGTTCGACGCGATGGCGGGGGCCGCTGCGCTTGGCACCATCGTAATGGCATGTGTCGGAGTATTCGCGTGACGCGGAGTGTCAGCATTTTCGGGGCGACGGGGTCGATCGGGCAGAACACGCTCGACCTGATCCGGCGTGACCGCGCGGCCTATCGCGTGGTGGCCCTGACGGGCGGGGCCAATGTCGATCAACTGGCCCGCGATGCGCGCGAATTCGGGGCCGAGGTTGCCGTGACCTGTTTCGATGACCGGCTGGACGACCTGCGCGCGGCGCTTGCCGGTTCGGGCGTTGCGGTGGCGGCGGGGGACCAGGCGCTGATCGAGGCCGCTGACCGGCCCGCCGACTGGACAATGTCGGCCATCGTCGGCGCGGCGGGGCTGGCTCCGGGCTTTCACGCGTTGCGCCACGGGCGCACGCTGGCACTGGCCAACAAGGAAAGCCTTGTCACTGCCGGACCTCTGCTGATGGCAGAGGCACAGGCCCACGGCGCGTGCATTCTGCCGGTGGACAGCGAACATTCCGCCGTTTTCCAAGGGCTTGTCGGCGAAGACATGAGCGCGGTCGAGCGCGTGATCATCACCGCTTCGGGCGGTGCGCTGCGCGATTGGCCGCTGGAGAAACTGGCCGAAGCGACCGTGACCGATGCCTGCGCGCATCCGAACTGGGACATGGGGCAGCGGATCACCATCGATTCCGCCTCGATGTTCAACAAGGCGCTGGAATTGATCGAGACCCGCGAATTCTTTGGCATTGCGCCCGACAAGATTGAGGCGGTGATCCACCCGCAAAGCATCGTCCATGCGCTGGTGGGGTTCAGCGACGGTGCGCTGATCGCCCATCTGGGCGCGCCCGACATGCGCCACGCCATCGGCTATGCCCTGCACTGGCCCGAGCGCCGCCACCTGCCGGTCGAGCGCATCGACCTTGCCCGCATCGCCACGCTGGAGTTCCGCGCGCCTGATGAAGTTCGGTTTCCGGCGCTGCGGCTGGCGCGCGACGTGATGGCGACACGGGGCCGCGCCGGGGCCGTGTTCAATGCCGCGAAAGAGGTCGCGCTTGACGAATTCCTTGCCGGGACAATCCGCTTTACCGATATGGCCGGGCTGGTTGACGCCACGCTCGACGCCCTATCGCGCGAAATTCGCCTTACCGATGCCATAGACAGTCTTGAGACAGTGCTGCAAACCGACCATCTGGCAAGAACCAGAGCCAGTGAATTGGCCAAACAGCGACAGGAGCAGACCGCGTGACCGAGCTTATCCCCTCCTTTGGAGGTTTCGCCTTTACCCTACTGGCCTTTGTGGTGGCACTGTCGATCATCGTCGCTATCCACGAATACGGCCACTACATCGTGGGGCGTTGGTCCGGCATTCACGCCGAGGTGTTCTCTCTCGGATTCGGCCCGGTATTGTTGAGCCGGGTGGACCGGCACGGCACCCGCTGGCAATTGGCCGCGCTGCCCTTTGGCGGCTACGTGAAGTTCCTGGGCGATGCCGACGCGGCCTCGGGCAAGGATGGCGACGCGGTCGACTCGATGGACCCTGCGGAACGGCGGCGCTCGATGCACGGGGCGCCCCTGTGGGCGCGGGCTGCAACTGTCGCGGCGGGGCCGGTGTTCAACTTCATCCTGTCGATTCTGGTGTTCGGTGCCGTGATGCTGTTCACCGGGCAGGCCTCGAACGAGCCGGTTGTGGGCGCCGTGCGTCCGATGCCCGCCGAGATGCAGCTTTTGCAGCCGGGCGACCGCATCACTGCGATCGAGGGCGAGGCGGTGGAAACGCTGTCGGATGTGTTCAACCTCGGGCGGACGCTGCCCCCGGCGCCGGCGTTGACCTATGATATCGTGCGCGACGGTTCGGCGCGTCAGATGCAGGCGAATTTCCCCCTGATTCCGGTTGTCGAAAGCGTGACGCCGCGGTCCGCGGCGATGGATGCAGGGCTTCGCCAAGGCGACGTGATCACCGCCATCGACGGAATGCCTGTCCATGCGTTCGAGCAATTGCGCACCGCTGTCGAAGCCTCTGGTGGCAATGAGCTGATGCTGTCGGTCTGGCGCGACGGCGAGATGCTGGACATCCCGCTATCGCCTCGTCGCATGGATCTGCCTTCGCCCGAGGGCGGGTTCGAGACGCGCTGGCTGATCGGTGTGACGGGCGGGTTGTTCTTCAGCCCAGACATCATCCGCGTTGGCCCCGGCGAGGCGCTGATGGGTGGGGTTACCACCGTGCTGAACGTGGTGCAGACATCGCTGTCTGGGTTGTGGCACATGATCACCGGCGCGATTTCCAGTTGCAACCTGCAAGGTCCGATCGGCATCGCCGAAACCTCGGGCGCGGCGGCCAGCCAGGGCTTTGACAGCTTCTTCTGGTTCATCGCGGTTCTGTCCACTGCTGTCGGGTTGCTCAACCTTTTCCCGATCCCGGTGCTGGATGGCGGTCACCTTGTGTTTCACGCCTACGAGGCGGTTGCAGGCAAGCCGCCGTCGGACAAGGTCATGCGCCTGTTCATGACCGTTGGTCTAACGTTGATTCTGGGGTTGATGCTGTTTGCCCTGACCAACGACCTCTTCTGCCCGTGATGCTTGGGGAACCTGTCCAAAAGGGCAGGTTTCCGCAAAACCGTCGCTGTGAGGACAAATTCGCGCCCCATTTCCGGGCGAAACCTTGGTCATCGGGGTGAGACCCCCCTGAAAACCAAAGGCAAGACCCATGAAGATGATCAATGAAAGCTATCGCGGTGTCAGTCTGTTCGTCGAGTTCAATATCGACCGCTTTCTGGTGCCTCTTACCATCGTCGGCGCGCTGACGCTGGCCGGTTGGCTGGTCAGCGTCGTGGGCAACTGATCCGCTCCGGATCCTCCTGACATTTTCTGACTGCGGGGTGGCAGCCCCTGCACCAGCAATCCTGCGACCTTCGGGTCGTGGGATTGTCTGTCTTTTGTCACGCTTGGAAATTCCCCGAGCGCGGCATCGTCTGGCGTTTTGACAAGGCCGGTTCCCCAAGGTAGAGCTTCCGAGGGATGTGATACTTGGCGGGGCGGAGACTATGGCTGCTATTGCGTGTTTTATAAGGCCTTTCAGAAGGTTTTCCGCCGTTTTTGCGGTGCTTTTGGCCTCTGTGATTCTGGTGCCTGCCAGCGCCAACGCGCAGACCTACAGCTTCTCGTCCTTCTCGGTCGAGGGAAATGAACGCGTTGATCCGGCCACCGTTCTGGCCTTTCTGGCGTTGGAACCCGGCACGCCGATTTCCGCCGCCGACCTGAACGACGCCTATCAGCGGCTGCAAAATTCCGGCCTGTTCGAAGAGGTGGACCTGCAACCGCGCGGAAACCGGCTGGTTGCGGTCGTGCGCGAGTATCCGACGATCAACCGCATCAATATCGAAGGCAACCGCCGCCTGGACGACGATGCGCTGATGCCGCTGGTCACCTCGCAGCCGCGCCGCGTCTATTCGCCCTCGCAGGCCGAACAGGATGCCGCTGCGCTGACCGATGCCTATCGGCAGCAAGGGCGCCTGGCCGCGACCGTGACCCCGCAAATCATCCGCCGCGACGCCAACCGCGTCGATCTGGTCTTTGAAGTGACCGAGAGCCGCGTGGTCGAGACAGAGAGCATCGCGTTCGTCGGCAACCGCGCCTATTCCGACCGCCGCCTGCGCCGGGTGCTGGAAAGCACGCAGGCGGGGATTTTCCGTCAGATCATCAGCCGCGACACGTTTGTCGCTGACCGCGTTGCCTATGACCAACAACTGCTGACGGACTTCTACCGCGACCGGGGCTATATTGATTTCGCCATCCAAAGCGTGACGCCCGAGTTGGCCCGTGGCCGCGATGCCTATTTCATCACCTTCAACATCCGTGAAGGCCAGAGCTATTCCTTCGGCCAGATCACCACGGTGAGCGAGATCAACACGATCGACGCAGATGAATATCAGGATACGATCCGTATCCGGCCCGGCGTTACCTATTCGCCGCGTCTGGTAGACAACACCATCACCCGGATGGAAAACCTTGCCTCTGCGCAGGGTCAGCGGTTTGTCCGGATCGAACCGCGCGTGACACGCAACGATGAAGATCTGACCCTTGATATCGAGTTTGTCATCTCGCGTGGCGAGCGGGTGTTCGTGGAACGCATCGACATCGAAGGCAACGCCACCACGCTCGACCGTGTGATCCGCCGCCAGTTCCGGTCGGCGGAGGGCGATCCGCTGGACCCGCGCGAAATTCGCCAGAGCGCCGAACGCATCCGCGCCCTTCAGTATTTCTCGGACGTGCAGGTCGAGGCGCGCCCCGGCAGTGCCAACGATCAGGTCGTCGTGGACGTGAATGTCGAAGAACAACCGACCGGCTCGCTCGGCTTCGGGGTGAACTATGCGACCGATACCGGCGTGGGCCTTGCGATCAACTTCTCCGAACGGAATTTCCTTGGTCGGGGGCAATCGCTGAACTTCTCGCTCGACACGTCTCAGGATACGCGCACCTTCTCGTTCGGGTTCGCTGAACCGGCGCTGCTGGGGCGGGATCTCGAGTTCGGGCTATCGGCCTATTACGCGACCTCGAACCAGAACAACGCAACCTACAACACCCGCAATATCGGCATTTCCCCGCGCTTGACCTTTCCGATCAGCGAGAATGGGCGCCTGACGCTGCGCTACAGCCTGTCGCAGGACGAAATCTTCGACGTGCCGGCAACGTCGTCCGCGATCCTGCAGCGCGAAGCAGGCACGGCGATCACATCGTCGGTTGGTTATGTCTATCGCTACAGCACCATCGGCACGGGCCTGAACCCGAATGCCGGGGTCGAGTTCGCCTTCGGTCAGGATTTTGCCGGGGTCGGTGGCGATACCCAGTATGTCCGCTCTTCGGCCAGCATCATCGGTGAAACCTCGATCATGCGCGAAGAGGTGTCCTTGCGGGCGACGCTGGAAGGCGGCGCGCTGAGCATGTTGTCAGGCAACAGCCGCCAGGCTGATCGTTTCAGCCTTTCGACCCGGCAGTTGCGCGGGTTTGAAAGCAACGGGGTCGGGCCGCGGGATACCACGGCGGGCACCACCGATGCACTTGGCGGCAATTACTACGTGGCGGCCCGGTTCGAAACCGGCTTCCCGCTTGGTCTGCCCGAGGAATATGGCATGACCGGTGGCCTGTTCTATGACATCGGCACCGTCTGGGGGCTGGATGACGTGGCCGGCAGCGGCGGCACTGTGGACGACTCGCTGCATTGGCGCCAGTCGGTCGGCTTCTCGCTGTTCTGGGATACCCAGATCGGGCCGCTGCGGTTCAACTTTACCCATGTTCTTCAATCGCAAAGCTATGACCGGACGCGGATGTTCGATTTCACTGTCGAAGCCCGGTTCTGATCCCAACCCATGCGCATGTTTCCGTATCTCGCCGCCGTTTGTCTGGCCTTGGCCATGACAGGCGGCGGTGCGGGTGCGCAGCCCTTGTCCTTCGGCACCATCGACGGCCCGCCCGTGGTGGTGCTGAATCAGGACCGCCTGTTTTCAGAGTCGCTTTATGGTCAGCGGGTGCAGGCCGAACTGGAAACCGCGTCAACCGATCTGGCGCAGGAAAACCGCGATATCGAGGCGCGCTTGCTGGAGGAAGAGCAGCAACTGACCCAGCAACGCAGCGAGATGAGCGCCGAGGAATTCCAACCGCTGGCAGATGCCTTCGATGCGCGGGTGGAAGACATCCGCACCACGCAGGACGAACGCCTGCGCGAGTTGAACGCCTTGGCCGATGCCGCCGAACGGCGCTTCGTTCAACTGACCACGCCGATCCTGCGCGATCTGTTGCGCGATCAGGGGGCGGCGGCGGTTCTGGATTCGCGGGCGGTGATCTACCTTGCGGAAGGTGCCGATATCACCGATCGGGCGTTGGCCCGGATCAATCGGGAGCTGGGCGATGGCGGTGAGCAGCCGATCCTCGATCAGTTGCGGGCGGATACCGCGCCCGAGCAGTAAGGCGGCGACGCCGCTTGCCGGGTCGGGGCCGAGTTGCTACCACCCGCCCAACAAGATGCAAGAAGGACCGCTGCCCATGACGGCTGAGACCCCCACCACCGCCGATATCGACCTGATCCAGCGGATTATCCCGCACCGCTATCCGTTCCTGTTGGTCGACAAGGTGCGCGATATCGTGCCGTTCAAAAGCGCGGTCGGCATCAAGAACGTGACCATGAACGAGCCGCATTTTCAGGGCCACTTCCCAGGTGTGCCGATCATGCCGGGTGTCACGATCATCGAGGCGATGGCGCAGGCCGCGGCAGTGATGGTGGGCGTGTCCGCCGATCTCGCGGACAAGGACTTTCTCGTCTACTTCATGAATATCGAAAAGGCGAAGTTCCGCCGCAAGGTCGGCCCCGGTGATGTGCTGGAGTTGCACGTGACCGTGACCCGGGGCAAACCCGGCGGCAAGGTCTGGAAATTCTCGGGCCGCGCCGAAGTGGAGGGCGAGCTGGCCTGCGAGGCCGAGTTCACCGCCATGATGGATCTGCCCGCCGAGGAGTAAACCCGATGGCCATTGATTCCAGCGCCGAGATTCACGCCTCGGCCTTGATCGAGGACGGGGCGGTGATCGGCCCGGATTGCCGGGTCGGTCCGTTTACCGTGGTCGGCCCCGAGGTCGTGATGCACCGAGGGGTGGAACTGAAGTCCCATGTCGTTGTGACCGGCCGGACCGAGATCGGGGAAGAAACCGTTGTGTTTCCCTTCTCGGTGATCGGGGAAATCCCGCAGGATCTCAAGTTCCGGGGCGAGAAGTCGTGTTTGGTGATCGGCAAGAGAAACCGCATCCGCGAGACAGTGACGATGAATTGCGGCACCGAGGGCGGCGGTGGCGTCACCCGCATCGGGGATGACGGGCTGTTCATGGCTGGGTGCCATATCGCTCATGACGCGCAGATCGGGGATCGCGTGATTGTCGTCAACTCGGCGGCTGTTGCGGGCCATTGCATCATCGAGGATGACGTGATCATCGGCGGGCTGTGCGGGATTCATCAATTCGTCCGGATCGGGCAGGGGGCCATCATCGGCGCGCTCAGCATGGTCACGAATGACGTGATCCCCCACGGCCTGGTTCAGGGGCCGCGCGGCGAATTGGACGGGCTTAACCTTGTCGGGCTCAAGCGGCGCGGCGTGGATCGCGGCGAAATCACCGCCCTGCGCGCGGCGTTTCAGCATCTGGCGCAGGGCGAAGGTACCTTCATGGATCGCGCGCGGCGGCTGTCCGAGGACAACCCGGACTCAGCCCATGTGCGCGCGATCGTCGATTTCATCATGGGCGACAGCGACCGGTCGTTCCTGACACCGAGGTAAAAGACCATGGCACGGGCGATCATCGCAGGCGCAGGGGCGCTGCCGGGACTGCTGTTGCAGTCGGGACCGGCCCATGTGGTGCGGATGCAGGGGGTCGAGTCCGATCCGCTAGACGCGCCCGAAATCGTGGCAAGGTTCGAGCAGTTCGGTGCACTCTTCGCCGCGTTACGCGATGCCGGGGTGCAGGACGTGGCCTTTGCCGGGGCCATTGGCCGACCGGCCTTCGACCCCTCGCTGATGGACCCCGAGACCATGACCCTGATGCCGCGCGTTGCGGCGGCGATGGGGCAGGGTGACGACGCCTTGTTGCGCACGGTGGCGGCGATTTTCGAAGAGGCCGGGTTCCGCGTGGTTGGCGCGCTCGACCTGCGCCCCGACCTCGCCATGACCGAGGGTGCCGTGTTCGGCACTCCGGGCGATGCGCAACGCGCGGATGCGGCGCGGGCGCGGGCGGTGCTCGACGTGCTTGGGCCGCTCGATGTCGGGCAGGCGGCGGTTGCGGCAAAGGGGCAGGTGATCGGGATCGAAACCCTGCAAGGCACCGACGCCATGCTGCGGTTCGTCGGGGCGTCCCTGCCGGCTTCGGGTGGCGTTCTGGTCAAGCGGCCCAAGCCGGGGCAAGACCTGCGCATGGACACGCCCGCGATCGGCCCCGCCACGGTGATGAAGGCCGCAGAGGCTGGCCTATCCGGGGTCGAAATCGCCGCAGGGTCGGTTCTGGTGCTGGATCAAGAGGGCGTGATCGGGGCCTGCGAAGCCTCGGGTCTGGCCCTCTGGGCGGCCTCGTGAATTTCTTTCTCATTGCCGGGGAACCCTCGGGCGACCGGCTTGGCGCTGCGCTGATGGCTGGGCTCAAGGTGCTCTGCCCCGATGCGCGGTTTCACGGCGTCGGCGGTCCGATGATGCAGGCCGAGGGCCTGGAGAGCCTGTTCCCCATGGAAGAGCTGTCAGTCATGGGGCTGGCCGAGGTGGTGCCCAAGCTGCGCCATCTCTTTGCGCTGAAGCGGCGGGTGGCAGAGGCGGTGGTTGCCATGCGCCCGGATGCGTTGATCACCATCGACAGCCCTGATTTCTGCCTGCGCGTCGCCAAGCAGGTCAAGGCCGCGGCGCCCGAGGTGCTGACCATCCACTACGTTGCGCCGTCGGTTTGGGCATGGCGGCCACAACGGGCGGAAAAGATGGCCCGCCATATCGACCATGTGCTGGCCCTGTTGCCGTTCGAGCCGCCCTATATGGAAGCCGCTGGCATGACCTGCGATTTCGTGGGCCACCCGGTGGTGAGCGAGCCTGTGGCAACAACGGACGAGGCCGCGGCGTTCCGCGCCCGGCACGGGATTGCCCCGAACGCGCCGCTCTTGCTGCTGTTGCCCGGATCGCGGCGCAGCGAAGTGGGGCGCCTTGCGCCGATCTTTGGCGAGGTTCTGTCGCGGCTGGCCGACCGCCTGCCGGGCCTGCGCGCGGTGCTGCCGACGGTGCCCCATGTGGCCGAGGCTTTGCGCGCGCAGATCGCGGATTGGCCGGTGGCCCCGGTCGTGCTGGACCCGACCGAGATCACCGATGGGTTCGCCGTCGAAAAACGCGCGGCCTTCAAGGCCGCGGACGTGGCCTTGGCGGCCTCGGGCACCGTGTCATTGGAATTGGCTGCGACCGGCACGCCGATGGTGATCAGCTACGACATGAACCGGATTACATGGTCGATCATGCGGCGCAAGATGCGGATCGACACGGTAACGCTGGTCAATCTGGTGTCCGAGACGCGGGCTGTGCCGGAACGGCTTGGCCCCGCCTGCACGCCCGAGACAATCGCGCCAGAGGTCGAGCGGCTGCTAACCGATCGGGCCGCCCGCGCTGCGCAGGCTCAAGCCATGGCGGTGACGATGGATCGTCTTGGCAAAGATGGCGAGGCGCCGGGCCTGCGCGCGGCCCGGTCGGTTTTGGCGCGCATCGGCGGTTGACGGCACCGCCGCCCGGCCTAGCTGACGCCGGACGCAGGCGAAAGGCAGGGACATGAGCACGAGCCCAACACTCTACTGGATGCGCCGGGACTTTCGGCTGGCTGACAACCCGGCGCTCAGCGATTGCGCGGGGGCACCGGTCATTCCCGTGGTGATCCGCGACGGCAGTGTCCGCTCCCTCGGCGCGGCCCCGGCCTTTCGATGGGGCCGGGCGGTTGGAACATTCAGTGAAACGCTGACCAGGCGGGGCGGACGGGTGATCCTGCGGACGGGTGACGCGTTGGAGGTTTTGCGCGCGCTGCTTGCCGAGACAGGGGCAAAGCGCGTCGTTTGGAACCGGCTTTACGATCCAGAGGCGCGCGCGCGCGACGCCCGGATCAAATCGGCCCTGAAGGCGGACGGGATCGCGGTCGAAAGCTTCAACAGCCACCTGATCTTTGAACCGTGGACGGTCGAAACCAAGACCGGCGGCCCCTACAGGGTCTATTCCCCGTTCTGGCGCGCGGTCGAGCATTGCAACGTGGCGCGCCCATTGCCCGTGCCAAGGCTGATCTTTCCCGACACATGGCCCAGAAGCGAGGCCCTGGAGGAATGGCACCTTGCCGCCCCGATGCGGCGCGGGGCGTCGGTCGTGGCCGCGCATGAGTTGCTTGGGGAAGAGGCCGCGCGCAAACGGCTCGATTGGTTCCTCGACACGCGGGTCGCCGCCTACAAGGACGACCGCGACCGTCTGGACCTCGACGCGACCTCGGGCCTGTCGGAACCGCTGACCTACGGCGAAATTTCTCCCCGCCAATGCTGGCACGCAGGCTGTGCCGCGCAAGAGGCCGGGGGCGGCAAGGGGGCCGGTCATTTCCTCAAGGAAGTGGTCTGGCGCGAATTCGCCTACCATCTGATGTACCACACGCCCGAAATCATGTCCCGAAACTGGCGTGAAGACTGGGACGCCTTCCCGTGGCAAGGCGATGGCGCGCGGGCCGAGCGTTGGAAACAAGGGCAAACCGGGGTCGAGGTGATCGACGCGGCCATGCGTGAGCTTTACGTTACGGGCCGCATGCACAACCGCGCGCGTATGCTGGTGGCCTCTTATCTCACCAAGCATCTGCTGGTCCATTGGCAGGTTGGAATGCAGTGGTTCGCCGACACCCTGACCGACTGGGACCCGGCTTCGAACGCCATGGGTTGGCAATGGGTGGCTGGGTCGGGGCCGGATGCGGCGCCGTTCTTTCGTATTTTCAACCCCGAAACGCAGGCCGAGAAATTCGACCCCAAGGCGCGTTACCGGACCCATTGGCTCTACAGCACCGGGGCCGAGGCATTCAGGCAGGCGATCCCGCTGAGTTGGGATTTGCAGGACCGCCCCAGCCCCATGATCGAGCTTGGCGAAGGGCGCAAACAGGCGCTCGCGGCCTATGAAACGGTGAAACGCTGAGAAAGTCTTGCCAAAACCGGGGCTTGCCGCCCAAGATGGGACAAAGAACCAAGGGGACGGGGATGCAAGCATTGACCGACACGACCGGGCAAACCGGTCTGCCGCGCTATTTCGTGCAGGTGTTCGAACAGATCAGCAAGGGGCTGAAAAACGGGCGGATCGAGTTTCAGCTCGGGGACGGGCGGGTGTTTCGCGCTGAGGGGCCCAATCCCGGCCCTGTCGGGTTGATCGCGGTTCACGACCCCGACATTTTCGCCCGCCTGATCCGCGAGGGCGACCTTGGCTTTTGCGATGCCTATCTGGAAGGCGGTTGGTCAACCCCCGACCTGCAGGCGCTGATGGATGCAGTGCATTCCGACAATGACGAGGTCTATGACGGCTTCCTCGGGATGGCGGTTGTGCGCGCCTATGAGCGGATGCGCTTTTGGTTGCAGGGCAATTCCCGACGGCAGGCGAAGAAGAACATTTCGCATCACTATGACCTTGGCAATGCGTTCTACGGGCTTTGGCTTGACGACAGCATGACCTATTCCTCGGCCCTCTTTGACACCGGGCAGGAACCGATGGAGACCGCGCAGCGGATGAAATACGCGGCATTGGCCGACAAGATCGGCGCAGGGCCGGGCGAGCACGTTCTGGAAATCGGCTGTGGCTGGGGCGGCTTTGCCGAATATGCCGCGAAAGAGCGTGGATGCCGGGTGACAGGCGTCACCATCTCGAAAGAGCAGCACGATTACGCGGTTGAGCGGATGGCACGACAGGGGCTGTCGGACCTCGTAGATATCCGCCTACAGGATTACCGTGACATTCGTGGCCAGTTCGACGGCGTCGCCTCGATCGAGATGTTCGAGGCCGTTGGCGAAAAATACTGGCCCACCTTCTTTGACACCCTGCGCGACCGTCTGAAACCGGGCCGGGTGGCGGCGTTGCAAATCATCACCGTGCAGGACGCGCGCTGGACAATCTATCGCAAGGGCGTTGATTTTATACAGAAATACATCTTTCCGGGCGGGATGTTGCCATGCCCAAGCGTTCTGCGAGAGCAGGTCGAGCGCGCTGGACTGGCCTTGACCGGCAGCCATGAATTCGGCCGCAGCTACAGCCAGACACTGCGCCGCTGGCACCAAACCTTCAACGAACGATGGGACGACGTGGCCGCGCAAGGCTTTGACGATCGCTTTCGCCGGATGTGGAATTTTTACCTGACCTCTTGCGCTGCAAGCTTCGAGTGCGGAAATACTGATGTAACGCAGATTTCCGTGACAAGACGGGGCTGAGACCATGCCAACCGCCGCCAAGCTTTTCGCCGCGCTGTTCTTTGCCGCCGTGGGCTATGCGGCGGCCGAGGCCTATGCGATCCAGACGTTGCCGCCCGGTCTGTCGCGGTTCTGGCTGGCGCCGGCGGTGGCCGGGATCGGTTTGATACAGGGCTGGACGGTGATGGGCGGCAACGCGCATCAGGGGGTGGCCTTGGCCAGCGGAACCGGGCTGCGCACGTCGGTGCAGATTGCCTTTTGGGCGATCTTCGCCTTTGGTCTTTACGAAATGTTCTACCGTTCGACCCGGCTGCAATACGACCAGCCGGGCGAAGCGGTGATTGCCGCGCTCAACCTTTTTCTTGAATACGGGATATCGGTTCTGACGGCCACCAATTGTCTCATCGTCCTTATGGTGGGCGGTGTCATCGGCGGCGCGCTGACGTCGCTGATCAACCGGGTTTGGAGCTGACCTGATTTCATGACGACTCTGTTTTTCTATGGAACCTTGCGGTTCCAGCCTTTGCTGGAATGCGTCCTTGGGCGTCCGCTCGACCTGATCCCGGCCAGTTTACCGGGCCATCGGGTTGTCTGGGCCAAGGGCGAGAGCTTTCCGATGATGATCCCGGCCGGGGGCGAGGTGGCCGAGGGGTGTCTGGCGCGGGATCTGAGCGCCGAGGATGTGGCGCGGCTCGATTTCTACGAGGGCGCCTTTGCCTATGACCTTGTCGATATTCACCCCGAGGGGCCGGACGGCCCCGAACCTGCGCAGGTCTATTTGCCGGGCAATTCGCCGTGGCATCCCGGTGCGCCATGGGCCCTGAACGATTGGGCCGGGACATGGGGGCCACTGACCCTGATCGCGGCGGCGGAAGTGATGCGCGCCTATGGCCGGGAAACCGCACAAGAGGTCGCCCGCCGCTTCCCCATCATCCGCGCCCGTGCGCAGGCGCGGGTCGCGGCGGAGACGCGGCATCGCCCGACCGCGATATCCTCGCCCCGGACCCGCGCGGATGTCGAGGTGACGCGGCTGGAGCGCCCCTATGAGAAGTTCTTCGCGGTCGAGGAACTGGAAGCGCGGTTTCGCCGCTTTGACGGCAGTTGGGCGGAAACCGGCCCCCGCGCGGTGTTTCGCGTGGCCGATGCGGTCACCGTGCTGCCCTACGATCCCAAGCGCGACCTGGTGATGCTGGTCGAGCAATTGCGCATCGGTCCCTTCGCCCATGGTGATCCGCAACCGTGGCTGCTGGAACCGGTGGCGGGCATTGTTGACGCTGGCGAGACCCATGAATCGACCGCCTACCGCGAGGCCCTGGAGGAAGCGCATGTGGACCTGAGCACGCTCTACAAGGTCGCGGGGTATTACCCCAGCCCCGGCGGTATTTCTCAGCACCTCGTGTCTTACATCGGTCTGGCCAGCCTTGCCGATAATCGCCGCTTGTTGGGTGGACTGGATCACGAGGGCGAAGACATCCGCAATCTGTTGGTGCCCTTCGATCAACTCTACGCCATGCTCGAAACGGGCGAGTTGGCGAATGCGCCACTCATCTTGTCCGTGCAATGGCTTGCCCTGAACCGCGATAGGCTGCGCGCGGGCCTGTAACCGGCTTGAGTTTGCCGCCGCGCCCGCCTATCCCTGACCAACCAGACCAGCGCGCCCGGCAAGACGGCGCCCGAATGCGGAGTATCCGGCCATGACCATCAAAGAAGACCTCGCAGCCTCTGTCGGCAACACGCCCCTGATCCGCCTGAACAAGGTGAGCGAGGCCACCGGGTGCGAGATCTATGGCAAGGCCGAGTTCATGAATCCCGGCCAGTCGGTCAAGGACCGCGCAGCGCTTTACATCATACGCGATGCGGTGGCGCGCGGCGATCTGAAACCGGGGGGCACAATCGTCGAGGGCACTGCGGGAAACACGGGCATCGGCCTGTCGCTGGTCGGCGCGTCGATGGGGTTCAAGACCGTAATCGTCATTCCCGAGACGCAGAGCCAGGAAAAGAAGGACATGATCCGTCTGGCCGGGGCCGAGTTGGTGCAGGTGCCTGCTGCGCCCTACAAGAACCCCAACAACTACGTGCGCTATTCGGAACGGCTGGCCGGGGAGCTGGCCAAGACGGAACCCAAGGGCGCCATCTGGGCCAACCAGTTCGACAACGTGGCCAACCGCACTGCGCATGAGGAAACCACCGGACCCGAGATCTGGGACCAGACCGAGGGCAAGGTCGATGGCTTTATCTGCGCCGTCGGCTCGGGCGGGACCATTGCGGGCGTTGGACTGGCGTTACAGCCCAAGGGGGTCAAGATCGGCCTTGCCGATCCCGATGGCTCGGCGATCTACAGCTATTACACGACCGGCGAATTCGCGTCCGAAGGCGGCTCGATCACCGAAGGCATCGGGCAGGGGCGGGAAACCGCGAACCTCAAGGGGTTCCGCCCCGACATGTGCTACAAGATCCCCGATGCCGAGGCGCTGCCCTACGCCTATGACCTTTTGGCCGAAGAGGGGCTTTGCGTCGGCGGCTCGTCCGCCATCAACATCGCGGGCGCGGTCCGTATGGCCAAGGAAATGGGCCCGGGCCACACCATCGTGACCATTCTTTGCGACTATGGCACGCGCTACCAATCCAAGATGTTCAACCCAGCCTTCCTGCGGGAAAAAGGGCTGCCTGTCCCGGCATGGCTGGACGCCGCGCCGCGCCCGCTGCCATCTGTTTTCGAGTAGACCCCGATGATCCGTCGCCTACTTGCCCTTGTCCTGTTCTGTCTGGCGATGGCGGTTCCCGCCGTGGCACAGGACAGCACCGCTCCGGCGACGCTGGACTACACACAGTGGACAAGTCTTGCCGACCGCGCCGAAAGCGTGATCGACAGCGGCGGGGCATCGGACCCGGCCTATGAGACACTGCGCGCGCAACTGGTCAACTGGCGAGAACAGTTCCGGGCCGCCACCGGCACCAATTCAGCACGGGTCGAAACCTTGCGCGCCCAGATCGAGGCGCTTGGTCCCGCGCCTGCGGATGGGCAGTCGGAACCTGCGGAAATCGCCTCGCAACGGGCGGACCTGACGACCCGACTTGCCGATGCCGAAGCGCCCTCGCGCCGGGCCGAGGCCGAGCTATTGCGCGCTCAGGGACTTATCGGAGAGATCGACTCGTTGCTGTCTCAACGGCAGGCCGGGGCGCTGATGACGCTCGCCCCGGCGCCGATCAACCCGGAAAACTGGCCCGGTGCCATCACCGCCGTTCTCGACTACCTCGACGCGTTCGTAAGCGAAAGTCTGCGCCTGCTGACCTCGCCGATCTATCAGGCCGAGTTCAGCCGGAACGTTCCGATCGCGGTGTTGTACGTTCTGTTGGGCATGGTTTTGCTGGCGCGCGGCTGGCGATGGGTCGGGCTGTGGATGCAGGGCTTTGTCGACCGGGAGGAAAGCTCTGCCGCCGCGCGCTTGTCGGTGTTTTTCCTGTCGCTGCTGCAACATGCGATGCCCGCGCTCGGAGGTCTGGCGTTGGTGGCCGCGGTGCACGCCAGCAGCTTTGTCGGGATGCGCAGCGGGATCGTGCTGGATCAGATCCCCTTGATCGCGCTGGAAGTCATGGCGGCGCAGTGGATCGCGCGTCAGGTCTTTCCGGCGCGGGCCTCGGCGGTGCGGCCCCTGAAACTGCCGGATCACGTCCTTCGGCGCGGGCGGCGTACCGCGGCATGGCTGGGGCTGTTGATGGGGGTGAGCCAACTGCTCAACCGGATCGCCGACAGCGAGGGGTTCGAACCGGCAGAACGTCTGGTCGTGCTGTTCCCGATCGTTGTGCTGACGGGGCTCTTCCTGGCGCGGATTGGGCAAATTCTGGTGATGAACGGCAAGGCACAAAAGCCCGATGACGGCGCGGCGCCATTGCGGGTACGGGTATTTTCAATCATCGGTCGGGCGGTGATCGTGCTTGGCTTTGCCGGGCCGGTTCTGGCGGCCGTGGGTTATTTCACGGCCGGGTCGAGCTTTTTGTTTCCGGCGGTCCTGTCGTTGGCCCTGCTGGCGGTTCTGGGCATCCTGCAACGCCTTGTGGGCAATCTCTATACCATGTTGACCGGGCGGGAAGATGGGCTGGACGAGGCCCTGTTGCCGACATTGCTCGGCTTCCTGCTGACCCTTGTATCGGTGCCGTTCTTCGCCCTGATCTGGGGCATGCGCGAGGCGCAGTTGGCCGATATCTGGGAACAGGTCATCAACGGGTTCAACATTGGCGGCGTCACGATCAGCCCCAAGAGCTTCCTTCTTTTCGTTCTGGTCTTCGGGGCTGGCTATACCGCCACGCGGCTGGTGCAAAGCACGCTGCGCAATTCGGTTCTGCCCAAGACCAAGCTGGATGCAGGCGGGCGCAATGCGGTCGAGACCGGCACCGGGTATGTCGGCATCTTCCTTGCCGCGCTCATTGCCATCACGGTGGCGGGGATCGACCTCAGCTCCATCGCCATCGTTGCCGGTGCCCTGTCGGTCGGTATCGGTTTTGGCCTTCAGGCCATCGTGTCGAATTTCGTTTCGGGCATCATCTTGCTGGTGGAGCGGCCCATAAAGGAAGGCGACTGGGTTCAGATCGGCACCACCGCCGGCTATGTGCGCGAAATCTCGGTCCGCTCGACCCGGATCGAGACCTTTGACCGGTCTGACGTGATCGTGCCCAACGCCGACCTGATCTCGGGCGTGGTCACCAACTATACCCATCACAACAACACCGGTCGGGTGATCGTGCCCGTGGGCGTGGCCTACGGCACCGATACCAAACGGGTTGAACGGATCTTGACCGAGGTGGCCGAGGCGCATCCCATGGTGCTGCTCAACCCGCCGCCGACCATCCTGTTCCAAGGCTTCGGGGCCGACAGTCTCGACTTCGAGATCCGCGCCATCCTGCGGGACGTGAACTGGGTGCTCAGCGTCAAGAGCGACATGAACCACGAAATCGCCAAGCGGTTCAGCGAAGAGGGCATTGAGATTCCCTTCGCGCAACGCGATGTCTGGCTGCGCAATCCCGAATCCCTGCGGGGCGGCAGCGGGACCACTGACACGACAGACGGGCACAGCCCGCAGGAGGACATGGCATGAGCACCAGGCAGCTTTTCATGGAAGACGCCTATCGCAAGAGCGCACCCGCAACGGTGCTGCGCCTGACCGATGAAGGCGGCGTGGTGCTGGATGCATCGCTGTTCTACGCCCAAGGCGGCGGCCAGCCCGGCGATAGCGGCACGCTCGACTGGGACGGCGGCCGCCTGACGGTGGCCACCACTGTCAAGGGTGAGACTGGAGAGATCATCCTTGTGCCCGCCGAACCCGCGGGCCTGCCGCCCGTGGGGGCGACGGTCGAGCAACGGCTCGACTGGGACCGGCGGTTTGCCCATATGCGCGTGCACACGGCGCTGCACCTGCTGTCCGTGGTAATCCCGCTGCCGGTGACGGGCGGGGCCATCGGGGCCGAAAAGGGACGGCTCGATTTCGACATGCCCGAGGCGCCCGACGACAAGTTGATCGTGCAGGGGCAACTGAACGCATTGATCGACCGCGACCTGCCTGTGACCGAGGAATGGATCACCGATGAAGAGCTGGACGCCAATCCGGGCCTTGTGAAAACCATGTCCGTGCAGCCCCCGCGCGGTTCTGGCCGGGTGCGGCTGGTGCGCATCGGCGAGGGCAAGGGGCAGGTCGACCTGCAACCTTGCGGTGGCACCCATGTCAAAAGCACGGGCGAGATCGGCAAGGTGACTCTTGGCAAGATCGAGAAGAAGGGCCGCCAGAACCGTCGGGTGAGTGTTATCCTCGCCGAATAGCATGGCGAGGGGTGGTTTCGCCGCCTGCGGCGGCGATCCGCCGGGGGGCCAGCCCCCCGGACCCCCCGGAGTATTTGGACCAAGAAGAAGGGATGGCTCGCGGCGCGGCCGCGCGGCTTGTGTTCCGACTTCAAGGAGAGACATCATGAAACGCCGCGCCTATCTGGACTGGAACGCCACCGCCCCGCTGCGGCCCGCGGCCCGCGACGCCATGATCCGCGCGATGGACCTGGTGGGCAACGCGTCCTCGGTTCATGCCGAGGGGCGCGCGGCCAGGCGGCTGATTGAAACCGCTCGCCAGCAGGTCGCCGAGGCCTTCGGCGCGCAGGCCAGCGACATTGTTTTCACCTCTGGCGCGACCGAGGCCGCTGCCTTGGCGCTGGCCGGGCGCGGCCTGCACGGGGCGGGGGTGGAGCATGACGCGGTGCGATCGTGGATCGCGCAGGACCTGCCGGTGGACGCGCAGGGCAGGGTGACGGTCGGCGATCCGGCCCGGTCGGTGCTGCAAGTGGCCAATTCGGAAACCGGGGTGATCCAGCCGCTGCCACAGGGGCTGGCGGTCAGCGACATGACCCAAGGGTTCGGCAAGCTGCCCCTGGCCTTCGACTGGTCGGGTGTCGATATGGGGCTGATCTCGGCCCACAAGATCGGCGGCCCGAAGGGAATCGGCGCGCTGGTGCTGCGCCGGGGACTGGATGTCGAGGCGCGGATCAAGGGGGGCGGGCAGGAAATGGGCCGCCGCTCTGGCACCGAGAACCTGATCGGAATTGCAGGATTTGGGGCTGCGGCAGAGGCGGCAGCACAAGATCTGGCCAATGGTGCGTGGGAGAGGGTCGCTCAACTTAGAAATATTCTAGAAAACTCTCTGGACCTCGACGGAAATGTAACTATTTTGGTCGGGAAAGGCGCTGATCGCCTGCCGAACACCACTTGTCTGGTTACGCCGGGCTGGAAAGGCGAGACGCAGGTGATGCAGATGGACCTTGCCGGGTTTGCCGTTTCGGCGGGGTCGGCGTGTTCCAGCGGCAAGGTGGCGTCGAGCGCGGTGTTGCGCGCCATGGGTCATGACGAGCGGGAGGCGGGAAGCGCGATCCGCATCTCGATCGGGCCCGACACGACTAAGGACGAGGTCTTGCGCTTCAGCAAGGCCTGGTGCGCGGCCCGGGACAAGCACCTGTCGCGCGTCAAGTAGGACGAACAGGCGTGCCAATTGACGGCACGAGGAAACGCGCCCCAAAGGCAATGGGTGCGAGACAAGGGAAGTGGACATGTCAGCCGTTGAAACCGAAGTTCGCGAAGGCGTCGACCGCGAGACCGTGGAAACCGTCCAGGCCATGGGCGGCAAGTACAAATACGGTTGGGAGACTGAAATCGAGATGGACTACGCCCCCAAGGGCGTGAACGAGAGCATCGTTCGTCTGATCTCGGAAAAAAACGGCGAGCCGGAATGGATGACCGACTGGCGGATGCAGGCGTTCAAGCGCTGGAAGCTGATGGCCGAGCCGGAATGGGCCATGGTTCACTATCCGCCGATCGACTATCAGGACCAGTATTACTACGCCAAACCCAAGTCGATGGCCGAAAAGCCCAAGTCGCTGGACGAGGTCGACCCCAAGTTGCTGGCGACCTATGAAAAGCTGGGCATTCCGCTGAAAGAGCAGATGATCCTTGCCGGCGTCGAAGGCGCAGACGAGGCCCCGGCCGAAGGCCGCAAGGTCGCCGTCGACGCGGTGTTCGACTCCGTGTCCGTGGGCACCACCTTCCAGAAGGAACTGGAAGAGGCGGGCGTGATCTTCTGCTCGATTTCCGAGGCGATCCAGAAACACCCCGAGCTGGTCAAGAAATACCTCGGCTCGGTCGTGCCGATCACCGACAACTTCTTTGCCACGCTCAACAGCGCGGTCTTCTCGGATGGGTCGTTCGTTTACGTGCCGCCGGGCGTGCGCTGCCCAATGGAACTGTCGACCTATTTCCGCATCAACGCTGAAAACACCGGCCAGTTCGAACGGACGCTGATCATCGCCGACAAGGGCAGCTACGTGTCCTATCTGGAAGGTTGCACCGCGCCGCAACGCGACACCCACCAACTGCACGCGGCTGTGGTGGAGCTGGTCGCGCTGGAAGATGCCGAGATCAAGTATTCTACTGTCCAGAACTGGTATCCGGGCGACGAGGAGGGCCGTGGCGGGATCTACAATTTCGTGACCAAACGCGCCGATTGCCGGGGCGACCGGTCCAAGGTGATGTGGACGCAGGTCGAGACCGGCTCGGCCATCACCTGGAAATACCCGTCCTGCATCCTGCGCGGCAATGACAGCCAGGGCGAGTTTTATTCCATCGCCATCGCCAACAACATGCAGCAGGCCGATACCGGCACGAAGATGGTCCACCTTGGCAAGAACACCAAGTCGCGGATCGTGTCCAAGGGGATCAGCGCCGGCAAGGCGCAGAACACCTATCGCGGGCTTGTCTCGATGCACCCCAAGGCCAAGAACGGGCGCAACTACACCCAGTGTGACAGCCTTCTGATCGGCGATCAGTGCGGGGCGCATACGGTGCCGTATATCGAGGTCAAGAACAACTCGGCGCGCGTTGAGCATGAGGCGACCACGTCCAAGGTCGATGACGACCAGCTGTTCTACTGCCGCCAGCGGGGCATGGACGAGGAACAGGCCGTGGCGCTGGTGGTGAACGGCTTTTGCAAGGAGGTGCTGCAAGCCCTGCCGATGGAGTTCGCCATGGAAGCGCAGCAGCTTGTGGCGATCTCGCTGGAGGGGTCGGTCGGGTAAACCGGCCACCTCGGGCCTTTGTGGGTGAAGGACGTGTAAATGGGTAATTTCGCCGACAAACGTCGCAGCGTGCTGACGGGCGCGTTGGAGCCGTCGCGGCATATGCGGATATGCGATGTGGGCGCAAGCCCGCTGTCGGTGCCGCCCTATCAGGGGTTGCTCGACGATGGTGTGGCCCATGTCTACGGGTTCGAACCCAACCCCGAGCAGTATGAGAAACTGGTGGCCGAAGGTCGCCCGAACGAAACCTATTTCTGCAAGGCGGTCGGGCTGCCGGGGCAACGGACGCTCTATGTGCATCCGGCGGCGGGCTTTACCTCGCTTTATCCGATGGACGCGGCGGCGCTGCGCTCGATCGGCAAGGAGGGTTGGCTCAACCCCAAGATCGAGGCCATGCCACTGACCACCGTTACGCTGGACACGCTGGCCGACCTGCCCGATCTCGACCTGCTGAAGATGGATCTTCAGGGAGGCGAGTTGGAGGTTCTGCGCGGCGGGTTATCCAAGCTCAGCCGCGCAGTCGCCATCGTGGCCGAGGTCCGGTTTCATCGCATCTACGAGGGCGAACCGATGTTCGGCGACCTCGATCAGGAGCTTCGGGCACAAGGCTTCAAGCTGCACAAGTTCCTGTTCACCAAATCGGTGATGATGCCCCATGAGCATGAAGAGCAGGTTGTGCGCGCACGGCTGACCAGCCAGTTGCTGGACGGCGATGCAGTCTATATCCGCGACGCCGATGTCGGGGCAGAGTTCAGCGACGACCAGTTGATGCATCTGGCCTTCGCCGCCGACAGCGTCTTCAACAGCCCCGATCTGGCACTGCACTGCATGGACCACCTGATTGGGCGTGGCGCGGCCCCGGCGGACCTGCCGGATGAGTATATCGCGCGCTTTCGTCACCATCAGCGCCGCGACACGGCGGCAGAGGAAGGCTAGGCGATGATCGTGACCACCACGCCAAATGCCGAATGCCCCCCCGTCAGGCGGGTCAGCGGCCCCGTTCCGGGTGTGACATGGGGCAACGACCTTGCCAACCAACACCATGCCGATGGGTTCAGCCAGGGGCACGGCGGCGGGGATCGGATAATGCCCCAAAGTCATCCCGAAAGACGCCATATTTTTCCGGCATCCGGGGGGCATGAGTGCTCCGAGCGGACATACGAGCGCGGCCAGTTTCGCCGAGCGGATCGCGCGGATCGAAGCGCGCAAGGCGACGACGCCCAAGCGTCCGGTGCACCGCGAACGTCGGCTTGGCTATGCGCTGTCGCTGGTGGGCGCGGTTGCGGTGGGGATGTTGGTCGTCGTGGCCGCACGCTATGCCCGGTATCACCTGACCGGTGTCACGCCGGGGTCTACCATGCTGCACGGTTCGAACATCGCGGTGGACATGGCGCTGGCCTTTCTGGCCGGAATCGTGCTGCACCAGATCTTCAACTTTCGACGGCCCGAGCATGTGGCGGCCAAGAGCTTTGGCATGTTCGTGATGGCCTTTACCATGCACATGGCGGTGCATCGCTTTCCGGTGCTCTTCGCCATGATCTTTTCCGAAGATTGGGTGCATCAGGTCATCCGTCTGACCGACCCCTCTCATCTGGCGCTTTTCTAAGCGGCCGAAATCAGAACTCCGCAGACTCGGGGGCATCCGTGCCCGCCGGGGTCTGCCCTCATGCGAAAGAGGTTTTCCATGCTTGAAATCAAGAACTTGCACGTCTCTCTGGAAGAAGAAGACAAGCAGATCCTTAAAGGGGTCGACCTGACAGTCGAAGCGGGCAAAGTGCACGCGATCATGGGGCCGAACGGCTCTGGAAAATCGACCCTGTCCTATGTCCTGTCCGGCAAGGGTGGCTATGACGTGACCGAGGGCGAAGCCCTGCTGGCCGGGGAAAACCTGCTCGATATGGACCCCGAAGACCGTGCCGCGGCGGGCGTCTTCCTTGCCTTCCAATACCCGGTGGAAATTCCCGGTGTCGGCAACATGACCTTCCTGCGCACCGCTGTGAACGCACAGCGCAAGGCCCGCGGCGAAGAGGAAATGAGCGCGGCCGAGTTCCTCAAGGTGGTCCGTGAAAAGGCCAAAACGCTCAAGATCGACGCCGAAATGCTGAAACGCCCGGTCAACGTGGGCTTCTCGGGCGGCGAGAAAAAGCGCAACGAGATCCTGCAAATGGCGATGCTGGAACCCAAGATGTGCATTCTGGACGAGACCGACTCGGGCCTTGACGTGGACGCGATGAAACTGGTGGCCGATGGCGTCAACGCGCTGCGCAGCCCTGATCGCGGGTTCCTTGTCATCACTCACTACCAGCGGCTTCTGGACCACATCCAGCCTGACGTGGTGCATATCATGGCCGGTGGTCGCATCATCAAGACCGGCGGCCCCGAGTTGGCGCTTGAGGTCGAGAAGAATGGCTACGCAGACCTGATGGCGGAGGGTGTGTAATGGCAGCCCCGGCAGTAAAACAAGACCCGCTGGAGGCCCGGCTTTCCACGCTGTCCGCCCCCAAAGGTGCGGCTTGGGCGGAAGAGGCGCGGGCCGAGGCCCGGTCGCGCCTGGCGGCCTCGGGCCTGCCCGGTCGTCGCGACGAGTATTGGAAGTTCACCGATCCGACCTCGTTGAACCAGCCCGACGCCCCGCGTGCGGCGGTGTTCGCAACCGACGAGGCGATGCCCTTCTCCGATGTGGACCGGCTCAAGATCGTTTTCGTGGATGGGGTGTTCGATGCCGAAGCGTCGGATGATCTGTCGATGGCGGGTGTCGAGATCGAACGCCTGTCCGATGCGCTCAACCGCGATATCCACTGGGCGCGTGATCTCTTTGGTGTGTTGGAAGAACGCGGCCAAACCCCGGTGGTGCGGCCCCACGCGGCGCTGAACACCGCCTTTGCCAGCGACGGCATCGTGATCCATGCAACCGGCAGGGCGCCCAAGCCGATCAGCTTGATTTATCTCCATAAATCAGAAGCTTCCGACGCGATGTTGCATCACTTGGTGAAGGTGGAGCCGGGCGCGGAGGTGACCGTCCTTGAAAACGGCCCGGCCGCCGCGCGCTTTTCCAAGGTGACCGAGGTCGAAGTGGCCGATACCGGGCGTTTCCACCATGTTCGCGCACAGGGCCGCGACCACGAACGCCGTGCCTCGACCCATATGTTCGCTCGGCTTGGCGCCAATGCGACCTACAAGAGCTTTACCCTGACCGTGAACGGTGTGCTGACGCGCAACGAACAGGTGGTGGAGCTGGTCGGTGACGACTCCACCGTCCATATCGCGGGGGCGGCTGTGGGCGACGCGGCCTATGGCGCGTTTCACCATGACGACACCGTGTTCGTCACCCATGACGCGGTGAATTGCGAAAGCCGTCAGGTCTTCAAGAAGGTCATGCGAAACGGGGCCGAGGGCGTGTTTCAAGGCAAGATCCTTGTGAAGCCCGACGCGCAAAAAACCGATGGCTACCAGATCAGCCAGTCGCTGCTGCTCGACGACGACTCGGTCTTCCAGGCCAAACCCGAGTTGGAAATCTACGCCGACGACGTGCAATGTTCTCACGGCTCGACCACCGGGGCGATCGACGAAGATGCACTGTTCTACCTGCGCTCACGCGGGGTGCCCGAGGATATCGCCACCGACCTGATGGTGCTGGCCTTCCTTGCCGAAGCGATTGAAGAGATCGAGGACGAGGGCCTGCGCGCCGATATCCTTGCCCGCTTGCAGGGCTGGCTCGACCGGCGCCGGGGGTAGGCGCGTGGCGGTTTCCTGGGAAATCCTGCGCAGCTACCGCGCCCCGCGTGAGGTGATGCGCCGTCTGATGGCGGCGACCGAGCGTGACCCGCGCCCCGAGGCGCGCGGGTTCATTTACCTTATGGTGGGGTGCCTGATCATCTATCTCAGCCAGGTGCCCGACCTCGTGATGCAGGGCACCGGGGCCGAGGGCGAGGCGCCGATGGATGCCCGCCTTGCGATTACGTTCTTTGCGTGGATATTCGTCTGGCCGCTGCTGTTCTTTGCTTTGGCGGGGATCAGTCACCTTGTGGCGCGCGCCCTTGGTGGGGCCGGGCAGGGGATCAACGCCCGCCTTGCGCTGTTCTGGTCGGTTCTGGCGGTCTCGCCGTTGTTCCTTTTGCGCGCGCTCGCCGGGCTGGCGGGCAATGCGCAGGCCCAAATGGCCATGAGCGTCATCGTCGCGGTGGCCTTCGTTGCGATCTGGAGCCTGTCGCTGATCGAGGCCGAGCGCCCGGAGGGGGCCGCGCCATGAGCTTCCTGTTGAACCTGCCCACGCTGTTGCGGATGGCCCGTCGCACCGTGTCCACGCCTCGCGAAGGCGCGCGGACGATGATGGATCTGGAGCTGCCGCGCGGCGTGCTGTTGCAATTCTACCTGCTGGAACTGGTCATCTCGGCCATGTTCAAGACCATCGTCTATGCCTTCGTTCCGGCGCCGGACGGCGTGGCCATCCCGGTGCAGACCGCGACGACGCTCACAGTTTTCGAGGCCATCGTCGGCCTTGTGGTGGTGTTCGCGGCCTATCGGATCGGGCGGGCCGTGGGCGGCACCGGCAGTTTCGACCAGTCGCTGACGCTGGTGGTCTGGGCGCAGTTCATCCTGCTTTGCCTAAACGCCGCGCAGGTCGTTGCCTTGGTGCTGATGCCACCGGTTGCGGATGTGCTGATGCTGGTGGGGCTGGCGCTCTTCTTCTGGCTGGCGGTGCATTTCGTGGCCGAGCTTCATGGCTTCGACTCACTTGGGCTTGTCTTTGGCGGCATCATCCTGTCGCTTCTGGCATTGGCCGTACTGCTTTCTATCCTGTTTTCGGCCATGGGCCTGAGGATCCTGTGAAAGGACCGCAACCGATGTATGACGTTGAAAAAATCCGCGCCGATTTCCCGATCCTGTCGCGGCAGGTGAATGGCAAACCGCTGGTCTATCTCGACAATGGCGCCTCGGCGCAGAAGCCGCAGGTGGTGATCGACGCGATCACGCGCGGCTATGCCGAGGAATATGCGAATGTTCACCGGGGCCTGCATTACCTTTCGACCCTCGCCACCGAGAAATACGAGGGCACGCGCGGCACCATCGCGCGGTTCCTGGGTGCCAGGGATGAGGACGAGATCGTCTTTACCACCGGCACCACCGAGGGCATCAACCTTGTCGCCTATTCCTGGGCCATGCCCCGGATGGGGGCAGGCGATGAGATCGTGCTCTCTATCGCCGAGCATCACGCCAATATCATTCCGTGGCATTTCCTGCGTGAACGGCAGGGGGTGAAACTGGTCTGGGTCGATGTGGACGCCAATGGGGACCTCGACCCGCAGGCGGTTCTGAACGCGATCACCCCGCGCACGCGGCTGGTGGCCGTTACCCATATGTCCAATGTTCTGGGCACCGTGGTGGACGTCAAATCAATCGTCGCCGGGGCGAAGGAAAAGGGCGTGCCGGTTCTGGTCGACGGCTCTCAGGCCGCTGTCCACATGCCGGTCGATGTCGAAGAGATCGGGGCGGATTTCTACGCCATCACGGGCCACAAGCTCTATGGTCCGTCGGCCTCGGGCGCCATTCATATCCGCAAGCCGCGGCTGGCCGAGATGCGTCCCTTCATGGGCGGCGGGGACATGATCCGTGATGTGACCCGCGATGTGGTAACCTATAATGACCCGCCGATGAAATTCGAGGCGGGCACGCCCGGCATCGTCCAGCAAATCGGCCTTGGCGTTGCGCTGGACTATATGATGGGCGTCGGGATGGAAAAGATCGCGGCCCACGAAAAGCAGCTTTGCGCCTATGCGCGGCAAAAGCTCGACGGGCTGAACTGGCTGAACGTGCAGGGCACCTCGGCCACCAAGGGTGCGATCTTCAGCTTCACGCTGGAGGGTGCGGCCCATGCCCATGACATCTCGACCGTGCTCGACAAGAAGGGCGTGGCGGTGCGGGCCGGGCACCATTGCGCACAGCCGCTGATGGAACATCTGGGTGTTACCGCGACCTGCCGGGCGAGTTTCGGCATGTACAACACCGAGGCCGAGGTCGATGCGCTGGTCGATGCTTTGGAGCTCTGCCACGATCTTTTCGCCTGAATTTTCGGCAGTCACCTATGCCTGAAAGCGACATTCAAATGTCGCATGTGGTCCTTGCGCGCGCCTCCTGATAAGATCGGTGCAATTGCATCGAATTCAGGAGGACGACATGGGCGCGCTTACCACGGCGGACCAGATTTCGGAGATTGCCTTTGGCTTCATGGGGTCGAAGGCCTTGTTTGCAGCGTTGGAACATGGCGTGTTTACCGCGTTGCGTGACGGGCCGCTCGATTGCGCGGCACTGGCCGCCCAAACCGATCTGGATACCGAACGCGCCCGCACCCTGTTGACCGCTCTTACCGGGCTTGGCCTTGTGGTGCCGGAAGGCGAGGGGGCCTTTGCCAATTCCCCCGCGGCCGAGGCGTTCCTGGTTCACGGCGCGACCTATGACTTCGGTGACTACCTGCGCCTGCAAGTGGGTCGCCAGATGTATGGCCTGCTCGACCAGATCGACGAGGCCCTGACCGGCAGCTTGCCGGACGAGGCGACCGCGTCTTATGCCGAGTGGTTCTCGGACCCGGACGAAGCCAAGCTCTATTCCGACAGCCAGCATTCCGGCTCGCTCGGTCCGGCGCGTCAACTGGCGAAACGGCTGGACCTGACGGCAGCGCGGCGGATGCTGGATGTGGGCGGGGGCACCGGGGCCTTTGCGATTACCTTGTGCGGCGCGAACCCAAATCTCAGCGCCACCATCGTCGATTTCCCCAACGTTGCCGCCCTTGGGCGTGACTACGTGGCCAAGGCCGGCCTGACGGATCGGATCACCTATGTCGAAGGCAACGCGCTGGAAACCAAGTGGCCGATGGGGCAGGACGTCATTCTCATGTCCTACCTTATGTCCGGCGTGCCGGGCGCGACCCATGCCGGGCTGATCGAGGCGGCGTGGGAACGGCTGACACCCGGCGGTCTGTTGCTGATCCACGATTTCGTGGTGCGCGCCGACCGGACGGGGCCAAAACTGGCCGCGCTCTGGCAATTGCAGCACACGGCCTTTACCCCCCGCGCGCGGTCCTTGGATGAAACATGGCTGGAGGACAGTTTGTCCGACACGGGCTTTGAGGCGGTCAGCGTGGACGAAATGATTCCGGAAATGACGATGCTGGCCAAGGCGCGAAAGCCCGGTTAATCCGGCCGCCCGATCAACCGGTCTATGGGGGCGTAATCGTCGGTCAGCACCTGCCCGCGCGCATCGGCCAGTTGCTGCACGAACCGGTCCGCGAGCGCGCCGAAGGTCATCCGGTAGGGCATTGGCGCGTTAAACGTGTCGAAGGGCGAGGGCTGGTTTCCCGCCGCGATCACAAAGACCATGCGGCTGCCCGGCTCTGGCGGGCCCGCTTGGGTCCAGACCTCGACACTCGGGAAGACCTCTTGCAGCGTCGCCACCACCGAGGACAGCGCCTGCAACCGGTCCTCGTAGTCGATGACATTCATCAGCAAGGTGCCATCCTCGGTCAGCCGGTCGCGGGCCAGTTCGAAGAATTCTCGCGTCACCAGATGAACGGGCACCACCACATCGGTGAACGCGTCGCCGATAATCACATCATAGTGCGTGTCGGGCCGCGTCAGCAGGGCGCGGCGCGCGTCTTCGTGCAGGATGGTGATACCGGCAGGGTCAAACCAGAAGTCCCGTTCGGCCAGCGCCGTCACGGCGGGGTCGATCTCGGCCACGGTCATCGCACCGGTGCCGTGGTTCTGAAACGCGCGGGGGATAGAGTAGCTGCCGCCGCCAATGAAAAAGCTTGTGAACGCCGGACGCGGCGCGCGGCGGCGGGCCAGCTCATCCAGCATCGCGGCATGTTCGGTGAACATCACAGTCGGCACGTCGCGGGCGCTCATCCCATGCCCCAAATGGTCGATCACCATCAGGTGGACGGGGCTGTCGGGATCGGCGGACATGTCAACGGTTCGGATGCAGAAATAGGTGCTTTCGACGGTGCAGGGATTGGGCGCCGACAGGGCCAGCCCCGCAAGGCCGAGCGCAGCCAGCGATGCAACGCCCGCGACGCGAAAGGCCCGCGCCCTTGACAGCCACAGCAAGAGCGCCCCGGCCAGGACATAGGTCGCCGTCACCACCGCCAGCGTCGCCGCTGTCCCCAGCCACGAGATGAAGAGAAACCCGGCCAACAGCGTGCCCGCGATGGCCCCGACCGCACCCGCCGCAAAGATCGCCCCGAGCGCGCGGCCCGGTTTCTTGGCCCCCTGCACGGCGACATGGGCCAGCACCGGCGCCGGAACCCCGGCAAAGAAGGACGGCAAAAAGAACACCACCAGGCTGATCGCGGTGATCCCCCAGACCGGATGATCGACAGCCGTCAGCACCGGCCCGGCCAGCAGCCGCAGCAGGCTGACCGCGCCGCCCGTGGTCAGCGCCGCCGCCAGCAAAGCGCCCCCCGTGCGGGCAAGGGCCGAGCCAAGGGGCCGCTCTGCCAACCGTCCGCCCCACCAATGCCCGGCGGAAAACCCCGCCAGCACCACGGCGATGATCGAGGTCCATGTATAAAGCGACATGCCCACGTGCGGCGCCAACATTCGGCCCGCCACGATTTCGACCACCAGCGACGCGGCAGAGACCGCCGTTTGCAGGGTCAGAAGCAGCCAGAGAGGCGTCGGTCGGGGCGCGGGGGGCGTGTTGCTGATCATGCCGACAATTGTCCCTAGCAATCAGCCACAAGCAAGTGGAAACAAGCGATGATTTGCAATTGCGGTGCCCGCCGCGATGTCCTATACGACGCCCCACGCGGCACCCGTAGCTCAGCTGGATAGAGCGCTGCCCTCCGAAGGCAGAGGCCATAGGTTCGAATCCTATCGGGTGCGCCATCTCACATTTTCCAGTTGAAAATTGACCTAAAGCCTTGAATGGGAAGGATAAATTAGGTGTTCGAAGTCCCTCATTTCGGCGATAGGGCAAAGGCTCCGAAAATGCCAGTCTGAGCACTGTTTTCTTCATGGTCAGATCGGCATTACGCCATATTTTCCAAGGGCTTGAGAGAAATCGGATTGCGTGTTCGAACGACTCCTCAAAGGTGTGCCGAGGCTTGCCTGCTTTCGACAGGTTTTCTTCGGTCAGCACCTTCTCGCGTTCTAGCTTTGCGATTTTTTTCTCATAAGCCGATACCACTGAATCGTTCGAAGCATCGACGATCCGATCCAGAATCTGGTCGATCTGCTTTTCCAAGCGCCGAATGTTCGCTTTCAGGACGCTAGCGCCTTCTAGCGACTTCTGGAGCTGCATGTTCCATGCGTCGCGGAACATGGCCCTCACAAGCTTGAAAAGCCCCTCAGAGGGCTCCAGACGCCGCAGCAAGTCCTCGAACTCCCCCTCCAGCTTTTCGCGCTTGATCGACTTTCGATAGCTCGCGCAGCCCTTGGTGGGACACAGATAGTAGGGGTACTTGTCGTTCTTGCCCTGCGACCAGCAAGCCGTCAGCGGCTTCCCGCAGTCGTCGCACAGGACGAATCCGCGCAACGGGAAGTCCGCGCTGATATCCTTGCGCGCTGGAGCCTTGGCCGTGGATTTCAGGCGTTTCTGAATGCGCTCATAGGTCTCGAAGTTTATCAGACCCTCATGCTGCCCCTTGCGCAGACTGACGTTCCAGTTCGGAACCTCGATGTAGCCCGCATAGACAACGCGCGTCAGCAGATCGTAGATGCGCTGGTTGTGGATTTTCCCGTTCTTCGGGTCTTTCGGGAAGAAAGGTTGCCGCTCCAGAAAGCGCTTCACCTCAACCTGCGTTGCAAAGCGCCCCGAGGCATAGCCTTCAAGCGCTTCCTGCAACGCTGTGGCGTTCGGTTCGTCTCGGACAAGAACCTTGCCGTGACCGCTGACGCGCTCATAGCGATAGCCGATTGGCGCTTGGAACACCCAATAACCGTTCTGAGTGCGCGCACGCATTCTATTGGTGGTCTGCTCGCCATTTTTCTGGCGCTGGTGCTGTGACACCGACGCCAGCAGGTTTTCGACCAGTTGCGAGTCCGAATCTTCGCCGAATTCAATGGAAGGGCTCACGAGCACGCCGCCCGCCTTGTCGATTTTCATGCGAAGCTCGATATGCGCCATCAGCCCCCGCGCTAGGCGGCTGATGTCGTCAATGATGACCGCGTGCGTATCGCTGCTACGCCTGCGCAGGAAATCAAGCATGGACTGCATGCCTGGGCGAGTGGTCACGCCGCCTGAGCTGTCATCACGAAAGACCTCGACCACCTCATAACCCTTGTACTTCGCGAAGTCGCGACAACGGGTTTCCTGAGAGTTCAGGCCGTCGCCCTGTACCGTTTGCTTGCTGCTCGACACACGGCAGTAGATGACGGCTTTGGCTATCTCCTTGTCCTGTTTCTCAAAATTTCTCATTCTATCTCCAGACTGCCCGAAGGGCCGGAATCTCTATCGTTTCTGTGTATTCGCTGATCCTTTGATCTTACCTGATCGAAGGCCGCTTTGGGACGCTGATCGCCCGTTTCGCCCTCTTTTCCACTGATTTCTTGCAGCGGATGGACGCCGAACCCGAGTTCTACAAACGTCACGACAACGCTCCAAATGGCGAGCAGAAAGTCTTCTCTCTGCTCTGGCGACATGTCGGGGTTATCAAGGAATTCCTGATACGCGGCCACGTCGATTGTCAGGGTGCGCTGCGCCGAAGAGGCGAAATTCTCAGAGAGGCTAGTGCCGTTGCCGTTTCTGATATCGTCTTTCATGGTCTTACCTTTCTGGACAGCGCGAACGATGCCCTATCTTTAAGTATACAACCTTTGGTTGTTGTTCGTAAAATTCTGGGTGACTTTTTGCATTTTTTCAGTGGGTTGTTCGTGCATTGTGAACTGAGCTTGCGGTGCGGGCCGCCGCTACAGCGGCCCGCTTGGCATCACTTGTTGCCTCCATTTCCGTTATTTCCGCTAGCGCCCTGTCGGTAGCCCGCGTTGTAGCTGTTGGCGGCCTGATGGTTCATGCCGTGAGTGTTCTGAGGGCCTTTGCCCTGTTGGGCGTCTCTTTGCCCTTGTTGATGTTGTTGGTTCGACATTGCTTTGTCCTTCTGTGATGGTTTGAAGTTTGTACTGTCCCAACGGATGCGGGCTGTTCTTTGCCCGCGCCCGCTAGTGCGTCGCTTTGTTCAGCGCTTCTGTGAGTTTCAGCTTGAAAAGCGTCGGCCTCGTCAGATCGCCATAGATGCTCGCTAGGCGCTTCAGATCGCCGTCATGCTGGAGCACAACATCATGGCCCGTCTTGTGGTTGGGCAGGATCAGAACATCTTGAATGCCATCCCGCGAAAACCGCTTGGGCAGGCCAAACGTCCCGCGCCGAACCGACAGGGTTTCGCCGTCAATCGTGATCTTCACCTCTTCCCGATTGGTCAGGTACATGTAGAGATCGAACAGCCCCGAATTGCGGAACAGCCATTCGCCGCCGAAGACGGCCAACGCCAGACCCCACCCGCGAAGACTTTCCAGCGGCACGTCGAGCGTGCGTTGCTCGATGACTTCGCCCAGGCGGGCGACTGCATTCGAGAGGCCCGCAACGACACTGTTGCCGAATTCGAGGAAGATATTGGCGTTCGGATCGGGCGGGAGTTCGGGGCGGTATTGTGCCACCAGAACGGCGACAGCACCAACAGCGCCCATGATGCGGAACGCTGTCACAGCCTCGTCTCCGCTGGAGGGCAGGCGATGCGTGGCAGTCAGCCTCACACTGTTCCCGAGCCGCGTCAGGCGCGGCTTGCCCGTGATCCTAAGTTTTGTCTCTTCGACAAGGCTCATGGTCTCGCTCCTTTGGAAATCGTTCATTGCGTCAGGAATTGCTTTTTCACTGCCGCCCAATCGACGGGCAGCAGCATGATGAGAGGGCAGTTGCCGTCGAGACCGACATACCCACGCATGCCCTGCACCCCGATGTACGAGCAGGCGGTGCAGCGCTGCCCAGGCGTGCCGCGCCAGAGGCACTGATAGGTCAAGAGCATGTGCGGCGTGCCGAACATGACCACTATGGCGACGATTGAGGCGAGCGCCCAGCTTGCGCGGCGCGGCTTCACGATCCACCAAGCAACTTTGACAAGGCGGAAGGCGGTGCCTGGCTTCGGCTGCGCCTGCTTGATCCGCGTCGTCCGCAGCCACTTGAAGCGGCGCGGGCGCGGCGGCTTGCGGCCAAGGACTACGACTTTCACCTCAGTCATGCTTGCCTCCCTTGATGGTGTAGCGAAGGCGCAGGCGCGGCTTGCCGCCACGCGGGTGATCGCCTTCCATGGGGTTCTGATCGGCCCAATCCACCCAAGGCGACACGTCCCAATACGGAACCTTCTCGGCCAGAATGGGCGGGGCGGATTTCACGAAAACTAGCTGGTGATCGTCGGGCAGACCCATGATGTCCTGCGGCAGCATGAGCGACACGCCGCGCTCGGAGACGCTGACGTTCAGTTCGTCCGCATCGGGCTGGCCGAGATTGTAGCTGCGCGTGACGATGGATTGCTCGCCCATTTGCTTTGACAGCCGCTGCGCGAGGTCCATGTCCTGCACCGCGAAGAATTGCTTCACCTCGGACTGGCTCAGGATGATGTTCGCTGTGTCGCGGCCATAGACCTGCGCCAGATGCGAAAGGTCTTGCACGATGGACCAAACGCGGACGCCATAACCTGGCAGGAGCGTCAGGGCTTCGGAAAGCCCCGCGATCCGCCCCATGTTGGCAAACTCGTCGAGCAGGAACAGAACCTGCTCGCCGCGCTGCCCCGTGGCGACCGCGTTGATGGCGTGCTTTGTCACCAAGGCCAGCCAGACGCCGTATTCGCTGATCCGTTCGGCGGGGATCATCACATAGACCGTCGTGCTTTCGGTCTTGAGGTCTTGCAGGGTCACATCCGAGCCCGACGCGGCCTCGGCCAACAATCCGCCAGGGCGGAAAATCTGGAGCGCGTTCGAAACGCCCGTGCGGAAATCCGTGAATTGCTTTGCGCCGTCTTCGAGCTGGTTCAGGAATTCCTTGCCATAGGCCATGACAATGCCGTCGAGGGCGTCTGAATCCGCCATCGCAATGAAGGTCATTTCCAGCAGTTCGGTGTTTTTGACGAGCCGCCAGAGTTCGGGCAGCGTGCAACGCTCGGGCCTGCCTCGGGTTACTAGGTAGAGGATCAGACCTTCGAGCAGGTTGCGCGAGGCGTCCCTGAAATACTGGTTCTTATCCCCGCCCGCAGGTTCGGGGATCAGTTGCAGGGCAAGCGCCCGTGCCGCATCGCCCAGCTCATGATGGCGGCGCGGATCAGCCTCCATCTCGATGAGCGGCTGGAGCGGGTTGTAGCGATGACGCGGAAGGCCGTGCAGCCCCCACGGATTTAGATAGATGATCTTCTGTCCAAACCGCTCGCGCCGATGCCGTGCCGTTACGGCAGCAAGTTCACCCTTCGGATCGGTGACGAAAACCGAGCCCGCATAGTGCAGCAGGTTCGGGATGACGACCGTGATGCCTTTGCCCTGCCGAGCGGGGGCAACGGTGATGAGGTGCGCCTTGCCGTTGAAGAAGATCGGTATGCCGCGCAGCATCCCGAGGAACAATCCGTTCGGCTTTGTCAGGCCAGCATCGGCGCAGTCCTGCGGCGTGGCCAGCTTGGCCTCGCCATAGACGCCCGTGGGCTTCTCGGCCCGCTTGCGCGCAATGCGCAGGGCAATCTTGCGGATGAGATCGAGGGTGCCGCTCGCGACGAGCCAGATGCCCGCCAGGAGCATGAAGCCCGAGTAGGCGGCAGAGACGGGATCACTCGCCGCGCCTGTGGCACGTGACAAAGCGGCGGCAATCGCAATGACTGATCCGCCGCCTAAAAACTTCCCGATTGGATTGTGTGCGCGTTCGTGTCTCATCTAGACTCTACAAGACTCTTCGGTCCATTTGTCAAATGAGATCACGGTTTCGTGATGATCCGTGCTTCACGGTGTTCGATGGAATCCTGTTAGGTATGCGCGCCCAAATACCTGATAGGACGAGAAAATCTTGGTTAAGAGCCACCGCAAGATGTGTGTTGTACTACAACACCATCTTGGCAAGGGGGCTCGCTGCGCGCCCCCGTTGCATCCCCCAGGCCGTGGCTCTTCCAGGGCATTGAACCCGTTCCAGAGCCAGAAGATCGTATCGCCGATCAACCACTCGCAGGGCTTGGAGAAGTGCCTCTCCACCTGCACCGAACCATGCACGAACGTCTGGCCGTCCGATCACCAATCAGGGGAGCGTTCCTGCTCCCCCCGATACCCCCATGACCATTTCATGGAGACGATTTCATCGAGACCAGGAAGGGAGCTTTCGCGCTACCCTGTCCTTGGAACCATCCCATCGAGCAGGAGCCTTCGTGCCCCTTGCATCCCTGACCAACCGTGCGCCGTTTGGATGCCGCCATCTTGTCGAAGGTGAACCAAGATCAGAGGACCTTTCGCCGCCCCTGAGCCCAGTTCGTCGGGTAAACGCTTTCTTGCGATTCGGAGCGCTTCCTGCCATCACTGACTCTCTACTGCATAGAGTGCCCGCGCTGTGGAAAAGTGGAAGATTTTGCGTTTTCACGGGTGCGACACCAGATTGCAGGTGATATTCTACCCGCCGAGGCAACATGATGAGCAGCAGCCAAAAACATCAAGAACGTTTCGACTTCGGAGCCGATGAGGATGCCGTCGTTACGCTTGCGCCATTCTCTGGTCCTTGCTCGCTTGAAGACGACGAGTTTCCCTTTGAGGCTATCAGCGACGTTGCCGAAGTCGAGAGCTGGCGCAAAGAGATCAACCGCCCCATCTACCACATTCACAAATGGTGGGCGCAACGCCTTGGCACGGTGTTCCGCGCCATTGCCCTTGGCGCGTTGACGCCCTCTGGCACCGATGTATTGAACGCTTTCTATCGCCCTATTCGCGTGAAAGACCTGACCGTCTTTGACCCATTCATGGGAAGCGGAACGACAATCGGTGAGGCGGCAAAGTTAGGCGCTCGTGCCATTGGAAGGGATATCAACCCCGTCGCGCATTTCCTCGTCCGTAACGCGCTTGCCTTTCATGACCGTGAAGCAGTCTTGCGAACTTTCCGCGAGATAGAACGAGACGTGGCCGATCAAATCCGCGCTCAATACAAGACGGTTTTGCCTGATGATACGAAGGCAGACGTCCTTTACTATTTCTGGGTCAAGCAGGTCGATTGCCCCGAATGCAAGACAAGCGTCGACCTTTTCTCGTCTAGAGTGTTTGCCAAACATGCCTACGCGCGGCGCCACCCAGAGGCGCAAGCTGTCTGTCCTTCCTGCGGCGAAGTGAATGCCGTGCGCTATGATGCCGAACATGCCACTTGCACAAGCTGCGCTTCGGAATTCAATCCGCAGATCGGCCCTGCGAGTGGACAAAAGGCGACTTGCCCAAGTTGCGATCACACCTTTCCAATCGCGAAGACGATCCGCGAACGGAATGCGCCCCCAGATCACCGCCTTTATGCCAAGCTGGTGCTTACGGCGGACGGCAAGAAAGTCTACGCGGCGGCAACCGACGAAGATCGCCAGTCCTATGCGCGTGCTGAAGAATTGTTGGCCGCACGCCCAAATGCGTATCCTGTTGTCGGTATCGAGCCAGGCTACAACACCAATCAGGCGCTCGGATACAACTACCGACACTGGCATGAGATGTTCAACGCGCGCCAGCTTCTCTCCTTGTCAATCTTGGCGGATCGCATTCGCGAGATACAGGAGCCAGTTCTTCGCGAGTTGTTCACCTGCCTTTTCTCGGGAGCGCTGGAATTCAATAACTTGTTCACCTCGTACAAGGGGGAGGGCACGGGCGCGGTCCGACACATGTTCGCGCATCACATTCTGAAGCCTGAACGTGTGCCTCTGGAAGCCAATGTTTGGGGAACGCCCAAGAGTTCAGGATCATTCATGACAATGTTCGAAGGACGAATTCGCCGCGCGCTCGACTACGCCGACGATCCCTTCGAGTTGCGCTTACAGAGAGAACCAGGTCAGAAGAACAAGACCGAAAAGGTTTATGGCCTATCGGAACCTCTCGGCTTTGACCTCGCCCAGGACTTCCCGTCATTCAAAAACGGCAAGCGCGTCTACCTATCTTGTGGGGACTCTAGCGTCACCGACATCGAGGACGGTGCGGTCGATGCCATCATCACCGACCCGCCGTTTTTCGATAACGTACACTATTCGCAGCTCGCCGACTTCTTCCACGTCTGGCAGCGCCATATCCTTGGCGAAGATGGGACGCGAGCCATCGAAACGACGCGCTCGCCTTCTGAAGTGCAAAACGCCAACGTTGATGCGTTCACTGAGCGTCTTGGCGCAGTTTGGGCAGAGTGTCACCGCGTGCTTTCTGACCAAGGTGTGCTCGCCTTCACATACCATCATTCGCGTTCGGAAGGCTGGAGTTCCGTTCTCCATGCGCTGATGGAGGCAGGCTTTGGCATCAGCGCGGCGTTCCCGATCAAGGCCGAGATGTCGGTGGCCATGCCAAAGCTTCAGGCCAAAGAGCCCATTGATCTTGATATCGTGCTGGTTTGCCGCAAGCGCTCAACACTCGAAAAGCACCAATGGAACGGCGATCTTTGGGGAACGATCACTCCGAAGGCTGCGAACCAGGTTGCGCGACTTCGTAGGTCGGGTCGCAAGCTCAGCCGTAATGACGTGCGGATCATCATCATGGCGCAACTTATCCGCCAGCTCTCGCGCTCCCATTCACTGGAAAGTGCTCTGTCCTTGCTGGAGGCCAGTGGCCCTGAGATCGAAGCCACCATTGAAAGTCTTCATATTGTTGAAAAAAGTGTAGAAACCGAGGTCAAGTCGTGAGTCTAGTCAGTACAATCTTCAAACACTGCGTATCCGCTATGCGCGAAAATGTTCTCATTGAGCGTGAGGGGCGGAACGACAAAGAGTTCCATTTCCAAAACTGGTTCAAATCTCGCCTAGATGATCTTGGTGAAAACTACGATGAGCCTGGCCGAAACACCTATCCTGACTTCAAACTCGTGCGCCACACCGAAGGCTACGAACTGAAGGGGTTGGCATATCCAGGGCGTGACGCGGACTACGATTGCAACAGTCAACTTCCGTGTGGAGAACACAACGGTCGGCAAGTCTTCTATGTTTTTGGCCGCTATCCAGTGAACCCAGACGGAAATCGCTATCCTGTGCTTGATCTTGTTATTTGTCATGGTAGTTTTCTAAACGCCGACAACACATACGAGCATAAAAACAAGAGCTTTCGGGGATTTGGCAGCTACGGCGATATCCTCGTGCGCGACCGCAAAATGTATGTAGCTCCGACACCTTTCGCTCTTGCGGAAGGAGCCGCGCATCACCGAACGCTCATTTTGCCAGAACACATGAAGGTCGACGATGTGAGCTACCCCCCGAATTTCGGACACTGACATAAGCTACGAATTGCAGTTTGCTGATCTTCGACGAGAAGGAGATCAGAGATGTCGAAACGCAAGCAGCACGCGCCCGAGTTCAAGGCGAAGGTCG
>NZ_MNBW01000016.1 GCF_001879715.1 Nioella nitratireducens | reverse complement strand
ACATCTCGGTAGTCACACAATGGCGAATCCTGCCATAACAATATCAATCACTTAGTCGATTTGCTGTCGAACTTGGGGTTCCATGACTATTGCGAGGGTTCCAGTCAGTTTCGCCTATGCTGCGACGGACAACCTGACGCTTTCAGGCGCAATGACCTTCAACTCGATCCTCGATCAGGAAACCTTCACGACATTCCCGGCCGAAGACGAATTTTCAGTGAATCTCTCTGCCAATGTCAGCTACCGTCTGGCTGGCGGTCAGGAAATCTATGCTGGCGCATCCACCGATCTGTTCGACGACGCCTATGACACGACATCCTACGTCGTAGGGGTGCGTTTCCCGTTCTGAGCGGGACGTACTTGCTTGGATTGATCCGCGAGAACGCTTCTTGACGTGCCCCTGAAGTGGGGCTGATGCTTCAGGCCCTGCACTCCGAACCGACGGGATGCAGGGCTTTTTTCATTTAACTTCAAGGGCACAGTTGCCGCACGAATCCCGGATCGTCCGCGGCAAGCGACGGCATGGTGACCAACAGACGAACCGGGCTGTGCGGGGAAACCCGCCCCAGCAGCCTGTCGGCCCGTGCCGATATGCGGGCTTCACCGGCAAAGAAGTCGGCGCCAGACGCGACCGGAACCGCCGGGCCATCGGTCGCGGCGCTCAACACGGCGCGGATGGCGTCCAGCGTCGGAAGAACCCGCGACTCGATGCGACCGAGCGAGGACAGCCCGTGCCGCATCAACTCGCGTTGCAAGGGGCGGATGTCATGGCGGCGCAGGGCAAGGTAATGGGCGAAATTTTCAGCACTCGGGAGGTAGGCTTCCGTCGCGATCCAGTCGCGCCATCCGGCAGGCGTCTGGTCAGCAGCGGTTTCGATCTGCGCGCGCAGGCGGTCGACGGATTGGCGCAATGCGCAAAGGGTCTGGTCGGTCATGAGGCACCTCGGGATCAAGCTCATAGGGGGCGTTGGTGACAGGTCGATGACGATTGCACCTGTCTGACAGAGACGCCCCACGACCCCGTTGACCGCGCGCACCCGGCAAACGCGACGCCATACCGCCTTGCGACATTGGACAGGGACGCGACCCAACGAAAAAGGCCGCCCCGAGGGACGGCCTTTGGCTGTTTCGCAAGCGATCCGGTGGATCAGCGCTTGGAGAACTGGAAGCTCCGGCGTGCCTTGCGGCGACCGAATTTCTTGCGTTCCACCACGCGGCTGTCGCGGGTCAGGAAGCCAGCGGCTTTCAGCGCGCCCCGCAGGGACGGCTCGTAACGCTGCAAGGCCACCGAGATGCCATGCTTGACGGCACCGGCCTGACCGGACAGGCCGCCACCCTTGACGGTGGCGTAGACGTCGAACTGGTCTTCGACACCGGCGACAGTGAAGGGCTGGCGCAGGATCATCTGCAACACCGGGCGGGCGAAGTAGACGTTGATCTCTTTGCCGTTCACGGACACCTTGCCAGAGCCCGGCTTGATCCAGACGCGGGCAACCGCATCTTTCCGCTTGCCGGTGGCATAGGCCCGGCCAAGCGCATCGCGCTGCGGTTCACGGGGGGTTTCAAGGTCGATCGCGGGGGTGGCAGCATCGCCACCGGCCACGGCTTTCAGCTCATCGAGCGACGTAATGGTCTCGGCCATGGGTCTCAGCTCCGCGTGTTCTTGGAGTTCATGGATTTCACATCCAGCACGGTCGGCTGTTGTGCCTCGTGCGGATGCTCGGCCCCTGCGTAGATGCGCAGGTTGGTCATCTGCTGGCGCGACAGCGGGCCACCGGGCAGCATACGCTTGACGGCCTGCATCACGACGCGCTCGGGATGCGCCCCTTCGAGGATCTCGGCCTTGGTGCGGGACTTGATGCCGCCGGGATAGCCGGTGTGCCAGTAGAAGTGCTCTTCGCGCTTCTTGCCGGTCAACTGCACCTTGTCGGCGTTGATGACGATCACGTTGTCACCCATGTCCATGTGCGGGGTGAAGGTCGGCTTGTGCTTGCCACGGAGCCGCATGGCGATGATCGAGGCGAGACGGCCCAGAACAACGCCTTCGGCGTCGATCAGGATCCAGTTCTTCTCGATATCCGCCGGGGTAGCGGTATAGGTTTTCATATCGTTTTTCCTTGCGGTGCCGGGGCCAGCGTGACGCCCGGGCCATCTGTCAAGAACGAACGGGCAGCCCTGGCCGCCCGTCGGATGGGCGTGTTCTAACGATTTCCGGGGGCGCGTCAACAGAATGTTTTGCGCACAAGATTTGAATTATTCATATAAATCAGTTACTTATTGTTGTGGTATTATTTTACCCCATCAAGGCAGAGCTGTTGGACGGCGGATTGGCCAGCAATTGTGCCATGGCGGCCAGCGCCGCCTCGTATTGCGGCTCGGACGCGGTTGAATTGCAGGCAATCCGCACGGCCGAGGGGGCCAGCCCATCCTCCAGCACAAATTCATCCGCCGACTTGATCCGCACCCCGCGCGCCTCGCAGGCGGCGGCGAAGGTCGAGGAGCGCCAGCCGCGCGGCAGTTTCAACCAGACATAGGGCACATCCGGGCGCCATTCGAGATCCCATCCCCCAAGCGCATTGACCGCAAGCTGCACCCGGTGGCGGTCGGCGGCCAGCACGTCCCGCCGTATCCGCGCCGCCTCGCCCGTTCGGATCAACGCTTCGCCAAGGTCGATGATGGGTTGCGGCAGCCCGTAGAAACTTGACTGCGCCGCGGCGCGCGCGCCATCGGCCCGGTCCGTGGGGCAGGCCATGAACCCGAACCGCAAGGACGAGCTGACCGATTTTGTAAGGGACGACAGGTACCAGCCCCGCTCGGGCAGCATGGCACGGTAGGCCGGGGCTTCGCCCGGATCACCAAGACGGAAGCAATCGTCCTCCAGCACCTGAAGCTGAAAACGGCGGGCCAATGCGGCCAGATCCTGCTTGCGGGCCAAAGGCGTGCAGCGCGTGGTTGGCGAATGCACCATCGCGGCGGTGATCAAGGCTTGTCCGCCATGGGCGCGGCAGGCCTCTTCCAGTGCATCAGGGCGGAGTCCGTGCTGGTCCATCTGAACGGGCACCACCCGCGCCCGCAACAGCCGCGCGGCGTGGCGCACGCCGGGATAGGTCAACTCTTCGGTCAGGATCACCGGGGTCGGGCCGGTCAGCAGGCTTTGCAAAGCCACCAGAATGGCGTTCTGCGCCCCATGCGCCAGCACAATGTCCTCGGGCGCGATTCGGCCCGCCACGTCCTGCCCGATCCAGTCGGCGACAGCGGCGCGCGCAGCGTGGTCGGTCTCGGCACTCGGGTAATCGGTATAGTTGCTGCGGGCCGCGATTTCGGTCAGCACCCGCGCAATGGAACGCCCCTGCCCCACATCGGGCACCGGGCTGCTGCGCAAGTCGACCACGCCGGAACTGTCCTTCACGAACAGCGGCACATCGGGCCGCACCGCCGGGGCCGGACGCCCGGCAACGAAGGTGCCACGGCCAACGGCCGCCTCGAGCACCCCGTCATCGGTCAGGATCGTATAGGCGCGCGCCACGGTTCCCGGCGTGATCGAAAGCGTCCAGGCCAGATCGCGCACCGGCGGCAGCTTTGCCCCAACCGCCAGATCGCCCGAGGCTATGGCCTCGCGGATAGACTCGGCAACAGCACGATATTTCGGCCCGCCCCGGCCCTCCAGCGACGGCTTCCAGATTGTATCCATGACAATGTTTCTCTCGACCGAGTGTATCGCCTTTTGTATGCATAATTCATGGCAAGCACGCCACGTTGTGTCAACACAATTACAGGAAAGGACTCCTCCATGGCACAGGCACAGATCAACCCCGCCCTCGGCTTTCTCTCCGGTCGTCATCTGACCCCGGCAGCGAGCGTTGCGTTGCGCGTGGTGGTTTTGCTGGTCAAATGGCAGGAGCGCCGCCGAACCCGTCGTGGGCTGACCCGGCTTGATGCCCATCTGTTGAAGGATGTCGGTCTGACCGGGGCCGACGTCCAAACCGAACTGGCCCGGTGGGCCTGGCAAGATCGGTAAAGGACTCGCGTCCCGTCAGGCCGTTCTCTTCCCGGCCTGGCGCTCTGCGGCACGGGGCGGGCACAGTGTCCGCCCCTTGTTCGGTGTCTACCCAGCCCCAGTCCGCCCAGCCCCAGCCCGCCCTGCCCGGACAATCATGAACCGTTATTGCCGCAACAGGCCGGCGCGCGCCTCATCCTCTGCCGCCCACGCTAACAGCGCATCGCGGATTGCGATCTGCACCCGCTCACGCCACGCCGGATCGAGCAGGTTCGCCAGATCCCCTGCATCCGAGATAAAGCCGAGTTCGATCAGGGCAGACGGAATGTCAGGCGCTTTCAGAACGGAAAACCCCGCTTCCATCCGGGGATGAGGATGCAGGGCGATATTGGCGGCCAGAAAGCTTTCCACGATGCGATCGGCCATGGCGTGCGCGCGGGGGGCCGTGTCGCGGCGGGCAAGGTCCATCAAGACGCCCGCCACCTCGTCGTCATTGCCGGCCAGATCAACCCCGGCCAGCAAATCCGCCCGGTCATGCGCCTCGGCCAAGGCTTGCGAGGCCGCGTCGCTGGCGGTATCGGACAAGGTGTAGACCGTCGCCCCCTGCGCGATGCCCGAGGCAATGGCATCCGCGTGCAGCGACAGGAACACATCGGCCCCCGCCCCCCGCGCCAGCGTCAGCCGTTCCGGCAGCGACACGAACCAATCCCCTTCGCGCGTCAGCATCACGTCGAACAGGCCGGACCGCAGCAGCACCTCGCGCAGTTCCAGCGCAAAGACCAGCATCAGGTCGGCCTCGTTTTCCCCACGCCGTTCGGCCCCGGGATCGACACCGCCATGACCGGGGTCGAGCGCCACCATGATCAATCCGTCATTGCGACCGGACGCAACGGACCCCGACAGGGCAATCGGCGGCAACCGTGTGCCGGGGGGGGCCTCGGCCGCGCGGTCAGCGAATGCGGCGTCGGAAATCCGGCTCAGGCTGAGGTGAACAACGGCGCTGCCGTCGGTGTCATCGGTCTGCATCGCCGCGCGGTCGATGCCCATCGGCGTGTCGAGCAACAGCACCATGCGTGACCACCCCGCATCCCCCCGGCCCGTCTGAACAGACGTCACATGCGCGGATCGGTCGAACCCCTCCGCCAGCCCCGACCACGTCACTTCCCGGAAGTCGAGCACCACGCGGGCCGGATCGTCGAGCAGATAAACCCGATATGGCACCGCTTGGCTGAGGGCGAGCGTCAACTCCGCCCCGCCGCGCCCCGAGTCTTCCAGCATGCTGGCCTCGGGCAGAATCCGGGCCAGCGCCCGGAACTCCTGCGCCTGCGCGCCGAAACTCGTTAACAGCGCAAGGGCGCACGAAAAAATGAAAAGGAGTGCCTGCACAATCGGCCTTTCGCCGAAACCCGTTTACTGACCGCAATTTAGCAGAGCCCGGACCGCGACCCAAGTGGCGAGTCTCCGCTCACACCACGAAATAGCGCCTGCTTCGCCACATTCTCCACAAAATGCGGGGGCACCTTTTGGGCAAGGTCCATCCACCTGCACTCAGCTGCCAAAGATCAAAAACCCATGACACGACTCAAACGATCGCCTATCGGCCATGTTCTGTATCGCCTCTACTGTCTGCGGCGGCTGATTGCCGTTTCGGTGCTGACAGTGACCGTTGGGGCGGTCTTGTCGCTTGGCGTCAGCGACGCCAACAGCCTGTTCGCAGAGCCCCTGCATCTGTTCCTGCTGATGCTTGTCTGGGGCGCGATCACCGGGGTCACGGCCGTCGTCTTTCCCACCGCATGGATTGACATCCTGACCTCGTCGATTGCCTTCGCGCTGCTGTTGATCGCGACGCCCTACCTGCAACTTGCCATCGGTTTTGCCCCGCTCAGCCATGGTGGAATCGGCGAGACGCTGGCCAGCCTGATGGTGCTGCTGGCCTGGTTCCTGGTCTGGTTGATGGTCATGGCCCTGTTTATCCTGGCCGCCGAGTCGCTGCCGCGCCGCAAGGGGCAGTTGCGCACGCAACTGCATTGCGCCCAACCGCCCGAGGTGGTGCGCGCTGCCTTGCGCCCGAAACTGGGCGTCGAGGGCGACCTGCGCATGCCTCATCACCAGCTTAGCATCCGGATCTTGCAGGAAGACGCGCACATGCGCCAAAGCGAGGTCAAGGTGACGGAACGCGGGCAAACAAGCAGGGTCGAGATGTTCGAACGCTTCGTGCCCAAGGGCGACGGCACCATATACGAACGGCTGGAACTGCACGACCAGATCACATTGATGAGCACGATGGCCTTCTGGATCAATGATCTGGGCGCAGACCGGGCGCGAGCCTGCCTTGATGCCGCCGAGGGGCGGCGCACGCTGGCCCTGTTCACCCGGCGGCGGTCAGCCTTTGGTTCTCTCTCGCATTGGCTCAAGCGCGCGCAGTCATGAAGGCCTGAAGCCGGGCAAGACCGTCTTCGATATCCACCGTGGACCGCGCATAGGAAAAGCGCAGCGTCGTCGCGCCGCGCCGCGGGTCGAAATCGAGCCCCGGCGTGACCGCGACCCCGGCTTCGCGCAGGATTTCCGCGGCGAACGCAAGCGAGTCGTTCGTATGCTCTGCCACATCGGCATAGACGTAAAACGCGCCGTCGGCGGGGGCCGCCTTGTCAAAACCCGCCTTGGCCAACCCGTCCAGCATCAGTTGGCGGTTCGTGGTGTAGACATCCCGATGCCTGTCCAGTTCCGCCCGCCCCTCGGGGCTGAGCGCGCCAAGCGCGGCAACCTGGCTGGCATGGGGCGGGCAGATGAACATGTTCTGCGCCAGTCGCTCGACGATACGCACATGATCATCGGGCACCACCAGCCAGCCAAGCCGCCAACCGGTCATCGAGAAATACTTGGAGAAGGAATTGACCACGTAAAGGTCATCGGACAGCTCCAGCGCCGAAATCGCTCGGCCCTCGTATTGCAGCCCGTGATAGATCTCGTCCGAGATCAGCGCCATGTCGCGGGTGGCGCAGGCCTCGACCAGGGCCCCCAATGCGGGTTTGTCCAGCATTGTGCCCGATGGGTTCGCCGGAGAGGCGACGATCAGCCCGGCCATGTCGTCGGTCAGATCCCCCGGCACCGGTTGAAAGCGGTTCGCCTCGGTGGTCTGAAAGCCGACGGGATCAAGACTCAGCGCTTTCAGGATCTGGCGATAGCTGGGGTAGCCCGGTTCGCCCAACCCCACCTTGTCCCCCGCATCAAAGAGCGCCGTGAAGGCCAGCACGAAGGCCCCCGACGCCCCTGCCGTCAGCACAACGCGGGCCGGGTCCAGATCGACGCCATACCATTCATCATAAAGCGCGGCGATTCCCGCCCGCAGGTCAGGCCGGCCGAGCGCCACGGTGTAGCCAAGCGGCCCGGCCTCCATCTCGGCGGAAAGGCGCTGACGGGCCGCCTGTGGCGCGCCGGTGCCGGGTTGGCCCACTTCCATATGGATGATGTGACGCCCGGCCTCTTCCGCCGCGCGGGCCTGTTCCATGACATCCATCACGATGAAGGGATCAACGTTCGAGCGCCTTGAATATCGCATCTGCCTCTCCTTAAGCTGGGGCCGGTTGAAGCAGCCCCGAAGGGGAAGGTCAATGTTGCGTCTTGCCCGACTGGTGGTCCTCGTTCTCTGTCTGCTGCCCGGCATCGCGCGGGCGCAGTCGATCATCCGCGATGCCGAGATCGAACATGGCCTGAGCGAACTGGCAACACCGGTGTTGCGAGCCGCCGGGTTGCCCGCAGCGGTGCAGATCATCGTGGTGGATGACGGATCGCTCAATGCCTTCGTGGTCGATCCGACGCATATCTTCATTCATTCCGGGCTGCTGATGCGGCTCGACCGGCCCGAACAGGTGCAGGCGATCATCGCCCACGAGGCCGCGCATATCGCCAACGGTCATTTCGCCCGCCGCGCGGCGAATGTCGGCACCGCCAGCACCGCCGCAAGATTGGGCATTCTGCTGGGGGTCGCGGCGGGCGTGGCCTCGGGCGATGCACGGGCTGCGGTCGGGGTGGCCGCCGGGGCTGCCTCGTCGGCGCAGCGGGTGTTCTTTGCCCATACCCGCGCAGAAGAGGCCAGCGCCGATGCCGCCGCCATTCGCTACATGATATCCGCCGGGGCCGATCCCGCCGCCATGCTGGAGGTGCTCGACATCTTTCGCGGCCAAGAGGCGTTGTCGGCAGGCCGCCAAGACCCGTACCTGCTGACCCATCCGCTGACCCGCGACCGGGTGCGCTCGGTCCAGGCCCTGGTCGCGGGGCATGAAGGCGGACGCGGGGATGACACCTCGATGTATTGGTTCCAGCGGATGACCGGCAAGCTCACCGCCTTTCTGCGCGCGCCCTCGTGGACGCTGCGGCGGGTGGGTAACGACTCCACCGAGATCGCGCATCTGCGCCGGGCCATCGCCTATATGCGCCAACCGAATGATGAGCGCGCCCTCGCCGAGGTGAACGCGTTGGTGCAGATGCGCCCTGCCGACCCCTATTATCAAGAGTTGCGCGGCCAGATCCTGTACGAGGCGCGGCGATACGGCAACGCGATTTCGGCCTATGCGCAGGCCGTCGAACTGGCGCCGCGCCAGCCGCTGATCCTTGCGGGGTATGGCCGGGCGCTGCTGACGCGCGACACCGCCTCGGGCAACCGGCAGGCGTTGGAGGTGCTCAACCGTGCCCGCGCCCGCGACCCGTTCAATCCGCGCCTGTTACGGGATCTTGCCCTTGCCCATGCCCGTCTTGGCCAAAACGGTCTGGCCTCGGTCGCCACCGCCGAGCGCTATGCCCTTCAGAACCGTTTCGAAGATGCCCGCATTCACGCCACCCGCGCCTCGGGTCTTTTGCCGCAGGGCAGCTCGGGGTGGCTGAGGGCCCAGGATGTGTTATCCGTTGCCCAAATCGAGTTGAACCGGAGATAACGATGAAAAAGATTGCCCCCGCCATGCTGGCGCTGGCCGCCACCCTGATGGCTGCCCCCGTCAGCGCCGACGGACTGATCGACATGTCGGACGCCGAGCGCGCCACCTTCCGCGCCGAGATTCGCGATTACCTGCTCGAAAACCCCGAGGTGCTGCTGGAGGCGATTGCCGTTCTGGAACAGCGTCAGGCAGATGCGGAAACCGTGCAGGACCAGTCGATGGTCATGAGCTACGCGGATGACATCTTCGAAAGCCCCTATGACTGGGAAGGCGGCAATCCCGATGGTGACATCGTGCTGGTGGAGTTCATGGATTATCGCTGTGGCTATTGCCGTCGGGCGCAACCCGATGTGCAGAGGCTGATCGAGACGGATGGCAATATCCGCTACATCGTCAAGGAATTCCCGATCCTCGGCGACCAATCCGTGCTGGCGTCACGCTTTGCGATTGCGACGCGCCAGACCCTTGGCGACGATGCCTATGAAATGGTGCACGAAGCCTTGATGGACATGCGCGGCGACATCACCGAGGACAGTATGCGGCGCTTGGCCGAAAGCCTTGAACTGGACGCGGATGCAATCATCGCGGGCATGGGATCGCCCGAGGTGGATCAGGTCATCGCGGCCAACCACACGCTGGCCAGCCGCATGCAGATTTCCGGCACGCCGACCTTCGTGATGAACGACCAGCTTCTGCGCGGCTACATGCCCTATGAAAACATGGCCTCGCTGGCGGCAGAGCTGCGCTCTCAGACCAACTGAGGTCGCTGACCACGCAAAAAGAAACGCCCCGGGGGATGGTCCCGGGGCGTTTTTTTCATGTCTGGGGCGTCGCTCAGCCTAGCGACCACCACCCGCGCCGCTTGGGCTTGTCGGACTCGTCAGTCGCCTCGTCTGCCCCTGCCAGTTCCGGCTCTTTCTCCGGCTCTGGCTGCGCTTCGGGCTCTGGCTCGGCCTCGGCAGTGGGCTCCGGCTGGGGCTCCGGCGTTTCTGCCTGCGGTTCCGGGGGCGCCGGGGCATCTTCGGCAACTGGCGCCTCAGGGTGCGTCGTCGGTTGCGGGGCCTCTTCGACCGGGGCCGGGGTTTCGGCCGGGTCTTGCGCCACCTCGACGGGGGCCTCGTCGGCCACAGGGGCTGCCTCTTGCGGGGCGTCCGCGACCGCTTCACTCACCTCGGTGACGGCAGGCTCGGCATTTTCGGCGGCGGCGTCCGCAACGGGTGTCGACGCGTCCTCGGCAGGCGCGTCTGCGGTCACCGGTTCCTCGACCTTTTTCTTGCGGCGCGACCGGGGCTTGCGCTTGGGCTTTTCGTCCGTCTGCTCGGCGGCGTCGGCCTCGGGATTGGCGGCCTCCGAGGGGGCCTCGGCTGGTTGGGTCTCTTCCGGTTGCGGGGCCTCGCCCTCGGGCTTGGCGTCGGAGTCAGATGTCGACTGATCGCCAGACTCGTCGCCGTTCTGATCAGTCTTGCGACGTCCGCGTCCACCCCGGCGACGCCGGCGCTTCTTCTTGGGTTGCTCGTCCTGCGGCGGCGCTTCGGCCTCGACCTCAACCTCGACCTCCGGCTCTTCGGCGGCGGCCTCCTCTTCGATGCTTTCCATCAAGGCGCTGTCCATCGAGATCACCGGCGTCACGGCGGTCACCTTGCGGGTCGCGGTCTTGAACTTCTCGATCTTGAAATCGGGCGACACCAACAGCGGGTCGGCCTCGATCCGGATCGACAGGCCATACCGGGCTTCAATCTCGGCCAGATACTCGCGTTTGACGTTCATGATGAAGTTCACGATGCCAACCGGCGCGGTCAGCAGCACCTCGCGATAGCGCGCGCGGGTGCCCTCTTCTTCCAACTGGCGCAGGATGGACAAGGCAAGGCTGTCATCCGAGCGCACAAGCCCGGTGCCGTGGCAGGCGTGACACGGTTGTGTCGTCGCCTCCAACATGCCGGGGCGCAGGCGCTGGCGGCTCATTTCCATCAGGCCGAAACCCGAAATGCGGCCCACCTGAATGCGGGCCCGGTCGGTCTTGAGCTTGTCCTTGAGACGCTTTTCGACGGCGGCGTTGTTCTTGCGCTCGTCCATGTCGATGAAGTCGATCACGATCAGGCCGGCCAGATCGCGCAGGCGCAACTGGCGCGCCACTTCCTCGGCGGCCTCAAGGTTGGTCTTGGTCGCGGTGTCCTCGATCGAGCCTTCCTTCGTGGCCCGGCCAGAGTTCACGTCAATGGCGACCAGAGCCTCGGTCACACCGATCACGATATAGCCGCCCGATTTCAGCTGCACGACAGGGTTGAACATGTCGGCCAGGTAGCCCTCGACCTGAAAGCGGGCAAACAACGGCAGCGGGTCGTTGTAGTGCTTCACGTTCTTGGCGTGAGACGGCATGATCATCTTCATGAAGTTCTTGGCGTGGCGATAACCAGCCTCGCCCTCGACCAGAACCTCGTCGATCTCGCGACTATAGAGATCGCGGATAGAACGGTGGATCAGGTCGCCTTCCTGGTAGATCGGCGCAGGCGCAACGGATTTCAGCGTCAAGTCGCGGATCTGCTCCCACTGGCGCTGAAGATATTCGTAGTCGCGCTTGATCTCGGACTTGGTGCGCTTGGCCCCTGCGGTCCGAACGATAAGGCCCGCGCCCTGCGGCACGTCAAGCGACGTGGCGATATCCTTGAGCTTCTTGCGGTCGGCGGCGTTGGTGATCTTGCGGGAAATGCCGCCACCGCGGGCGGTGTTGGGCATCAGCACGCAATAGCGCCCGGCCAGCGACAGGTAGGTGGTCAGGGCAGCGCCCTTGTTGCCGCGCTCTTCCTTGACGACCTGCACCAGCATGATCTGGCGCACCTTGACGACTTCCTGAATCTTGTAGCGGCGCGGACGCGGTTTGCGAACGGGCCGGATATCTTCCTGATCGTCGTCGTCCGCGACAGTGGAAATGTCGGGATCGACCTCGGCGGCGTCCTTTGCGGCGGGCGCGTCGCTGTCATCCTCGGCAAAATCATGGGCGTCTTGCGCGTCGGGCGCACTGTCTTCCGCCGCGTCGGTCTGCGACGTCTCGGCGACAGGAGCGGCCTCTTGGGCGTTGTCGGAGGTGGCGGTTTCCGCCTCGGCTGCGTCTGCATCGGATGCGGCCTCGGGTGCCTCGGCCTTGCGATCCGACAGGCTGGAAAAATGGGGGGTGCCGTCATCTTGGCCAGAGGCCAGATCAACCACGTCCAGCGCCGAAGGCGTGCTGCGGCGGGTGTCTTCGACCGCGCCGCTGGTTACCGCGTCATTGCGGCTGTCGGCCGCCTGCGCCTCGGCAGAGGGCTTCTTGCGGCGGCGGCGGCCCCGCTTGGGCTTGGTCTCGGCCTCGGTTTCGGCCTCTGCCTGCGCTTGGGCGTATTCCTGTTCTTCGGCGAGCAATGCCTCGCGGTCGGCGGTCGGGATCTGGTAATAGTCGGGGTGAATTTCCGAAAAGGCGAGGAACCCGTGGCGATTGCCGCCGTAATCGACAAAGGCCGCCTGCAACGACGGTTCGACCCGCGTCACCTTGGCCAAATAGATATTTCCTGCCAGTTGTCGCTTGTTCAGCGACTCGAAATCGAATTCCTCGACCTTGTTTCCGTCCGCCACGACGACGCGGGTTTCTTCCGCGTGCGTGGCGTCAATGAGCATCTTCTTTGCCATGGTGTCCTTGCACATGAAGCCCGACGCGCCAGTCCCGGGGGCGCGGCGTCATCGGCTTCAAACTGTCCTGAAAAGGCGACGGCGTCGTCGCAAGCAAGAGAGGCCGGGGCAGGTTCTGCCCATCCATGCCGTCCCTCAATTCTGCGCACGCGTTTCATCGCGGTTTGTCTCCGGTGGCATGGCGGGGCCTGCCACCCGTTCTTCAGCCCGGAATCCCGGGCGATTTCTGTGAGGGAGCCTTGTCGGCCCCTGTGACCTGATCGAAATCCGCGCCGCTTATTCCCGCGCGCCGGAAGACGATCAGAGAAACTGATACATGGCGCCCGGAACGTCCCGGCGCCGTGTATGTGACATTAAGGGCACTTCCGGGGGGATTACAATGCCAATTCGACGCCCGCCGGTTGCAAAGGATAACAATCTTGCGGGTGGACGGGAAAATGCATGGCCTGAAAAAGGAGAAAGCGCCCGAGGTAACCCCGGACGCCTCGATGCAGGATCTGGCGGTGGCGATCAGGCGCCGGCAGCCATCCGGTTGTGCTTGCGGCCAACCCATTCCTTGGCTGTTTCGACCGCCACGGCTGCGTCGCGGCAATAGGCGTCGGCGCCGATGGCCTTGCCGAATTCCTCGTTCAGCGGCGCGCCACCGACGAGCACGATGTAGTCATCCCGAATGCCCTTCTCGACCATCGTGTCGATCACGACCTTCATGTAGGGCATGGTGGTGGTCAGCAGGGCCGACATCCCGAGGATATCGGGCTGCTCGGTTTCCAGGGCGTCCAGATAGCTTTCCACGGCGTTGTTGATGCCCAGATCGACCACTTCGAACCCGGCCCCTTCCATCATCATGCCGACGAGGTTCTTGCCGATGTCGTGAATGTCGCCTTTGACGGTGCCGATGACCATCTTGCCGACGCGCGGGGCACCGGTTTCCGCCAAAAGCGGCTTGAGGATGAACATGCCCCCCTTCATGGCGTTGGCCGCCAGCAGAACCTCGGGCACGAAGAGGATCCCGTCGCGGAAGTCCTTGCCGACGATGGTCATGCCACCGACAAGCGCTTCGGTGAGGATGCGGTAAGGCTCCCACTTGCGCTCGAGCAGGATGTTCACGGCCTCTTCGATCTCTTCCTTGAGACCGTCGTAGAGGTCGTCGAACATCTGTTGAACAAGTTCTTCGTCGTCGAGTTCCGACAGGATGATTTCGTCTTCATCGGACATTGGCTTCGGCTCCCTGACCGGAGGGTGGGGTTTTATCTTGGGTGACTATTGCGACGGGGGCGCAGCTCTCACGCGCTGGATTGCGACTTAGTTCACGTCGGTTCCGACCTTGGCTTGTGAATGTTCTCATTTCGTTCCATATTGAGGGAATGAAGTTCGAGGCCATCATGGATCAGGCCCGGCGCAAGGGCCGCGCGGCGACGGGAAATCCCGACAACCGGTTCGACCGGCTGACCACACGCGTGGAACCGGACGGCTGGGACCGGGACGAGGATCTGCCCCCGATCCGCACCGAGGTGACCGAGGAGCGACCGCGCAAGGTGATCACGCGCAACAGGTCGCCCGATATTGCTTTCGATCGGTCGATCAACCCCTACCGGGGCTGCGAACACGGTTGCATCTATTGCTTTGCCCGCCCGACCCATGCCTATCTTGGCCTGTCGCCGGGGCTGGATTTCGAGACGCGCCTGATCGCCCGCCCCGACGCGCCCGAGGTTTTGGCACGGGAATTGTCGCGCAAGGCCTATCGCCCGGCCACCATTGCCATCGGCACCAATACCGACCCCTACCAACCGATCGAGCGGGACCGGGGCATCATGCGAGCCATCCTTGCGGTGTTGCGGGACTTTCGCCATCCCGTGGGCATCGTGACCAAGGGCACGCTGATCGAACGCGATATCGACATCCTGTCCGACATGGCCGTCAAGGGGCTGGTCAAGGTGGGCGTTTCGATCACCACGCTGGATGCAGGGCTTGCCCGCAAGATGGAACCGCGCGTGCCCTCGCCTGCCCGACGCCTGCGCACCGTCGAGCGGTTGGCGGCGGCAGGCATCCCCGTGCGCCTGATGGCGGCCCCCATCGTGCCGGGGCTGACCGACCACGAGATCGAAGGCATCGTCGCGGCGGGGGCCCGTGCCGGTGCGTCTGGCGCCAGCATGATCGCCCTGCGCCTGCCGCTGGAGGTCGCGCCGCTGTTCAAGGCGTGGCTGGAAGAACACCTGCCCGACCGTGCAGGCCGCGTGATGGCGCGAGTGCGCGAGATGCATGACGGCAGGGAATACAGCGCCGACTGGGGCCGCCGGATGACCGGCAGCGGGGTCTATGCCGACCTGATGCGCGCCCGTTTCGCCCGCGCGACCCGTGCCGAGGGGCTGCACCGGGACATGCCGCCCCTCAGGACAGATCTGTTCGCGGTGCCGCCACGACCGGGCGACCAGCTGAGCCTCTTCTGACGGGATCGGAACGTATCGCCAGCCCGTTGCGCGGCAGGCGTACCGCTGGTGCAAAGCTCTCATTGGGCTGTTTCCCAAATGAAAAACGCAAATTTCAGGAAAGGTGCCCCGGCCTGTGGGCATGGCGTGGCGTCGGAGCGCGCCTGCGGTCGGTCCGGTCCACGCCATTGGATGTCACCCGCGCGACCGGCGACGGGTGCGACGTCCGGAGGGCTCGTTGTCGCCGGTGCCATCGCTGTCGGAGGAAAAGCCCCCGATCTCGGCCGCGATCCGGTCGAGTGTCGGGGCTGGGCCGCGCGGGGTCTCTTCCAGCGCCTTGCGCATGGCCTTGAGGTGTTCGGCCTGGGTGCCGCAGCAGCCGCCGATGATCTTGGCCCCCGCATCGCGCGCCAGAACCGCGTATTTCGCCATCAGATCGGGCGTGCCGTCATAATGGATATGACCATCGACATATTTCGGAATGCCGGCATTGCCCTTGGCGATATAGGGGATCTCGGTGCCCGATGCGCGGAAGCCCAGAACCGTGCGCAGCAGGTCCGACGCCCCTACCCCGCAATTTGCCCCGAAGGCGAGCGGCGGGTGATCCAACCTGGCCACCAGTGCCGCCAGGTCGGCGGAGGTGAAGCCCATCATCGTGCGGCCCGCCGTATCGAAGCTCATCGTGCCGCACCACGGCATGTCGGCAAGCTTGGCGGCCTCGGCGGCAGCCTTGAATTCCTCATCCGAGGAAATCGTTTCGACCCACAGCACGTCGGCGCCACCGGCTTTCAGCCCTTCGGCCTGTTCGTGGAACATCTCGACGGCAGAGGCATGAGTGAGTGCGCCCATCGGCACCATGATTTCGCCAGTCGGCCCCATTGAGCCCGCGACCACGACCGGACGGCCCGCCTTGTCGGCGACCTCGCGGCCGATCTCGGCGGCGCGTTGCGACAATTCATGCGCCCGGTCCTGTGCGTTGTGCAGTTTCAGTCGCGCGCGAGTGCCGCCGAAGGAATTGGTGAGGAAAATATCCGAACCCGCATCGACCGCGCCTTGATAGAGCTTGGCGATCCGGTCGGGGTGGTCGACATTCCACAGCTCGGGCGCATCGCCCGATTGCAGCCCCATGTTGAACAGCGTGGTGCCGGTGGCCCCGTCGGCCATCAGCCAATCCCGCTCGGCCATAAGCTTGGAAAGAAGGTCGCTCATCTGGTGCCTCTAAGGTTTGCGCGCCGCCCGGTTGTGGCGGCGCCGTGAATGTGAAGCAACTGCATAATCTGCATAACGATCATGAGGCGCTTGAGGGTATCACCCGAGGTCCGGGTGTGAAAAGGGCCGCCCCGGCGACAAGCGCGGGCGGCCCGGATCTTGGCTGCGGCAGGTCCGCTCAGGCTTCTTTGACGAGCTGCCCTTTGGCAACAGTCAGAAGCTCGGCCATCTTGGCGCGGATTTCCTCGGCGGTGGCCTTGCCTTCCAGGTCGGCGGCAACCTTGCGCACGACATCCTCGTGACCGGCTTCCTCGAAATCCGATTTCACGACCTCGATCGCGTAGGCATCGGCGTCGGGGCCTGTCTTGCCGAGGATTTCGGCAGCCCAAAGGCCCACCAGCTTGTTGCGCCGCGCTTCGGCGCGGAAGACCATTTCGGCGTCGTGGGCGAATTTCGCCTCGAAAGCGTTTTCGCGATCGTCGAAAGTCGTCATGTCATGCTCTCCTGACTCAAAATCGGGCGTTGCCATCAAATAGGCTGTGGACCCCTTGGGGCACAAGGGCAGATTGTGCCGCAGCAGGGCCAAACGGGCCCGAAGGGCCCAAAAGCCGCCGCGCGCACCGCTTCCCTTTCACGTTCGGGCGGCGTATACGCGCCCAGAACGGCGCTCGGGCGCCCCTCGACGGATTCGGAGAAGACCATATGGCAAGGCGCAAGAAGATCTACGAAGGCAAAGCCAAGATCCTCTACGAAGGCCCCGAACCGGGCACGCTGGTTCAGTACTTCAAGGACGACGCCACCGCGTTCAATGCCGAGAAGCGGGCAACGATCGAGGGCAAAGGCGTCCTGAACAATCGCCTGTCGGAATTCTTCATGACCGGGCTGGCCAATATCGGCGTGCCGACCCATTTCATCCGCCGCATCAACATGCGCGAGCAGCTGATCCGCGCGGTCGAGATCATCCCGCTGGAAGTGATCGTGCGCAACTATGCCGCCGGGTCGATGGCCAAGCGCCTCGGGCTGGAGGAAGGCATGCAACTGCCCCGCCCGATCATCGAGTTTTCCTACAAGAACGACGAGTTGGGCGACCCGCTGGTGCCCGAGGAATACATCATCGCCTTTGGCTGGGCCAGCCAGCAGGATCTGGACGACATCGTGGCGCTGGCGCTGCGGGTCAACGATTTCATGTCGGGCATGATGATGGGCGTCGGCATCAAGCTGGTCGATTTCAAGATCGAGATCGGCCGTATCTGGGATGGCGATTTCATGCGCCTGATCGTGGCTGACGAAATCAGCCCCGACAGCTGCCGCCTGTGGGATATCGAGACCGGCCAGAAGCTGGACAAGGACGTGTTCCGCCGCGACCTGGGCAACCTGACCGATGCCTATACGGAAGTGGCGCGGCGCCTTGGCGTGATGCCGACCAATAACGGGACCGGCGGCAAGCCGACCCTCGTCAACTGACCGCGCGGGGCGGCCTGCCCGCCCCGACCGACCCAAAACCGCGAGACAACAGAAAGAGGCCATACCATGCGCGCCACCGTGACCGTGATGCTGAAACAGGGCGTTCTGGACCCGCAGGGCGAGGCCGTTCGCCACGCGCTTGGCGCGCTTGGCTTCGAGGGCGTCGAAGGTGTCCGTCAGGGCAAGGTGATCGAACTGGATCTGGCCGATGGCACCTCGCAGGAGTCCGTGACGGCGATGTGCGAAAAGCTGCTCGCCAACACGGTGATCGAGAGCTACTCGATTTCCATGGCCTGACCGCGATGAAGGCCGCGCTTCTCACCCAGACCCGCGCCCCGTTGCAGATGACCGATCTGCCGGACCCGGAATGTCCGCCGGACGGGGTGGTGCTGGATGTGCTGGCCTGCGGTGTGTGCCGTTCGGACTGGCATGTATGGGTGGGGTCGGACCCCGATGTATCGCTGCCGCAGATTCCCGGCCACGAATATTGCGGCGTCGTCCGCGAGGCTGGCCGCGACGTGACCCGGTGGCAGGTCGGCGACCGGGTGATCGCGCCCTTTATCCTTGCCTGCGGGGCCTGCCCCGATTGCCGCGCGGGCCATCAGACCGTTTGCGCCACCCAGATCGTTCCGGGCTTTACCGCCCCCGGTGCCTTTGCCGAGCAGATCGCCGTGGCCCGCGCCGATGCCAACCTGACCCGTCTGCCCGATGGGATGGACCCTGCCCTTGCCGCGGCCCTCGGCTGTCGCGCCACGACCGCTTGGCACGCGCTGACCGGACGCGCTGCCTTGCAGGCGGGCGAATGGCTGGCGGTCTGGGGCACGGGCGGAATCGGCCTGTCGGCGATGCTGATCGCGCAGGCGCTCGGCGCACGGGTGGTAATGATCGACATCGTGGACGAAAAGCTGGACCACGCCAAATCGCTTGGCGCCGATGCCGTGGTGAACGCCGCCAAGGGCGACCCGGTGGCGCAGGTGCACGAGATCACCAAGGGCGGCGCCGATCTGGCGCTGGAGGCCCTCGGGGTCACGGAAACTACCGCCAACGCTCTGAAATCCCTGCGTAAACTTGGTCGCATGGTGCAGGTCGGGATGCCCGCGGGCGCGCATGTGAACATGACCCTGCCGTGGGATACGGTCTATTCCGGCCAACTGGCGGTCTACGGCACCCGTGGAATGCCAGCTTGGCGCTACCCTTCGCTGCTGTCGCTGATCGAGAGCGGGCGGCTCGACCTGTCGCCGCTGATCGCCCGCCGCGTGGCGCTGTCAGAGGCCACCGCCGAACTCTCTCTCTTCGATGGCGCAGCCCCACCGGGCGTTGCCGTCATTACCGATTTCACCCGCTGACCACAGGAGCGTCCCGCCCATGAAAGCCGCCGTCATCGTCTTCCCCGGCTCCAATTGCGACCGTGACCTTGCCGTTGCCTTCGAGAAGGCTGGGTTTTCCGTCGACATGGTCTGGCACAAAGACCCGACCCTGCCCGAAAAGGTGGACATTGTCGGCATTCCGGGTGGGTTCTCTTTTGGCGACTACCTGCGCTGCGGTGCGATTGCCGGACAATCGCCGGTCATGCAGGGCGTCGCCGCCCATGTCGAGCGTGGCGGCTACGCGCTTGGGGTCTGCAACGGTTTTCAGGTGCTGTGCGAAACCGGTCTGCTGCCGGGCGCGCTGATGCGCAACTCAAGTCTCAAGTTCATCTGCCGTATGCAACGTCTTTCGGTCGAAACGACCAGCAGCGTCTTTACCCAAGCCTACAGCCAGGGCCAGGAGATCGACATCCCGCTGGCCCACCACGACGGCAACTACGTGATCGCCCCCGAAGGGCTGGCCGCGCTCAAGGATCAGGACCGGGTGGCGTTTCGCTACGTTGGCAACCCCAACGGGTCCACCGATGACATCGCCGGCGTCCTGTCCGAGAACCGCCGGGTTCTGGGAATGATGCCCCACCCCGAGCGAGTCATCGACGCGACCCATGGCGGAACGGATGGTCAGGCGATGTTCGCGGGGCTGACGGGCGCGCTGGTCGGCGCCTGACAGGCTTGAGCCGCCGCCCGGGACCGCCTAAATTCGCCGGATGGCAAAGACGCCCCGCACCGATTTGACCCTTCGAGGGTCCGGAGGCCGCCGCGCATGGTTGATGCGCGGTCTTCTTGTGCTGTTCCTGATGCTGGCGGGTGCGGTTGTCTGGGTCTCGAATGTCTGGCTGACCGACCGATTCACCGAGGCGACCCGCAACCGGGCGGAACTGCGGCTTGCGCTCTATTCCGGCTCGATCGTGTCAGAGCTTCAGCGCAATTCGGTGGTGCCGCTGTTGCTGTCGCGCGACCCGACGCTGGCGCGGGCGCTGTCGGTCGGGGAATATTCCACCACCTCGCAGCGCCTGATTTCCTACCGCGATGAAATCGGCGCCGCGTCGATTGTCCTGCTCAACCGCGACGGGCGCGTCGTGGCCGCCACCGACCGGCTGGAGATCGGCGAGTTGCACACCGGGCGGCCTTATTTGGTTGAGGCTTTGCGCTCGTCCGAGACGGTGTTCACCACTACCCAGACCGACTCTGGCGGGTTCAGTTTCTCGTTTTCCCGACGGATCGAAGATGGCGGGCTTTTGCTGGGCGTGATCCTTGTGCGGGTCGATCTGAGCCGTTTGGCCGACCGATGGCGGGGCACGTCAGAAGCCGTGTTCGTGGCCGACTCGCAGGGGCGCATCATCCTGTCGACCGAGCCGCGTTGGCGCGGCCATAACGAGACCGAGGCCGTCGAACTCCGCTCGCCCTCGACCGCCATCGACCGCGCAATCGAGGCGGCGGGCGATTGGGCCTTTGCCACGCCAGGCCCGTATTTTTCGGGCGGCAGCACGTTACGGCTGGAATCGCGCATCCCGTTCCGCGGCTGGATGCTGGTCTCGTTCACCGCCTACGACTCGGTTCGGGAACGGGTGAACGGGGTTCTGGCGCTGGAGATCATGGGATTCGCCCTGTTGCTGGCCGGGGCGTTCTACGTTCTGAGCCGCCGCGCCCGGCTTCAATCGGTGATCTTCCAAAGAGAGTCGGCGGAGCTTCGCCGGTTGAACGACCGCCTGCAGCGAGAAATCGCCGAACGTCAAAAGGTTGAACGCAACCTGGAAGAGGCTGAGCAAAGCCTCGCCCAGAGTTCCAAACTGGCCGCTCTGGGCGAGATGTCTGCCGCTGTCAGCCACGAATTGAACCAGCCGCTGGCGGCAATGAAGACCTATCTCGCCGGGGCCAAGCTGCTGTTGCAGCGCCGCCGCCCGGAAGAGGCCCTGTCCTCCTTCCAGCGGATCGACGACCTGATCGACCGGATGGGGGCCATCACTCGGCAACTGAAATCCTATGCCAGAAAGGGTGAAGAGGCGTTTCAAGAGGTCGACATGCGCGATGCGCTCGCCTCGGCCGTGACGATGATGGAGCCGCAATTGCGGCAGATGACGGTCGAGATCACTCAAAGCTTGCCGCGCACCCCGGCGCTTGTGCTGGCGGACCGGCTGCGGCTGGAACAGGTGATCATCAACCTCCTGCGCAACGCCCTCGACGCGATGAAGGCCGAGGATCGTCGGGAACTGGACCTGCTGGTGGCGGAGGGCGACGAGATCGTGCTGACCGTGCGCGACAACGGGCGGGGGATTGACGATCTCGACGCTTTGTTCGAGCCATTCTACACAACCAAACAGCCCGGCGACGGGGTGGGGCTTGGCCTCGCTATTTCGTCCGGCATCGTCAAGGACCTCGGCGGGCGGCTGACCGCGCGCAACGGGGAAGAGGGCGGCGCCGTGTTCGAGGTGCGCCTGCCCCGCTCTGACCAAGGCAGCGCCGCCGCCGAATGACAATAAGAGGATGAGCCATGCGGATTGCGATCGTCGATGATGAACAGGACATGCGGCAGTCGATCAGCCAGTGGCTGGCGCTCTCGGGCTTCGAGACCGAGACCTATGCCAGCGCGGAAGAGGCCTTGAAAAACATCAGCGCAGATTTCTCGGGCGTGGTGGTGACCGACATCAAGATGCCCGGCATGGATGGGATGGCGTTTCTCAAACGCCTGATGGGCATGGACAGCAGTCTGCCCGTCATCATGATCACCGGCCATGGCGATGTGCCCATGGCGGTCGAGGCGATGCGGATCGGGGCCTATGACTTCCTTGAAAAGCCATTCAACCCCGACCGGATGACGGAACTGGCCAAACGCGCCGGCCAGACCCGGCGGCTGACGCTGGACAACCGGGCGCTGCGCAAGGAACTGTCGGACGGCACCGTGCTGATGCGCAAATTGATCGGCTCTTCCCCGGTGATGGAACGACTGCGCGAGGACATTCTCGACCTCGGGCAGGCAGATGGCCATGTGCTGATCACCGGCGAAACCGGCACCGGCAAGACGCTTGTGGCCCATGCCCTGCACGCGGTCGGCCCCCGTGCCGGCAAACCGCTGGTGGCCGTGGCCTGCGCCGCCCATGATGAAACCGCGCTTGGCGCGATGTTGTTCGGCCCCGTGGGGGAAGGCCAAGACCTGCCGCTGGTCGAGCAGGCGCGCGGCGGCTCGCTGCTGCTGGAGGGGGTCGAGGCGCTGCCGCAGGCCCTGCAAGCGCGGCTGTTGAAGAGCATCGAGGACATGGGCGCGCCAGCCGAGACTCGGATCGTGGCGATCTGCAACGCGGCCGACCCGGACACGGGATGCGAACCGGCCCTGCGCCCTGACCTGTTCTATCGCCTTGCCGCCATGCGGATCGACCTGCCGCCGCTGCGGGCCCGTGGCGAAGACATCCTGACCCTCTTCAACCGCTTCGGCGAGCAGTTTGCCGAGGAATACGGCACCGACGCGCCGCAGGTCACCGCACAAGAGGCCGCGCAACTGTTGCAAGCGCCGTGGCCCGGCAACGTGCGCCAGTTGATCAACATCGCGGAACGCGCGATCCTGCAACAGCGGCGCGGCTCGGGCACCATTGCCTCGCTGCTGATGAGTGACGGCGAAGAAAGCGGCCCGCAGGCCGTGGGCGAAGGCAAGCCGCTCAAGGAATACGTGGAAGCGTTCGAGCGGATGCTGATCGACAACACCATGCGCCGCCATCGCGGCTCGATCGCCAGCGTGATGGAAGAGCTGAGCCTGCCGCGCCGGACGCTCAACGAAAAAATGGCCAAATACGGGCTGAGCCGGTCGGATTATCTCTGACCGGCCCTTGCCATTCCGCGCTGCTCCGCGTTCTCTGCGCCCATGCGAGTCTATGCTATCGGAGATGTTCACGGCCATCTGGACCGGCTGCGCGACGCGCTGGCCCGGATCGAGGCCGACCGTGCCCTGACCGGCGATGACGCGGCCCCCGTGGTGCAGATCGGCGACCTCGTGGACCGGGGACCGGACAGTCGCGGCGTGGTCGATTTCCTGATGCAGGAAACCGCCCGCGACCCGCGTTTGACCGTGCTCAGGGGCAACCACGACAACATGTTCGCCTATTTCCTTGAAGTTGCCCCCCGGCAAGACCCGCGCCTGCGCCTCGACTACACCTATCTGCATCCGCGCATCGGGGGGCTGGACACGCTGGCCTCTTACGGGATCGACCCGGATCAATCCCCCTCAGCCCTGCATACCGAGGCACGGGCCAAGGTGCCCCGTGCGCATCATGATTTTCTGGCCACCCTGCCCCTGTCATTTGCCCAGGGGGAGTGTTTGCTGGTCCATGCCGGGATCCGCCCCGGTATTCCGCTGGACCGGCAAGACCCCGAAGACCTTTATTGGATTCGCCACGAGTTTCTGGACGACACCCGCGACCACGGCCCGCTGGTCATCCACGGTCACACGCCGGTCGAGGGTGTCGAACACCACGGCAACCGATTGGCGATCGACACCGGGGCGGCCTATGGCGGGCCGCTCTCGGCAGTCGTGGTCGAAGGCCGCCGCGCCTTTCTGCTGACCGACGGCGGGCGCGCCGAAATCAGGCCCCATGCCGCCGCGTGACCTTGGCCTCGTGGCTTTGGTCATCCTGGCCTGGGGCAGCAATTTCACCGCGATGAAACTGGCCTTGGAGGAGCTGCCGCCCTTCCTGTTCGTCGGTCTACGGTTTGCGATCCTGTTGCCGTTGCTGGCGGTGCTGAAACCCCCGCCAGTGCCGTGGTGGAAGATCCTCGCGGTCGGTGCCCTGATCAACATGGGCCAGTTCGCGTTTCTGTTTGCGGCGCTCAAGGCCGATGCAACGGCGGGGCTGGCCTCGTTGCTGTTGCAAGTTCAGGCGCCCCTGACCATCCTGTTTTCCGTCCTGTTGTTTGGCGAGCGGATCACCGCGCGCCAAGTCGCGGGGCTTTCGCTGGCATTGCTCGGGCTCGCGATCTTCGCGGTCTCGGCCGGTGGGAACGTGACAGGGCTGGGGCTGGGGCTGATCCTTTGCGGTGCGCTGTGTTGGTCGCTCGGCAACCTGGTGCTCAAGCGTCTCGGCCGCGTGAACACCTTGGCGCTGTTTGTCTGGGCCAGCCTTGTGCCGCCGCTGCCGATGCTGGTGCTGACAACGGCAACCGAGGGCGCCGCCCCTTTCACCACGCTCGCGGCGCTTTCCCTGCGGGGGTGGCTGTCGGTGATTTATGTGGCGGCGGCCTCAACGGTGCTTGGCTATTCGCTCTGGGGCGCACTGCTGTCCCGTCATCCGGCTGCCAAGGTCACGCCCTTCGCGCTGCTGATCCCTGTGGTGGGCATTGCGGTGTCTGGCTTTGTGTTGGGGGAACGCCCCGCGCCGCTGGATTGGCTGGGGGCCGCGGTGATCCTTTCAGGGCTGGCGCTGATGCAGATCCGGGCAGGTCGGCAACGGATGAAAGCGGGTCGCAGCGGGGGGTAGATCATGGCCGTGGCGGGCCTATGTTGGGGGCATGACAAAACACTTCTTTCTGCTCCTCATCATCGTTATGTCCGCCGCCGGCCTGACCCTGTGGGTGGCGTCCTTGCTGACGCCCGGCCCCGATGCATGGACCATCGCCCTGCCCGTGACCATGGTCGCGGCGCTTCTGGTCGGTCTGGTCGCCCGCAAAGGGAACTGACCCATGCGCCGCCTCCATCAAAGCGCAGCCGACCCTGCCCCCCTTGCCCCGAACGCGCCGCTGGAGGACAGCGCACTGACCCGCGCCGGACGGATGGCCGAGGGAACCGGCAAGATCCTGTTGCTGGCCTGCGGGGCGTTGGCGCATGAAATCCTCGCACTCAAGCGGATGAATGGCTGGAGCCATCTCGACTTGCAGTGCCTGCCTGCGATCCTGCACAATAGCCCCGAACGCATCCCCGACGCGATCGAAGCAGCGGTGGTCAAGCACCGCGCGGCCTATGACGATGTGTTCGTGGTTTATGCCGATTGCGGCACGGGCGGCTTGCTCAAGGCGCGGTGCGATGCGCTCGGGGTGGAGATGCTGCAAGGCCCGCATTGCTATTCCTTCTTCGAAGGGAACGCGGTCTTTGCCGATCGTGCCGAAGACGAGATCACCGCCTTTTACGTGACCGATTTTCTCGTGCGCCAGTTTGATGCTTTCGTGACCAAGCCGCTCGGGCTGGACCGGCACCCCGAGCTGTTGGACATGTATTTCGGAAACTATACCAAGCTGGTCTATCAGGCGCAGGTCGATGACCAGAAACTGACTGAAAAAGCAAAGTCTTGCGCGGCATTCCTAAAGCTTGACTTCGAGCGTCGCTATACCGGCTACGGCGACCTGGCGGTGGAATTGGAGACCGTCGCACAGCGCTGACGGCCCGATTGCCTATCCCGTCGCCGCGGTTTCGCGCGCCAGCAGGCGGATACGGTCCACCATCGCGCGCAAGCCGTTGGAGCGTTGCGACGACAGGTGGTCGTTCAGCCCCAGCCGCGCCAATTCGCCCCCCGCATCGACCTTGAGAACCTCGCTCACCGTCAGCCCGGAATACAGGGCGTGCAACACAGCGATCAGCCCGCGCACGATCATGGCATCGCTTTCGCCGCGAAACCGGAACACGGCATCCGGGCCCTCCCCGTCAATCTCGGGCAAAATCCAGACCTGACTGGCGCAGCCATCGACCTTGGTCGCAGGCACGCGGAAGGCAGTTTCGAGCGGGTCCATTGCCTTGCCAAGCTCGATCACGTGGCGATAGCGCTCCTCCCAATCGTCGAGGAACTCGAAGGTTTCTGCGATTTCTTCGAAGGCGTCCGTGGCCATGGTGGTCTCCGTCTTGCTGCGCCCCACAGGTAGGGCGCGCGGGCAGAAAGGTCCAGAGGCGCTTTTCAACGTCACACCAATGCGCTAGTCAAGGGGCAGGAGACAGGCGGAGACGATCCATGACCCCTCGCATACTTGTGGCCCTTCTGGTGGTGCTCGGCCTTTCGGCCTGCGGCTCGCGGCTGAACCCGTTCAATTGGTTCGGCAATGACCGGGAAGATCGGATCGCCGTGGAAGAACCGGCTGCGGTGCCGACCGATGGCCGACAGCTTGTCACCGAAATCGCCAGCCTCGATGTAGATCCCAATCCGGGCGGGGCCATTATCCGGGCCGTCGGCTTGCCGCTCCGTCAGGGCTATTGGGAGGCCGATCTGGTCGAAGTCAGCCGCGATTCCGGCGAACTGGTCTTCGAGTTCCGCATTCGTGAACCGGCAGATCCGGCCACCCGTGTCGGTCCGCCCCGCTCGCGCGAGATTTACGCTGCAACCGTCCTGTCGCGTCAAGACCTTGCGGGTATCCGCTCGATTACCGTCATTGGCCAGCAGAACCGGCGCAGCGTTCGCCGCAGGTGACGACCGTCACGCTCAATCGAGCGTGACGATCTTGACCCGCTGGCCTTTGGCCGAAAGGGCGATCTTGCCTTCGCACAGACGCATGGCGTCCTTTCCGAACACCTCGTTGCGCCAGCCTTTGGACCACATCCCGTCGCGCCCGCCACAGGCGATGTTGTCCAGATCGGCGCTGGACGCGATCAGCTTTTGCGCGACGCCCGCATCCTCTGCCTTGGCCTTGAGCAGCACCCGCAGCAGATCGGCAAGGGCGGGATTCAGCGCCGTCTTGTCCGGCGCGTGGGCGGGTTTCGGGTAATCCTCGGGCTTCATGTCCAGACCACGCTGCACGGCACCCAGAATGCCGTCGGCCAGATCTCCCTTGCGCCCTTCGCGTTGCAGCAGGCGCGACTTGCCCAGATCCTGCACGCTGCGCGGCTTGGTCGAGGCCATTTCCAACAGCACGTCGTCTTTCATGATCCGGTTGCGCGGCACGTTGCGGGTTTGTGCCGTGTCCTCACGGAACTTGGCCAGTTCCTTGAGAACGGCCAGAAACTTGCCGGAATTGGTGCGTGTCTTGACCCGGCGCCACGCCTCCTCGGGGTCGACCACATAGCCATCGCGGTTGGTCAGCGTGCGCAGTTCTTCTTCCATCCAAGCGGTGCGGCCTGTCTTGGCCAGCTCGCCCGAGAGATATTCGTAGATCTGGCGCAGATGCGTCACGTCGGCCAGCGCGTAATTCTTTTGCGCTTCGGACAACGGCCTGCGTGACCAGTCGGTAAACCGGCTGGACTTGTCCAGGCTCGCCTTGGCGATCTTGCGCACCAGCGTTTCATAGCCCACCTGCTCGCCAAAGCCGCAGACCATCGCCGCGACCTGCGTGTCGAACAGGGGCGTCGGCATCACGTCGCCATCGACATGGAAGATCTCCAGATCCTGCCGGGCGGCGTGAAAGACCTTGACCACATCGGTGTTGCGGAACAGGTCGTAAAGCGGGTCCAGCGACAGGCCCTCGGCCAGCGGATCGACCAGCACCGCGTCGCTGTCATCGGTCCCCGGCAAGGCCAGTTGCACGAGGCAGAGTTGCGCGAAATAGGTCCGCTCGCGCAGGAACTCGGTATCGACAGTGACATAAGGAGCGGTGGCGGCGCGGGCACAGTATTCTGCGAGCGCCTCGGTCGTGGTCAGGGTTTGGGGCAAAGGGTGCCGTCCTTCTTGGTGATGGGGCGGGACATCCGCCGATGCATCCCGTGATAGGACAGCGCTGCCGGAATGAAAAGGGCACCGCGTGGCCGCAGGCGCGGATGCAGATCAAAGCCGCCCGGTCAGCGACACGCGCAAGAGCCGCCCGCGCCGGGCAAACTCGCTCTCGTCCAGTTGACCATCCGCCACGCGCGTCGGATCGGAAATCGCGGCCCGCAGCGTCGCCTCGGTCCGCCACAGGGCAAAGAGCACCGGGCGCGCCACTTTCGGCACAGCGCCCTGCCCGGCCAGCCCGTTGCGAAACCGCGCCAAACCCGCCTGCGCCAAGCTGCGCACGCCTTCGGGGCGACCGTCCACCAACGGCACCCGGCCCCGCGCCTCAAGCTCGGGCACCGCGCGCAGCAGACCCGCCACGCCAGCCCCGAAGGCCAGATCGCGCACCACGGGTTCGGCCATATCGGGGGCGCCAAGCGCCAGAGCGCCGACCCAGACCAGATGGCCCGAGGTTGCGTCGATATAGGCCTCGAAATGCGCCGCGTCCTCGAACGGGTCGCGGTAGACATCCCACCGGCGCGCGGCGATCAGCCCGTCCAGCAACTGTGCCGCACCAGCCGGAACCGCGTCGGCCAGCGGGGCCACCACCTCATGCGCACGCGGCGGTTTGCCTTGCCCGATCTCCTCGGTCACGTCACGCCAGAATTGCAGACGCATTTCTGCGATCATCGGCTCGGACGCCACCCAGGGCGCGCGGGCCACCTCCAGATTGAAAGCATAGAGCGGGAACAGCACAGCGCGCGCCGCAGGCGGCGCAGCCATGGCGGCAAGAAACCGGTCCGGGTCGCCCCGTTCGACCAATTCTGCGCAGGCATTCACGCTCATGCCGACCTCACGATGCCGGTGCGCCGTCGCGCACCAGCTTCCATGTCACCGCATCCAGCAGCGCCTCGAAAGACGCATCGACGATGTTGGGCGACACCCCCACGGTCGACCAACGCCGCCCGCTGCTGTCCTGGCTGTCAATGGTCACGCGGGTCACGGCCTCGGTCCCGCCCTGGGTAATGCGGACCTTGAAGTCGACCAGACGGATATCGTCGATATAAGACTGATACGGCCCCAGATCCTTGGCCAGCGCCTTGGACAGCGCGTTCACCGGTCCCCGGTCGCCGCCAGTCTCGTCCATGCTTTCCGACACCGACAGCATCTTTTGATCGCCGATCTTCACGACCACCACCGCCTCGGACAGGCTGACCATCTTGTTGTACTTGTTCTTGCGGCGCTCGACCGTGACCTTGTAGCGCTTCACCTCGAAGAACCGGGGCAATTGGCCGAGCGCGCGGCGCGCCAGCAGCTCGAAACTCGCCTGCGCGGTGTCAAAGGAATACCCCTCGGATTCCCGCGCCTTGATCTCGTCAAGGATGGTGGCCAGCGCCGGGTCGCCCTTTTCCACCGTGATCCCGGCCTCTGCCAGACGACGGATCAGGTTCGACTGCCCGGCCTGATTGGACATCGGGATGATGCGGCTGTTGCCGACCAGCGATGGGTCGATATGTTCATAGGTCGTGGGATTCTTGACGATGGCACTGGCGTGCAGCCCCGCCTTGTGGGCAAAAGCAGAGACCCCCACGAAAGGGGCCTGCCGCATCGGAACGCGGTTCAGGATATCGTCCAGCGTGCGGCTGGCCACCGTCAGCCCCTTGAGTGCGTCCAGCGTGATCCCGGTTTCGTACTGGCTGGCATAGGGTTCCTTCAGCAGCAGCGTCGGGATCAGTGTCGTCAGGTTGGCATTGCCACAACGCTCGCCGAGGCCGTTGAGCGTGCCCTGCACCTGCCGCGCGCCCGCCTCGATCGCGGCCAGACTGCCCGCGACGGCGGTCTCGGTGTCGTTGTGGGTGTGGATGCCCAGATGATCGCCGGGGATGCCCGCCGCGATAACCTCGCCCGTGATGCGCCCGATTTCGGCGGGCAGCGTGCCGCCATTGGTGTCACACAGCACGATCCAGCGCGCGCCCGCGTCATAGGCAGCCTTGAGACAATCCACGGCATAGTCCGGGTTGGCCTTGTAGCCATCGAAGAAATGCTCGGCGTCGAACAGCGCTTCACGTCCCTGCCCGACCAGATGACCGATGGATTTGGCGATGTTGTCCACGTTCTCCGGCAGGGTGATGCCAAGCGCGGTTTCAACGTGGAAATCATGGGTCTTGCCAACGAGGCAGACGGCTTTGGTCCCGGCGTTCAGCACGCCCGCCAGCACCTCGTCATTCTCAGCCGAGCGGCCCGCCCGCTTGGTCATGCCGAAGGCGGTCATGGTGGCCTTGGTCGCGGGGGCGGCGTCGAAGAACGCGCTGTCGGTCGGGTTCGCCCCGGGCCAGCCGCCTTCGATGTAGTCCACCCCGAGCCTGTCGAGCATCTTGGCGATGGTCTGCTTTTCGGCGGTTGAGAACTGCACGCCCTGCGTCTGCTGCCCGTCGCGCAGGGTGGTGTCGTAGAGGGTGAGGCGGGATTTGGTCATGCCAGCCCCTCCAGCTTTGTCGCGTCGAATTTCGGGGTCGGCATCAGTTCCACCCCCGCCTTCGACATGCGGACCTCGACCCCGGCCTCGACCAGCGCGGCCTTGAGCCGGTCGACTTCGGAGAAGTCCTTGGTTTGCATGGCCTGCGCGCGTGCGCGGCTCAAGATAGCCGATAGATCATTCAATTGAGATCTTGCCGCATGCTCCTCCACAGCGCCATCAAACACCCACGCCCCCATGACAGCGGAGTCTACAAGCAGTCCCAAAAGACGTGCGGACGCGGCGAAGTCATCAATCTCGCTTTGCGGCACATCTGCGTGTTGCCTGTCCTGGATTGATTTGGCGAGCTGATACAGGCGGGCGATTGCTTTCGAGGTGTTGAGGTCGTTAGCCAGAGCTTCGACGACTTCCTGATCGACTTCCCCCACAACGTTGGCGGAATTGGCGAGGCTTCTCCATTTGCGCAGCGTCTTCTCTGCGTCCTCGGCCTTCCTCGCCGTCCAGTCCATCGGCTTGCCGTAATGGGTCTGGAGGAAGACGAACCGGATCACCTCGCCCGGAATACCCTGCTCCAGTAAATCCCGCACCGTAAAGAAATTGCCCAAACTCTTGGACATCTTCTTGCCCTCGACCTGCAACATCTCGTTATGCAGCCAATAGCGGGCAAAGCCGCCCTCGGGATGGGCGCAGCAGCTTTGCGCCACCTCGTTCTCATGATGCGGGAACATCAGGTCGTTGCCGCCACCATGGATATCGAAGGTGGCCCCCAGCAATTCATAGCTCATCGCCGAGCACTCGATATGCCAGCCGGGCCGCCCCCGGCCCCAGGGCGAGTCCCACCCCGGCAGATCGTCCGATGAAGGCTTCCACAGCACGAAATCCATCGGGTCGCGCTTGTAGGGGGCCACCTCGACCCGAGCCCCGGCGATCATGTCATCGACGGACCGGCCCGAGAGCCGGCCATAGTCGGGATAGCTTTTCACGGAAAACAGCACATGCCCGTCGGCGGCATAGGCGTTTCCCTTCTCGATCAGCGTTTCGATCATGGCGATCATCTGGCCGATATATTGCGTCGCGCGCGGCATCTGGGTGGGTTCCATCACGCCGAGCGCACCCATGTCGTCCAGATACCATTGCGTCGTTTCCGCCGTGATCTCGCCGATCGGGCGACCGCTCTCCTTGGCCCGCGCGTTGATCTTGTCATCCACGTCGGTGAAGTTGCGCACGTAGGTCACGTGATCTGGGCCGTAGACATGGCGCAGCAGGCGGAAGAGCACGTCGAACACCACGGCGGCGCGCGCGTTGCCCATATGCGCCCGGTCATAAACCGTGGGGCCACAGACATACATCCGCACGTTGTCGGGATCGAGCGGGGTGAAGCGCTCTTTCTTGCGGGTCTTGTTGTTGTGCAACCGGATCGTGGTCATGGCTTTTCCTCACGCGCGGGGGCTCGCGGGCGGGTTAGCAAGTTCACAACCGGTTTGAAAGCAATGAAACGGACCCGCCTGACGATGTCAGCAGGTAATGCAGCAGATAATGCAGATGGCCCGAGTCATGCGCAGAGCGTAGCGCCGTTCCGGCGGGCTGCCAATCCCCCACGACACTCTGCCGGTCGCGGGTGGGCGCGGCGATTGACAAGGGGAAAGGGCCGTGCGCCCCTCTGGCCTCGGATTCGAGAGACGCAAGACAGGGGCAGACCATGCAGCAATCGCGGCGGATTTCCACGCTGAACGGGGATGGCGATGACGGCTGGGGGGTGTTCATGGCCGCCCGCAAGATGATCGACGAGGGCATTCCGGTCACCGAACTGACCATCGGCGAACATGACATCCGCACCGATCCGACAATCCTTGCCGCGATGGACGCCTCGGCGCGGGCGGGCAATACCGGCTATGCCATGGTGCCCGGCATCGACGCGCTGCGCGACCATGTCGCGGCGCGGGTGCAGGCGGCCTCGGGCGTGGCGACGACGCGCGACAACGTCATCATCACGCCGGGCGGTCAGGCGGGGCTGTTCATGGCCCATCACGCGACCTGCGACGAGGGCGACCGGGCGCTTTTCATCGACCCGTATTACGCCACCTATCCCGGCACGATCCGCTCGGTCGGGGCCATTCCGGTGCCGGTGGCGGCGCGGTCGCGCGACGGGTTTCAGCCGCGTGCCGACGCGATTGCAGACGCGACGCCGGGCGCGAAAACGCTGCTCATCAACAGCCCCAACAACCCCACCGGCGCGATCTACGCGCCCGAGACGATGGCGGGGATCGCCGGGGTCGTGCGGGACCATGATCTGTGGCTGATTTCGGACGAGGTCTATGACACGCAGGTCTGGGAGGGCCATCATATCAGCCCGCGGAGCCTGCCGGGAATGGAAGAGCGCACCTTGCAAATCGGCTCGCTGTCGAAAAGCCACGCGATGACCGGGTCGCGCTGCGGCTGGATCGTGGCCCCGGAAGAGGTGACCGGCAACCTGATCCAGCTTGCCACCAACACCAATTATGGCGTCGCCGGATTCGTACAGAGCGCGGGCCTTTTCGCGCTGGAACAGGGGCCGGCGTTCGAAGAGCGGATCGCCGCCCCCTTCCGCCGCCGCCGACAGATCGTGCTGGATCTGGTCGAAGGGCAACAGGTTGTCCGTGCCATCCCGGCGCAGGGCGCGATGTATACAATGCTGGACCTGCGCGCGACGGGGATGAGCGGCGAGGATTTTGCCTATGCCCTGCTGGACAAACACCGGATCGCGGTGATGCCGGGCGAGAGTTTTGGCAAAGCTGCCGCCGGGCATGTCCGGGTGGCCTTGACCGTAGATGACGACAGGCTGCGCACAGCGGTGGCAACCTTGCTGTCTTTCGCGGCGGAGTTGGCCGAGCAGGCGGCGAAGTAACGCCCGAATTCCGGCGTCATCGGCGCGGCGAATCGGCTAGGATCGAGGCATGATGTTCAAAAGTCCCGATCCCGACACGCTTTATGCGGCCATGCTGGACAAGGATGCCCGGTTCGATGGTCTGGCCTTTGTTGCCGTCCGCTCCACCGGTATTTTTTGCCGCCTGAATTGCCCGGCCCGCACGCCTCTGCGCAAGAATTGCTGCTTTTTCCCAACGGCGGGCGCCTGCATAGAGGCGGGCTTTCGCCCCTGCAAGCGGTGCAAGCCGCTCGACCAATCGGGCGAGCCACTGGTTCAGGATCTGACCCGCGCGTTGGCGGCCGACCCTACCCGCCGTTGGCGAGAGGCCGATCTGGTGGCCATGGGGCATGATCCCTCGACCGTGCGCCGCGCCTTCAAACGTCACTTCGGAATGAGCTTTCTGGACATGGCGCGCCAGCGGCGGCTGCGCGAGGGGTCCTCTGCGCTGTCCGAAAGCGGCAGCGTGACCGAAGCACAGCTCGACGCCGGGTTCGACAGCCCGTCAGCCTTTCGCGCGGCCTTTGCCCGGCTGATGGGGCTTGCCCCCGGCACGCTGCGCGCCAAGGCCCGGCTGCAAGCCGACTGGATCGACACCGCCCTTGGGCCGATGGTGGCGGTCAGCGATGCCAAAGTGCTCTACCTGCTGGAATTTTCCGACCGCAAGGCCCTGTCCGCCGAGTTGAAGCGGCTCTACCGCGACGCCAAGGGCGACATCGGGATCGGACGCCCGTCGCCGACCGATCAGGCAGCAGAGCAACTGGCACGGTTCTTCGATGGAAGCGATCCGGCCTTCTCGGTTCCACTCGCACCCGGTGGCACGGCGTTTCAGCAACAGGTCTGGCGCGCCTTGCAGGCCATTCCGGCGGGCGCGACCCGCAGCTATTCCGACCTTGCCCAAGCCCTTGGACGACCCGATGCCGCCCGTGCCGTGGCGCGGGCCAACGGGGCCAACCGCATTGCCGTGCTGATCCCCTGTCACCGGGTGCTTGGCGCCGATGGCAGCCTGACCGGCTATGGCGGCGGCTTGTGGCGCAAGCGCCGCCTGATCGAGATCGAGGCCGCCTACCGCCCTGCCCTTGCATGAGCATCTGTTCCGGTGTTGCCTCGGCCCGACAGACGCGTGTTGCGCTATTTGCTTAACATGTGTATTACTTTCGGGCAGGAGGACAGCCTATGAACCACGACGATCTGCCGAAATGGTCTGCCCGCGCCGCCGCATGGGCGCAGGACTATCACGCCAGCCTGCGTGACCGCCCGGTGCGGCCCGCCGTGATCCCCGGCAGCATCCGCGAGGCGCTGCCCGAAACCGCACCGGACCAGCCCGAGCCGATGGAGCGGATCTTCGACGATTTCGAGGCCATCGTGCCCGGCGCGATGACCCATTGGCAGCATCCCCGGTTCTTCGCTTATTTTCCGTCCAATGCCTCGCCCGCCTCGATGCTGGCCGAACAATTGGCCAACGCGATCAGCGCGCAATGCATGTTGTGGCAAACCTCTCCCGCCGCGACCGAAATCGAAGAGCGGATGATCCAGTGGCTACGCGCGGCCATGGGCCTGCCCGCCGGGGTCACCGGCACGATCCACGATTCCGCGACCACGGCAACGCTGTCGGCCGTGCTGACAATGCGCGAGCGGGCACTCGGTTGGGCGGGTCTGGCCGAGGGCCTGTCAGGGCAACCCCGCTTGCGGATTTACGCGTCAGATCAAACCCATAGCTCGATTGACAAGGCGGTCCGTCTGGCCGGAATCGGACAAGACAACCTCGTGAAAGTCAAGACACGGGACGATCTGTCGATGGACCCGGACGCGCTGGCCACCGCAATCGCCGCCGACCGTGCGGCGGGATATGTGCCTGCGGGCGTGGTGTTCTGCATCGGCGGAACCTCTGTCGGGGCCATCGACCGGATCGAGGATTGCCTGCCGGTGGTCGAGGCCGAAGACCTATATACCCATGTGGATGCGGCGTGGGCGGGCTCGGCGATGATCTGCCCCGAATTTCAGCCACTTTGGGCCGGGGCGGAGCGGTGCGATTCCATCGTCTTCAACCCGCATAAATGGCTGGGTGTGCAGTTCGATTGCTCGGTGCAATTCCTGCGTGATCCTGCGCCACAGATCCGCACGCTCGGGCTGCGTCCCGATTACCTTGAGACACTGGAAAGCTCTGACATCAACGATTTCAACGAGTGGACGGTGCCGCTCGGGCGCCGCTTCCGGGCGTTGAAACTGTGGTTCGTCCTGCGTGCCTACGGGCTGGAGGGCTTGCGCGCGCGGCTGCGCAATCACGTCGCATGGGTGGGCGAATTGGCCGACCGGCTGCGGGATATACCGGAGCTGGAGATCGTGACCGAGCCACGGCTCGCACTCTTCTCATTCGCTCATCGCGCGGGGGATGCGGCCACCGAGGCGCTGATCCAGAAGGTCAACGCCGATGGGCGGGTCTACCTGACCCAGACCCGGCACAAGGGGCGCTTCGTCATTCGCATGACGGCAGGCAGCTTTGACTGCACGCGCGACGATGTGATGATGGTGAACACCGTCCTGCGCGAAATGCTGGCCTGACCTGGATGTCGCCGCGCAGGAGGGCGCAGCGACATTTTGCGTATTTTGATCAGAAAAAGGGATCAGCGCGGCAGGGCTGCGGCCTCTCGGGCCAACTGTTCGATCCGGCTCCAATCACCTGCCAGCACGGCCTCTTTCGGGGCGACCCAAGACCCCCCGGCGCAGAGTACATTCGGCAGGCCCAGATAGTCAGGGGCATTCTTGATGCTGACGCCGCCAGTGGGGCAGAAAGCGACCTGTGGGATCGGGGCCCCGATGGCCTTGAGCGCCGCCGCACCGCCAGAGGCTTCGGCGGGAAAGAATTTCAGCATGTCATAGCCGCGCTCCAGCAGGCGCATCGCTTCCGACGCGGTGGCGACGCCCGGCAGCAGCGGCAGGTCTGCCGCTTCGCAGGCCTCCAACAGCTTGTCCGTCGCCCCGGGAGATACCCCGAACTTGGCTCCGGCCTCTTTCGCGGCCAGCACATCTGCGGGTGTCAGCAGGGTTCCCGCCCCGACGACACCGCCCGGCACCTTGGCCATTTCGCGGATCACGTCGAGCGCGGCGGGCGTGCGCAGCGTCACTTCCAGCGCGGGCAGGCCACCGGCGACAAGGGCCTCGGCCAAAGGCCGGGCATGGGCAACGTCGTCAACCACGAGAACCGGAATGATCGGGGCCAGCCCGGCGATCTCGCGGGCATGAAGAGAAGCTTGATGCGGGGTCATGTCAGACATCCTTGGGTCGGGGCCAGAGGCACAGGATCGGCACCTCTGGCGGGGATATTTCTGGAAAAAACGGCGTTCAGACCACCACGCCGGCGCCGTTCGGGGCCACCCCGGCGGTCTGGCGGAAAACCTCGAACAGTTCGCGCCCGATACCGTGGCTGTTGGCAGACAGGTCTGGCGTGGCAGGCGCGCGGTCTGCGACGCCGTCGGTCAGCACATCCAGCGTGCCCTTGACCGCATCGACCCGGAGGATGTCGCCATCCTGAAGCTTGCCGATCAGGCCGCCATCCAGCGCCTCGGGGGCGACGTGGATGGCCGAGGGCACCTTGCCAGAGGCGCCCGACATGCGGCCATCGGTGACAAGGGCCACCTTGTGGCCGCGATCTTGCAGCACGGCGAGCACCGGCGTCAGGCTGTGCAATTCCGGCATTCCGTTGGCCTTCGGTCCTTGAAACCTGACAACAACCACAACATCGCGGTTCAACTCATTGGCCTGAAAGGCTTTCTTGACATCCCGCTGATCGTGGAAAATGGCGGCCGGGGCCTCGATCACGTGGCGTTCGGGGGCGACGGCCGAGACCTTCATGATGCCTTGGCCCAGATTGCCGGTGAGTTCCGCCAATCCACCGGTTGCCTGAAACGGGTCTGACGCCGGGCGCAGGATCTTTTCGTTAAGGGATTTTCCCGCCCCCTCTGTCCAGACCACCTTGCCGTCCTGCAACTTGGGTTCCTGCCGATAGCGCGACAGGCCGTCCCCCGCCACGGTCACGGCATCTTCGTGCATCAACCCGGCATCCAGCAACTCGCCGATCATATAGCCAAGCCCGCCGGCCGCGTGGAAATGGTTCACATCGGCCAGACCGTTGGGATAGACCCGCGCCATCAGCGGCGTGACGGCGGAAATATCCGCGAAGTCGGCGGGCAAAAGCTCGATCCCCGCGGCGCGCGCCATCGCGGGCAGGTGCAGCACGAGGTTGGTGGACCCCCCCGTCGCCATCAGCCCAACCATACCGTTCACGAACGCCTTTTCGTTCAGCACTTCGCCCGCCGGGCGATAGTCATTGCCAAGCGCTGTGATCTCGGTCGCGCGTTCGGTGGCCGCGCGGGTCAGGGCGTCGCGCATCGGGGTGCCCGGATTCACAAAGCTCGCCCCCGGCAGGTGCAGGCCCATGAACTCCATCAGCATCTGGTTGGAATTGGCGGTGCCGTAAAAGGTGCAGGTGCCCGGCCCGTGATACGAGGCCATTTCGGCTTCCATCAGCTTGTCGCGCCCGATTTCGCCAGTCGCGAATTGCTGGCGCACCTTGGCCTTTTCGTCATTGGGCAGGCCGCTGGTCATCGGGCCCGCGGGCACGAAAACCGCGGGGATATGGCTGAACGTGGCGGCAGCGATGATCAGCCCCGGCACGATCTTGTCGCACACCCCCAGGTAGAGCGCGGCGTCGAAACAGTTGTGGGACAGCGCGACACCGGCGGCCAGCGCGATCACGTCACGCGAAAAAAGGCTCAACTCCATCCCCGGCTGGCCTTGGGTGACCCCATCGCACATGGCAGGCACACCGCCCGCAACCTGTGCGGTGGCCCCGCGCGCACGGGCGGCCTCCTTGATCAGGGCCGGGAAGGTTTCGAACGGCTGGTGCGCCGACAGCATGTCGTTATAGGCGGTGACGATCCCAAGATTGGGCGCGCGGCCATCGGCAAGGCGCCCCTGATCTTCGGCCATCGCGGCATAGGCGTGGGCCTGGTTGCCACAGGCCAGATGTGCCCGTGCCGGGCCGTCTTCGGCCGCGCGGCGCATACGATCGAGATAGGCGGCGCGGCGCTCGGCCGAGCGCGCGATGATGCGGTCGGTGACTTCGGCGATTTTCGGCGAGAGCGTCATGCGGGACTCCTATGTTGCGCGTTGAGCATCATATAATCCGTTAGCGCTAACATGAAAACCCCCCTTGTGGCCCGCACCGGGTGCGGGCCAGTGGCGGGCGCTAAAGCGTTGTTCCGACGAGACTGCCGATGGCCGAGGTTGCGACCATCGCGAGGATGCCCCAGACGACCACGCGGGTTGCCGCGCGAAGTTTCGGGGCCCCGCCCGCCTGCGCGCCAAGACCACCCATAATCGCCAGTGCCAACATGGTCGCGGCAGCCACCCACCAGACCAAGCCCGAGAGCGGCGCAAAACCCGCCACGATCAACGGCGCGGCCGCGCCGACGGCAAAGGTCAGGGCCGACACGATGGCGGCCTGCATCGGGCGCGGCGGCGACAGGTCGGTGATCCCGATCTCATCGCGCAGATGCGCCCCAAGCGCGTCTTTTTCGGTCAGTTCCTGGGCAACCTTGCGGGCCAACCCCTCGGACAGCCCGCGATGGCGATAGATCGCCACCAGCTCTTCGAGTTCCGCCTCGGGGTTCACCCGCAACTCATGCTTTTCGCGGGCGATATCGGCGCGCTCGGTATCCGACTGGCTGGAGACCGAGACATATTCCCCGGCGGCCATGCTCATCGCACCAGCGGCCAGACCGGCGGCCCCGGCCAACAGGATGGCCACCCGGTCACCGCCACCGGCGGCAACCCCGGCGATCAGCGAGGCGGTTGAGAGGATTCCGTCATTCGCCCCCATCACGGCGGCGCGCAGCCAACCGGTGCGGAAGGAAAGATGGGTTTCGGAATGGGCGGAGGGTTGGTTGGCTAAATCAGACATCACTCAGAAGAATCTTTCCGGGGTTGAAGATATTGAACGGGTCTATGCCGCGCTTGACAGCGGCCATCATGGTGACGGCACCTTCGCCAAGCTCATCCATCAGGTATTTCGCCTTGCCCTGCCCGATGCCATGTTCTCCGGTGCAGGTGCCATCCATCGAGATCGCCAGCTCGTTCAGCCAACTGACAAAGGTCTTGGCGCGGGCGACCTCGTCGGGATCATCCATCATGACCAGCGGCAGGGTGTGGAAATTGCCGTCGCCAACATGGCCCACCACGGGGGCGATGATGCCCAGTTCCGCGGCTTTGGCCTGCGCTGCGGTCACGCATTCGGCAAGGCGCGAGACCGGCACGCAGCAATCGGTGGAAATCCCCTTGGCACCCGGTCGCAGGGCGAGGCTGGCCCAATAGGCATCATGCCGCGCCTGCCAAAGCTTCTTGCGATCTTCCTCGCGGGTGGTGAAGGTAAATCCCTCGCTTCCAAATTCCTCTGCAATGTCGCCAAAGGTTTGTGCCTGTTCCTTGACGCTGTTTTCCGAGCCGTGGAATTCCAGCAGCAAGAGCGGCTGCTCTGGCAGATCCAGCTTGGCATAGGCGTTGACGCCCCGGACCGAAAGCGCATCCAACAGCTCGATTCGCGCCACTGGCAGCCCCATCTGAATGGTCATGATCACCGCGTTGCACGCGGCCTCGACCGTGGGAAAGGAACAGGTGGCGGCCGAGATCGCCTCGGGGATGCCCTGCAACCGGATTGTCAGTTCGGTGATGATGCCAAGCGTGCCCTCGGACCCGACCAATAGCCGCGTCAAGTCATAGCCCGCCGAGGTCTTGCGCGCCCGCGCGGCGGTCTTGACCACTTCACCGTTCGGCAGAACCGCCTTCAGCGCCAGCACGCAATCCTTCATCGTGCCGTAGCGCACCGCATTGGTGCCAGAGGCGCGGGTCGAGGCCATGCCGCCAAGCGAGGCATTCGCGCCGGGATCGACCGGAAAGAACAGGCCGGTATCGCGCAGATAGGTGTTCAGCGCCTCGCGCGTGACGCCGGGTTGAACGACCACGTCCATATCCTCGGGATGCACGGCCAACACCTTGTCCATACGCGAAAAATCGAGGCTGATGCCGCCTGCGGGCGCATTCACCTGCCCCTCAAGCGACGAGCCTGTGCCAAAGGGGATGATCGGCACCCGGTGATCGGCACAGATGCGCACGATCTCCTGCACCTCTTGCGTCGACTCAACGAAGATCACCGCGTCGGGGGGCTGGTTTTCGATCCAGGTCACTGTGTGAGCGTGCTGTTCGCGCAGGGCCACGCCAGTTTCCAGCCGTTCACCGAAGCGCTGTTTCAGCAGCCCGACCGCGGTGCTGATTCCCTCGTCGTTTCGGGGCAGGTCCAACATATCGGCCATTCGGCTCTCCTCGAGATCAAACGATAGCGAGGCGACAGTATCGCCCCGATCCGACCGGCGCAATCGACCCTGCCGCCGCAGGTTAATATCCGATGTTTACAAAGGGAATTCAGCGAATTTTGAGCGGATTGTCACACCCACGATACAGAGGCCCCGTACCTCTCGTCGAAAACCTGATCCGAGCGGTCTTTCACAGATGTCGACCTATCTTCCTCCGATGCGCCTGATGGGCGCACAGATCTTGCGCAACGGCCAGTTTCAGCGCCGGTCGCTTGCCGTGGCACGCGGCCGGATCACCAAGGGGCCGCTGCCCGAGGTCGACCTGTCCGGCTACCTGGTGTTGCCGGGAATAGTTGACCTGCATTGCGCCCTGCCGTCCCTGCCCCGTCCGCAGGATCTGCCGCGTCTCGATGAGCGTCTGGCCAGTCATGGCGTGACCACCGCGTGGCTGGCGATGGAGGCACAGCCGAGCCGGATGGAAGGCGTGTTGGCAGCCCTGGGGCGGCGGCGCGGCGGCAGCGATTTGCGCGCAAAGCTGGTGCTGGCACCGGAACCCGGCCCGGACCCGGACCTGCTGCGCCTGCTAGAGGCACAGGGCCTCGACTTTGCCGTCTTCCAGTCGCAGCCGCACCGTGATGGCGACAGCGCGGCCGCCTTGTTTTCGCGCGATCTGTGCCGGTTGGCCGAAACCTTCGATGCGCTTGGCATCCTCTATGGCAGCCTTGGCGACGTGGATGCGGAAACGCGGGAATACTACCGAATGCTCGGGGCCCGCATCGCGGAACAGCCACGCACACGGGCGGCGGCGGCCACGGCCAAGGCGATGAACGATGCGGTTTTGGCCCCCGCCGGCGACCTGCTGCCACAAGCGCGGATGCGAGAGGCCGTGAACACCGCCCGTCTGGTGGCCGAGGGTTTGTGCGACGGCTTGATTTCGGGTGGGATGCCCGCGACGCTGCCCGACGCGGCATGGATGCTGGCCAGTGGCGCGATCAATGCCCTGCCCGCGACGTGGGACTTGGTTTCGCGGAAACCGGCCGAAATCATGGGCCTGACAGATCGCGGGACACTCGACCATGGAAAACGTGCCGATATCGTGGTGATGAACCCGGCGACCCGCCGGGTCGAGGCCACGATCGCCGCCGGACAGTTGACCTTTGCCACCGGGATGGCCGCACAAAGACTGCTTCAGAAGCTTCCTGCCAACAGTCTTGCCGCCGAATGACCTTTTTCAGCGTCATCGGTCGGCGTTAACGCTTTCTCAAGACTCCTTACGGTAGTGTTGAATTGTCCGATCGCCCCGAACGACCGGACACCCAAAGGCGGCCCCCGCTGCACCGCACCCAACTTCGCGGCGGGGGTCGACCTGTCTCAGGTCTAGCATGAAAGCCCGAATGAGGGGTTAACACCGCAAGAGCGACCTTGGCCTATTCCGCAGCATCCGCCACGGTCCGCGCGGCCTCGATCTGTTCGGCCTTCTTCTCGACCTGTTCGACGATGTGTTCGATCATGCCGTCGTTGGCCAGCTTGTGGGCCTGTTTGCCGTCGAGATAAACCATGCCCGACCCGGCCCCGCCACCGGTAAAGCCGACATCTGTCAACAACGCCTCGCCCGGCCCGTTTACCACGCAGCCAATCACCGACAGGCTCATCGGGGTCTTGATATGGGCCAGCCGGTCTTCCAGCAGCTCCACCGTCTTGATCACGTCAAACCCCTGCCGCGCGCAGGACGGGCAAGAGATGATGTTGACCCCCCTGTGCCGCAGCCCGAGCGCCTTGAGGATTTCATAGCCAACCTTCACCTCTTCGACCGGATCCGCCGACAGGCTGACGCGCAGCGTATCGCCGATGCCCATCCACAGCAGGTTGCCAAGCCCGATAGCAGATTTGACGGTGCCGGTCGTCAGCCCGCCCGCCTCGGTGATGCCAAGGTGAATGGGCGCGTCCGTGGCCTCGGCCAGGCCCTGATAGGCAGCTGCGGCCATGAAGACGTCAGACGCCTTCACACTGATCTTGAACTCGTGGAAATCGTGATCTTGCAAGATGCGGATATGGTCGAGCCCGCTTTCGATCATCGCGTCGGGGCATGGCTCGCCGTATTTGTCGAGCAGGTGCTTTTCAAGGCTTCCGGCATTCACCCCGATGCGGATGGAACAGCCATGATCGCGGGCGGCCCTGATCACCTCGGCGACGCGGTCGGCGCTGCCGATATTGCCGGGGTTGATCCGCAAACAGGCCGCGCCCGCCTCGGCCGCTTCCACGCCGCGTTTGTAGTGGAAATGGATGTCGGCCACGATCGGCACAGGGCTTTCCGCGACAATCTCTTTCAACGCCTTCGACGAGGCCTCGTCCGGCACCGAAACGCGCACGATATCCGCCCCCGCCTCGGCGCAGGCCTGCACCTGCGCGATGGTGCCCGCCACATCCGTGGTCAGCGTGTTGGTCATCGTCTGAACGGAGATTGGCGCGCCGCCGCCCACGGGCACGCGGCCCACCATGATGCGACGACTGTCGCGGCGGTCGATATTGCGCCAGGGACGAATGGGATTATGGGACATGGGACGCCTCGGGGCTGTCTGGGGTGTCAAACGCTCTTGCCGCCCAGATAGACCTTTGGTCGCTGCACGGCAACGGGGTGCGCTCAGTTGCCCTCGTCACCAAGCACCAGAGAGGCCACGCGCGGCAGATCGGGATCGGCGGCGGCATCGGCCATCACATAGCTTTCCGACAAGGCATCGGCGGTCAGAACAACGTCGCGGGCAATCGAGGTGCCGGGGCCTGCCGGGCCAAGCGTGACGCCATTCACCGCGAAATAGAGCGAGCCGGAATTGCCCGCCCGCAGGGTCGGCATCTCGGCCCCTTCCGGCAAGGCATAGCTGTCACCGGAATCCAGCGTGCCTTCGAACAGAATCGTTCCAGAGACAGAGCGCACGCGAATCCACGATGGCCGCACCGCAAACAGGATCACCTCGTCGCCTTGCGGTTCTTCGGTCACCTGCACGGCACTGGCCAATTCATAGCCTTCGTCCTGCGCCGGGGCCTGAATCCGCGGGGCCGAGGCATAGTCACCTACCGTGTCGGGATCGAGCGTCGCAATCGCCTGGTCGCGCGGCGTCATCACCGGCATATCCAAGGCTTGCGGGCGGAAAATCGGGTCGATCGGGTCCATCACCGGCACGCGGGGCGTCGCGGCGTCCGGCAATTCCGCGCTGGCCATCGACATCACGCCGGCCGTCTCGATCGGATCGAGGCTGGCGGTCATGGTGGGTTCTTCCTCGACCGGCACGAATTGCACACGCTGGATCTCGGTCAGGACCGACCACGCGCCGTATCCGATCACGCCGACAAGGGCCAACAGGACGAGCGCCGAGCCAAGCGCGCCGGGTTCGAGATTGCTGAAAATGCTTTCGCGTTGCGGTGCGAACGAGACCCGAGCCGAGGACATCACGTCATTCGGGCTAACCCGCGCCGGGGCCTCTCCGAAGACCCGCTTGGCACCGCGGGCCTGCGCAGCGGATTCGCCGTGAACACCGTAGAACCCGGCCTCTTGCGAAAATCGGCGAAAGGTCCATTCCGGGTCCATGCCAAGGTAGCGCGCATAGGAACGCACGTACCCGGCGACGAATCCCTTGGTGGCGAAGACCGACAGGTCGGCATTTTCGATGGCGGCGATGTGGGCGGCCTTGATTTTCAGCTCGCGCTCGACATCCAGCAGCGATTTGCCAATAGTTGCACGCTCGCCCCGCAAGAGGTCGCCAAGAGGTACGTCAAACGTGTCGAACCCGTCGAATGGCACGGTGCCATCGTCTGACGCATCTTTGTTCATGCCCATGCGGTCCTGCCCCGCGATTGCAGTTCGGTAACTGACGGTTTTTTCCGATCTGTCGACCGAACACATCCCCAACGTGCCGACGGTTTGATTCCCTAAATCGCCGGACTTGGGAAGGTGTTACCACAAGATGAATGACAAATGCACCAGTGGACGAGAGGTCACGCACTCATTTCGGCACGATTCAGCGCACAGTGGTTCCAGAGCGAGTCCATGGCCCGCACCAGCCCATCCAGCATCTTGGGATCATGCACCGGAGACGGCGTGAAGCGCAGCCGTTCCGTGCCGCGCGGCACGGTCGGGAAGTTGATCGGCTGGACGTAGATTCCGTAATCCGACAGCAGCATGTCCGAGATTTTCTTGGTGTGGACGGGATCGCCCACGATCACGGGAACGATATGGGTGCCATGGTCGATGATCGGCAGGCCCATGCCCTTGAGCCGCATCTTCAACACCTTGGCGCGCTCCTGATGCAGGTCGCGCAGGGCTTGGTCGGTTTTCAAGTGCTTGACCGACGCCGCCGCCCCTGCCGCCACGACCGGCGGCAGCGAGGTGGTGAAGATGAACCCCGGCGCGTAAGACCGCACGGCATCGCACATCTTGGCGCTTGCCGCGATATAGCCACCATGCACGCCGAACGCCTTGCCGAGCGTGCCGTTGATGATGTCGATGCGATCCATCAGGCCGTCACGCTCTGCCACACCGGCCCCGCGCGCGCCATACATGCCGACGGCGTGAACCTCGTCGAGATAGGTCAGCGCGCCGAATTCGTCGGCCAGATCGCAGATGTCCTTGATCGGGCCAAAATCGCCGTCCATCGAATAGATCGACTCGAAGGCGATCAGCTTGGGCGCCTCGGGGTCGTCGGCGGCCAGCAATTCGCGCAGATGGGCCACGTCATTGTGGCGGAAGATGCGCTTGGCCCCGCCATTGCGGCGCACGCCTTCGATCATCGAGGCGTGGTTGAGCGCGTCGGAATAGATGATGAGACCGGGAAACAGCTTGGGCAGCGTGCTCAGCGTCGCGTCATTGGCGATATAGGCCGAGGTAAAGACCAGCGCCGCCTCTTTCTGGTACAGGTCGGAAAGCTCTGCCTCCAACCGCTTGTGATACACGGTTGTGCCCGAGATATTGCGCGTGCCGCCGGACCCTGCGCCGGTGTCTTCAAGGGCCTGATGCATCGCCTCCAGCACCACGGGGTGCTGGCCCATGCCAAGATAGTCGTTGCCACACCAGACGGTGATGTCCTGCTCGGTCCCGTCCGGCTTCTTCCAGACAGCATGTGGATACTGGCCGCGGCGGCGCTCAATGTCGATGAAGGTGCGATAGCGCCCTTCCTCGTGCAGACGGTTCAGGGCGGCATCAAGCGCGGCATCGTAGTTCACTGGCGGTCTCCTTCTTTGGGCCCGTTCGCATTGGCCCGAAAGACGCTGGTTAGATTCGTTCCGGCAGGTGCGTTTCCCGAGAAGGCCGGAGACAAGGGTGAATTAGGCCCTGAGGCCCGTTACCTGCAAGTTACAAATTGACGCGCAAGTTACTTTGACATGGATCAACGAGCCAGACCCGGAATCAATTATCCACAACCACCCGGCAGTCCGGTTGTCCACAATCGGAAACAGCCGCTTCCCAGCTGTCTCCGACCCCCCACTGACCGGTGGCCTCGGATATGGCCATTGCGCGCGGGCGGCCCAACTGGCGGTAGCTGCCCCAAAGCGCGGCGGTAGCGTCGGTATTGAGTTGCAGCGGGCGGCCCGGTTCCCAGCCTTCGGGGCGGATGATCAACACGATGGCGCATTCGGCGCTGTCTTCGGCGCGGCGCTCGTTGCACCCTTCCAGCGCGACCCGGCGGGCGTTGTCTTCATCATGGAAATTCGCCGCCGCCACGGTGGCCTCGGACACCAACCCCTGATCGGGTGAAATCGCCACGGCCGCATAGTATTTCTGCGTGGCGACAATCTGGTTGAGGATCGCCACATCTGCCGTCGACAGGCTGTCATTGGGGATCACCTCGCCCACAACCGCCCCGTCACGCGCAAAGACCAGACGACGCGCCTCTCGCATGTTCGGCAGGGTCTGGGCCAGGGCCGGCAGGGCGGTGGCAGTCAGCGCCAGCACAAGGCCGGCCAGCTTCGGGGAAATTCGCTTGAACATGGAAAACTCTCCGTTTTTTGGCTTTGGCCCCGGGAAACACGAGAGTCGGGATACCGTGTGCGCCAGCTTACGACAACCACGAGGACAAGAACCGGCAAAAGCCTGCCGGGTTGTTGCATCCGGCCCACTGGACAGTTGCCGCGCCGCTGGTAAGGTCCGGGGCAAGATTTCCCACCAGAAAGGATGCGCCATGTCGCTCGACGCCGTTCTCGCCCGTATTGATCACGATCAGGAGGCCGCGATGACCCGGCTGATGGAGCTGCTGCGCATCCCTTCGATCTCAACCGATCCGGCATTCAAGGCCGATTGCGATGCCGCGGCCGACTGGCTGGTCTTAGACCTGAAATCCATCGGCTTCGACGCTTCGAAACGCCCGACACCCGGCCATCCGATGGTGGTGGCACATGCCAATCTCGACACTGACGGCCCGCATCTCTTGTTCTACGGCCACTACGATGTGCAACCGGTCGACCCGCTCGACCTGTGGACCACACCGCCGTTCGAACCGGCCATCGAAGAAACCCCCAAGGGCAAGGTGATCCGTGGACGCGGGGCGTCTGACGACAAGGGGCAGCTTATGACCTTTGTCGAGGCATGCCGCGCCTTCAAGGCGGAAACCGGCAAGCTGCCGGGCAAGATCACGCTCTTCTTCGAGGGGGAGGAAGAGTCTGGCTCGCCCTCTCTGGTGCCGTTCATGCAGGAAAACGCAAAGGAACTGACCGCCGATATCGCCCTGATCTGCGACACGTCGATGGTGGCGCCCGGCGTGCCGTCGATTCCGACGCAGTTGCGCGGGATGCTGAAGGACGAGTTCACCCTGACCGGCCCGCGCATCGACCTGCATTCCGGCCATTACGGCGGGCCGGGCCTGAACCCTTTGCGGGAAATGGCGCGGATCGTGGACAGCTTCTATGACGCCGAAACCGGTGCCGTGGCCGTTGAGGGCTTTTACGAGGGCGTGCACGGGGTGCCCGAGGAGATCCTGCGCCAATGGACCCTGTCGGGCTTTGACGAGGCCGACTATCTGGGACAGGCGGGATATTCCGTATCGCACTACGAAAAGGGCTATTCCACGCTGGAAAAACAGTGGGCGCGGCCGACCTTGGAAATCAACGGCCTTTGGGGCGGCTATCAGGGGGCCGGGTCCAAAACGGTCATCCCCTCCAAGGCGCATTGCAAGATCACTTGCCGTCTGGTGGGCGACATGGACCCCGACGCGCTGCGCCAGAAGATCCGACAGCACGTCGCCGACCGGCTTGGCCCCGACCTTGCGGTGGAATGGGACCAGGATCTCGAAGGCTCCCCTGCCCCGGTAATGCCCACCGAGCGACCGGAGTTCGAGAAAGCCCGGCAGGCGCTGTCCGAGGAATGGAACCGCGAGGCGGTGTTCATCGGCATGGGCGGCTCGATCCCGATTGCAGGGTTTTTCAAGCAGGTTCTGGGCATGGACGCGCTCTTGACCGGATTTGCCAATGACGATGACGCAATCCACTCGCCGAATGAAAAATACGACGTGGAGAGTTTTCACAAGGGCATTCGGTCATGGGCGCGCATTCTGGACGCCCTGACCGCCTGACCGCGTCTACTCTGCGCCGATATCGGGCGCGGGCAGGTCCGGCACCAGCGCCAACGGAGTGCGGGCCGGGCCTGTCCAGAACCGCGTCATCATGCTGATCGCCGCCGCCGACAGGCCGACGGCCATGCCAAGCCAGATCCCGGTGCCGCCCATGCCCATTGAAAAGCCAAGCACATAGCACGCCGGGACGCCCAAGACCCAATAGCTGACCACCGCGTAGATCATCGGGCGTTGCGTATCCTGCACCCCGCGCAGGAAACCAAGCGCCATGACCTGCATCGCATCGGCCAGTTGAAACAGCGCCGCCATCGCCAGAAGCGACGCACCAAGCGCCATCAACCGCCCGCGCGCCGGATCGTTGGGGTCGAGGAACAGTCCGACCAGTTGTTCCGGCACGGTCAGGAAAGCGGTGATCGTGATTGCCACCAGCACAAGCGACAGAACCAGGGCGGCCAGGGCCCCCCGTCGCAAGGCGATCGGGTCTTTTCGGCCCCAGGCATGGCCCGCGCGCACCGTCGCGGCGGAACTCAACCCGAGATGGATCATGAAAGTCGCCGCCGCGATTTGCAGGGCGATGCCATGCACCGCAAGCGCCTCTTCCCCGATCCAGCCCATCATGATGGCGCTCGCGGTAAAAAGCCCGCTTTCCGCCAGCATGGTCAACCCGATGGGCAACCCCAAGCGAAAGACCTCGCCGAACGCGCCCCAGTCGGGTCGCCAAAGCCGCGCAAGAATGGTGTAGGCCCGCAAGTCGCGCGCCCCGGCGGCGTATAGCGTCAGGATCACGAACACGGTGACATTGGTGCCGAGAGAGGCGATGGCCGCCCCGCGCAGGCCAAGTTCCGGAAACCCGAGATTGCCAAAGATCAGCAGCCAGTTGACCAGGATATTGATCAGCGTGCCCGCAATGGTCGACCACAGCACGATCTGGGTATGCTCCAGCGCGGACAGATGGCTTTTGAACACCATCGCCATCAGGAAGACCGGCATCGACCATCCCGCAATCCGCAGATAGATCTGCATGTCCGCCGACAAGCCCGGCAACTGACCGAGCGCCAGAAAGATCGGCTCGCTGAACCAGAACAGCGGGATTGCCAGCAGGCCGGTCAGCGCCGAGATCCAAAGCCCCATTCGGGTCACCCGGCGAACCTGTCTGCGATCGTCATTGGTGATGGCGGCGGCGACCATCGGCATCACAGCAATTGCGAAGCCAGAGCCGAGCAGGTAAATTGCAAAGAAATAGGACGTTGCCAGCGACAGCGCCGCGAGTTCTTCGACCCCATACCACCCGATCATCACCGTGTCGGTGATGCCGATGGAAAGTTGGGCCAGATGACTGCCGGCCAAGGGAAGACCGAGCAAGACCACGGCCCGCAGGTGGTGGCGGAAGGTTGACATGGAAGCACTCGAAACGGGCAATTCACCCGGACAATCCTTGGCAATATGCTGAAAGTCTGGTTTAAATCAACGACAGGTTTCCGCTTTGGAACAAGAGTGTTGCCCTGCATGAAGCCCACTTCGCCACATTCCCGCCACATTTGGCGCGCAGACCAGATTGGATCAAAAAATGGGCAGTTTCATATAATGCACACGAGCCAGTTGCATAGGTTCCTTGTATCCGAGCAAGGCGCGGTCACGGTTGACTGGGTCGTGCTTACCGCTGCCGTGACCGGCATGGCGCTTGCGGCCACCTCGGTGCTCGACGAAGGAATCGGCACGCTTGCCTCCAATCTCGACGCGCAGCTGCGGTCGCAGCAGGTCAGCGACGCCTTCGTTCAGTTCAACTCGTCCCATTTCAACGCTCTCTACGACGCCGGCATCGTGACCGAGGCGGATGCGCAAGGTTTCTTCGACACCGCAAACCAGATGACCAACGCAACGATCCTGTCGGGGTTGCAGGACGGTCTGCTGGCCTACAATGACGGTACCCTGTCGGACGCGGACGTCGCCATGCTGGCGGCCATGGCCAGCGTTGGCATTCAGCGCAATATCGTGACCGCGGCAGAGGTGCCGCTGGTGACGGCCTACTGACCCCCGAACGCCACCGTTTCGACGCCCGGACCAGCCGGGCGCCCGCCAGCCCTCAGCGTGTGCGCCGCTGATCGGGGTGCAGCGACCTGCCAAGGATATGATCCGACGCATGCACAACGTGGCTGGCATGACCGACGATCAGCGGATCGGGCGGTGTCGCGATGGTTTCATCCTTGCCGGGATAGTCGATACTGGACAAAAAATGGCGCATACAGTTCAGCCGGGCGCGTTTCTTGTCGTTCGACTTGATGATCGTCCAAGGCGCATCGGCGGTGTGGGTGTAAAAGAACATCGCCTCCTTCGCCTCGGTATAGTCATCCCATTTGTCGAGGCTGGCCATGTCGATCGGGCTGAGCTTCCATTGTTTCAGCGGGTCGATTTCGCGGCTCTTGAACCGGCGTTGCTGTTCGGTGCGCGTGACCGAGAACCAGTATTTGTATAGGCGGAGTCCAGACCGCGTCAGCATTCGTTCAAAGTCGGGGGTCTGGCGCATGAATTCCAGATATTCGTTCGGCTCGCAAAACCCCATCACCCGTTCCACGCCAGCCCGGTTGTACCAAGACCGGTCGTAGAACACCAATTCGCCCGCCGTCGGCAAATGCTCGACATAGCGCTGAAAAAACCACTGCCCGCGCTCTTGGTCGGTCGGTTTGTTCAGGGCGACGACACGGGCAAAACGCGGGTTGAGGTGTTCAGTGAACCGCTTGATCGTGCCGCCCTTGCCCGCCGCATCGCGGCCTTCGAACAGGATCACGAATTTCTCGCCGGTTTCCTGCGCCCAGATCTGCACCTTGAGCAACTCGGCCTGCAACCGCGCCTTCTCGGCCTCGTAGACACGGCGGGCCATCTTGCGGCTATAGGGGTAACGCCCGGTTTCAAAGGCATGGCGGATCTGGTCCAGAGTCACCTTTGGAAATTTGCGAACGATAGAGGCCTCCGGCTGCGCGATGTCCGGCGCCGACGTGTTGGCATCGGCAACAGGGGCGTCGGTCACAGCCTCGGGGTTCAGGTCTTCCATATGCGGTCCCTCCGTTTTGGTCTTTGTTTCGTTTTTTGCAGGGTAAAGTCTGTCACATTTCTGTCTTACGCGCCTTGATTGGGGTCAAATTGGCCGTCCCTGAACGACCATCGCCCAAGCCCCGAGATTGATCATACCGCGACGGGTTGACTTAGGGTAAACTGTAGGTGTGCGATTGCCCCAGGAGGAGAGCCATGCCCCAACGTCCCCTCGCCCTGACCAGTCTCGTCGTCATACTGTTTCTGACGGCACCCGCCCTTGCCCAAAAGGCCCCGGACCCCGCGCCAGAGCCCACGAAGCCGGGCGCGACCATGCCGGTCGCTCCGTCTCCGGCAGCCCCGGCACCTGCACCCACGGCCACCGACACGACCAGTCCTGCCGCCCCATCGGCCCCGGCGGCTCAGTCCGAAGGCGAGATTGCCTTCGACGCCACGCTTGCCAGCCTGACCACGGAATGGGAGCCGGGCGAAGCTGCCGAATTCACCGCCCTGCTCCTGGACAACGCCGCGCAGGGTCTGACGGGTGACTCCATCGGACATCTGCTGTTCATGCGCCGCCATTTCGCCCACGCCGCATGGTTCTTCGGCACCGACGCAGCGGGGGATCCAAGCGATCCGGCCTCGCTCAACAACTTCGCGGCAATGCTGGTCGAGGTCTACGCCGCCGATCCCGACAATGCCGATCCTATGTGGCTACAGACGGCGCGTCGGGCCGCCGAGGCCGCCGCAGCCTTGGCCCCCGATAGCGCGGCCATCCAGAACACCCTGGGCAATGTCGCGCGCGCGGCTGGCGATACCGCCACCGCCGTGAGCGCGGGCGAGCGCGCCACGACCCTCGCCCCCGAAGAGGCGCTCTACTGGACCAACCTCGCCCGCGCGCACGCGGCTGCCGGAACCCCCGACGCGGCCGCGGCGGCCTTGGCCCGTGCCCATGCGCTCGACCCAAACGGGACAGCGGTGCGCGTGACCACATCCGCCCTGCCCGCGATAGCCGCGCCCTATGGGCAGTATTTGCAAAGCCAGTGCAACGTCGATTTCAACTGCGCCCAGATCTGCCCCGGCGGCATCGTCGGCGGCCTGATGCGGGTCACCTGCGAGATGGAAAGCGCCTCGGCACAACTGTCGTGCCAGCAGGGCCAGCCCTATGCGACCAGTTACAATTGCCAGGAGGAATTTCCAGAATACGGCATCCTGATCCCCGGTTTGAATTCCGGATTTTCCGTCAGCCTGCCCGGATTTTCAATGCATGTTCTGGTCGATGGCAACGGCGATGTGCGGGTGCGGGTCGAAGGGGGGCTCAGCCGTGGGCGACTTGGGGCCTATGTCGGCGCGGACGGCACCTATTCTCCGACCAATGGCGCCAGCTTCGACGCGTTCCGCGGCGGTGTGCGGGTGAACATCCTGCCCCCTTCCATGGGCGGCGGAAGCGCGGCGGACGAAGCGGCGGGACGCTGGGGCCAGCCACCGGCCCAGATCGAATTGGAGGGCAATTCCAGCGGCGAGGCCACCCTTGGGGCAGAGGCCTACAATGCCGGGCTGATCTCGACCTGATCCAGCCCCTCCCTTGTGGGCCGTGCGGGGCCAGCCACAAAATCCTGCGCGGCCCCTTGTCGATGCCCCTGCCCCTGCGATACTCTTTCCGGCAATCATAATCACCAACAAAAGAGCAGACGGGCATGGCAGACGACCTTCTTCTGGGCGCTTCTCAAGAGCAAAGCTACAATGCGGACTCGATCGAAGTGCTCGAGGGGTTGGAACCTGTCCGCAAACGTCCGGGCATGTATATCGGCGGCACGGATGAGCGGGCGCTGCATCACCTCGTGGCCGAAGTGCTCGACAACTCGATGGACGAGGCCGTGGCTGGCCACGCCAGCCGCATCGAGATCGAGCTGCACGACGATTTTTCCGTCACCATCCGCGACAACGGTCGCGGCATGCCCTTTGATCCGCACCCGAAATTTCCCGGCAAATCCGCGCTGGAGGTGATCCTGTGCACCCTGCACGCGGGCGGCAAGTTCTCGGGGGATTCCTATGAAACCTCGGGGGGGCTGCACGGGGTCGGCGCGTCGGTGGTCAACGCCCTGTCCGATACGATGGTCGTTCAGGTGGCGCGGGACCGCAAACTGGTGGAACAGCGCTTTTCGCGCGGCATTCCCCTTGGTCCGGTCGAGGACATGGGCAGCGCCCCCAACCGGCGCGGCACCACCACCACCTTTCACCCCGATGAGCAGATCTTCGGCCATCATCGGTTCAAGCCTGCGCGACTGCTCAAGATGGTGCGCTCCAAGGCCTATCTGTTCTCGGGTGTCGAGATCCGCTGGAAATCCGCGATCGACGATGGCGAAACCCCGCTGGAGGCGATTTTTCACTTTCCCGGCGGCTTGGCCGACTACCTGAGGGAAACGCTTGGCACGGCGTCCACATATGCCGATCAGCCCTTCGCGGGCACGGTTGATTTCAAGGAACGCTTCAACACCCCCGGCAAGGTGGAATGGGCGATCAACTGGACGCCCTCGCGCGACGGGTTCATCCAGTCCTACTGTAACACCGTCCCCACGCCCGAGGGCGGCACGCACGAGGCCGGGTTCTGGGCTGCGATCCTCAAGGGTATCCGCGCCTACGGCGAATTGGTCGGCAACAAGAAGGCCGCGCAGATCACCCGCGACGACCTGATCACCGGCGGCTGTGCACTGGTGTCATGCTTCATCCGCGAGCCGGAGTTTGTGGGCCAGACCAAGGACCGGCTGGCCACGTCCGAGGCGCAAAGGCTGGTCGAGGGCGCGGTGCGCGACCATTTCGACAACTGGCTGGCGGCGGACACAAAGGGGGCGGGCGCGATCCTCGATTTCCTTGTGCTGCGGGCAGAGGAACGGCTGCGGCGGCGGCAGGAAAAGGAAACGCAGCGCAAATCGGCCACCAAACGCCTGCGCCTGCCCGGCAAGCTGGTGGATTGCTCTGCGACCAACCGGCAAGGAACCGAACTGTTCATCGTCGAGGGCGACTCGGCCGGAGGGTCGGCCAAGATGGCGCGGGACCGCAAGACGCAGGCCCTGCTGCCGCTGCGCGGGAAAATTCTGAACGTGCTGGGGGCCGCAAGCTCGAAAATGGGCTCCAATGCCGAGATCAACGACCTGTGTCAGGCCATGGGCGTGGGGCTGGGCAGCAAGTTCCGCCTTGACGATCTGCGCTATGACAAGATCATCATCATGACTGACGCGGATGTGGACGGGGCGCATATCGCCTCGCTCCTGATGACGTTCTTCTTCACGCAGATGCGCCCGCTGATCGACCAGGGGCATCTGTATCTCGCCTGCCCGCCGCTCTACCGCCTGACCCAAGGCTCGCGTCGGGTCTATTGCCTTGACGAGGCCGAGCGCGACGAATGGCAGGAAAAGGGATTGGGCGGCAAAGGCAAGATCGACGTGTCCCGCTTCAAGGGTCTGGGCGAGATGGACGCGAAGGATCTGAAACTGACCACGATGGACCCGACGCAACGCAAGCTGATCCGGGTGAGCATCGACGAGGACGAACCGGGGGAAACCGGGGATCTGGTGGAACGCCTGATGGGCAAGAAGCCGGAATTGCGGTTCCAGTACATCCAGGAAAACGCGCGGTTTGTTGAGGATGTGGATGTTTGAATTGATGAGACATGTATGAGGCTTTATTATTATACTGGGCCTAAATTCGCTCTGGAAAACCTCAAAAAACGGAGTCTAAAGATCTCTTTTGCCGATGAAGTGAACGATATATTTGAGCTAAAACCGTTTGACTTCGGAAAAAATGGAGGGCCACTCCGGCGAGAGTGGCAGAAGAGTATTCATAAATACGCAAGAGCACAAGGTTTCGTTTCTTTTTCCAGCGATTGGAAAAGCCCTGCAATGTGGGGACACTATGCGGAATACCACAAGGGCGTTTGCTACGGCTTTGATGTTAATCCAAAAAAATCAGATGCATTGGTGGAAATTCAGTACGTTACTGATTTGCGGCTGTTTCGGAATCTAAAACTAGACGACGAGCGCGTTCATGAAGAAGAACTTGAATACGCCCAGAAGACAAAGAGCGATATTTGGGCCTATGAGAAAGAATGGCGGGTGTACGTCAGCCTGTCTAAAGAAGAAATTTATTCGAAGAGCATTGGACAGTCGCTATTTTTCGTTCCATTTGGACCTGACCTCACACTGAAAGAGGTCATAATAGGTGCCAACTCAATAATATCATCAAATAAAGTTAAGGATGCGCTTCAGGATTGCGAGGTTGAAATCAAGACCGCGCGGGCTTCTTTCAGGAAGTATGCAGTGGTTGAACAGATGTTGCCGAGTAAGCAAGCGTAAGGTGGGCAATCCTGCCCACCACCCCACCCCTCGCGCAATGCCGGGCAAATCCCTCCCCCTCCAAGGGCCAGCGGCGGCGCGTGGGATGCCGCTGCACCTTTGAGGCGGCAGCGCTATTTCCCGCCACATCCGCCCTCCCTCTCGGCCACGCGCAGCCTCACCAAAGCGGCAGCCCGCCGGGACGGGCCGCCGCTGGCCCGGCGCCTGCGGCTTGATTCCGGGCTGTGGGTCCACTCACCCCTCCCCCAACCCTTTGTCCCCGCTCCATTCTCTGCTACCCTTTCCCGCACTCTCCCGCTTCGGAGCGTGCCGATGCCTCTCTGGCTCCAGATCCTGTTCTTCCTGCTCGTTGCCGGCGTCAGTGGCGCCCTGATCTGGCGGCTGATCTCCATCGAGGCGGCGCTGTGGCAAACCCGCCCGATCCTTGTCAAACGGCTGGAGATTTACGAGCGCATCGCCCCCGATCTGAACCGGATCTACTGTTTCCGCCGCCTCGTCGGCTATTGGAAAGAGGTCTCGCCGCCCGACCTGATTGCCACCAAGCGCCGTCTCGACCGCGAGGTGAATATCTCGCGCCACCTGCTGTCGGAGGAGTTCTACCGCCGCCACCTGGAATTCATGGCGCTTTGCTTTCACACCTTCACCGGCCCCGGCGAGGACGCCAAGATCCGCGCCACCATCACCCATGACCTGGGCGACCGGCGGGTTCATGCGGGGTATGACTGGGACGAGGATTACGCGCACATGTTCGCCCTCGACGACCTGCCCACCGATCACCAGATCGACGACGCCTATATGCAGGCGATGGCTGCGCTGCGCCGTTCGGTCGGGCTGCGTGACGCAGGCTGATCGCCCCCCGAGGCGGAAACCTCGGAGGGCGGGCATGACAGGTCAGGAGGGTCGGGATCAGCGGCGCAGCGTGGGTGCCAGAACCTGCGGCTCGATCACGCGGGGCATTTCGAACAGGCCGTGATCCATCGTGAACGGCGGGCAGCTCAGGCACGGGTCGGGCAGCGGGATGGGCCGCGGCAGCGGGAACAGGATCGGCATCGGATGCGGTTCGATCCGCGGCGTGACCTTGTGCAGGGGCGTGTCAATCAGGTCCGATTGGCGCAGGATGACGATATCCGCAGACGCGGTCTGCACAAGCGCCGTGGCCGCGATAGCGGCAGCGAGGAGGGTTTTAATCGTGGTCTTCATGGGTCAAATTCCTTTGGGTTGAAGCGAAGAGTGCGAAGGGTGATTGCGCCGGGGGAACAGGCGACGAGAGCACAATGACAGCCCCGCCGCCGTCATCCAAAAGCGCGGCCCTGCTAGGGGAAAACCGTGTCACGTTATTCAATGACAGCGCCGCTTGCCCGCGGGCATTGCCCCTTTTGTGTGAACGCCTTAGCGTTGAGCCAGCCACACAGAAACGGGGACACCGCCATGACCACCCCTGCCCTCACGCCCGACAGCCTGAACAGCTTTCTTGCCGAGAATTTCGCGCCTTGGGTGCGCGATCTGGGAATAGAGATCACCGAAGTGACCGACTCGTTCACCGTCAGTCGCATGCCCAACACCGAACGGCTGGCCCGCGTTGGCGGCATCGTGTCGGGCCAGGCGTTGATGTCGATGGCCGACACCACGATGGTCATGGCCACCGCCGGTTATTTCGGTGCCTTCCACCCGGTGGCGACCACGAATTTCGACTGCCAGTTCTTGCGGCCCGGTGTGGGCGAATGGATCGTCTGTCGTGCCGATATCGTGCGGGCGGGTAAATCTTTGGCCTTCGTGCAGGCGGAATTGGTCGCTGAACCCTCTGGCCATCAGATCGCGCGGGCGCAGGCGACCTTCTACGTGGCCTGACGCGCGGACCGTGCTAGGCTGGGCCCGACAGAAGGGGGACACGCGGATGCGGTCGTTTGACGAAATCCACGCCATCGCAACGGAAAGACACGGTTCGGACGGGCTGGCGGCGCGCCTCTCCACCCCGCTGACGCCAGAGGCACTGGCGGCGATCCCCGAGGACCGATGGCTCGCGCAGCTTACCCGCTGCGTGTTTCAGGCCGGGTTCAACTGGAAAGTCATTGAGGCAAAGTGGGACGGGTTCGAAGCGGCGTTCCACGGCTTCGACGTCGGTCGCTGCGCGATGATGGATGACGACTGGCTTGACGACCTGCTCGTCGACACGCGGATCGTTCGTAACGGGCCAAAGATCCAGACCGTGCGGGACAATGCCGTTTTCCTTCAATCTCTTAGAGACCAAGGGGGCGCAGGCGTGGTGCTGGGGGCCTGGCGGTCCACCGACTATATTGACCTGCTCGATCTAATGAAATCCGGGGGATCGCGGCTTGGCGCGATGACCGGACAATACGCGATGCGTTTCCTCGGGCGCGACGGGTTCATCCTCAGCCGCGACGTCACTGCCCGGTTGATCGCCGAGGGCGTGATCGACAAACCGGCAGGGTCGAAATCGTCCATGCGGGCGGTTCAGGGCGCGTTCAATGTATGGATGGAGCAATCCGGGCGCGGTCTGACCCGGATTTCACAAATTCTCGCCATGTCGGTCTGAGGCCCAAGATGCGTTGGTTGCTGGCTTTTTGTCTTGTCCTTGCCGCCTGCGGGCGACCGCTGACCGAGGCTGAGCGGGCCTTTATGGGCGAGTTGCAGCCGGGGTTGCAGACCGAGCGGCTGCGGATCGTCGAAATGCCGCTTGTCGGGATAAGCAGCCACACCCGCCCCGTGCGTCCGCGCGTCACCTGCCGAGAGAGGATTTTACCGCCACCTCAAGGGGATACGGTGCAAACCAGTGCGGCGGGGATGGCGTCGTTCCGGCGGGTCTGGGTCAATCCGGACTATTATCTGGACGACTATCTGACCGGCTATCCCGAGGAATTGCGCCTCTTGGCGGCGATGTTCTTTGCCCATGAGATGACCCATATCTGGCAGTGGCAATACCGCGATGTGACAGGCTACAACCCTCTGCGCGGGGCCTCGGAAAGTTGGGTAAGCGATGATCCATATCTCTTTGATATTTCGGAAGAGTCCCGTGATTTCCTGCACTACGGATACGAGCAGCAGGCCAGCCTTGTCGAGGAATATGTCTGCTGTCGCGCGCTCGATCCGGCGGGGGCGCGGACGCGGCGGTTGCAGGACATTTTGCAACCTTATCTGGACCTTGCGCCGATCGACGCGCAGATGAGCCATCCCGATGTGGTGTTACCATGGGCCGGGGCCGAGATCAGGGGCATCTGTTCTTAGGACTTGCGCCTTGCTGCGCCCCGGCACAGGGTGGCGCGCAAAAGGGAGGGACCGCGATGTCTCAGCACGCCGCAATCATGCTTGCCGCCGGGGTCGGGATCCCGGTTCTCGCCGCTCTGAATGCCCGGTTGGGGGCCAATGTCGGCTCGCCTGCCGCGGCGGCTTTCGTTTTGTTTATCGTCGCATTTTCAGCCACTTGCGTGGTTACGCTGGTTACTGGACCGGCCGCAATCCTGCGGCTGGCGGGGCAGCCCTGGCACCTGTTTCTGGCCGGTCTTCTGGTGGCGTTCTACGTCCTGTCCATTACCTATGTGGCGCCCCATTTCGGGGTCGGGAACGCGGTGTTCTTCGTGTTGTTGGGGCAGCTTGTGTCGGCGGCACTGATCGACCATTTCGGCCTGTTCGGGGCGACTCCGGCGCCGCTGACACTGCTGCGTGCGGGCGGGATTCTGGTGATGTGCCTTGGTGTGGCGCTGACACAATTGGCGCCCAGAGGCTAGGTCGACACCCGTACACCCCCTGTACACCCCCCGTACACCGGGCGTGCATATGAAACCGCGATTTCCAGAGGCGCGCGCGCGCGCCCCGCTTTCCAACCGTCAAGGGCCCGCGGGCGCTTGCATCGACGCAAGCGGCTACCCGCCTGCGCGTTCTTCAAGGTCCAGCCATTCTTCTTCGGCGGCGGCCAGTTTTTCCTGCCGTTCGACCAATGCGTCGGTGGCCTTCTGGAACTTCACCGGGTCACGACTGAACAGCTCGGGGTCGGACATCAGGTGTTCGAGCTTGCCGATTTCGGCCTCCAGACGCTCGATCACGCCGGGCAGTTCCTTCAGGCGGTGCTGCTCGGTATAGGACAATGCGGATTTGGGTTTGGCCTCGGGCTTGTCCCTGGATGCGGCGGCGGGTTTTGCCTTGGCGGCCTTCTCGGCGCTTGGGGCGGTCTGGCCGCGTTGCGCCCGATAATCCGTCCAGCCGCCTGCATAGGCGACGGCGCGCCCGTCGCCTTCCATGGCGATGGTGGTTGTCGCCACCCGGTCGATGAAATCGCGGTCATGGCTGACCAGCAGCACGGTGCCGGGATACTCACCCAAGAGATCCTGCAACAGGTCCAGCGTTTCCACGTCGAGATCGTTGGTCGGCTCATCAAGGACAAGCACGTTCGATTCCCGCGCCATCAGCCGGGCCAGCAAGAGCCGCGCCTTCTCCCCGCCCGAGAGCGAGCGGACCGGCGCGCGGGCCTGCCGTTCGTCGAAAAGGAAATCCTTGAGATAACCCACCACATGCCGGGGCTGGCCGCGCACCATGACCTGATCGGACGCGCCGGAAACGGCCATCGACGGGTCGAGCGCAAGCGAATCCCACAGCGTCGCGTCAGGGTCGAGGGCCGCGCGGGTCTGGTCGTAGATCGCCATTTCCAGATTGGTGCCGTGGACGACATTGCCGGAGTCGGGGGCGATCTCGCCGGTCAGCACCTTGAGCAGCGTCGTCTTGCCCACGCCGTTGGGGCCGACAAACGCCACCCGGTCGCCGCGCAGGACGCGCAGGTCAAAGGGTTTGAAGATCACCTTGTCGCCGAAGCTCTTGGAAATTTCCCTGGCCTCGATCACCCGCTTGCCGGTCTTGGCGCCTTCTTCCAGCGCCATGGCCGCCGTGCCCTGCCGCCGGATCATGCCCGCCCGTTCCTGCCGCAGGTCGCCAAGGGCGCGAACACGGCCCATGTTGCGCTTGCGCCGGGCAGAGATGCCTTCCACGGCCCACCGGGCCTCGGCCTTGATCTTGCGGTCAAGCTTGTGGCGATACTGGTCTTCTTCGTCCCAGATCTTGTCGCGCCAGTCTTCGAATTTGGCAAAGCCCTGTTCGTTGCGGCGCACCTGTCCCCGGTCGATCCAGAGCGTCGCGCGGGTCAGCGCGTTCAGGAAGGCCCGGTCGTGCGAGATCAGCACATAGCCTGCCCGGGTTTCCTTGAGCTGGGCTTCCAGCCATCCGATCGCCTCGATATCGAGGTGGTTGGTGGGCTCGTCCAGCAGCATCAGCTCGGGTGCCTCGGCCAGCAGTTTCGCCAACGCGGCGCGGCGTCGTTCGCCGCCTGATGCCTCGGACGGGTCGGCGTCGAGGCGCAGTTTCAGTCCTTCGGCAGCGGCCTCGACACGCCAGGATTCGGATGGGTCCAGCCCGCTGGTTGCGTAGTCGCCAAGCGTCGCGAAGCCTTTGAAATCAGGGTCTTGTTCCATATAGCCCACGGACATGCCGGGGGGCAGTATGCGGCTGCCGCTGTCGGCCTCGACCAGTCCGGCCATGACCTTCATCAGCGTGGATTTGCCCGAGCCGTTGCGCCCCACCAACGCGACCCGGTCGCCTTCGTGGACCACCAGCGACAGGTCGGAAAAAATCGGATCGCCCCCGAAGGTGAGCGAGATGTCATTGAGTTGAAGTAGGGGTGCGCGTGCCATGCTGCCCCAGCTATTGGGGCGCGCAGGCGGCGTCAAGCGGGCACATGCGCAGAGGACGGGCGGCCCTGTTGCCAAGGCCGCCCGGCACGGTCATTCGTCGCGGATCACGCGGGCCGCGGTGATGTAATCGGGCTGGCCGATCACCGCGCCGTTGCGGCCCGTGCCGCGCTTGATCGCGTCCACCACGTCCATGCCGTCGATCACCTGCCCGACCACGGTATAGTCGCCGTTCAACTGCGGCACCGGGGCGAACATGATGAAGAATTGCGAGTTGGCGGAATCGGGGTCGCTTGACCGCGCCATGCCGACAATGCCGCGCTCGAAGCTGAGGTCCGAGAACTCGGCCGGCAGGTCGGGCATGTCAGACCCGCCGCGCCCGGCATAGCGCATGTCCTGCCCCAGACGGCCAAATTCCACATCGCCGGTCTGGGCCATGAACCCGTCGATCACGCGGTGAAAGACCACGTCGTTGTAGTCGCCGTTCTCGGCCAATTGCGCGATGCGCTCGACATGCTGTGGGGCCACTTCGTCATAAAGGTCAATAACGATGGTGCCCTGCGCCTCGCCGGTGATGTCCAGTTCCAGCGTGGTGGCGGCCGCGGGGCTGGCCAGCAGGATCAGGGCAAGCGCGAGGTTACGCATCGGCGGCCACCTTCATCGAGACCATCTTGTCGGGGGTCGCGGGCGGCTCGCCGCGCACGATCTTGTCGACATGCTCCATCCCTTCGATCACGCGGCCATAGACGGTGTATTGGCCGTTGAGGAAATGGTTGTCCTTGAAATTGATGAAGAATTGCGAGTTGGCCGAGTTCGGGTTCTGCGACCGCGCCGCGCCGATGGTGCCACGGTCATGCGGCAGCTTGGAAAATTCGGCCGGGACATTGGGCTTGTCCGAGCCGCCGGTGCCAGCCATGCGGATGTTCAGCCCCTTGTCGGCATTGCCATGGGCCACGTCGCCGGTCTGGGCCATGAACCCCTCGATCACGCGGTGAAAGACCACGCCATCGTAGGCGCCTTCGCGGGCCAGTTCCTTCATGCGGTCGCAATGCTGCGGGGCCACGTCGGGCAGAAGCTCGATGGTGACGGGACCGTCCTTGAGCTCGATGATGATGGTGTTTTCGGGGTCTTTGATCTCGGCCATGCCGGGCTCTCCTGTAAAAGCGTTCGCCGGGCAACGTAGTGGCTGCGACGGAAAAGGAAAAGAGGGCGGCGCGGCGGTTTGCGGCGGGCCTACGCCTTGCGGAATTTCTCCAGCACGGCCTCGCGCACCGGGGGCGTCACGAAATGGCTGATATCGCCGCCGAGACGCCCGATTTCCTTGACCAGCTTCGAGGCGATGGCCTGATGCTGGGCGTCGGCCATAAGGAACACGGTTTCCACCTTGTCGTTGAGCTTGCGGTTCATGCCGACCATCTGGAATTCATACTCGAAATCCGCCACCGCGCGCAGGCCGCGGATGATCAGGCTGGCACCGACATCCTGGGCGCAGTCGATCAGCAGGTTTTCGAACGGGTGCGCCACGATCTCGGTGCCGGTCTTGTCCGACAGGTAGGCGCATTCGTCCTGCACCATGGCCAGCCGCTCTTCCAGCGTGAAGAGCGGACCCTTGTCGCGGTTGATGGCGACGCCGATCACAAGGCGGTCGACCAACATGCAGGCCCGACGGATGATGTCGATATGGCCAAGGGTGATCGGGTCGAACGTGCCCGGGTAGAGTCCGATGCGCATGGGGGTCCCTTCCCTTCCGCGAATATTTGACCGGCACGCAACAATATTGCGCCGGGATTTGCAAGTCTATCTGCGAGGTTGCGACGCTTTGGGGGTAACGGCGGGGGTATCGGCGGAGGTATCGGCAGCTCGGGGCGCGCTGGATTACGGGAATTTTGCCCCGACGGCGTGCCATCGGGGCAGGGTCTGCCCGGAGTCGCGGGGCGCTCAGAACCCCTTGATCATGTCTTCGAGCGCTTCTTTTTCCATCGACAGTTTCGACAATTGCGCCTTGACCACATCGCCGATGGAAATCAGGCCGATCATCGCGCCGTCCTCGATCACCGGCATGTGGCGGAACCGGCCAGCGGTCATCTTGGCCAGCACCGCGTCGGAACTGTCGCCCTTGGCACAGCTGACGATATCTGCGGTCATGATGTCATCGACCAGATCGGACATGCAGGACGGCCCGCGTTTGCCAAGTTCGCGCACGATGTCGCGCTCGGACAGAATGCCCGCGACACTCTTGCCGTCCGGGGACACGATGATGGCGCCGATCTTCTTGGTCGAGAGAGTTTCCGCCGCATCCGAGAGCTTGGAGCCCGGTGCAATGGTGACCACGACAACGTCGGGTTTGGATTTGAGGATTTGCTGAACGAGCATGGCGTCCTCCCGTATCATGACTGCCTGCCCTCAGCGTCATCGCAATATTGTTTCGTGTCAAGCGTTTCAAACGAAATACTCAGGCATTGGCAAGCCGTTCCAACCGGGCAATCTCGGCCCGCATTCCAGCCACGAGCGCGGTGGAAAAGCGGTTCAGCCGCTCGGAATGACGGTCCGAGGCGTGGCGCACGAGGTAAAAACCACGGGTCAGCGCAACCAGATCGGTCAGAACCAGCCGCAATTCCGGCGCGAACGGCATGGCAAAATCATGGGCGATTCCCATCCCGCCCCCGGCCCGCATGAGGTTGAGCTGAACCGAAATGGAATTGGAGGCGAGGCCCACGTTGGACACGCCGAGTTCGGACAGGTAGTCGAGTTCCTTGTCGAAGATCATGTCGGGGATATAGCCGATCACCGCCTCGTGTTGCAGATCGGCAAGGGTCGTGATGCGCCCCGCCGTTTCATGCGGCGCGGCAAGGTGCAGGTGATAGTCGCAAATCTTCTGCACCGTCAGCCGCCCCGCCGTGGGCGGGCTGACGGTCACGGCCATATCGGCCTCGCGCTTGGACAGGTTCACGACGCGCGGCAGGGCGAGGACCTGGATCTCAAGCCCCGGATTTTCCGACTGGATCGCGGCGCAGACCTGCGGCAGCACGAAATTGGCACAGCCATCAGGCGCACCGATACGGATCGAGCCGGTCAGCCGCCCGCCAAGGCCGGTGACCGCCCCGATACCGGTGGAAAACGCGCCCTCGGCCTGTTCCGCCGGGGCCAGCAGCCGCTCGCCCGCTTCGGTCAGGGCATAGCCTTGCGGGGACTTGACGAACAGCACGGCGCCAAGCCGCTGCTCCAGCCGGGTGATGCGGCGGCCAACGGTGGCCGGGTCCATCTTGAGGTCGCGGCCCGCGCGCGACAGGCTTTCACCGCGCGCCACGGCGAGAAACACCCTGAGGTCATCCCAATTGGGCATGGCAACGAACCCTGCGAAAATGCAAATCGATTTTGAGAACATGCCCCTTTTGGACGCAAGATTGCAAGAGTAGTGTTCGCGACGACTCGAGACCGTTTTCAAAGGGAGAGACCCATGCAAGAGCTTGGACATTGGATCAACGGCGCCCATGTCGCCGGCACGTCGGGCCGCACGGCGGACGTCATGAACCCCGCCACCGGGGAGGTGCAAGCCAAGGTCGCGCTGGCCTCGGTCGCGGAAATGAATGCAGCCATCGACGGAGCCGCCAAAGCACAGGTGGCATGGGCTGCCACCAACCCGCAGCGCCGCGCGCGGGTGATGATGAAATTCGCAGACCTGATCAACGAGCACATGGACGAGCTGGCCGAGCTGGTCAGCCGCGAACACGGCAAGACCCTGCCCGACGGGCGCGGCGACGTGCAGCGCGGGCTGGAGGTGATCGAGGTCTGCATGGGCGCGCCCACCCTGCTGAAGGGTGAATACATGAACGATGGCGGTCCGGGGATCGACCTGTATTCCATGCGCCAGCCGCTTGGCGTGGTGGCGGGCATTACGCCCTTCAACTTCCCCGCGATGATCCCGCTGTGGAAAATGGGCCCGGCGCTGGCCAGCGGCAACGCGATGATCCTGAAACCGTCCGAGCGCTGCCCTTCGACCTCGCTGCGTCTGGCCGAGTTGATCAAGGAAGCCGGTCTGCCCGATGGTGTCTTGCAGGTGGTGAACGGCGACAAGGAAGCCGTGGACACGATCCTCGACAACGAAACCATTCAGGCCGTAGGCTTTGTCGGCTCGACCCCGATCGCGCAGTATATCTATGGCCGTGCCTGCACCAACGGCAAACGCGCCCAGTGCTTCGGCGGGGCCAAAAACCACATGATCATCATGCCCGACGCCGACATGGACAAGGCCGCCGACGCGTTGGTCGGCGCAGGCTTTGGCGCCGCGGGCGAACGCTGCATGGCGATTTCCGTGGCCGTGCCCGTGGGCGACAAGACCGCCGACGCATTGATCGAACGGCTGGTGCCGCGCATCGAAGCGCTGAAGGTCGGCCCCTACACCGCCGGTGCGGATGTGGACTATGGCCCGGTCATCACCGCGCAGGCGAAAGAGCGGATTGGCGGTCTGGTCAACTCTGGCGTGGAACAGGGGGCCAAGCTGGTCGTCGACGGCCGCGATTTCAGCATGCAGGGCTATGAAGACGGGTTTTTCGTGGGGCCGAGCCTGTTTGATAACGTGACGCCCCATATGGACATCTACAAGGAAGAGATCTTCGGCCCGGTCCTGTCCACCGTGCGCACCCAGTCCTATGAGGAAGCACTCGACCTGGTCATGACCAACCAGTACGGCAATGGCACGTCGATCTTCACCGCCGATGGCGACACCGCGCGCGACTTTGCCAACAAGGTCAACGTGGGCATGGTCGGCATCAACTTCCCGATCCCGGTGCCGCTGAGCTATTTCACCTTCGGCGGCTGGAAGAAATCGGCCTTTGGCGATCTCAACCAGTACGGCCCGGACGCCTTCCGCTTCTACACCAAGACCAAGACCGTTACGGCACGCTGGTTTTCGGGCATCAAGGATGGCGGCGAATTTGCCTTCAAGGCAATGGACTGAGCCAGCCCGCACGACATGCGACAAGGCCCGGAGCGGATTGCTCCGGGCCTTTTTCGTCTGGTCAGGTCCGATCGGAAGAGGCGGCTTACCGGGTGGTGCCCAGGCCCCCTTCACTGGCGAAGCCGTCGGAGGTGGTGATCCCGCCTGCCGACGTGGCCCGCGAGATGTCGCCACGCGAAAACCCGGTAGACCCGGCGGCCTGCACACCAGAGGCGACAACGGCGCTGAGGATGAAGGCAAGAGCAAAGCGGGTCATGGTGGGGGTCCTTCCCGATGGGGTTCTGAATTGGTCCGTCAGCCATAGGTCGTGTGACCCGCCACGTCGGTTCAAACTTTTTTCGCGTGAATTTGCGACCCCGACCCAACCCGCCACGGCTGTCGATTTTCTGGACAGGTCAAAGAAACGACTTACACCGCAAAAGAGGGCGAAGTGACGGTGGGGGGGCCATGCCGGTCAGTTTCAGGATCTTCCCGAAGCGCGGGCTTGTTTTGGTGCGCTATTGGGGACGGGTAACACTTGAGGAGAGCGCACGCGCCTTCGGCTGCTATGCCTCTGACCCGGAGTTTCGTCCGGGGCAGGACCAGTTGGTCGACCTGTCGGGGGTTACCGCGTTCGAGAAGGACTACCTGCGGTTCATGGCTATGCAAGCAGAAAAGGCCGAGATTCTTCTGGCAAGCGGCGCGCGGACCTTGCTGGTGTTCTACGCCCCGAGCGCGGTAAGCCGCGAGATTGCGGAAACGACAATGCGGTCATGGGAGCCATCGGACAAGCTGGTTCCGATGATGCAGGAAGACGAAGCCGATGCGCTTGCGCTGCTTGGACAGCGGGAAACGCGGATCGAGGATTTGTTGCAGACCGCGCGCTAACCGGCAGGGGCCACAAGACGCACCGCAAAACCGCGCCGCTGCGGCACGTTAACCTGCTTCAACACAGCATCGGCGGCATCGTATCGCATATGTCTTCATGAACAAATCCGCCCTCGTCAGGTGGCTCGGCAGCCTCGCCGATTTCGACAGTCACGCCAACGCCCCGCATGGTCAGCGACATGCGGGCGGCTTCGCCACTTTCGATGGCCCAGATTCCCACCAACGCGAAGATCGCAACAATAGCTACGAGCGCCCCCCAGAATCCGAAGGCCTGGGTGCCGCCGCCGCCACCGCCCGGGGGAACGTCGCCGGTGCCCGGCCCCTCGATGTCGTCACCGGCCTCGGGGCGGAACCGGAACCGGAAGTTTTCGCTTTCGGCCACGCGCTGGATCTCGAATTGCAGCGACGCACCGGTCTCTGGCTCCAGCCGACTGCGCAACTGGCCCGTCGTGGCCAGATCCCGGAGAAGATCGGCCACTTCACCCCGCAAACCGACATTGAACCAGCGGTCGCGCCCGCCCGCGCGCGCCATGACCCAGTAGCGGCCTCGGCCCTCGGCTGGGTAGGCACGCACCACCACCCGACCGCCGGCCATGTCGGTAGCGAAGGCCGCGATCGGCGCTATTCCCTGGGTTTCCTGGGCCAGCAGGCGGCTACCCCGCGCGCCAATTGCCGTGACGCCAACACCGGCCAAACCGGCAAGAACGAAATTCCGTCTACGCATGTTCAATACCTCTTTTTGTATGCGGCTGATTACAATGAACGGTATTTCAGCCCCTTCCGGCCGCTTGCGTCAACAAAAAAACTTCGACGCCATTGCGGGCCGAGCGCCCTGAAAGATGACGATTCGGGTGGGTGAAGGGCCCTGAATCCGCGACTGTGCGCCCCGACCCGCTGCCTGGGTTTTTTTCTTGGCAAAACCGGCAGTCCGGGGTTTGCTGGCCGCAATAGCGGAGGACATCCATGCCCCAGACAGAGCCCCCCTTTTCGCTCGGGATCGAGGAAGAATACCTGTTGGTCGATCAGGGCACGCTGGATCTGGCCGTGGCCCCGCCCGACTTGATGGACCAGTGCAGCGCCGAGTTGGAAGAGCAGGTCAGCCCCGAGTTCCTGCAATGCCAGATCGAAATCGGCACCCGCGTTTGCGCCGACATCTCCGCCGCGCGCGACGACCTGAAACGCCTGCGCAGCACCGTTAGCCGTATTGCCCATCGCCATGGGCTGGCGCCGATTGCCGTGTCCTGCCACCCGTTCGCCGACTGGAAGGACCAGCATCATACCGACAAGGACCGCTATAACAGCCTTGCCCGCGATCTGGGTGGCGTGGTGCAGCGGATGCTGATCTGCGGGATGCATGTGCATGTGGGGCTTGGCACCGACGATCTGCGCAACGATCTGATGGGGCAACTGAGCTACTTCCTGCCGCATCTGCTGGCGCTGTCGGCCTCGTCGCCCTTTTGGCAGGGGCAGGACACGCGGCTGGCCTCTTACCGGTTGACCGTCTTTGACAACCTGCCGCGCACCGGGCTGCCGCCGCTGTTTCCATCCTTTGCCGATTACGAACGCACGGTCGATGTGCTGATCGACCTTGGCATTATCGAGGACAGTTCCAAGATCTGGTGGGATCTGCGCCCGTCGGCCCGGTTTCCGACATTGGAAACCCGGATTTGCGATGTCAGCCCGCGTCTGGAAGACGCGCTGACACTGGCCGCGATGATCCAGAGCCTTGCGCGAATGCTCTATCGCCTGCGCGGCCTGAACCAGCGCTGGCGGCTGTACGACCGGTTCCTGATCGAGGAAAATCGCTGGCGCGCGCAACGCTACGGCACCCGGCGGGGGCTGATCGACTTCGGCAAACGCGAGATTCTGCCAATGGCGGTGCTGGTCGAGGATATCATCGAATTGGTGGCGGAGGACGCCGAAACGCTCGGCTGTCTGGCCGAGGTCGAGGCGGTGCGCGGCATGGTCGCGCGCGGCACCTCGGCGGAACGGCAACGCGCGGTTCTGAAAGCGTCGGAAACGGCGGGAAAGCCCCGCGACGAGGCCATGCGCGACGTGGTCCGCCACCTGATCGAAGAATTTCACGCGGATTTGTGACGTTGCGACCCGGCTTGCAAAATTCCTGCAAGGATTGGTAATTAAACAAGTGTTCAATTCTGAGGGCGAGGAAACCCGGCAACGTGTCGATATACGGTCTCATGATTGGCGGAGCGATCTACGCATTCGTGTGGTTCGTTCTGTTAATCCGCAGTCCTGACTACCGCAGGGCACTCCACAAGTGGCTTATGTGGGAAGACATCTTTAGCTTCGGATTGCTCAAGTTCCCTCGGAACTATTTCATTCCAGCGGCGGCCTTCGTGTTGTGGTTGCTTGTCGCCAAATACTTCGGCCTGTTTAGGGAGAACTAGATCATGGATTTCGCACTGTCCGACGAACAGGTGATGATCTTCGACATGGCGCGCAGCTTTGGTGAAGAGAATATCGCGCCCCATGCCATGGACTGGGAAGCGGCGGGAACGATCCCGAAAGACCTCTGGCCCAAGATCGCGGAGCTTGGCTTTGGCGGGCTTTATGTCTCTGAGGACTATGGCGGATCGGGCCTGTCTCGGCTGGATGCGACGCTGGTCTTTGAAGCACTCGCCATGTCCTGCCCCGCAGTTGGGTCGTTCCTGTCGATCCACAACATGTGTGGGGGCATGATCGACAAGTTCGGCTCGGACGAGACCAAGGCCAAATGGCTGCCCGATCTCTGCACGATGGAAAAGGTGTTTTCCTACTGCCTGACGGAACCGGGGTCCGGCTCTGACGCCGCCGCACTGCGCACACGGGCGGAGCGGACGAACGAGGGCTACACGCTTAACGGCACCAAGGCGTTCATTTCGGGCGGCTCCTATTCCGATGCTTACGTGACCATGGTCCGGACGGGCGAGGATGGGCCGAAGGGGATTTCCACCGTGGTGGTCGAGGACGGGACCGAGGGGCTCTCTTTCGGGGCGCTGGAGAAAAAGATGGGCTGGCTCGCCCAACCCACGGCGCAGGTGCAGTTCGACGATTGCAAGGTGCCGGCCGATAACCTGATCGGCGAAGAAGGCAAGGGGTTTACCTACGCCATGGCGGGCCTCGACGGCGGGCGGCTGAACATCGCCGCCAGCGCCCTTGGCGGCGCGCAAAAGGCGCTCGACCTGACGCTGGCCTATATGGGCGAGCGCAAGGCCTTCGGGCGCACCATCGACAGCTTTCAGGCGCTGCAATTCCGGCTGGCCGAGATGGAGGTCAAGCTCCAATCCGCCCGCACCTTCCTGCGCCAGGCGGCGTGGAAACTGGACAATGGCGCGCATGACGCCAGCAAGTTCTGCGCCATGGCCAAGATGTATGTGACCGATGCCAGCTTCGACGTGGCCAACCAGTGCCTGCAATTGCACGGCGGCTACGGCTATCTGGCCGATTACGGGATCGAGAAGATCGTGCGCGACCTGCGGGTGCACCAGATTCTGGAAGGCACCAACGAGATCATGCGTCTTATCGTTTCTCGTCAAATGCTTGTGGAGCGTGGCTAATGCAAGACATCCACTGCCGCATCGACGGCCGCGCGGGCCGGATCACGCTGAACCGCCCCAAGGCGCTGAACGCGCTGACCTGGGACATGTGCCTGGAGATCGAGAAAGCCCTGACCGCCTGGGCCGACGACCCGGTGGTCAAGCTGCTGATCATCGACGGGCTGCCCTGCGAGAAAGCCTTCTGCGCGGGCGGTGATCTGGCCGAAATCTACCGCACCGGGCGCGCTGGCGACTTTGACTATGGCCGCCGCTTCTGGGCCGACGAATACCGGATGAACGCGGCGCTCTACAATTTTCCCAAACCGGTCGTCTCCTTCCTGCACGGCTTCGTCATGGGTGGCGGCGTCGGCGTCGGCTGCCACGGCTCGCACCGCATCGTCTGCGACGACAGCCGCATTTCCATGCCCGAAACCCGGGTGGGCCTGGTGCCCGACGTGGGCGGGTCACTGCTGCTGGCGCGCGCGCCGGGGCGGCTTGGCGAATACCTCGGCGTCACCGCTGCCCGCATGGGCCCGGGCGACGCGATTCACGCGGGCTTCGCCGATTACTACATCCCGCGCAACCAGTGGCCGTCGCTGATCGACACGCTGACCGAGACCGGCGATTGGGAGGCGGTGGACCGCAGTGCCCTGCCTGCACCAGAGTCGAAGCTGGCGGCCCTTCAGGGGGAAATCGACAGCCTGTTCGCCGGGGAAACCCTGCGCGACATTCTTAACCTGCTCGGTGCGACCGAGGGCGAGTTTGCCCAAAAGGCCCTCTCTCAGATGTCTGGAAATTCTCCAATATCAATGGCTTGCACGGTGGAATTGATCCACCGCAGCCGGACCACCGATACGATTGAGGGCGCTCTGGATTTCGAATACCGCTTTACCTCGCGCGCGTTGGAGCAGGCGGATTTCCTCGAAGGTATCCGCGCCATCATCATCGACAAGGACAACGCGCCCAACTGGCGTCATGCCGAGCCGGGGGCGGTCAGCCCTGCCGAGGTTTCGGCGCTCTTTCGCCCGATCGGGGCGCGGAGGCACTCACACTCTGAGGGAGGACAACCATGAAGATCGGATTTATCGGGCTCGGAAACATGGGCGCGCCGATGGCGGCCAATCTGGTCGTGGCGGGCCACGAGGTGACGGGGTTCGACCTTGCCGCGCCGATGCCAGAGGGCGTGACCCAGGCCGACACCGCAGCAGCAGCGGCCTCGGGGCAGGACGTGGTCATCACCATGCTGCCCAATGGCACGATCCTGAAATCGGTCGCGGGCGAGATCATCCCGGCGATGACCAAGGGCGCGGTGCTGCTCGATTGTTCCACGGTCGAAGTGGACGCCGCACGCGACGTGGCAGGCCAATGCGCGGCGGCGGGGCTGGGTTTTCTCGACGCGCCGGTCTCGGGCGGGGTTGGCGGTGCGGCGGGTGGCACGCTGACCTTCATGGTCGGCGGCGACGACGCGGCCTTTGCCACCGCCAAGCCGCTCTTTGACATCATGGGCCAGAAGGCCGTGCATTGTGGCCCGGCGGGCAACGGTCAGGCGGCCAAGATCTGTAACAACATGATCCTTGGCGTGACCATGATCGCCACCTGCGAGGCCTTCGCGCTGGCCGACAAACTCGGGCTGGACCGGCAGGCGATGTTCGATGTGGTCAGCACTTCGTCGGGATATAGCTGGACGATGAACGCCTATTGCCCGGCGCCCGGGATCGGCCCGCAAAGCCCGTCTGACAATGGCTACAAACCCGGTTTCGCGGCTGAACTGATGCTCAAGGATCTGCGCCTGAGCCAAGCCGCTGCCGAGGCCGCCGATGCCGACACCCCCATGGGTCAAGCCGCCGCAGCGCTCTATGAACAATTCGTGGACCGCGAAGACGGCAAGGGCATGGATTTCTCGGCCATGCTGCCGCGTTTCGAAAAGCGGCATCGCGGGGAGTGAGCCGCCTCATAAGGTGCTCGTTAATCAGCAGAAACGGCCCGGAGCGTTGTCTTTTCGGGCCGTTTTTTTGCCAGATGCACCGGTTCGGAAGTCCTGGGTCGCGGGCGCCTGCCTCGTTTCGGAAACTGCTGGGCCGAAGACGCTCCCGGAACTGAATGTCTGACTGGTTCACAAAGGGAAAATGGCGCACCCGATAGGATTCGAACCTATGGCCTCTGCCTTCGGAGCTGGCCTAATGGCCTTTCCGAAATGTACGACAGAGCCCGCCAGAGCGCGATAACTATCAGAATTATATAGACATTACGAAACACCGCTCCGAAAGCTCTATCCGAAAATACGCCTTGTTTTCCGTCCGCGTGCTTACGTGGTGCTTACTCGAAACCGGGCGCAGGCGAGGAACAGGAGCATGCCGAAGCTCACGAAACGATTTGTCGAAGGGGTCGAACCGGCGGCCAAAGGCCAAGCGATCTGGGACGACGAGCTGCCGGGCTTCGTGCTCCGCGTCTATCCGTCCGGCAAGCGCAGCTACATCCTCCAGTACCGCGCACGGGGTCGGTCGCGCCGCTACACGATCGGCCTTCACGGTATCTGGACGCCCGAGACGGCACGGCGGGAAGCGAAGGCCCTGCTCGGCAACGTCGCCCGAGGCAACGACCCGGCCGAGGAACGCGAGGAGGACCGGAGGGCGCTGACGGTCAAGCAGCTCTGCCAACAATACATCGAGGATATGGAGGCTGGCCTGATCATGGGCAAAGGCGGTCGCCCCAAGAAGGCCTCGACGATCGAGATCGACGTGGGCCGCATCCGCCGACACATCATCCCCCTGCTCGGCACGCGCCGGGTCCGGGACATTACAAAGCCGGACATGAACAACCTGATGAAGGACATCATCGCGGGCAAGACCCGCGTCGTGATGAAGACAGAGAAGCTGCGCGGCAAAGCCATCGTCCGCGGCGGGCGCGGCACGGCCATCCGCACAATGGGCCTGCTTGGCGGGATTTTCTCCTTCGCGGTGGAAGCCGGCGTGATCGATCACAATCCCACCCACGGACTGCGCAAACCAAAATACCAGGTCCGGGACCGGCGGCTGAGCGAAGCGGAATACCGCATCCTCGGTGGCATTCTGCGACAGGCGCAGAAGAGCGACCACTATCGCCTGCATGCCGAGATCCTCTGGATCCTCGCCGTGACCGGCTGCCGTCGCGGGGAGATCATCAATCTCAGATGGAGCGAGGTCGACATCGAGGGGAGCTGCTTGAGGCTGATCGACAGCAAGGAAGGCGCGTCGGTGCGCCCCATCGGGCTTCCGGTGATCGAGTACCTGGAAAGCAAGCGGTCGGCGCGAACCGGCACCTATGTCTTTCCCGGCCAGGGTCTCGATAACTCGGTGGGCAACTTTCCCCAAAGCTGGAAGAAGCTCCTGACCGACACGCCGCTCTGGGATGTGACACCGCATGTCCTCCGGCACAGCTTCGCAAGCATCGCCAACGATCTGGGCTTCACCGAGATCACGATTGCGGCCCTTATCGGCCATGCGAAAGGTTCGGTCACAAGTCGTTACGTTCACACGCTCGACTCGACGCTTATCATGGCGGCAGATACGGTCGCGGGATACCTGAAGGCCCTGCTGGAAGGCGTGGAGTTCCGGCGGAACACCTACACGCTGGATCGGGAGTCGCGACGCTCGGCGATCGAACACATGCTGATCGAGTCGCGGCCTGCACCAAAGCCAAAGTTGCTTGAATATCGGGTCGCAAGAATCTGATAAAGCAGCGTTTTTATCAGTTTTCCGGATGCTGCCGTCGATAGCGCTCATCCGGCGCGACCCATTGCTCCAGAAACTCCAGCGGATCGAGCGTTCCCATCATGGACCGCGCCAGATCAAGCCGAGAGGACAAGGCCTGACGCCTGTCGGGGTCGACGCTGGAAAGACGTTCTTCCGCCTCGCGGAAAAAGCTTTCGGTCGACATCGCGGCGGACCATTTCCGGATCACTTCGGAAAGTTGTTCGCGGCTTTGGGCAAGGGCCTTGTCCGCATTGCGTCGGTCCTCTTCGCGCTTCCAACGCTCCCGCTGTTCCTCCCATTCGCGTTGCTTGCGGATGGCCGCCGCCTCGGCCTTTTCAGTCTTGGACTTCAGGTCCGGCACGGCGGCTTCCAGCTCTTTCACGATCCGCGGAAACATGGACGACAAGGCGCGCTTTGGTGTTTCTTGCCATATCGCCGACCACTCCACGTCCCGGCGCGGTGCGTAGGCGACAAGCCGGAAGCGCCCGGACGGAACATCGTTCTCGGTCGTCCAGGAGTGGACCAGCTGGTGCGGCCTGGCGGCCTTCACGACCGCACTGTCTTCCCGTACATACTTGCCCTTGACGTATCTGAGCGTGACCCGTTCGGACATTTCGACGAGCGCAAGACCGATGGGAACCTCGCCGATATAGGCGACGGTCGGGCGGTGCGGGGCCCAAATCCGTCCGTAGGAGTAGCGCCCGTATTTGCGATCCTTCCCCGGGACTTCCTGCTCTTCGATCTGCGCCCGAAACAATGGCTGATCAGGCGGCGCGAAGGTCACGCGATACCCTTTTCGCTCGAACGCATCGTAGAGTGCATTGGCGAGGTCCAATGCGCGTGGCAGCAGCGCCTCGGACGTCACGATGTCCGGCAGGAGGAGCTTGTAGGGTCGAAGAAACTCGTACTCGTCGATCTTGCGCGTCTTGCGGTAATGCGGCTCGACGCCGCGAAGGATCGGATGCCGGGCATCCTTGCGTTGCCTGCCACGACTAGGTGACGACGTCGAATCTCTGGCGGCGGGCGTCACGGGACGCGCCAGCGGCGTATCCGCCGACCAGACAAGCTGATCGCCTGGCTTTGCAGCGGGAAGTGGAGGTCGTGGAGAGGCCTTTCCGACCGCCTTCTTCTGCCAGTAGCCAGCGGGAGGCCGGGGCACAGCCAGCGCCGTACAGACCCGCGCAAGATAGGAACCGGAGACACCGTACTCGGCCGCCAAGTGGCTGATCGGTGTCGACCAGACCTTTTCGTAAAGTTCTTCTCGCGTGACTTGTCTGGGGCGGGACACGTTGGTGTTGGTGTCGTCGGGCAACTCTTTGTTCTCGTAATTTCGGCCCAATGGGACGTTCTCTAGGTCATGTTGACAAATGGCGGAGCCAGAGGCGGATCGATGTTATGTCGATGAAGCCCAGGAAACTCTCCGCCGTT
>NZ_MNBW01000015.1 GCF_001879715.1 Nioella nitratireducens | reverse complement strand
CCTCGTGCTCGGCCAGGATGCCGATGATCTGCTCGTCCGTGAATCTCGTTCGCTTCATTGTCCGTCCTCAGGTTGGGTCGGACTCTAATCGACGGTGGAGGAAAAATCCCGTGGCAGGTCACGCCTGCGCCTGACGCTGGCCCCGAGTATCGAAAAATGGGCGGAGCAGGGCATTGTTGACCGCGACTTCTGGAGAACAGTCGGACAGCAAGGCGTCATGGGTGGCTCGATTGCCGAAGAATATGGCGGGTTCGGTGGCGGCATCGGGTTTGATGCGTTACCGTTTACGAGCGGGGACGCACCGGAGACACGGGTTGGGGCTATGGCATCCAGTCCATCGTAATCCACTATATCTACGCCTATGGCAGCGAAGAACAAAAGAAAAAGTGGTTGCCGAAGCTAGTCAGCGGCGACAGTGTCGCGGCCATCGCGATGACCGAGCCGGGAACGGGCTCTGACCTCCAGAACGTCCAGACCCATGCGGAAAAGGATGGCAACCATTACAAGATCAACGGCTCGAAGATCTTTATCACCAACGGACATACAGCCGATCTGGTAGTCGTCGTGGCAAAGACCGACCGCAGCGCTGGCGCCAAGGGCGTTTCGCTGATCGTTCTGGAAACCGAGGACGCCGTAGGGTTTCGTAGGGGACGGAACCTGAAGAAGTTGGGCATGAAGGGATCGGATACGGCCGAGCTGTTCTTCGAGGATGTGTGCGTGCCGACGGCGAACCTGCTTGGCCCAGAAGAGGGGCAGGGTTTCTACCAGTTGATGAAGCAGCTGCCATGGGAGCGGCTGATGATCGGCGTTACCGCGCTTGGGTTCATTGACTTTGCCATCGCTGAAACTGTGAAATATGTTCAGGACCGCAAAGCATTCGGCAAGCGGATCATGGATTTCCAGAACACACGCTTCAAATTGGCGGAATGCAAGACCAAGGCCGAATTGCTGCGCTCCTTCGTCAATGACGGGCTCGCGCGTCTCGAAACCGGCGAACTTGATGCGGCCACGGCCTCGATGGCGAAATGGTGGGGCAGCCAAATGCAAAACGAGGTCATGCATGAATGCCTTCAACTGCACGGCGGTTATGGCTTCATGATGGAATACCCGATCGCGCGCCTTTATGCCGACAGCCGGGTCCAGATGATCTATGGCGGCACCAACGAAATAATGAAGGAACTGATCGCACGTTCGCTGGATGTTTGATCCGTCCGGTGCAGGGGGTTATTTTTCACCCGGCCCGAATATCTCTTCGTCGTGCTCCCCCAGCCGGGGGGCAGGGCGGTGGTCATGTCGCGCCGGTGTCGCCGAGAACCGGATCGGCGGGCGTGTCGTCCAGATGGCACCTTCGCTCGGGTGATCCATCTGCTGAAAAAACCCGGTCGCGACAAGGTGGGGGTCGTTCGGCAAATCCGACAGGTTATTCACCGGCATGGCGGGGATGTCGGCGTCCTCCATCAGGGCAAGCCAGTCATCCGTTGTCCGGGTCAACGCAATCTGCGCCACCATGTCGTAGACCGCGCCGATGTTGCGGCTGCGCGCATCCATGTCAGTGACCCAAACGTGGTCGATCATCTCATCGCGTCCGACCGCCTTGAAGAAGCGCGCCCACTGCACGTTGGTGTAGGGCAGAATTGTGATATAGCCGTCCGCCGTCCGAACCGGGCGCCTGTGCGGAACCAGCATCCTTGCATAGCCGAAATCCTTCGGGCTTTCTTCGAAGGTGGCGCCATCCAAATGTTCGACCATTAGAAACGATGCCAGGGTCTCGAACATCGGGACTTCGACATGCTGGGCTTCACCCGTGTGCTCGCGGTGGAACAGGGCCGCCATGACGGCATAGGCGGCTGTCACGCCACCAAGCTTGTCGGCGAGGATCGTCGGAGCATAAGCAGGCGGAGCCTTGGGGTCGCGCAATGTTGCCAAGCTGGCCAGGCCCGAAACCGACTGGACGGAATCGTCAAACGCGGGCTTGGCGGCATAGGGCCCGTCCTGCCCGAACCCAGTGACAGATACCGTGATCAGGTTTGGGTTTTCGTGGCGCAGGGTTTGGGGATCAAGCGACAGGCGCGCAAGCGCCGCGGGCCGGATGCTTGAAATCATTACATCGGCATCGGAGAGCAGTTTGCGCAGCCGGTCGCGGCCGGATTGCGTTTTCAGGTCGAGCACAACGCTGCGCTTGTTGCGGTTGGTCCCCAGAAAGGCGGCCCCCATCAGCTTGTTGCGGGACGGCTGGACCTGGCGCAAAAGATCTCCCTCGGGGCCTTCCACCTTGATCACATCGGCCCCCAGATCGCCCAGCATTTGCGTGGCCAAAGGACCGAAAACCACAGAAGTAAGATCGACAATCTTCACGCCATCAAGGATCGCGGGTTTCTGCGCAGCGGTCATTTATGCGCGTATCCTGTTCTATGACGAGGGTCGAACTCGGCGCGGATGGCTTTGCCGTCCGCGTCAAAAGCAGGGCAAGGGCCAAGTGTCGTCTCTCCGGCGCTGCGCCGGATCGGGGGAGCAGGGACGTTGATTTCGCCAGAGGGCGTGCTGATGACGGACCGGTCGAGCTGGGGGTGGTCGGACAGGGAGGCCACGTCGTTGACTGCCCCGAATGCAATGCCCGCAGCATCGAGCCGCTTCAGCATCTCGACGCGGTCATGCGAGGCGAACACGGTCTTAATGAGCGCTTCGAGCGCGGGCTTGTTGTCAATTCGCGCCGTGTTGTCATGAAACCGGGGGTCGGCTGCCAGAGTTGCATCGCCCAGTATGTGTTCACTGAACCGTTGCCATTCGCCGCTGTGCTGCACGGTAATGACGACAAGCTGACCGTCCTTGCACTCATAGGCGCCGTAGGGGCAGATCACCGTATGGTTCAGACCGACGCGGGGCGTCGGTTTGCCAAGATAGTCGTGATAGAGCAGCGGAACCGACATCCAGTCGGCCATCACGTCGAACATGGCCACCGAAACGCCGCTACCTTTGCCGGTGCGCTCACGCCCGATCAGCGCTTCGCAGATCCCGGCATGGGCTGTCATGCCCGTGGCGATGTCGCATACCGACACGCCAACCCGCCCCGGCCCGTCCGGCGTGCCGGTCACCGATGCCAGGCCGCTTTCGCATTGCACCAGAAGGTCATAGGCCTTGGCGTTGCGCCTCGGGCCGTCTTCGCCGTATCCGGTGATGTCGCAAGTCACGAGACGCGGGAACCTCTCTCGCAGACTCGCGGAATCCAGACCCAGCTTTGCCAGGGCGCCCGGCAAAAGATTTTGAATGAACACATCCGCGTTTTCCAGCATTTTCAGCAGGATATCGCGATCTTCTGCTGCTTTGATATCCAGTGCGACCGATTCCTTGCCCCGGTTTAGCCATGTAAAATAGGCGCTTTCGCCGTTGGCGGCAGTATCATAGGCGCGCGCGAAATCGCCCACGCCCTTGCGTTCGACCTTGATCACCCGCGCACCGGCATCGGCAAGCCGCGAAGAGCAAAAGGGCGCCGCCACCGCCTGTTCGAGCGCGATGACGAGCTTGCCGGAAAGGGGGGCTGAACTTGAATCTGACATGGCGTTCTCTCAAGTGAACCTATGGGATTGACAAAATCTAACAGCTGTTAGAAATATTATCAATACGATTAACCAGGAATGGACCATTTGAGGAGAATGCCGGTGCCGGACGCCACAGGACCAGACCAGATATTCCAACGCGCGCTGACAAACGGGGAGATCATGCTGCCCAGGTGCGATGATTGCGGAGCCTATCATTTCTTTCCAAGGGTCCTGTGTCCGCACTGCCATGGGACCGCGATCTCTTGGCATCCCGCCAGCGGCAAGGGCCGGGTCCACACCACCACTGTCGTGCGTCAGAAGCCCGAGCGCGGCGGCGACTATAACGTGTGCGTGGTGGAACTGGAGGAAGGCGTTCGGATGATGAGCCGGGTCGAGGGCATTGCCCCCGGTGACATTGTCATCGACATGGCCGTGACCGCCTTCGTGGGCGGGGCCGAGGGCCAATCGGCCGTGTTGTTCAAACCGGCGGAGGTATAGGCCATGACCACCAAACTTCGGGGAAAATCCGCCATTGTGGGAACCGGGCACGCGGGTTTCGGCGAGGCGCATGGGCTGACGGCCTATGATGTCATGGCGCAATCCGCGCTTGCGGCACTTGGCGATGCGGGGCTGAAGCTGTCCGATGTGGACGGTCTGTTCTGCACCATGATGGAAGACAGCATGCCGGCGCTGATGGCGGCCGAATATCTGGGTATTCAGCCCCGCTTCATCGACGGCACCATGTCGGGCGGGTCGTCCTTCGTGAACTACCTGACCTCCGCCACAATGGCGCTGGAGGCTGGCCTGTGTGATGTGGCGCTGATTGTTTATGGCTCCAACCAGCGCACCGCGTCGGGCAGGCTGGTGACGGCCTCGCGCCCGCCCGCCTATGAGGCGCCCTATAATCCGCGATATCCGATTTCCGCCTATGCGATGGCGGCGGCACGGCACATGCATGAATTTGGCACCACCCGCGAACAGCTGGCCGATGTGGCCGTGGCCGCGCGGGCCTGGGCGCAGCACAACCCCGAGGCATTCGAGCGCGGCCCGCTCAGCCGCGAGGATGTTTTGGGCGCGCGTATGGTGGGCGATCCGTTGACTGTGCGCGATTGTTGTCTTGTCACCGATGGCGGCGGGGCGATCGTGATGGTTCGCGCCGACCGTGCCAGGGACTACCCTAAGGCCCCGGTTTACGTTTTGGGCAGCGCGGCGGAAAGCTCGCACCGGCAAATATCGCAGATGAAGGATTTCACCGTGACCGCCGCCCGCGAGTCGGGCGCACGCGCCTTTGCCGCGGCAGGCGTGTCGCCTTCGGACATTCAGGCGGTCGAGCTTTACGATGCGTTCACTATCAATACGATCCTATTTCTGGAAGATCTCGGCTTTTGTGCCAAGGGCGAGGGCGGTGCCTTTGTCGAGGGCGGGCGCATCGCGCCGGGCGGGGTCTTGCCGGTGAATACCAATGGCGGGGGTTTGTCCTGTGTGCATCCCGGCATGTATGGAATTTTCACCGTGATCGAGGCGGCGCGGCAGATCCGTGGTGATGCACCCGGCATTCAGTTGAAGGATGTCGACCTGGCGCTGGCGCATGGGAACGGCGGTGTGCTGTCCAGTCAGGTCACGGCAATCTTGGGTTCGCAAAACACGCTCTGACAGCGATCGACGGAGGAAAGATCATGCCATTGGATTTCGACGCGTTATCGAATTGGGACTTCGAAGAGATCAAGCAGACGCTGACCGAGCGGGATACGATCCTTTATGCGCTCGGCCTCGGGTTCGGCGAGGATCCGACCGACAGGAAAGAGTTGGCCTTCGTCTATGAAGATGGGCTGAGGGCCGTTCCCTCGATGGCGGTCACGATGGGGTATCCGGGCTTCTGGCTGCGCAACCCCAAGACCGGCGTGAACTGGCAGAAGGTGCTGCATGGTGAACAATGGCTGGACATCTACAAGCCGCTGCCGGTGAAGGGCAACATCATCGGCCGCAGCCGGATCGACTTTATTTCCGACAAGGGCGAGGGCAAGGGTGCCGTCATCTACCAGAGCCGTGAAATCATTGACGCGGACACCGGCGACAAGCTGGCTCGCGTGGCGATGTCGGCCTTCTGCCGCGGCGATGGCGGGTTCGGTGGCGAAAACAGGCCCGGCCCGGCCCCTGCGGCCTTGCCCGACCGCGCGCCCGATCATGTCTGCGATATCGAAACACTACCGCGCCAGGCGCTGATTTACCGCCTCAGCGGCGACTACAACCCGCTTCATGCCGACCCGGATGTGGCGCGTTCGGTCGGGTTCGACCGCCCGATCCTGCACGGCCTTGCGACCTATGGTCTGGCGGCGCGGGCGATCCTCAAATCGCTGCTCGATTATGACGCCGCCCGGCTTGTCGGGCTGGACGTGCGGTTTTCCGCTCCGGTCTATCCCGGCGAGACCGTGCGGTTTGAGATCTGGGAAGAGGGTGGCGAGGCCCGGTTCCGCGCTTCGATCCCGGCCCGCGACGTGGTGGTTCTAAACAACGGGGCTGCGCGTTTCGCGTGAGGGAGGGACGATGACACAGCCGCTCAAGGATATTCTGGTGCTGGATTTCAGTACCCTTCTTCCCGGCCCAATGGCCACGCTCATGTTATCCGAAGCCGGGGCCGAGGTTATCAAGTTCGAGCGTCCGGGCACGGGTGAGGATGCGCGCCTGACCGCGCCGAAAATAGACGGGGAGAGCATTGGCTTCGCTGTTTTGAATCACGGTAAGCGGTCGGTGGCAATCGACCTCAAGTCAAAGGGCGCAATGAATGTTCTGCGCCCTTTGCTTGAAAAGGCCGATGTTCTGGTAGAGCAATTTCGCCCCGGAGTGATGGATCGGCTCGGTCTGGGATACGAGGCCGTGCGCGAGATCAATCCCGGCCTCATCTACTGTTCGATTACCGGCTATGGACAGACCGGCCCGAAGGCTTCGACTGCCGGGCACGATCTCAATTATGTGGGCGATTCGGGTATCCTGTCGCTGAGCCGGGGCCCGGATGCCCAGCCAACCATACCCTTCGGGCTGGTCGCTGATATCGGGGGCGGAACCTATCCGGCGGTGGTGAATATCCTGCTGGCCCTGATTGCGCGGCAGGCAAGTGGTCAGGGGACGCATCTGGATATCGCCATGTCCGAGGGGGCGTTTGCCTTTGCCTACTGGGCCCATGCCGAAGCTGTGATCGCCGGGCAGAACATCGAAAGCGGCCACAGCCGCCTGACAGGCGGTCTGGCCCGGTATCGGCTGTATACGGCTGCGGATGGACGTCAGATTGCCGTTGGCGCGTTGGAAGAAAAGTTCTGGCAGTCGTTCTGCGATGTCATCGGCCTGCCGCAGGAGCTTCGTGATGACTGGTCCGACCCCAATGCCAGTGTTGCGGAAGTGACGCGCCGTCTGAGCGACCAGCCCTCGACCCATTGGGAGTCTTTGCTGGCCGCGGCGGACTGTTGTTGTTCCGTCGTGAAAACGCCCGCCGAAGCTGCGGCCGATCCGCATTTCATCGCGCGCGGCGTATTCGCGCGAAAGCTGAACATTTCCGGTCAGGAGGTACCGGCGCTGCCGCTGCCAATTGCGCCGGAATTCCGTGCCCCCGCAGGTTCGGCCGGACGTGCTGCGGCATTGGGGGAAGATAATACCCGCTTTGGCCAGAACTTGCGAAAGACAGAATAAATCTCGTTGACTCGCAGGTTTTCAGATTATAATCTAACACTTGTTAGAAAAAGATGGACAGATCCAATGGCCCAACCGCACGACGACCTGCCGATGGAAGCCGAGCGCTATGTCATGCCATCGCACTTTGTCGAAAGCGACAGCCTCGAAGTGCAGGGTTTCGTCACATCGGCTTTGCGCGATCTTCCTGTGGACGCGACCATTCGAGACAAGGCGATCCGCCTGTTCGAAGCGGTTCGCGACGATATCCGTTACGACCCGTATTGTTTTGCGCTGGATGAAGATTCCTACCGTGCCAGCCGGATCGCCGGGGCGGAGGCGGCCTTCTGCGTCCCCAAGGCAATCCTGCTTGCGGCCTGTCTGCGCGCCGTCGGTATCCCCGCCGCTTTGGGCTTCGCGGATGTGCGCAACCACCTGAATACACCCAAGCTGCAGGAGCTGATGGGGACCGATCTCTTTATCTATCACGGTTACGTTCAACTGTGGCTGGGTGGTGAATCCTACAAGGTCACGCCCGCTTTCAACATAGAGATGTGTGAAAGATTTGGGGTCAAGCCTCTGGTCTTTGACGGCTATCATGATGCTCTTTTCCACGAGTTCGACGAGCAGGACCAGCGCCACATGGAATATGTGAACGACCGGGGTCTTTATGTCGATGCGCCGATGGGTGAGTTCCTGAAGGCCTTCAAGGAAACCTATCCGAAACTGGAGGAGTTCAGCCGCGTCCGGATTTCCAGGGATTCGAGCGGGTATGATCCCGCTTTTGCAGCGGAGCCAGCGACGTGAAGTATCTGGAAGATTTCGCACCCGGCCAGGTGTTTCACTTTCGCAGCGCCCCGATGAGCGCACAGTCCATAAAGGCCTTTGCCCAGGAGTGGGACCCGCAACGGCTGCACACCGACGAAGACTATGCGACCGCGATACATGGCAGCCTGATCGCCTCGGGGTTTCAGACCGTGCTTGAGGTGTTCAAACCTGTCGTGACGGATTTGATGACCGGCGTGGCGAACATAGGCGGCATGGGCTTAGACAATTTGCGCTGGCTGCTGCCTGTCCGCCCGGATGAACCCCTCGATATCGATGTGACGATCAACTCGGTCACGCCGTCCAAAAGCAAGCCCGACCGAGGTGTTTTGCACTATACGCTCAGCGCCAGGAACCCCAAGGGCGAGGTCGTTCTTTCAGCTGACGTCCCCTTGATGATGAAGCGAAAACGAAATGACACAGACTGATATGCTTTCCAGCGACCAGGAAGACCTTCGCCTGCTGCGCGAGAGCGCACGCACCCTGTTTGAACGGGCTGGCGGAAGTGGAAGGGCCAGAAAACTGCGTGACGCCAGTGGCGGCTGGGATTCGGACATGATCGGTGAACTGGCTGGGGCCGGCGTTTTTGGCGTGACGGTGCCCGAAGCAAATGGCGGGCTTGGCATGGGCCTCGCCGCCGGTGGTGTCATCGCCGAGGAAGTCGGCCGCGTGATCGCCCCGGAGCCGGTGGTGTTGACGATCGGGCTGAGCCTCGGCCTTCTGCGTCGCCTTCGCCCGGATCATCCGAAGATGGAGCAGCTCATCAACGGCGAAACTAATTTGGCGGTGGCCTGGCAGGAACGCGGCCCGGGCGGAGCGCCCGCTGATGCGACATGCCGCTACGTAGACGGAAAATTGACCGGCAACAAAGCCTGGGTTGTAGGCGCGGCCGGGTCGCATGGATTCCTTGTCGTGGCCGAGGGGGGCGCGGGTCCGGTTCTCGTCCTGACCGAGGCCACCGCGGCCGGACTTTCCGTCGACAAGCGCGTGCAGGCCGACGGCAGTTCGCTGGGCGAGCTTTCGTTTTCCGGAACTCCGGCAGAGCAACTGGCTGAGGGTTCCGCGGTCCAGGATGCGCTCACCGAGGCGATCAGCGATGCAACGGCCCTGGCCGCGGCAGAGCTTGTCGGCCTGAGCCAGCGCGCCTTCGAGATTACGCTCGACTACATCAAGACCCGCGAGCAATTCGACAAGCCCATCGGGTCGTTCCAGGTCATTCAGCACCGCGCCGTGGATCTGAATGTCATGCTTGAGGTTGCACAAGCGTGCGTTCGCGAAGTTCTGGCCCAGATGGATTGCGAAACGGTTCCGAAGATCCGCGCGCGGCTGGCAAGCCGTGCCAAGGCGCGCGCTGTCACGGCCGCAAAGAAGATCACGCGCGACGCGATTCAGCTGCACGGGGCGGTCGGCTATACTGACGAATTCGAGATCGGGCTTTATCTGAACCGGGCGCTGGTGCTGTCGGCCTGGCTGGGCGATGACGCATATCACAGGCGGATTTGGCTCGACGCGCGCGAAGAAGAGGGGGCCGCACAATGACCGACTGGAACGCTATGAGCGATGCAGAGTTCCGAAAAGAGGTGCACCAGTTCTTCGAGACGGAATACCCCGAAGAACTGCGCCATCTGCCACATCGCCCGAAATTCGCCGAGATCGAACATTGGCATCGCAAGCTTCACGCCAAGGGCTGGGTCGCGCCGGCTTGGCCCGCGGAATACGGCGGTATGGGGCTGAACGCCGCCAAGCTGCTGATCTTCTACGAAGAGCAGCAGCGCGGGGGTGTCAACCGTGGCCGAGACATGGGTGTGCAGATGGTCGGCCCCCTGATCATCAAGTTTGGCACTCAGAAACAAAAAGACTATTGGCTGCCACGTATTTTGAGCTGCGAAGACATCTGGTGCCAGGGCTACTCCGAGCCCGGCGCCGGGTCCGATCTGGCCAACCTGCGCACGCGCGCCGAGTTTGACGGAGACGATTTCGTCATCAATGGCCAGAAGATCTGGACCACGATGGCGCATGATGCCACGCACATCTTCATGCTGGTTCGGACCGATCCGAACGCGCCGAAGAAGCAGCAGGGCATCAGCTTCCTGCTCGCTCCGATGGATCAGCCCGGTGTCGATGTGCGCACGATCACAACACTGTCCGGTGAGACGGAGTTTTGCGAAGTCTTCTTCGACAATGCCCGTACCCCTCGCGAGAACCTTGTGGGCGAGTTGAACAAGGGTTGGAGCATGGCCAAGGCGCTCCTGAGCTTTGAGCGCATCTTCATCGGCTCGCCCGGCCTGGCCCAGAACGCGTTGGGGCAGCTTGAGAGCTTCGCCCGTGGCCGTGGCGCTTTTGACGATCCGGTGTTCCGCGACCGTTTTGCCCAAGCCGCGCTCGACGTCGAAGACCACGCGGCGCTTTATGCCCGTTTTGCGGATCAGCTCAGGCGTGGCGAGACGCTGGGCGCCGATGTCTCGATGCTCAAGATCTGGGTGACCGAGTGCTTTCAGCGCATCACCGAACTGATGATCGAGGCCGCCGGCCCCGATGGCGGCACCGTCGGCCCGCTTCAGGTTGGCAATGTAAATGTCGATGTCCTTGCGAGCTTCTACAAGGCTAGACCGACGACGATCTATGGCGGATCGAACGAGATCCAGCGAAACATCCTGTCCAAGGCCGTCCTCGGATTGCCTGACTGAACCTAATACCCTGAGGAGGAAAAGAACCATGTCCGATCGTTACGCAAAATATCACAAGATGAAATTCGACTACCCGGCTGATCGCGTCCTGCGCATCACGTTCGACCGCCCTGAGTCCTTCAATTCCGTAGATGCGGAAACCCACACCCAAATGACCGACATGTGGCTCGACATCGACCGCGACCAGGACATCAGTGTGGTCATCGTGACCGGCGCGGGCAAGGCGTTTTCTGCTGGCGGCGATTTCAGCCTGATCGAAAACATGATCGGCAATTCGTACGAGATTATGAAGACGTGGAAAGAGGCCAAAGACCTCGTCTACAACATCATCAACTGCAACAAGCCGATTATTTCCGCCATCAACGGCCCTGCCGCCGGTGCCGGCCTTGTGGTGGCCATCCTGGCCGACATCTCGATCGCCGGGAAAAAGGCCAAGATCGTTGACGGTCACCCGCGACTGGGCGTTGCCGCAGGCGACGTCGCCGCGATCATCTGGCCGCTGCTGACCTCGATGGCCAAGGCGAAATATTATCTGATGACTTGCAAGCCGGTTTCGGGCGAAGAGGCCGAGCGCATCGGCCTTGTGTCCATGTGCGTCGAGGATGACGTGTTGCAGCAGACCGCTTTGGACACGGCCGTCGAGCTGGCCAACGGCTCGCAAAGCGCGATCCGCTGGACCAAATATTCGCTGAACAACTGGCTTCGCCAGGCTGGGCCGATCTTCGATGCCTCGACTGCGCTTGAAATGCTCGGGTTCATGGGCGAAGACGTCAAGGAAGGGGTGCTGTCGCATCGCGAGAAGCGCGCGCCGAACTTCCGCAAGGACTGCCCGCTTTAAGCCACGACTGAACAGGGAGGCATGGTCATGTCTGAAGACATCTACAAGGACATAGCTCAGGCCTATGCCGCCGCCGCCGAAAGGGCCCCTGGGCTGAAATCACGATTTGCGGCTGCCGGATTCGATCCGGCGACCGTCAGGTCTCTGGCAGATCTGTCACGGCTGCCGGTGATGAAGAAGGAAGAACTTCTCAAGCTCCAGCGCGCCAACCCACCCTTCGGCGGGTTTCTCGCTGCCGATCTAAGGGATGTCGGCCGGATCTACGTGTCGCCCGGCCCGATCTTCGAGCCGTCGCTTTCGGGCGGCGGTGGCCACGGCTTGGACCTGCTGTTCAGATCGGCCGGCGTGGGTGCGGGCGACATCATCCTGAACACATGGATGTATCACCTCGTGCCGGCGGGGCTTTTGTTCGACGAAGCGGCACAGGCCGCCGGGGCCACCGTAATTCCCGGCGGCGTCGGCAATACCGAACTTCAGGCGCAGATCATCGTCGAAACCGGCGTCACTTCGATCTGCGCATCCACCGCGTTTTTCCTGACGCTGGCGGGCAAGGTGCTCGAAACCTATGGCCGCGACGCCTGGAAGGTGAAAACGGCCTTCCTCGGTGGTGAGATGGGCGACTGGATGGCCAAGCGCCGCCGGATCGAGGCAGACTATGGCGTGTCGACCTGGGCTGCCTATGCCACTGCGGATCTGGGCCTTGTCGGCTATGAGGATGGCGGCGATGGCTATGTGGTTCATCCCGACCGCGTGGTGCAAATCTGCGATCCGGTCAGTGGAGAACAGGTCGCTCACGGGGAACCGGGTGAGGTTGTTGTGACCGCGCGCGATGCCAGCTGGCCGATGATTCGGTTTGGCACCGGCGACAGTGCCTTTGCGCTGGAGAGCAACGCGGATGGCACCGTCAGCCGGATTTCCGCACTGCAGGGCCGGGTCGGCGCAGCGGTCAAAGTGCGCGAGATTTTCGTTTATCCGCGCGTGATCGAAGAAGTTGTCATCGGTACGCCGGGCGCAAGGGCCGCGCAGGCCGTGGTAGCGCGCGAGAACGATCGCGACATGATCCGCCTCTCGCTTGTGCTGGAAGACGGTGCCGACGCTTCTGCTGCGGAAACAGCCGCGGCAGAGACCTTCAAGCTGCATGCACGAATCCGCGCCGACGAGGTGAGTATTGTTTCGGAACTGCCCGAAAATGCAGAACTGATCATCAACCAAAAAGACGGCTGAGATCGCTTCCCGATCATCTGCGACAACCGCAAAAACGGAGTAAGCATTCGACGAGAGCCGCGGCTACGCGGCCTTGATAGCTTCAACTTCAGCCTTCCAGTGCCATGGGAGCAGCTCATGCACACGCGAGACAGTGATGTTTGGAAGGCGGACAAGCACATCGGCCGTAACCGGCCGGTTGTTACCGCGGTGATTGGGCCTTGATGCGGGCGACGAGGTCTGGGTCATCCACGAAGTCGTCGAGGAACTGGTGCCAGGTTTGCGTTGTAATGCGTGCGGCCCTGATCATGTCCCTTAGCTCTTCGATGCCGTCATCGGTCAGCGCCGTGATGGTTTCATCCGGGCCTGTATAAACGCTGATGATGGATCCATAGGTCAGGTTGTCGTCGTTATAGACGATGGCCTCCAGAAGTTCGGGGTCCTCGCCCAGCATCTTGGCAACGTAGTCGAGGGTGCAGATGTGGGTGACGGTGGCCATCAGGCAGCCTTGGCCTGCGGGGCTGTCAGCGGCGCCCAGTTCCATGGCAGCAGCTCGTCGAGGCGGTTAATCTTGTGATCGTGGATACGGTACGGCCCAGAATGTCGGTCAGATAGGCCTGCGGGTCGAGGCCATTCATCTTGGCGGTTTCGATAATGGTCATGGCGCGGGCGAGGGTTACTGCGCCGGTATCGGCCCCGGCGAAGAGCCAGTTTTTGCGATTATGCAGAGTTCTGCATAAGAGAAACTATGCGCACCAGGTGATTATGCGCAGTCCGCCGAGGGAAGCGCCGCGTTTCCTGTGGTTGAGCTGAGCGAGGGTGGCCACGCAGACGGCTACGTTCTGAACATAATCCTGATCTCCTCCCGGGCTCGTTCAGCCCGACAGGAGGTCAACATGTCCAAGGTGATCGTCGTCCATTCGCAGCCCCGCATGTGGCTGGAGGACAGCGTTCTTCAGCCGTACGTTTCGCGATTTGGCGCGCACCTGCGCCGTGGGCGGTATGCCCCGAACACCCAGCGTGTCTATTTGTGCTGCGTTGCGCACTTCGCCCATTGGCTGACCGGCGAACGATGCGGCCTGAGCTCGATCGGCGAGGCCTTGGGCGCGCGCTTCCTGGCAGAGCATATGCCAGCGTGCAGTTGTCCCTATCCGGTCCGGCGCTTGCGCCACGAGCTGCGAGCCGCACTCGCCCAGTTGCTGGAAGTGCTACGGGCCGATGGCGTGGGAGCGCTGGATCCCGCCTCGGAAACGGCCGTTGCGCAAGAGTTGGCGCGCTTTGACGCCCACATGCGTGATGTCTGGGGCCTGGCGGACAATACCCGCCGTCAGCGCAGTCGGATCGTCGGCGCGTTTCTGCTTGCCCATTTCGGCGACCAACCGATCACGATGTCGAAGATCAGCACCGCCTCTGTCCGGCGCTTCGTTCTCGGCCAGGATGGGCGCAGCGCCGGCTCCATCGGCGTGATCGACGGCGCCATCGGCTGCTATTTCCGGTTCCGCACCCTGTCCGACGACCGGGTCAGCGAACTGGCGGCCGGCATTCCGCGGGCGGCTCACTGGCGATTGGCATCCCTGCCGGAGGTTCTCACCGACACTGAGATCGACGAACTGCTGCGATCATTCGATGAGCCCTTTCCGTCGCGCCGGCGAAGGGCGTCGTCAAGCGCGCGGTTCTGGCGGGCTATCGAAGATGCGGATGGACCCGCACAGGAGTCCATATTCTGCGGCACAGCATGGCCAGCCGGCTTCTACGCACCGGCGCGCCGATGAAGGATATCGCCGACGTCCTGCGGCACCGCAGCCTCGACACGTCGGCGATCTACGCCAAGGTCGATCTGACCAAGCTCGCCGCGGTGGCCTTGCCCTGGCCGGGGAGCGCGTCATGACCGAGGCCCGCGCCACGCTCTCGCTGGCCGAGGATTACCTGACCGAGCGCCGTGCCTTGGGGTTCGACCTGCGCATTCCCGGCACCCAGATCACCGCTTTCGCCCGCTTCGTCGACGCGGTGGGCCATGCCGGCTCGCTGACGACCCGCATCACCCTGAATTGGGTGCAGGGTCATGCCAGGCACGCCAAGCCGTTTTCCTGGGCGCGCCGCCTGGACGTCCTTCGTCCATTCGCACGGTATTTGGCCCGGCTTGATCCGGCGACCGAGTTCCCGCAGACCGCAATCTTTGGCCGCTCGCATCGCCGCCTGGCGCCGCACATCTACATCGAGCAGGAGATCTGCGATCTCCTCGCTGCCGCCCGGCGCCTTGCCCCGCACAGTGGATTGCGACCAGCGACCTACGAGATGATCTTCGGATTGATCGCAGCCACCGGCCTGCGGCTCTCGGAAGCGCTCCACCTGCGATGCGGCGATGTCGATCTCGAACAGGGCGTCCTCACGGTCCGGAACACCAAGTTTCGCAAATCCAGACACGTGCCAGTGCATCCGACCGTGGCGGCGGCGCTGAACCGCTATCTGGCGGTGCGGTCACGTCACCGCACTACCGACCGGAATGCGCTGCTATTCCTGTCGTCATCGGGAGGGTTGTTGCCGAAGCGGACCATTCATGGGGTGTTCCAGCGGCTGCGAGGCGACCTCGGTTGGACGGTGCGTGGCGCCCATGCCCAGGCGCGCTTTCACGATCTGCGCCACACCTTCATCTGCCGTCGCGTCCAGCTTTGGCATGAGCACGGCGCCGATATCGGCAACGCCATGGCCGCGCTTTCAACCTATGGTGGCCACGCCAAGGTGTCCGACACTTACTGGTATCTTACCGGCGTTCCAGATCTGATGGCGATCGCCGGCGCGCGCTTCGAGCTCTTCTCGGCCATCGCCGGAGAGGGTCACCATGCCTGATCCGATCGCGACACCGACTTTCCCTACCTTGCACCAGCGCTTCTTCGTTGAGCACCTGCGCCACCAGCGAGCCGTCAGCCCGCGCACCATCGCCGCCTACCGCGACACGTTCCGACTGCTGCTCAGCTTTGCTGAGGCCAGTATTGGCAAGGCCCCGACCGCATTGGCTTTGGTCGATCTTGACGCCCGATTGATCCTCGGCTTCCTCGATCATCTGGAGAAGGAACGCAACAACGGCGCCCGCAGCCGAAACGCCCGTTTGGCGGCGCTCCGATCCTTCCTGAAGTATGCCGCCCATTACGACCTGACAGCGCTCGCTGTGATCGAGCAGGCGCTGGCCATCCCTATGAAGAGGTTTGACCGGCCGGTACTTGGGTTTCTGTCGCGCCAGGAGATGCAGGCGATCGTCGATGCGCCGGATCCTCGAACCTGGGCGGGACAGCGCGATCGAGCGCTTTTCAGTCTGATGTACAACACCGGCGCACGCGTGTCGGAGGCCATCGGTCTGCGCGTCGCGACGTCATCATCGATGGCACGACGACCGCGCACCTGCACGGCAAGGGGCGCAAGGAACGAAGCATGCCGCTCTGGCGATCAACAGCGTCGCTGATCCGGGGCTGGAAGCGCCAGCTGGAAAACACCGGGGATGACAATTTCCCGTTCCCAAGCCGGGGCGGAGAAAGGATGGCGCGATCGAACGTCACCCAACGCCTCGACCTGGCTGTCTCGGCCGCCGCGGAGCGTCATCCCCAACTCGCGCGACGCTCGATATCGCTGCATACAATCCGCCACACTACGGCGATGCATCTGCTGCAGTCCGGCGTCGACATCACCGTGATCGCCCTATGGCTGGGCCACGAGAGCCCCGCCACAACGCATATGTACCTCGAGGCCGATCTCTCAATGAAGGAGCGCACTCTCAACCGGCTGCAACCGGTTGGTGCGCGCCCCGGCCGGTATCGGCCCCCGGACCAGCTGATGCGGTTCCTTCAGAACCTTTGAATTATGCGCAGTTCGTCGTGCCGAAAATCGCTGGCGCGTCAGCCTTTCAGGCGCTTCCCTCGGCGAGCTGCGCACAATCACCTGGTGCGCATAATTGCGTCCAAGGGCAATTTCTCTGAGGGCGCGTTCGGCGGCGCTATTGGGCAGGCAGTTGCGCCCGTCGTCGAGGAACGCTGCGAATGCCGCCCACCGACCATGTTTGGGGGTGGTGAAGTAGTCGATGGCTTTGGCGACGCCGTTGTGTTTCGACAGCTTGCCGCGCTGTGCGATCAACGAGCTACGCAGACCTTCGACCAATGAGCGTGATCGTTCATGTCGCGCGGCCAAGCGTGTGCGTGTGCCTGCGTCCTTGCCGTTGATTTCACGCTCGATATCGAAGATCGCGTCGATCCGTTTCTCCGCTGTTTGCAACCTCGAATCAGAAGTCAACGGATTAGGGAATCCTGAACGTCAACAGCCCGTAGTCAGCAATTGAATCCATTACAAGAGAAGACCTATCAGACGGCCGCGTATTCTGCGGTAAAACTTCGAAGACCGTTTTGATCCTGACACCAGACTGTCCCGGAGGTTTCGGCCCCTTCTCTATGCAACTGCAATTCGCAGGGCAGGGTCAGCGGTGCAAGTCCCCGGAAAGAAAAACGGTGGGGCGACGTCTTCAAGGCTTCCGCCGCCAGATTCAGAAGCAGCGTCGCCTGCAATGGGCCATGTACAACGAGCCCGGAGTAGGCTTCGGTTTCGGTGGCGTAGACGTGGTCATAGTGGATGCGATGGGCATTAAACGTCAGCGCCGAATAGCGAAACAGCAGCACCGGATCCGGTGCAAGGCTCGATCTGAGCGTGGTGGGGTCACTCGCGTCAGGCGCGTTTTTGACCGGGCGGGGCGCGGAAATCTCACGATAGACAATCGATTGCTTCTCCCGAATACAAAGCCGGCCGCCGCTCGAATACTCGTGTTCTACGGTCACAAAGACCAACGTTCCGCTGCGGCCCTGCTTGGCCGTTATATCCCCGATCACCGAGCGGCGGGTGACGGTTTCGCCGATCTTCAGCGGCGTGAGATGTGTAACATCGCCGCCGGCCCACATGCGGGCGGGCAGCGGGACAGGGGGCAGAAACCCACCCCTTGCAGCATGGCCATCGTCTGACAGAGCGGCAGCTGGCACGGTATCAAGGGCAATACACCAATGAATCCCCAGCGGGACATCACCTGCTCCGCCGCAAAGATGCGGACCGAACGTGGCACGGAATTTGTCGATCAGACCGTGCGTCAGGACGTCTTCTTTGGTTTCAGTGCGTCCCAGCCAGGGTGCCAGCGCGTCAAGCTCGATCTCACTCATGGTCCCTGGCCTCAGAACGACCGCGGCATACCCAGGATATGCTCGCCGACATAGGACAGGATGAGGTTGGTCGAGATCGGGGCCACCTGATACAGTCGGGCCTCGCGGAACTTGCGCTCGACATCGTATTCGCGCGCAAAGCCGAAGCCGCCATGGGTCTGGATGCAGGCATTGGCCGCTTCCCAGCTGGCATCAGCGGCTAGTAGTTTGGCCATGTTCGCCTGTGCCCCGCAATCCTGCCCGGCGTCAAAGCGTTTTGCGGCCTCGAAGCGCATCAGGTTGGCGGCCTCGACGTTCACATAGGCCTTGGCGATGGGAAACTGCACGCCCTGATTCTGACCGATGGGGCGATCGAAGACGATCCGCTCGCCGGCATAGGCGCGGGCCTTGTCCACAAACCAGTATCCGTCGCCGATACATTCCCCGGCGATCAGCGTGCGTTCGGCGTTCAGCCCGTCAAGAATGTGGTAAAATCCGCGGCCTTCGGTTCCGATCAGGTTCTCGGCGGGAATCTCCAGGTTGTCGAAGAACACTTCGTTGGTTTCGTGGCCCGGCATGTTGGCGATGGGGCGCACCTCCATGCCATTGCCGATGGCCTCTTTCAGATCGACCATGAAGATTGACAGACCCTGGGACTTCTTCTTGACATCTTTCAACGGTGTGGTGCGGGCCAGCAGGATCATCAGGTCCGAATGTTGAATGCGGCTGATCCAGACCTTCTGGCCGTTGATCACATAGCGGTCGCCCTTCCTGACCGCTGTGGTCTTGAGCTTGGTCGTGTCGGTGCCGGTGGTCGGCTCTGTCACGGCCATGGACTGCAGACGCAGCGCGCCGCTGGCGATGGCGGGCAGGAATTTCTGCTTCTGCTCGTCAGACCCGTGCCGCAGAAGCGTGCCCATGTTATACATCTGCCCATGGCAGTGGCCCGCGTTGCCGCCGCAGCGGTTCACCTCTTCCATGATGATAGAGGCTTCGGTCAGACCCAGGCCCGATCCGCCGTATTCCTCGGGGATCATCGCGGCGAGCCAGCCCTCGCGGGTCAGCGCATCGACAAATTCCACGGGGTAGGTTTCGTTCTCGCCGAACTTTCGATGATATTCCGGCGGGAAATTTGCACAAAGCGCGCGCAGGGCATCGCGCAGGTCGCCATGGGTGTCGGGAGCTGATGTCTGCATCGCTTATTTCGCTCCCGGTCCCGAAGTTTCAAGGATTTCCTGCTCGGCACGCTGCCACAGCTCATAGGAAATCGGGTTTTCGCTTTCCTCAAGGATATGGCCGACCAGCCCGATCGCCCGCGCCATCACACCGAAGCCGCGCACGATCTTCCAGGGGAACCAGAATTCGCAGCAGATCGCGCCGATGGCACCGGTGGCGTTGATCGGCAGCATCTTTCCCGATTTCGCCTCTGCCACGCCCTGAATTTTCTGAATCAGAGCGACATATTCGCCGGATTTGCCATTCTCGGCGGCGATCTGGAACAGGCGCGGTGTGCGTGGATCAACCGGCTTGTGTACCGGATGGCCAAGCCCCGGCACGATGGCCTTGCGGGCGCGGAACTTTTCGACCGTCTCGACGGCAAGCGCATCCAGATCGACACCGGTTCCCAGCTTGTCCTGCGGCAGCGCCTCGTAAAGCATCTTCGACGCGCCCTCCATCGAGCCGACAAAGACCGTGCCCAGCCCGCACAGACCGGCCGCCACCGCCGCCTGAAGCGATTCCGGCGCGCCCATATAGGTCATGCGTGCGGCAAGGGCCGAGGGCGTGATGCCATGTTCCACCAGGGTAATGACAATGGCGTTGAAGACCCGGCTTTCCTCTGGCGTGGCCTTGCGGCCCGTCAGTTGCAGAAAGGCGAGATCGCCCAGGTTCATGTGGCCCAGGATCTCGTTCGGCAGGTCAAGGCCCCGCACGCAGATCTTGTCAGGGGTGCTCCAGCCGATGTTCGAAGTGATCTTTTCCTTGCGCTTCCCCATCAGACCGGATCCCACGAAAAGACATCCGCCGACACCTCGAGTGGTGTGAACTGCGATCTTAGCGCGGGAATGGCGCGCTCGGCGATTTCATCTGCTGTCCAGCCATGGCCGGAATGAACCGACCGCACCGGGCGGGGCTGGTTGAAGAGGAAGATCTCATTGTTGCGAACGGCAAAGATCTGCCCGCTGACGCCATCGGCCTTGTCGGACATGAGGAAACAGGCCATGGGTGCCACCTTTGCAGGGGTCATCTGTTTGAGCTTTGCAACCCGCGCCATCTGATCGGGCGTTTCGGTCTTGATCGACGAGATCATCCTGCTCCAGGCGAAGGGCGCGATGCAGTTCGACCGCACGTTCCACCGCTTCATGTCGAGCGCGACCGATTTCGAGAACGCCGCGATACCCAGCTTTGCGGCCGAATAGTTCGCTTGCGCCAGATTGCCGATCAGACCCGAGGTCGAGGTCATGTGAACCAGGGCGCCGCCTTCCTGTTCGCGGAAATAATCGGCGGCAGCGCGGCTGGTATTGAAGGCACCATAAAGATGGACCTTCACCACCGCATCGAAATCCTCATAGCTCATCTTGTGAAAGAACCCGTCGCGCAGGATGCCTGCGTTGTTGACCACAGCGTCAATGCGACCGAATTCCTTGACACCGGCCTCGATCATCGCACGCGCGGCCTCGGGGTCGTTGACCGAACCGCCATCGGCGATCGCATCACCTCCGGCGGCTTTGATCTCTGCGACGACAGCCTGAGCGGCGCTTTCGGTCTGGCCGGTGCCTTTCAGGGACGCCCCCAGATCATTGACCACCACCGCCGCCCCTTCGGACGCCGCCATCAGCGCGATATCGCGGCCGATACCGCCACCCGCGCCGGTGACCAGAACCACTTTTCCGTCAAGTGCCTTTGCCATATTCATTCCTCTTCAGTTTGCCTTGCGGTACTTGTCGAGCCCGCCGGTATGCATGACCCGGCCCATCAGTGGTGCGCCGATGATTTCTTCCGCCTTAACCGCCGCAGCGATCAGCTTGTCCAGGTCGATCCCGGTTTCGATGCCAAGCTCGTGGCACAGGAACACCGCATCCTCAGTGCAGACATTTCCTGCGGCGCGGGCATGGCCGTGGCCCGCGAAGGGACAGCCGCCAAGACCGGCGACCGAGCTTTCGAACATGTCCACCCCCATCGACAGGGCCGCGTAAAGATTGGCGATGCCAAGGCCGCGCGTGTCGTGAATATGCATCCCGATGCGGGCACCGGGTGCCAGTTCCCGCAGCGCGCCAATCATTCGTTTGACCGCCTCGGGGTTGCCCCAGCCCATTGTATCGGCGATCACAAGGATCGGTACGGGGATGTCCTCTTCTTCGCACAGCTGAAGAATGAAGCGGAAATCGTCCAAGATGCGCTCTTGCGGGATGGGGCCTTCGAGGTTGCAGCCGAAGGCCGTCATCACATAGGCCGCGTCGATCGTATATCCCTCTTCCTTGTAAAGACGAACCCAGTCGCGTTGTTTTTCCCGCATTTCCGCGGAGGAACAATTGTTGTTCGATTGGGCAAACGCCTCGGAAGGATATAACAGCAGGCGCGGGTCGATATCGACCTCATGCGCCGTCAGGGCCTTGCGAAACCCTTTGTCGTTCAGCCATAGTGACGTGTAATTCACGCCCGGCTTGCGCTTGATACGCTGGAACAACTCCCCGGTGTCCGCCATCTGCGGCACGTATTTCGGGCTGACAAAGCTGCCGACCTGAATGCGCTTCAGACCGGTTTCGCTAAGCATATCGATCAGTTCGATCCGCTGTTCGATCGGGTAGATCTTCTTTTCGATCTGAAAGCCCTCGCGCGGGCCTTCCTCACGAAATTCGACGAATTTGGGAAAGTCGCTCATTTCATTGCTCCTCAGATGGCAGTATCTCGGCGATGACCTGGCCGCGATCGACCATGTCCCCATTCGAGACGGAAATATTGCTGGCAATCCCGGCTGCGGCAGCGCGGATCGAGATTTCCATTTTCATGGACTCCATGACCGCAATCACGTCGCCTGCGGCGACGGGTTGACCGTCGGTCACCTTGATCTCGACGATCATGCCGGTTAGCGGCGAGACCACGGCGCGATCCGCTGCCGCATCGCCGCCGGCAAAGGCCAGCGGCGTGGCCGGGCGAAAGATTAGCCGACCTTCGGGCGTGTCCATCTCAATCACCCCGGCGTGCAGCCGTGCGTCGATCAGAAGGACGGTATCGCCCTCGCTCAGGCGCCATCGACCCGGCGTGATTTCACACGCGGTCAACATGGTCGCATTGCCGTTTTCCGAAATGACGGTGTATTTGTCACCAGGTTTGACCGGGCCGACGCGCAATTCTTCGGATGCACCGGCGGAATCGGTGAGCGTCACGCGCTGTCCCGCCTCAACCGCATCGCCACCCAGGCCAAGCCGCCAGCCAGTGAAGGTATCGCGGTTGGTCCAGGGATCGGCATCCGCATCGCGGCGCGACGTTGCCACGAACAGAATTGCGGCGGCTGCCTTCCACCGCTCGGGGCGGGAAAGCTGGGTCGGCTTTGTCAGCGCGTCAAGCCGACCGTCGATCCAGCGCGTATGAACCTGCATCTGCCCGAATTCGGGGTTTCGCGCCAGCGCCGTCAGAAAGGCACGGTTGGTTTCCACGCCCTCCACCGCGACATGGTCCAGCGCCGTCGCCAGCCGCGCCAGGGCGGTTTCCCGGTCGGGCGCGTGCACGATCAGCTTGGCGATCATCGGGTCGTAATAGGGCGTCACCGCGTCACCTTCTTCGACACCGCTGTCGATCCGCAGACCGCTGGGCAGGCTGAGCGTGGTCAGCGTGCCCGTCGAGGGGGCGAATTGCATGGCCGGGTCTTCGGCGTAAAGCCGCGCCTCGACGGCGTGGCCGTTGATCCGCAGATCACCCTGCACAAGCCCCAGGCCCGCGCCCTCGGCAATGCGCAGGTGCAACGCGACCAGGTCCAGCCCGGTGATCGCCTCTGTTACGGGGTGTTCCACCTGGATGCGCGGGTTCACCTCCAGAAAGAAATACTCGTCCCCCGCAACCAGAAACTCCACCGTGCCCAGACCGCGATAATCGAGCGTTTCGCCCAGGCGCACCGCGTCATGCGCGATCTCGTCCAGAAGCGCGCGGGGCAGGCCCCAGGCCGGGGCCTCTTCGATGACCTTCTGGTGGCGGCGCTGAAGCGTGCAGTCGCGCTCGAACAGGTGCACCACATGGCCCTTGCCGTCGCCCGCGATCTGCACCTCGACATGACGGGCCTCGGGCAGAAAGCGTTCCAGCAGAAGGCCCTCGGAGCCAAAGGTGGACTTTGCTTCGCGCAGCGCGCCCTCGATGTCCTCCACAAGCGTGGCTTCATCTGTCACGAGCCGCTGCCCGCGCCCGCCGCCGCCGCCGACCGCCTTGAGCAGCACCGGTAGGCCCATCTTGCGCACTTCCTGTGCGATTTCCTGCAGGTTGGAGCGCGCGCCCTGGGCGCCCGAGACAACCGGAATGCCGGCAGCAACCGCCGCGTCCTTGGCGCTGGCCTTGTCGCCGAAGCGTTCCAGCGTTTCCGGTGTCGGCCCCATGAAGATCATGCCTGCGGCTTCGACCGCGCGGGCGAAATCTGCGTTCTCTGCCAGAAAGCCGTAACCGGGATGGATCGCATCGGCGCCGACGGATCTGGCGGCGGCGATGACTGCGTCGATCTTCAGATAGCTCTCGGATGCGGGACCGGCACCGATGCAGACAGATTTGCCGATCTCACGGACGTGAAGGGCGTTGGCGTCGGCCTGCGAATGCACGCCAACAGGGGTGATGCCGCTGGCCCGCGCGGTGCGCGCGATTCGGCAGGCGATTTCGCCGCGATTGGCGATAAGAAGCGTTTTGATTTTCATGATTTGCGCCTCACATCCTGAACACGCCGAAATGCGTTTCGACCTTGGGCCTGCGCGAAGCGATGTCCAGCATCAGCGCCATGACGTCCCGGGTCTCGGCAGGCTCGATCACGCTGTCGATCCAGAGGTTGGAGGCGAAATTGTAGGCCCCCTGGAAATCCTCGTATTCCTTGCGGATTGGTGCCTTGAAGGCTTCCTCCTCCTCGGGTGTCCATTTTTTGCCTTCGCGTTCGTTGATCTGGGCGCGCACCTGCGCTAGCACGCTGGCGGCCTGTTCCGGCCCCATGATCGCGGACCGGCCCGTGGGCCAGGCGAACATCGCATCCGGCTGGAACGGGCGGCCAAGCATGGCCAGGTAACCCGCCCCGTAAGAGCCGCCGGTGATGATGGTGAACTTCGGCACCCGCGCCGAAGACATGGCGGTGATCATCTTGGCGCCCGCCTTGGCAATGCCCATCTGCTCGACGTCGCGGCCGACCATGAAGCCGTTCACATCCGCGAGGAACAGCAGCGGGATATCGCGCTGGACGCAGAGATTGATGAAATGCGTAGCCTTCAGCGCGGCCTCGACAAAGAGCACGCCGGTATTGGCCAGGATGCCGACCTCGTGGCCATGGATTCGGCCCCAGCCGGTCATGATGGTGTCGCCGAAAAGCGGCTTGAACTCGTGAAAATCGCTGTCGTCCACAAGGCGCGCGACAATCTCGCGGTTGTCGGTCGGCACCCTTGGGTCTCGGCTGACGACGCCATAGATCTCCTCGACCGGATAGGCCGGGCGGCGCGGCGACGTCGGCGTCTTGCGCGGCTGCGGCTTTTCGCCCAGGTGGCTGACGATTTCGCGGGTGATGGCCAGCGCGTGCGCGTCATCCTCGGCAAGATGGTCTGTCACGCCGGAAACGGAGGAATGCATCTTGCCGCCGCCCAGGGATTCCGCATCCACCTTTTCGCCGGTCGCAGCAAAGGTCAACTCCGGCCCGCCCAGATACATGAAGCCCTGACCGCGCACGATCACCACCTCGTCGCAAAGCGCGGGAATATAGGCCCCGCCCGCGGTGCAGGGCCCCATGACCACGGCGATCTGCGGTACGCCATCGCCCGACATGCCGATCTGTTGATGGAAGATTGAGCCGAACTGCCCCTCATCGGGAAAGATACTCGCCTGTTCCGGCAGAAACGCCCCGCCGGAATCGACCAGGGTGATCACCGGAAGACGGTTTTTCCAGGCGATTTTCTGCGCCCGGACGTGTTTGCGGCAGGTCATGCCGAAATAGGTGCCGCCCTTCACGGTAGCGTCATTGGCGATTATCATGCACTGACGTCCCTCGATCACGCCGATGCCGGTGATGATCCCTGCACCGGGTGGCACGCCTTCATATTTGTTCAGCCCGGCGAGTTCTCCGATTTCAAGAAAGGGCGTGCCCGGGTCGATCAACCGCTCGACCCGTTCGCGCGGCAGGATCTTGCCTTTGCTGACATGCCGTTCCCGCGCATTTTCGGGGCCGCCGACGCGTTGTAGCAGCCGAAGCGCATGCAGTTCGCCGACCTTTTCCCGGTAAAGCGCGTCGTTTTTCCGAAAGTCGTCGGACCCGGTGTCGAGAAGGGATTTCATTTTCGTCATGGCAGGTTCGGGAACTTTCTGAGGACAAAGGCGACCTTGGCTGCGCCGGGCTTTTCAAACGTATCCGGCGCGACCAGGCGAACGTCGGCCTTGAAGACGAGGGCATCGCGCAAGCGCTGCTCGATCTTCTTCTTGAGGGCAGCGTCATCCGCCGGATCACGGGCGGGACCGCGTTCGACGATCACTGTCAGCGCGCCCTGCGTGGTGTGGCCCTGGAAATCCGCCACGATACGCATGACGCCGTTGGTGTCCGGCACCATTTCGGTGATGACGCTGTTGATGGCGGAAGGAAAGACGTTGGCCCCGCGCACGATCAGCATGTCATCGGTCCGACCGGTGCAACGGATCTTGGGGCCGGTGCGCCCGCAAGAGCACTCTGTGTCGATGACCTCAATATAATCGCCCGACCGGAACCGCGCCAGCGGGCTTGCCCGCCGGCCGATCGCGGTATAGATCATTTCGCCCTCGGCACCCTTTTCCCAAGGAATGATCTTGCCGCTTTCGGGATCGAGCAACTCGGTGATGATGTAGTCCATGTTGACCATATGCATGCCCGATTGCGCGTCGCATTCGGCCCAATAGGTCACGCCCAGATCGGTGCCGCCCAGCATCTCGGTGCATTTGGCACCCCAGGCCGCTTCGATCTTGGCACGGATCGCCGGGATGCCGCCGCCCGGTTCGCCGCCCACGATCACCCGTTCGACGCCCAGCTCGCTGGCCTTGCAGCCAAGCACTTCCGGAGCCTTTTCGGCCAGATGCAGAACGAAGTTAGGTGCGCCGACGATACAGCGCGGGCGCGTGTCCGCACAGGCGCGCAACAGCCGTTCCACGCCGCCATCCGCCCCCACCGGCACGTCGATCGCGCCCATGTATTGCAGGCCCTGCACCACAGGGATACCGCCGACAAAGCCCTTGGCCAGCGAAAACGCGTGCAGCACCATGTCGCCGGGCCGCACGCCGTTGGCAAAGAAACAGCGCGCCGTCATCTCGTGCCACATCTCGGCGTCGGCCTCGGTCAGCGCGATATAGGACGGGCTGCCGGTGGTGCCCGACGAGGCCTGCATCTGGATAATGTCGGCCATCGGCGCGGCGCGGTGCTTGCCGAAGGGCGGCTCTGCCGCGAGGCTTTCGCGGATCTCTGTCTTGTAGGTATAGGGCAGCTTTTGCAGGTCTTCGATGGTGCGGATATCGCCGAATTCCACACCGGCCTCGGCGAACTTCTCCTGATAGAAGGTCGAGTTCGCCTTGAGATAGGCCATTTGATCGCGCAGCCGCTCTTCCTGGATGCGGCGCACCTCGTCGATCGGCGTGCCCTCGATCGCGTGCCAGTAGCGGTCGTTTACCTTGTCGGCGGCATCCTCCCGCCGGAAGCGCATTCCAAATTGCATACTTACCTCCATTCCGGGCCGGGCGATCAATAGGATCGCGGCAGGCCCATGACCTTTTCGCCGATGAAGCTGAGGCACAGCTCGCGGTTCACGGGCGCCGTACGCAACAGGCGCACCAGCGGATACATCTCGTATAGTCCCGTATCCTCGGTGAAACCCGATCCGCCATGCGCCTGCAGCGCGGCGTCCACCGCTTCGATCCCGGCTTCGGCGGCGAAGTATTTGGCCATGTTCGACGAGGCCCCTGCGGGCAGCTTGTTGTCGAACTCCCAGGCGGCGCGACGCGTCATCAGGCTGGCCATCTCGACCGCCGTATGCGCCTTGGCCATCGGGTGCTGCACACCCTGGTGCGCCCCGATGGGTTGACCGAAAACATTGCGCTCGGACGCATAGGCCACGCCCTTGTTCAGGGCAAACCGACCGATGCCGCAGCATAGTGCGGCCAGGATGATGCGCTCGGGGTTGAGGCTGTCGAACAGGATGGAAAACCCGTTGTCCACCTCGCCGACCACGTCCTCGGGACCCAGATCCACCTCGTCGAAGAACAGGGTCCACTGTTCTTCGGGCAGGGGGATCGAGATCTTCACCCGTTGTTGCGCGACGCCCTTCTTTTTCAGGTCCACGGCAAAAAGGGTGAACCCGTCGGTCTTGCGGCTGACCTCGGTGTGCGGCTTGGTCCGCGCCACAACCAAGCAATAGTCGGACACATCGGCCCCGGTGATGAAGGTCTTTTCCCCCGACAGGCTGAACCGGTTGCCCCGGCGCTTGGCCAGCGTGGTGGACTTCATCGTGTTCGACCCGGCCCCCGGTTCGGTGATCGCGAAACAGAACTGGATTTCGCCCCGGCAGGCGGCCGGAAGCAGCTCTTTCTTGTGGAACTCGGTCCCGTGGCTGGCGAGGTGGGCCAGCGACATGGTCGGGCCGACCACCATCATCAGCAGCGGAATGCCGTGATTGGCCGTGCCTTCCATGAACAGGGCCATCTCTGTCATGCCAAGCCCGGCACCGCCGTATTCTTCGGGAACCATGATGCCCAGAAAGCCGTCATCGGCGATCTTCTGAAACATCTCCCTGGGAAATTCATGTTTCCGGGCATGCCGCAGCCAATAATCGTTGTCGAATTTTTGCGCCAACTGACCGCCGTATTCGTAGATCTGGCGCTGTTCGTCGTTCAGGGTGAAATCCATGTTTTCCTCAAGTCTTGAATTCGGGGGCGCGCCGGTTCTCGAATGCGTCGAGCCCCTCGGCCACGTCATCATTGGGCAGCGCGCGCACGGCGGCGTCACGCTCCAGCCGCATTTGCTGGTCGATGCCCAGGTCCGCACCTTCCCGTGCCAGACGCTTCATCTCGGCGATACCGGGACGCGAGCGGGTGGCGATTTTTTGGCAGTATTCCAGCGCGGACTTGTGCAGATCCGCATCCGGCACGATGTAGTTGACCAGCCCTGCCTCTTTGGCCTCGGCGGCCTTCAGCCAGCGGGCTGAGAACATCAGGTCAAGCGCCCGGCGCTGCCCCATCAACCGCGTCAGCCGCTGCGAGCCGCCCCAACCGGGGATCAGCCCGAATTGCGCATGCTGATCGCCGAACTGGGCGGTTTCGGCGGCGAAACACACGTCGCAAGCCAGCATCAGCTCGATCCCGCCGGCCAGACACAACCCCTGCACCGCCACGACGACAGGGAGGGAGGAGGTTTCGAGCGCACGCAGGTTCTTCATGCCAAAGGCGATGAAATGGTCCAGCGCGGCGGGATCGTTCAGTTTGCCCTTCACCTCGGTCAGATCGGCACCGGTGCAAAAGTGCTTGCCCTGCGCCCGGATGAGGATCGCCCGAATATCCGGGTTCGCCTCGAATTCCGCGCGCGCGGCAGATATGCGCTCATGCACGTCAAGTGACAGGCAATTGAATTTCTCGGGTCGGGCCAGCTCGATGATGCCGACGCTACCTTCGATGGTTACGGCGACGGGAGCACTCATTTCGACACTCCCTTCGCCCTTTTGTCATACTGCAGCGCCAGCCGCCCGACCTTTTCGCGGGCAATCACCAGTTTCTGGATTTGCGCGGTGCCGTCGCCGATCTGCAGGCCCAGCACATCGTTATAGCGCTGATGGTGGGGCAGGTCGGTCGTGTAACCGTAATGTCCGTGCAGGATCAGACACTGGTGCAGGATCTCGCAGGCGGTTTTTGGCAGGTACCATTTGCACATCGCCGCCTCGGACGTATGCGGCAGGCCCCGGTCGCGCAGGTCCAGTGTGTAGTAGCAAAGCTGCCGCATCATGGTCAGCTGGGTTTCGGCCTCTGCCAGCGGGAAGCTTACGCCCTGATACTGCACGATGGGTGCGCCGAACGCTTCGCGCTCGCGGACATAGGCCCAGGTTTCATCCACCGATGCTTGGGCGGCACCCAGGCATTCCAGTCCGATTAGCGCGCGGGAATAGTCGAACCCGGCCATGATGGTGCCAAAGGCGCGGTCCTGTTCGGCCATCATGTTTTCTGCCGGAACAAAAACATCGTCGAAGAACACCGATCCGCGTCCGACCGGCCTGGTGCCGATGTCGTTGAAATGGGTGCGCTTGATACCTGGCTGGTTCAGATCAACGAAAAAGGCGCTGACCCCTCGCGAGCCGCCTTCGGGGTCGCCGGTGCGCGCAAAGACCACCGCCGCGTCGGCCTGGGCCGCAAAGCTCATGGAGGTCTTTTCACCGTTCAACCGCCAGCCGTTGCCGGACTTGGTGGCCTTGAGGATGAGGTTCGCCGCATCCGATCCGCCGCGCGGTTCGGTCAGGCCCAGGCCGATGACAGCATCCCCCGAGACAACCTTGGGCACCCATTCCGAAGCGATCTCGCGAGAGGCGTGCTTGGCCACCATCCCCCCCATGAGAGAGCCGAGGAGCTGGACATAGCTTGCGTTGAAATCGGCATAGGCGATTTCTTCGACGATCATCCCTGATGTGACAGAGCTTTCGCCAAGCCCGCCGAATTCTTCGGGCAGATCGGCCCCGATCAGACCCAATGCGCCCATCTCCTTGATCAGCGCACGATCAAAGGTGTGGCCGCTTGCGCGCTCGAGGTAGCTGGGTGCCAGTTTTTCAGTGGCGAACCGCTTGGCGGTTTCACGAAACGCCCTTTGATCATCTGTTGGCTGAAACTGCATCGGTGCTCCTCCCTGTGACCGAAAATTCTTCTTCCCAAAAATCTAACAAATGTTAGAATATAGATCAAGCATAGTTTTGAGGGGGATGTTCACAATGGGAAACACGCAAAGGGAAAGCTTCGAAACCATGCTTTCGCCGATCCGCGCGGGCCGACGCACGTTGCGGAACCGGATCATCATGGGGTCGATGCACACCCGGCTGGAAAACGAGCCGGACAGCCTGGCCAAACAGATCGCCTTTTACGCGGAACGAGCGCGCGGCGAGGCGGCGATTCTGGTCACGGGCGGGTTTTCGCCAAATGCCGAGGGCGTGTTCGACCAGGAAGGACCGCGCATGGATGACCCGGATAAGGCGCTGCATCTGCGACCGATCTGCGAGGCAGTCCAGGCCGAGGGCAGCCTGATCTGCGCGCAGCTTCTTCATGCCGGGCGCTACGCAAAGATCGAGGGCTGCGTTGCGCCATCACCGATTCGCGCGCTGATCAACCGTTTCATCCCGCGTGAGATGACCGATGCCGACATCCGCCGCACCATTGAAGACTTCGCCAAAGCCGCCGCCAATGCGCAGGCCGCCGGGTTCGACGGCGTCGAGATCATGGGGTCCGAGGGCTATCTGATCAACGAATTCACTGTCACGCATACCAACAAGCGTGAAGACGACTGGGGCGGCAGCGCCGAGAACCGCCACCGCTTTGCAGTCGAGACCGTGCGCGCGGTGCGGGAGCGTTGCGGGCCGGATTTCCTAGTCATCTACCGGATTTCGGCGGCTGATCTGGTCGAGGGCGGCGCGCCCGCCGATGAAATTGCGGCACTGGCGCGCAAGATCGAGGCGGCGGGGGCGGATATTCTGAACACCGGCATCGGCTGGCACGAAGCGCGCGTGCCGACGATTGCCTATCCGGTTCCGCGCGGTGCCTGGCGGCAGGCGGCGGCCAATGTGAAGGCTGCGGTGTCCATTCCCGTGGTCGCCTCGAACCGGATCAACACGCCCGCAATGGCCGAGGACATCCTTGCTTCTGGCGGGGCGGACATGATCTCGATGGCCCGGCCGTTCCTCGCCGACCCGCATTTCGTCAAGAAGGTGCGCGAGGGCCGCGCGGACGAGATCAATACCTGCATCGCCTGCAACCAGGCCTGTCTGGATTTCATCTTTTCCGACCGGCCGGTGAGCTGTTTGGTCAACCCGCGGGCGGGCCGCGAAACCGAATTCCGCGACACGCCGACGGATTCGCCCAAGAAGGTGGCGGTTGTCGGCGGCGGTGCTGCGGGCATGGCCACGGCGGCCGAGGCGGCACGGCTGGGCCATGTCGTCACCCTGTTCGAAGCTCATGACAGGCTGGGCGGGCAACTGAACCTGGCGCGTGCGGCGCCGGGCAAGGACGAGTTCGACGAAACCCTGCGCTATTATTCCGGCCAGATGAACAGGCACGGCGTCACGCTGCACCTGGGGCAGCGGGCCGGTCTGGACGATCTGACCGGTTTCGACCATGTGGTGATCGCCACCGGGGTCAAGCCGCGCATTCCCGATCTGCCGGGCGTGGACCATCCGAGCGTTGCCACCTATGCCGAGATCCTGTCCGGCGAACGTGTGGCGGGCGACAGTGTCGTGGTGATGGGGGCGGGCGGCATCGGCCATGACGTGGCCGAATTCCTCGTGACCGGATCGGCAGAGGTCCACGACACCAACGCATTCTGCGAGACATGGGGCGTAGACCCGACATTCGCCGCGCCGGGCGGTCTTGCGGGCGATCCGCTGGCACCGAAACCTTCGCGGCGCAAGGTGATCATGCTTCAGCGAAAAACCTCGAAACCGGGGGCGGGGCTTGGCGTCTCCACAGGCTGGATCCTGCGCAACGCGCTGCGCAAACACGGGGTCGAGGCCATGGGCGGCGTGGTCTATGGCCGCATCGACGACGCGGGGCTGCATATCCTCATCGACGGAAAGCCAAAGGTCATCGCCGCCGATACGATCGTGCTGTGCACCGGGCAGGAGCCAGAGCGGGCGCTGGCCGAGGCCCTCTCGGCGCGGGGCGTCACCGTCACGATGATCGGCGGGGCAAAAGAGGCGGCGGAGCTTGACGCGCTGCGCGCCATTGATGAAGGGGTGCGTTTAGCGCAGGGTCTCTGAATTGGCGTGAGGGGAGGATGCGATGCTGCCAGAGGTTTTTCGCGCAGGACGCGCCGATCTGTATTCGATCTTTCGAAGCCGAGCGCAGGGCAGTGCCAGGGTTCTTGCCGTCGAGGACGGTCGCAAACGGCAGACCTACGCCGAGTTGCTGGAGCGGGTTGATCGTCTGGCCGCCGTCTTTCTGGCGAGAGGCGTCATGCCTGGAGACAGGATCGCGATCCTGTCGCACAACCGGGCGGAATATCTTGAAACCGAACTGGCCGCTGCGGGGATCGGCGCAATCGTCGCCTGCCTGAACTGGCGGCTTGCGCCGGATGAACTGCGGCATTGCATCGACCTGGTCGAGCCGGTTCTGGCGCTGGTCGAACCCGGCCTGCGCGGCGCGTATCATGCGGTCTCCGCTACCCGATGCTTGGAGATCGGGCCGGATCTGGACGCGGCCATCGCTGGGGCCAAACCAGATCCGCGCACCGGAACCCTGGTGGAGGATCCCGAGGCCGGGCTGACAATCCTTTACACATCGGGGACGACAGGCCGACCCAAGGGGGCGCTGATCAGCCACCGCGCCCATATCGCGAGATCCATGGTCTTCGCGGCACAACTGGCGCTCGATCCCGGCGACGGCTTCATCGCCTGGGCGCCCATGTTTCACATGGCGTCCACCGATCATGCGCTGGCGACGATCTTGCGCGGCGGCACGGTGGTGATGGTGGACGGGTTGCAACCTGCCGTCATCAATGAGGCGCTGTCACGCCACAGGATCGGCTGGTTCGTGATGATGCCGGGCGCGTTGGATGCCTTCATCGCCGAGCGGCGCGCCAACCCGCTGCCGGTGAAAGGGATCAAGGTCTGCGGCGCGATGGCCGATCTGGTGCCTCCACATCAGATCGCGGAGTTGACCAGCCTTCTGGACACGCCCTTCCTGAATTCCTTCGGGGCGACCGAAACCGGCTTGCCGCCTGGCACCGCAGGTCTGATCGCGCCCGGTGTCATACCCGAAAAACTGTCCAAACGGATCAGCGCATTCTGCGAGGTCCGGCTGGTTGACCCTGAAGACCGCGACGTTCCCGACGGAACGCCCGGTGAAATGGCGATGCGCGGCCCGACGCTGTTCTCTGGCTACTGGAACGCCGACGCCACCAATGCCCGAGACTTTCGCAACGGGTTCTTTCACATGGGCGATCTGTTCCGGCGCAATCCCGATGGCACGATCGACTTTGTGGACAGGGTGAAATACCTGATCAAGACCGGCGGCGAGAACGTCTATCCGGCGGAAATCGAGCGCGTGCTTCTGGCGCATCCGTCTGTTGTCGAAGCGGCGGTGGTGCGGGCGTTCGACGCGAAATGGGGCGAAGCCCCGGTGGCCTTTGTCGCCTGCGGCAATGACCGGCCGGATGCGGATGCGCTGATGAATTTGTGCCGCGAAAGTCTGGCAGGCTACAAACGCCCGCGCGAGCTGCATTTCATCGCATTCGACGATTTCCCCAGATCGACAAGCGGAAAGGTCCAGCGGCATGTCCTCGAAGCCCGGTTGAAGGTCTGACCCTCGCCCAGTGCCCGGCCCCGGTCGTCACCCCGCCACGCCCGTCCGCCCCACCAGCGCCATCAGCGTTCCGGTCATCGTCGCGACCAGCTTTTCCTGTCCGCCCTTGGTGGCATAGGCGCGTGCCTCGCAGATGGTCAGGTTCCTTCCCGGTTTCACCACATCGGCAACGAAGCGAAACCGTTCGCCATCCGCCGGGTTGAGCAGGTTGATCTTGAATTCCACCGTCAACACCGCAGCTTCGGCGGGCATCAGCGAGAAGGCTGCATAGCCGCACGCACTGTCCAGCGCGGTCGATACGATCCCGGCATGAAGAAACCCATGCTGTTGGGTGAAATCAGCACTGTGGGCCATCTCCAGGACGATATGTCCGGGGGTAAGATCGGCAATCCTGATCCCCAGCGTGTGCATCACATTCTGTCGATTGAAACTGTCGCGCACGCGTGCGTCATAGGCAGGATTTTTCGGTTCGAATGGCGTCATGGCGTGCTGCCCTCCTGAATTTCATTCATTGATGACCAAGATTAGCCGATCCTTGAGGCGCGCATCTTGTAGGGAACGGCCAAAACCGCACTGTGCCGCCTGTAAGCGAAGTGCGCGGGGTGGTTTTCCTGCAAAGGCACGGCAGGCGGCGGACATATGAGGTTGATCGTAATATCCGGCATCCAGCGCCAGATCTGTCAGGGGCACGGTCTGCGTCGCGAGTTGTCCAAGCAACCTCCGAAAGCGCCGTGAGGCAACGAGTCGCCGCCGTGACACGCCGGTTTCCTCTCGGACCTTACGTCGTTCCGTCCGGGCGCTGCACAGCCCGGGTGACGCGGCAAAACGCAGACTCTTTGCAAGTTCGTCGAGCATAGTGACCAGCAAAGGCAGCGCCTCGTCGCTCTGCTGAACGCGCGCCAGAGCTGAAGCCAACGGTTTCAGTTCCTCGGCCTCGGGCAAACGCTCCGGTCTTGACGACAGCCGTAGCCCGGCCATGACACCATGGAATGGCATTCGGCGGGGCGTGAAACCCGGGCGCGGTGGTGCCAGCGATCCGCGCGCCCCGCCGCTGTCGTCGCACGTTATCGAAAGGGTAAAGAGGTCGGACGCGAACCGCCCGCTTCCACGTCCGCTCAGTACACCCATATCGCGGAACACAAAAAGATGGTTGATCTGGGAAGCTGCGTTCAGGGGCGGCGCCATTTCAAGATAAAGCGGCGCCGCCGCCAGGTCACTGGACGAACGCATCCCGGTTCTCAGCGACGAAATCGGTAAATCGACGGGCCGGGCGGCCCAACACATCGCTGACCGTTGTTTCGATGCCGGCAAGGTAGCCCTTGGGCGCGATCGAGGCCAGTTCGACCATGGCTCCGGCGACCTCATCCTGCATCCCGCCGGCCACCATGGCCGCTCTCGCATCCTCGGCCGACAGGGGGGCACAGGTGACATTTCGCCCTGTCACTTCGGACAAAAGGGCCGCGATATCCACGCCGGTCAGCGCTTCGGGGCCGGTCAGCCCAAGCCCCTTGCCCTCAAATCCCGGGGCGGTCAGTGTCTCGGCGGCGACATCCGCGATGTCGCGGGCGTCGATCCAGGCTACGGGGCCGCCCAGATCATCGTAGTACACCCCGTTCTTGGCAATGTTGCTGGCCTGCCAGAGCAGGTTCTGCATGAAATAGGTCGGCTGGACGAAGGTCCAGTCAAGCCCGCTTTCCTTCAGCAGCTCCTGGGTTTCGGAGTGCCATTTTCCAAAGGTCAGCCCCGCCTTGGGCGACGCACCCAGCCCGGTGGCCAGAACGACATGGCGCACGCCCGCGGCCTTGGCGGCCTCGATCACGTTCGCCTTCCACTGGCGCATGTCCAGATGGGCGGGCGTGACCAGGTATATCTTTTCTGTCCCGTCACAGGCCCGCGCCAGCGCGGCGGGGTCGGTGAAATTGGCGGTGACGGCCTCGCATCCCTTGGCCTTCAGCGCGTCCAGCCTTGCGGGGTTGCTGGTGACAGCGCGCACGGTCGCCCCCTTGGCCAGAAGCGTGTCGACAAGAGGGGAGCCGGTGTTGCCGGTTGCTCCGAAAACGGTGATCATGTCTTATCCTTTCGCAGGTCTGCAATGGGCTGGATCGTTTCGGGGTTGCTGATCGACGACAGATCGCCCGGATCCTCGCCCAGGAAGGCCGCGCGCACGATCCGGCGCATCGTCTTCATGGTGCGGGTCTTGGGCAATGCCTCGACGAAATGGATCTCGCGCGGGCGGAAGGGTTTCGACACGGCCTCGCCCACCCGGTCCTTGAGCCGTTCGACAAGCGTCGCATTGGGCGACACCCCTGGTGCCGCGACGCAGATACAGACCACGGCCACCCCCTTGATATCGTCGGGCGCGGCGATGGCGGCGGCGTCCACCACCTCGCCGGTCCCGGTCAGCGCCGCCTCGATCTCGGGCGGGCCGATGCGTTTGCCGGCGATGTTCAGCGTGTCGTCCGAGCGGCCGAGGATATACCAGGTGCCGTCAGGGTCGCGGCGCACCCAGTCGCCGTGCCGCCAGATGCCGGGATAGGTGGACCAGTAGGTTTCGAGATACCGCTCGCGGTCGCCCCAGATCGCCGGGGTCAGCCCCAGAGGCGGCTGGGTCACGACCAGTTCGCCCACCTCGCCCGGCGCGGCCTCAAGGCCATCCCCGCGCAGAACGCGCGCGCCCACACCCAGGGCCTGGGCCGAAAAGCCGCCCGGCTTGATGTCGTGCAGCACAGTTGAGGTCAGGATCGCGCCGAACAGTTCGGTTCCGCCGGAAATGTTCAGCGGCACAGCGCGGCGTCGGCAGATATGGTCGAGTTGCCAGAGCCAGGCATCTTCCGTCCAGGGCTCGCCGGTCGAGGCGACGATGCGCAGGGGTGCCAGGTCATAGGCCGAAAGTGGCTCGGGGCTTTGCGTCATGAATTGCCGCACCAGCGTGGGGGCAACGCCGATGTGGGTCACCTGCATCTCGGACGCAATGCGCAAAAGCCTGAAGGGATCGCCCGGCATAGAGGGCGCGCCCTCGGCCAGCACCAGCGTGGCGCCTGACAGCAGCACCGACAGCAGGGTAAGCGGCCCCATCACCCAGCCCATGTCGGTCATCCACAGGTGGCGGTCATCGCGTTTTATGTCGAGGCACAGCAGGATATCCGCCGTTGCCTTGGCCTGCACCCCGAGATGGGTATGCACAACGCCCTTGGGCCGGCCTGTCGTGCCCGAGGTATAGGCGATGAGAAAGGGGTCCTTGGCCTTGACGGCAACCGCTGCGAAATCCGGGTCGGCGGCACCCACGGTTTCGGTCCAGTCGAGATCGCGGGCCGGATCGGCCACCGCGCCGCCGAACCGCCGCAGGCTGAACACGGTATGAACGGAAGGCACCTCGGTCAGGGCTTCGGCCAGCATCGCCTCCATCCAGACCGGCTTGCCCCGTCTGGGTGTGGCATCCGCCGTCAGCACCGCCACGGCACCCGCATCCTTCAGGCGCGAAATGATCGCATGCGGCGCAAAGCCGGAAAACAGCGGCACCGCGACCGCGCCCAACCGGGCAATACCCAGCAGAGCGGCCTCGATTTCGGGGATCATCGGCATGTAGATACCCACCGCCTGACCCGGCTGCACCCCGCGCGCGTCAAGGGCCGAGGCAACGCGGGCGGCTTCGGCGGCAAGTTCGCAATAGCTCCAGCGGCGGCGGCTTCCGTCTTCGCCGACCCAGTCAATCGCAGTTTTTTCGCCAAGACCTTCGTGAATTCGTGCGTCGAGACAGGTTTCCGTCAGATTTAAAGTGGCTCCGATGGCCCATCTGATCGATTCAGGCCCATCGGAAATATCCCGCAGCACCGTGTGCGGCTTGCTGAACCGTATACCGGCATGGTTGATGATCCGGCCCCAGAACCAGTCCGGCTCCTCATTGGCGCGACGGGCGAGATCCTCGTAACTGCCAATGCCGCAGTCATTCAGAAAAGCGGTCAGCGTGCTTGACCGCTGAATGTCAGAGTCTGGCTGAAACATCCGCCACCTTTCTACAACGAAAAGGGCCGCACATCAGGCACGGCCAGTCGGGGAGGTAACCCTGGAAACAGCGTGGCGGCAATACCTTGTCACAGGCATTGCCGCCCACGGTCAGCCGTGCATGGACAAGCCACCGGAAACCGAGATCACCTGGCCGGTGATGAAACCGGCGTCGTCGGAAGAAAGAAAACAGATGATGCCGGGATAGTCCGAAGGTTGCCCCAGGCGCTTCATCGGGATCGCCCGCTTGAGACCCTCGGTAATCTTTTCGCCTGCCTCACCTTGCGCGAATTCAGCGAACAATGGTGTGTCCGTAGGGCCGGGCGCGACTGCGTTCAACTGAATCCCCTTGCGCGCTAGTTCTCGAGCTACGGTCTTTGTAAAGGAAATGATGCCGCCCTTGCAGGCCGAATAGACGGCCTCGCCCGATGACCCGACACGACCCGCGTCGGACGCTATATTGACCACACGGCCGCCGCCGTTCTTTATCATGCCCGGCAGCACAGCGTGGTGCATGTTCAGCGGGCCATAGAGGTTGATGTCGATGACCTTCTTCCAAAGTTCGGCATCGGTGTCGACGAACAGCCTACTTTCGTCCCAGCCGGCGTTGTTCACCAGCACGTTGATCGGGCCACCGGCCTCGAACGCGACCACGGCCTTGTCCACCTGGGCGCGATCGGTGATGTCCACCTTGAAGCCCTGGGCCTTTCCTCCGGCGCTCTGGATCAGACGGGCCGTTTCCTGCGCGCCGCCTTCATTCATGTCGAAGATCGCAACCTCGGCGCCTTCTTCGCCGAACCGTTCGCACACCGCGCGCCCGATTCCGCTGCCGCCACCAGTCACGATGACACGTTTTCCATTCAACCCGCGCATATGGATCTCCTCCTCTTCTGCTAACACCTTGGCAAAGAACTTGATTCGAGGCGTTCTTTCGTGTATTCTAACGCCTGTTAGATTTTTTGCAATGGACATCCGTGTGGACGACAATTATCGAAAGCGGATGATACAACGGCTTGATGTGGTCAATAAAACAGAAGATGAGCTGAGCAAGTCCGAAAGGACGCGCGGGGACATCCTCGCTGCGTCTGCCCGACTTTTTCGGCACGATGGCTATTACGCGACGACAATGCGCGACATCGCCCATGAATCCGGCATAGAAGCCGGAAGCATCTACTATTATTTCCAGTCCAAGGACCAGATTTTGAGCGAGGTTCTCGAACTTGGTGTGCGGCAGCTTTACGAGAAGGTATGCGAAATCGTCCACGCGGCGAAACAACGCCCCGAGGATTTTCGCAAGACCTTCGCTTTGCTTATCGAAACCCACCTGACCTATCTCCTGACCGACAGCGACTTCACTTCCGCCAATATCCGGAACTATCCGATGCTGTCGGATGAAGCGCGCGCCCCGCATCGAGATTTGCGGGCCTCCTATGCCGGGGTCTGGAGCAGCTTTCTGAAGGACGCCAAAGACTCTGGCCGGCTCAGAAACGACATTTCCGTTACGGCGATCCGGCAGTTCATATTGGGCGCCATGAACTGGACCGTCGAATGGTATAATGTGGATCGGTATCCGGTGCATATCCTGTCGGAACGTATGAGCAAACTGATACTTGACGGCATGTGTCCCAGTCACCGAGCTAACACAGACGGCCAGAAGACGGGCGACGTAGCCGCTTCTGTTGAAGAGCAAGACACCATCGGCAAGGCCGCAAAAACCCGCGCCGAAATCCTGGGGGCTGCGGCGCGGGTTCTTAGAGACAAAGGGTACAAGGCGACCACGCTAAGACAGATCGCGGATGAAGCGGATATGAAGGCGGGCAGCGTCTACTACCATTTCAAATCCAAAGACGCAATCGTGGACGAGGTTCTGAACGCCGGCTTGAGCGATTTGCTATCTGGGGTCACCGCAGCAGTCCAAGAATTTCATGCGCCATATGACCACCATGCCAGGATCGCAACTGCAATCTGGACGCACTTGCATTTTCTCTTCAAGGCAAGCGTATTCACGTCTGCAAACATCAGAAGCTATGGGATGCTTCCCATGCATTTCAGGGAGCGTCACGGGGGAATTCGTCATGAGTACGGAAAACTCTGGGACAGGATCCTCCGCGAAGCGCAGGAAGACGACGCCATTAGATCTGACATCAAGATTGTCCCTCTGCGCCAGGTGATGTTGGGCGCCTTGAACTGGACGGTGGAATGGTTTGATCCCAACAAGGGGGGAAACCCGGGGTATCTTTCATTGTCTGAGTTCTCTGGCATGCTCATCAAGCTGTTACTTGAAGGGATCCGCGACAGGGAGAATGTCGCGCGCGCGGAACAAGCGCGAGCCTGATGAGCGCGGCCATTGCGATCAAACCAGAAGGAAGTGGTACAGCCCTTCCGCAACCGCCTTTTCCCGGTCCGTCTGCCATGTGATCACGCTGACGCTCGCCATCCGCTTGCCCTTGCGGGTCAATTTAGCGCGGGCATAAAGCGGACCCTTCACACCAGGGCGAAGGTAATCGACGGTCAGATTGATCGGCTTGGCCGGGACGTCCGCGAAATCGGGATGAACTGCGATAGCGGCAGTCGCTTCCATGAAGCTCGCGATGATCCCGCCATGGTAGTACTCCATGACCGGGTTACCGATAAGGCGTTCATCAAAGGTCATTTCCGCCTCGGCATGGAGACTGTCCAAGCTTCGGATCTCAAAATTGAGAAATCGGAAGAACGGCACCCGGGATACGTTGGCATTGGCTGATAGCACATCCATCACGAGGCTTTTCCTTTTGTCATCGCGTCAAACAGGCTGGTGTTGCCGCGCGTCAATGCAAACGAGGCGGTTCCACGGGCTATTTCAGCAGCCTCATGGCCCTCGAACCAGACGCTGCCGGAATTGAAGGCGATATGGCGGGTCTCCCGAAAACAATGCGCGCGAACAATGACGTCCGCGCGCGATCGAGCGGGCCGCAGGTAATCAACCCTGAGGTCAAGAGTGGCCATGGTGCTGACGCCCTCGATTGCCACAAAGTTTGCAAGACCGAACACACTGTCCAGCAGAGCCGTCAGGATACCACCATGAAGCAGCGTTTGATCCGCATCGACGCAAAATTCCGGATTGAACGGCATCCGAACCCGAACGCCTTCGGTCGAGACCTCTTCGATCTGGAGTGCCATATGCTTTATCAGACCCTTGCCGCGCGCATTCCACATCTGCGCGATCTGCTCCATCTTCTTCTTGGTGATATCGGACATATGATCTTCCTTTAGCGACCCGTGAAATTCGGTTTTCGGTTTTCGATAAAGGCAGCGACCGCCTCGTGGTGGTCTTCAGTCTGATGCATGAGCGCTTGATAGGCCGCCGCGGAATTCAGGAAATCTGGTAGATCCATCCGTTCAGCATTGCGCATCAGACGCTTTGCGATCCGCACCGCGCGCGGCGGCTTCGATGCGATGACGGTGGCGCGTTCGCGGGTGCGGTCCATCAATTTCTCATGCGGCACGACCTCCAGCACCATTCCCATTTCCAGTGCCTCGGCGGCATCGATCATGCGGCCCGAGAAGGTCAGATCGGCAGCTTTCTGATGGCCCAGACGGCGCAGCATGAACCAGCTGCCCGCATCGCCCGGAATGATTCCGAGGTTCAAAAAGACTTCGCCGAACCGCGCCTTGTCCGAGGCGACGCGCATGTCGCACATCATCGTCAGGTCGCATCCCGCGCCGACCGCCGCGCCGTTGACCGCGGCGATGGTCGGAACGTCGAGATTGTAGAGCGCCAGAGGCAGCCGCTGCACCCCATCGACATAGCTCTGCGCCGCCGCAAGCGGTTCCTTGCGAAAGATGCTGTCGGGATCGTTCATCTCCTTGATGTCGCCGCCGGCGCAGAAGGCCGGACCGGCACCGGTCAGGATCATGACGCTGACCTGCGGGTCGGCCTGCACTTTTGCAAACGCGTCCAGAAGCGCGGCGATCATGTCGTTTCCGGTGATCGGATTACGACGTTCCGGATCGTTCAGCGTGACCGTGGCGATCCTGTCGGAAATTTCCAGAAGGACGGGGGGGTTACTCATTTTTTCCGTCTCCTCGTTCGCGTTTCTCGAACATGTCGGGGTTGATCATGTCACGTGCATCGTGACCCATGTGCAGGGTTTCCCCGCCGTCTACATAGATGTCTTCGCCGGTCATGAAACCCCCCAATTTGGATGCGAGGAAAATGATCGTCCCGGCGATGTCCTCCGCCGCGCCCATCCGGTTCAGGACCGAGCGGTTGAGCTGTTTCCAGCGCTCCGGCGGAATGGGATAGCGGCCAAGCGCCTCTGTCTTGATCGTTCCCGGCGCGACGCAGTTCAGACGGATCCCGTATTCGCCCCATTCGGCGGCCAAAGTCTTCATCATGCCCGTCACGCCGGCTCGCGCGGCGACGGTATGGGTGAACCCGGTGAGCGCGGTGCGCGCTGAAATCGCAGTCACGAAGACGATGGAGCCGCCGTTCTCATACATGAAATGATCGGCCACGGCGCGTGTCATCTGCCACGATCCGATCAAGTTGTTGCGGATCACAGCCTCGAAGCCCTTGTTGGTGATGTCGCGCGCGGCAGCGATATACTGGCCGCCCGCGTTGTTCACCAGAACATCAAGCCGCCCGTAATGGTCCTTGATGCGCCCCATCGCTATTTCGATACTGTCCGCGTCACGGGTGTCGCCTGGCACGACAAAGGCCTCGCCACCCGCCGCGCGGATCATCTCGGCGGTCTCCTCCAGCGGCCCTTCGCGGCGCGCGAACAGGGCCAGCCTAGCGCCGCAGGAGGCCATTTCCAGCGCCGTTGCCCGGCCCATCCCTGAGCCGGATCCGGTGACCAGAGCCACCTGGCCCGCCATGAGATCCGGCGCGTAACGCCGTGCTTTTTCTTCGCTCATGTTCTGCCCCCTCAGTTTTTAAGCAGTTCGCCGGCGATGATCAGCTTGCGCACCTCCTGGGTGCCTGCGCCGACCTCCAGCACACGTCCGGTGCGGTAGAGGCGGTTCACTTCGGTATCACGCATGTAGCCCGAGCCCCCGTGGATCTGCACCGCCTTGTCCAGCACGAAGGATGTCGCCGCGGCGGTCTTGAAGATCGCCGCAGCGGTCAGCTTGTGAATTTCGCCGCGCCCGCCTTCGCCCTCTTCCAGCCCCTCGCACATGGCGGCCGTCTTCAGCGATAGGCTGCGCGCCGCCTCGATCTGGGTATACATGTCGGCCAGCATCGCCTGCACCATCTGGAAACTGGCGATCGGTTTACCGAACTGCTGGCGCGTCTTGGCGTAATCGATGGAAATATCCAGCGCCCGCTGCGCAATCCCCAGGGCATTGAAGCAGACGATGGCGCGCTCCAGATCCAGCCCCGACATTGTCACCGCAACGCCGCCGTCCAGCTTGCCGACCAAGTTCTTCGCGGGCACCCGGCAATCCTCGAACACCAGCTCGCCAGTGGGCGAGCCGCGAAAACCCATCTTGTTGAGCTTCTGCGCCACCTTGAAGCCGGGCGTGTCGGTTTCGACGATGAAGGCGGAAATGCCCTTGGCGCCCTTTTCGGGCGAGGTCTTGGCATAGACCAGCACCAAGTCGGCAATCGGCCCGTTGGTGATATATATCTTGGTGCCGTTCAGGATATAGTCATCGCCATCCTTCTTCGCCGTGGTCCGCATCGAGCCGAGCGCATCCGACCCGGCGCCCGGTTCGGTCAGGCCAAGCGCGCCCACCAGCGTGCCGTTGCACAGGCCGGGCAGATACTTGCGGCGCAGATCGTCATTGGCGTTTCGGTAGATGTTGTTGACGCACAGGTTGTCATGCGCGACATGGGTCAACCCGATGGCCGCCGAGGCGCGCGACAGCTGTTCGGTGATGATGCAGGCCGAGGTGAAGTCGAGCCCCGCGCCGCCGAATTCCGGCGGCACGTTGAGGCCGAGATAGCCCATCTCGCCCAGCTTGGGAAAGACCGAAGGCGGCAGGTCGTCGGTGTCGTCCATTTCCGCGTTCAGGTGGTGGAACTCGGACATGAAGAACTTGCCAGCCTGGTCGGCCAGGGCCTGCTGTTCGTCCGTCATGAAATGTGTCGGAAGATTGATGTCGTTGCGCAGTTGCTTGTTCATGGTCTCGTCCCCCCTCAGGCACGCAAAAGTTCTTCGGCGATGATGATCTTGCGCACTTCGCTGGTGCCCGCGCCGATCTCCAGCAACTTGTTGGCGCGGAACAGCCGGTTGATCTCGGTGTCCTGCATGTAGCCCGAGCCGCCGTGGATGTGGCAGGCTTCGGTGACGGCCTTGTTAAAGGCCTCTGCTGCGTAAAGGCAGGCGGCCGCCGTCAGCTTGTGGATCTCGCCGCGCCCCCCAGCACCTTTCGGCAAGCCGACACAGGCCGCGAGCGCGCGATAACTGAAGGCGCGAGCGGTTTCGACCTCGGTGTAGATCTCGGCCAGTTTCGACTGCATCATCTGGAAGCTGGCGATCGGCTTGCCGAATTGTTCGCGCATCTTCGCGTATTCCAGACCCAGTTCAAGCGCACGTTCGGCCATACCGACGCAGACCGAAGCGACCATCGCGCGTTCCAGATCAAGCCCGCTCATCACCACTGCAACGCCAGAGTTTTCGACCCCCAACATGGCTGATGCCGGAACGCGGCAATCCTCGAAAACCAGCTCGCCCGTAGGTGAGCCGCGAAAACCCATCTTGTCCAGTTTCTGCGCCACCTTGAACCCGGGATTGTCGGTTTCGATGATGAAGGCCGAAATGCCCTTGGCGCCTTTGGATTTGTCGGTCTTGGCATAGAGCAGGATCACATCGGCAATGGGACCGTTGGTGATGTAGATCTTCGAGCCGTTGATGACATAGTCGTCGCCGTCGCGCCGGGCGGTGGTGGCCATGGAGCCAAGCGCATCGGATCCCGCGCCGGGCTCGGTCAGCCCCAGCCCGCCGACCAGATCGCCCGAACACAACCCCGGCACATATTTTTTCACCTGCGCTTCGGAGCCGTTGCGCAGCAGGTTGTTCAGGCACAGGTTGTCATGTGCGCCATGCGACAGGCCGACGGCGGGGTTCCACTTCGAAATCACCTCAGACACCAACGCCTGGGTAAACTCGTTCTGGCCCGATCCGCCCAAAGCCTCCGGGGCCGTGATCCCCAGAAGACCAAGTTCGCCCATCTGCTTGAAAAGATCGTCAGGCCACCAATCCTCTTGGTCCATGCGTGCCTGTAGCGGGTGAAGCACCTCGCGCGACACCCGATCCACATGATCGACGATCTGGCGCTGCTCATCGTTCAGCGAATAGTTCGCCCTGATGGCCGCCAGATCAGTCATGGCAAGTTCATTCTGACTGGTCATGCATTTTCCTCCCGAACAAAATGTCATCTGCAGCGTTGACCAAAATCAAACACATGTTAGAAATTAGATCAAGGCAAGCTTTTCGCGACCTGACGTTGCAGGCAAGTTCGGCCAGAAAACGGGGGATATCTTGGAAATGGTGGAGAATGTCGTTCGTTCGCAGTCGCGGGGGTATGAGGTGCGCATCACGATCTGCCGCCCTGACAGTCGAAATGCCCTTAACCGCAAAGTGGCAGAGGGTCTGATTGCCGCAATTCTGGCGGCCGAGGCCGACACGGAGTGCCGGGTGATCGTCCTGACCGGCGAGGGCGAGCGTGCCTTCTGCGCTGGCGGCGACATCAAGGCGGGTGCCGAAGGTGGCCCATTTGTTCAGGACCCGGCCTATCCGGACCATTTCGCCGGGCAATTGTTCGAAACCATACAAGCCTGCCGAAAACCAACCATCGCGCGCATCAACGGTGTGGCCATGGGCGCGGGCGCGGGCATCATCTGTGCCTGCGATCTGGCCGTGATGGTCGATCATGCCCGAATCGGAACGCCTGAAGTGAAGGTGGGTCTGTTTCCGATGACCATCATTCCGCCGATGATCCGCATGTTGCCCCGGCGCAGATTGATGGAGATGTTCATCACCGGCGTTCCTCTTACCGCCGAGGAGTCCTTGCGCTATGATCTGGTCAACCATGTGACAGATGCCGCCGGGCTGGACGACAAGGTTGCGGAGTTGGTCGCGCAGATTGCCGCGCAGTCGCCTACCGCGATCCGGCTGGGAAAATACGCCTGCCACGCGATGGAAGACATGACCTATGCGCAGCAGATGCGCTTTGCCGAAACCCTGTTGCCACGGGTTGCGCAGACAGAAGATGCGCGCGAGGGCTTTGCCGCCTTCATTGCGAAACGCAAACCTGAATGGACAGGCCGCTGATCAAGCGGAGAGGAGAAGCACATGTCGGATCGAAAACTGCGCATCGGATGCGCATCGGGATTCTGGGGCGATACGCCCGAGGCGATCGGGCAACTGGTCTCAAAGGGCGAGATTGATTACCTGGTGTTCGACTATCTGGCCGAGGTGACGATGTCGCTGATGGCGCGAGCCCGCGCCAAGTCGCCCGATGCGGGTTATGCGCCGGATTTCGTCAAGGCGCTGGCACCCTGGCTGGTCGAGATCAAACGCAAGGGGATCAAGGTCGTTGCCAATGCCGGGGGTGTGAACCCGCGCGGCTGCCGCGATGCGCTGGCCAAGGCCGCCGCCGAGGCCGGAATCGATCTTTCCATCGGTGTGGTGCTGGGCGATGATCTGTCGGCGCGGGCCGACGACATTCGCGCCGGTGGTCAGACGGAGATGTTCTCGGGCGTCGCGTTTCCCGACGATGTCTGGAGCATGAACGCCTATCTGGGCGCCCGCCCCATCGCGGCGGCGCTGGATGCCGGAGCCGACATCGTGATCACCGGGCGCTGTGCGGACAGCGCGGTGGCGCTCGGCCCGCTGATGCATGAATTCGGCTGGGGCGACGATGATTGGGACAAGCTCAGCCAGGGATCGCTGGCGGGCCATTTGATCGAGTGCGGCCCCCAGGGGACCGGCGGCAATTTCACCGACTGGCAGGACGTTTCGGGCTGGGACAACATGGGGATGCCCATCGTCGAGGTCTCCGCGGACGGCAGTTTTGTCATGACCAAGACGCCGGATACCGGCGGGCTGGTTGTGCCGGGTTCGGTCGGTGAACAGATGCTCTATGAAATCGGCGATCCGCGCGCTTACCTGCTGCCCGACGTGATCTGCGACTGGTCGCAGGTCACGCTGGACCAGGTCGGGCCGGATCGGGTGCTGGTCAAGGGCGGCAAGGGGCTGGGGCGTACCGGCAGCTACAAGGTGTCGGCGACCCATGCCGATGGCTGGCGCGCGATCTCCACCCTGACTCTGGCGGCAATCGACGCGCCCGCCAAGGGCAAGCGCGTGGCCGAGGCGATCCTGACCCGCTGCCGCCGGATTTTCCGCGACCGCAACCTGGGCGATTTCCGGCAGGTCAGCGTCGAAGTGCTGGGGGCAGAGGCGGCTTACGGCGCCAACGCGCGGGCGCAGACCCGCGAGGTGGTGATCAAGATCGGCGTGACGCATGACGACCGCGCCGCGCTCAACATCTTCGCGGGCGAGATCGCACCGATGGCCATCTCGACGGCGCAGGGGCTGACCGGGTTCTTCGCCGGGCGGCCCAAGGTGCAGCCGGTGGTGCGGCTGTTCTCGTTTCTGCAGGACAAGGCCGCGACCCCCGTCGCAGTCGAGGTTGACGGCAGGGATGTGCCCGTAACCATCGCGGCCGGGGCGGTGCGGCTCGATCCGCGCGCCGCGCCGCCAGTGGAAAGCCGCGACGTCGGCCCCGACGCGGTCATGGTGCGCCTCGTCGATCTGGCCTGGGGACGGTCGGGCGACAAGGGGGATATCGCCAATATCGGCATCCTGGCGCGCAAGCCGGAATACCTGCCGTATATCCGGTCGGCTCTCAGTGAGGCGGTGGTAAAGGACTATTTCGCCCATGTCTGCGAAGGCAAGGTCGAGCGGTTCGACCTGCCGGGAAGCCATTCGCTGAATTTCCTGCTGCATGAATCGCTGGGCGGGGGCGGCATCGCCTCGGTCCGCATCGATCCGCAAGGCAAGGGGTTTGCCCAGATGCTGCTGGATATCGAAATTCCCGTGCCGGCCGACCTGGTCGCGCGCGACGGGCTGAACGCCCCGGACCCGAACAAGAGAGTAATACCATGACTATTTCAAAACTCCTGGTCGCCAATCGGGGTGAAATCGCGGCGCGCGTGGTGCGCACCGCCAAGGCCCGCGGCCTTGCGACGGCTGTGTTGCGCCACGTCGCTGAACAAGAGGGGCCGGCCCATCTGATCGCGGATGAGGTTGTGATGATCGACGGCCCGACGCCTGTAGCGGCCTATCTCGATATTCCGCAGATCGTTGCGACCGCAAAAAAGATCGACGCTGATGCGGTGCATCCCGGCTACGGCTTTCTGTCGGAGAATGCCGGTTTCGTCGCGGCGCTGGAAGAGGCCGGTGTGACATTTGTCGGCCCGACCTCCGAGGTCATCGACCTGATGGGCGACAAGGTCCGCGCGCGCGCCTTTGTTGAAAAGCGCGGCTTTCCCGTCGCCCCCTCGGCGATCGAGGATGACGACCCGGCGACATTCGTCGAACGCGCCCGCACCCTGGGCTATCCGCTGCTGATCAAGCCCTCGGCGGGGGGCGGCGGCAAGGGCATGCGCATCGTGCGCGAGGACAGCACGTTGGAAACCGAGATCGAAACCGCCCACCGCGAAGGCCAGCGGTATTTCGGCGACGGTCGTCTCTTCGTCGAACGCTATATCGAACGTCCGCGCCATATCGAGGTGCAGGTGATGGGCGACGGGCAGGGCAACGTGGTCCATTTCTGGGAGCGCGAATGCTCGATCCAGCGCCGGTTCCAGAAGATCATCGAGGAAACGCCCTCGCCCGCGCTTTCGCCCGAACAACGGGACGAGATCTGCGAAACCGCCGCCGGAATTGCGCGCGCCGTCAACTATCGGGGTGCCGGAACCGTCGAGTTCATCTATGCGCAGGACGGGGCCTTCTACTTTCTCGAAATGAACACCCGCCTTCAGGTCGAACATCCGGTGACCGAGATGGTCACGGGTTTCGATCTGGTCGCCGAGCAGTTGCGTATCGCGGCGGGCGAGGGGCTGAGCGCGGCGCAGGCCGATATTCCGCAGACCGGCCATTCGATTGAGCTGCGCATCTGTGCCGAGGACGCGACGGCCGATTTCCGCCCCGCGATCGGGGATATCCTGCTGCTGGACGAACCCCACGGTGAGGGTATCCGTGTGGACAGTGGCATTCGGGACAGCGGCAAGGTCACGACCGATTTCGACCCGATGTTGTCAAAGCTGATCGTGCATGGCCCGGATCGCGCACAGGCCATCGCCCGTGCCCGGAACGCGGTGCAAAACTATGTGATTCTCGGGGTGACGACCAACACCGGATACCTGGATGCGATCCTTGCACATCCAGATTTTGCCTCGGGTGACGTTTCAACCGGGTTTTTAGCCGAACAGGCGGATGTGCTGACCGCACCGGGCGAGGATGTTTCCACCCTGCTTATGGCGGCGGCGGCCCTGTCTGATCAACGGCTGGTGACTGACGTGATGCAGATACCCGAAATGCACCGCAAGATGGGCGGGTGGAGAAACTGATGCGCAGAATATTCATGATCGCCGGCCATGAGGCCGAATGCTGGCTGACCCATGATGGCAGCCGCTTTGTCCTGAACATGCCAGATGGCGCGGTTCCCTGCCAACTGGTCCCGACTGGCGCGCCGGGCGCTTATGTGCTGCGGACCGGGGGGCGGGCGCATGAGTTGCGGCTGGCGGTCGGGCCGGAATCTACCTTCATACATTTGAACGGGAGCACTTTCGAGGTTGGGAGGGTCAATCCCGACGACCGGCTTGCCGGCAGGGAGGGCACCGCAGGGGGTGATCGACTGTTGGCGCCGATGCCGGGAGTCGTTGTTTCGGTGGCGGTCAAGCCCGGAGACGCCGTTACAGAAGGCCAGCCGCTTCTGGTCATCGAAAGCATGAAGCTTGAAACCACCCTGACCGCGCCGCGCGACGGTGTGGTTGCCGAAATGCCTTTTACCGCGGGTGACAGTTTCGGCCTAAAGGCCGTCCTTGCCCAGCTGACCCCGCAGGAGGAGTGACAATGCGCCGGATCGAAAGCCACATCGACACCAATGCCGCCGACTACAAGGCCAATTTTGCCGCCATGTCCGAACGGCTGAAGGAGTTTCACGCTCGCCAGCACGCGGCGCGTTTCGAGCGGCCCCAACGGGACATCGACCGCTTGGCACGCCAGAACAAACTGGGCGTGCGCGAGCGGTTGAAGCTGCTGCTCGATCCGGGCACGCCGTTTCTTGAATTCTCGACGCTGGCCGCCTGCCGCGAATATGATGGCGCCGTGCCCGGTGCCGCCGTGGTGACGGGCATCGGCATCGTGCAGGGCCGCGAGGTGGCCATCCACGCCAACGATGCGAGCGTCAAGGGTGGTGCCTGGTATCCGCATACCGTCAAAAAGATCGTGCGGCTTCTGGATGTCGCGCTTGAGAACCATTTGCCGGTCGTCCATATCTGCGATAGCGCCGGGGGCTTCCTACCGCTGCAACACGGCGTGTTTCCCGACCGCTATCTGGGCGGGCGGGTGTTTCGCAACCAGGTCAAGCTGAGCCAGGCCAGTATCCCGCAGATTGCCATCGTTGGCGGGCATTGCACCGCGGGCGGCGCCTATGTGCCGACGCTGAGCGATTACAACATCATCATCGAGGGCACCGGGGCGATCTTTCTGGGCGGTCCGCCACTGGTCAAGGCGGCCACCGGCGAAGAGGTCGGCGTGCAGGAACTTGGCGGCGCGGTGATGCACACCTCTGTCTCGGGGACGGGCGATTATCGCGCCGCCACAGAACTGCACGCCTTTGCACTGGCACGCGAGATTGTCAGCCAGTGGAAGCGCATGCCAAAAACCATCATCGAAACGGCGGCCTTCGAAGACCCCTATTACGATACCAAGGAACTTTACGGGATCATCCCCAAGGACCGGAAGACCCAGTTCGACATGCGCGAGGTTCTTGCCCGAATCGTGGACGGTTCGCGCTTTCACGAATATCAGCCCGATTATGGCACCACGATGGTCTGTGGTTTTGCCCATATCTGGGGTTTCAAAGTGGGGATCCTCGCCAATAACGGGGTGCTGTTCAACGACAGCTCGCTGAAGGCCGCGCATTTCATGCAGCTATGCAACCAGAACCGTACGCCACTGGTCTTTTTTCAGAACATCACCGGCTACATGGTCGGCCGCGAATACGAGGAACGCGGCATCGCCAAGGACGGCGCCAAGATGCTGATGGCGCAGGGCGGCTCGGTCGTGCCCAAGTTCACCGTGATTGCCAATGCGTCCTACGGGGCCGGCAATTACGGCATGTGCGGGCGGGCCTGGGATGCGCGCACGCTGTTCATGTGGCCGCAGGCGGAAATCGGCGTAATGGGGGCGGATCAGGCCGCCAACACCATGGCCGACGTCAAGATCCGGCAGCTTGAACGCGAAGGCAAGCAACTGACCGAAGTGGAAATCGCCGCGATCCGTGACCCGGTGCTGGAGAAGTTCCGGCGCGATGTCGAGGCCTATACCTCGACCTCGGAATTGTGGGATGACGGCATTCTCGACCCGGCGGACACGCGCAACGCGCTCGGCATGTCGATCTCGGCTGCGCTGAACGCGCCGATCGACGATCCGCATTACGGGATATTCCGGCTGTGACGGCTTGAAGGGCAGGGCGGCACACTGGATTACGGAGTTGCCGTCCCGCGTCAAGGCGATGCCAACGGGGGCTTTTGAGGCACGCGGGAACCCTGACCTGTCCGGTTTGCCGGACAGGTCAGGATGGCTTCTGCCGCGCCTCCTGAATGGATACGACGTCGGAGGCGGCCATATGCGGCCTGTCGGTCTCTACCGCCTTCAGCGGCTCGACGGGCTTCAATCCGGCCAGACAGTCGCGCGCGAGTTGCTGATACTCGGCAGTTCCGCGTGTTTTCCAAGCGACTTCCTTCTCGGTGACGTCGCGGATTACCCTTGCCGGCGATCCGACCACCATCGAGCGCGGTGGAACCATCGTTTCGCCCCGCACGAACGCCTGCGCGCCGACGATTGATTCCGCACCAAGCTCTACGCCATCCATGATGACGGCATTCATCCCGACCAGGGCGTTCCGACCCACTGTGCAACCGTGCAGGATCGCGCCGTGGCCGATATGACCGTCGGATTCAACGATCGCGTCGCGACCGGGAAAGGAATGGATGATACAATTGTCCTGCACATTGGCCCCGTCGCCAATCACGATCCTGCCGAAGTCGCCCCGCAGGCTTGCTCCGGGTCCGATATAGCATCCATGACCCAGGATGACATTTCCGATCAGAACCGCCTGAGGATGGACATATGTATCCTCGGGCACAACGGGCACGAACCCTTTGAATTCGTAACAATACGCCATTATCTCTCCTTTTGGTGGGTTGGGTACCACTGGTTACCGGAACCAGACGTCAGACGTTTATCGACAGTCATGCCGGGACCCGAACGCCTGAATGGTGCTGGCTTGCGGAACGCGCGGTCAGGAAAATCAGTCATGTGTTGGCAAGTGACGCAAGCTCCCTACATCACGGTTTAGCTATGTTGACAGTTATCAAGGCTGAGCGCTAAAATCAAACATGTGTTAGAAATTGACATGGCTTACCGTTCACGATGGCCGGGCCAAGCATGGGAGAGAGAGAAATGAAAGACAAAGCCTATGTCGTCGGCGTCGGGATGGTCCCATTTCAGAAGCCGGGAAAATCCGAAAGCTATGATGTTATGGCTGCTGCGGCCACCCGTGCCGCGCTTGCCGATGCGGGGCTGGATTATGACAAGGTTCAGCAGGCCTATGTGGGATATGTCTATGGAGACAGCACCAGCGGCCAGCGGGCCTTGTATCACGTCGGCATGACCGGGATACCGGTTTTGAATGTGAACAACAACTGCTCGACCGGTTCGTCGGCCCTGTTCCTGGCCCGTCAGGCAGTTGAAAGCGGTGCAGTGGAATGTGCTTTGGCGCTTGGCTTCGAGCAGATGCAGCCTGGCGCAATCGGCGCGATGTTCCACGATCGGGTCAGCCCCTTCACGTCCTTCGACGCCGAGACCGACGTGCTGGTGGGCAACACGGAGATTCCGCTGGCGCTGCGCTATTTCGGCGGCGCGGGCAAAGCGCATATGGAAGAGTTCGGCACTACGCTGGAAACCTTCGCGAAAATCCGCGCCAAAGCCAGTCGGCATGCGTCCAGGAACCCGGTGGCGCTGTTCCGGCAGGAGGTGACGCCGGAAGAAGTGATGGCGGCACAGGTCGTCTGGCCCGGCGTCATGACAAAGCTGATGGCTTGCCCACCGACCTGTGGCGCGGCTGCGGCAATCGTGTGCTCCAAGGCCTTCGCCGACAAGCACGGTCTGGACAGCTCGGTGCGCATTGCCGCTCAGGCCATGACGACGGACGGCCCAGAAACCTTCGGCGCGCATGACATGCGCGAGGTCGTCGGCTATTCGATGGCCAAACGCGCCGCCGATCAGGTCTATGAGGCGGCGGGCATCGGCCCTCAGGATGTGGACGTGGTCGAACTGCATGACTGTTTCGCCCATAACGAGCTGATCACCTACGAGGCGCTTGGGCTTTGCCGCCGCGGTGATGCGGCAAAATTCGTCGATGACGGCGACAACACCTATGGCGGCAAATTCGTGACCAATCCGTCGGGCGGGCTGTTGTCCAAGGGGCATCCGCTGGGGGCGACCGGCCTGGCGCAATGCACCGAACTGGTTCAGCAGTTGCGCGGGCAGGCAGATGCCCGGCAGGTGGAAGGCGCGCGGCTGGCGCTCCAGCATAATCTGGGTCTTGGCGGGGCTTGTGTGACCACGCTCTATGAAAAAGCGTGACAGCACCAATCGGGAGGAGAAAACATGACTGGAAAACTTGACGGGCGCGTTGCGCTGGTTTCCGGTTCGGGCCGGGGTATCGGTCGCGAGATCGCGCTCAAGCTGGCCTCTGAAGGGGCGCGCGTGGTGGTCAACGATCTGGATGCCGACCCGGCCAATGAGACCGCCGAGGCCATTCGTGCGGTTGGCGGCGAGGCCGTGGTCTGCGCCGGCAGCGTGACAGAAGACGGTTTCGCCGAACGTTTCATCAAGACGGGCGTGGACAGCTTTGGCGGGCTGGACATCATCGTGAACAATGCCGGCTATACTTGGGACAGCGTCGTTCAGAAGATGACCGACGAACAGTGGCAGGCGATCATCGACGTTCACCTGACCGCGCCCTTCAGGATTCTGCGCGCCGCCCAGCCGGTGATCAGCGCCAAGGCCAAGGAAGAGGCTGCCGCAGGGCAGGAGGTGTTCCGCAAGGTGGTGAATATCTCATCCATCGCGGGGACCGGCGGTAATGCCGGCCAGATCAACTATGCCGCCGCAAAGGCCGGTATCTTGGGTGTCACCCGGACGATGGCCAAGGAATGGGGCCGTTACAAGGTCAATGTCAACGCGGTGGCCTTTGGCCCGATCCGCACGCGGCTGACCGAGGGCAGCGCCAAAGGCGACAGCACAATCAAGGTGGAAGACAAAGAGATCAAGGTTGGTGTGAACCCCGATCTCTTGTCCCAGATGGAGCGCATGATTCCGCTGGGTCGGGTCGGCACTCCGGAAGAGGCCGCCGGTGCGGTCTATTTGTTCTGTACGCCCGAATCGAACTTCATTTCGGGTCAGCACATCATTTGCGGCGGCGGCTTCACGATCTGACCCACGCCAGCCAAACCACGTATTCGGGCCTTGGCTGGCGACCGGCATTTCCGGCGGCCGTATGACGATTACCCGGACGGGATTTGCCACAAATTCCAATCCAATACGTTCGGGACGATTGACTCATCGGCACCAATCACCTAACAGGTGTTAGTTAGGCAGTGTACCGTAAAGAGACCCCATGGCGAATACCACAGCGCGCAAGCTCAACGAGATCCCCCGGAGGGCGGTCGGGCGTGATGGCGTGCTGGATATTGCGGCGCGGCTCTTCCGCGAACAGGGCTATGGGTCCGTGTCACTCAGAAAAATCGCCGAGGCCGCAGGGATCAAGGCGGGCAGCATATATTACCATTTCGGCTCCAAGGACGAGATCGTCGCGGGCGTTCTGGATGCAGGCATTCAGGTCGTTCACGAGAGCATGCGCCAAGCCGTTTCCGCCTTGCCCGAGGGCGCCGGCGCCGAGGCGATCCTGCGGGCAGCGATCGGGGCGCATCTGCGCGCGCTTCTGGACGTCAGCGATTATTCCTCGGCCAATGTGCGCATTTTCGGGCAGGTGCCGCAATCCGTCCGCGATGCCAATCTGCACACGCGCCGGGCCTATGAGGCCGAATGGGACAACCTGTTGTCCCGGCTTCAGGCAGACGGCGCGCTGAAAAGCGACGTGGACATCCGCCGCCTGCGCCTGATGTTGATCGGTGCGCTGAACGCCACGCTGGAATGGTTCGATCCGCACCGCGGCAGCGCAGAGGCGCTGTCACGCACCTATGCCGATGTGTTCCTCAACGGAATACTTGAAAGACAGGAGACCTGACACATGGCGCGCCTTGAAACAGCAGTGCTGACCGCATCAGAGATCTACGCACGCAATCACCAGGCGCAAAGCGCGCGGGTCGAGACGCTGCGCGCGCGGATTGCCGAGGCCACCTCGGGCGGGCGCCCCGATATGGTCGAGCGCCACCGCAAGCGCGGCAAGCTGCTGGTCCGCGAGAGGATCGACTTGCTGGCGGATCCGGGCACGGCGTTTCTGGAACTGTCGTCGCTCGCGGCCTACGGGCAATACGGCGGCGAGGTGCCCGGTGCGGGGATCGTGACCGGCATCGGCATCGTTCATGGCCTACCCTGCATGATCATCGCCAATGATGCGACGGTCAAGGGCGGCTCTTTTTACCACGAGACGGTGCAAAAGCACATCCGCGCCCAGGAAATCGCGGCGGAAAACCGGCTGCCTTGCCTTTATCTGGTGGATTGCGGCGGGGCCTATCTGCCCGAGCAGGACCGGGTCTTTCCCGATGCCCGCCATTTCGGCAATTCCTTCTATCGCCAGACCAACATGTCGGCCAGCGGCTTGCCGCAGATCTCGGCCGTGTTCGGCGGCTGCACGGCAGGCGGGGCCTATATTCCCGCGCTGTCGGACGAGGTCATCATGGTGCGCGGCAACGCGCGCATCCATCTGGGCGGCCCCTCGATCGTTAAGGTGGCGATCAACGAAGTGGCCGATGGCGAAACCCTGGGCGGGGCCGAAATGCACACGCGCGTCTCGGGCGTGTCCGACCATCTGGCCGAGGACGAATACCATGCGCTGGCGTTGATGCGCGACATCGTGGCAGAACTTGGTCCATCGCGCCCGATGCAGCCCGACGCAGCCCCCGCGCCGCCCGCGCATGACCCGTCAGAATTGCTCGGCATCATCAGCGCCGACCGCAAGCAGCCCTATGACATGCGCGAAGTTCTGCTGCGCATGATCGACGCGGGCGAGTTCCGCGAATTCAAGCCCGGCTGGGGCGAGACGCTGGTTTGCGGCACCGCGCGGATCCACGGCTATCGGGTCGGTATCCTGGCCAACAACGGCGCGCTGATGTCGGACAGTTCGCTGAAGGGCGCGCAGTTCGTCTCGATGTGCGATCAGCGCAATATCCCGCTACTGTTCCTGCACAACATCGCGGGTTTCATGGTAGGGACCGAGGCGGAGCGCGGCGGCATCGCCAAGAACAGCGCCAAGCTGGTCTATGCCATGTCCGTCGCCAAGGTGCCGCGCCTGTCGGTCCTGCTTGGCGGATCCTATGGCGCGGGCAATTACGGCATGTGCGGCCGCGGATTTGCTCCGAATTTCCTCTTTGCCTGGCCAACGGCAGAGTTGGCCACCATGTCCGCGGACATCGCGAGCAACGTGATGCTGGAACTGCGTCGCCAGAAAGGCGGCGAGCCTGAAAGGATGGAGACTGATCTTGCGCAGATCGAGGCGCAGGTGCGTGCCCAATATGGCGAACAGTCCGATCCGTATTACGCCACTTCGCGGCTCTGGGATGACGGGCTGATCGAGCCCGGGCAGACCCGCGATATTCTGGGCCTGTGTCTGGCCATTGTCTCTTTGGTTCCCGAGAAAGGGCGCCACACGCCCGTCTTCAGAATGTGAGGCCGATGTCATGACAACAACTTATGAAACCATCCTTGTCGAAACCGATGCACGTGGCGTTGCCACGGTAACGCTCAACCGCCCTGACAAACACAATGCCCTGAACGGCGATCTGATCGCCGAGCTTTTTCACGCGGTCGAGGATCTGGCCTCAGATGACAAGGTGCGCATCGTGATCCTGACCGGTGCCGGCAAAAGCTTTTGCGCTGGAGGGGACTTCAACTGGTTCGCCTCAAACGTCGAAAAATCCCGCGCCGGGCGGGTCGAACAAAGCGCCACGCTGGCGCATCTGCTGCGCCGACTGGACACGCTGCGAAAGCCCCTGATCGGGCGGATCAATGGGCCGGCATATGGCGGTGGCGTCGGCATGATTTCGGTCTGCGACTATACCATCGGCGCCCAAGGCGCACGCTATGGCCTGACCGAAGTGAAACTGGGTCTGCTGCCCGCCAATATCTCGCCCTACGTTGTGGCCCGCATCGGCAAGGTGCACTCGCGTGAAACCATGCTGTCGGGCGCGCTCTTCGACAGCGCGCGCGCTGAAAGGATCGGGCTCCTCACCGAGGTCGTCACCGCCGACGCATTGGATGCCGCCGTTGAAAGGGTGGTGCACAATCACCTTCAGGCAGCACCCGGCGCGGTGGCGGATACCAAGGCACTGATCGCTTATGTCGCCAGTCACGATCTGGAAACCAACATGATCTACACCGCCGACCGTCTGGCCGATGCCTGGGAAACCGAGGAAGGCATTGAAGGCATCAACAGCTTTCTCAACAAGAGCTTGCCTTCGTGGAGGGTGAAATGAGTTTCACCCGCGTCCTGATCGCCAACCGGGGCGAGATCGCCCGGCGCATCCAGCGTGGGTGCCGCAAGCTGGGGCTGGAAACGGTTGCGGTCTTTTCCGAGGCCGACCGCGACGCTCCCATTGTGGCCGAGGCCGATCACGCCGTCTGCATCGGCCCCGCCGCCGCTGCCGCCAGCTATCTGAACGTCGCGGCCATTCTGGCGGCCGCGCGCGCCACAGGCGCGGGTGCCGTGCATCCCGGTTATGGCTTTCTGTCCGAGAACGCCGATTTTGCGGCAGCGGTCGAGGCCGCAGGTCTGGTCTTTATCGGGCCGGCACCCGACGCAATTGCTCAGATGGGGTCCAAGATCGCGGCGAAGGCCGCCGCCGAGGCCGCAGGGGTGCCGGTGCTGCCCGGTTACCGCGGCTCCGATCAATCGGACGCGCGCCTGCTGCAAGAGGCCAAGGCGCTCGGCACGCCATTCCTGGTCAAGGCCAGCGCCGGCGGTGGCGGGCGCGGGATGCGGCTTGTCACCGACATCGCCGCCGCGCCCGAGGCCATCGCCTCTGCCCGGGCCGAGGCGCAGGGCGCGTTCGGCGATCCGGCGGTGTTCCTGGAACGCTATGCCTCGCGCGCGCGCCATGTCGAGGTGCAGGTTCTGGGCGACACCCATGGCAACCTGGTGCATCTCGGCGACCGGGACTGTTCGCTGCAACGCAATCACCAGAAGCTGATCGAAGAGGCCCCCGCGCCCGATCTGCCCGGCGATCTGCGCGACGACATGCGCGCCGCCGCCGTGCGGCTTGCGCAGGCGATCGGATACCGTTCTGTCGGAACGGTTGAGTATCTTTTTGACCCCGAGCGACGCGCCTATTACTTCCTTGAGATGAACACCCGCCTTCAGGTCGAACATCCCGTGACCGAGGCGATCACCGGGATTGATCTGGTGGAATGGCAATTGCGCATCGCGCGGGGCGAGGCGCTGACATTCCAGCAATCCGACGTGCGGTTCAAAGGCCACGCCATCGAAGTGCGCATCGCCGCCGAAAACCCGGCTGAAAACTACCGCCCAGAAACCGGCACGATCACGCTTTGGGCACCGCCCTCGGGCGTGCGGCTCGATACTGGGGTCGGGCAAGGCTCAATTGTCGGCCATCACTACGATTCCATGCTGGCCAAGCTGATCATCCATGCCCCAGACCGGGCACAGGCGATCCGTGACAGCGTGGCTGCGATCGACGGCTTTGCAGTGGGCGGGGTGGGGCTGAACCTGGCGTTTCAGCGCGCCTTGTTGATGCATCCCGATTTTGCCGCGATCCGGCATCACACCACCGGGCTTGGCGAGATGTTTGCGAACGGCTGGACACCCCCCAAACCAGATGCGCAAAGCCGCGCGCTGGCCGCGCTGGCTCTGCATCTGCATCTGGCGCCAAAGACCGGCAACACCCCGTGGCAAACGCTGAGCGCATGGCGCCTGACCGCGCCCGCGGGTCGGCCGGGTGCGGCACATTATTGGGCCTCGGACGATGACGATCCGACCCGCGTGGCGGGCGATGCAACGCAACTGGCGATGGTATTGCCCGACGGCGCCCGTTTGGCCGTTGAATCGCCCGACCTGACCGCCAATCGCCTGACAGGCCGTATCGGCGGCGTGCCCTTTACCCGCGCCGCCCACCTGCGCCGCACGAAAGATCACTGGCAGGTGTTTCTATCCACGCCGGATGGTATGGCCGGGTTTGCCATTGAAACGCTGGAGGACAGGCACCTGCAACGCGCTGCGGGACAGGCCGGCGGGGCAGATTTGCTTGTCGCGCCGATGCCCGGTGCAGTGGTCGAACTGCGCGTCGCGCCCGGCGATCGGGTCGAGGCGGGCGATACACTGGTGGTGCTTGAGGCGATGAAGCTCCTACAAAGCCTGGTCGCCCCGGTTGCGGGCATCGTGGCCGAAATCTACTGCGCCGCCGGCGATACCATCGCCGGGCAAGCACCCCTTGTAAAACTCGATCCGGAGGAAATCCAATGACCAAGCATGACACGACTGATGCGGCCACAAGCCCGTTCAGTGAAGACCTGAACATGATCCGCGCGCAGCTGCGCCGCTTCATCGAAACCGAAGTGACGGCCAAGGCCGACGCTTGGGAAAAGGATGGCATGGTGCCGCGTGACGTGCTGCGCCGGATGGGCGATCTGGGCGTGCTGGGCATGCGCTATGACGAGCAATATGGCGGCTCGGGGCTGAACGTGATGTCCAGCGTGATGCTGGCCGAAGAGGTGGGGCGTTCCACCTTCGGCGGCTTTTCGGCCACCGTTCTGGTCCATACCGACATGGCCTCGCCGCATCTTGAAAACGCCGGTACGCCCGAACAAAAGGCGCGCTGGATGCCCTTGATCACCTCGGGCGAAAAGATCGCTGCGGTGGCCGTGACCGAACCCGGCGCCGGGTCTGACGTGGCGGGGATGCGCACCCGAGCGGTGCAGGACGGATCGGACTGGGTGATCAACGGCACCAAGATGTTCATCACCAATGGCGTGCATGGCGACATCTATTTCGTCGGCGCCAAGACCGACCCGGACGCCAAGGGCTCTCGCGGGATCACCATGTTCACGGTCGAAAAAGGTACACCGGGCTTTTCGGTCGGCCGGGCGCTGAACAAGACCGGCTGGCTGTGCTCGGACACCGCCGAACTGATTTTCGAGGATGTGCGCATCCCGGCAGAGAACGTGCTGGGAGAGGTGAACCGGGGCTTCTACTCGGTGATGAAGAACTTCCAGAACGAACGGATCGTGCTGGGCGCCATGGCCTGCGCCGAGGCGCAGTCCGCACTGGACATGACTGTGGATTATGTCAAGCAGCGCAAGGCTTTCGGTGGTGTGCTGTGGGACAAGCAGGCAGTGCGCCAGCGGTTGGCTGATTGCCAGACCCGGATCGAGGCGGGACGCCAGCTTACCTATCACGCCGCGTCACTGGATGCCGCGGGCCGCGATTGCGTCAAGGAAGTATCGATGGTCAAAGCCTATTGCGGTGAGTTGGTGAACAGCGTGCTCTATGACTGCGTCCAGTTCCACGGCGGCATGGGCTACATGCGTGAAACCCCCGTCGAACGCATGTCGCGCGATGCCCGCGTTCAGGCCATTGGCGGCGGCGCCACCGAGGTCATGCTCGAAGAGGTCGCCAAGCGGATGTGACCTCACTATGGCTCTGATAATGTGACCGCGCCCCGACGGCATCGATGTGCCAAGGTGGGTCTGCAATGATCCACAAAGGAGGACGGTCATGTCGGAGATTACCACGGTCGGGCTCGATCTGGCGAAGAATGTGTTTCAGGTTCATGGAGCCGACGGCGCTGGTCGAGCGGTCTTGCGCAAGAAACTGCGGCAAGCGCAGGCGCTGGAGTTCTTCAGCCAGTTACCATCTTGTGTCGTCGCGATGGAGGCATGCGGTGGCGCTCATTTCTGGGGCCGTGAGATCGGCAAGCTGGGTCATGACGTGCGGCTCATCCCACCCGCCTACGTGAAGCCATTCGTCAAACGCCAGAAGAATGATGCCGCCGATGCCGAGGCCATTTGCGAAGCTGCGCAGCGCCCGAGTGCAAGCTGGTCCGCGCCAGCGGATTGAACGATCCGGGGAATCGTTCAAAGGCGCAGAACGCGCTTCGTGCCCGTGAAGAGCGAAGAGACTCAAGGGGCGGCAATGGTCTTCCGCGTGCGCGAGATGTTGATCCGGCAGAGGACGCAGGCCATCAATGCCCTGCGTGGCCATCTGACCGAGTTCGGGCAGATCGTGCCGCAAGGTGCGGCCAACGCCACGCGGCTGATCGGCATCGCCGAGGACCCGGACGGCAGCTTGCCCGCAGATGCGATCGCCACCTTGAAGGTGCTGATCGCGACGCTGTCCCAACTGGAGGCGGAGATCGGAAAGCTTGATGCCGAGATCACCCGCCGGGCAAAAGCGAATGATGTGGCACGGCGGCTGATGACTGTGCCCGGGATCGGCCCCCTGATCGCCACAGCCATCGCGGTCTTGGCCCCGCCTCCCGAGACTTTCCGCAAGGCACGCGATTTTGCGGCCTGGCTGGGTCTCGTGCCGCGGCAGCATTCGACCGGCGGCAAGCAGCGCCTTGGGGCCACGACCAGGATGGGCGAACGATCCCTGAGACGCCTCCTGATCATCGGGGCCAACAGCGTTATCATCAAACGGTACACCCATGCTGCGGCCCGGCCTGGCACATGGCTGGGCGGGATGCTGACGCGCAAGCCACCGATGCTGGTGCGGGTGGCGCTGGCCAACAAGATGGCGCGCATCGTCTGGGCCCTGATGGCCCGGGGCGGCGTCTACCAGTCTCCGGCCACGGCGGCATAAGCCGACCCTCGGTCGCGAGGGCGTCGGAGCGGATGGGGGCAAGGAGCCGTTTGGCGCTGCTGCCGGATGATCTCCGCCACCCGGGCCTCGTAGCCTTGGGCCCCGATCTTGCGGACAAGGTCGGCAGCATGGAACTGCCGGTTTGCAACGGGTGCGGCGCGAGTGAGGGCGAGGAGCACGCGTTCTTCAGTGTCCAAGGCCACTGGTTCCTCCACAGGTTTCGCTTCCGCCGGTATCGACCGCGCCGCCGTCCGCCACTTTCGCATGAATCCCAGCAGATACCCGGCCGGAACATGGGTATTCCCGCGCGCCCGGTTGAAGGCGATGAATCGCTCCCAGATGTGGCTTGGGTCGATGTCCCAGCAGGGCAGGGCCGCCTTGGCGGCGCGGATCAAGGCGGGCCAGCGGTTCTGGAACTCGCGGGAGTCTTCATCAATGGTGATTCGTCCCGTGAAGATAGTTTTGTGAGTGTCGCGTAGCCCTTAAATGCAGTATAGGAAAATCAACAAAATCAAAGGGGGGAGTGGACAAAACATGGGGGTCATGCAGCGCGTTTTCTGTTTGCGACGGTCAGCCGACCATCGAGAACTGCGGCCCTTGTGACGGCTGCTCTGTGAGCCCCTTTGGGCGACCACCGCATCCTTCTGCGCTTTCCCATGCGGGCATTGGCAATATCATCGACTGATCCTTCGGCACGAGATGACGAGATGGGCAGCCCGTTACGGTATCGTCGGCCATAGTCGACGAGGGATTCCATGTTGTTCGCGAGATAGGTGTACAGTGTCTCGCATCGGGCCCGCACACGAGCGGCAGCGGTGCGGACAGCCAGTGGTTCTTCCGCAAGGCGGGTGCAATCGTGCATGAGCCCCTTCAGATATGTTTCCGCGACCCGTGCTCTGCCATGCCAAAGCCACCAGCGGAGGCTTTTCGCGGGTCGCTGGAACAGCACGGGGTCTGATGCCGGAGAGTGCAGAATCCTACGCTAAGGCGATTTGATCACTTTTTTGACCACCTGTATTCACCGGTGAGAAGGATGTGGGCCCATCCGAGTGGCGAGATGTGCGCTAGCAGATCTGGTGAACAATCCAGACGGTCGCGTTGGCGCGCCGTGACAGCTTGGCCAAGGTGCTTGGTGTTCCAGTAAATGATGATAGCGGCGAGCAGGTTCAGCCCGGCCATTCGGAAGTGCTGGCCTTGGGCTGTTCGGTCACGGATTTCACCTTGGCGACCAATGCGCAGGGCGTTTTTCAGCGCATGATGCGCTTCGCCCTTATTCAGGCCGATTTGGGCACGGCGCTGCATGTCGGCATCCAGCAGCCAATCGATGATGAACAGCGTCCGTTCGATCCGGCCGATTTCGCGCAATGCTACCGCAAGTTCATGCTGTCGGGGATATGCAGCGAATTTTCGCAAGAGTTGGCTTGGCGGCATCGCGCCCGCAACCATGGTGGCCGCTGCGCGTAGGAGGTCGGGCCAGTTCGAGCTGATGACAGGTTCCCTGACCTTGCCGCCTATCAAGCCCGTCAGCTCTTTCGGGCAGGATGCCGGATTGAAGAGGTAGAGGCGCTTGGATGGCAGATCCCGGATGCGGGGGATGAACTGAAAGCCCAGAAGGGCGGTGACGGCGAAGACGTGGTCGGTGAAGCCGCCCGTGTCGGCATACTGTTCGCGGATTTTCTGGCCTGCGTCTGTCATCAACAGGCCGTCCAGGATGTAAGGGGCCTCGTTCACCGTGGCCGGGATGGTCTGGGTGGCGAAAGGGCCGAACTGGTCGGAGACATGGGTATAGGCTTTCAGACCGGGTTCATGGCCGTATTTGGCGTTGATCAGGTTCATCGCCTCGCCCTGGCGCGTGGTCGGGAAGAATTGCCCGTCACTCGAAGCGGTCTGCCCTGCGCCCCAGAACCGGGCCATCGGCAAGGCAGATTGACCTTCGATCACCATGGCCAGGGCGCGTGCCATCGCCTCGCTTTCCACATGCCAGCGCGACAGGCGCGAGAGCTGGAAATAATCATGGGTGTTCGTGGCCCCAGCCATTTTGCTGAGGCCAAGGTTCAGCCCTTCAGCCAGCAGCACGTTCAACATGCCGACCCTGTCTTTGCATGGAACGCCGGTGCGCAGATGGGTGAAGGCCTCGGTAAAGCCGATCTCGTCATCCACTTCGAGCAGGAGGTCTGTGATCCTGATCTCCGGCAGGCGGTTGTAAAGATCGAGCACCATGGCATCGGCCTCATCGGGGACAGCCGCCGTCAGACGGTCGATCTTGAGCACGCCACCTTCGATAGAACCTCCCGGAATGGCACCCGCCCTGGCGGCGCGGGCCAGTCGTTCCAAGCCATCTGCCAGGCGAGATTTTCGATCCGCGAGCCAGAGCTCCGGTTCAAACGGCATGGCCAGTTTTGGCGTGGCCGTGGCAACTTCTGTCGGAACCAGCGCGTCCTTGAGATCGCCATATCGGCGGGAATGTGTGAGCCAGATGTCGCCGGCACGGAATGCGTCGCGCAGGTGGCACAGGACCGCCACCTCCCAAAGCCGGTTCCCATCGTCGTGATTCAAGTGTCGATGCCATTTCGAAGCCCGGCGCAGAAAGGTCAGTGGCCGGGTAGTCGTCGTTTCCGTACCCGCGACGATGTCGGCGGCGGCAAGCAACGGTTCGGCCACCGGCGCCGCCTGAATATCGAGCGCCCGCAGCATGCGCGGCGCATAGCGTCGGAAGCGATGATACCCGTGAACAACATGTGCCAGTGGATCAGCCGCCAATGTGTCGGTCAGTTGGGCGGCGGTGGAAACAAGCCCCCTCAGCGATGACCAGCCTCCGGCGTTTTGAACCGCGTCGCTAAGGGAGGCCTGATCTTCATGTGCTTCCAGCAGAGCTGATCCAAAATTTGAGAAGCCCTGCAAGGTGTCTTTCAAAGCAGCCTTGGCGTCATCTGCCCGAGCATCGCATACGCGTTTCGCCTCGCGCCACGTCTTCCCCACAATCCGGTCATGGCTTTCAACCACGGCATCGGCAATGGCACTGCGCCATTCCAGAGCGCAGACCGCGAGGATGGCAAGGCGACGGTCGCCGGAGATATCCCGCAGATCTCCGGCGAAGTAACGTTCACCTTGCCGTCGGAGGCGCGCGATACGGTGGGGCGGCACACCCGACAGGACGGTTCGGTCCACGGCCATGGTCTGCAAGAATTCCAACCGGCCGAGCAGCCGGTTCATGTCGGCCGAGTTCTGGCCCACCTCAAACTGGCGCAGCCAGACAAAGCGGGTGACAGAGCCGTCCGCCGTTTCCGTCAGTAACGCGTCAAGTCGGCTGCACATCTCATCGTCCAGCCGGTCGGCAATCCGAGCGTCGATCCGTCGCTCTGCAGCAACGAGTGCATCCGCGCAAAGGCGTTCGATAACCGTGATCCCCGGTAGAATGGTCTGGGTCGCCCGGCATTGTTCCACGAAACGCCGCGCCAAGTCCTCGTTCGACCGGGCATTTTCGGCTGTTCTCTCCAGCCAGGCCTTCAGGTCGCGCGATCCTCGGCCAGTGAACATCTTGTAGCTATAGAGTTCCCGCAGGGCCGCCAGATGTTCATGACGCGTTTCTTCGCGGCTTGCATATCCAGCCAGATCGTCTGACTTCAGCCCAAGCTGCGCAGCCAGGAAGCGCGTGATCTCCATTGGAATGACCTCGCCCGGGGTCAACAACCGACCGGGATAGCGCAATGCGCAAAGCTGGAGAGCAAACCCAAAACGATTGTGGGGGCGGCGGCGGGCGCGGATGATTTCCAGATCGTCGTCCGCAAGGGTGTAGTGGCGCAACATCGCCGTTTCATCGGTCGGAAGATCAAAAAGTACTGAGCGCTGACGCTCGGTGAGGATAGTACGATGCGCCATGTTCCTTTTGCTTTCTGCATATGGTTTGCGTATTGATGATTAAGATACTGAATAAGGAATTGTTCGGATGGCTGAAAGCGCGTCGTTTTCCAGGTCGTCTCAAACGAACGTTTGTGAAACATGCTGATCGGCTATGCCCGCGTCTCAAAAACCGACGGCAGCCAGTCCCTAGACCTGCAGCGGGATGCCCTGATCGGTGCAGCTGTAGAAGAAGAACAGATTTACTCAGACCTGGCGTCCGGCAAGAAGGATGACCGATCCGGTTTGCAGGCCTGCCTCAAAGCATTGCGTGACGGCGATGTGCTGGTTGTGTGGAAGCTCGACCGCTTGGGGCGCAGCCTCCGCCACCTTGTCAAAACCGTCAACATGCTGTCCGAGCGCGGCGTCGGCCTCAAGGTTCTCACTGGGCAAGGGGCGCAAATCGACACGACAACTGCCGCAGGACGGCTTTCATTCGGCATCTTTGCCGCTCTCGCCGAATTTGAAAGCGAGTTGATACGCGAACGCACAATGGCGGGGTTACAAGCCGCCCGCGCCCGCGGCCGGAAAGGTGGAAGGAAATTTGCTCTGACAAAAGCGCAGGTGCGAATGGCGCAGGCCGCTATGGCCAGCCGCGACACATCGGTTTCAGAACTTTGTAAGGAATTGGGGGTCAAACCGGTCACACTCTACCGATATGTCGACCCGAACGGCAATCTGCGCGATTACGGGAAACGGGTTCTCACCGCTTAGCGTAGGATTCTGCACTCTCCGGCATCAGACCCCTTTGAGTTGAGAGTAAAGCCAAGTCGGTCGATTAACCGCAGCGAAATGGCATTTTATCCCAGTCTGCTGATGCTTACCCATTGAAAATTCTGCCGCCGATGCAAATGACCGTTCTAGTGCAGCTGCGCTCCAGCGCCGGACAGCTCGCCGAGCGGCAGCTATGGGCCGACAACGTAGGGTGTACTGCTTCAGTCCAAATCGACACCGCCGAGGCGCGGCACATGGACATGCGTCCGGACAAGGGATGCAGCGACAGCGCCCGCGATGGCGCCGAAGAGATGCGCCTCCCACGAGACGCCGGGTTGGCCCGGAAGAACGCCCCAGAGAATGGAGCTATAGAGGACACCGACCAGTAGTGCCGCGCCCAGCGTGATCGGGGAGCGATCCACGAAGCCGCGCGCGACGAGGAAGCCAAACCAGCCGAAGACCAACCCTGACGCACCGATATGGATGGCGGAGCTTCCGAACAGCCAGACGAGTCCGCCGCCGAGGCCGATCACCACTGCGTTCACCGGCAGCAAGGCTCGCGTGGTCGTGGCAACCAGCAGCCCACCCATCACCAGGAGAGGCGGCGTATTGGCCATCAGATGCGCGAAGCTTCCGTGCATCAGCGGCATGGCGACAACGCCATCCAAACCATCGAGCTGCCTGGGGATCAGGCCGAAGGCCGGGTTCAAACCGTAGCCGGTGATCCAATTGACGACCTGAACCGCCCAGAGCAGCGCGACAAAAGCGGCAAGCGTTGCGGCGCGCCGCAAGAAAGCGCGCATGTGATCCCGTTTCATCATGTTCGCGACAGTAGACGTCCCCACAGCGCCTTCAACAGCTTTCGCGCGCTGCACAGGGTGCCCCTTCCGAGAAAGGGGGTTTGAGGCGGCCAACCTCGGTACGGCTCAAGCCAGGAGAATCGCTTCGATCTTACACAGTGTTCCCAGGCCGCAGCGGCATGATTTCACGCTCGGGGCGCTTCAGGGCTTCGGCGTATTTGCGGGCATTGTCATCGATCGTGCTGTGCCACAGCTTCGAGACAAACGCCCGAGCGTCTTGGACCGTCATATCGTTCAGCGATGAGGACAACGCCATGAAGAGCTCATCCTCGCTGATCGCGGCGGCGCTATGCATGGCGTCCGCGTAAAATGAAGGGTCGTTCAGGACCTGTTGGCTTAGCGGCATCAGCGCGAGGTTCTCTTCCGGGATCGCCATGAAGATCGTGTCCTGCAGGTCGGTCAGATACGCACGCCGCGAGGTGGACACCGACTTTCCCACCGGCTTGGCCTCCTGATATGCCTGCCTTGTCCTGTCGAGCTTCGCCCTTGCATGGGTCATGATGACTTCACGCTTTCGGGCGGGTAGCGAAAATCCAGTGCAGCGCTCGATATGAGCAAGGAGTTCTGCAACCTCTGCCTCAACATCAAAGCTCTCGAACCATGGAACCGTCCCTGATCTAGCCGCCACGCGCTCGCCCTCGATATTGCGTTAATATATTATTGTATCGCATTTACACCAGATCGCAAGCGGGTGACGTCCTTTACGCAAACGGACATGGAAAAAGGGGAACCGTGATCCCACGGCTCCCCTTTCGATTCAGATCGTCTCCCCTCGCGCGCCGATTAGGCGACCAAGGAGAGCCCCGCGCCCGCGTCCTGCGGCTGCTCACCGCTGTCGATGAACGGGATGATCGAGAAGGTCTGCCCGCCGCGCTGTTCTTCGTTCTGCACGGCGTTGACGCGCAGGTCGCCATCGGGCGTGTTGATCAGCAGCGACAGGTAGTCATTGCCCGTGCGGCTGCTTTTGGCCATCCACGCCGAGCCGACGCGGATTGGTTTACCCCGGGGCGAGCTGACCTCGATCCGGTAATCCGGGTGGGTCTCCTCGGATTTGTAGCTGTTCTCGATCAGCATGAACTCCAGATCGAACATCATGTTGGCGATGTAGCCGGTGAACGCGTTGTCGGCGTCCATGGCGGTGAGCTCGCCTGAGATCGAGCCGGATTTCATCAGGCCGTTCGAGACCAGCGGGATGATCTCGAACTCGCTGCTCTGGGCCGCGCGCGCCTCTTTCGTCTGGACCGCGTTGACCCGGAACGGGCCCAAGCCGACATCGATCTGCATCGAGATGTAGGGGTTGCCGCTGATATTGCCGGTCTCGTTCCAGGCCGTGCCGATGCGCACCTTGCGGCCTGATTTGTTGATCGCCGTCACGTCAAAATCCGGGCTGCGCGCGGACATCTTCGGGCGGGTTTCAAGCTGGATGGCGATGTCAAAGCGCGTCGAGTGGATCATGCCGGTGTACTGAGCGGCTGCGGTCTCGACATTGCGGGTGATGGTTCCTGCGAACATGGGATGGTTCCTTTTGGATTGGCCGGTGTCTGACGTCCTTGCCAGCGCATCCGGGATTGCTTTCTCGACCCCTCGTGGGATCACAAATCAGAAAGCCTGCTTTCCTTTCAGCCCCGCCCGCGGGTCAGGGCCGCCCTCCGAGTGGGTGTGCAACCGCGCCTCCGGGTGCTGCGCCCCTCCCCTGCCCGTCTTGTCTTGATTGGCTGCCCGGATTTTCCGCGCTGTCCTTCGATCGCGCGATGAAGAACTCCGTTTCTTTTCCGTTCAACCGGTGCCCGCTCCGGTCGGTCAGGCCGATGCAGCTACCGTTCGGCTGATAGGTGATCAGGTACTGACCGAGCCTGTCCTTGTGGACAATGTAGCCGGTATTGGCCCAATGCACGGTCTGGCCCGCATCGACGGCCGCCTTGATATCATTGAGTGTCATGCGATCCTCCTCAAGAAGAATGGTGGGGAAACGACGCAAGAAGCCCGATCTTCCAACCGGGCTTCCATACAGTATTCGTTTGGCAAACGGCCGAGAGCTGTCAGGCGCTTTGCGTGGCCCGCGTCGCGCGCGCCGCCATCCAATCTTTCAGGCCAAGAACCGTTCGTCCGGCGGCAACCTCGGAGGCCCAGGCGACCCTTCGGTCGCCGCAGGGCTCATCGCCAGAATGCCGGTCGATATGGCCATTGGCCATCCATGGCTCGGGCTGGATCCGTCGCAGCCAGTCCGCCATGCTCGGGATACGGCCCTGACAGTCTTCGCGGATATGCTGCTCGCCGATCCAGCGCACGGGTATGTCCCGACCCGCGCTATTGGTCAGGGTCAAGCCGAAGACACGTTCGGCCTCGAACAGGCCTTGTGCATGGTGGCGCATGGCTCGGTGCGTGAAGAGCGCGAGGTGCTCTTTCGAGGCGTCAAACCAATCGTGCACAGACTGATAGTCAGATGGCACCCCGCCGAATTTCTGGGCAGAGCTTTCAGCATGATGAAGCGGATGGGCCATCTCACAGCCCCTCGACATAGCTGTGCGAGCATTCGACATAGCGGTCCGCGTGATCGAGGATGATGCTGTCTAGTGCTATGTCCCATGTCAGCGTGCCGTAGCCGCCCTCGTTGTTTTCGAACCCCGGGTGATGGTGATAGGCGAGCGACCAGGCGAAGTCGCCAACCTCTGTGGCAAGCGGCTCCGGCAGTTGGATCTCTGCAGGCTGCACCGTCACATCCTCGACATTGCCGGAGTCGCCATAGCCTTCGTATTCGGCAGCGACCTCGTTGATGCCAAGCGCACGTAGTTGCGCGAGCAGCTCCACTCGGGATGCCTTCAAGGTGGTTTCACGCTCCGCGCGCCACTGAGCCGCCATTACGGCATAATCGATCTGGGGATTGGTCATGGGTCTGTCCTCTTGTCTGAAGTTGGGGGGGCCGGGCGTGGCATTGGTCTGCGCGCGCCCGGAAAGCGCAGACTGGTGAAACCCAGATCCGCGACGCCCGACCGGAAGCCCGCTTTGACTTTTCAGGCGGCTTGTTCTGCCGCTTTGGTGGTTCCCTGCCCGACGATCCGAGCCAGAATGCTTCCCGTGTCGATCCCGTCCCCATGCGGCAGGAACACCCGTAGCTGGAAGGCGATGATCTCGGTGAAGCAGCCGAGGGCCTTGAGGCCATCAATCATGCCCCTGTCCACGCCGCACAACTCAAGGCGCATCTCGCCTGCGACACGGCGACGGGTCAGGGTGAGACCCCGTCCCAGATCGACAGGCGCGGTGGTGCCGAGGGCGGCGGTCAACATCTCCTGCGGTGTTTGCGGGTTGGAGACGAGGAAGCGGGCGCGCAGCGCGGCCGCCCCTTCCTCGCTCAGCGTGCGCCCGATCATGGCGGTCGCCCCATCGGGCGTGACCCGGTAGATGCGCTCATTGGTGGTCGGAATGTCCTTCCAAATGGGCAGCAGCAGCCCGGTCAGCAGGTAGAGCTTGGTCGTGGTGGTTTTTGGCAGGGACGCTGCCTCGGCATCCCAAAGCCTTGCAAACTCGGGCCTTCCGATGTCTTCCCAGGCAGAAGACTCAAACCGCGTCTCCTCCAGATAGCTGGACCCGTTTGGCCTCACCACCTTGCGCATCAGCGTGACAATGTCCTCGTCATACATCTGCATAGGGCGCGCCGAGATGAGCGCCGTGCGACCGGAGGCGCGATTAACCATCGGCAGCTTGTCCGGATTGCGCGCTATGGCCTCTTCGGCGCCCAGGACATGGACTGGGTCCGTCACCTCGAGCCCGATGATCCGCGTCACGGCGCCGGATTTCGGGCAGGTCCAGAGATCCTCTGTGGAGACCTGTTCGATCTTTTCGCCACGCAGGGTTTCGACGCCGAGATCGAGCGTGCCCGCCGCCCGCGCCCGCTCAGACTGATCAGCGATCCGCCTCATGAATTCCGCAAAGAGCGCGTTCTGCATGTGGATGGGCAGGGCAAGCACCCGGTTGAGAAACCGCTGGATCGGGGGAAGCTCCTCAAGGAGCACCCCGTCCTTGTCGATCAGCCGCAGGGCCGTCCAGTCGGTGAAGCTCTCGTAGCTCATCGCCTCAGCGCGCCCGGCGGCAAGATCGGCGAAATACCCACGCAGTGCCGCCCGCGCGATCGGGCTTTCGAGATTGTCCTCCTCGCGGAACATGCCCTGCGAGCCGGTCTCGCGCTGACCCTTGGTCAGGGCCCCCAGCTGGTCGAGGCGTTTGGCTATAGTTGACGTGAAGCGTTTCTCGCCATGCACATCCGAGGTGCAGACGCGGAAGAAGGGCGCGCTGACCTGAGCTGAGCGATGCGTACGGCCCAGCCCCTGGATGGCCGCATCCGCGCGCCAGCCGGGCTCCAGCAGGTAGTGTCGCCGCCGTTTCTGGTTCTTCGCCGTTTGCGCCGCGTGATAGGACCGTCCCGTGCCGCCCGCATCGGAGAAGATAAGGATATCCTTCTCGCCGTCCATGAAGGCTTGGGTCTCGGAGGAATTGCTGCTGGCGGAGCGCTTCTCGATGAAGAGATGACCATCCTCGGCCTTCAAAGGGCGGACGGACCGCCCCGTGACTTCAGCAACGGCCTCGTCGCCAAAGGCCCAGAGGATCTGGTCGAGCGCAGAGGGGATCGGCGCCAGCGTCATCAACTCCATCATCGCCGCATCACGCAAAGCGAGCGCTTCGCGCGAGACGACCAGCACCCCAGTCTCATCCCGCAAAGGTTCTGCCACCATATTGCCGTCGATCTCCACGAGCTTTTGGGCATGGATCGGGAAAGCCTGTTCGAGGTAGCCCAGCACGTAGTCGCGCGGCGTCAAGGCACCCTCGACGAGTTCATCCTCCGGGTCCATCGTCTCAAGCCGACGCTTCAACAGGCTCTCACCCGTCGAGACCACCTGGATGACGCAAGCCTTGCCCGCCGCCAGATCGTCCTTGATTGCGCGGATGATGGTCGGGGCCTTCATGCCCAACAGGAGATGGTTGAAGAAGCGCTGTTTCGTGCTTTCGAAGCGGGACTTGGCCGAGGCGCGTGCGGCCGAGGCATTGGTCTCTCCCGAGGAGTCGTTGACGCCGGTCGCTATCAGCGCGGCTTCGAGATTGTGGTGGATGGTGCGAAACGCTCCGGCGTAGGCGTCATAGACCTCGATCTGGGCCGGGGTCAGCGCGTGTTCCAGCACATCGTATTCAACACCGTCGAAGCTGAGGGCACGCGCTGTGTAAAGCCCGAGCGTCTTTAGATCGCGCGCGACCACCTCCATGGCGGCGACACCGCCGGCTTCCATCGCCGACACAAAGCTCTCGCGGCTCGGGAAAGGGTATTCGGGGCCCTGCCCCCAGAGCCCCAGCCGCGCGGCATAGGCGAGGTTGTGGACGCTCGTCGCACCCGTGGCCGAGATGTAGAAGACGCGAGCGCGGGGTGCTGCCAGTTGCAGCCGGAGGCCAGCAAGGCCCTGCTGGGAGGGTTTGACCCCCCTGCCCTGCTCAGACCCCGCCGCATTCTGCATGGCATGGGCCTCATCAAAAGCCAGCACGCCGTCGAAGTCTTCGCCCATCCAGTCGAGGATCTGGCTCAGCCGTGTGGTGCCGCATTTGCCCGCGGACCGCAGCGTGGCGTAGGTCACGAAGAGGATCCCGTTGCCCATCGGGATGGGCTGGTCGGGTTTCCATTTTGAGAGCGGCTGAATGTCGGCTGGCGAGCCGCCGAGATCAGTCCAGTCGCGGATCGCGTCCTCGATGAGCGTGGCGGATTTGGAGACCCAGATCGCCTTTCTGCGTCCGGCCAGCCAGTTGACAAGGATGAGGCCCGCGCATTCGCGCCCCTTGCCGCAACCGGTGCCGTCGCCGAGGAAATAGCCAAGGCGATAGGCTCGTGCATCCGGGTCATCATCGGCGCGCGTCAGCTTGGTCTGGTCGTCATCGATCGCGAACCGACCGGGCAGGTCGCGCCGATGGGCGTCATGCGCCATGATGATGGTTTCCAGCTGCGCCTCGGAGAGATGTCCCTCCTCGATCAACCGTGCGGGCAGGCGCAATTCCGCACTGGCCGCGCCTGAGGGCACCGGCGGCGCGACAGAGGCCATGGCGATGCTCTCGACCAGCGGCGTGGGATGTTCCTGCGCACCCGCGATCTCGATCCGCTGCGGACGGTAGCGCGCATAGATGTCCGAGACAGGCGTGTTGTCGCGCGGGACATCGAAGCTTGTGAAGCTGAGCGGGATGGCAGCATTGGCGCGGGGTTTGGAGGCGGCGAAAGGCGCACCGGCGGTCTTGCGTGGGGCAGCTACTGGACGAACCGGCCGCCCGTGAGGGATCGCTTCAACCCGTTGGGCCGGGCGCATCTCGGTCCGTGTTGCGGCCACGGCATCGACATATGCCAAGGCTTCATCCAGATCCCGCACAGGGACGCGGATCATTTCGCCGTCCTCCTGCACCTTGTCGAAGACCATCAGCTGGGTTTCGACAGATGTGCCGAGCTTGCGGTAGACCTGCCCCGGCATCGTCAACGCCAAGCGCGGCGTCAGGAGACCGCAGGCGCGTGACCAATGCGCGGCATCGCGTTCGGGTGTGAATCCCGGCGGCATGATCGCCACCAGCCGCCCACCTGGTGCCAGGCGCTTTGCAGCCGCGATAAGATGTTTGGCAGCGATGTGCCTGTCCCGGGAGCGGTCGACCGAGGAAGCGAAGGGCGGGTTCATCACCACGACGTCGGGTAGAACCGGGGTCTGCAGCAGATCATCGATATGCTCGCCGTCATGGCCTGTGACCTCGCCGCCGAAAACCGCGCGCAGGAGACGCTGGCGAAAGGGGTCGATGTCATTGAGCAAAAGCGTGGCACCGGCCCGGGCGGCGAAAGCGGCCAGGGCACCGGTGCCAGCCGAGGGCTCCAGAACGGTCTCGCCCTTGCGGATCGCCGTGGCCCGCAAGACCAGCGCCGCAATTGGCAGCGGCGTGGAAAACTGCTGTAGCCGGATCTGCTGCTCGGAGCGGCGGGTTTCCGTCAGCAGCCGCGAGGCAAGCAGCTTTGCAGCGGCGACATCACCTGCCACGCCGTCCCCACGCAGCAGCACCTGGACAGCCGCGGCCTGCATCAGGTCATATGCCATACGCCAGTCCCAGGCACCGCCGGCATCGCTGCCATGAAACGTCTCGCGCATGACGCGCGCGAGCGCTGAGCTGCGCAGGGGTTGGTGGTGGATCTCTGTGCCGATAAGCGCTAGCGCAGAGGCGAGATCGGCTTCGGAGATTGCGAGAGCCGGGTTGGCCGTTCTGGGTTTGGACATGGGGATTTTCCTTTGGATCAGGGTCTGAGTTCCAAAGGACAAAAAGCCCGCTCTACACTTTTTGGGGTTTCCGCCGAAAGCTATGACGGAGGTTGGGCAACGAGAGTGAGTGCAGAATTTCAGATTACGAGCGCGACCCGCCCTTGTCCGAATCAAAGGCTAAGTCACGCAGCCGATCGGCAAACACTTTTTTTGACAGAAGAAGCGGCGGCAACCCACCAAAACACCCCGAAACGCACGAAGGTACCAGGTAAGACCAGAACGCACTGTTCAAGACTGTTGGCGGCGCTTCTCATCAATCACCGCCTGCACAAGATTCATTACGTTGGAATGAGGTGTCGCGGCCTGCTGGTCATTCAGCGCCTCCTCCACCTTGGACCGAAACCAGGCATAATGAGATTTCATGTCAGCGGTCACGGAAATGGTCCTCAAGGCCCCTATCCAGCAGCTCGCCTAGGTCTCTAGGCATATCGGCAACACTCAGAGCGACCCGAGATCGGCTGTCGGAGGAATGGACCTTGGACAGATCGACTTTGTCGCAGGCCTGTTTACGATCTGAAGGTTGTTTCAACTCAGAGTCCCCGTTCACGCGACGATCGAACGTTACAGCAAAACTTCCCGGACGATAAGACTCTTGAGATCTCTACATTATGGGGATGACCAAAACATCTGCGCACAGACGCCCTTTCACGCCATTGCCGACGTTAAGGCGGGATGCCGCGAAGGTCTCAAACGAGCCCATTGCAGAAGTCTTTAGTTTTCGCTGCGCGCGCTCGCAGCGTGAAAAATGTTGCACGAGCAAAAATGCTTGTGCCGCAGTGCAGCGGGAGAACCGGTCACTCATTCTGGTCGCTGCAAGAAGCGAGCTATGCAGGAAACTGGGTGACGGGGTTTGAGAGGGTGGCGTATCGTGGCGGGTGCTGAAGCCTGCCAGAACTTCCAAGAGGAACGATACGCCATGGAGAAGATTACAGACATCATCGCCCTTCGTCAGCCTGAATCTGTCGATGACCCGCTGACCGAGATTGCCCGTGATGGTGCGCGCCGCATGCTGGCTGCCGCGCTGCGGGCAGAGGCCGACGCCTTCGTTGCGGAGTTCGCAGAAGACCTCCTGCCGGACGGCCGCCAGCGCGTTGTGCGACATGGTTACGGGCCGGAGCGCAGCATCCAAACGGGGATCGGGGCGCTCGACGTCCAGCGCCCGAAGGTGCGCGACCGCGCCACCGACGTGCCAGTTGACCAGAAGATCCGGTTCACCTCGGCAATCCTGCCCAAATGGGCGCGCCGCTCTCGTAGCCTCGATGCGCTGCTGCCGGTCCTGTATCTGCGCGGCATCTCGACAGGCGACTTCCAGGAGGCTCTGGCCGCACTCCTGGGGAAGGATGCACCGAACCTGTCGCCGAGCGTGATCTCGCGGCTGACCGGGGAGTGGCAGCAGGACTATGACCGCTGGCAGCGCCGCGACCTCTCGGCCCGTCGATACGTCTACATCTGGGCGGATGGCGTGTATCTGCAGGCCCGGATGGAGCCGCAGGCCGAGTGCATGCTGGTCATTCTCGGGGCGACACCGGAAGGCAAGAAGGAACTCGTCGGCTTCCAGGTCGGCCTGCGAGAAAGTGCCCAGAGCTGGCGGGAGCTCTTGGTCGACATCAAGGCGCGCGGCCTCGCGGTGCCTCCCGAGATCGCGGTCGGCGACGGGGCCATGGGGTTCTGGAAGGCGCTCGACGAGGTCTTCCCGGGCACGCGCCATCAAAGATGCTGGGTCCACAAGATCGCCAACGTGCTCAACAAGTTCCCGAAATCCATGCAGCCGGCGGTGAAGGCCGATCTGCGGGAAATCTGGCAGGCCGACACACGTGCCGCAGCGGAAACCGCCATGGACACTTTCGCCGAGAAATACGGAGCCAAATACGACAAGGCGGTCACATGCCTGACCAAGGACCGCGAGGCGCTTCTCGCCTTCTACGACTTCCCGGGCGAACACTGGGATCACCTGCGCACGGGCAACCCGATCGAGAGCGTCTTCGCCACCGTCCGACATCGGACCGTGCGCACCAAGGGAGCATTGTCGCAGAAGACGGCGAAGCTGATGGTCTTCAAGCTCGTTCAGGCCGCAGCCAAGACATGGCGGCGCCTGAAGGGCGCAAACCAGTTGCCTTTGGTCATCAAAGGCGTCACATTCACTGACGGTGTTGCCACAAACGACACTGAAAACCGCGCCGCCTGATCAGGCCGCATCACCCAAAATCCCGCATAGCTCGCAAGAAGCCGGGGGCGAATTCATGGCTCGCCGTACCAAAGACCGTTCAGACCGCTGCAAAATTGGAGCAGCTAAATGCTTTCAACAGCGCGCAGGTACACACCCTAAATTGGCGCTCTAGGTGTGAGCTTTCAACAGGTTGTCCATTCGATCCTGACCGAGTTGGTTGGAGTTACCAAGCTTCAACACTGTTCGGAGG
>NZ_MNBW01000014.1 GCF_001879715.1 Nioella nitratireducens | reverse complement strand
CTCCCCACAAACCAAAGAAGCCTCTGAATCGCAGATCACACGTCAGCTCGAAAGTGTGGGGGCGGCGAACCGCTTACGCAGTACCACTGTCGGCACCGCCGAAATCCCCCAAACCGAAATTCCGAGTCTACATCACCCTCAGAGACGCGGGGACACCCCGCAGCAGGTTGATCACATCGGAGCACGGTGCCGGAGCTCCCGGCACCGTAGGGGAGACCGCGGCATATGGCACGCGACCGGGAGAGGCATGTCAACACAGGACGGCGCGGCTGCACGCCTGCGGCGTCGTGTGACAGTCCGTCCGGAACCGCCGAGCGAAACGGAACCACGCACCGGTTCACCTCCACCGCAGCCGCGCCAACAGACAGGTCGAGAGGTCCCCAGCAGCACAGGCAGAGATCCCTCGAGGAGCGCATAGAGAACGCCCTGCGCGTGGTGGCGGAGCTGCTCGAGCAGGACGAGGCCTATCTGCCCATCTTCCTCCGCCTCGAGGCTGAACGCGACAAGCTCAAACTCCGTCACGCCGCTCTTGACCGCGCCCGCGCGCTCCTCAGGGAAACACCCCCTCGATCGCGATCCGGGCCAGCTCCCCGGCCTTGAAGGCAAGGCCACCGCCCTGGCCGTATTTCTGGCAACCGAGGGAGTGCCCCATCAACTCGCGCCTGATGCGCTCATCGATCCGGCCCCGCAGCATCCGGTCCTCGAAGCTGTGCCGCAGGCTGTACATTACGTGCCTGTCGCTCTCCATCAGCCCGTTTTCGCGCAGAGACTTGTTCACCGTAGCCGAGAGGGTCGCGGGCTTTTCGCGGTAATGCGGGAAGCCGGACGAAAAGGCCCGGAAAACTTCGAGGCTGACCCCGGTCAGCGGGATCTCGCGCCGTGAGGTCTTGTTCTTGATCTGGCGCGTCTCGTCCGCCGCGATTACCAGGTGCGGCACCTCGTGGTCGAGCCGGATGCGGTCCGCGGTCAGACCGGCCGCCTCGGAGGGGCGGTAGCCCGTATTGATCATCCCGACCAGGATCGCGCGGGCCTCGTCATTCATGCCGGCAAGCGCCCCATCGGCCAGCAGCTTCTCCCGGATCCAGTTATCCGAGAAGGGGATCCGCTCCGCCTTGTCGCCCTCCTTTAGCATCAGCTTGTGCAAGGGCAGGTCGAGACCGAGCCCCTTCAGCTCATCCACGGTCCGCAGGACATCGGACAGGTGGATCAAGTCCTTGTTGGCCGAGTTGGGCGTCAGGTTCCCTTCCGCGATCCGCTCCAGCCACCAGGACCGGAAGTCAAGAAAATCGGCCCGCGTCAGCGCCGCGATGGGGCGGTCGCCCACCACATCGATGAAGTTCCGGATGGCCTTTTTCCTCGGGTTCTCCCAACGCCGCTTCTGGTCGGCGCTCTTGCCCCGGATCCGGTCGGGCGTCAGCACCCAGTACTCGGTCAGCGCCTCGGAAACGGTCATCGAGGGCGCCTCCACCGTCCCGAGCACCGCAGGCGCCGCAACCGTGTTCACCGTGCCGTCCCGGCGCTGCAGTACCTCCACCCGCGCGAGCAGCTCTTCCAGCGGCAGATCCTCGAGGTCGCGGGCGGGCTTGTAGCTCAGCCCATGGCTGGCGGCGATGGCCTTTGCCACCTCGAGCCGGGCGGCGCCATCCTCAGACCGGCCCGCCAGCTGCGCCTCCCAGCCCGCGACAAGGCTGTCCCAGACCGCAGGCGCTTTCTTCGCCGCCTGCTGGAGCGAGTCGGTCTTGAGCGAGACCCAGACCTCACGCCGCGGCTCCACCGAGGCGAACCGGGCCGGCACACGCCGCCGCAAGTGCCAGGTCTTCCCCCGCATCATCAGCTGCATCGCGCCCCTCCACATCCGCCCGCCGTGTAGCAAGATGTGTAGCAGAATTGGTTGATTTCAAGGGGGCATCGGGTGCGGCGCAGATCGAATTCCGCGCCAACCAACTGACTATATTGGATAAATTTAAATCGCGACCATCTGGGAAGTGGCGGAGAGACAGGGATTCGAACCCTGGGTGGGCTTGCACCCACAACGGTTTTCGAGACCGCCCCGTTCGACCACTCCGGCACCTCTCCGCGCTTAATCAGGGGTCGTGGAGCGGGGATTTAGACGGTCATGCCGGGGGGCGCAAGGGGGTTTTGACGCTTTCCCGCCGATGAACGGCATTTGATCGGCCTGTCACTGGATTTCCCGTCGCCGCGTGCCCATTGTCGTGCACAGGCACCGGGCCTGAACAGTGGAAAGGATCGCTTTAATGCTGCGTGCGCTTTGTCTTTCGGTCACCATGGTTTTCTCTGCGGGCATCGCGGGGGCGCAGGCGCTCAGCGATCTGGCGCCGCGGACCCAGACGATGCTTCAGTCGATCGGGGTGTCCGAGAGCCTCGACATCATGCGCGATGCCGGGCGGCGCGATGCCGCCGGACTGGAAGAGCAACTGTTCCCCGACCGCAGCAACACCGGCTGGTCCGCCTTTGTCGACCGGCTCTACGCGCCCGGCACGCTGGAATCGGTGTTCGTCGCCGATTTTCCCGAAGATCGCCTGACCCGCGAAAACACCGCGGCGATTGTGGCGTTCTTTGACAGCGCCCTTGGGCGGCGCATTATTGATGGCGAGCTGACCGCGTGGCGCGCGATGCTGGACCCGGATGTCGAGGAGGCAGCCTACGAGATCTATGACCAGCACCGCGCCGATGGCGACCCGCGCCTTGACCTGTTGGAAGAGTTCACGTCGGTCAATGGCTTCATCGACTATAACGTGATGGGTTCGCTCAACTCGAACTACGCCTTCCTTAGCGGCTTGTCAGAGGGCGGCGCCTATCCGCGCCCCGTGCCCGAGTCGGAGTTGCTGGCTCAGGTGTGGCAACAGGAACCGACCCTGCGCGAGGACACCGTACGGTGGCTGTATTCCTTTCAGTTGATGGCCTATTCCGGCCTCAGCGATGACGACCTGTCGGCCTATATCGCCTTTTGCGAAACCTCGGCGGGGCAGCTCTACAACCAGGTTCTGTTTCAAGGCTATGACGCGGTGTTTACTGCGATGAGTGGCCGGTTGGGGCAGGCGGCGGCGATGTTCATGACCGGCGAGGCCCTGTAGCCCGATCACCGGGTTTGGCCCTTGACAGCAACGACGCTCTGGGGCAAACGCAGGCTTCATTCGCCGCCCATGGTGACTCGGGCGGCGTTTGTCATTTTTAACCGATGCCCGAACAGGGCACGCTGCCCGAGGCGCGACACCGGTCGCACCAACACCCGCAAACGGGGGCCACAGGGCGCGGCAAGAAAAGGAAGACGTGTATGTTTGCGGTCCTCAAGACCGGTGGCAAGCAGTACAAGGTCCAGTCCGGCGACGTGCTTCGCGTCGAGAAACTGGCTGCTGATGCTGGCGAAACCATCCAATTCAACGACGTGCTGATGCTCGGTGGCGACACCACCGTTCTCGGCACGCCGACCGTTGCCGGTGCGGCTGTTCAAGCCACCGTCATCGACCAGATCAAGGGCGAAAAGCTCATCCACTTCGTCAAGCGTCGCCGTAAGCACAGCTCGAAGCGGACCAAGGGGCATCGTCAGAAGCTGACGCTTGTGCGGATCACCGATATTCTCGCCGAAGGTGGCGACGCGACCGGTGTGAAGGCCGCAGCGGGCGCCGGTTCGGTTTCCGCATCGGCAGAGGCCGCCCCGGCAGCCAAGCCCGCGAAGAAAGCCGCCCCCAAGGCCGCAGCCGCCGCACCCGGCGCCGACGACCTCAAGGCGCTGTCCGGCGTGGGCCCAGCGCTTGAAAAGAAGCTGAATGAAGCTGGCATCACCAGCTTCGCCCAGATCGCCACATGGACCGACGCCGATATCGCCGAGATGGACGAAAAACTGTCCTTCAAGGGCCGCATCGAGCGCGAAGGCTGGGTCGATCAGGCCAAAGCGAAACTCGCAGAGTAAGGAGAGACACCCATGGCACATAAAAAAGCAGGCGGTAGCTCCCGGAACGGACGCGACTCTGCCGGTCGCCGTCTCGGCGTCAAGAAATTTGGTGGTCAGGCAGTGATCCCCGGCAACATCATCGCCCGTCAGCGCGGCACCAAGTGGTGGCCGGGCGAGGGCGTCGGCATGGGCAAGGATCACACGATCTTTGCAACTGTCGAAGGCGCCGTGACCTTCCACAAAGGTCTCAAGGGCCGCACCTTTATTTCCGTACTTCCGGAGGCAGAAGCCGCCGAGTAACGCCGGACCTTATTTGCAAGACATTGTGAGGGGGATCGGCACCACAGCCGGTCCCCCTTCGCGCATTTCAGGGGCACCCGGACTTGAGGAGACCCGTTTCCATCCCCATTTTCAAACGGGGCAGAAACGGGGCCCGGACCCCGAAGAGCTGTTTCTGAGGAGGAGCAGAATGAAACAGGAAACCATCGTTCGGCAGGCCGTTGTCGAAACGCCGCGCTTCGTGCTGCGGCCGCTGAGGGCCTCGGATGTCGGCCTGTTGGAGCTTTACGCCTCCGACAAGCGGGTTGCCGAAATGACGACCTCTATCCCGCACCCGCTGCCACCCGGCGCAGCCGAGGCCATGGTGGCCAAGGCGCAGCGCGGGGAGCGAAAGGAATTCGTGTGGGCCATGGACGCGACGGAACAGGGCGGGTCCGAGCTGATGGGGATGATCTCCCTGCAACAGATGGACCGCAACCAATCCGAGGTCAGCTATTGGGTGGCGCCCGCGATGTGGAACACCGGCCTCGCGTCAGAGGCCGTCAAGGCCCTGGTCGCGGCCAACCCGCTGAACAACGACACCATGTTCGCCAGCGTGTTCCAGGACAATCCGGGCTCGGCCCGCGTGCTGACCAACGCCAAGTTCGCCTATCTGGGCGATGCCGAGGCGTTCTCGGTCGCGCGCAACGCCAAGGTGCCGACCTGGACCTACCTGCGCAAACTCGACTGAGGGCCTGTGCGCCGGGGCTTGAGCCTCGGCCCGGTTCCCTCTAACCACATATTCAAAGCGGGGCAGATCCCGCAGGGAACCGGACAACCATGAAATTCCTCGATCTAGCCAAGGTCTACATCCGCTCGGGCGCGGGCGGAAACGGCTGCGTGTCGTTCCGGCGCGAGAAATATATCGAATACGGCGGCCCGGATGGCGGCGATGGCGGGCGCGGCGGCGACGTCGTGGTCGAGGTCGTGGATGGGCTGAACACGCTCATCGACTTCCGCTATCAGCAGCATTTCTTCGCCAAGAATGGCCAGCCTGGCATGGGCAACCAACGGACCGGCAAGGATGGCGACGACATCATCCTGCGCGTGCCCGTCGGCACCGAAATCCTCGAAGAAGACGAAGAGACGGTGATCGCCGACCTGACCGAACTGGGCCAGCGCGTGGTGTTGGCTCGGGGTGGCAATGGCGGCTTTGGAAACCTGCATTTCAAGACCTCGACCAACCAGGCGCCGCGCCGCGCCAACTCGGGCCAAGAGGCGGTAGAGCGCACGATCTGGCTGCGGCTCAAGCTGATTGCCGATGTGGGCCTGCTTGGCCTGCCCAATGCCGGAAAATCCACTTTCCTCGCCGCCACCTCGAATGCGCGGCCCAAGATCGCGGACTATCCGTTTACAACGTTGCACCCCAACCTTGGCGTGGTCGGCGTTGACGGGGTGGAGTTCGTGGTGGCCGATATTCCGGGCCTGATCGAAGGCGCACATGAGGGCCGGGGGCTTGGCGATACCTTCCTTGGCCACGTGGAACGTTGCGCGGTGTTGCTGCATCTGGTCGATGCCACCGCAGAGGACGTGGTCGAAGATTACCGGACCATCGTGCATGAGGTCGAAGAATACGGGCATATGCTGGCCGACAAACCTCGCATTACCGTGCTGAACAAGATCGACGCCCTGAGCGACGAGGAACTGGCCGAAAAGCAAGCTGCGCTCGGGGCCGAGGCTGGCCCGGTCATGACCATGTCCGGCGTCGCGAAATCCGGCGTGACCGATGTGTTGCGCGCCCTGCGCGGCAAGATCGACTCGAACCGCCTGCGCCAAAAGAAAGAGCAGGAGGAGGCGCCCGAAGGATGGACGCCGTAACGCTTTCCTCGGCACGGCGGCTGGTCGTCAAGATCGGCTCGGCCCTGTTGGTCGACAAGGATACCGGCGCGCTGCGCGTCGATTGGCTGCACTCGCTGGCCGCCGATGTCGCCCGGATCAAGGCGCGCGGTGCCGATGTTGTGCTGGTCTCGTCCGGCTCTATCGCTCTTGGTCGCTCGGTGCTGGGGCTGGGGCAGGGGGTTCTGGCGCTGGAACAGGCACAGGCCGCCGCCGCCGTGGGCCAGATCCGGCTTGCCCGCGCCTATGAAGAGGCGCTCGCGCCGCATGGCATCGCCACCGGGCAAATCCTCGTCACACTGGAAGACAGCGCCGACCGCCGCCGCTACCTCAACACCCGCAATACCATGGGCACGCTTCTGGGCTTCGGCGTGGTGCCGATCGTGAACGAGAACGACACCATCGCCACGGATGAAATTCGCTATGGCGACAATGACCGGCTTGCAGCCAACGTGGCGGCCATGGCCGGGGCCGATCAGCTTGTGCTCCTCTCGGATGTCGACGGCTTCTATTCCGGCAACCCCAAGGACGATCCCGCTGCCACGCGCTTTGACGTGATCCCCGCGATCACGCCCGACATCGAGGCGATGGCAGGTGATGCGGGGTCGGGCCTGTCCAAGGGCGGCATGAAGACCAAGCTCATGGCCGCGCGCACTGCCACCGCCGCAGGCTGTGCCATGGCGATCACCGAAGGCTCGGTCCTCAACCCGCTGCGCGCGCTGGAAGAAGGGGCGAATGCCACGTGGTTCACCGTTACCCAAGATCCGCAGACCGCCCGCAAGCACTGGATTGCCGCGATGAAGCCGAAAGGGGCGTTACGCCTCGATGACGGGGCTGTTGCGGCCCTCGGGCGCGGCAATTCCCTGCTGCCTGCCGGGGTCACGCAGGTGACCGGCAGTTTTCGGCGCGGCGATCCGGTGGCGATAGAGGCCCCGACTGGCGCCCGCCTCGGTCTCGGCCTCAGCCGCTACACCGCCGAGGAAGCCATGGCCATCGCCGGCCACCACTCGCGCGAGATCGAAGAGATCCTCGGCTATCCGGGCCGGGCCGCGCTTGTTCACCGGGACGATATGGCCTTCTGATCCCTCTTCTTTGCTACAATACCCAATTTCGACCCCAGTCACGGAGCCCGACATGACCGACCTCGCCAACATTCCCGCCCTCATGGCCGAGATGGGAACCCGCGCCAAGGCTGCGGCGGCGGAGCTGGCCTTTGCCCCGGCCGACGCAAGGGCCAAGGCCCTGAATGAGGCGGCCGATGCGGTTTGGGCGCGCCGGGACGAGATTGTCGCCGCCAATGCCAAGGATATGGAATTTGGCCGCGACAAGGGGTTGTCCGATGCCATGATGGACCGGCTGATGCTGGACGAGGCGCGGATCGAGGCGATCGTGGGGGGCCTGCGCTCGGTCGCGGCGCAGGACGATCCGGTGGGGTCCGTCGTCACCGAATGGGACATGCCGTCGGGCCTGCATATCAGCCGTGTCCGCACGCCGCTTGGCGTCATAGGCGTGATTTATGAAAGCCGCCCGAACGTGACAGCGGATGCCGGGGCGCTGTGCCTGAAATCCGGTAATGCCGTGATTCTGCGGGGTGGCTCGGAAAGCTTCCACAGTTCGATCCTGCTGGCCGATTGCCTGAAAGAGGGGCTGCGCAAGGCCGATCTGCCCGAGGATGCGGTGCAACTGGTGCCGACCCGCGACCGGGCTGCCGTCAAGGAATTGCTGACCATGACCGACACCGTCGATGTGATTGTGCCGCGCGGCGGCAAGGGCCTTGTCGGCCTGGTCCAGAAAGAGGCGCGCGTGCCGGTCTTTGCCCATCTCGAAGGCATTTGCCACGTCTATATCGACAAATCCGCCGACCCGGTGAAATCGCTCGACGTGGTGCTGAACGCCAAGACCCGCCGCACCGGCATCTGCGGCGCTGCGGAATGCCTGTTGATTCACCGTGACGTGGTCGAAACGATCGGGCAGGGCGTGGTGCGCGCGCTGCTCGACGCCGGGGTCGACGTGCGGGGCGATGCTGCGCTGCAAGCCATTGACGGTGTTACCCCCGCCACCCCCGACGACTACGGCACCGAATTCCTCGACATGATCATCGCCGCCCGCGTGGTCGACGATATAGATGGCGCAATCGACCATATCCGCACCTATGGCTCCAACCACACCGAGTCGATCATCACCGAAGACGACGCGGCGGCAGAGCGCTTTTTCCAGCGGCTCGACAGCGCGATCCTTATGCGCAATGCCTCGACCCAGTTCGCCGATGGCGGCGAATTCGGAATGGGTGCCGAGATCGGCATCGCGACCGGAAAACTGCATGCGCGCGGGCCGGTCGGGGCCGAGCAGTTGACCTCGTTCAAATATCTTGTCACCGGCAACGGCACGGTGCGCAGGTAAACATCAATGACCTATTTTTCCCGGCCTATGGCAGACCTGCCCGCCGCACCGGACTTGACCTTTCGCTGACACTGGATTTAGGTCAGCCAAGTTTCCCCACAACCCTTCTACAGGAGGTTTCCATGTCCGACGGTTCCAACCTGCCCAAGACCCTCGTCCGCCGTATGCCGCTGGAGCCGGGGGTGAGCCGCCCTGTCGTGACCCCGATCCAACCCTCGGTGGTCTATTCCTCGGAAAGCCCGGACCAGTTGGAAGCGCAGTATGAGGGCAAGGACCACGGCTATACCTACAGCCGCGAGGGCCATCCGAATGCCGATCTGCTGGCCGCAAAGATAGACATGATGGAAGGCGGGAAGGGGGGGATCATCACCGCCTCGGGCATGGCCGCCGTAGGCACCGCGTTGATGGGCCTGCTCAGCCAGGGCGATCACGTGATCGGCGGAGACCAGCTTTATGGCCGCTCTTTGCGGATGATGACGCAGGATCTGCCCCGCTTCGGTATTGCCTCGACTCTGGTGGACACGATGGACCCCGAGGCAGTCAAGGCCGCGATCCGGCCCGAGACGAAAATGATCCTGGTCGAAGTCATGTCGAACCCGACCCTGCGCATCGCGGATATGGAGGCGATCGCCCGGATTTGTGCGGAAACCGGCATCCTGCTGGCCGTCGATAACACCTTCACCACGCCGCAGGGGTATCGCCCCTATGATCACGGCGCCGATATCGTCATTCATTCGGTCACCAAGCTGCTCGCGGGCCATGCCGATGTAACGCTCGGCTATGTCTCGGCAAAAGACCCCGAAATCTCCGAGAAGATGCGCGTGTTCTGGATCACCATGGGCGCGACCCCCAGCCCGAATGATTGCTGGCTGGCCGAGCGCGGGATTTACACCTTCGATCTGCGCTACCAGAAATCGCAGGAAAACGCGGCGCAGTTGGCGGATTTCCTGGCAGATCAGCCCGGCGTCAAGCGCGTGATTTATCCCGGCCGCAAGGATCACCCCGAACATCAGCGCGCCGCCAAGCTGCTGAACGGTGAATTCGGCAACATGGTCAGCTTCGAGGTCGAGGGCGGGCGCGCGGCGGCCAATGCTCTCGTGCGGGCCATGCCCGAAGTGGCCTTTGCCCCGACGCTTGGCGATGTGGGCACCACCGTGTCGCATCCCGCCACCTCGTCGCATCGGTTGATCGCCGAGGCCGACCGGCAGGCCGTGGGCATCACCGAGGGCTTTTTCCGCGTGTCCGTGGGCATCGAGGATATCGAGATTCTCAAGGCGGATTTCGGCGCCGGGTGCGCTGCCGCGGCTGCCCTGTGACGCCAAGCCAATTGTCGAATCGCGCGCTTTGCCGCTAGGCGGGGGCGACCCCGCGCGGCAACACAGGTAGTTCCATGTCCCTCGACACGCTCAAGGCCGCCCTTGCGGCGGTGCCCGATCCGATGATCTTCATTGACGGGGCCGGGCTGATCGCCGAGGCGAACCCGGCGGCCGAGGCCCTGTTCGGCACATGGATCATGCGGCGCAGCTACGTCGCCGCCCTGCGCCAACCCGCCCTGATCGACCGGATCGAGGCCGTGTCACGCGGCGTCGAAGGGGGCGATGTTCGATTTACCAAGCCCGATCCGGCAGGCGAAACAGTGTTCCGGGTCCGTGTTACGCCGATGACCTTCGAGGACAAGAGCACCGGTGTGCTGCTGCATTTCAGCGATGTCAGCCACCTTCAGGATGCCGAGGAAATGCGCCGCGACTTCGTGGCCAATGTCAGCCATGAATTGCGCTCGCCCCTGACTGCCCTGATGGGGTTCATCGAAACCTTGCGCGGCCCGGCCCGCGAGGACGCCGAGGTGCGGGACCATTTCCTGTCGATCATGGAAGAGCAATCGAGCCGCATGAACCGGCTGGTGGGCGACTTGCTGTCGCTGAGCCGCGTGGAGTCGGAAGAGCGCCTGCGACCGTCAGAGGATGTAGACCTGAACGCCCTGGTCAACGGTGTCGTGGTAACGCTCAGGCCGCAGGCAGAGGATCAGGGCAGCGCCTTGACCATCGCGGCAGAGCCCGGAGATTACACCATCCGCGGCGATCGGGATCAGTTGACACAGGTTTTCATGAACCTTGCCGAAAACGCCTTGAAATATGGCGGGGCAGGGCGCCCCGTCACCTTGGCCCTGCACGCGGGCGAGGGCCGGGGCGCGCTGAAGGGGCCGGTGGTCACGGTGGATGTGATCGACCGTGGCAACGGGATCGAGGCCCTGCACCTGCCGCGCCTGACCGAACGGTTCTACCGGGTGGATTCCCACCGTAGCCGCGAGATGGGCGGCACCGGCCTGGGGCTGGCGATCGTCAAGCACATCGTGAACCGGCATCGGGGGCGGCTCAAGATTTCGTCCGAAAAGGGCAGGGGCAGCACCTTCTCGGTGACGCTGCCCCGCAGCTAGGCGTCAGCGAAAGCCGGGCCGGGTGCGGTTGGCGAAGGCCACGAGCGAGAGCATGACAGGCACCTCGACCAGCACGCCCACCACGGTGGCAAGCGCCGCGCCCGAGCCGAGGCCGAACAGGCTGATGGCAACGGCCACCGCAAGTTCAAAGAAGTTTGACGTGCCGATCATTGCACAGGGCGCCGCCACGCGGTGCGGCACCTTCAAAAGCCACGCCGCGCAATAGGCCACCGCGAAGATCCCGTAGCTCTGAATCATGATCGGCGTGGCGATAAGGGCGATCACCAGTGGCCGGTCGAGGATGGTCTGCCCCTGCAAGGCGAACAGGATCGCCACGGTCACGATCAACCCCATGGCGGACCACGGCTTGACCCGCGCCTTGAACCGGTCAATCGCCGCGTCGCTGCCCAATCTGCGGCGGGTCAACAGCCCCGCCAGCAAGGGCAGCACCACGTAAAGCGCCACCGACAGGACAAGGGTTTGCCACGGGACAGAGATATCCGTAACGCCAAGCAGGAAGGCGACGATTGGCGCGAAAGCGAAGACCATGATCACGTCATTCACCGTGACTTGCACCAACGTGTAGGTCTCATCCCCCTTGGTCAGTTGCGACCAAACGAAAACCATGGCGGTGCAGGGGGCCGCGCCAAGCAGGATCAGGCCCGCAGTATATTGCGCAGCATCCTCGGGCGCGATGAACGGAGCGAAGACGCTTTCGAAAAAGACCACGGCCAGCAGCGCCATGGTGAAAGGCTTGATCAACCAGTTTACCGCCAGCGTGATGACCAGCCCGGTTGGTTGGCGTGCCACGCCCGACAGCGAGGCCGGATCGACGCCCACCATCATCGGGTAGACCATTGCCCAGATCAAAACCGCCACGACCAGGTTGACAGACGCGATCTCGGCCAGCGAAATCGCCTCGACAAGGCCGGGGGCAAGGCTGCCGATCAGGATGCCCGCCGCCATGGCGAGGGCCACCCAAACGGTCAGGTAACGTTCAAAGGTGCTCATGGTCTATGGCCTGTCCTACGGTGCAAACGGCTGTTTGCGGTTTGGGTAGGGGCCCCGGGCAGCGAAGGCAAGGGAATCACGACACCGCTACCGCGAGCGAGTCGCGCGATTGTCACATTGCCGGTGCTGTATGACACGATCACAGCGCAGGCCCGGCGCAGGCCCGCGGGAGACCAAAAATTTTTTCACAAGGCCGATTGGCCAGTCTGCGCCTTAAATGCAAGCATGGGCGGGGGTTTTTGCCCCAGGCAATCTTCGCATCGGGTGGCAGCCGCGATTGGGCGGTTGACTGTCATAAAACCGTTACGCTGATGTCACAAAAGCATAGCGTGCCGCCGATAGACGGCCCTAGAGAGCGCGCGGGACAGCGCGTTCCGACAGGAAAATCCAACGGAGAAATCCATATGTCTTTCGCAAAACTGACCGTTTCGGTGCTCGCGGTTGCTGCCGTTTCCGCCACCGCTGCCGCTGCCCAGGGCCGTGACAACATCCAGATCGCCGGGTCCTCGACCGTTCTGCCCTACGCCACCATCGTGGCCGAAGCTTTCGGTGAGAACTTCGACTTCCCGACCCCCGTCGTCGAATCCGGCGGCTCCTCGACCGGCCTGCGTCGCTTCTGCGAAGGCGTCGGCGAAAACACCACCGACATCGCAAACGCATCGCGTTCCATCCGCGAGTCGGAAATCGCAACCTGTGCCGAAAACGGCGTGACCGACATCATCCAGGTCCGCATCGGCTATGACGGCATCGTGTTCGCCTCCGACATCAACGGCAACTCGTTCCAGTTCACCCCCGCCGACTGGTACCAGGCCCTGGCCGCCGAACTGCCCGTCGACGGTGCAATGGTCGCCAACCCGAACACCAACTGGAACGAAGTGAACGCCGATCTTCCCGACCAGACCATCGCAGCCTTCATCCCCGGCACCCGTCACGGCACCCGTGAAGTGTTCGACCTGCGCGTGATCCTGCAAGGTTGTGAAGACACCGGCGCCTACGACGCGATCCTGGAAATCAACGGCGGCGACGAAGACGCGGCTGAAGAATCCTGCATGGCGATCCGCGGCGACGGCGTGTCGACCGACATCGACGGCGACTACACCGAGACCCTGGCCCGCATCGCGGCCAACCCCGAAGGTCTGGGCGTGTTCGGTCTGTCCTTCTACCAGAACAACACCGACACCCTGCAAGTTGCGACCATGAACGGCGTGACCCCCTCGACCGAGACCATCGCCTCGGGCGAATACCCGGTGTCCCGTCCGCTGTACTTCTACATCAAAGCAGCACACCTGGACGTGATCCCCGGCCTGCAGGAATACGCAGAGTTCTTCGTGTCCGACGACATCGCTGGCCCGTTCGGCCCGCTGGCTGCCTATGGCCTCGTGTCCGACCCGGAACTGGCCGAGACGCAGCGCATGGTCGCCGAGCGCGTCACCATGGACCAGATGTAATCATCTGACCTGATTGAACGGGGCGGCCCGAGTTGGCCGCCCCGTTTTTTCCTTTCCTGCACGACTGACCGGAAGGCCGACATGCCGCTACTTTGGATCGTGATCGCTGTTTTGGTGCTGGGCACCATCGGCTACGTACTCGGGCGCCGTCGCGCCATGGCCAGTGCCGAGGGAGATGCGCGCAGCCTGCATTCCCTGCCCAATTACTACGGGCTCAACGTCCTTCTCTTTGCTGTCGTGCCCGCGCTGTTGGTGCTGTCGGTCTGGTTGCTGGTTCAGCCCGTCGTCATCCAGCGGCAAGTGGTCAACATGATCCCTGACACCGCCGCGCAGAGTGCTGGCGAACTCAGCCTTGTGATGTCTGATGTGCGCCGCGTGGCCGATGGCCTCGACCGGGCGGTCGAGTTGGGGGCGCTCAGCCGCGAAGATGCCCGGACGATCCGAACCGAATTTACCAACGTGCGCGACCGGCTGGCCTCGATCGGGGTTGCGCTCGGCGACGAGGTCTCGTCGGACGTATTGCGCGCCGCGCAGCGTTACCGGGTTCTGAAAACCACCGGCACGATCGCGATGGACGCCGTGGTGCTTTTGTTGGCGGCAATTGGCCTGGGTTATGCTTATGCGCGCACCCACAAGGAATTGCGCGCGCGTAACGTCGTGGAACGGGCGGTTCTGTCGCTTTTGATCCTTGCGTCGACCATCGCCATTCTGACCACGGTTGGCATCGTGTTGTCGATGATCATCGAAACACGCGATTTTTTTCGCCTTTACCCGTGGCAACAATTTTTCTTCGGCACCCAATGGATTCCCTCCTTCGAAGGTGGGTCTGAACTGGGGCTGATCCCGCTGCTGTGGGGCACGATCTACATCACCTTTATCGCGCTCGTGGTGTCGGTGCCGCTTGGGTTGTTTTCGGCGGTGTACCTTGCCGAATATGCCAGCAGCCGCCTGCGCAGCGTTGCCAAGCCGATGATCGAGATCCTCGCCGGCATCCCCACCATCGTTTACGGTCTTTTCGCCCTGATCACCGTCGGTCCGATGCTGCGGGACTACTTCGCGCAGCCGCTTGGTCTGGGTACGTCCTCGGCCTCGGTTGCGACGGCCGGCATCGTCATGGGCATCATGTTGATCCCCTTCGTGTCTTCGCTGTCCGACGACATCATCAACGCGGTGCCGCAATCCTTGCGCGACGGCAGTTACGGCCTTGGCGCCACCAAATCCGAGACCGTCAAGCAGGTGATCCTGCCCGCCGCACTGCCTGGTATCGTGGGCGCGGTGCTGCTGGCCACCTCTCGCGGGATCGGCGAGACGATGATCGTGGTGCTTGGGGCAGGGGCCGCGGCCCGGCTCAGCCTGAACCCGTTCGAGGCGATGACCACCGTGACCGTCAAGATCGTGGGCCAGTTGACCGGCGATACCGACTTTTCCAGCCCCGAGGCCCTTGTGGCCTTCGCCCTTGGCCTGACCCTGTTCGCCATCACCCTCGGGTTGAACGTTCTCGCGCTCTTCATCGTGCGCAAATACCGGGAAGAATACGAATGAGTGACGCAACCGCTGAAACGCCCCGCAAAAGCTCGCTCTACCGGACGAGCGACCGCGTCAAACGCCGCAACCGCTCCGAGGTCCGGTTTCGTGTGCTGGGTCTGACCGCCATCGGCATCGGTGTCGCTGCGCTGGCGCTGCTTGTGATCTCGATCATCGGCAACGGCTACAACGCGTTTCGCCAGACCTACATCTCGATCCCGGTCGAGCTGACGGCAGACCGCCTTGACCCCGATGGCAACCGCGACGCCGACGAGATGAGCCGCGTGACCACCTTCGGCTACGCGCCGTTGCTGGCACAGTCACTCTATACCTACCTGCAAGATCAGGACATCTCGATGGAGGGTGTCAGCCCCCAAGCCCTGATGGCGATGATCAGTCAGGAAGCCCCGGCCCAATTGCGCCGCTCGGTCCTCGACAACCCCGAAATGGTTGGCCAGACGGTCGATCTGGAAATGCTGGCCAATGGCCGGATCGACGGGTATTTCAAGGGCCGCGTGACGATGGCAAGCGCCGAGCTTGACAGCAACGTGACGCCGGCTCAGCTGCAACTGGCGCAACGCATGGCGGATGCCGGGATCATGGCGACCCGGTTCAACTGGGCCTTTATCACCAATCCCGACGCCTCGGGGCAGCGCCCGGAGGCCGCCGGGCTTGGCGTGGCGATCCTCGGGTCGTTCTACATGATGCTGGTGGTGCTGGCCCTGGCGCTTCCCATCGGTGTGGCCGCCTCGATCTATCTGGAGGAATTCGCCCCGCAAAACCGCTTCACCGATGCGATCGAGGTGAATATCTCGAACCTCGCCGCGGTGCCGTCGATCGTGTTCGGGATCCTCGGTCTGGCCATCTTCATCAACTTCGCTGGCCTGCCGCAATCGGCCCCGGTGGTGGGCGGTCTTGTGTTGACGCTGATGACCTTGCCGACGATCATTATTGCAACACGGGCCTCGCTGCGCGCCGTGCCCCCGTCGATCCGCGATGCCGCACTTGGCCTTGGCGCGTCCAAGATGCAGTCGGTGTTTCACCATGTGCTGCCGCTGGCGATGCCCGGCATTCTGACCGGCACGATCATCGGGCTGGCACAGGCGCTTGGCGAAACCGCGCCGCTGTTGCTGATCGGTATGGTGGCCTTCGTGCGGGAATTCCCGGCAGCGCCGCCGGAAGGACTGTTCGACCCGACCTCGGCCCTGCCGGTGCAGGTCTATAACTGGACACAGCGGGCCGATCCGGCTTTCGTGGAACGGGCCTCCGGGGCGACCATCGTGCTGTTGCTGTTCCTTGTTTTCATGAACGCAATGGCAGTCATCCTGCGCCGCCGTTTTGAGCGCCGCTGGTAGGCCCGCCGAAGGAACCGAAAAAATGAACGATATGAGAGTGCTGGAGCGCGCCGTGGACAACCAAGACCTCAAAATCGCCGCCCGTGACGTAGATGTTTACTACGGGACGACCCATGCCATTAAGTCGGTGAATGTCGAAATCCTCGACAAGACGGTCACCGCCTTCATCGGCCCTTCGGGCTGCGGCAAGTCAACCTTCTTGCGCTGCCTGAACCGGATGAACGACACCATCGACATCTGCCGCGTGACCGGCGACATCCTGCTCGACAACGAAGATATTTACGACGCAAAGGTCGACCCGGTGCAACTGCGCGCCAAGGTCGGCATGGTGTTCCAGAAGCCCAACCCGTTTCCGAAGTCGATCTATGACAATGTGGCCTATGGCCCGCGCATCCACGGCCTGTCCCGCAACAAGGCTGAACTCGATGAAATCGTTGAGAAATCCCTGAGACGCGCTGCCCTGTGGGACGAGGCCAAGGATCGTCTGGACCAGCCCGGCACCGGCCTGTCCGGTGGCCAGCAGCAGCGCCTGTGTATCGCGCGGGCCGTGGCGACCGGCCCCGAAGTGCTGTTGATGGACGAGCCGTGTTCGGCGCTTGACCCGATTGCCACGGCACAGGTCGAGGAGCTGATCGACGAATTGCGCGAACGGTTCTCGGTGGTGATCGTGACCCACTCGATGCAGCAGGCCGCCCGCGTCAGCCAGAAGACGGCCTTTTTCCACCTCGGGGAATTGGTCGAATACGGCGACACCAGCCAGATCTTCACCAATCCGCAAGATTCGCGCACCGAATCCTACATCACCGGCCGTATCGGCTGAGGAAAGGACTGTCCGACATGGAACAGAACGAACATATCGTTGCCTCTTTCGACCGCGATCTGGAGGCGATTCAAGCGCTCATCATGAAAATGGGCGGGCTTGTCGAGGATGCGATCGTCGATGCCGCCACCGCGCTGGAAATGCGCGACGAAGATCTGGCCAAGAAGGTGCGCAATGGCGACCTCGCCATCGACGCGCTGGAAGAGAAGGTGAATGAATCCGCAGCGCTCATCCTTGCGCTGCGCCAGCCGACCGCCGGGGATCTGCGCACCGTGCTGACCGTGTTCCGCGTCTCGGCCAGCCTTGAGCGGATCGGCGACTATGCCAAGAACATCGCCAAACGGGCTGGTGTCGTCATGCAGATGCAGCAGATCTCTGGATCTGCGCCCGGGCTGCGGCGCATGGCACGCCAGGTTGAACTGATGCTCAAGGATGTGCTGGACGCCTATATCCAGCGCGATGCCGACCTGGCCACGGATGTGCGGGAACGCGATTTGGAAGTGGACCAGATGTATACCGCGCTGTTCCGCGAATACCTGACCTTCATGATGGAAGACCCCCGCAATATTACCGCCTGTATGCATCTGCATTTCATGGCCAAGAACATCGAACGTATGGGCGACCACGTTACAACCATCGCCGAACAGGTGATGTATCTGGTGAACGGTGCATACCCGGATGAAGAGCGCGAAAAAGGCGATAGCTCGTCCTTCGGCACGCAGGTCGAGGAGGATTGACCCATGGCAGGCGAACCGCTGGTTCTCGTGGTCGAGGATGAACCCGCACAGCGCGAGGTGTTGGCCTACAATATCCGCGCCGAGGGCTATTCCGTCATGACCGCCGGGGCAGGGGACGAGGCCCTGATCATGGTCAAGGAAACGCCGCCGGACCTGATCGTTCTGGACTGGATGCTGCCCAATGTCTCTGGGATTGAAGTGTGCCGACAACTCAAGACCGCGCCCGAGACGTCCAAGATCCCGGTCATCATGCTCTCGGCGCGATCGGAAGAGGTTGACCGCGTGCGCGGCCTTGAAACCGGAGCCGACGACTACGTGGTCAAACCGTATTCGGTGGCCGAGCTGTTGGCGCGTCTGCGCACTCAGCTGCGCCGAACGCGCCCGGCGGCAGTTGGCGAGCAACTGGAATACGAGGATATCGTCCTCGATATGGCCGAGCATCGCGTGTACCGCTCGGGCGATACCGTCACCCTTGGACCGACCGAGTTTCGACTTCTGACCGCGTTCATGGAACGTCCGGGCCGGGTCTGGAGCCGTGAGCAATTGCTCGACCGGGTTTGGGGGCGGGACATCTATGTCGATAGCCGAACGGTCGATGTGCATGTGGGTCGTCTGCGCAAGGCGTTGAAGACCACTGGCGCCTATGACGATCCGATCCGCACGGTGCGGGGGGCAGGTTACGCACTTGGTTAGGCCTTTCTGATTCTCGTATGCGTAAGTCCTATAATCATGACTATGATTCGACACAACATCTAGCGAACGCCGCTAGATATAGACCACCCTTACGGGAGCTAGTTTCACCGTGTCAAGGACTTTCTGATGTTCACACAAGCGGACGGCCCTTCGGGGGAGTGTCGGGGCACCCCTTTCAGGGGAACCCCACCCCGACACAGCGCCTAATACATAGTCAGCGGTCCCCGCTGCAAACGGCGACGGCATCGAGCGGAACCCGACTAGGGCGGCAGAGCCGCCCTGGTCTAGTGTTAGGGATTTTCGCTTAGACCGGGAAATGCGGCGTGGCGCGCGTGGTGCCCACGAATTTCTGTCTAACGCTTACATCCTCGCTCAGTGCCGCGCCAAGGAATAAAGGCGCGAGAGCCACCGGACCCCTTACGAGCCTCAGCCGGATCGGGCCTTTCCTTACAATGTGGCCTGTCGTCGCGCGGCTCATCTTGAGGCGAATGACGATTGTCATGCGTCGAAGGCTTTTCGGAAGGCGGGACCGTCTTTGGTGAGACAGTAGGGATTGCCCTTGTGGAATGCTCGGAACCATGCGTCGAGTTCGAGGGGAGACCGGCTGTTTTCGTGGTCACGTCGCGTTCGCGCCTGCCACGCAGCCAGTTCGAGGCGTTGAGCCGTGTCGAAGCCCCGATAACAGGCCGCGCAGACACGGACGCCGCCACAGGTGCGGCGCGTGTCCCTGATACGCGCGGCGCGTTCTCTTGCCGCCTGTCCCGTCTCGAATTGCGCCGTGAATTTCTGGAATTCCTGCTCATGTTGTTCCTCGCTGAGTTGAGAGATTTCGAGCGGCCCGTAAACGAGCGCCTCAAAATCAGTTAGATTTGACTCCAAATCTTGTGAAACACCGGCCAACAGTGTTGACCACTGAGGGGCATCCCGCCCGGTTTCTTCGCGGATTTCATTGTTGATCCGATGAAGGCCGCTCAGAAGCGCCTCACGGATAAGGCCCAGAGGGTGCCAGTACCCGCGAATACCGGGAACGGAGATCGTGAGAGAAGGCGGCACGGCCCGAAGATCGGACCAGCGCGCAAGCTGTGCCTCAACAAACCGAAGCCCAAGGGGCGGCTTTTTCGACATGCGAAAAATACCGGCGGCGGTGTTTTCCGCCTTGGAGAACCGCTTAGTTCCCTTGGACTTCTGGACGGAAAATTGATCCTTGAGAGCGTATTTCAGCACGTAGGAGACGCCCCCAGCATCGGGGACTTGCAGATAAACCGAGCCATGAGGCCAGAGGGACCAATGGATATTACTATCCATCCACGGAGCGTCGAGTTTCTTCCCAACGAAGCTGGACCACTCGCCAAGAACGTCGAGAGGGCGGACGCTGAAAAGGATCATGTGATAATGAACGCGGCCACGCTTGGAACCGCGCTCACCGGCGACGAGATAAGAAATCTCGCCAGTCTTGCCGTATTTGTCAGAATACGCTTTGCGCAAGCGCGCAAGAAAGCCCTGCACGTCCTTGTAACGAAAGGTTTTTGCGCCGTCAGGCGTCTGGCCATCATCGCCATCGGCATAGCTGAGGCGAATAACGATAGCGTTGCCCATCGTTGCCAGTTCCGCCATCGCGCGGCAAACCCAGTCCATCTTGCGAGAAGAAATGCAATCGTCACAGGTGCGGCAGGAAAAGGTTTTTCCATCATGGGTGATCGGTCGAGAGCACATCGTTTTTTGTCCGGGTTTCACTAAATGCATGCTGGAGCAAGGGAGGGGCGCAGTTAACGCGCGCCCCGGTGTTGAGACCAAAACCGGGGCGCGCGACGGCGGGCCTAGCTGCCCTCTAGGCCCGCGCGTTGACGGGGAGAAATCGACCGCCAAACATCCGGCAAAGACCGCCAAACATCCGGCAAAACCGCTTGAAAGCGGGCCGCACGTTCCGATTGCGTCGGAGGCGTCGGGGTAGGCATCGGCACCGCAAGCAAAGGATCATCCATCCTGGCGCGGTTCCAATCATCGACGTCAAGCCGCCACCGCTGGCGGATAACCTCACGGAACACCCGCCAATCCTTCAACTCGACGTGCGCCGAGTCTTTGAAGGTCCAGAAATGGCCATGCTCGAGATCGACGCCGAAGCGTTCAGCGACGATCCGAACACAGGAAGCGAGAGTATCCCAAAATTCCGGGCCTACGTCCCATCCACGGGTATCGTGGACAATATCGACCGCCTCATAGAACTGGTGAGGGCTTTCCCACCCACGCGCCTTAGACCGCCCAAGAGAAAAAAGGTCGTTCTGCCGCGTCGGGGGCCGATAACATTCCACGATCTTCGCGGGATAGCCCGCGTCCTGCATCGCACGGACGATCTGTTGACCGAGGTAATACATCGGGCCATCGGTGTAGGTGTAGCGCGTCTGGCGCTTACGGGCCTGCCCCGCATCCCGCTTCCCGAAAAAAGATCGGGCGCGGGACATAATTTCTGCGATAGTCACAAGTTCAAATCCTTGTTTTTGCATCTGATCCACGAAGAGGGAGGGGCGGCTTGCCGCCCCACCATTTTTAAATTGTGGACGCATCAGCCGCGCCGTTGGTCGTGGAGATCGGCGCGCTTTCAACCGGAGGTTGTACCGCGGTTTCTGCCGTTTCAACCGAAGGTTGATCGCCGTCATCAATCAGTTCGAGCGGCTCAGAAGGGACGCGCTCGGAAAGCCGCGCAAGACTTTCAAGACGCTGCTCGAGGCGCTGCGAACGGCGGTTCGACTGCTGGACAAGCATCTCAAGCCGCCGCCGATCCGCATCGGCAGACGAGGGCCGATAATCCGGGTTAGCCCCGGACTGATAGGCAACCGCGCCCATACGCATACGCGAGGCGCGCTCGCCAGCCGGCGCGAGAATGGTGACCCCAGAACCCGGATCAACATCCCAATCGGCGGGAAGACCGTCGAAAAGTTCACGGCCCAGATGGACACCGGCGGGAACACCGAGCGGAATCAAATCGCCATTGCCATCGGCGAAACGAATTTCGCCGCCGTCTTTACCGACCAAGACCTTGGCCGACGCAAGTTGAGAGATTTTCATGATTTTATCCTTTCAGGAGCAGGGCAGGGAGGTTCCCCTGCCCATGATTTCAACGCCTTAGGCGTCTTGGAAAATGTTATCCGTTTCGATTTGAGCGAGTTCCTCGACCGGTGTCGGGCCGAAGATGATCGGGGTGTTGACCGAAGCGACGGACCGCCACGTATAGGTGCAGACCTCCGCCAGATTGTCAGCGAACGGATAGTGGTCGAGGTCCTCGGGATAGATCACGCTTTCCGGCGTGACCGACATAGGAACTTCAAGCTGCCAAATGGCCGACTTCGCCGCAACCGTGGTCGGATCAAGCGCCCTGTTGAAACCGTAATTGATATACGTGCGCTTGAGGCCATTATTGGCGACATAAAGCGCAACCGTGCCCTCATCGATCTGAGCACAATCGCCGTCCAGTTCACGGATGGTAACGGGAACCGGGTCAATGGCCATTTCATCGGCCACGTAGTTGGTAGCGCCCCACGTATCCGAAAGGAACGGATGCGGCTGCGAGGCGAGCGCCTCATCGGGCTTGACCGCCGCGAAGGTAATAAGAATACCTCCAAATTCCGTCGCCGGAATAGGCGCGGCGAATTCGACCTTGGCAACCGAATTCGTGATCGAGACGCCAAGATTGGCACCATCCATCGCAGGCTGCTGATCCATGCCGAACATAACCTGCCGCTCATAAACGACAATCGGTTGCTTACCCACGTCCATGGAGAGGCCATGCGCAAACCGAGTAACCAGTTCCTGACCGTGTTCCGGATTGTCATCGACAATTTGCCGCATCTCACGCGTTAGGGCGTCCATACGCTCCGCGTTGTAGAGGTCTTTCGTCGAAAAGGACGTTTGAGACCCAGCCAATTCTGCGAAAACTTCCGGGACACCGATAGAATTGGCCTGAATAAACACCGACTGGGTCGAATTGGGATCAACCCCCGAAATATTGCCGGTCCCACGAAGGAAAACCCCGTCCGGAGAGAGTTCATACATGGGACCGGCATTCGTATCAGCAGTGGGATTCTGCTTGACGAGAATCCCCGAAACATTCGCCTGACCCTCGAGGTCCAAATTCACAAGCCCATTCACACGATTCTCGGGGTCAAGAACCCCATTCAGGCGGTCGAGCACAGTCTGAGCAATAAGGGCCGGTGTCATAGCCGTCGAACTCGCATCCAACTGAACCGCATCGACAAATTTACGCCGCCGCAGATAATTCACCGCAGCGTTGTGCGCGAGGCGAGCCGCCTCATTGACATACTTGACCCCGTCAATCGAGCGCGGAACAATACCAAGCCGCTTCGAGATTTCATTCTCCTCTTCGAGATCGAAAAGCGGAACGCCCGAAAGAAGTTTCTGACGGATAACCTCGGCATTGCCGGGATAGTCGTCGGTTGGATTCTTCAAAGCGTCAATAGCTTGAACGGGGACGAACACAGAAACAAGCTCAGCCGTGATGGGAGTGATCATGCGCCCCGGAATAGGGTCCAATTCAAAATGGACCGATTGCATCACCGAGCCGCTTTCGCTCTCACGAAAGGCGTGTGCGCCGACGGGCGCGAGTTTCCCGCCACGGAAACGACCGGCAATTGTGCGGGCTTCCGAACGGCGCGCACGAGGTTTCATGTATTTAGACATAAGTAGAGTCTCCTTTGAGAAGGGTAGGGGGGCTAAGCCCCTCAGTGGAATGGTGTATTTCTGGTTTGGCGTTCCGCCTCACGCGACCGCATATACGGTCCGTAAATTGTCAGCGCGCGTTCAGCTTGCTGACGATCCGGAAACCGTTCCGGATGAACGTTGTAATACAGATCGCGGAAAAAGGCGTCTTCACGGCGATTGCGCCGGTTCAGGTCAAGTGTATGACCGATAGCGTCCCCGGCAAGAACCGGAGCCATGAACGTCGAAACAACCTCGGAGTCGCCGAGCGCATCTTCGACGGTGCCACCAGTCGAAAAGGCGCCGGAACCTGAAAAATCAATTCCGCCGAAGCTGAAAGAGGCCGCCTCGTTGGTGTTCAGACCAGATGGAGAAGGAGGGTCCCCATCAAAATCAGGACCGCCAACCCTATCAGGTAGCCCAGAATCACCGCCAGAAGTTCGTGCATTGCCATAAATCCCCGGAACATTCGGCTGAAGGGTAGCTTGACGCACCTGCTCATTCAAGCGATCCCGCTCGACTTGCAACTGGCTGTTGGCAATCTGCAATTCGCGCGACCGATTACGTTCGGTCGAAAAGGTATCGACCGAATCGGCGGCGGCTTGGGCGAGAATTTCCCCGCCCGTCACCATATTGCCAGCGCCGAAAGACCCAGCTTGGCCCGCAAAAACAAGCGGGTTGAACCCAGCGGCTTCGGACTGCGCCCGAATGCCCGCAGGGGAGTTGAGATATTCTTGCCGCTTGCGAGCCTTGTTCGCGCTGGCCGCGCCGAACAGGCCAGAGACCAATTTCACGCCACCGAGGATCGCCGCCAAACTCATTGGGACGATCCCCGGCGATTCAGCGCCGAGAGCACTAAATCGACAGCGAAGAGAGCGGCACCAATGGTCGCCGCCTCGATAGTAGACGCGAGGCCGTCATCCATGCCGACCGACACAAGATAACCGGCGGCAAAGGAACCAAACCGCCGAATCGTCGGTTTGAGAAGTTCCTGCAAAACGAAGGTCTTAAGACCAGACATAACGTTTCCTTTCAGTTTGGCCGATAATCATGACTATGATTCGACACAACATCTAGCGAACGCCGCTAGATATAGACCACCCTTACGGGAGCTAGTTTCACCGTGTCAAGGACTTTCTGATGTTCACACAAGCGGACGGCCCTTCGGGGGAGTGTCGGGGCACCCCTTTCAGGGGAACCCCACCCCGACACAGCGCCTAATACATAGTCAGCGGTCCCCGCTGCAAACGGCGACGGCATCGAGCGGAACCCGACTAGGGCGGCAGAGCCGCCCTGGTCTAGTGTTAGGGATTTTCGCTTAGACCGGGAAATGCGGCGTGGCGCGCGTGGTGCCCACGAATTTCTGTCTAACGCTTACATCCTCGCTCAGTGCCGCGCCAAGGAATAAAGGCGCGAGAGCCACCGGACCCCTTACGAGCCTCAGCCGGATCGGGCCTTTCCTTACAATGTGGCCTGTCGTCGCGCGGCTCATCTTGAGGCGAATGACGATTGTCATGCGTCGAAGGCTTTTCGGAAGGCGGGACCGTCTTTGGTGAGACAGTAGGGATTGCCCTTGTGGAATGCTCGGAACCATGCGTCGAGTTCGAGGGGAGACCGGCTGTTTTCGTGGTCACGTCGCGTTCGCGCCTGCCACGCAGCCAGTTCGAGGCGTTGAGCCGTGTCGAAGCCCCGATAACAGGCCGCGCAGACACGGACGCCGCCACAGGTGCGGCGCGTGTCCCTGATACGCGCGGCGCGTTCTCTTGCCGCCTGTCCCGTCTCGAATTGCGCCGTGAATTTCTGGAATTCCTGCTCATGTTGTTCCTCGCTGAGTTGAGAGATTTCGAGCGGCCCGTAAACGAGCGCCTCAAAATCAGTTAGATTTGACTCCAAATCTTGTGAAACACCGGCCAACAGTGTTGACCACTGAGGGGCATCCCGCCCGGTTTCTTCGCGGATTTCATTGTTGATCCGATGAAGGCCGCTCAGAAGCGCCTCACGGATAAGGCCCAGAGGGTGCCAGTACCCGCGAATACCGGGAACGGAGATCGTGAGAGAAGGCGGCACGGCCCGAAGATCGGACCAGCGCGCAAGCTGTGCCTCAACAAACCGAAGCCCAAGGGGCGGCTTTTTCGACATGCGAAAAATACCGGCGGCGGTGTTTTCCGCCTTGGAGAACCGCTTAGTTCCCTTGGACTTCTGGACGGAAAATTGATCCTTGAGAGCGTATTTCAGCACGTAGGAGACGCCCCCAGCATCGGGGACTTGCAGATAAACCGAGCCATGAGGCCAGAGGGACCAATGGATATTACTATCCATCCACGGAGCGTCGAGTTTCTTCCCAACGAAGCTGGACCACTCGCCAAGAACGTCGAGAGGGCGGACGCTGAAAAGGATCATGTGATAATGAACGCGGCCACGCTTGGAACCGCGCTCACCGGCGACGAGATAAGAAATCTCGCCAGTCTTGCCGTATTTGTCAGAATACGCTTTGCGCAAGCGCGCAAGAAAGCCCTGCACGTCCTTGTAACGAAAGGTTTTTGCGCCGTCAGGCGTCTGGCCATCATCGCCATCGGCATAGCTGAGGCGAATAACGATAGCGTTGCCCATCGTTGCCAGTTCCGCCATCGCGCGGCAAACCCAGTCCATCTTGCGAGAAGAAATGCAATCGTCACAGGTGCGGCAGGAAAAGGTTTTTCCATCATGGGTGATCGGTCGAGAGCACATCGTTTTTTGTCCGGGTTTCACTAAATGCATGCTGGAGCAAGGGAGGGGCGCAGTTAACGCGCGCCCCGGTGTTGAGACCAAAACCGGGGCGCGCGACGGCGGGCCTAGCTGCCCTCTAGGCCCGCGCGTTGACGGGGAGAAATCGACCGCCAAACATCCGGCAAAGACCGCCAAACATCCGGCAAAACCGCTTGAAAGCGGGCCGCACGTTCCGATTGCGTCGGAGGCGTCGGGGTAGGCATCGGCACCGCAAGCAAAGGATCATCCATCCTGGCGCGGTTCCAATCATCGACGTCAAGCCGCCACCGCTGGCGGATAACCTCACGGAACACCCGCCAATCCTTCAACTCGACGTGCGCCGAGTCTTTGAAGGTCCAGAAATGGCCATGCTCGAGATCGACGCCGAAGCGTTCAGCGACGATCCGAACACAGGAAGCGAGAGTATCCCAAAATTCCGGGCCTACGTCCCATCCACGGGTATCGTGGACAATATCGACCGCCTCATAGAACTGGTGAGGGCTTTCCCACCCACGCGCCTTAGACCGCCCAAGAGAAAAAAGGTCGTTCTGCCGCGTCGGGGGCCGATAACATTCCACGATCTTCGCGGGATAGCCCGCGTCCTGCATCGCACGGACGATCTGTTGACCGAGGTAATACATCGGGCCATCGGTGTAGGTGTAGCGCGTCTGGCGCTTACGGGCCTGCCCCGCATCCCGCTTCCCGAAAAAAGATCGGGCGCGGGACATAATTTCTGCGATAGTCACAAGTTCAAATCCTTGTTTTTGCATCTGATCCACGAAGAGGGAGGGGCGGCTTGCCGCCCCACCATTTTTAAATTGTGGACGCATCAGCCGCGCCGTTGGTCGTGGAGATCGGCGCGCTTTCAACCGGAGGTTGTACCGCGGTTTCTGCCGTTTCAACCGAAGGTTGATCGCCGTCATCAATCAGTTCGAGCGGCTCAGAAGGGACGCGCTCGGAAAGCCGCGCAAGACTTTCAAGACGCTGCTCGAGGCGCTGCGAACGGCGGTTCGACTGCTGGACAAGCATCTCAAGCCGCCGCCGATCCGCATCGGCAGACGAGGGCCGATAATCCGGGTTAGCCCCGGACTGATAGGCAACCGCGCCCATACGCATACGCGAGGCGCGCTCGCCAGCCGGCGCGAGAATGGTGACCCCAGAACCCGGATCAACATCCCAATCGGCGGGAAGACCGTCGAAAAGTTCACGGCCCAGATGGACACCGGCGGGAACACCGAGCGGAATCAAATCGCCATTGCCATCGGCGAAACGAATTTCGCCGCCGTCTTTACCGACCAAGACCTTGGCCGACGCAAGTTGAGAGATTTTCATGATTTTATCCTTTCAGGAGCAGGGCAGGGAGGTTCCCCTGCCCATGATTTCAACGCCTTAGGCGTCTTGGAAAATGTTATCCGTTTCGATTTGAGCGAGTTCCTCGACCGGTGTCGGGCCGAAGATGATCGGGGTGTTGACCGAAGCGACGGACCGCCACGTATAGGTGCAGACCTCCGCCAGATTGTCAGCGAACGGATAGTGGTCGAGGTCCTCGGGATAGATCACGCTTTCCGGCGTGACCGACATAGGAACTTCAAGCTGCCAAATGGCCGACTTCGCCGCAACCGTGGTCGGATCAAGCGCCCTGTTGAAACCGTAATTGATATACGTGCGCTTGAGGCCATTATTGGCGACATAAAGCGCAACCGTGCCCTCATCGATCTGAGCACAATCGCCGTCCAGTTCACGGATGGTAACGGGAACCGGGTCAATGGCCATTTCATCGGCCACGTAGTTGGTAGCGCCCCACGTATCCGAAAGGAACGGATGCGGCTGCGAGGCGAGCGCCTCATCGGGCTTGACCGCCGCGAAGGTAATAAGAATACCTCCAAATTCCGTCGCCGGAATAGGCGCGGCGAATTCGACCTTGGCAACCGAATTCGTGATCGAGACGCCAAGATTGGCACCATCCATCGCAGGCTGCTGATCCATGCCGAACATAACCTGCCGCTCATAAACGACAATCGGTTGCTTACCCACGTCCATGGAGAGGCCATGCGCAAACCGAGTAACCAGTTCCTGACCGTGTTCCGGATTGTCATCGACAATTTGCCGCATCTCACGCGTTAGGGCGTCCATACGCTCCGCGTTGTAGAGGTCTTTCGTCGAAAAGGACGTTTGAGACCCAGCCAATTCTGCGAAAACTTCCGGGACACCGATAGAATTGGCCTGAATAAACACCGACTGGGTCGAATTGGGATCAACCCCCGAAATATTGCCGGTCCCACGAAGGAAAACCCCGTCCGGAGAGAGTTCATACATGGGACCGGCATTCGTATCAGCAGTGGGATTCTGCTTGACGAGAATCCCCGAAACATTCGCCTGACCCTCGAGGTCCAAATTCACAAGCCCATTCACACGATTCTCGGGGTCAAGAACCCCATTCAGGCGGTCGAGCACAGTCTGAGCAATAAGGGCCGGTGTCATAGCCGTCGAACTCGCATCCAACTGAACCGCATCGACAAATTTACGCCGCCGCAGATAATTCACCGCAGCGTTGTGCGCGAGGCGAGCCGCCTCATTGACATACTTGACCCCGTCAATCGAGCGCGGAACAATACCAAGCCGCTTCGAGATTTCATTCTCCTCTTCGAGATCGAAAAGCGGAACGCCCGAAAGAAGTTTCTGACGGATAACCTCGGCATTGCCGGGATAGTCGTCGGTTGGATTCTTCAAAGCGTCAATAGCTTGAACGGGGACGAACACAGAAACAAGCTCAGCCGTGATGGGAGTGATCATGCGCCCCGGAATAGGGTCCAATTCAAAATGGACCGATTGCATCACCGAGCCGCTTTCGCTCTCACGAAAGGCGTGTGCGCCGACGGGCGCGAGTTTCCCGCCACGGAAACGACCGGCAATTGTGCGGGCTTCCGAACGGCGCGCACGAGGTTTCATGTATTTAGACATAAGTAGAGTCTCCTTTGAGAAGGGTAGGGGGGCTAAGCCCCTCAGTGGAATGGTGTATTTCTGGTTTGGCGTTCCGCCTCACGCGACCGCATATACGGTCCGTAAATTGTCAGCGCGCGTTCAGCTTGCTGACGATCCGGAAACCGTTCCGGATGAACGTTGTAATACAGATCGCGGAAAAAGGCGTCTTCACGGCGATTGCGCCGGTTCAGGTCAAGTGTATGACCGATAGCGTCCCCGGCAAGAACCGGAGCCATGAACGTCGAAACAACCTCGGAGTCGCCGAGCGCATCTTCGACGGTGCCACCAGTCGAAAAGGCGCCGGAACCTGAAAAATCAATTCCGCCGAAGCTGAAAGAGGCCGCCTCGTTGGTGTTCAGACCAGATGGAGAAGGAGGGTCCCCATCAAAATCAGGACCGCCAACCCTATCAGGTAGCCCAGAATCACCGCCAGAAGTTCGTGCATTGCCATAAATCCCCGGAACATTCGGCTGAAGGGTAGCTTGACGCACCTGCTCATTCAAGCGATCCCGCTCGACTTGCAACTGGCTGTTGGCAATCTGCAATTCGCGCGACCGATTACGTTCGGTCGAAAAGGTATCGACCGAATCGGCGGCGGCTTGGGCGAGAATTTCCCCGCCCGTCACCATATTGCCAGCGCCGAAAGACCCAGCTTGGCCCGCAAAAACAAGCGGGTTGAACCCAGCGGCTTCGGACTGCGCCCGAATGCCCGCAGGGGAGTTGAGATATTCTTGCCGCTTGCGAGCCTTGTTCGCGCTGGCCGCGCCGAACAGGCCAGAGACCAATTTCACGCCACCGAGGATCGCCGCCAAACTCATTGGGACGATCCCCGGCGATTCAGCGCCGAGAGCACTAAATCGACAGCGAAGAGAGCGGCACCAATGGTCGCCGCCTCGATAGTAGACGCGAGGCCGTCATCCATGCCGACCGACACAAGATAACCGGCGGCAAAGGAACCAAACCGCCGAATCGTCGGTTTGAGAAGTTCCTGCAAAACGAAGGTCTTAAGACCAGACATAACGTTTCCTTTCAGTTTGGCCGATAATCATGATTATGTAAATAATCATGAGGGCGACAAAACGCCTGAAATCAGGAATAGCCCCTATTTCCCAATGGCTTGCGAAGCGAGGTTCGCCCAATACCATTGTCGATCCGCCTGGACACCTTGTTGCCCAATAGCACCCACCACGTTGATATTGCAGCTTTTTGTCGACAGCCGCAATTTCTGGTCGCTATAATGCTGGCCAGTTTGGGGATAAGTGCATGGGCGTAAACAGGGTCTTCTGCCGTGTGATAAAACACGCGGCGGTCTGTCATTCAAAGCAAGGATGTGGTGCAGGTCGGACAGGCATTTGGCAGAGGGCCTGCCGGTGAAGTCCCTCGCCCCCTATCTGGCCGCGCGCTCGGTCGAGGAGCTGTGGCAATACCACACCAGCCACATGGCCGGTTTCGGGTTCGACCGGATGCTTTATGCCTATACCCGGTTTCAGGGCCGCAATCGGCTCGGCGACCCCGAAGACGCCATGGTGCTGACCAATCATCACCCCGACTATGTCGAGGCCTATGTTGGCCGCGGCATGTTCCAATCGGCCCCGATGATCAATTGGGCCGCGCGCAACACCGGGGCGATCAGTTGGCGTCATATCGCAAGAGACATCCAGCGAAACGGTGCCTCCAATGGCGCGCGCGAGGTGTTGGCGCTGAACCAGCGTTTTGGGCTGGTGGCGGGCTATACGATCTCGTTTCCGATGGCGGCCCGCCGGTCCGCCGCCGGAATCGGCCTCGCCGCGCGGCCAGAGTTGTCGCAGGATGATGTCGACCAGATTTGGGCTGCGAACGGCGAACAAATTGAAATCATCAACAATGTCGCGCATTTGGCAATCATGCAATTGCCAGCCACCGGCCAGAGACGCCTGTTGACGCCCCGCCAGACCGAGGTTCTGGAACTGGTGGCCGATGGCAAATCGGTCCAGGATATCGCCTATCTTCTGAACCGCACACCGGCGACCATCGACAAGCATCTGCGCGGCGCCCGCGACTCTCTTGGCGTCGAGACGACGGCACAGGCGGTGCGGAAAGCCTCGGTCCTTAACCAGATCTTCGTTGTGGACCCCGGCAAAACCATCGAAGATTGGAGTGCTTACCTGGAAGAAGCTTTCCAAAGGTAAGGGAAACCCGACTTTTCAACCGGGCGGGTTTGCGGCACACTTTCACTGTTCCGTGAGTGATGGCTGAGATTTTCCCCTCGGTCAGGAGCAATTGGGTAGCAGGGCAGATTACAGGCTCGGCTGCCTGCTTTCTGACCTTGCCGCCGTCCTTTATTTAGGGCGGTGACGGGTTTCTCGCGCGTGTAGCCGTCCCCAAACTGGCTGCGCGGGTTCAAGAAAGAAGTGGCGTCGTCGATTTGTCCCCGGCGACGTCATTTTTTTTGTCTTGAACGCTCGGTCCCGACCGGCAAAATCGCTGAGGCGGAAACGAAAAAGGGTAGAGGCTCCTCCCAAAGCCCCTACCCCCTTGCGTCCAGGTGCTGACGGATCAGCCCTGCGCGGCCTTCGCAACCTCGGCTGCGAAGTCTTCTTCTTTCTTCTCGATGCCTTCGCCCACTTCGAGGCGAATAAAACCGGTCACGGTCGCATCGGCCTCTTTCGCGGCGGCACCGACGGTCACGTCGGGGTTCACCACGAAGGCTTGGTTGAGAAGGGTCGATTCGGCCACGAATTTCTTCATGCGGCCTTCGATCATCTTTTCGATCACTTGCTCGGGCTTGCCGGATTCGCGGGCAATCTCGATCTGGATCTGGCGCTCTTTCTCGACGACGGCGGCATCCATGTCGGCCTCGTCCAGGGCCGCGGGATTCACGGCGGCGATGTGCATCGCGATCTGCTTGCCGAGCGCCTCGTCGCCGCCGGTCATGGCGACCAGAACACCAATCTTGCCCATGCCGTCAGCGGCGGCGTTGTGGACATAGGTCACAACGTTGTCACCTTCGATGCGGGCCATCCGGCGCAGCGTCATGTTCTCTCCGATGGTGGCGATCTTGTCGGTCAGCGTGTCTGCGACGGTCTTGCCGCCCAGGTCGGCTGCGGCCAGCGCCGCGACGTCGGCGGCGCCAAGCGCGGCACCGGCGATGTCGCCCACCATTTTCTGGAATTCAGCGTTCTTGCCGACGAAATCGGTTTCCGAGTTCACTTCGACAGCGACGCCCACACCGCCATCCACCGCCACGGCCACGAGACCTTCGGCGGCCACACGACCGGATTTCTTGGCGGCTTTCGCCAAGCCCTTGGTGCGAAGCCAATCAACGGCGGCATCCATGTCGCCATCGGTTTCGACGAGGGCTTTTTTCGCGTCCATCATGCCTGCGCCGGTGGATTCGCGCAGCTCTTTGACCATTGCAGCAGTGATTGCCATGGGTCTGCTCCTTGAACTTGTAAAAGGTCTGGACCGGCCCTTAGCCGGTCCATGTATCAGATGCGTGACGCCCGGAGATCAGGCTTCGGCAGAGTCCTCGGCGGGCGCGGCGTCTGCGGTCAGGGCTTCTTCGACATTGCCCTCTTCCAGCGCGCCAAGGTCAACGCCGGCGGTTTCCATCTGCGCGGTCATGCCGTCAAGCGCTGCGCGCGAGACCAGGTCGCAATACAGCGAGATGGCGCGCGCGGCGTCGTCGTTGCCGGGGATGATGTAGTCCACGCCATCGGGCGAGCAGTTGGTATCGACCACGGCCACGACCGGGATGCCCAGTTTCTTGGCTTCGAGGATCGCCAGATCCTCTTTCTTGACGTCGATGACGAAGATCAGGTCAGGCAAGCCACCCATTTCGCGGATGCCGCCAAGCGACGCCTGAAGCTTGGTCTGGTCACGTTCCATGCCAAGGCGCTCTTTCTTGGTCAGGCCTTCCAGCCCGCCTTCCATCGCCTCGTCGATCTGCTTGAGACGGCTGATCGAGTTGGAAACGGTTTTCCAGTTGGTCAGCGTGCCACCCAGCCAGCGGTGGTTCATGTAGTATTGTGCGCAGCGCTCTGCGGCTTCGGCGACGGGCTTCTGGGCCTGACGCTTGGTCCCGACGAAGAGGATGCTGCCGCCCTTGGCGACGGTCTCGCGCACGACGTTCAGAGCCGCGTCCAGCATCGGAACGGTCTGGGTCAGGTCGAGAATGTGAATGCCATTGCGCTCGCCATAGATGAACTCGCCCATGCGGGGGTTCCAGCGTTGCGTCTGGTGGCCAAAGTGAACGCCAGCTTCAAGCAGCTGACGCATGGAAAAATCGGGAAGCGCCATGTCCATTTCCTTTCCGGTTTGCGCCTGGACGGAGGTTCAGGGCATGTGCCCAACCGGTGGACCGAACGGGGATGTCTCTCCCGAAGGCCCGCCTCCGCCTGTGAAGTGAGCGAGCCATTAGGCGATGGCGGCGGGATTGGCAACCCCCCTGCCCTGTTTTTGTGGTTTGCGCCGGCTTTTGGCCGTCGCGCCGGGAGCGGCCCGCCTCGGCCCCCGTAAAGGGGGCCTCGCCGAACCGCCTGGGGCCAGCCCCAGACCCCGGGAGTATTTTTACCAAGAAGAAGGGATCAGAGCAGATTTGCCGTAGCCCGCGCGATCACCTGCTCTTCGTCGGTGGGCAGGACAAGGATCGGCACCGGGCCGGTGTGGATGGCACGGGCATTGGCGAGGTTTGCGGTCGGGTCAAGATCGAGACCGAGGAAAGACAGGCCATCGAGCGCCCGGGCGCGGATCGGGGCGGCGTTTTCTCCGACGCCACCGGTAAAGACGAGGGCATCGAGTCCGCCAAGGGTGGCGGCCATCGCGCCGATTTCTCGGGACAGGCGCGCGCAGTAGTAGTGCACGGCCTCTTCGGCCTGGGGCTCATCGGAGTCCAGAAGCGTGCGCATGTCATGGCTGAGGCCGGACAGCCCCAGAAGGCCGCTGTCCTTGTAGAGCAGATGGGTGAGTTCCTCGTAGCCCATCCCCTCTTCCGCCATCAGGTAGAGCAGCACGCCGGGGTCGATCTGGCCGGGACGGGTGCCCATGCAAAGCCCTTCGAGGGCCGAGAAGCCCATGGTAGACGACATCGAGCGGCCGTTCTCGATTCCGGCGAGCGAGGCGCCGTTGCCCAGATGGGCGACGATGACCTTGCCGCGCGCGAGATCGGGACAATCGCGCGCCATCAGCCCCGAGATGTAGTCATAGCTCAGCCCGTGAAATCCGTATCGGCGCACGCCTTGGTCGTAGTAGCGGCGCGGCAGGGCGAAAATGTCATGCACCTCCGGGTGGCCGCGGTGAAAGGCGGTGTCGAAGGCGCCGACCTGCACCGCGCCGGGAAAGGCGGCGCGGGCGGCGTGGACGGCGGCAAGGTTATGGGGCTGGTGCAGCGGCGCCAGCGGTTTGAGGCGGGCAAGCTCTTCCAGCAGGCCGGCGTCCAGAATGCGGGGGCCGTCGATCACCGGGCCGCCATGGACGATGCGGTGGCCGACCCCGGCGACACGGCGGCCCTGCAACTGTCGCCCGAGCGCCACGAGGATTGCGGTCACCCCGGTGCCGTGATCGGTTGGGCCGAGCGCCGTTACCGATTTCTCCGCCCCTTCGGGCCGCAGGATCAGGGTCGCGTCCTGCCCGAGCGCATCGACCATGCCCGAGGCTTCCAGCACCGGATCGGGCCCGGTGGCATAGAGCGCGAACTTGATCGAGGAAGAGCCTGCGTTGAGGGTGAGGATCACGCTGCTCATGGTTTGGCCGCCGCTTGCAGGGCGGCGACCGCGCATGAGGCGAGCCGGGCCTTGTCGTCATCGGCGCGGCTGTTCAGGATCACCGGCACCTGTGCGCCCATCACCACGCCCGCCGCTTCGGCATGGGCCAGGAAGGACAGCTCCTTGGCGATCATGTTGCCCGCTTCCAGGTTCGGGGCGAGCAAAATGTCGGCCCGCCCCGCGACCAGCCCCTTGATGCCCTTGGTGCGAGCGGCTTCGAGGTCGATCGCATTGTCCATGGCCAGCGGCCCATCGACCAGCCCGCCGGTGATCTGGCCGCGGTCGGCCATCTTCGACAGGATCGCGGCATCGAGCGTCGACGGGATCGACGGGGTCACGGTTTCGACCGCCGACAGCACGCCGACCTTGGGCTGTTCCACCCCGAGCGCAAGCGCAAGGTCGATGGCGTTCTGGCAGATCGAGACCTTGCAATCGAGGTCGGGCGAGATGTTGATCGCCGCATCGGTCACGAAGAGCAGATGGTTCAACCCCGGCACATCCATCACGAAGACATGGCTGAGACGACGATTGGTGCGCAGCCCACCCTCCTTTTTCAGAATGGCGTGCAGCAGTTGATCGGTGTGCAGATGCCCCTTCATCAGCGCCTTGGCGCGGCCCTCGTGGATCAGGGCGACCGATTTAAGCGCGGCGGCGCGGTTGTCGGGGATGTCGATGATCTCGATGCCCGACAGATCGGCGCCAAGCTCTTCGGCGGCGGCGGCGATTTTCCTGGCGCTGCCCACGAGGATCGGGTCGATCAGGGTATGGGCACGGGCCAGCAGCGCGCCGTTCAGCGCGTCGGGGCGTTCCGGGGCGACCACCGCCGTCGGCAGCGCCGGCAGGGGCGCGGCCATTTCAAGCAGACGGTCGAAATGGGCATGGCTCTGGACCGTCAGCCCCGGCATGTCGAGATCGTCAAAGCTGAGCGCGCGGTCCGGGGCGATCACCTCGGCTCGGCCCTCGACCACCCGCGCGCCATCCTCATGCTCGACCCACGTGTCGAAACACACCACGTTGCCGGGCCGCATGTCGGCCACCCGCACCTTGGCGACGAGGGTATCCCCCGCATGGGCGCGGCCCACGAAGCGCAGGGTCTGCCCGGTATAGAGCGTGCCCGGCCCCGGCAACTGGTTGCCCAGAACCGAGGAAATCAGCGCAGCCACCCACATCGAGGGCGCAACCGCCTCATCCATTCCGTCGCCGTTGCCGTCCTCATGCGGGAGGTGCATGGGGTTATGGTTGCCGCTGGCATGGGCGAACACGATCAGGTCATCGGCGGTGCACAGGCGAGTGGAGGCAGCCTCCATGCCCACCCGTAGCGACTCGTAAGGGGTGTTGGAGAGCGTGGTCATGGGGCTGACCTCCGGGACGATGCGCCAAGGGGAAGGGGAGTCCCGCAGCAGGGGCGCAGCGCCACTCTGCGGCAGGAATGAATCGGGGATATGACAGGATGGATCATGAACCGACCGGCGCCAGAGAAATGCCGGCGCCGTCCAGCGCGGCCCGCACGGCGCGGGCGATCTGTAGGGCGGTGTCATTGTCGCCATGCAGGCAGATCGTGTCGATGCGGGCGGAAATTTCGCGCCCGGACTCGGCGATGATGGCCCCTGCCCGCACCATCTCGACCATCCGCGCCGCGGCGCGGTCGGGGTCGTGGATGACGGCGCCGGGCAGGCCACGGTCCACAAGGGTCGCGTCGTCATTATAGGCGCGGTCGGCGAATATTTCACCGGCATGGCGCGCGCCGAGCGCCGTCACCGCGGCCTCTTGCGCGGTCGAGGCGAGGACGAAGATGATCACGTCGGGATCGACCGAGAGCGCCGCCTCGTAGCAGGCGCGGGCCATCGCCTCATCTTGCGCGCACATGTTCGACAGCGCGCCATGCAGCTTGAAATGGCGCACGTCGGCCCCGGCGGCGGCGGCCATGCCGCGGATTGCGCCAAACTGGTAGCGGATCGCGTTTTGCAGATCCTCGCGCCCCATCTGCATGCGCCGCCGCCCGAACCCCTGAAGGTCGGGAAAGCCGGGATGCGCGCCGATGCCGACACCGTTCCCGTGGGCCACCGCGATGGTGCGGGCCATGACCGTGGGGTCGCCCGCGTGAAAGCCACAGGCGACGTTGGCCGAGGTCACGACCTCCAGCAGGGCGCTGTCATTGCCCATCGGCCAGGGACCGAAGCTTTCGCCCATATCGGCGTTGAGATCGACGCGATGGGGCATGGCTCAGCTCTCCTCTTGGTCATGATCGTGATGGGCCGAGACTGCCCCGCTGACCAATTGGTAGGACAGAAGATCGGGGATGTCACCGGGATGGCGCAGGCGGGCGGTGACTTTGTCGGGCAGGGACTCGATTTGACGCAGGGCCGCGTCGCGGGCGGCGAGCGCTTGGTCCAGCGTGACGAAGCGAAACCGGATCGGCATGCCCGGCGCGGCCTGCGCCACCTTGGCCAGGTCGGCGGAAATCACGGTGCCGATCCGGGGATAGCCGCCGGTGGTCTGACATTCGTTCAACAACACATAGGGCGCACCGTCACCCACCACCTGCACATCGCCGGGCACGATGATTTCCGACAGGATCGCCAGATGTTCCGAGGACGAAAAGCCGGGGCCGTCATGGGCCATCCGCGCGCCCATGCGGCTGGCGCGGGCATCCTTGAGAAAGGCGGTCTCCTCCAGCCGCCGCAGGGTCTCTTTGTCGAACTGGTCGGTCTGGACCGAGGGCAGCAGGCGCACGGTGCCGCCGGAAAACCGGTCGTCTTGCGGCAGCATCATGCCCCCCTTGTGCGGGGCCGGTTGGGCCGTCAGCCTGTCGCCAGCCTGCAAACGGTGCCCGATGCCCGCCGCCAGATGGGCCGACCGCGCGCCAAGCACCTTTGGGGCCGTCAGGCCCGCGACGCTGAGGTATCCGTAGCTGCCGCGCGTGACCCCGCCGATCTTGAGCTCGGCCCCCTGCGGCAGCAGGTGGCTGGCCGACCACGCCACGCGGGTGCCGTCGATCTCGGCGCTCATCGGGGCGCCGGTGAGCGCGATCAGCAGGTCGGCGCCCTCGGCACGGAACCGGCCCCCTGCCCCTGCCATCTCGATGGCCAGCGGATCGCGCGCGCCCACCAGGACCGCCCCTTCGGCCAACGCCAGCCCATCGACCGCCCCGCCGCGCGACAATCCCTTGGCAAGAAAGCCTTGCCGCCCCGTATCCTGCAGGCTCAGCCCCGGACCTGCACCCAGAATGTGCACCGCCGCGCTCATGACAGCGCCTGTTCGGTGGCCACCATCCGCCCGGCGCGGCAGGCGTCTTGCAGTTCGGCGAATTCCGAGGCCCCGACGGGGCGAAACCGCACCTCGTCGCCCGCGCTCAGCGGGAACGGATGATCGGCGGTCAGCCCGAAGACGTCCAGCGCCGCCCGCCCGATCCACCGCCAGCCGGTCTGGGTCTGGCCCGGAAACAACACCAGTTGCCGGATCGCCACGGCCAGCCCCCCCGCCGGGACATTCGGGGTAAGCTCGGTTTGCCGTGGAAAATCGAACGCTGCCCCGAGTTGACCGAGATAGGGCATACCCGGCAGAAACCCCAGCGTCAGCACCCGCACCGGCCGGGCGCAGAGCGCGTCGATCACCTCGGCCCGGGACATCCCGGCTAGGGCCGCGACCTCCTCGAGCTTCGGGCCCTCGTCGCCGCCGAACGCCGTCGGCACCGTCCACAGCCGCCGCCCTCGGGGCAGCCCGACGCCATACCAATCGCAGGTGGCCAGCAGGTCAACCAGATGCGCGCGCAGCGTTTCATGGGGCAAATCCAAGGGGTCAAAGCGTAGAAACACCGATTTCAGCGACGTCGCCGTTTCCGCCACCCCCGGCCACCCCGCCGCCTCGACCGCCGCCCGAAAGGCAATGGCCGCACCGTTAACGGCCATCGTCAGCCGGTCGCCGAACTCGACCAGCATCCCGTCTTCGCCAATATGGTGCAGCCGGGGAAACCCCGCGCCGGGATCTGTGCCGCTCATCCTGCCTGCCCTTCCCAATCCTTGTTCGTCATGGTGGTGCGATGTACGCCAAGGTGCAACCCGTCGGCGGTCCAATGCCCCTTGTGTCGGCCCGCGCAATTTCATATCGAGTGGCCCGAGGCCGGTCTAGCTCAGCTGGTAGAGCGTCTGATTTGTAATCAGGGGGTCGGGGGTTCGAGTCCCTCGACCGGCACCATTTTCACCCCAATGGCGTCTATGAACCTGTTTTTCAAATGGGCATGGGGGCACAAGGGGGTGTTTCGACAGGCCAGTGGCCTTGCCATGCCCATCTTCGCCTGCCGCGCATCGGCTTTGCCGGAAAGGCACCGCACAGCCCTGGACTTCGGCATCGGGAATTGGTGGGTCGTGAGAGGCTCGAACTCCCGACATCTTCGGTGTAAACGAAGCGCTCTACCAACTGAGCTAACGACCCGTCCGGCGCGTCTGATAGACTGACCCATATCCCCTGTGCAAGCCCCAAGTGACGTCTATGGGTCGATTGGGTTCGCGCGTTCGACCAGTCGGGCGAAAAAGCTGGCCCCGATGGGGGCGGCGGCATCGTTGAACTCGAAGCCGGGATTGTGCAGACCGGGGCCCTTGCCCTGCCCGAGAAAAAGGTAGGCTCCGGGGCGCCGTTCCAGCATATACGAGAAATCTTCCGCGCCCATTTCGCGCCCGCCGTCCGGAAAGACGCGGGCGCTGCCCGAGATCTCGCTTGCGACCTCGACCGCGAAGGCGGCCTTGTCTGCATCGTTCACGGTGGCCGGGTAATACCGGCGATAGTCCAGACGGGCATCGACGCCATAGCTCGCGCCCTGCCCTGCCACGATCTCGCCCATGCGGCGCTCGACCATATCGCGCACGTCCGCGTCGAAGGTGCGCACCGTCCCCCCCAGATAGGCGGTGTCGGGGATAATGTTCTCGGCGGTTCCGGTGTGGATCATGGTGACCGACACCACGAGATCCTGCAAAGCGTAGTGATTGCGCGACACGATGCTCTGCAAGGCCTGTGCGATGCCAACCGCGGCGATAACCGGATCGCGGCAGTCATGCGGAAAGGCACCGTGGCCCCCCTGCCCCTTGATGTGGACATCAAAGGAATCGACCGCCGCCATGATCGCCCCCGACGTTGTGCTGAATTGGCCAAGGTCCAAACCGGGCGAGGTGTGCAGCGCGTAGACCTCGGAGATGTCAAACCGCTCCATGATCCCTTCTTCGCACATCACTCCCGCGCCGCCGCCATCCTCTTCCGCGGGCTGAAAGATCAGCGCCACCCGGCCCCGGAAATTCCGGGTCTCGGCAAGGTATTTGGCCGCCCCCAGCAGCATCGAGGTATGGCCGTCATGCCCGCAGGCATGCATCCGGCCGGGGACGGTCGACGCATAGGGCGACCCGGTGGCCTCTTCGATGGGCAGCGCGTCCATATCGGCGCGCAAGCCGATGGTCGGCCCCGCACCCTGCCCCTCGACGATCGCCACCACCCCCGAGGTTGCCAGCCCTTCGTGAATTTGCGTGATCCCGAACGCTTTCAGCCGATCGACCACGAATGCCGCTGTCTGCTGGCAATCGAACCCCAATTCCGGATGACGATGGAGATGCTGGCGCCATTGGGCCATTTCCTCGGCGAAACCGGCGATACGATTGAGAACGGGCATGGGGCAATTTCCTGTGATGACGCTTGCCGCCAGATGACCTGTAGACCCGCCCAAAAGCAAGATCCCGCGCATGTGACCGCCCCCCGGTCGACACGTCAGCCATGCGCCCCCATGTCTTGGGCAGCCCCGCTGGACCAGTGCCCGCTTGCGGGGCGCGACCCAAATGGCACGCAAGAAAGGACTGACGCGATGAAACCTCATCTTCTCGCAACCGCTGCCCTGATAGCGTCGGCGAGTCCGCTCTTGGCCGACGGCATGACCCCCGCGCCGCGAATGCCGGCGGTGCAACCGGCTGTCGTTCCGACCATGCAGATAACCGACTGGAGCGGCCCCTATGCCGGGCTGACCTTCGGAATGACCGGCGGGGATATGAGCACAACCCCGCCAAGCCCCGGCAACGATCTGAACGACGGCACCGCGATTGGCGGTATTCTCGGCTACAACTACCAGAACGGGGCCCTCGTCTATGGTGGCGAACTTGGCCTTCACAGCTTCAACGACACCTACGTCGTGCCCGGTGTCGGCAACGATGACACCATCGACACGGCCGTCGATCTGCGCGGCCGGGTCGGGTATGCGGTCGGGCGGTCGCTGATCTACGGTGCCGCGGGCTATAGCTGGGCCGATATGAGCATCAATGGCGGCGCCGATGGCGCCAGCCTGACCGGCCCCAGCCTTGGGATCGGCGTCGATTACATGGTGACGGACAACGTCTTCCTGGGCCTCGACTATACCCGCCGGTTCCTCGAAGGGGACAATGATCTCAATACGTTCTCGATCGACAGCAATGTCGATACGGTCAGCCTGCGGGCCGGGTTCCGGTTCTGACGCCGACCCCGACACCGCAAGGAAAGGCCCGCCCCAGGGGTGGGCCTTTTTGCGGTGGTGCTTGGCCATGCTTCGGGCCTAGGCTCGGGCCATGACAGATGACCTGATTCACGACCCCCAAGGTGGAATGCCCCGCCTTCTGGAAATCATGCGCCGCCTGCGCGACCCCCAGACCGGGTGCCCGTGGGATGTAGAGCAGGATTTCGCAACCATCGCGCCCTACACGATCGAAGAAGCCTACGAGGTTGGCGACGCCATTGAACGCGAAGCCTGGGACGAGTTGAAGGGAGAACTGGGCGACCTATTGTTCCAATCCGTCTTTCACGCGCAAATGGCGGAAGAGAAGGGATTTTTCACATTTCAGCAGGTGGCCGACACGATGTCGGACAAGATGGTGGGCCGCCATCCCCACGTGTTCGGAGACGAGAGTCGCGACAAGTCGGCCGACCAGCAGACGCAGGATTGGGAAACGATCAAGGCGACCGAGCGGGCGGCCAGGAAACGGGGCGGCGTGTTGGACGACGTGGCGCTGAACCTGCCGGCCCTGATGCGCGGGCAGAAATTGCAAAAGCGGGCCGCGCGGGTCGGGTTCGACTGGCCCAATATCGGCGAGGTCATCGACAAGATCGCCGAAGAGGCCACAGAACTGGCCGAGGCGCGCGACTCCCTGCCGCAAGAGAAGATCGAGGAAGAGATGGGCGATCTTCTCTTCGTCATGGCCAATCTTGCGCGTCACTTGAAGGTCGACGCGGAAACCGCCCTTAGAAAAGCGAATTCCAAGTTCACCCGCCGCTTTCACTACATAGAACAAGCCCTTGAAAAGAGAGAAAAAACACCAGAAGACAGCGACTTGGTGGAAATGGACGCCCTATGGAACGAGGCCAAGACCAAGGGGCTTTGAGGGCGGCGCCCGGCCAGTGCGTTGCCGCCACGATCGCCTCAGACCATCACGCAGAGCAATTCGAACAGGATAGACGCGCCGAGATAGGCGGTTCCGCCCGACGGATCGAAGGGCGGGGATACCTCCACCATATCCGCGCCGACGATGGTCACACCAGCCAGTTCCCGCACCACCTGCAACGCTTGCCAACTGTTCGGGCCGCCCACTTCCGGGGTGCCCGTGCCGGGGGCAAAGGCGGGGTCAACGAAGTCGATATCATAGCTCACATAGGTTTCGCCCTCACCGACGATGTCACGCGCCTCGGCCATGACATCCTTGACGCCACGGTCGTGAAATTCGCCGATCGGGATCACCCGGATGCCGACGCTGTCGGCGAAATCCCGGTCTTCGCTGTCATACATTGTGCCGCGAATGCCGATCTGGACCACGCGTTTCGGGTCCAGCAGCCCCTCTTCGATTGCCCGGCGGAAGGGCGTGCCGTGGGTATAGAGGCGCCCGCCGAAATAGCTGTGGAACAAGTCGGTGTGGCTGTCGAAATGCACCATGCCAAGCGGCCCGTCCTTGGCCATCGCCCGCAGGATCGGCAGCGATGACAGGTGGTCGCCCCCGGCGGTCAGCGGCTTGATGCCCTTGGCTTTCACCAGGTGAAAAAAGGCCGTGATCCGCGCAAGGCTGTCATCCAGATCGGCGGGGTTCGGCCCCACATCGCCCAGGTCGGCGCAATTGCGTGCTTCGAACGGGCGGATTCCGGTGGCGTCGTTCTGGGCGCGGATCATCGTCGACATATCGCGGATCTGGCGTGGTCCATGCCGGGGGCCGGGACGGTTGGTCGTGCCCGCATCCCATGGCACACCGATCAGGCCGATCTCGACCTCGTCGATCCGCGGGTGATCCAGCCCCACTTGCGGCAGCCGCATGAAACTGGGCACACCGGCAAAGCGCGGAAGGTCGAAACCGGAAATCGGGGTGAAGAACGGATCGGCCATATGAAAGCTCCCTGCCATGTGATGTTCGGGCAGAGTGCCGCAAGCACGACCGGGGTTCAAGCGCGGCTGACCGGGGCGCGGCGCCTTGACGGCGCTTGATCTCGCCATGCGAGCATCGGGCTTTTCCGGGGTATCCCCCGCCCCGTGCTCAGGCTTCCAGTTCGGCGTCCCAGTACAGGAAATCGAGCCAGCTATCATGCAGGTGCCCCGGCGGGAATTTCCGGCCCATGTTGCGCAGCTCCTCCGCGCCCGGCTGGCGCGGCGGTTTGCGCAGGGTCAGACCCGAGCGGCGCAAGCTCTTGGACCCTTTCCTGAGATTGCAGCGCGAGCAGGCCGCCACCACGTTTTCCCAAGAGGTGATCCCGCCGCTGGCGCGCGGCACCACATGGTCGAAGGTCAGATCACCCCGGTCACCGCAATACTGGCAGGAAAATTCGTCGCGCAGGAACAGGTTGAACCGGGTAAAGGCCACACGTTTTTGCGGTTTGACATAATCCTTGAGCACCACGACTGACGGAATGCGGATGCGCATCGTGGGCGAATGGACGTAGTCGTCGTACTCGGCCACGATATCGACCCGGTCAAGGAACACCGCCTTGATCGCATCCTGCCACGGCCAGAGGGACAGGGGATAATAGGACAAGGGGCGGTAATCCGCGTTCAACACCAATGCCGGATGCTGCTTGAGCGCGCCCGGTTCACGCACGAAATGGGTTCTGAAACTGCCGTCGCTACCGCCGTCCATGGGTGACTCCTTCACCGCCCTGCCTGCCCGATCTCTGGCATCAGAGCGGGAGCCCCCGCTCCTGCCATGAATATACTATATCTGGCAAAATTCGCCTGACAAGCTCCACATTTAGAGCTACTCGCGATTTGAATAATCCGAGTCCGTAACGGCGGTGTGACATCGGGATTTGGCCGACACGCCATCACCTTGCTGCGCCCCCCCTGACAGGTCGGACGCCTGCCGCTAGACTGGCCCCATGACAGACGACAGCCCCCCGCCCCCCGCCGCCGTTCTCGAAGCCACCCTGTATTGCCAAGACCTTGCCGCGGCCGAAGCCTTCTATGCCGGGGTGTTGGGCTTTGACGTGGTGATCCGCAAACCGGGGCGGCACGTCTTCTTCCGGGTCGGCGCCACCATCCTGCTGGTCTTCGATCCGCGCGCCTCGGTGCAGATTTCCCCCGAGGCGATGTTTCCCGTCCCGCCCCACGGTGCAGAGGGGCCGGGGCATCTGTGTTTAGCCGCAACGGATGACGAGATGACCGCATGGGTCGCGCGGCTGGCCGAGGCCGGGCATCCTGTGGAATCGGATTTCCGCTGGCCCAATGGCGCGCGGTCAATCTATTTCCGCGATCCGTCCGGCAACTCGCTGGAAATGGCCGAACGGCGCTTGTGGGAGGGGTGAGGGCCGCGACGAGACCGATTTTCCCCGACTGCTCAGCCCTCTTCCAGACCCAGACACTGGCGGATGAAGGCCAGCGCCACGCTCAGCCCGTCGGGCGCGATGCCATGGCCGGTGCCGCGCATGATATGGGCATAAACGTCAACCCCGGCCTCTTGCAGCGCTTCCGCGGCTTGCGGCAGGCTTTCGGGCGGCACCACGTCATCCTGATCGCCATGGATCAGCAGCACCGGCGCGCGCGAGACGATTTCATCCGTCAGCAGTTCCGGCTCCAGCAGACGGCCCGAGAACCCGACAACCCCGGCAAAGGGCTGCGCGCGGCGCGGGGCGACATGCAGGGCCATCATCGTGCCTTGGGAAAAGCCCACCAGCACCGTGCGGTCGGCGGGCACGCCCTGCTCGTCCATCACCTGATCGAGAAACGCATTCAGATCATCCACCGCGCGCGCCATGCCCTGTGCCGCCACCTCTTCGGACGATCCGTCGATCCACGGGATCGGGAACCACTGGTAGCCCATCGGGTTGACGCCGCAGCGTTCAGGCGCGTCCGGCGCGACGAAAGCGGTGTCGGGCAGATGATCCGACAGTGGATCGGCCAGCCCCAACAGGTCGTTGCCATCGGCGCCATAGCCGTGGAGGAAAATCACGAGGCTGTCGGCGCGGCCCGAGGCGGCGGGGCGCTGTGCGTAGTCGAGCGTGCGTGTCATCGGATGCCTTCCCTGTTTTTCGCCAGGTGGTAGTAGGCCCAAAGCGCCCGCGCGGCAACCGCGCGCCACGGGGACCACGGCTCGGACATCTGGCGCAGCGCCCGTTCCGTGGGGCGATCGGGCAGGTCGAACAGCAGGCGCGCCGATTCCTGCAAGGCCAGATCCGCCGGCGCAAAGACATCGGCCCGTCCAAGCGAGAACATGGCATAGATTTCGGCCGTCCAGCGCCCGATTCCGGGCACCTGCGTCAGCGTGGCGATGACCTCTTCATTCGGAACCGTGCGCAGCGCCGGAAAGTCGATCCGCGCCTCGGACAGCGCGCGGGCATAGCGGATCTTCTGGCGGCTGAGGCCGCAGGCGTGCAGGTCGTCGTCGCTGGCCCACATGATCTTGCGCGGGCCGGTCAACCGTGCCTGCTTGAGGCGCCGCCAGATCGCATCGGCGGCAGCGACCGAAACCTGCTGGCTGACGATCGCGCTCAGCACCTGTTCGAACCCGTCGCCGCGGCGGCGCAGCGGCAAGGGACCGGTCTGCGTCATCACATGGGCAAAGCGCGGCTCGGCCTTGGCCAGCCATGCCGCGCCTTCGGCCACGCACTCGGTTGTTTCGATGATCCGCCCCACCATGGCGCGACCCTCGCAGAGCCGGTTTCCTTTGCCAAGCGCCAGCGCGCACGGACCGCGCCCCGAGATGGGGCATACCCCCTTCCCTTTTCTGCTGAACAGGTTTAGCGATTTCGCCATGGTTGACACTGTTCAAGATCCCGCTGAGAGCCCGAGCGCATGGCGCAACGTGATGGTGCTGGTGGCCGCGCAGGCCATTCTGGGCAGCCAGATGCCGATGATTTTCGTCGTTGGCGGTCTGGCGGGACAGATGCTTGCGCCCAATGCCTGCCTTGCGACTCTGCCGATTTCACTGATCGTTTTCGGCTCGATGACCACCGCCCCGTGGCTATCGACGGTGATGCAGCGCTATGGTCGCCGGGTGGGGTTCTTTGCCGGAACGCTTGGCGGGTCGCTTGGGGCGGCAACGGCGGCCTACGGGCTGTGGGTCGATTCGTTTCTGATCTTCCTCGTGGGGTCGTATCTGACCGGCATCTACATGTCGGCGCAGGGGTTCTACCGGTTCGCAGCCGCCGATACGGCGTCCGAATCGTTCCGGCCCAAGGCGATTTCCTACGTCATGGCGGGCGGTCTGGCCTCGGCCCTGATCGGTCCGCAACTGGTCAAGCTGACCAATGACCTGACAGTGGTGCCCTTCGTCGGGCTTTATGCGACGGTTGTGGCGATCAACGTGCTGGGTGCCGCGCTGTTCCTGTTTCTCGACATTCCCCGGCCCGAACGCGTGGCCCATGGCACCTTGCCCGAGGGGCGCAGCCGGGGCGAGTTGCTGAAAGACCCCAAGATCGTCGTGGCGATCATCTGCGCCATGGTCTCTTACGCGCTGATGAACCTTGTGATGACCTCGACGCCGCTGGCCGTGGTCGGCTGCGGGTACGAGCAGGACACCGCCGCCGACATCGTTTCGGCCCACGTTCTGGCGATGTTCATTCCGTCCTTCTTTACGGGCCACCTGATCGCGCGGTTCGGCACCACGCGGATCGTGGCGCTCGGCCTGTTCATCCTGGCGGGGGCTGGCATTGTCGCGTTGATGGGTGTTGATCTGCAAAACTTCTTCATCGCCCTCATCCTGCTGGGGCTCGGCTGGAACTTTGGCTTTATCGGTGCCACGGCGATGCTGCAAAGCGCCCACTCTCTTGCCGAACGCGGCCGGGTGCAGGGGCTGAACGACGCGCTGGTCTTTGGCTGCGTGACGGTCGCGTCGCTGGCTTCGGGCGGGCTGATGAACTGCTCGGGCGGGTCGGTCACCGCCGGTTGGGCCGCCGTCAACATGGCAATGATCCCCTTCCTTGCGCTGGCGGGCGGGGCCCTGATCTGGCTGGCCCTGCGGCCTGCCGAAGAGTGATCCCGAGATAGAAACCGCCCGGGCAGGAGCGATCCCGACCAGGCGGTTGGACTGCGGCGGGGACGGGAGAGGGCCCCATAATCCGCAGCATTGTTTCTAGACTAGCATCAATCTATCCGGGCCGGAACGAAACCCTGCGTTTCCGCGTAATGTTTCAGTAACCGTTGCAATCCGATCTTGAGCACGATCTTGCCCGAGCGCGCCGACCATCCCAGCCGTTTTTCCGCTGACTCCAGCCCTTCCAGAAAACAGCACACCCGCAGCACCACATCGGCCAGCCCCGGCCCCAGATCGTCCAGCGCGCGAGAGACCCGGTCGCGCGCCGCGCGCGGCCCCTCGGCCATACCACCATCGGAAAAGCCTGCGCCCCGGTTCCCGCCGGTCAGGAACTTTTCCCAATTCTGGGCTACACGCGGCCCCATTTGCGCCCGCTCGAAATCCTCGCGCAGCTTTTCGCCGGCCTGCACCAAATCGAGCGTCAGGAAGGGTTTGCCGTCCGCCCCCTTGCGCCGGGCCAACGATGTCAGCGGCGATTCCGACAAGTTGACCCGCATTTTACGGATCGAGCCGTCGTCCTGCTCGACCGGTTTTTCCCCCCAGATCTGATGCTGCGCGAGGAAGGGCGTCGCGGCCTCGGCCATCTCCATCGGGGCGCGGCGGCGCTTGCGGTCTTCCTCGATCAACCGCTTGAGCGCGGACTTTCCGGCCTCGGTGATGGTGTAAAGGCTGACGCGCCCCTGCTGTGCCGTCTGAATCCAGTCCTTGAGCGCAAAGGCGTGCGCGACCTTGCGATCCAGCACCGCGGTGCGGGTCTGGCTGCCGTCCGATCCTGTGCGCAGCACGATGGCCTTGTCCATATCCTGCGCCAACACCAGCGCCGCGCCCTTTTCGCACAAGCGGCGCAGAATGCGGCGGGCCTCTCGGTTGAGCGTGGTCTCGTCGGACACCAAGGGCGGACGCAGGGGGGCTGTCATCAGATTATGCTCCTCGCACGGGGGTATTGTTGCTGATTTGGAAACGCAGGCCGCTTGCAGCGCCGACAGCGCCTCGTCGACCAGCGGGTCATCGCGGCGCGCCTCGATGGCGCGCACGCGGCGGGTGATCGTGGACGGATGGCACCGGCTGTCGCGGGCAATGTCGCGCAGCGATGCCCCGCGACCGACGTGATCGAGGTAATTTCTTGCCCCTTCGGGCAGCCATGCGGGGTAAAGCCCCGCCTCGGTCGTGTTCCTGACATCCCCTGTCATCATCGGCCCTCCGGGCGCCGTCCGCTGTGGATAAGCCCCGTAAGCCTTTGGTGGGATTGATTACTGTTTCGTTAATATCTGTGGAAAACGAGCTAAATTGTTTCCAAAGTGTAAACAAATGCGGAACACCGAACGGCGCGGTCCGGCAGGGCGCAACAGGGCCGTTCGGCGGGGCAGAATGAAGGGCGACTCACCCAGATTGATCCCACTACCCGGAGGCTTGCCATGACTTGTCACCCCCCTGCCCTGCCCGTTCTCAGCCGCCCGCGCCTGTTGGTCGAGGCCGCCCGGATCGGGGCCGATGCCCTTGCCCGCGCCGGGCGGCGGCCGACCCGGACGGCGCTGTCGCGGCTGTTGTCCGAGGAATGGGACATGAACCGCAAACGCTAAAACGGCGAAGCGGATTACTCGCCTCGCCGTCATCTCGATCTGTTGATCGCCGTGCTTGCGGTGTCCGCCGCCGCCGGGGCGGCGTGACCCGGCTCAGGTAAAGCTGTCGGGCAGCTCTTCCTTGCGCTTGGCCACGTACTCTTTCAGCGCCTCGTCGATCGCGGGGTCGAGGGGCGGCTGCTGGTAATCGTTCAGCAGTTTCTGCACCCGCATGTTGGCCAGCTGGCGCGTGTCGCGGCTGCCTTCATCGGCCCATGTTTCGTAGGGTTTGTAATCCAGCAGGTCGGTCCGCCAGAACCCGGATTTGAAATTGGCCTGGGTGTGGGCACAGCCCAGGTAGTGGCCGCCCGGGCCGACCTCGCGGATTGCGTCCATCGCCTGCGCGTTCTCGTCATAGGGCACGCCTTGGGCGAATTTGTGCAGAATCCCAAGCTGGTCGGCATCCATCACGAATTTCTCGAAGGACGCCACCAGGCCGCCCTCTAGCCAGCCGCAGGAATGCAGCATGAAATTCACGCCCGACAGCAGCCCCGAGTTGAGCGAGTTCGCGGTCTCGTAGGCCGCTTGCGCGTCGGGCAGCTTCGAGCCGTTGAATGACCCGGCCGACCGGTAGGGCAGCCCCATGCGCCGGGCCAGTTGCCCGGCCCCGGCGGTGATCTGCGCGGCTTCCGGCGTGCCAAAGGTCGGCGCGCCCGAGTTCATGTCGATCGAGGTCACGAAGGCCCCGAAGATGACCGGCGCACCGGGGCGGATCATCTGGCTATAGGCCACGCCCGCCATCACCTCGGCCAGCACTTGCGTCAGCGTGCCGACAACCGAGACCGGCGCCATCGCACCGCCCACGATAAAGGGCGAGATGATCGCGGCCTGATTGTGCTCGGCGAAATGCTCCAGCGCGCCCATCATGATCGAGTCGAAGGTGAGCGGCGAGTTGATGTTGATCAGCGAGGTCATGACGGTGTTGTTTTCGACGAAATCATCGCCGAACAGCACCTTGGCCATGTTGATCGAATCGAGCGCGCGCGACGGTTCCGTCACCGACCCCATGAAGGGTTTGTCCGACAGCGACATATGCGAATAAAGCATGTCGAGGTGGCGCTTGCTGACCGGAACATCGGTCGGCTCGCACACGGTGCCGCCCGAATGGTGCAGCCACTTGGACATGTAGCCCAGTTTCACGAAACTATTGAAATCCTCCATGGTGGCGTAGCGGCGCACCCCGTTGAGGTCGAGCACGAAGGGCGGGCCATAGACGGGCGCCAGCACCAGGTTGCGGCCCCCGATTTCCACGGATTTTTCGGGGTTGCGGGCGTGCTGGGTAAAGCGTGACGGGGCGGTCGAACACAGCTTGCGGGCCAGACCGCGCGGAATGTGAACACGCTCGCCAACCACCGTCGCCCCTGCCTGCCGCCAGCGTTCCAGCGCGGCCGGATTCTCGACGAAATTGACGCCGATTTCTTCCAGCACGGTTTCCGCGTTGGTTTCGATGATCTCCAGCGCCTCTTCGGACAACACCTCGAAATTGGGGATGTTGCGCTCGATGTATTTGGCGGTTTCGATGCGGACGGCGGTGCGCTCGGCGCGCCGGGCCGCCCCGCCACCACCGCGTGCCCGCCGCCGGGCCGTTGCTGCATCACTCATCGCTCTTGTCCTCTCGCAGGGGGGATATTGGCTGACGTGATACAAAGCCACGCGCGCCTGCCGCCGCCGATTTGCGGCGATTGCGGGGAAAAAGCGACATGAAGCGCCAAGACTGGCCCTTGCCACGCCCCGCGAGGCCGTTTTACGGCGTTTGAAACCCACCGACGGCCACCGACCTAGAACGGGGGAACCCTGCGGGCCTTGTTCCGACGACGGCGGGCAGGTAGCACCACGACCCAAAAGGAGACCGCGATGCCCCACGATCACGCCTGTCCCGATCCGGCCTGCGGCTGCGGCCACACTCACACCCAGGACTTCGGCCCACGCCCCCCGGTGGCCGAAGCGCCACGCCCGTGGCGGCCCGAGGACCGGCTGCGTGCGATCAGCATCGGTGTCTTTACCCGTGCCGATCAGATCCTCTGCGGTCCGGTCCATTCCGATGCGGGGCAGGTCACCGGCTGGCGTCCGCTTGGCGGGGCCATCGCCTTTGGCGAACGCGCCGCCGACGCCCTTGCCCGAGAGGTCCGCGAAACCACCGGGCAGGAGATTGGCGAGATCACCCCGCTCGGCGTTCTGGAAAACCTCTTCACCCACGAAGGCGCCGCCGGGCACGAGGTGGTTTTCGTGTACCGCGCCCGCTTCGCCAACCCCACGATCTACGAGGCTGACCAGCTTGCCCTGACCCAAAGCGACGGCGGAGAGTTCACGGCGAAATGGATTCCACTGGCCAAGGCCCGTGCCGGACGGGTGCGGATTTTCCCCGATGGGCTGCTCGATCTGCTGCCCCGCTAGGCACGGTGCTGCAGTCGCCCCCTTTCCCGGCTGGTGGGCACGCAATCGCGCTTGCACAAATCGTCGCCCCCGCCTATTGGCTGGCGCATGACCAGCACCTCTCATGACCGCCTTCTGATCATCGACTTCGGCAGCCAGGTGACGCAGCTGATTGCGCGCCGCCTGCGCGAGCTGAACGTCTATTGCGAAATCCACCCCTACCAGAACGTCACCGATGCCTTCCTGCGCGACTTCGCGCCCAAGGCGGTGATCTTCTCGGGCGGACCCGACAGCGTGATGCGCGAGGGCAGCCCGCGCCCCCCGCAATCGGTCTACGCGCTCGGCGTGCCGATCCTTGGCATCTGCTACGGCCAGCAGGTGATGATGCATGACCTGGGCGGCAAGGTGGAAGCAGGCGAACACGCGACCGCCGAATTCGGCCGCGCTTACGTCACACCGTCCGAGGGCACCCGCCCCGATTTCCTGAATGGCTGGTTCATGGATGGCTCGGGCCGCGAACAGGTGTGGATGAGCCACGGCGACCATGTCAGCGAAATCGCCCCCGGGTTCGAAGTGCTCGGCACCTCGCCGGGTGCCCCCTTCGCCATCACCGCCGACCTCACCCGCCGGTTCTACGCCGTGCAGTTCCACCCCGAGGTGCACCATACCCCGAACGGCAAGACGCTCTACGAGAACTTCGTGCGCGACGCGGGCTTTGCCGGTGACTGGACCATGGGCGCCTACCGTGAAGAAGCGATCCGCAAGATCCGCGAACAGGTGGGCGACAAGCGCGTTATCTGCGGGCTGTCGGGCGGGGTGGATTCCTCTGTCGCGGCGGTGCTGATCCACGAGGCCATAGGCGATCAATTGACCTGCGTCTTCGTCGACCACGGCCTGCTGCGGCAGAACGAGGCCGACGAAGTGGTCTCGATGTTCCGCGATCACTACAACATCCCGCTCATTCATGCCGACGAGTCAGAGCTCTTCCTTGGGGAACTGGACGGCCAGTCCGACCCCGAAACCAAGCGCAAGATCATCGGGCGGCTCTTCATCGACGTGTTCCAGAAACATGCCAATGACATCGAGGGGGCGGAATTCCTCGCTCAGGGCACGCTCTACCCCGATGTCATTGAATCGGTCAGCTTCTCCGGCGGGCCGTCCGTCACGATCAAGAGCCACCACAACGTCGGCGGCCTGCCCGAGAAGATGGGCCTGAAGCTGGTCGAACCGCTGCGCGAACTGTTCAAGGACGAGGTGCGCGCGCTTGGCCACGAACTGGGCCTGCCCGCCAGCTTCATCGGCCGCCACCCGTTCCCCGGACCGGGCCTTGCCATCCGCTGCCCCGGCGAGATCACGCGCGAAAAGCTCGACATCCTGCGCAAGGCCGATGCGGTCTATATCGACCAGATCCGCAAGCACGGGCTGTATGACGAGATCTGGCAGGCCTTCGTCGCCATCCTGCCCGTCCGAACCGTCGGCGTGATGGGTGACGGGCGCACCTATGATTATGCCTGCGCCTTGCGCGCGGTGACCAGCGTTGACGGCATGACCGCGGATTACTATCCGTTCAGCCATGATTTCCTTGGCGAAACCGCCACCCGGATCATCAACGAGGTCAAGGGCATCAACCGCGTCACCTATGACGTGACCTCGAAACCGCCGGGGACGATCGAATGGGAGTAACCACGCTCCTCGTCACACTCCATTAAGGCTAACGCGCCGCTGCCCCCTTCTTCTTTGTCGAAATACCCGGGGGGAAGACGCCGCAAGGCGGCGGGGGCAACGCCCCCTTACCCGATCACGATCGCCAACACATAGACCGCCATCGCGATCACGATGAGCGAGCCTATCGTGTAGAACGTCGCGCGCAACTCATGGCTCTGCTTGGTGGCATAGGCCAGCGCATGGGCCAGCCGGGCGGCGACAAACCCATATAACATGACCTGCGCCAGCCACAGCGGCGGCGCGACCGCCACAAACAGCGCCCCCGCCATCCAGAAGGCCGGGATGTTTTCCAGATCGTTGCGATGCATCCGGCGGGCGCGGTCTACATAGTCGTTGGCCGCCAGTTGCGACGGGTGCGGCGCCCTGTTCAGCGGCCCCGGGCGTAGATCCTCGGGGCTGGCTAGGCCCGCGCCGGCCGTCGTCAGCCGATAGACCGTCATCCATCCCTGCCCCATCACCTTGAGCACCATCAGCGCAGCGGCGACGATGTAAGTGACGGCCACAGGGTTCTCCAAGGTGAATGCGCCCATGATCTTTCTCCCACTCCGTGTCGTTCAGCCTAGGCGCGCTGCCAAAAATTTCAACGGGGCGTCTCCACGGGGCATCGACAGCCGCGGCGCGGGCATGGAAGGCTGGGGACAGGACATGAGCGCAGGGCAATGAAAAACACCTCTGGAACCTTTCTACTGGGCGTCGGCGCGCAGAAATGCGGCACATCCTGGCTGCACCACTACCTGTCCCGGTCTCCCGGCTTCGACGGCGGGATGACCAAGGAATACCACGTCTGGGATGCTCTCGACCTGCCCCTGATGCGCGGCCAGCGGGCGGCGCCAAACCCGGACGGGCACAATCGCGATTGCCTGCAAGCGCTGCGCCGCCGGATGCAGACCGAAGACGGGGCTTATTTCGGCTATTTCAGGGCGCTGTGCCGCGACGGTGCAACCCTGACCGCCGATATCACCCCGGCCTATGCCGGGCTTGGCCGGGCGCGGCTGGCGCAGATCAAGGCCGGGATCGAAGCCACGGGGCTGACCTGCAAGGCGATCTTCCTGATCCGCGACCCGGTGGAGCGGGACAAGAGCGCGGTGCGCTTCAACCTCGCGCGGGGCAATCACCGCGAAGGTATTCCGCCCGGCGTGACCGGGTTCTGCGCGGCCTTGGCCGCCTATTCCCGATCCGATCACGCCCGGCTGCGCTCGACCTACGGCCCAACCCTGCGCAATCTGCGCGCTGTGTTCGGCCCCGAGCAGCTTTATATCGGTGTCTTTGAGGCGCTCTTTACCGCACCGTCCATCTCCGCCCTGTCAGAGTTCCTGGGCGTGCCGCCCCGGCCCGATCTGGCGGCGACCCGCATCAACCAGACCATGGGTCCGCAGGTCGATTGCCCGAGGCTTGAGCGTGAAATGCGCGACCGCTACAGCGCGGTTTACGAAGACTGCGCCAAGCTGGTGCCAGAGACGCGGCGCTACTGGCCCGCCGCCTCCTCCACCTGATCCAGATAGGCGCCATAACCCTCGGCCTCCATTTCCGCTTTCGGAACAAAGCGCAACGCGGCAGAGTTGATGCAGTATCTCAACCCGCCCATATCCAGCGGCCCGTCGGGAAAGACGTGGCCCAGATGGCTGTCGCCATGGGTCGAGCGCACTTCGGTGCGGACCATGCCGAGGCTGTCGTCGCGCCGTTCCACCACGTTGGCGGTCTCCAGCGGTTTGGCAAAGGACGGCCAGCCACAGCCGGACTGAAACTTTTGGCTGGACGCGAAAAGCGGCTCGCCAGACACGATGTCGACGTAGATCCCGGCCTCGAAATGGCTGTCATACACGCCGCTAAAGGGCCGCTCGGTTCCGTTTTCCTGCGTGACGCGGTGTTGTTCGGGGCTGAGGCGCGACAGGGCCTCGGGGGTTTTTTGGTAGGTCATGGCGCTGCTGTCCTTGATTGTCCTGTGCTGCCCTTAATGTGGGGCGGCCCACGGGGTTTGGCCAGTCTTTCGGCGCTTTCGGGTGCATGGGCTGGTGGTTCGGCCCACATCGGTGCTACCTCGGGCCAGCGATAGGACAGGAGCCGCCCATGACCGTCACCCTAACCGGCCAGATCGACGTGCCCGCCGACCGGCTGGCGGCAATCCGTGCCGCCTTGCCCGACCATATCCGCGCCACACGGGCCGAACCGGGCTGCCTGTCGTTCGAGGTGTCGGAAGATCCCGCCGCGCCGGGCCGGTTCCTGGTGGCCGAGGAATTTGCCGACCCAGATGCCTTTCGTGCCCATCAGGCACGCGCCGCCGCCTCGGATTGGGGCCGGATCAGCGCAGGCGTTCCGCGCAACTACACCGTGACCGGGATGCCGGGCTGACCGGGACCGCTTGCCAATCCCGCGACTTGCTGGCAGGTCTGGGGCATGGCCCCCGCAAGGGCCGCCGCTCTTGCAGGACGTCCGCCCCATGACCAGGTCCACCGTCACCATCGAGCCGTCGCAGAACGGCAAGGCCGCCGTCTGGATGATCGGCGCCATTGTCTCGTTTTCCGGCATGGCCGTCGCGGGGCGCGAACTGGCATCGGATCTCGATACCTTCGAGATGATGACCTATCGGTCGATCATCGGCGTGGTGATCGTGGTTATCATCGCGCTCCTGCGCGGCAAGCTGGGTGAGGTCACGACGCGCGGATTTTCCCGCCATTTGGTGCGAAACATTGCCCATTTCACCGGTCAGAACCTGTGGCTGTATTCGCTGACGCTGATCCCGCTGGCGCAGGTCTTTGCGCTGGAATTCACCAACCCGCTCTGGGTGATCCTGCTGGCGCCCTTCCTGCTTGGAGAACGCTTCACCCTGCGCAAGCTTGGCGTGGTGCTCTGCGGATTCCTCGGCATCCTGATCGTGGCGCAACCCGGCGTGACGCCAGTGTCCCTTGGCACGTTCACGGCGGCGGGCGCGGCGATCTGTTTCGCGCTGACCGGGATTTTCACCAAGCAACTGACCCGCACTGCCAGCGTCACCTGCATCCTGTTTTACCTGACCACGATGCAACTGGTTTTCGGGCTGATCTGCGCAGGATACGATGGCGACATGGCGCTGCCCCGGATGGAAACCTTGCCGTGGATCATGGTGATCGGCCTTGGCGGGTTGGCGGCGCATTACTGCATCACCACGGCGATGACGCTGGCCCCGGCCACCGTCGTGCTGCCGATCGACTTCGGGCGCCTGCCGGTGATCGCGATGGTGGGCATGCTGGTCTATGGCGAGCCGCTCAGCCTGTCGGTCTTTATTGGCGCCGCGCTGATTTTCGGAGCCAATTACGTGAATGTCATTTCCGACCGCCGCCCCGTTGCGGCGCGCTGACTGTCGCATATCCGTCACAGTTTGCGCCTGTCTTTTTGGCTAAGCGCTGCCTTCTGGTCGCTTACGCAAGGGAACATTTGACGCGTTCCACCGCCTCGGCAAAATATTGCCTAGGAGACAGCCATCGGGCTGCATGGAGGGACAATATAATGAACAAGTTCGCTTTGGCCGCAAGCGCCCTGTTGGCCTCGACCGCCATCGTACAGGCCGGTGGTCTTGACCGCTCGGGGCAGAGCACCAGCGCCATCTTCGCCGATGACGGGGCAACCAGCCTGTCGTTCGGCGTTGTCATGCCGTCGGTGAGCGGCACCGACGCGCTCGGCAACAGCTATGACGTGGGCGATACCTATACTCAATTTGGGTTCAGCTACACCAACCGGATCAACGACGCGTTCAGCTACGCGGTGATCCTTGACCAGCCCTATGGCGCCAATATCACATATGGCAACAGCCCGCTGACCAGCACACTCGGCGGCACCATGGCCGACCTCAGCAGCACGGCAGCCACCTTCGTGGGCCGGTACGAGGTTGGCGGCGGCTTCTCTGTCTTCGGCGGGATCGGTGTCGAAACCGTGCAGGCTGACGTTGCCCTGAACGGTATCGCCTATCGCAATGCCATCGCGACCTCGGCCGTGGCCCGGACGTTCAACGCAGGTCTGCCCGCAGGGGCCACGCAACTGAGTTCTGCGACCCTTGGCGCCGCTGTCGCGGGCAATGCAACGGCGCAGGCGGCCATTGACACGGCCTATGGCGCGGGCACCTTCGCGGCGCTCGCCGGGGGCGTCGGGACGCAGGCGACCAATTTTGCCACCAATGGCGGGTATCGCTTCAACATGCAGGATGACGCGCAGCCGACCTACCTGATCGGGGGCGCCTACGAGATTCCCGATATCGCCCTGCGTCTGGCCGTCACCTACCGTTTCGAGACGGACCACAGCGCCAGCACCACGGAAAACATGTTCGGCCTGACCCAAGCGGGAACCGTCAATTACGTGACCCCGCGCTCGCTGAACATCGACTTCCAGACCGGGATTGCCGAAGACACCTTGCTGACCGCCAGCTACCGCTGGACCGAATTCTCGTCCGTGGACGTGGTGCCTTTGCTGCTTGGTTCCGACCTCGTGAACCTTGATGACAGCGAACGCTACACGCTCGGCGTCGGTCGTCGCTTCAGCGATGCGCTGTCCGGGTCGCTGACGCTGATCTACGAACCCGAAGGCGACCCGCTGGTGTCGCCGCTGGGGCCGACCAACGGGATGTTCGGGGTGACGCTCGGGATGCGATACACCGAAGGCAACATGAACCTGTCGGGTGGGATCAACTACTCGTGGCTCGGCGATGCCCTGCCGGAAGTGGGGGGCGTTGCCGCCGCAAACTTCACCGGCAACTCCGCCGTTGGGGTCGGGTTCCAGGCGCAGTTCACGTTCTGAGCAAGCGCCATCGCTAACGGCAAACGCCCCGCGGCCACCCGGCCCCGGGGCGTTTTCTTTGCGCAGGTTCCGGGTCGCGCCCAGACCCGCGCGCGGGCTAAAGGGCAGGCATGACCGGCAAAACCATTTCTTCCCGCGCATGGGGCGACATCGCCCTGCTTGGCCTCATCTGGGGCGCGTCCTTTCTGTCGATCCGGGTGGCGCTGGACGAGGTTGGGGTATTCACCCTTGTCGCGCACCGGGTCGGGTGGGCGATGCTGATCCTCTGGGTTTATGTCGCCCTGCGCCGTCTGCCCCTGCCGCGTGCGCCCAAGGTCTGGGGGGCGTTCCTGATCATGGGGCTGTTGAACAATGTCATCCCGTTTTCTCTGATGGCGTGGGGGCAGTTGCATATCGAAACCGGTCTGACCTCGATCTTCAATGCCGCGACTGCCGTCTTTGCGGTTCCGGTCGCCGCCGCCTGTTTCGCGGATGAACGTATGACGCTGCGCCGTGTGGCGGGCGTGTCCGTGGCCTTTGTCGGCGTGGCGGTGGCGATCGGGCTGGATGCGTTGCAGCAATTCGACATCCGTTCGCTGGCGCAATTGGCGGTGCTGACGGGGACGCTGTCCTACGCCTGTGCCGCCGCGTGGGCGCGGGCAAAGCTGTCGCACTTGCCGCCGCAGGTGGCGGCTGCCGGGATGCTGACCGGCTCGACCCTGATCATGCTGCCGCTCGCCCTGTGGCTGGAGGGCACGCCCTCCCTGCCCCACCTGCCGCAGACCTATGCCGCCATCGGTTATTTCGCGGTGATCGGCACGGCGCTGGCCTATCTGCTTTACTACCGGATCGTGCAGGCGGCGGGCAGCGCCAACGCGATGCTGGTGACGCTGACGATCCCGCCGGTGGCCATCGGCCTTGGCGCTCTGGTTCTTGGCGAACGGCTGGCCCCCACCGCGTTCCTTGGCTTTGCCCTGCTGGCACTTGGCTTGCTGATCCTCGACGGCCGACTGTTTCGCGCCCTTTCGGTGTGGACCCGGCCCGCGCCGCGCGCTATCCCTCACGGGCTGTCGCAAGGGAAGGACGAGCGGCCCCATGAGCCTCCTCTATGAAAACGCACGGGCACTGACCGCCGCGCAGGACAAGCGCCTGACGTTTTTCGGCATGTCCGGGCTGGGAAAAACCCATCTCGCCAACCTGCTGCGCGACGAGGGCAGTTGGTTTCACTACTCTGTCGACTACCGCATCGGCACCGCCTATATGGGCGAGCATATTGCCGACAACCTGAAGCGGCAGGCCATGCAGGTGCCGTTTCTGGCAAAGCTGCTGCTGTCGGACTCGATCTATATCGGCTCGAACATCACCTTTGACAATCTGGCGCCGCTCTCGACCTATCTGGGCAAGCCCGGCAACCCCGACCTGGGCGGGCTCAGCTTTGCCGAATACATGCGTCGGCAGGATCTGCACCGCCGCGCCGAAATCAACGCGCTGCTGGACACGCCGCAATTCATCACCCGCGCGCATGACCTTTATGGTTATTCCAATTTCGTCTGCGACACCGGTGGCTCGATCTGCGAGGTGGTGACCCCCGACGATCCGCGCGACGAGGTGCTGAAGACGCTGAACACCCAGACCCTGATGGTGTGGATCGAGGGCAGCGAGGATCACACCGAGAACCTGATCCGCCGCTTCGACCGCGCGCCCAAGCCGATGTATTACCAGCCGCGCATCATGCGCCAGCTCTGGGACGACTTCAAACGAGAGCGCGGGGTTGCCGCCACCGACGTGGTGCCCGACGATTTCATCCGCTTCGCCTATGCCCGCGCGATCCGGCACCGGGTGCCGCTCTATGCCGCGATGGCCCGCAACTGGGGCGTCACTGTCAAGGCCGAGGATGTGGCCACGGTGCGCGATGCAAAGGACGTGATCGCGCTTGTCGCAGCGGCCCTTGAGGGGCGTCGGGAAAGCGCCTAATTCCTCAATTTCAACCATTTGGGACCCCGGATATGCCGATCAAGCTGCCCTCCACCCTGCCTGCCTATGACGTTCTCTCGAAAGAGGGCGTGATGGTCATGCCAGAGGACATGGCAGCGCGGCAGGATATCCGGCCCCTGCGCATCGGGCTGCTCAACCTGATGCCCAAGAAAATCCAGACCGAAAACCAGTTCGCCCGGCTGATCGGCGCGACACCGTTGCAAATCGAGCTAAGTCTCATCCGCATGAGCGAACATCAGGCCCGAAACGCTGCGCCCGCGCATATGGAAGAATTCTATCGCCCATTCAGCGAGGTCGCGGAGACGGGCGAGAAATTCGACGGGCTGATCATCACCGGCGCGCCTATCGAACATCTGGAATTTTCCGATGTCACCTACTGGGACGAGCTGTCGCGCATCTTCGAATGGACCCAGACCAACGTGCATTCCACCTTCGGCGTCTGCTGGGGCGGGATGGCGATGATCAACCATTTTCACGGCGTCACGAAACACGTTCTGGGTCGCAAGTTGTTCGGCTGCTACCGGCACGCCAACCTGCACCCCGAAAGCCCCTTCCTGCGGGGCTATTCCGACGATCTGGTGATGCCCGTCAGCCGTTGGACGGAAATGCGCCGCGACGAGATCGAGGCCGCCGGCCTGCCGATCCTGCTGGACTCGACCGAGGTCGGCCCGGCGCTGGTGGAAGACCCTGCGCATCGCGCCCTCTATATCTTCAACCATCTCGAATATGACAGCGGCACCCTGAACGAGGAATACCGCCGCGATCTGGACAACGTGCAGATCGCGGGTGCCGAAATCCAGATGCCGGTCAACTATTTCCCCGACGATGACCCGTCCAGGAAACCGCAGAACCGCTGGCGCAGCCATGCGCATCTTCTCTACGGCAACTGGATCTCCGAGATCTACCAGACCACGCCTTACGACATGGGCCGCATCGGCTTTGACCGCACCGACCTGAGGGGCTGAGCCGCGATGCTCCGTCTGCTGTTTTTCCTTGCCCTGGCGGTCGTGGCGCTGACGCTCTGGACCCAGTGGCGCGCCGCCCGGAACGAGGCGCGGGCCGAGGCCGAGTATCCCCCGATTGGCCGCATCCTGACCGTGAACGGGGTCGACGTGCACGCCTATGTCACCGGCGAAGGCCCCGATCTGGTGCTGATCCACGGCTCGTCCGGAAACTTGCGCGATTTCACCTTTCACCTCGCCGACCGGCTGGCCACCGATTATCGCGTGATCGCCCTCGACCGGCCCGGTCTGGGCTATTCGCAACCGCTGTCCCCGGACGGCACCCCGTTGCGGGCGCAGGCCGATATCCTTGTCGAGGCCGCGCGCCAGCTTGGGGCCGAACACCCCATCGTTCTGGGTCAAAGCCTTGGCGGAGCGGTGGCGCTGGCATGGGCCGTCTACCACCCTGACCGCCTGTCGGCCCTTGTCACGGTCTCGGGCGTGTCGCACCCGTGGGACACCGGGCTTGGCACGTACTATTCCGTGCTGTCCAGCCGATTGGGCCGGTGGCTGGTGATCCCGCTGCTCACCGCTTTCGTCACGGATGCACGGATCGGGCAGCAGATCGACAGCGTTTTTGCCCCCGCGGATGCGCCGGACGGCTATGCCGACCATATCGGCCCGCGCCTGACCCTGCGCCGCGCCGCGATGCGCGCCAACGCGCTGCAACGCCGCCACCTGTTGGGCTGGGTCGAGGAACTGGTGCCGCATTACCCCGAGATCGCCGTGCCGACCGAGATCCTCCATGCCGAGGCCGACCGCACCGTCAGCCATGACATTCACTCGGTGCCGCTGGCCGACACGATCCCCGGCGCGGTTCTGACCACCCTGCCCGGTTCCAGCCACATGCCGCATCACACCGACCCTGACGCGGTCATCGCCGCGATCGACCGCGCAGCAGGCCGCGCCGGATTGCGCTGATCCAGCCCGCGCCCCATAGTGGAGTCGAGCAGACCAAGAAAAGACGAGGCCCTGTATGAGCGACCTGCCCTTCGACGGTGCGATCACCCGGTTTTTCGAGGACGAGGCGCCAGAGCCTGTCCGCAAGGCGATCAAATCCGCCAAGAAAGACAGCGTGCTCGACCCCTCCTATCCCTATCGCCATCGCATGGACAAGGACGACTACAAGGACACGCTGGAGGCGTTGCAGATCGAACTGGTCAAATGCCTGTCATGGGTGCGCCAGACCGGACAGCGGGTGGCCGTGGTCTTCGAAGGCCGCGATGCGGCGGGCAAAGGCGGCTCGATCAAGCGGGTGCGGGAAAACCTCAACCCCCGCGCCGCCTCGGTCGTGGCGCTCTCGACTCCGACCGACCACGAGGCCCGGCAATGGTATTTTCAGCGCTATATCCAGCATCTGCCCGCAGGTGGTGAGATCAAGCTCTTTGACCGCAGCTGGTATAACCGGGGCGTGGTCGAGCATGTCTTTGGCTTTTGCACCCCCGAACAGCGCAATTGCTTTTTCCGGCAACTGCCCGAGTTCGAGCATATGCTGGTCGAGGATGGCATTCATCTGGTGAAGCTCTGGCTCAATGTCGGGCGGGCGGAACAATTGCGCCGCTTCCTCGACCGCGAGGGCGACCCCCTCAAGCAATGGAAACTTTCGACCATCGACGTGGAAGGGCTCAAGAAATGGGACGCCTATTCCGATGCCATCGGGGAAACCCTGTCGATCGGCCACAGCTTTGCCGCGCCATGGACGGTGATCCGCGCCGATGACAAGCGCCGCGCGCGCATCGCGGTGATCCGCCAGATCCTGTCGGGTCTGGACTATGACGCCAAGAACCACGATCTGGTAGGAACGCCCGACCCGCGCATCTGCGGCGGGCCGGACATGTGGACGGACAACGCCAACCATGGCTAAACGCGGCTATCATCACGGCAATCTCAGGCAAGCCCTTGTCGATGCCGCGTTGCGCCTGATCGAGGAAAAGGGGCCGACCGGCTTTACCCTCTCCGAAGCGGCCAAGCTGGCCGGGGTCACGCCCGCTGCCGTCTACCGCCATTTCGAGGGGCGCGAGGCGTTGATCGCCGAAGGCGCGCGGCAGGGGCACGAGATTTTCGCCGACGTGATGGACTATGCGTTCAAGACCGGCGGCCCCTCAGCCTTGGCCGCCTTCGAGGCGACGGGCCGCGCCTATCTGGCCTTTGCCCGCAAATATCCCGGCCATTACATGGCGATGTTCGAAAGCGGCATTCCCGCCAATGCCACCCCCGGCCTTGCTGCGGCATCTGCAAAATCGCGGCAGGTCCTGGAACATGCGGCAGAGGTTCTGTCCGACCATATCCCGCCGGAAAAGCGCCCGCCCGCCAGCATGTTCTCGGCCCATATCTGGGCGATGAGCCACGGCGTGGTGGAGCTGTTCGCGCGCGGCAAACCCGGTGGCAACGCGCCCTTCCCGCCCGAGGATCTGCTTGAGGCCGGGATCGGCATCTACCTGCGCGGCCTTGGGCTGATCGCCCCGGACGAGTGACCCGGCAAGCAACAAGCAAAAAGGCCGCCCCCGCAAAGGGACGGCCCGCTCTTCCGCGCGTGTGCGTCAGGGTTACTTCTTGCTCGACGACGGCAGCAGGTCGCCGGTGGCGGAATCGTCCACCAGCATCCGGGCCGACGCTCCGGTCTCGACCAGCGGCTTGACCCCGGTCTCGACCGTCTCTCCCGCCGCCGCCAGCTTGGTCGGCGCACCGGCATCCGGTGCCCCGGCTATCGTGGCCGCAGACGCCAAAGGGGCTGCGGCAAGCAGAAGAACAGCGGAAAGGATGGTTGATTTCATGGCAAGGAACTCCCTCTCGATTGTCCGGTGCTGCCGATGTGGGACGCCGACAGGCCCGGTGAAGAGGGCTTCACAGGCTTGTGACAGGCCAGAACGCCGCACCCCGCGCAGGGGCGGGCCCGCGGGCCTTGAAAACCGATGTTCATCGAGGGGAAAGTGGCGCGGTTGACGGGGCTCGAACCCGCGACCTCCGGCGTGACAGGCCGGCACTCTAACCAACTGAGCTACAACCGCCCGCTGCGTAGCCGCAGGGGCGTGGCCCCCGTGGCGTGAGGGGCGTTCTAGGCCCCCTCTCGCCCCCCGTCAAGCGGGGTTTCGACCATAAATGTCCCTGCTCGCGTTTTTTTCCGACGGCGCTTCGACCGCCCCGGAAAGCGCCCCACGCGCAGGCCTATACCCGCCTGAGCGGACGGCGCGGCGCCACCGGCGAGCGACGGCGGCGTTCGCGCATGAAAACATGAATGCCCGCACCCGCGATCAGGGTCGTGCCCGCCAAGACCCACAGGTCCGGCACCTCGCCGAACACCAGCCAGCCCGACAGGATCGCCATCGGCAGCGCGGTATATTCAAACGAGGATACGGTGGCGGCATTGCCCATCTTGTAAGAGGCCGACAGCAGGTACCCGACCGCCCCCGACACCACTCCGAGCGCGATGAACAGCGGCCAGTCCTCGGGCGCGGGCCAGACCCATGCGCGCAACAGAAAGACAAGGCTGTCGGACTCCACCCCTTCGGCATAGCGCCCGTCGCCCGCCACCAGGAAGAAACCGACGCTCACGCATAAAAACACCGCCTGAATATAGACGGCCAGCGCCGAGGCCTTGGAGTAGACCCCCAGCTTGCGGGTCATCACCTGCATCCCGGCATAGGCCGTGGCCGCGAGGATCGGCAGCAGGATTGTGCCACGCGCCACAGCGTCGCCGCCGGTGCCGGGCCGGGTCATGACCAGCACCCCGAGAAACCCCACCACGATGGCGCCGACGCGGTGCAGCCCGACCCTTTCCCCCAGCAGCACCACGGAAAACACCGTGATGATCAGCGGTGCGACGAAGAACGTCGCCACCGCATCGGCCAGCGGCATCACTGCAAGCGCCGCGAAATAGAGCATGTTCGAGATCACCACCAACAGCCCCCGCAACAGGTGCAGCCCCGGCGTGGCCGTGCGCAATGCACCGAACCCGCCCTCGAATTGCAGGATCACCAGCGAAAAGCAGATCCCGATTGCCGAGCGAATAAAAACCATCTGGTGCAAGGGATAGTCGCCGCCAAGCGCCTTGATCAGCGAGTCGTTCACGGTGATGAAGACCATTCCCAGCACGATCAATCCAATCGCGCGCGGGGGCGTCTCCTCTGTTGGTCTCGGCGGGCCGGACATCGGGAAAATTCCTGCGAAAGGGGGACCGAAGGCCACACGAGGCCGACCCGGACCCCAAATCCCTAGCGCGGAATGCCCGAGTGGGGAAGCCTGTCTTGTCACCCCCGTCCGGAACCGTTCGGCTGCCCCGGCAGGGGAATGAACTCGGCATCGTCGTGCGGCGGCAGGTGGAACGGCCCCGAGGCCCAATCGGCCTTGCGCCATGCCTCCTTGGCCGCGTCGATCCGCTCGCGGCTGGAGGCCACGAAATTCCACCAGATATGGCGCGGCCCACTCAGCGTGGCACCGCCCAGCAACACCAGCCGGGCCCCGGCCGGGCCCGCCGTCACGCTCAGGTGGTCGCCGGGCCGGAACACCAGCATCTGGCCCGCGCCATAGGTCTCGCCCGCCATCTCCAGCGCCCCATCGGTGACATAGACCGCCCGATCCTCGTGATTGTCAGGCAGGGGCAGCACGGCCCCGGCCTGCAACACCGCGTCGGCGTAGAACATCTCGGACGGCACAGGCACCGGCGCGGTTTCGCCATAAGCTTGCCCAAGGATCAGCCGCACCTCCTTGCCCTCGGCCTTGAGCAGCGGCAGCGCCGCCGCCCCGGCATGGCGGAAATCGGGGGCACTGTCCTCCAGCTCTTCGGGCAGGGCGATCCATGTTTGCAGGCCGAAAAACGGCATCGGCAAGGTCTGCGTGGCATCGTCGGTGCGTTCGGAATGGGTGATCCCGCGCCCCGCGATCATCAGGTTGACTTCGCCCGGCTCGATCCAGGCATCGGTGCCCAGACTGTCGCGGTGATGCATACGCCCGCGATGCAGGTAGGAAATCGTCGCCAGCCCGATATGCGGATGCGGGCGCACATCCAGCCCCTTGGTCGGCAGCAATTCGGCCGGGCCCATCTGGTCGAAGAAGATGAACGGCCCCACCATCTGCCGCTTTGGGGCGGGCAGCGCGCGGCGCACTTCGAACCCGCCAAGGTCGCGGGCACGGGGAATGATCAGCGTGTCGATGGCGTCAACGGCGTCGCCGGTCGGGCATTGCGGGGCGATGGCGGGGTTCCAGCTCATGGCCTGTCTCCTGTGTGATGGTAACCGCAACATAACCACCCATACGCGCACATAAACGCCGCCCAGATCACAGGCATCGCGCGTGAATGCACATATCTTCCTGCCCTGCCCGGCAATCGCCGCGGATCAACCACAGTTTCTTAACGCTTGGCGTGCCACAAAGGCGGCGCAAGACAGGATGCCCCATGGCCATGATCAGCATTGCACAGGCCCCGCGTGGCACGGCCCCCCGATGGGTGGCGGTCCTCTTCACCGTGACCATTTTTCTGTCGGCGGGGCTGCTCTTTTTCGTGCAGCCGCTCTTTACCCGCATCGTGCTGCCGCAGATTGGCGGTGCGGCGGCGGTCTGGACCACGGCGATGCTGTTCTTTCAAAGCGTGCTGATCGCGGGCTATCTTTATGCCCACCTGTCTACCCGCTTCCTGCCGGTCCGCGCGCAGGTCGGCCTGCACATGGCGCTCTGGGCGGCGGCGCTGCTGATGCTACCCCTGTCGATCCCGCCGCTCTGGCGTTATGACCCCGAAGGCGCGACCGTACTGCAAACCCTTGGCCTGTTCGCGCGCGGCGTGGGGCTGCCCTTCGCCGTCCTCTCGGCCAACGCCCCCTTGATCCAAAGCTGGTATGCCCGCGCCAGTGGCCCGCGTGCGGCAGACCCCTATTTCCTTTATGGCGCTTCCAATCTCGGGTCGCTCCTTGCGCTGCTCGCCTTCCCGCTGGTGGCCGCGCCTCTTTTCGGAGCCCACGCCATCGGCATTGGCTGGGCTGCCGGATTCACCCTGCTCGGCGCGGGCCTGCTGGCCACTGGCCTGATCGCAGGGCGTGGGCCACCCGCCCGCGCCATGCCGCGCCGCACCGCCCTGCCCCCACCGGGCCGGATCGCGCTCTGGCTCGGCCTCGCGTTCCTGCCGTCGTCTCTGATGCTGTCGGTGACCACCAAGATTTCGACCGATGTCGGCGCGGTGCCGCTGGTCTGGGTGGGGCCCTTGGCGCTCTACCTGCTCAGCTTCGTGCTGACCTTTTCGCGCCGCCCGCGCTTTCCGCGCGCCGTGCAAGGGGGGCTGCTGATCGCGGGGGTCTTTACCCTCGGCCTGATCCTGTCGGACCTGCCGCTGACCACCCTGACCCTGCCGATGATGGCCGCGCTTGTGGCGGGGTTCTTCTGCGTGGCGCTCAAGGCGCACCAGATGCTTTACGACACCCGTCCGGGGGCCGAGCATCTGACCCTGTTCTATATCACCCTGTCGGTCGGCGGCGCGCTAGGCGGGCTGGTCAATTCCGTGTTGGCCCCGGCTCTGTTCAACGATCTTGTCGAAGGGCGGCTGGCCGTCATCCTCGCGGCGGGGCTCGTCTTCGTGACCGGCAGGCCCCCGCAGCCCAAGGACGGCTTCAAGGGCATGATTCTCGGTCTTTTCGCGCTCTCGCCGGTGATTCTCGCCGCCCAACGTCCGGGCCTGCTGCCGCTTTCCGTGATGCTGGCCGCCACCGCCGCACTCTTCCTTGTCGCGCTGATCCTCGCCCGGCGCAGCGCATTGTCGGCCATGATCGTTACCGGCATCGTGGTGCTGGCCGGGGCGCATATTGCCAAGGGGCCGACCCTTTTCCGCGACCGCAGCTTTTTCGGCACCCACCGGGTGGCCGAGGAAGACGGGCTGCGCCTGTATGCCAACGGCACCACTGTCCACGGGGCGCAACGCCTGTCGGATTTCGGCCCCGGCCAACGCCCGACCCCTCTGTACTACTACTACCCTGATGGGCCGATGGCGCAGGTTCTGACGGCGCCCTACGGCCGGCGCGCGCGCTCGGTCGGCATCGTCGGTCTCGGGGTCGGCTCGCTCGCCTGCTATCGCCGACCGGGTCAAGACTGGCAGTTCTACGAGATTGACGCCATGGTCGACCGCATCGCGCGCGACCCGTCGCTCTTTACCTTCCTCAGCACCTGCGCGCCGGACGCGCCCACACATCTGGGCGATGCGCGGGTGGTGCTGGACGCCCAGACCGACGCGCGTTTCGATATCCTTGTGATCGATGCCTATTCCTCTGACGCCGTGCCCGTGCACCTGACGACGGTCGAGGCATTGCAGCTCTACCGCGACCGGCTTGCCCCCGGCGGGCTGCTGCTGTTTCACATCTCGAACCGCTATTATGCCATCGACCGCCCGCTTGGCCGCGCCGCCGGTGCGCTTGGCCTTGCCGCCCGGATACAGACCTACGGCCAGCACCGGGCGCTCGCCCCCGGCGACACGCCGTCCCTCGTCGTGATCATGGCCGAAGACGCGGCCACCCTGGATACCGCCCTTGGCACCGCCCCCCCCTGGCAAGCGCTCAGCCCCGATCTGGGGCCGCTCTGGACCGATGACTACGCCAATCCGCTGGCCATCCTGCACCGGTAAACGCCCGCCCCGCCGAAGCGGGGGCCAAGCCCGATCAACCTGGGCGCGCTATCCGCAGGCGGCGGGGCCGCTCAGTCTTCTTCGTACCACCAGACATCGGGCTGGAACCCCAGCCAGTCGCCATAGATCGGCAGCGTCTCGGGGTAGTGCAACGCCCGGTCATGGGCGATCCGGCTGATCGGCGAATACCAGACCGGGATCACATAACGCCCCGCCGTCAGCACCCGGTCCAGCGCATGCACCGCCGCGCGATAATCATCCTGGCTCTCGGAATTCAGCATCACGTGGATCATCTCCTCGATCGCCGGATTGCAGACCCCCATCAGGTTGCGGCTGCCCGGCGTCTCGGCCATGTCGCAGCCCCAGTAGAGATACTGCTCATTGCCCGGGCTCAGCGACACGCCGCGCTCGAAATAGGTCATGTCGAAATCGAACGCATCTGTCCGCTCCCGATACTGCGCGCTGTCGATGGTCGTGACCATGGGCGTGATTCCCAGCCGCGCCAGGGCCTCGGTATAGATGTTGATGATTGCCTGGTTCTCGGCCGAGCCCTGTTGCAACACGATGTCGAAGGTGAAGGGCGCGCCATCCGGCCCCGTCATCACCCCGTCCTGCACGGTGTAGCCCGCCTCTTCCATCAGCCCCATCGCCGCGCGAATGCCCGCCCGGTTCGCCTCGCGCCCATCCGACACCGGAAAGCTGTAGCCTTCCAGCGTGCCGGGCAACAGATCCTCTGCAAAGGGGGCCAACAACTCGCGCACCCGGCCCGCGGCAGGATCGTGGCTCATCCCAAGGATCGAGTTCGAGAAATACGAAGTGATTCGCGGCGCCAGCCCGCCATTCTGGGTCTGGTTGATGAATTCATAGTTGAAGGCCTGAATCATCGCCTCGCGCACCCGCCAGTCGGCGAACTGCGGCGAGCGGCTGTTCATGACGAAGCCGAACATGCCCGTCGGCCGCTGATGCGGGATTTCCGACAGCACCACCTCGCCCGACTGCACGCGCGGGAAATCGTATTGGGTGGCCCAGTCGTTGGCGTTGGTCTCGCGCAGCGTGGTGATCTCGCCCGCCACGAAGGCTTCCCACATGGCGGTGCCATCGCCGAAGAATTCCAGCCGGATCTCGTCGATATTGTTGGTCCCGCGCCGGAACGGCAGATCGCGGCCCCAGTAATCGGGGTTGCGCCGCAGCGAAACGAACCGCCCAGCGTCGAAATCGTCGATCACGTAGGGCGCGCTGGAAATCGGGATCACGTCCAGCCCGCTTTCGGTAAAGTCGTGATCCTGCCACTGGCCGGCCTTCAGGATCGGGCGTAGCCCCATGATCAGCGCCAGTTCGCGGTCCGGTTCGGAAAAAGTGATGCGCACGCCATCGTCGCCCACGGCCGTGATCGATTCGACCCGGTTCCACGCGTTGAGGTAGCGCGGGTGGCCCTCGGTCCCCAAGGTCTCGTAGGACCAGATCACATCCTCGACCGTGACCGGGCTGCCATCCGAGAAACGCGCCTCGGGGCGCAGGTGAAACTCGACCCAGGCCCCGCCGTCGCCCACCTCGACCGATTCGGCGAGCAGCCCATACAACGTGAACGGCTCATCCCAACTCCGCCCCATCAGGCTTTCATAGGCCAGGAACCGCAACTGCCAAGGGGTGCTGCCCTGCCGGATATGGGGGTTCAGGCTGTCAAAGCTGCCGACCTCTCCGGTGACGATCCGCCCGCCTGTCGGCGCGTCCGGATTGGCATAGGGCAGATGCGCAAAATCTGGGGGCAAGGCGGGCGCGCCGTACATCGCAATACCATATGAAGGCTCTGCCACCGCCCCGCCCGAGAGAATCGCCAGCACCCCGAAAGCCGCCAACGCCTGCCTGAAACAATTCCTGCCCATCTGTGCACAATCCTCTGAATCCCTTGTATCCTTGTCAGCAAGGCTAAACCCTGCCCGCCCGGGTTTCAAACTTTTCGGTTGGACTCAGAGCGCTGAATTGCTTATAACATTGTTACTGCTCGATAGGTTTCTTGCCTGTATGAAACCTGCCTCAATAACTGAACGCCGGCCTTGTGCCGGCGTTTTTTTTGGGCTGCGGCAGGCTATCCCCTGTTTATCGTGCACGTGCAGCATTACCTTGATTTCGATAGCAATGCTGCAGGAGGCCCCCCATGCCCATCATCACCTCGCTCGAAGGCAAGACCGCCGTCATCACTGGATCGACCTCCGGCATCGGCCTCGGAATCGCCCATGAAATGGCCCGCGCCGGGGCCAACGTGGTGCTCAATTCCTTTACCGACCGCGAGGAAGATCACGCGCTGGCCGCCGAGATTGCCAAGGAACACGGGGTAGAGGCGCGCTATATCAAGGCCGACATGTCCAAGGGCGAAGAATGCCGCGCGCTGATCGAACAGGCCGGGGCCTGCGACATTCTCGTGAACAACGCGGGCATCCAGTATGTCGAGGCGATCGACAAGTTCCCGGTCGAGAAGTGGGATGCAATCATCGCCATCAACCTGTCGTCCAGCTTCCACACCACCGCCGCCGCGCTGCCGAAAATGCGTGCCGCCGGCTGGGGCCGGATCGTCAACATCGCCTCGGCGCATGGCCTGACCGCCAGCCCCTTCAAATCGGCCTATATCGCCGCCAAGCACGGCATCGTCGGCCTGACCAAGACCACTGCGCTGGAAACCGCCGAGGAAGACATCACCGCCAACGCGATCTGTCCGGGCTACGTTCTGACCCCGCTGGTCGAGGCGCAGATCCCCGACCAGATGAAAGCCCATGACATGGACCGCGACACAGTGGTGCGCGAAGTGATGCTGGACCGCCAACCCTCGCGCGAGTTTGCCACGGTCGAGCAGATCGGTGGCACCACCGTCTTCCTGTGTTCCGACGCCGCCACACAGATCACCGGCACCACCATCAGCGTCGATGGCGGCTGGACCGCAATGTAACAGGACCGGGGCCGCGTTCACCCGCCGTTGACGTTAACGCGCGCCCTGCCCTTCTCCTTTGCTCAATTCCCCCCCGCCGGAGGCATCCGCCGCACGGGCACAAAAGGATCGGTCGACCATGACGCCCACCCGCATCAACATCGCGCTGCAAGGCGGCGGCGCCCACGGGGCCTACACTTGGGGCGTGCTCGACCACCTGCTGCAACACCCCGAGATCGAGATCGCGGGCATTTCCGGCACCTCCGCCGGGGCCCTGAACGGGGCGGCGCTCAAATCGGGGCTCAGCCGCGGCAGCCGCGAGCTGGCCCGCGAAAACCTCGCATGGCTCTGGGAACGGATGGGCGCGATCACGGATGACCGGTTCTCGGCCTGGCTTGGCGCTGTCTCGCCCCATGCCATCAGCCACATGATCGAACGCTCGCTGCCCTTCGCCATGTCCGACGCGATCAACCGCATGGTCAGCCCCTATATATTCGGGTCGTTCTACGCCAATCCGCTGAAACCGGTGCTTGAAGAATTCCAGTTCGAAAACATCTGTTGCGCCGATGGCCCGGCCTTCTTCATCTGCGCCACCAACGTGCGCACCGGCAAGGTCCGGGTCTTTGGCCGCGATGACATCAGCGTCAAGGCGATCCTCGCCTCGGCCTGCCTGCCGACACTGTTTCAGGCGGTCGAGATCGACGACCCCAAGACCGGCCGCGCCGAGGCCTATTGGGACGGCGGCTATACCGGCAACCCCGCGCTGTTCCCGCTTTATGACCGGTCCCTGCCCGACGATGTGGTGATCGTGAACATCAACCCGCTGCACCGCGAAGACGTGCCCAACACCGCGCGCGAGATCCAGAACCGCGTCAACGAGATCAGCTTCAACGCGTCGCTGCTGCGCGATCTGCGGGCGATTTCCTTTGTCCAGCGGCTTCTGAGCGAGGGACAGCTGGAACCGGGCAGCATGAAAAACGTGCTGGTCCACATGATTTCAGACGACGATCTGATGCAGCAGTTGTCCGTCGCCACCAAGGTCGTGCCGGTGCCGCAGGTGCTGCACCAGCTTTACGAGGCCGGAGCGCAAAGCTGCAAGGATTTCCTCGACGACCACGGCGACAAGCTCGGCCGTGAAAGCAGCGCCGATCTTGTCGCCATGTTCTCCTGACCCGAGCGCTCGCGCGCGTCCGCAATAAATCGTCGAAAAATCGGTTTCCCTGTGCTACCAAAATAAATCAGGGAGGAGGATTTATTCATGACATGGGAAAAACTGCTCGCACAGGGAGAGACGGCGCATCATCTGGTACGCGACAGGTTTCGGCTGATGACCGATCCGCTTCCGCCGGATATCGGCCTCTTCGCGCAGAATTTGGCGCGGGCGCACGATCTTACCTTGCGCGAAGCGCAGGAAGAAATCGCCCATTGGCTGAACGGTCTGGCCCGACATGTCGACCGAAACACGGCCTGAACCCGATCACGCCAGACAGGTGACCCACAGGATCGTCGCATCCTCGGGGCTGGTCGAAATCACGTTATGGCCCATCGTGGCGTCGTAATAGGCGCTGTCGCCCCGGCGCATATCGACGGGGGCATAGAATTCGGTGATCAACTGGATTTCCCCGGTCAAAACGTAAAGAAATTCCTCGCCCGCGTGGCGTACCCAGCCATCGAACTCGTCAAAACTGCGCGCGCGAATGCGGGCCCGGTAGGGCAGCATCGCTTTTTGCGTCAGTTGCGGCGCCAGCATCTCATGCTCGTAGGTGGCGGTCGGATGCGGTTCGCCATCGCCCGTCTTGGTCACCGCGAGACGCCCGTTGACCTTGGGGTTGCTGGTCGGCGTGAACAGCTGCGGCACCGAGATATCCAGCCCGTCGGCCAGTTTCTTCAGGGCATCATAGGTGGGCGACATTTGCCCGTTCTCGATCTTGGACAGGGTCGACCGGGCCAGCCCGGCCTTTTGCGCGGCCTGTTCCAGCGTCCAGTCGCGCTGTTTGCGCAACTCGCGCACACGAATGGCCAGATCGACCGGACGGGGACGGTCTTGATTGCCACTCTCGCGGGCGAGGCGGATCAGGCTTGGCTCGTCAGAGAAATCCATGGACAGCATGTAACGGCGGGCGGGGGGTCTTGCAAGCGTTCGGCGCAGGCCCTACCCCATGGCCATGCCCGCCGATCGCCCCTGCCCCACGCCGTTCAACCTCGCCGCCCATGTGCTGGCCGGGGCCGCGCGCCACCCCGACAAGATCGCGCTGGCGGTGCTGTCGCCCACCCGGTCCGACCGGTGGAGCTATGCCCGCCTTGAGGCCCGCGTGCGCGCTACTGCCTCGGGCCTTCTGGCGCAAGGGGGGCAGCCCGGCGACCGGGTGCTGCTCAGGCTTGGCAACACCCCCGATTTCCCGGTGGCGTATCTGGCCGCGATTGCCGTGGGGCTGGTGCCGGTACCGACCTCGGCCCAACTGACCACGCCGGAAATCAGCCGCCTGATACCACAGATCGCGCCCCGGCTGATCCTTGCCCATGATGGCATTGCCCTGCCCGATCCGGCCCCCTGCCCGGTTCTGACCGATTTCGACACGCTGGCCGATCACCCGCCCGCCCCATACCGTATGGGCGACCCCGACGACCTGGCCTATCTTGTCTTTACCTCCGGCACCTCGGGCCACCCCCGCGCCGTGGCCCATGCCCACCGGGCGATCTGGGCGCGGCGGATGATGCATCAGGGCTGGTATGGCCTGACCTCTGCCGACCGGCTGCTACACGCAGGCGCCTTCAACTGGACCTTCACCCTCGGCACCGGCCTGCTCGATCCATGGTCGGTCGGGGCGACTGCGCTCATCCCCGCAGACGGGCTCGATCCCAAGACCTTGCCGCTCCTGCTCAAACGCCATGACGCGTCGATCTTTGCCGCCGCTCCTGGCGTCTACCGCCAGATTCTGCGCACCGCCCTTCCGGCAATGCCGCACCTGCGCCACGGCCTGTCTGCCGGGGAAAAACTGCCCGAACCTCTGCGCGAGCATTGGCAGCAGGCGACCGGAACCCCCATTCACGAGGCGCTTGGCATGTCCGAATGCTCTACCTTCATCTCCGGCAGTCCTGCCCGCCCCGCCCCGCACCACACGCTCGGCTTCCCGCAACCGGGCCGACGCATCGCCATCCTTGATGACGCAGGCCAACCGGTGCCAGTGGCCGAGACCGGCGCGCTCGCCATCCAGCGCAACGATCCGGGGCTGATGCTGGGCTACCTGACCAAAACCGGCTTTGCCCTGCCCCTGCGGGGCGAGTGGTTCGTGACCGGCGACATGGTTCACGCACAAGCCGATGGATCGCTGGTCTATCATGGCCGCTCGGACGACATGCTGAACGCGGGCGGCTTTCGGGTGTCGCCGCAGGAAATCGAACGCGCCTTCGCGGCACTGGTGGGCGATTGCGCCGCCGTCTCGGTCGAGGTCAGGCGGGACACCCATGTCATCGCCCTCGCCCATTCCAGCGATGTTGCAGAGACAACCCTGCGTGAGCACGCAGAAACCTGCCTTGCGCGGTACAAGCAGCCAAGGCTTTATGCCCGGATCGACGCGCTGCCTCGTGGCGCGAACGGCAAGCTGAACCGCAAGGCGCTGCCTGACATCATAAGGACCGCCTCATGATCAAGCTCGACATCCTCTCCGACCCGATCTGCCCGTGGTGCTATATCGGCAAATCCTATCTCGACCGCGCCCTCGCCGCGGCGGGCGATCACCCCTTCCTGATCGAATGGCACCCCTTCCAATTGAACCCCGACATGCCCGCCGAGGGCATGGATCGCCGCGCCTATCTCGAGGCCAAGTTCGGCGGCAAGGAGGGCGCGGTGCAGGCCTATGCCCCCGTGGTGGAGCACGCCGAACAGGCGGGCCTCAAGATCAATTTCGAGGGCATCCAAAGGACGCCCAACACGCTCGACGCGCATCGGTTGATCCACTGGGCCGGGATCGAGCAGCGCCAGACACCAATGGTCTCGGCGCTCTTCAAGGCGTATTTCGTCGATGGCCGCGACATCGGCGACCCCGAAACGCTGGCCACCATCGCCGGAGAGGTCGGGCTTGATGCCGCGATGACGGCGGAGCTGCTCAAGGGCACATCCGACACCGACGACATTCGCGCCCGCGACGCCCATGCCCGCGAGCGTGGCGTGACCGGTGTGCCGACCTTCATCCTCGCCAACCAGCACGTCCTGACCGGCGCGCAACCGCCCGAGCTGTGGGCGCAGGTGATCGACGACGTCACTGCCAAGCTGCGAGAGGCCGAGTGACCCTTGGCCTGATCCTCGGCCTCGGGGCCCCGGCCCTGTGGGTGGGAATACTGGCCATGTCCGACCGTCAGCCGGGCCATGGCCCGTGGCCGCCGCGCCAGGGCAACCTCCTCACCGCGATCTGGGCCTGGGGCCTGACGGCGCTGATCTATGTCGGACTGCTGCGCATTTGGATCGGCCCGCCCCTTCTGCCCGACGCGGTCCGCCTTGGTCTCGGCCTGCCCCTCGCCGTTCTGGGCAGCGTGCTGCATGGATGGGCCACCGCCGCGCTCGGCCTCAAGGCCACCAGCGGTTGGGATTTCGGGGTGGTCATCAGCGGCCCCTATGGCCTGAGCCGGCATCCGCAATACCTGGGCCAGATCGTCAGCCTCTGGGGCCTCGTCCTGATCATAGCCACCGGCCCTGCGCTTGCCATCGGCCTTGCCGCCACCATCGCCCTGCTATACGCCGCCCGGGTCGAGGATCGCGCGCTCGCAGCGCGCCACCCTGCCCGGTTTGCCGCCATTTCCGCGCATATCCCCTTTCTCTTGCCGATTCCGAGCCGCCCATGACCCATGTTTCCACCGCCCCCGCAGACCGCCGCCTGAGCCAGGGCGAATTCATCGCGCTGATGGGCATGATGTTCGCCACCATCGCCTTTTCCATCGACTCGATGCTGCCCGCCCTGCCCCAGATCGCAGGCGCGCTGACACCGGACGCCCCAAACCTTGCGCAGCTTGTGCTGACCTCGTTCGTGGTCGGCATGGGCGTCGGCACCCTCTTCACCGGGCCGCTGTCCGATGCGTTCGGACGGCGCACCATCATCTTCGGCGGCGCGACGCTCTATGTCACCGGGGCGCTGCTGGCCTATCTCGCCCCGTCATTGGAGCTGATCCTCGCTGCCCGCGTGCTGCAAGGTCTGGGCGCAGCCGGGCCGCGCATCGCCTCGATGGCGATGGTGCGCGATCTCTATTCCGGCCGCCAGATGGCGCGGATCGTCTCCTTCGCCATGCTGGTCTTCATGATCTTCCCCGCCATCGCGCCACTGATCGGCGCGGGCATCATCCACCTCTTCGGCTGGCGCGCGATCTTCCTCGCCTTCGTGCTGTTCTCGGCCATCTCCATCGGCTGGCTCGGCCTGCGCCAGTCCGAAACCCTGCCTGCCGCGCGCCGCCGCCCGATGCAGGTGGCCAGCCTCTGGGCCGGTCTGAAAGAGGTGCTGCGCCACCCGCAGGTCTTCCTGTCGACCATCACCCAGATCCTGATCTTCGGCGTGCTCTTCGGCACCATCAGCTCGGTGCAACAGGTCTTCGACCTGACCTATGGCCGGGGCCAAGGCTTTCCCCTCTGGTTCGCAGGCATCGCCGTGTGCTCGGCCTTGCCGCCGCTGGTCAACGCCAGCCTGGTCGTCAGGCTGGGGATGCGCCCACTGATCCGCACCGCGCTGCTGGCCCAGCTTGCGGTCTCGGCCACGGCGGGCGTGATCTTCCTCAGCCTCGGCAGCGACGCCCCGGCGATGTTCTGGGTCTTCCTGATCTGGACCGCCGGGCAATTCGCCGCCACCGGCTTCACGATCGGCAACCTCAACGCGCTGGCGCTGGAACCGATGGGCCACCTTGCGGGCATGACGGCATCGGTGATGGGGGCGGTGGCGACGCTTGGCGGCGCGGTCCTGGGGGCCATCATCGGCCAGTTCTACAACGGCACGCCGGTGCCGCTTGTGCTGTCGGTGCTGGTCTGCGCGGCGATTGGCTTTGCCATCGCAACCCGACTCCCGCGGGAAGGCAAATAGCCCCCGAGGACCGCACCCCTGCCTTCTTCTTTGTAAAAATACTCCGGGGTTTGGGGCTGGCCCCAAGCGGTCCGGCGAGCCCCCCCTTCAAGGGGGGGGGGAGGCGGACCGCCCCCGGGTCGACGCCAACGGCGGCGATCCCGGCATGCGCCGATCCCTATCTTGCCGCCTTCACCTTTTCGGCCAGATCGCGGGCAATCGCGAAGGCGCCCTTGATCTTGTCGCTGTCCTTGGCCCAATCGCGGCGCACCACGATCTTGGTATCGCGCACCTTGGCCAGGCCGTTCTGTGCCTGCACGAACTCTACCAGCCCCGCGGGATTGGCGAACTTGTCGTTGTGGAACTGGATCGTCGCCCCCTTGGGCCCGCCATCCAGCTTTGCAATCCCCGCCCGCTTGCACATCGCCTTGATGCGCACGACCAGAAGCAGCGTGTTGACCTCCTTGGGCAACTTGCCGAACCGGTCGATCAACTCGGCGGCAAACCCTTCCAGCTCGACCTTGGTGGTCAACTGGCTCAGCCGCCGATACAGCCCCAGCCGCACATCCAGATCGGGCACGTAATCGGCCGGAATCAGGACCGGCACGCCAAGGTTGATCTGCGGCGCCCATTGGCCGTCGTCGTCGCTCAACCCCTCCATCTGCCCCGAGCGTATCTTGGAAATCGCCTCTTCCAGCATGGATTGATACAGCTCGAACCCCACCTCGCGCACATGGCCCGACTGTTCCTCGCCGACGATGTTGCCCGCGCCGCGAATATCGAGATCCTGAGACGCAATGGTGAACCCGGCCCCAAGGCTGTCGAGACTGCCCAGAACCCGCAGCCGCTTTTCCGCCGCCGGTGTCAGTTTCAAACGCGGTTTGGTGGTCAGATAAGCATAGGCACGGGTCTTGGCCCGGCCCACGCGGCCCCGAATCTGGTAAAGCTGCGCCAGCCCATACATATCGGCCCGGTGAATCACCATGGTGTTCGCTGTCGGAATGTCGATGCCGGATTCAATGATCGTGGTGGCCAGCAGAACATCGTATTTTCCGTCGTAAAAGGCGTTCATCCGGTCATCCAACTCGCCTGCCGCCATCTGGCCATGGGCGATGACGAAGGTCACTTCCGGCACTTGTTCGCGCAGGAAGGCTTCGATTTCCGGCAGATGTTCGATGCGCGGCACAACGTAAAAACTCTGCCCGCCCCGATAATGTTCCCGCAGCAACGCCTCGCGGATCGTCACCGCGTCGAATTCCGACACATAGGTGCGAATGGCCAACCGGTCGACCGGCGGCGTGCCGATCATCGACAGATCACGCACCCCCGACAAGGACATTTGCAGCGTGCGCGGAATCGGCGTGGCCGACAGCGTCAGCACATGCACATCGCTGCGCATTTCCTTCAGCCGTTCCTTGTGGCTGACACCAAAGCGCTGTTCCTCGTCGATCACCAGCAGGCCAAGGTTGTGAAACCGGATGTTTTTTGCCAACAACGCATGGGTGCCGATGCAGATATCGACGCTGCCGTCAGACAGGCCCTTGCGGGTGTCGCTGGCCTGTTTTGCCGGAACGAAGCGGGACAACTGCCTGACAGATATTGGAAATCCCCGAAACCGCTCGGCAAAGGTCTGGGCGTGCTGACGTGCCAGCAGCGTGGTCGGCGCGATCACAGCCACCTGTTGCCCGCTGGCCGCCGCAACAAAGGCCGCGCGCATGGCGACCTCGGTCTTGCCAAAGCCCACATCGCCCACCACCAGCCGATCCATCGGCCGCCCGCGTTCGAGATCGTCCATCACATCGGCAATGGCCGACAACTGGTCGTCGGTTTCCTCGTAGGGAAACCGCGCGCAGAACGCCTCCCACATGTCGCCCGGCGGTTCCAGAACCGGCGCGCGCCGCAATTCGCGCTCGGCAGCGATGCGAATGAGCTTGTCGGCGATCTGGCGGATACGCTCCTTGAGCCTCGCCTTCTTCGCCTGCCACGCGCCGCCGCCCAGCTTGTCTAGCAGCCCTTCCTCATGGCCATAGCGGCTGAGCAGTTCGATGTTTTCCACAGGCAGGAACAACCGGTCGCCGCCCGCATATTCCAGCGCGATGCACTCATGCGGCGCGCCCATGGCGGTGACCGTCTCAAGCCCCTTGTAGCGGCCCACGCCGTGATCGACATGCACCACCAGATCGCCGGGGGACAGGCTTTGGGCTTCGGTCAGGTAGTTCTCGGCCCGCTTGGTCTTGCGCTTGGGCCGGATCAGACGGTCGCCCAACACGTCCTGTTCCGAGATCACCGTCAGGCCATTGCCGGTAAAGCCCTGCTCCAGCGGCCAGACCGCAAGGTTAAGGCTTCCTTTCTGTAACCCGACACGACCGTCGGAAATTTCCGACACCTGTGTCAGATCCTGATCTTCCAACAGGCCCTTCAGCCGCTCGCGTGCGCCCTCGGACCAAGAGGCGATAACCACCGCACGCTGGTTCAGTTCTGCACGAACATGATCGGCCAAAGCCTCGAAAAGGCTGATATTTTCCTGTTGGCGTTCCGGCGCGAAACTGCGCCCGATCCGCCCGCCTGCATCCACCACGCCGGGCCCCGACGCCTGCGGCAAAGGCGAAAACTGCACCACCCGATGCCCCGAAACAGCCCCATCCCAAGCGGCCTCGTCGAGGTAGAGCAGACCCGGCGGACAAGGCTTGTAAACCGTGTCCATCCGGCCCTTTTGCGTCATTGCAGTCTTACGCGTATCATATTGATCTTCAATGGTTTCCCAGCGGGAAATCCGCTGCGGCATGCTTTGATCGTCCAACGTGATCGTGGCCTGCGGCAAGTAGTCGAACAGGGTTTCCAGCCGCTCGTGGAAGAAGGGCAGCCAATGTTCCACCCCCTGATGCTTTCGCCCTGCACTGACCGCCTCGTACAGCGGATCATCGGTGCCGCCCGCGCCGAATTCGATCCGGTAATTCTGCCGGAACCGTGTGATCGCGGCGTCATCCAGAATGACCTCGGATACCGGCGCCAGTTCGATCCGCGTCAGTTTCTCGGTGGTGCGCTGCGTCGCCGGATCGAACCGCCGCGCGCCGTCCAGAACGTCGCCGAACAAATCCAGCCGCACGGGCATCTCTTCACCCGGCGGCCAGACGTCGATGATGCCGCCGCGAATGGCATGATCGCCTGGTTCCATAACCGTGGGGGATTGTGAATATCCCATGCGAATCAAAAAGTTGCGCAATTCGCCTTCATTGATCTGATACCCCACGCGGGCCACGAAGGCCGAGGAGCGCAACAGATCGCGCGGCGGCACGTACTGGGTCGCTGCGTTGAGCGTGGTCAGCAAAATGAATCGCCCCTCGATCCCGGCGGCAAGCGCCGCCAGCGTCGCCATGCGCGTGGCCGAGATGTCGGCATTGGGCGACACCCGGTCGAACGGCAGGCAGTCCCAACCGGGAAAGGTCAGCACCGGCACCGTCGGGTCGAAAAAGGCCAACGCCGTGGCCATTGCGGCCAAGCGTTTGTCATCGCGCGCAATGTGCAGCACGGGACCAACGTCGCGGTCCAGCTCGGCCAGAACGCGGGTGGCGTCGAATCCCTCGGGCACCCCGCCCATCAGTAGGTGGGTTTTCTGTTTCATCAATGCTTTGCCTTGCGAGGTTAAAGTCCCAATGCGCCGTGATGCAGGTTCGTCCACATGCCCCAGAAAGCGGTGCAGAAGATCGACACAACCCCAAGCATTTGCACCCCGAGCCGGTGGTTGCGCAACTTGCGCGGCAGGTCTTCATAGCCGGTTTGCCGCAGCTTGCGCGCGGTGTGGATGTTCAGCAGGCCGACCGCCGTCATCGGCCCCATCAGCAGAAAAACCGCCTGACAGAACTCGACTGCGTACCCCCAGCCAAGCACCACGAGCCCGGTGAGCACAAAGGCTGCGATCCCCGCCATCAGCGGCCCCGACAATTCCACGAGGGTCAGGATACGGTTCACATTGACTTCGGCCAGAACCCGCATGTCGTGCAGCGAACGTTCGTGCCCGCGACCGGCGCGCGTCACCATGTCGAAGGGCACGCCCACCACCCAGTGGCTGGCACGCGACCACAGCGCGGCCAGCGCGATCCAGTACCAAAGGTTCGAGAAAGACCTGAGGTCGATCACTTCCGTCGCAAGGTTCAGAAAATTCAAGGCTGCCCGCCCCCGCTATCAATTTTGTCGGCACATTAGTCGCGTGCCGCGCGGGTTTCCAGCCCTTGAGAAACGTGGCCGAACATGCCACCCCATTTTGCAACACCCAAGGTGAGGACAGACCCATGCGCAATTCACAGGCCCCTTTCCCCCGGACCCGCTTCCGCCGCCCGCGGTCAAGCGCGGCGCTCAGGGCGCTTGTGCGGGAAAACCGACTTTCGGTCGATGATCTGATCTGGCCCGTTTTCGTGCGTGAAGGCACCGGCGTGGAGGAACCCGTGGCGTCGATGCCCGGCGTTTTCCGGTTTTCCGTCGATTGCCTCGTCAAGGCCGCGCGCGAGGCCCACGCGCTCGGCATTCCGGCGATCTGCCTGTTTCCCTATACCGATCCCTCGCTCAAGACCGAAACCTGCGAGATTGCTTGGGACCCCGACAACATCGCCAACCGGGCCATCCGCGCGGTCAAGGACGCGGTGCCGGAACTGGCGGTCATGACCGATATCGCGCTTGACCCTTATAATGCAAACGGCCATGACGGGATCGTGCGGGACGGCATTATCGTCAATGACGAAACCGTTGAAGCACTTGTGAAAATGGCTTTGGAACAGGCCCGTGCGGGGGCCGATATTCTGGGCCCCTCTGACATGATGGACGGTCGCATCGGCGCGATGCGGGCGGCCTTGGAATCGGACGGGTTCACCGATGTCACCATCATGTCCTATGCCGCCAAGTTCGCCAGCGCCTATTACGGCCCGTTCCGCGATGCCGTGGGGGCGTCGAGCGCGCTGAAGGGCGACAAGAAGACCTACCAGATCGACCCGGCCAACCGGCTGGAGGCGCTTCGTTGCGTGGAACGCGACCTGTCTGAGGGCGCCGATATGGTGATGGTCAAGCCGGGCCTGCCCTATCTGGACCTCTGTCGCGACGTGAAAGATGCGTTCGGCGCGCCGACCTTTGCCTACCAGGTGTCGGGCGAATACGCGATGATCGAGGCCGCGGCCGCCAATGGCTGGATCGACGGGGAAAAGGTGATGCTGGAAAGCCTGATGAGTTTCCGCCGCGCCGGATGTGACGGGGTGCTGACCTATTTCGCCCCCCGCGTGGCGCGCATCCTGAACGGCTGACGAAAAAAGGCCCCGCCGAAAGTCTTGGCGGGGCGCAAGTGTCGGTCAGCGTCGACCAACAGGAAGAGATCGTGCGGCCTGTCAGACCGGCATATCGTTGAACAGCTCGTCATCCTGATCGTCTTTCGGATCGGGTTTGTGGAAATGCGGCTGCTGGCGCTTGAGCGCCTCGCTGTCCTTGGCCTCGTCGGCCGGGGTTTTCTGCTTTTCCTCGGGCATGGTCAGCCCTCCTTTCGCTGACGGGACACGGCGCCTGGCACCGTGTCAGGGAATCTGGGGTCGGACCGTTGCTGGCCCGACCCGTGCGAAACGGCCTCAAATCCCCACCCGGGGCCGTTCCACGGGCACCCCCGTCAAGGGGCGCATTTGCGGCAGAACGGCGTGCAGGGCAGCACGTTCAGCCTGTCTTCCGAAATCTTGTCGCCGCAGGTGGCGCAATAGCCGTATTCCCCGGCATCCATGCGTTCGAGCGCGGCCTTGATCATGCGAATTTCGCTTTGGTCGGTCTTGCCGAGCGATTCCAGCACCTCGTCGCCCTCGCGTTCCTGCGCGGCTTCTTCCCAATCCGGGTCGTTATGGCTCTCAAGCTCGGCTTCGATTTCGTGCAGCTTGCCATCGAGCGTTTCGAGGCGGCGCATCAACTGGCTGCGCAGCGGCGTAATGTCGATCATCAAATGGCCTCCTGTCTCGGTCCGCGGTGCCGTTACCCTAGGGGCAGCGGGCCGCCTGGACCTTGACTTCGATCAACCGACCCGATGGTTTTACGTTTTCATGCAAATTTTCGCTTTCGCCTTTTCTTCCATGTCCCGGCGCGGCAGGTTGGACGGACTGTCCCACCCCAACACCCGGAGCCGCCCCAAATGGATCTGCGCCCGCTTTCCGAAACCATGTCCGTATCCGGCCAGCTCGACCCCGAGGACATGGCCCGCCTCGCCGCGATCGGCGTCTCGACCGTGATTTGTAACCGCCCCGATCAGGAAGTTCCGCCCGCGCAACAGGCCGCTGCCATGCAACAGGCCGCCGAGGCCGCGGGCCTGACCTTCGTTTTCAACCCGGTGAACGGCGCGGCGATGACCATGGACAATGTCGAGGAACAGGCCGACGCGATGGATACCGCCGAGGCTGGCGTGGTGGCCTATTGCGCCTCTGGCATGCGGTCGGCGGTGATGTGGGCCTTCGCGTCTGCCGGGCAGATCCCTACTGACGAGATCATCGAAGCTTGTGAAGAGGCAGGCTATCAGGCGGCGGGGCTTCGCCCCCAGATCGACGCGCTGGCCAAGGCACAGGGCTGACCCTGCTGCAGTCTTGAGCTTGGCGAAAACCCCCTCTATGTCTGGCGGCCAATCGCCTTATCGGGCGGTCCCCTTGCCAAGGATTTGCGCCCGCGCATGGCCGTTGAAGACAAGCAGACACGCACCTGGGCCGACTGGCTGACAGACCGGCTTGGCCGCGCCGTGATCGGGGCGCTGTTGGGGCTGCCGCATCGCTGGCGGGTGGCTGTGATGGGCTGGCTGGGGCGGCGGGTGCTGGGGCCGCTGTCGGGCTATCGCCGCCGGGCACGGGAAAACCTTGCCTATGTCTGGCCCGAAATGGACCGGACCGAGCGGGCGCGCATCGCCGATGCGGTGCTGGACAATGTCGGCCGGGTGCTGATCGAGAACTACGCCACTGCCGAGCAGATCGCGCGCGCCAAGACATGGCACACCCATGGGCCGGGTCTGTCCCCGGCAGAGGCGGCCTTGGCCGAAGGGCGGCCGATCCTGTTCGTGTCAGGCCATTTCGGCAACTACCAAGCGGCGCGCGCGGCGATGAACGTGCGGGGCTTTAGCCTTGGCGGGCTCTACCGCCCGATGAACAACGCCTATTTCAACGAGCATTACGTGCGCACGATTCAAGCCGTTGGCGGCCCGGCCTTCGCCCGTGGACGGCGGGGCCTTGCCAGCTTCATGCGTCACGTCAAGGAGGGCGGCCACGGTGCGCTGTTGATCGACCAGTATTACGGCGACGGTGTGGTCGTGGATTTTCTGGGAAAGCCCGCCCCGACGGCGCAATCCGTTGGCGATATCGCGCTGAAATACAACGCCTTGGTGGTGCCAATCTATGCGCGACGGCTGGACAACGGTCTCGATTTCGACGTGCTGCTAGAGGCCCCCGTGCCGCACACCGACCCCGAAACCATGACTCAGGCGCTGATGGACAGCCTTGGCGCGCAGGTGCGCGAGCGTCCCGGCCAATGGTTCTGGGTCCATCGCCGCTGGAAGCCCGAGCGCCAGAAAGCGCGGGCCGAGCGGATTGCCGCCAGGGATGCTTGATCGGCGAAATCCCGCAAGACAAGGCGCAAACAGGATGACTTCCGCGCAAAACATGCGTATTTTGCGGCACCAAGGGGTAAAAGCCCCAACACCTAGAGGACAGAGACAGGCGGACCTGACACCATGAGTATTCTCGACCGGCGAACCATGATCATGGGGGCAGTCAGCCTGCCCCTCGTTTCGGCCTGCGGCAACGGCCTTTCCAGCAACGCAAGCCAGCGCATCGACGCCCGTGTCGATAGCGCCATTGATTTCATGTATGCCAACATCCCCGGCACGCAGAACCTGATGCAAAATGCCGACGGCGTTCTGATCATGCCGTTGATAACCGAGGCGGGCTTTGGCATCGGCGGCGGCTATGGCCGCGGCGCGTTGCGCATCAACGGGGCGACGGTGGATTACTACTCTTCCGCCTCGGCCACATTCGGCTTGCAAATCGGCGCGCAACAATATGCCCATGCCCTGTTTTTCATGACCGAAGAGTCGTTGCGCGATTTCCGCTATTCCTCGGGGTGGGCAGTCGGCGGCGATGTCCGTTATGCCGTTTCGAACCAGGGCGGCAACATCGGCACCGACACCAACAGCCTGCTTAGCCCGGTGATCGCCATCGTCTTCGGCCAGGCGGGCCTGATCGCGGGCGCCACGCTGGAAGGTCAGCGCTACACCCGCATCCTGCCCTGAGCGGCGGGCGCGGCGATCTGCCATGGCGGGACGGTCCGAATTCGGGCCGTCTCTCGCTTTGAATTCCCGTCATGTGCCGCTAGGGTGCGAGCGCTCACAGACCTTTCCCGACCAACAGGACCGCAATGGCCGTCTTCCTGCGCTGGATGATCCGTCTCGTCACCGCAACGCTCGTGTTGGGGGTGCTGGGGCTTGCTATTGCCTATTGGGTCTTTTCCCGCTCGCTGCCCGATTATGACGCCGATTGGCAGGTCTCGGGCCTGAATGACCGGGTCGATATCGTGCGCAGCAATGCCGATGTGCCGCATATCTACGGCGAGACCGACCACGATGTGTTCTACGGGCTTGGCTTTGCCCATGCGCAGGACCGGCTCTGGCAAATGCTGATGATGCGCCGCACCGCCCAAGGCCGCCTGTCGGAACTGTTCGGCCAACGGACCTTGCGGATTGATGAACTGATGCGGCGGCTCGACCTTTACGGCCATGCCCGCCGCTCGGTCACGGCGCAAGACCCCGAAACACTGGCGATGCTGCAAGCCTATTCCGATGGGGTGAACGCGTGGCTGGGGCTGGTCGCGGACGAGGCGCTTGGACGCGGGGCGCCGGAACTGTTGCTGTTCTCGCCCGAGATCGCGCCGTGGCGACCTGCGGATTCGCTGGCGGTCGTCAACATGATGGCGCTGCAACTGGCGGGCCATCAGGAAACAGAGGTGCTGCGCGCACGCACGTCACTGATGCTGAACGATCCCGCGCGGCTGGCCGACATCCTGCCCGATCCGCCTGGTGATGCTGTGGCGGACCTGCCGGAATATGCCGCACTCTTCCCCGATTTGCCGCGCTACATCGCCAGCGCCGACATGCCCCGCGACCCGTTACAGCCGTGGCCCGCTGCACCGAGCCTTGCAGGGGCCTCCAACGCGTGGGCCGCCGCGCCCTCTCGGTCCGCCACCGGCGCAGCGCTGTTGGCCAATGACCCGCATCTTGGCCTGACCGCGCCCACGATCTGGTATCTGGCCCGGTTGCAACTGTCCTCTGGCGGCGTGATCGGCGCCACCATCCCCGGCATGCCCATCGTTCTGCTTGGCCGGAACGAACATGTCGGCTGGGGCATGACATCGTCCTACATGGATGACATCGACCTGTTCGTCGAAGAGCTGAACCCCGACAACCCCGAGGAATACCGCACGCCCGATGGCTGGGCCGAGTTCGAGACACGCCGCTCGATCATCGAGATTGCCGACAGCCCGCCCGTCACCGTTACCCTGCGCGACACTGAAAACGGCCCCGTCATCCCCGGCACCCATTGGAGTTTCGGCACAGTCACCCCGCCGGGCCATGTCATGTCGATGGCATGGACCGCGCTGACCGACGACAACACCTCGCTCCGCACCGGGCTGGAACTGATGCGCGCGACCACGGTCGACGAGGCGATGGACGCGGGCCGCTGGTTCGTGGCCCCGTCGCAAAACCTCGTGGTGGCCAGCCGCGACCGCATCGGAATGCAGGTGATCGGCCATATGCCGTGGCGGTTGCTGGAAAGCGAAACCCAGGGCCGTGTACCCTCGCCCGGCTGGGTGGCCGCGAACCGCTGGCAGGGTGTGACGCAGTATTCCGCCAACCCGCGCTTCCTCGACCCCGAGGGCGGCATTCTGGGCAATACCAACAACCGGATGATCGACCGGCCCTTCCCGCTGCATGTCAGCCATAGCTGGGGCGACACGCAGCGCATCCGCCGGTGGGAACATCTGATGCAGTCGCGGCAGGTCCACACCCGCGACAGTTTCGTCGAGGCGCAGCTTGACACCGTATCGCCGACCGCGCGCGCCTTGCTGCCGCTGGTCGGGCGCGAGCTTTGGTTCACCGGTCAGGCCGCGGCCCCCGGCACGGTCGAGGCGCGCCGGGCCGAAGCGCTCGACCTGCTGGCGGCGTGGAACGGCGACATGAATGAACACTTGCCCGAGCCATTGATTTACGCGGCCTGGATGCGCTTTTTGCAACAACGTCTGATCGCCGATGAACTGGGGCCGCTTGCCAGCGAATTCCAGCGCGTGCAGCCGGTCTTCATTGAACGGGTCTACCGCGATATCGACGGGGCCTCGGACTGGTGCGATGTGCAGCCGTCGTCGATCGTGGAGACCTGCACCGACATTGCCCGCATGGCGCTGGATGACGCGCTGCAATTCCTGACCGAGACCTACGGCAACAATATTTCCTCCTGGAGATGGGGCGACGCGCACGAGGCGGTGCATGAGCATCAGGTTCTGGGCGACACGCCGCTATTTGGATGGGCGGTGAATATCCGCCAAAGCACCTCGGGCGGCGACAACACCCTGAACCGCGCGCAGACCTCGGCCGAGTTGCCCAACCCGTTCCAGAACGTTCACGGTCCGGGCTATCGCGGTGTCTACGATTTCGCCGATCCCGACAGTTCGGTTTTCATCACCTCGACCGGGCAATCCGGCCACCCCCTCAGCCGCTACTATGACAATCTCGGAGAGCTGTGGCGCCGCGGCGAATACATCCCGATGTCGCTGGACGACGAGCTTGCGGCGGGCGGCAATATCGGCGTAACGGTGTTGACACCACGGCCCTGACCGGCGGAAAAAGCCGCCCCGTTACGGGCGGCTTCCGCTGTGTTGTGCAATCCTGCTACCGCGCCGGAATGTAGCGTTGCAACGTTACCCGGATCGCCCCGTTCTGGCCGTGATACTGCATCACACCCAGCATGTATGTACCCGCGCTGACCTGCGCCGAGATTTGCGAGTCGAGCGAGTTGTTGGCATCGTCGTTGAACGCCACTTCACGACCCACGGTGTCAAACAGCGCGATCATCGGATCGGATTGGCCAATGCCCACGGCGTTGATCACGACCAACCCCGCCTCGGCCACATCGAAACGCAGCCACCGGGCCTCGGGGCCAACGGCGCCATCGTTGACCAGTTGCGTCTGCAAGGTGCCAAGCGGCACCACCGGGTAGGCACTGCCATCGGGCGGCGGGCTGGCCTCGCCATTGGCGTAGAGGTCCAGCATCATGTCGGCCTCGGAATAGGACTGAACCGAAACCCTGACCGGCAATTCGGGATTGTTGAGCGCGCGCATCCCGATGCAATAGCTGCCCGCCGCCAGCCCGTCGGGAAAATCGACGCGGGAATCGAGGCTGTTGTAGTCGTCGTTTTCGCCCAGAAGCTGCCCGGCGGCGTCGTAGATGTAGATATAGGGATCGGCGCTCGGGTTCTCGGCCCGGATGCTGACCGGCATCTGGCTGGACAGGGTGAACCGGTAATAGGGGGCCTCGTTGACAGAATTCGTGGCCTCGGCCTCTTGCCCCGCGATCTGGTCGAGCGGCCCTTGGCCAAGCGGCGTGGCCGGGGTGTCGGCGGTGCAGGCAAGGATATTGGACCCGCCAGAGCCCTGCGTCAGCGCTGGATGCTCGGTCAGTCCCACCCGGATATCGGCCGCGATCGGCCCGCCGCCATAGGATCGGGTGGCCAGGCAATAGGTGCCGGGGTCAAGCTGCACTTCGGCCCGCGAATTCCAGTTCCCGCCCGAATCGTCATCGGTCACGATCAGGATGCCGGACTGGTCGTAAAGCTGGATCAGTGGATCGCCTCCGAACTGGCCGCGCGCTTCGACCCGCACGGTCGCGGGGCTGGACACGGTGAAATTCGACACCGCGTAACCGCCCGGCGGTACCGAGGCCCCGGCCAGATCGAAGGCCGCGCCGTGCGTGGCAATGTCGGATGTGTCCGCGGCCCCGCCGATCCATTGCCCGACAGGCACGTCTGGCCCACAGGCGGCAACCTGTGCCGCTGCGGGCATCACGGTCAGGGCAAAAAGCCCCCCGGCCAAGGCCGATGTTGCGTGAAATCTCATGAGAATCCTCCGAAAAATAGGTGCATGTCAGACCCCTTGCGCACACCATAGACGCGCCCGCCGATCTTGCCATCCCGCAAAATCGCCCCCGTGTTGCAGCGGCCCGGCTTTCCGGCCAAAGTGGCGCGACAAAGACAGACGGAGCGCCCCTTGCAGAGCCTCAGCCAATCGCCGACCGACCCGGATTTCGTGCAAAATCCCTACCCGTTCTATGCCCGCGCCCGGTCTGCCGGGCCGCTCGTATACTGGCAAGACTACCAGATGGTTTGCGCCACCACGCACGACGCGGTCAATGCGCTGCTGCGCGATCGCCGCTTTGGCCGTGAACAGCCCGAGGAATTTCGCCGCCCCGTCCCCGACCACCTGCGGCCGTTCTATGCGGTCGAGGCCCATTCCATGCTGGAACTGGAACCACCCCGCCACCCGCGCTTGCGCTCGTTGGTGCTGCGCGCCTTTACCACGCGCCGGATCGCCGGCCTGCGCGAGGGGATCGTGTCGCTTTGTCACCAGTTGATCGACGCCTTCCCGGACGGCGGCTTCGACCTGCTCGACGCCTATGCCCGGCCCCTGCCCGTCACCGTCATTGCCCGGCTTCTGGGCGTGCCCGAGGAGATGGGGCCAAAGCTGCTGGAGTGGTCCAACGCGATGGTGATGATGTATCAGGCAGGCCGCACCCGTGCGGATGAGGACAAGGCCGTCGCGGCGACGGAAAGCTTCGTCGCGTTCATGCGCGGCTATGTCGAGAAACGCCGCCAAGAGCCGCGCGATGACCTGATCACCAGCCTGATCGCGGCGGAAGAAGACGGCGAGCGGCTCACCACGGACGAGCTGATCACCACCTGCATCCTGCTGTTGAACGCGGGCCACGAAGCGACGGTGCACACGCTTGGCAACGGGGCGAAGGCCTTGCTGGAAACCGGTATGCGGCCCGATGATCCCGACGCGGTAGTCGAAGAGATCATGCGCTATGACCCGCCGCTGCACCTGTTCACCCGCTATGCCTACGAAGAGATCGAGCTCTTCGGTCACACCTTCGAACGTGGCGAAGAGGTGGGGCTGCTGCTTGGGTCTGTCGGCCATGACGGGCGCGTGAACGACACGCCGGAAGCGTTCGATCCAACCCGCGCGGCGGCCACGCATCTGGCCTTCGGGGCAGGCCTGCATTTCTGCGTCGGCGCGCCGCTCGCACGGATGGAATTGCAGATCGCCCTGCCGATCCTGTTCGAGCGCTGCCCGGACCTGCATCTGACCGAACCGCCGCGCTATGCCGATATCTACCATTTCCATGGGCTTGATCGTCTGATGGTGGCCCGCTGATGCCGCCGCGTTCCTCATGGACGCCGCCCCTGCCCTTGCCTAGAGAGGCCCGATGACGAACCGCCCCGATATCCTCTGCATCGGCTCTGTCCTGTGGGACATCATCGGCCGTACCGACCTGTCGATGAATGCGGGCAACGACAAGCCCGGCCGCATCACCCGCCTGCCCGGCGGCGTGGCTCTCAACATCGCGATGACGCTGGTCGGGCAAGGGATGCGGCCCGCGCTGCTGAGTGTCGTGGGCAAGGACGTGCCGGGAACCGCGCTGCTGGCGGAGTGTGGGCAGATGGGAATCATGACGGCGCATGTGCTGGTCGACCCGGACTTGCCGACCGATCAATACATGGCGATTGAATCGCAGGGCGACTTGCTGGCCGCCATTGCCGATGCCCATTCGCTGGAACGCGCGGGCGACCGCATCCTCGCGCCCTTGGCCGATGGGCGATTGGCCAGCCACGACGCGCCATGGTCTGGCCCGATGGCCATCGACGGCAACCTGACCCATGGGCTTTTGGCGGGGATCGCGAACAGCCCGCTTTTCGCGCAGGCCGACCTGCGGCTGGCCCCCGCCTCGCCCGGCAAGGCCGAGCGGCTGCGCCCCTTCCTCACCCATCCCGGCGCCACGATTTACGTCAATGCCGAAGAAGCCGGGCTGATCGCCGGGGTCGAGACCGCTTGCGCCGAAACCGGAGCCAATGCGCTGCTGGCCAAGGGCGCGCGGCGGGTGCTGGTCACAGATGGCGGGCGCTGTGCCGTCGATGCCACGCCCGACCGCCTGCTGCGCAGCACGCCCCCCGCCATCACGCCGCGCCGGGTGACCGGGGCAGGCGATACCTTCATGGCGGCACATATTGCCGCTGAAACCCGCGGCGTTGCGGCCCAAGAGGCGCTGTCCCACGCGCTCGATACCGCCGCCACCTACGTAGCCGGATGACCCAGATGACCCCCGACCTGTTGACCTTCTCGCCCGAAGTGGCCGAGGCCCTCGCCAATGCCACGCCCGTCGTGGCGCTGGAAAGCACCATCATCACCCACGGGATGCCCTACCCGCAGAACCTCGACACCGCCCGGCAGGTCGAGGACGAGGTGCGCGCCGCCGGAGCCACCCCCGCCACCATCGCCATTCTGGCAGGGCGGCTGCACGTTGGTCTGACGGCGGACGAGTTGGAAGAGCTGGCGCAAGCGCGCGATGTGATGAAGCTCAGCCGCGCCGATCTGGCCGTGGCGATGGCCACCGGGCGCACCGGGGCCACCACGGTCGCTGCCACCATGATTGCAGCGAATCTGGCGGGTATCCGCGTGTTTGCCACGGGCGGGATTGGCGGCGTTCACAAGGGGGCCGGAGAAAGTTTTGACATATCCGCCGACCTGTTGGAACTGGCGCAAACCCCGGTCACGGTCGTCGCGGCGGGGGCCAAGGCGATCCTCGACGTGCCCAAGACGCTGGAAGTGCTGGAAACCCAAGGCGTGCCGGTGATCGCGGTTGGACAAGACGCCTTCCCCGCCTTCTGGTCACGGGGGTCGAACCTGCGCGCGCCGTTGCGGCTGGACGATCCCGCCGACATCGCCGCCTCGGCCGCCATGCGGGCGCGGCTTGGCCTGTCCGGCGGTCAGCTGGTGGCGAACCCGATCCCCGAGGCCGACGAGATCCCGGCTGAAACCCTCGCCCCCATCATCGCGCAGGCCCAGTCCGAGGCGGACGCGGGCGGAATCAGCGGCAAGGACGTGACCCCCTTCCTGCTGCAACGGATTTTCGACCTGACCGGGGGACGGTCTCTGACCGCTAATATTGCCCTCGTTCTGAACAATGCCCGGCTTGCTGCCGCCATCGCCTGCGCCGAAAGGCCCCGCGGCGATTGACTCGGACATCTTGTTTGGGCTGAGTCCTTCCCATAGGTACACGTCAACGGACACTCTGGGATACGCATCCGAGCATGGAATTGCCTGAACCGCCTCCGCCGCCGAAACGTGGCTGGCTTTCGTCGCTTCAGGCCAGTTTTCTGACTGGCCTGATCGTCATCGCGCCTATCAGTCTGACGCTCTGGTTGATCTGGTCGGTGATCGGGTGGATCGACTCCTGGTTCCTGCCCTTTATTCCCGACGCCTATAATCCGGCGCTCTGGGTCGACCACTATTTCAACATTCAGGTAAACATCCGCGGCATCGGCGTCGTGATGTTCCTCGTGTTCACGATTCTCGTGGGCTGGGTGGCGAAAGGGCTGATCGGACGGTCACTGATCCGCACCTCGGAAACCATCGTGTTGTCGATCCCCGGTGTGCGCTCGCTCTATTCGGGGCTCAAGCAGATCACCGAGACGGTGCTGGCCCAAGGCAAGAATTCCTTTGAGAAAGCCTGTCTGGTCGAATACCCGCGCAAGGGCATCTGGGCCATCGCCTTCATTTCCACCGATGCCAAGGGCGAAATCGCTGACAGCCATGAAAAGCACATGGTGTCGGTCTTTCTTCCGACGACGCCGAACCCCACCTCGGGCTTTCTGCTGTTCCTGCCGCGCGAAGACGTCCAGATCCTCGACATGTCAGTGGAAGACGCGGCCAAGCTGATCATCTCGGCGGGTCTTGTCTATCCTGCCGGAACACCCGGCGTGCAACAGCAAGAGGCCGAAGACCTGCTGGACAGCCTGCCCGAAGGCGCGCGCGAGCAGATCGAACACGCGGTGGAAGGCACCGACGACGACACCGTCACCCCCGACCGCCGCGAAGACGCCTGATTTCCGCAGGCCCCCGATAAACCGTTGACTTATGGGGCCGCGTGCCCCATGTGTCCCCTGTCGCTGCGCTGCCGCGTGAGCATGCCGTGCCCCTTGCCGGGGCACATCAGCGCCAAAAATCTCCCCGTTCCCCCTCACGCAGGGTTCGCACGGCAAGACCAGTCCAACGGGAAGCGCCCGTTCGGGTCCGAGGTCGCGCCGCACCCTCGTGCCGCCCGATCACGGCGGCGACCTCCCCGCGCCCGAAATGGCTGCGCGGGCAGAAAGGACATGATTTGTTCGATTTCGATATGCTCGGCCTCGCACCGGTGCTGAACAAGGCCATTCAGGCCGCCGGGTTCTCCGAGCCCACCCCGATCCAGAACCAGGCGATTCCGCTGGCGCTCGAAGGCCATGACGTGATGGGCCTGGCCCAGACCGGCACCGGCAAGACGCTGGCTTTCGGCCTGCCGCTGATCAACCACTTGCTGTCCGTGCAAGGCAAGCCCGCGCCGAAAACAGCCCGCGCGCTGATCCTTGCGCCGACCCGCGAACTGGTGAACCAGATCGCCGAAAGCCTGCGGGTTCTGATCCGTGGCACCCATCTGAAAGCGGCCGTCGTCGTGGGCGGCCAGTCCATCAACCGCCAGATCGGCACCCTTGCGCGCGGCACCGACATCCTTGTCGCCACGCCCGGACGCCTGATCGACCTGATGGATCGCGGGGCCGTGGATCTGGGCCAGGTGCGCCATCTGGTGCTGGACGAGGCTGACCAGATGCTGGACCTCGGCTTCATCCATGCGCTGCGCAAGATCGCACCGCGCCTTGGCACCCCGCGCCAGACCATGCTGTTTTCCGCCACCATGCCAAAGCAGATGGAAGAAATCAGCGCAGCCTACCTGACCAACCCGCGCCGGGTCCAGGTCTCGCCTCCGGGCAAGGCTGCCGACAAGATCACCCAATCGGTGCATTTCCTTGAAAAGCCGCAAAAACCCGGCAAGCTGCGCGAAATCCTGTCCCGCGACAAGGGCGCTCTGACGCTGGTCTTTGCCCGCACCAAACATGGCGCGGAAAAGCTGATGAAGGGGCTGGTCGCTGACGGGTTCAACGCCGCCTCGATCCACGGCAACAAGAGCCAGGGCCAACGCGACCGCGCCATCAAGGCATTCCGCGACGGCCAGATCAACGTGCTGGTCGCCACCGACGTGGCCGCCCGTGGCATCGACATTCCCGGCGTGGCTTACGTGGTGAACTACGAATTGCCGGATGTACCCGACAACTACGTCCACCGCATCGGCCGCACGGCCCGCGCGGGCCGCGAGGGTGAGGCGATTGCACTTTGCTCGCCGGAAGAAGCCGACCTGCTGCGCCAGATCCAGAAGATCATGAAGATCGACATTCCGGTGGCCAGCGGCACCCTGCCCGAAGGCGACCGGTCCGGTGCTCCCAAGGGTGCCAAGACCCGTGGCGGCCCGCGTCGGCGGGGCCAGAAACCGGCACCGAAGCCGCATATGGCTGGCGGTGCCGACGGCAAACCGAAGCGTCGGCGTCCGCGTCGCCGCTCGGCTGCCTGATCCGGGTCGTGTCGCCGCCTTCGGGCGGCGACCGGCGGGGGATCTTCCCCCCCGCACCCCCTTGGGAAATTTCGACAAAGAAGAAGACGCTCAGGCGCTTGGTTGGAACGTAACCGCTCCATTGGCAGCGCCTGCCTGAGGCTGGGGCGATGATCTAAGAGACGTCGCTAATGACGTCTCTTATGC
>NZ_MNBW01000013.1 GCF_001879715.1 Nioella nitratireducens | reverse complement strand
AAACCTCGCGTCTCCGCATCAGCCCCGCCAGCGACCCGACAGTGCATCTCTGCGCCGCCGGTGAAGGGGCTTTTACGGATACCTCCCAGAACCCGCAACCCCCCTTTTACATTTTCTTCGCATTTTTCCCAATACGATGGAAAAAATACATGTTTACAAGGCGTTGCTGGGGGATAGAACGCTTGAAAACTTGACCGACACCCGGTTGCCCAAAGGCTTCCTCGGCGTCACCCGACGACTCGCTGATCCGAACCAACTGGGCCGCCCCGTAGGCATTGGGTCGGCCGCGGTTTCGATCTCTCTTGTTGCGGTCTGATGAAGGGAAGCCCCCTGCCCTCGCCTGCCCGTGCCCTCGGCGTTTTGCCTGTGTCGGGGCGTCCAAAGACAGCCCTTTGGCTGGGGATATTGGGGGCAGTCAGCTGGAATAGTCGTCGATCAACGCGCTCGGCTTGGCGAACCGTTCCAGGTCTTCCCGGTCTCGGATGTGCACCCCGGCGCCATCGACCGTCACCCCGTAGGCCTGCAAGGCCTTGAACGCCCGGCTCAGATTTTCGGGGGTCATGCCGAGCAACAGGGCAAGGCGGCGTTTCTCGATTGGCAGGTCGAAGCCTTGACCGCCGCCGGAATAGCGCTGTTGGCGCAACAGGTAATTGGCCAGCCGTTCCAGTGAAGTCCGGAGCTTGATATCCTTCTGCGCCTTCACCACCGAGCGGTAGCATTGCGCCAACTCGGTTACGATGGCGCGGGCGAATTGACCGTCCGCATCGAAGACCGCCCGAACGTCCTGGCTGGGGATCAGGGCGATCCGGCTCTTTTCCAAGGTGCGGGCCGACATGAGATACGGTGCATCCTTGATTGTCGCGGCGAGAATGAAGGTCGAGATCGGGCGGATCGTGGACATGATGGTCTCGCGGCCATTCCAGGTGCAGAACTGCTCGACCGCGCCAGACAGAACGATATGCAGGAAATCACTGGAATCGCCTTCGGTGATCATCTCGATCTGCGGCGGGAAGGTCTGCACATAGGACACCCGCATGAGCGCTTCGAAATGCTCATCGGCCATCTCGCTGAACAGATGCAGGGCCCGAACGTCCGGATAATACGACTCAGTCATGGTGCAACCTGCCTAGCCTGCCGGCTTGATAAATATCAAGTGATCTTTGCGCAATTATGACGTCTTCAATTGCCCGACAGCGTTCCACCCCTTGATACGCCGCTGCTTCCGCCATGACAAATGCCGTTAAGTCATTTATTTCAAAAGCCTTTTTCAATTTTGTGATCTGGATCAAGTTTTCAGCTCCTCCGATCCCTCAGGTCATGTCCCAAGCCCCGTCGGGGTTGCTATGAAACACATGAACGGAGGGACTCTAATGCACACGCTTGATGGCGTCTCACGCACGGACCAGTACCGTGCCTTGGGACTGAGCACGTTCGCATTCACGGTCTGTTTCGCCGTCTGGACCATCTTCTCGATTATCGGGGTCCGGATCAAACAAGAACTTGGCCTGAACGACACCGAATTCGGGCTGCTCGTGGCCACGCCGGTTCTGACCGGCTCGGTCAGCCGCATCTTCCTCGGCGTCTGGACCGAACAATTCGGCGGCCGGATCATGTTCCCGCTGCAAATGCTGATCACCGCCGTCTGCGTGTGGCTGCTGACCAGCGTTCACACCTACGAGGTCTTCCTGATCGCGGCGCTTGGCCTTGGTCTCGCGGGTGGCTCCTTCATTGTCGGGGTCGCCTATACCTCGCGCTGGTTCGAGAAAGAGCGTCAGGGCACGGCCCTTGGCATTTTCGGGGCGGGCAACGTTGGCGCAGCCGTCACCAATTTCGCGGCCCCCTTCCTGGTGGTCGCCATCGGATGGGAAGGCACGGCACGGATTTATGCCATCGTGCTGGCCATCACCGCCGTGCTTTTCTACCTGTTGGCCAAGACCGACCCGGTTCAGGTGGATCGTCGCCGCACCGGCGAAGGCCCGGTCTCGGCGGGGGCGCAACTGGCGCCTCTGAAAAACATCCAGGTCTGGCGCTTTGCCACCTATTATTTCTTCGTCTTCGGCGGCTTCGTCGCGCTGGCAAGCTTTCTGCCCCGCTACTATGTCGGCGCCTACGGGCTGGAACTGACGACGGCCGGTGTCTTCGCGGGCCTCTACTCGCTGCCCGGCTCGGTCTTTCGGGCGCTTGGCGGCTGGTTGTCGGACAAATGGGGCGCACGGTTCGTCATGTACCTGACCTTTATCGTGTCGCTCGTGGTGCTCTTCGTGATGAGCTATCCGCAAACGGCCTATACCGTCACGGGCATCACCGGCCCCATCTCTTTCGACTTCGGTCTGTCGGTGGGCATGTTCGTCGCGCTGACGGTGATCCTCGGGTTCATGATGAGCCTCGGCAAGGCCGCCGTCTACAAGCACATCCCCGTCTATTACCCGCACCATGTCGGCGCGGTCGGCGGGCTGGTCGGCATGATCGGCGGTCTTGGTGGCTTCTTCCTGCCCATTGGCTTCGGCATCCTACTGGACGTGACCGGTGTCTGGACAGCGCCCTTCATGCTGCTCTTCGTAATCGTGGCAATCTCGACCGTCTGGATGCACGTTGCCATCCGCCGGATGGAAAAAGCCCGCCACCCCGGCCTCGCGGACGAGCTCTTTCTCTCGGACGTGCCCGAGGGTCCGTTGGCCAAGCCTGACAACAATGGGCCGCGCACCACCGCCGGCAGCGCGCGCCCGGCCGAATAATTCCCCACAAACGCGGGCCGTCACGACGGCGGCCCGTCCTTGATAACCGCCAAAAGGGAGGCTCCCATGGCGAGCACTGACACTCAAATCGGTCAGCAAGGTCATACTTTGACTGACTGGCGCCCCGAAGACGCGCAATTCTGGAAGAAACGGGGCCACTCCGTTGCGGCCCGCAACCTCTGGATCTCGATCCCCAACCTGCTGCTGGCCTTCTCGGTCTGGATGGTCTGGTCCGTGGTCGTGGCCAAAATGCCAGCCATCGGTTTTGACTTCACCGTGGGCCAGCGGTTCTGGCTGGCGGCCCTGCCCGGCCTGTCCGGCGCGACGCTGCGCATCTTCTACAGCTTCATGATCCCGATCTTCGGCGGCCGTCTCTGGACGACCCTGTCGACCGCCTCGCTGCTGGCGCCCGCCATCGGCATCGGCATGGCGATCCAGAACCCCGAGAGCAGCTACAACATGTTCCTGATCCTCGCATTGCTCTGCGGGTTCGGGGGCGGCAACTTCGCCTCCTCGATGGCCAATATCGCCTATTTCTATCCCAAGAAGACCAAGGGCAACGCCCTGGCACTGAATGCCGGTCTGGGCAATGCGGGCGTTTCCGTCATGCAGTTCCTGGTGCCCATCGTCATCACCACCGGCGTCTTCGGCGCCATCGGCGGCGCGCCTCAGCAACTGTCCGACGGCGGCCAGCTCTGGCTGCAAAATGCGGGCTATATCTGGGTGCCCTTCATCGTGATCTCGGCGCTGGCCGCCTGGTTCGGCATGAACGACATCGCGGATGCCAAGGCATCGCTCTCTGACCAGATGTCGATCCTGCGGCGCCGTCATAACTGGATCATGTGCATCCTCTACACCGGCACCTTCGGCAGCTTCATCGGCTATTCCGCAGGCTTCCCGCTGTTGATGCGCACGCAGTTCCCCGATGTGGACGTGCTGCAATACGCCTTCCTCGGGCCACTCGTGGGCGCGCTCAGCCGGGCGGCGACGGGGTGGGTCTCGGACAAGTTCGGCGGCGGCCGGGTGACCTTCTGGACCTTCCTTTGCATGATCATCGCGGTTCTGGGTGTGATCACCTTCCTGCCGCTTGGCGACACCGCCGGCAATTTCTGGGGCTTCTTCGCCTGCTTCATGGCGCTCTTCTTCCTGACAGGTGTCGGCAATGCCTCCACCTTCCAGATGATCCCCTCGATCATGCGGCAGGAAGTGCCGCGGCTGATGCCCCAACTGGACGAGGCCGCAACGCTCAAGCAATCCGAGCGCGAGAGTTCGGCCATCATCGCCTTCACCTCGGCCATCGCCGCCTATGGCGCGTTCTTCATCCCCAAGGCCTACGGCACCTCGATCGCCATCACCGGCGGACCGGCTGCTGCCCTGTGGTTCTTCCTGGCCTTCTACGTGATCTGCGTTGCGATCACTTGGATCTTCTACAGCCGCAAGAACGCCCCGGTGCCGTGCTGACAGCCTGACACAACCGAACGATCCCGCGCGTGCGCCCTCTGGCGGCGCCGCGCGCGGAGACCCCTCCCAAGGAGACGCACAATGAGCCACCTGCTCGACAGACTGAATTTCCTCCAATCCAAGGAATTGGACCGTTTCTCGGATGGCCATGGACAGGTCACGCGCGAAAACCGCGACTGGGAAGACACCTACAGAAACCGCTGGCGGCACGACAAGATCGTGCGCTCGACCCACGGGGTGAACTGCACCGGGTCGTGCAGCTGGAAGATCTACGTGAAGTCCGGCATCGTGACATGGGAAACCCAGCAAACCGATTATCCCCGCACCCGCCCCGACCTGCCCAACCATGAACCGCGCGGCTGTGCGCGGGGGGCAAGCTATAGCTGGTATCTCTATTCTGCCAACCGGGTGAAAAACCCGCTCATTCGCGGCCACCTGATGCGGGCGTGGCGGCGGATGCGCGAAACCATGTCGCCGATCGAGGCGTGGACCGCGATCCAGACCGATCCGATCCTGCGCGCAAGCTATGTCACCACGCGGGGCAAGGGCGGTTTCGTGCGCGCCGATTGGGACGAGGCGACCGAGATCGTCGCCGCCGCCAACGCCTACACCGCCAAGACATACGGGCCCGACCGCGTTTTCGGATTCTCGCCCATTCCGGCAATGTCGATGATTTCCTATGCTGCGGGCAGCCGCTACCTGTCGCTGCTCGGCGGCGTCTGCATGAGCTTCTACGACTGGTATTGCGACCTGCCGCCCGCCAGCCCGATGACCTGGGGCGAACAGACCGACGTGCCCGAGAGTGCCGACTGGTATAACGCGGGCTACCTGCTGCTGTGGGGGTCCAACGTGCCGCAGACGCGCACGCCCGACGCGCATTTCTACACCGAGGCGCGCTACAAAGGCACCAAATCCGCCGTCATCTGCCCCGACTATTCCGAGGCCGCCAAGTTCGGTGACGTCTGGCTGAACGTCAAACAGGGTACCGACGCGGCGCTGGCAATGGCCTTCGGCCACGTCATCCTGCGCGAGTTCCACCTCGACCGGCAGGTCGATTATTTCGAGGAGTATTGCCGCAAGTATTCCGACTTCCCGATGCTGGTGAAGCTGGAGGAAAAGGACGGCAAGCTGATCCCGGGCCGCTTCCTGCGCGCCGATGATCTCGACGGCAAACTGGGCGAAGAGAACAACCCCGAGTGGAAGACCGTCGGTGTTGACGAATTGTCCAGCGGGCTGGTCGCGCCCAATGGGTCCATCGGCTATCGCTGGGGCGAAGCGGGCGAATGGAACCTCGAAGAAAAGGCCGCCGAAGCCGAAACCCGGCTGAAAATGTCGCTGATCCTCGAAGAGGACCATGACGATGTGGTCGGCGTCGACTTCCCCTATTTCGGCGGTGAGGCGAGTGCGGCCTTTGCAACCGATGCCGACCACCCCGGCGTCTTGACCCGCAACCTTCCGGTCAAGACGCTCAAGACCGACAATGGCGACGTCAAGGTCGCCACGGTGTTCGACCTGTTCTGCGCCAATTACGGCCTCGACCGGGGACTGGGCGGGGATTGGGTCACGTCCGACTATGCCGACGAGATGCCGGGCACGCCCGCATGGGCCGAGAAGATCACCGGCGTGCGCGCCGACAAGATCATCCACGTCGCCCGCGAATTCGCCCACAACGCCGAAAAGACCAACGGAAAATCCATGGTCATCATCGGCGCGGCCATGAACCACTGGTTCCACATGGACATGAATTATCGCGGCGTCATCAACATGCTGGTGATGTGCGGTTGCGTGGGGCAATCCGGCGGGGGTTGGGCGCACTATGTGGGGCAGGAAAAGCTGCGCCCGCAAACCGGCTGGCAGCCGCTGGCCTTCGCGCTCGACTGGAACCGGCCACCACGGCACATGAACTCCACCTCGGCCTGGTATGCCCATACCAACCAATGGCGGTATGAAACGCTCAGCTCAGGCGAATTGCTGTCGCCGACGGCACCCGAGGGCGACTGGGATGCCAGCCTGATCGACTACAACATCCGGGCCGAACGCATGGGCTGGTTGCCCTCGGCCCCGCAGTTGAAGTCGAACCCGCTGGACGTGGCGAAAGCCGCCAAGGCGGCGGGCAAGGAGATTCCGGCTTACGTGACCGAACAGCTCAAATCCGGCGAGCTGGCCATGTCCTGCGAAGACCCGGACGCGCCGGAAAACTGGCCGCGCAACCTCTTCGTCTGGCGCTCGAACCTGCTGGGGTCGTCGGGCAAGGGGCACGAATACTTCCTCAAGCACCTGCTTGGCACCGATCACGGCGTGTTGGGCAAGGATCTGGGCGAGGAAGGCCGGCAATTGCCGAAAGAGGCGGTCTGGCACGACGACGCCCCGCGCGGAAAGCTGGACCTGCTGGTCACCATCGACTTCCGCATGTCCACCACTTGCGTCTATTCCGACATCGTTCTGCCAACGGCCAGTTGGTACGAAAAGGACGACATGAACACCAGCGACATGCACCCGTTCATCCACCCGCTGCAAGCGGCGGTGGACCCGGCCTACGAGAGCAAGTCCGACTGGGAAATCTTCAAGGCCATCGCCAGGAAGTTCTCCGAGGTGGCGCCCGAAATCCTGGGCAAGGAAACCGACATCGTCGCGCTGCCGATCCTGCACGACACGCCGGCCGAGATCGCGCAGGACCAGGTCAAGGACTGGAAGAAGGGCGAATGCGACCTGATCCCGGGCAAGACCGCGCCCGCCTACGTCGCTGTCGAACGGGATTACCCGGCGCTCTACGACCGGTTCACCGCACTCGGGCCGCTCTTGGATACGCTCGGCAACGGCGGCAAGGGCATCAACTGGAACACCGAGGACGAGATCGCGCAACTCAAGGCCCTGAACGGCGAGCGGCTGGATGGCCCCGCCAAGGGCCGCCCGGTGATCGACACCGCCATTGACGCGGCCGAGGTGATCCTGATGCTTGCCCCCGAAACCAACGGCGAGGTCGCCGTCAAGGCATGGAATGCCCTGTCCAAGGCCACGGGCCGCGAACACGCGCACCTGGCCGAGGGCGAACATCACAACAAGATCCGCTTCCGCGATATTGCCGCGCAGCCGCGCAAGATCATCTCCAGCCCCACATGGTCGGGCATCGAAAGCGAGAAGGTCAGCTATAACGCGGGTTACACCAATGTCCACGAACTGATCCCATGGCGCACACTCACGGGACGCCAGCAACTCTATCAGGATCACTTGTGGATGCGGGCGTTCGGTGAAGGCTTCATGTCCTACCGGCCTCCGGTCGATCTCAAGACCATCACCGGTGAGGTCAACACCGACGCCCGCGATAACCAGCCGCATGTGGTGCTGAACTTCATCACGCCGCACCAGAAATGGGGCATCCATTCCACCTATTCCGACAACCTGTTGATGCTGACGCTGAACAGGGGCGGGCCGGTGATCTGGATTTCCGAGAACGACGCGATGACCGCCGGAATCGTCGATAACGACTGGGTCGAGCTTTACAACGTCAACGGCGCACTGACCGCGCGGGCCGTGGTATCCCAGCGGATCAAGGACGGCACCACCTTCATGTATCACGCGCAGGAAAAGATCGTGAACACGCCGGGGTCTCAGAAAACCGGCCTGCGTGGCGGCATCCACAACTCGGTCACCCGCACCACGCTCAAGCCCACGCACATGATCGGCGGTTATGCCCAGCAATCCTATGGCTTCAACTACTACGGCACCGTTGGCGCGAACCGGGATGAATTTGTCGTCGTCAGGAAAATGAACAAGGTCGACTGGCTCGACCAGGAAGCGACCGCAAAGGAGGCCGCAGAATGAGAATTCGTGCACAAATCGGCATGGTGCTGAACCTCGACAAATGCATCGGGTGCCACACCTGTTCCGTCACCTGCAAGAACGTCTGGACCAGCCGCGACGGCGTCGAATACGCGTGGTTCAACAACGTCGAAACCAAGCCCGGCACCGGCTATCCGACGGACTGGGAAAACCAGAAGCGCTGGAATGGCGGGTGGGAGCGGACCAAGTCTGGCAAGCTGCAACCCAAACAGGGCGCCAAGTGGCGCATTCTCGCCAATATCTTCGCCAACCCCGATCTGCCCGAGATCGACGATTACTACGAGCCGTTCGATTTCGACCACGACCACCTGAAAAGCGCGCCGGAAATGCAGGCGTTCCCGACGGCACGCCCCTATTCCAAGATCACCGGCGAGCGGATCGAGAAGATCGAGAAGGGCCCGAACTGGGAAGAAATCCTTGGCGGCGAATTCTCGAAACGGTCCCAGGATTACAACTTCGAGGGCATCCAGAAGCAGATCTACGGCGAATACGAGAACACCTTCATGATGTATCTCCCGCGGCTGTGCGAACACTGCCTGAACCCCGCCTGTGCTGCGTCATGCCCCTCGGGCGCGATCTACAAGCGCGAAGAGGACGGGATCGTCCTGATCGACCAGGAAAAATGCCGGGGCTGGCGGATGTGCGTGTCGGGCTGCCCCTACAAGAAGATCTACTACAACTGGTCGACCGGCAAATCCGAGAAATGCACGCTGTGCTATCCGCGCATTGAATCGGGCAACCCCACGGTCTGTTCGGAAACCTGCGTTGGCCGCATCCGCTATCTCGGCGTGATGCTTTACGACGCCGACAAGATCGAGGAAGCGGCAAACGCCGCCGAGGAAATGGACCTCTACGACGCGCAGCTTGGCGTGTTCCTCGACCCGAGCGACCCGGTGGTGCAGGAGACCGCGCGCGCCGACGGCATCCCCGAAGACTGGATCAAGGCCGCACAGGACAGCCCGATCTGGAAAATGGCGATGGAGTGGAAGGTGGCGTTCCCGCTGCACCCCGAATACCGGACGCTGCCGATGGTGTGGTACATCCCGCCGCTTTCCCCGATCCAGAACGCGGCCGAGGCCGGGGCGATCGGCGCCGACCGCGACATGCCCGATGTGCGCAACCTGCGCATCCCGCTGAAATACCTGGCCAATATGCTGACCGCGGGCGACGAGGAACCCGTGGCCCATGCCCTGGAACGGATGCTGGCCATGCGGTCCTACATGCGGGCCAAGACCGTTGATGGTGTCAACGATGAAGGCATCGCTGCCCGCGTCGGCCTGTCGGGACGCACCATCGAGGACATGTACAAGATCATGGCGCTGGCAGATTACGAAGACCGGTTCGTGATTCCCACCACGCACCGCGAGCAGGTGGAAGAGGCCTATGACCTCAAATCCGGCTGCGGCTTTACAGATGGCAACGGCTGCTCGACGGGGATTTCGAAACCCTCGCTCTTCGGCACGTCCAAACGTCCCCTGAAAATGCCCGAGGAGGTGCGCTGAAATGGACCGCACATTGAAAGCCCTGTCGCTGATCCTGAGCTACCCGACCGAGGGCCTTCAGACCGCCATGCCGGAAATCGGCGCGGTTCTGGCATCTGAACCCCGGCTGACTGCCGCCGCCCGGCGGGCCCTGCGCCCGCTGGTCGAGGCCCTTGCGCAGCGCGACATCTACGAATTGCAAGAAACCTACGTGATGCTCTTCGACCGGTCTCGGACGCTGTCGCTCAACCTGTTCGAACATGTCCACGGCGAAAGCCGGGACCGGGGCGGCGCGATGGTCAGCCTGCTCGAAACCTACCGCGATGGCGGCTTTGAACCCACCACCTCGGAACTGCCCGACCACTTGCCGGTGCTTTTGGAATTCCTGTCCACCCAACCCTTCGTCGTGGCGCAGGAAACCTTGGCGGACGCGGCGCATATAATCGAGGCCCTGACGGAACGTCTGTTCCGGCGGGACAGCACCTATGCGTCCGCGTTCGCCGCTTTGTCCCAATTGGCCGGGGTGGCGGCGGATCAGGCGGCGGTGGCCGAACTGATGGACCAGCCGGAAACCGACCCCGAAGACCTCGAAGCGCTCGATGCCGTCTGGGAGGAAAGCGAGGTCCGTTTCGGCCCCGACCCCAATGCAGGCTGCCCGGCAAGCCGCGACATGCTCGCCCGGATGGACCTGCCCACCAACCCCGCCCCCGGCATGGCCGCAGAATAAAGGAGGCCCCCGATGAACAGCTTTATCTTCGGCATCTACCCCTATATCGCCCTTGGCGTGGGAATCATGGGCACCGTCGCGCGCTACGAGCGTGACCCGTTCACATGGAAAACCTCGTCCTCGCAACTGCTGCGCCGCAAGCAACTGGTGCTCGGCTCGATCCTGTTTCATGTCGGCGTGCTGGTGATCTTCCTCGGGCACTTCGTCGGCCTGCTGACCCCGATCTGGGTCTTTGACATGCTTGGCGTCAGCCACGGGGCCAAGCAGACCCTGGCCGTTGTGGCGGGCGGCATCGCGGGCGTGATGGCGTTGGTGGGGGGCGGTATGCTCTTTCACCGCCGCTGGACCGATCCACGCATTCGCAAGACCTCAAGCTTCTGGGATATCGCCATTCTGGGGCTGTTGCTGGCGCAGCTGGTGCTGGGGCTGGGCACGATCACGGTTTCGCTGCAACACCTCGACGGGCACGAGATGACCAAGTTCATGTCATGGGCCCAAGGCATCTTTACCTTCGATGGCGATGCGGCAAGCTATGTTGCGGATGCGGCGCTGATCTTCAAGCTGCACATCCTTCTGGGCCTGACGATCATCCTCGTCTTCCCGTTCACGCGGCTTGTCCATATCGTATCGGGCGTCGCAGCCCCGCTGCGCTACCTGTTCCTGCGTCCCGGCTATCAGATCGTGCGGTCGCGCCGACAATCGTCGCTGCCCACGCGGTCAGGCCCGGTTGCCGCCGCGCGTAAGGCCCCGTCCCGCACGGCGTCAACCCACGCGACCAACCCGGCGGAGTGATCCCATGAATGCCAATCTCTTTCCCGACCTGATCGTCAACGGTGAAGCCGTGCCACACACCATCGTGGCCGCCGAAGCCCAGAACCACGACGCGCCCAAGGGCAAACCCGGAATCGCATGGCGCAAGGCCGCCAATGCCGTGGCGATGCGCACCCTGCTGTTGCAAGAGGCGAAAAAGCGGGGGCTGTCCCCTGCCCCGGTCGAGGTCGGCCCCGGCCGGTTCGAAACAGAAGAGGAGGCCCTGATCCGGGGCCTTCTCGACACCGTCGTCACCGTCATACCGCCTGCGCCCGACGCGATCCGCGCCGAATATGACCGAGACCCCGCGCGGTTCCGGGCCCCGCCGCTCTGGGATGTCTCGCACATCCTCGTTGCCTGTGATCCACGAGACGACGCGGCGCGTGGCGCAGCAGAGCTTCGCGCCCGCGACCTGACCCGCAGCGCCTTGAAAGCGCCGGACCGCTTCGCGCGCCTTGCTGCCGAAACCAGCGACTGCGGCTCGAAATCCTCGGGCGGCTATCTTGGCCAGCTTGGCCCCGGCGACACGGTTCCCGAGTTCGAGGCGGCCCTGCGCCACCTGACCGAGGGCGAGATCACCGCAACGCCGGTGCTGACCCGCCACGGCTATCATGTCATCTGCATGAACGCGGTGGCCGAGGGAGCCGTGCTGCCCTTCGACGCCGTGCGGGACAAGATTTCGGAGGCCATGGAAAAGACCGCATGGGCCAAGGCCGCCCGCGCCTTCGTCGCCGGGCTGGTGGCGGCTGCCGAGATTTCGGGGGCCGATCTGCGGCGCGCGGTGCACTGAGGGACCGGGCCGATGATGGAGCATCTTTTCGACCGAAACCGGGTCTGGGCGGATCGCCAGACCGCCCGCGACCCCGGCTATTTCGACCGGTTGGCGCAGTTGCAGGCCCCCGAGTTCTTCTGGATCGGCTGTTCCGACAGCCGGGTGCCCGCGAATGTGGTAGCCGGGCTGGACCCCGGCGAGGTCTTCGTCCACCGCAACGTGGCCAACGTGGTGCATTCCACGGATATGAACCTGCTTTCGGCACTGGAGTTCGCGGTCGAGGCGTTGCAGGTCCGCGAGATCATCGTGTGCGGCCACTATGGCTGTGGCGGGGTCAGGGCCGCGACCGAAGACATGCCACACGGGCTGGCCGATCACTGGCTGGAGCCGATCCGCAGGCTGGCCCGGTCCTATGCCGTCGATCTTGCGCAGGCAGCGGATGAAACGGCCCGCCGCGACCGCTTGGCCGAGTTGAACGTGGTCGAAGGCGTGCGGCGCGTGGCGGAAACGCCCATTCTTCAGCGGGCGTGGCGGTGCAACACGCAGGTGCGGGTACATGGCCTGATCTACGGGCTGAAGGACGGCCAATTGCGCGACCTCGATTGCAGCATCGGCCCCGGCCATTTCCAGCAGGAGGCCGCGCAATGACCATCGTGCCACGCCTCGACAGCCCAAGCTGCGGCTGCGACGCGATCAGCCACGTCAAGGGTCTGATCAGCATCGACGCGGCCCTACGCGTGATCGGCCAGACCGCGCACACAGTGACCGGGGTCGAGACCGTGACGCTGGCGGCGGCCAAGGGGAGGGTTCTGGCCGAGCCGGTGCGGGCCCGCGCCAATGTGCCCCCGTTCGACAATTCCGCAATGGACGGTTACGCGATTGCGGCCCGGTGCCTGACCGGAGACGGCCCATGGCATCTGACAGTCACCGAGCGGATCGCCGCCGGCGACAGCGGCTGCGACACCTGTCGCGCCATCGGCCCGCGCCACGCGGCAAGGATATTTACGGGTGCCCCTATCCCGGCGGGCACCGACGCCGTGGTGATGCAGGAAGAGGTGCACCGTGCCGGGGATCGCGTCACGCTGACCCGACGCCCCGCGACGGGCCAGAACATCCGCCGCGCCGGGGAAGACATGTGTCAGGGGACCGAGGCCCTCGCCCCCGGTCGCCGGATCGGCGCGCGAGAGATCGCGGTTTGCGCCGCCGCCGGGCAGGCCACGGTCGACATCCGCCGCGCCGTTCGGGTTGCCCTGATGGTCACCGGCGACGAGGTTCGGCAAGCGGGCCAAGGGCTGGCCGCCGCACAGATCTGGGACATCAACACCCCGGCGCTTTCCGCAACGCTTTCGGGCGCCAACATTGATCTGGTCGAGGTGGCGCACGGTGCCGACACCCCCCTTGCCCTGCGCGCGCAACTGGCGCGGCTGGCCACGGCCGCAGACCTTATCGTGACCACCGGGGGCATTTCCGTGGGCGAGGAAGACCACGTGAAACCCGCCATCACCGCGCTTGGCGGAGACATCCAGTTCAGCGGCGTTGCCATCAAGCCGGGCAAGCCCGTGTCCTTTGGCACGCTCGGCAAGGCCCTTTGGCTTGGCCTGCCGGGAAACCCGGTCTCGGCGCTGGTGACATGGCAGGTCTTTGGCGCGGCCATCTTGCGGCAGTTGGGCGGAGAAACAGGGCCGCGGGGCACCCGCCGCCATGTTGTGCTTGGGCACGCGCTGCGCCACACGCCCGGCCGATGCGAACTGCGCCCCGCCCGGCTGGCGGGCTATGACGCGCTTGGCCGCGAGGTGGCGTTTTGTGACGACGCCACCCATTCCGCCCGCGTCGCGGGGCTACCCCAGGCCGACGGCCTGCTGCTGATCCCATCTGACACCAAGACGTTGCCGCAAGGCAGCCTCCTGGAATTCCAATCATTCGACACTGCATAAGGAACTCTGGCCATGAACATCGCCTACACCATGGCCCCCGGTCGCGGGGACACCGATCTAGTGCTCTTCACTCTGGCAGACCGGCTTCGGGGCCTCGGCTATCGTTGCTGCGGGACCGTCCAGATCAATTCCGAACGCGCCGACACTGGGCCCTGCGACATGGATGTCAAAGTGCTGCCCGATGGCCCGGTTCTGCGCATTTCCCAAAGCCTCGGGCGAGCGTCCAAGGGGTGCCGCCTCGACCCCAACGCGCTCGAAGCCGCCGTCGGCCATGTCGGGGCGCGGTTCGCGGGCGGCGCGGATTGCCTGATCGTCAACAAGTTCGGCAAACACGAGGCCGAGGGACGCGGAATGCGGACGGTGATCGCCGAGGCCCTGTCGCGGGACATTCCGGTTCTGGTCGGACTGAACAGCCTCAACCAGCCCGCGTTCGACGCGTTTACCGCCGGGATGGCCGTTCAACTCGATCCCGAGGTCGACGCTCTGCTGGAGTGGCTGCAGGAGAAAATGCGCGAAACACAGGCTGCGGCCTAGCGAGAATTTGGAAAACATCCACAACGACAGGATGTTGTCCGTCTTCGTTGGTGCGGGTGAAGGGACTCGAACCCCCACGCCTTGCGGCGCCAGAACCTAAATCTGGTGCGTCTACCAATTCCGCCACACCCGCACGCAGGACCGACGGTACCGATCCTGAGATCGGCTTCTAGCAAAGCGCCATGGGCGATGCGAGCGGATTCAGCAGGGAATTTCGCACCGTTGCGACAGAAAGCGCTTGGGACCATGGCAGGCTATGCGTTAACCTGTTGTCAACAAAAGGCGGGCAAACTCGCCATGGCAAGAGCAGGATACATTATGACACCGCAAAATGCCGGGTCTGGGACCCGGTCCGATTGCGTCGGGTTTCCGCGTGGCACCGAAATCATGACATTGGCCGGGGCGCTGCCGGTCGAGGCGCTTTATCCCGGGGATCGCGTCATCACCCGCGATGCGGGCGCGCAGACCTTGCGGGACATCACCTGCCATGCCGTGCCCGTCCGCAGCCGCTTCGTGCGTGTCAGCCGCGATGCGCTTGGCGGACGGCCCAGTTGCGACATGCTTCTTCCGGCAGACCAACGAATGTTGCTGCGCGATTGGCGGGCGCAGGCGCTTTACGGCACCTCTGCCGCCCGCGTTCCGATCTCTCGGCTTGTGGACGGCGAATTCCTGCGCTGGACCGAGGATCGCCCCGAGGCACTGTTACGCCTGCGGTTCGACCACTGTCATATCGTCTATGCCAACGGGCTGGAGCTGTTCAGCGCCGATCCGGTGACCGCCGAGGTCTGACGATCACGCGCCAAGGGCACGAAAAACCGTTGGCAGGGCCTCGGCCAGATCTTCCGCGATCAGGCCCGGGCCGACCTGACGGGCGGCCTCGACATGCAGCCACGCCGCCGCCTCTGCCGCCGCCATCGGCCCCCAGCCTCGTGCCAGCAGCCCGGTGATCAAACCTGCCAGCACATCCCCCGCGCCAGCGGTTGCCAGCCACGGCGCCGCCCGGCCATAGGCGGCGGCATGGATCGCCGCCTGCCCGGTCGGCGCGGCGATTACGGTATCGGGCCCTTTCAGCACCACTACGCAGCCTGCCCGCGCGGCCGCCGCGCGCGCCGCATCCAGCCGTCCATAGGCGGGGCCACGGTCCGGGGCACCTTGCAGCCGCTCCGCCAAATCGGGAAACAGGCGCCGAAACTCGCCATCGTGCGGCGTCAGCACGGTGGCGGGCGCGCGGGCGGTCAAGGCAAACAGCCGTGCCGGCCCGTCCTGAAACGCGGTCAGGGCATCGGCATCTAGCACGACGCCACGGGCACTGCCCTCGGGCGCGGGCGCGAGTGCTGCGGCGACCAGATCGGCGGTGTCCTGCCCCACCCCCAGCCCCGGCCCAAGGCAAAGGGCACTCAGGCGGCCATCCGACAGCAACCCGGCAAGCTCACTCGCCCCGTCGCATTTTCGCAGCATGATCGCGGTCAGATGCGCGGCGCATTCCAGCATCGCCGCACCGGGCGCTGCCACTGTCACCAGCCCGGCGCCAACCCGCAGCGCCGCGCGGGCGGCCATCCGCGCCGCGCCGCTGCGCCCCATCGGCCCAGACAGCACCATGGCGTGCCCATGGTCGTATTTGTGCCCGGCCCGTTTGTCCAACCCGGTCGGGGCCTCAACGCGCCGCGCCACCTTTTCCGGCAGGCGCGCGCCCAAGCCCTGTGGTGGCAGGCCGATATCGACCACCTCCAGCGCGCCGCAGATATCGGGCCCCTCGCTCAGGTAGTGCCCCGGCTTGGGACCGTGAAAGGTGACGGTCAGGTCATAGCGACTGCGATTGCCCATGGCCCGGCCACTGTCGGAACACAGCCCCGACGGGATATCGACTGCAACGCGGCGCAAGCCCTCGATGGATGTCACAGTGGCCAGCGCCTGCTCGGTCGCCGCGTCAAGCGGTCTGGCCAGACCAGTGCCGAACAGGGCATCGACGAACAGGTCGGGGGTCTCCTGCCAGATTTCCGATCGCCCGTCCGAAGGCTCGGCAAACAGATCCGATACCTGCCCCCGCGCGCGCCATAGTCGGCAGTTTTCCAGCGCATCGGGCGGCAGCCGCTCGGGCATGCCAAGGGTGTGAACCGCCACCTGCCAGCCCCAATCGTGCAAAAGCCGCGCGATGACATAGCCGTCGCCGCCATTGTTGCCCGGCCCGCAATAGATCACTGCCCGCCCTTGTGTGGCAGCCAGCGTCGGCCAGCGGGAAAAGATGGCGTCGACCACCCCGCGACCGGCGCGGTCCATCAGCTCCCGCCCGCTCACCACTCCGCTGGCGATCACCGCCTGCTCGAATGCCCGCATCTGGGCGGCTGTCAGCAATTCTGTCACGGCTGTCCGCCCTTTCCTCTGCTCAAGTTTTCAAGGTGCCCATTTATTGTGCGCAACGCACATGTTTTTTGCGCACATTGGGGAATCCCGGCACCTGCCCCCTGTGTGTGAACGCTACCTGATTGCCCCCCTCCCGCGAAAGTGGTGTCACGAGGCAGCATAACTCGGCAGGAGGAGTCGGCAGACATGAAAAAAATAGAAGCCATCATCAAGCCGTTCAAACTGGACGAGGTGAAAGAGGCGCTGCAAGAGATCGGAATCCAAGGTCTCAGCGTAACCGAGGTCAAAGGCTTCGGTCGTCAAAAAGGGCACACCGAGCTTTACCGGGGGGCGGAATACGTTGTCGATTTCCTTCCCAAGGTGAAGATCGAGGTCGTTCTGGCCGATGACATGGTCGATGGCGCCGTCGAGGCGATCATCGACGCGGCCAAGACCGACAAGATCGGCGATGGCAAGATCTTCGTCTCGCCGATCGAACAGGCCATTCGTATCCGCACCGGCGAAAGCGGCGACGACGCGCTTTAGGCGCGCCACCATTTCGCATCAAACACCCAATTCACTACCTTCTAAGGAAAGCTGGACATGAGCAACGAATCTGTTCTGAACCTGATCCGGGACGAGGAAATCGAATATGTCGATATCCGCTTCACCGATCCGCGCGGCAAACTGCAGCACGTCACCGTGATCGCCGATCAGGTCGACGAGGACTTTCTGGAAGAGGGCTTCATGTTCGACGGCTCCTCGATCGCCGGCTGGAAGTCCATCGACCAGTCCGACATGAAACTGATGCCCGACACCGAAAGCGCCTATATCGACCCGTTCTACGCGGAAAAAACCCTCTGCATCCACTGCTCTGTGGTCGAACCCGACACCGGCGAGGCCTATGATCGCGACCCGCGCGGCACCGCTGAAAAAGCCGAGGCCTACCTCAAGTCCTCGGGCATCGGCGACACCGCATTCATGGGCCCGGAAGCTGAATTCTTCCTGTTCGACGATGTCCGTTTCTCGGTCGAGATGAACAAGGTCTCCTTCGAAGTCGACGCACAGGACGCCTCGTGGAACTCGGACACCGAGTACGAGATGGGCAACATGGGCCACCGTCCTGGCATCAAGGGCGGCTATTTCCCCGTGAACCCGACCGACGCGGCCCAAGACCTGCGCTCCGAAATGCTGTCCACCATGAAGCGCATCGGCATGAAGGTCGACAAGCACCACCACGAAGTGGCGTCCTGTCAGCACGAACTTGGCCTGATCTTCGACTCGTTGACCAAACAGGCGGACGAGCTTCAGAAATACAAATACGTGATCCACAACGTGGCCCACGCCTACGGCAAATCAGCCACCTTCATGCCCAAGCCGATCTCGGGCGACAACGGCACCGGGATGCACGTGAACATGTCGATCTGGAAGGACGGCAAGCCGCTGTTTGCAGGCGACAAGTATGCCGACCTGTCGGACGAGGCCCTGTGGTTCATTGGCGGTATCCTGAAGCACGCGAAAACGCTCAATGCCTTCACCAACCCGTCGACCAACTCCTACAAGCGACTGATCCCCGGTTTCGAGGCCCCCGTGCTGCGCGCCTACTCGGCCCGTAACCGGTCTGGCTGCGTCCGTATCCCGTGGGCAGAATCGCCCAAGGCCAAGCGCGTGGAAGCCCGTTTCCCCGATCCGGCGGCGAACCCCTACCTGGCGTTTGCAGCCCTGCTGATGGCGGGCCTCGACGGCATCGAGAACAAGATCCACCCCGGTGATCCGTCGGACAAGGATCTGTACGATCTGCCACCCGAGGAACTGGCCGGTATCCCGACCGTCTGCGCCAGCCTGCGCGAAGCCCTCGAGTCGCTGGAAGGCGACCACGACTTCCTGCTCAAGGGCGACGTGTTCACCAAGAGCCAGATCGAAGGCTACCTGGAGCTGAAGTGGGAAGAGGTCTACGCCTTCGAACACACCCCGCACCCGGTGGAATACAAGATGTATTACAGCTGCTGATCCCAACCGGATCGCGGATCGGAAAGGGCGCCCTTGAGGGCGCCCTTTTTGCATGGGCCGACCACTCGCAGCGACAGCGGTTTTGACAGGCCGCACCCGGTGCGCCTACGCTTGGGCACATGCCGCCACAACGAGCTGACGCTGATGAACCAGTGGACCCGGCATCAACGCGTCGGCGCAGGCTATGTGGCCGATGACGTGCAGATCGGCCTGCTTTGGACCGTGACGGTCGATTTTGGCGTTACCCGGCAGAATTTCGCGGACCGCCTCGACATCCGGCGGCTCACCCTTGGCGAATTCACAAACCACATCTACCCTTGAGGCCCCGGCCTCCGGGGCCAGAGCATGGGAGTGCTGACATGAACCGACTGATCCTTGCGACCCTCATGGGGCTGACGGCTGGGCCTGTCCTTGCCCAAACCGCGCCCGAGACACTTCTCAATCAGGCGATGCTTCTCGGCCCGGCCCGCATAGAGGACGCCGGCACGCAATTGACCCTGTTCGGAGAGGCGGGCACCCAAAGCTACATGGCCACGGCCAGCGGTCCCGCCTGCACCAGCACCGGCACCGCCTGCACGACGATCGAATTTCAGGCACTGGCCCCGCCCGCCGGGGCCGAGGCGTTGGCGGCATGGCAGGCCGAGGCACACGAGGGCACGGTCACCCAAGGCCCGGATGGCTGGATGGTGCTGACCCTGCAAGCGCAATTGCCCGCCGATCCGGCCCAGACCTTTCAGGATTGGGGTGCCCTGGCGGCAGCCTTCCACCAACGGTTCGGCGGCTGACATCGCGGCCCGCAGAACCGGTCCTGCACACAGCGGCGGCATCGGTCCCGACCGGGACCGACCGCGTCACGCCCGGCGGCTGATGGGATTACTCGTCCGCAGCGGCATCGGTGTCGGTAGCAGCGCCCTCGGCCTCGGGCGCAACCGCGATCCCGTCTTCCGAGGCGCAGGGCCCGGCGCGCAGGGTGTTGATTGCGGCCAGCGCCGCTTCGGCCCCTTCCGCCGAGAAGGTCACCTGCATCGGCGCCACCAGCGGATAAATCAGCTCGCCCCGGTCGCCGCGAATCTGCAACACGTTGGTGCGCGCCATGACGGCCCCGAAATTGCCCATGATCGCATCAGCCGAGAACCGGCGCTGCGCCTGCGTGCGCAAGGTCCGCGCCCCGTTGACCGCGTCGGGATTGTCCTGATCGCCGCGCTCGGTCGCCGCCATCCGCCGCTGCGAGAAGACCGCGCCAGCCGCCTGGATTTCTTCCCACGCGGTTTGCGACGGCATTAGAACCACGCGACGGTCGCCATTCAGCGTATCCTCGGCAGGCAGGATACCGGTCACCGGATCAAGGTCACGCAGGTCCATGCGCAAGACCTGAACCCCGACCGGGCCGCCCTGCTGATAGCCCTGATTGGTCATCAGCGTCTGCACCAGCCGACAGCCCTGAAGTTCAAGTTCGATGGCGGTATAATCCCCGGTTTCCGCAGTGCGCACAACGCCGGGCGACGCTTGCCGAACGGCCAGCTCCTCTGGCGTCGGCCCGTCTTGGGCGTGGGCAGGAACCGCGCACAGCACGGACAGGGCAAGGCAGATACCGAAACGGGGCCGGAGCATGGCGGAAATCTCCAAAGATCAGATGCGGCCGGACAATGACACGCGAAAGCTGCGCAGGCCAGTGCGAATGGATCACCGAAACGAGAGACTGCCTGTCAGAAGCGGGTAAACCGGCGCGCGATGCGCATGGTCTGACGGGCCTGCTGCGTCGTGCGGCGCTGCGCCGCGCGGGCTTGCGGGTCGTCGGTCTGCGGCGGGCCACTGTTGCCCCGGCTGGCAGCGTTTATCCCGGCGTCAACGCCCCGATGAACAAGGCGCATGATCACCCGGTTGACGATCATACTGAAAATGCGGTCCATCTGTCTGCCTTTTTTGTCTGGTCTGCCTCGCGGCGAAAGTGTCTCACGACTCTGCGGCAGAATTGCGGCATTCGTCCGAGGCGCGCCGGTCAGGGACCGAACATATCCTCTTGATCGGGGGCGGGATCAAAGCTGTCGTCTTCACCATCATCCTCCGGTCCGGGAATCATACCCGGCGGCGGGCGATTGTCCAACAGCCCCGCTTCGCGCAACTCCTTCAGCCCCGGCAGATCGCGCGGGGTTTCCAGCCCGAAATGGTCAAGGAACCCCGGCGTCACCACATAGGTCACGGGCCGCCCCGGCGTCATCTTGCGGCGACCGAAGCGAATCCACTCCAGTTCGATCAACAGATCAATCGTGCCCCGGCTGACCGACACGCCGCGGATTTCTTCGATCTCGGCCCGGGTGCATGGCTGATGATAGGCGATGATGGCCAACGTCTCGATCGCCGCGCGGCTGAGCTTGCGGGTCTCGGAGGTTTCACGGCTCATCAGAAAGCCCAGGTCGGCGGCGGTGCGAATGGCCCATGTATCGCCGACGCGCACCACGTTCACCCCCCGGCCCTGATAGCGTTTGCGCAAAAGCTGCACCGCCTCGGCGGCATCGCAGCCATGCGGCATCCGGTCCTGCATCTCGCCGGTCGATAGCGGCTCTGCCGAGGCGAACAGCATGGCCTCGACCATTCGTTCCTGCTCGGCCAGCGGCGGCGCCTGAAACAGGCTGCTTTCCTGCTCGGACCGCTCGTTCGGCCGCTCTTCGGGGGCGGGATCACTGCTCATCTCGGAGTCTCGGTCTTAGCTGAATGGGGGCAAAGGTGTCGCTCTGGCGCAGGGTGGCGCGGCCCGCCTTCACCAGTTCCAGCGAGGCGGCGAACGTGGCGGCGGTGGCCGAACGGCGTTTCTTGGGGTCACGGCGCCAGCCATCGGGAATGAAAGACGCGATATCGACCCAGTCGCCGCCATAGCCGATCATGCCACGCATCCGGTCCAGCGCCTCTTCCATGGTGTAAATCGAGTCCCGATCCAGCACGAAGGGCCGAAAATCATCGCGGGTGCGCAGGCGCGCATAGGCCTGCATCAGGTCAAAAAGCGACGCGGTGTAGGTCACGGTGCGCGCGGTGTCGATCTGTTCGGGAATACCGCGCTGAAAACGGTCGCGGCCCAACCGGTCGCGGGCCATCAATTGCGCCGCCTTTTCCCGCATCGCCTGCAACCGCTCCAACTGGTAGGCCAGATGCGCAGCCAGTTCCTCGCCCGTGGGGCCGTCTTCAAACGGGTCCGGCGGCAACAGCAGCCGCGATTTCAGAAAGGCCAGCCAAGCCGCCATGACAAGGTAATCGGCGGCCAGTTCGATGCGCAGGGTGCGGGCCTTTTCAACGAAGGCAAGATATTGCTCGGCCAGCTTCAGCACCGAGATCTTGCGCAGGTCCACCTTCTGGGTTCGCGACAGCGTCAGCAACAGGTCAAGCGGCCCCTCGAACCCGTCCACATCGACAATCAACGCTTCCGCCGCGCGCCGTTCGGCGACGGTTTCCCACATATCGTCGTCTTGTCGATCCGCTGTGTCCGACATCATCCATCCTAGCCAAGGCGCCTAAAGTCCGGCGCATGGCGCGCAATGTCAAGCCGGGCGCGTCCCTTGGCGCAACAGCGCCGACAGCTCGGCCAGCGCCGCCGCCTCATCCACATCGACCGGCGCGGGGCGGCTGGCAAGGGCGCGGTCCAGCCGCCGCAAGGCCGCATCGTCCAGCGCCCCCGCTGCGCGGGCCACCGACTGCATCTCCGGCAAATCGCCGTTGCAGTGCAGCACCACATCACAGCCCGCCGCCCGCGCCCGCGCCGCCCGGCTGGCCACATCCCCCGGCAACGCGTTCATCGAGATATCGTCGGTCATGAGCAGCCCGTCAAAGCCGATCTCATCGCGGATCACGCCCATCATCGCGGGGCTGAGGGTCGCGGGCGCGCTCGGGTCGATCGCCTCAAAGACCAAGTGCGCGCTCATTCCCCACGCCAGATCGTTCAGCGCCTTGAAGGCCGCAAAATCCTCGGCCTCCAGCACCGCGCGCGGGGCCGAAACATGGGGCAACTCATGATGGCTGTCGAGCGTCCCGCGCCCATGGCCGGGAATATGCTTCAGCACCGGGACCACGCCCGCATCCGCCAGCCCCTCGGCCACGGCCCGCGCGATCCGCACCACCGTCCCGGCGTCCTCGCCATAACAGCGGTTGCGCAGGAACGGGTGGGTTTCAGGCCGGGCGATATCGGCACACGGCGCGCAATTGCCATTGATTCCAAGCGCCAGATGCTCGCGCGCGATCAGGTAACTGCGCAGATACATCGATCGCGCCGCCGACCCGGCGCCGACACGGGCCACCTGCTCCAGCGGTGGCAACCACTCGCGCCAGACCGGCCCGCGCAGCCGCTGCACGCGACCGCCTTCCTGATCAATGAACACCGGCGCATCCCAGCCAACCGCCGCCCGCAACGCGTCGGTCAACCGGCGGATCTGGTCGGGCGTCTCGATATTGCGGGCAAACAGGATGAACCCGACCGGCGCGACCTCGGCGAAAAAGCGCGCCTCGCCATCGGACAGGGACAGGCCCGCACAGCCAAGAATGCACGCCGACCGGGCATCGGACATGGGCCGCTTACCGGACCGTGACGGGAATACAGGGCGCGCCCTGCGCGTTCAGCGCGGTGCAGAACCGGCGGGCATCGGACAGGTCGTCAAACCCATGCGCCCGCAGCCTGAAAAACTCGCGTCCGCCCGACATCGCCGCCTGAACCACCCGGTCCTTGTCGCGGAAGAAATCGGGATAAAGCCCTGCCAACCGCATCCATTCCGCGCGCGCCGTCTCGGCATCGTCAAACGCCCCAAGCTGGACCAGACGGGTGCCATTGGCCAGCGCCTCGGGGTCGAGGTCGGTCACGTCATCCGTCGCGGCCGAGGCGGTCGAGGTCACTGTCAGGCTCGCCACCGGCGCCCCGACCGAGGCCAGTTGCACCACATCCTCGGGCCGCAGCGGCGGGCGCGGCGAGCGGGCCACACCGGGCACCGTGGTGGGGATCACGTCGATCACCGGGCGCGCCGCCACCTCGGCCTCGACGGCCGCAGGCGCGCTGCCCCCATCGGCTGCCATCACCGGATCAAGCGGCACGGCTTCCTCCAGCAGTCGGTCGATCAGGGCCAGCGTTTCTTCGCTGGTCCCCTCGGTGGGGGGCGTCGCATCTTCCGGCAGGCTGGCCGAGGTCAGGTCGATTTCCTCAAGGTCCAGCGGCGCAGGCGCCAGCACGATCCGGTCCGCCGCGGGCGCGGCTTCGGCCCCTTCGCTGATGCGGTTCACGGCCAGCCCCTGATGGTCGGCGATGGTGCCGCCGGGATCGGCGGGGCGTTCCCGCATCGACCCTTGCAGCGCGCGGATCACCGGCACCCCGGACACGTCGCGCACCGTCAGTTGCCAGGCCCAGACCGACAGGCCCACGACCAGCGCCACCGACAAGAGCGCTCCGATCCAGTTGACGACAACCGCCAGACCGGACGCACCAATATGCCCCTCGGCCTCTGACCGCGGGGCGGACTCCTCGTAATAGTCTATATCTGCCATGCCTGCCCTCATTGCCCCGGCGCGGGCAGCCCGCCCAATGCGGCGCACCGGTCTTTTCTTAGCCTGCTCGTTCGCCCGTCTACGCTTGATATTCTGGCCGCCCCGGTTTGTCCGGGGCTCGCCTCAGCGCATTTCTTCGACCGGCGTCACACCAAGAATACCAAGCCCGTTGGAAATAACAACCTGAACGGCACCGATGAGGGCGAGTTTTGCTTTCGAGGCAACAGGATCGTCCTCTTGCAGGAACCGCAGCGCAGGCTCGGCGTTGCCCTTGTTCCACAGCCCGTGGAAGTCGCTGGCAAGGTCATAGAGGTAAAAGGCCACGCGATGCGGCTCATGCGCGGCGGCGGCGGTTTCCACGATCCGCGGCCATTCCGCCAGTTTCGCGGCCAGCGCGAACTCTGCCGGATGGGCGATGCTGGACAGGTCCGACGCATCCGCCGCGATCCCCGCCTCAGCCGCCTTGCGCTGCACCGAACGGATCCGGGCATGGGCGTATTGCACGTAGAAAACCGGGTTTTCCTTGGACTGCTCGCGCACCTTGTCGAAATCGAAATCCAGCGGGGCGTCGTTCTTGCGCGTCAGCATGACAAAGCGGGTCACGTCCGGGCCCACCATCTCGACCACGTCGCGCAGTGTCACGAAGGTGCCTGCGCGCTTCGACATCTTGAACGGTGCGCCGTTCTTGTAGAGCTTGACCAGTTGCGTCAGCTTGATGTCCAGCGGCACACGCCCTTCGGACAGCGCCGAGACGGCCGCCTTCATTCGCTTGACATAGCCGCCATGGTCGGCCCCGAAAATGTCGATGAGCTGATCGAAGCCGCGCTGCACCTTGTCGTAGTGATAGGCGATATCCGGCGCGAAATAGGTCCAGGCCCCGTCCGATTTCATGATCGGCCGGTCCACGTCGTCGCCGTAGTCGGTCGATTTGAACAGGGTCTGTTCGCGCGGTTCCCAATCCTCGGGCGTCTTGCCCTTGGGCGGTTCCAGCACACCCTTGTAGATCAGGCCCTTGCCCTCCAGATCCTCGATGGCCGCTTCGATCCGACCGGTGCCATAAAGCGACTTCTCGGAATAAAAGACATCCATCTTCACGCCAAGCGCCAACAGGTCCGCGCGGATCAACTCCATCATCGCGTCGGTGGCAAAGTCGCGCACCGCGACCAGCCAGTCGGATTCCGGCTTGCCGATATAAGCCTCGCCCACCTTGGCTTTCAGGTTTTCCCCGACCTCGATCAGGTAATCGCCCGGATAGGTGCCATCCTCGAACGCGACCTCCTGCCCATGCGCCTCCAGGTAGCGCAGGTAGACCGACCGCGCCAGCACATCGACCTGCGCGCCGCCGTCGTTGATATAGTATTCCCGCGTCACCGCGTGGCCCGCGAAATCCAGCAGACTCGCCAGTGCATCGCCAAACACCGCCCCACGCGTATGGCCCACATGCAGCGGCCCGGTGGGGTTGGCCGAGACAAATTCGACATTCACCTTCTGCCCCTGCCCCATCTCGGACCGGCCATAGGCGTCGCCCGCCGACAAGACCGCCGTGATCACGCCACGCCACGTTTCGTCCGACAGCCGCAAGTTCAGAAAGCCGGGCCCCGCCACGTCCACCGTCTCGACCCGTGCGTCGGCGGCCAGCTTGCCTGCCAGCGCCTCGGCAATGTCGCGCGGCTTCATCTTGGCGGGCTTGGCCAGCACCATCGCGGCATTGGTCGCCATGTCGCCATGCGCTGCATCGCGGGGCGGTTCGACGGCCACATTGGTCATGTCCAGCCCGGTGGGCAGCGCGCCCTCGGCACAGAGCGTTTCGAGGCTTTCGATCACGAGCGCGCGGATATCGGCAAAAAGGGTCATGTCTGGTGTCCTGATTGGTTGGGCGCGGTTTACCACGCAAGCGCCAGAGGTCAATCACCCCGCGCCAAGCCGCAGGTCGTCCTCGGGTCAAGACGCGCAGCGCCCCCCCTGGTCGGCGCGCCCAAAGGCGCGGCGAAATCGGCAAATCATATGCACGGGGGGTGTACAGGGGGTGTACGCCCGGTGTACCGGCGGCACCCCTCTGTTTTGGCGGCTTTTGCGCCCGTTACTTGCTGCCGCCCCCCGGCGCGGGGGATGAGGGGGTGGATGGGGCCGGGGCAGTCGTCGGACCGCAATAGGCATAGGTCGCCGCCCAATGCTCCTGCACGAAGACCAGGCCGTTTTCCCAATCCGGCATGATCAGGTAGCGCGCCGTCCAGCTCTCGCCTTCCCCCGCACATTGCCCATCCCACAAATAGGCTGCCTCCATCCCGCGCACAGGCTCGGGGTTGGACAGGGAACAGGCGCTTTCATAAAACAGGATCTCACGGCCCGTGATCTCTAAAACCCCATCGCTATAAGGGTTTCCGCTGCATGTTTCCAGCTCGAAGCGTCCCTGCGGCACCTCTTGCGCGGCGGCGGTCAGGGGGATCAGGGCCAGCAGCGCGGCCCTCGTCAAGATGCGTATCACCGGTCAATCTCCTTCAAGCAAAGCCTGGAAAAGACAAGCACGCGCGCCTCGGCCTGTCACGCGTTTTTGCTGAGCAGTTTGTGCTGCTCCAACGCAAACCGGTCCGTCATTCCCGCGATATAGTCCGACACCAGCCGCGCCCGCGCGGTCTCGTCCCGCGCAACCTCTACATCCGCTTTCCATTCCTCCGGCAACAACTCCGGCCGCGCCATGAACAGCGGGAAAAGTTGCTCCACCACCATCGTCACCCGCCGGCGCATTTCGACCACCGAAGGCGCGCGATACATGCGGGAAAACAGGAAGGCCCGGATCTCCTTCAACTGGCCAAAGAGGGTGTCGGAAAAGCGCACCATCGGCACGCCAAGATGCCTTAAAACCTCGACATTTTCGGGTGCGGCCTCGGCCAGTCGGGCGCGCGAGACGTCGATCACGTCCGACACCATCACGCCGAAAACCCGCCTCAGCGCCTCGGCGCGGCGGCGTTTGCGGTCCAGCCCGGGATAGAGCCGATCCACCTCGCGATAGGCGTCCCCCACGATCGGCAGCTCCGCCGCCTCGGCATCGGTGAACAGCCCAGCCCGCAAGCCATCGGCCAGATCGTGGTTGTTATAGGCGATGTCGTCCGACACCGCGGCCACCTGCGCCTCGCCGCTGGCATGGCTGTGCAATTCAAGGTCGTGCCGCGCGTTGTAATCGGCCAAGGCATAGGGCAGATCCCCCACCACCGGACCGTTATGTTTGGCGATGCCTTCCAGCGTTTCCCATGTCAGGTTCAGCCCGTCGAAACAGGCATAGCTGCGTTCAAGCGACGTCACGATCCGCAATGCCTGTGCGTTGTGGTCGAACCCGCCGAAGGGTGCCATCAGCGCATCCAGCGCGTCCTCGCCGGTGTGGCCAAAAGGCGTGTGGCCAAGGTCATGGGCCAACGCCACGGCTTCGGTCAGGTCTTCGTTCAGGCCAAGGGCGCGGGCAATGGTGCGCGCCACCTGTGCCACCTCGATGGAATGGGTCAAGCGGGTGCGGAAATAGTCGCCCTCATGTTCGACAAACACCTGTGTCTTGTGTTTGAGACGGCGAAAGGCGCCGGCGTGAATGATCCGATCGCGGTCGCGTTGAAACGGCGCGCGAAAGGCGCTCTCTTCTTCCGGCCACAGCCGCCCCCGGCTGCCCTCTGCTGTGCAGGCATATTCTGCCATCATGTGCCCCGGTCTCCTGCTGTGATGTCCGCTCGGCTCTGACGGCCGGAATTATCCGCAGGCTATAACAGTGGCCGCGCCCACTGGCGAGGGGGGACGCCCGCCTGTGATGGATGGACCATGCTCTGCCCCCTTGAGGCCCCTGCCCCACGCGCCTATCTTGCCCAAGACGCGAGACCACTTTCAGGACCTGCCGACCCATGTTGACCCTGCCACCCAAAGTCACCGACCGCGCCTTTGCCCGGATCGCCGAAATCAACGCGGCCTCGGGCGGGGGCAAGGCGCTGCGCGTCGCTGTAGAGGGCGGCGGGTGTTCCGGGTTTCAATACGATATCACTCTGGATGACCCGGCCGAAGATGACCTTGTCTTGGAACGTGATGGGCAAAAGGTCGTCGTCGATTCCGTGTCGCTTCCCTTCCTGTCCGAGGCCGTGATCGACTTTTCCGAGGAACTGATCGGCGCGCGGTTCACCATCGACAACCCCAATGCGACCTCGTCTTGTGGCTGCGGCACGTCCTTTTCGATGTAGCGGCAAGGACCGTGCGTTTGACCCGGATCAAGGCAAGGCCGCCGCGACCGGCGCAGGGTCGCCAATAGCAACAACAGGAAAGCAGCCATGACCCAACCCACCTTTACCGCCGAGCTCGAGTCGCCCAACCTTGTGGTGATGGAGGCCACCGGCGCCATGGATTCCGTCTCGATGGAGGTGGCGCTGGACATGCTGGTGCCCGTGGTCAAGGACATGAACCATGGCGGCATGTTGTTGCGCGCCGAGGGTGTCGAATGGCCCTCGCTCGGGGCGATCGGGGTCGAACTGCGCCACTGGGTGCAGTTGATGGCGATGATCCGCAAGGTCGACCGGGTGGCGGTGCTGACCGGCGACGGCTGGATGCGCAACCTCGCCGCGGTCGAGAGCTTTCTGGTTCCCAATCTGGAAATCCGTTCTTTCGGCCTGGACGACGAGGCGGGCGCGCGGGCTTGGTTGGCCGAGGGACTGGCCGACTGACAGGCCGCGCAGCCCCCCCCGGCCCTAGTTGCCGGTGGCCTGCATGGTGCGAAAGTTCGTGGCCGGGGCCTCTGGCAAGGTGCCGAGACTGCGCAGGAGACCAAGCGTATCGCCGGGGGCAAAGCCCGCCTCGAACGCTTCGGCGGCGTCGGCAAGGCGCATCAAGGCGCCACTGTCCAGGTTACCGGACGAGAGGTGGCCGATCAGGGCCTCTGGCGTATTCGCGGCCGCAACAGCCGACGGTTGGGATGCGGGCGGCACATCTGCCGTGATCGCCATGTCGGGCGCTGTGGGTGGCGCGTTCTCGCCCCCTTCCGCCGCGCCCGGCCCAACCATATCCTCAGCCAAAATCATCGGCGCGACCGCTGCCACGCTGGCGTGGGACTGCGTTTCCAGAAAAGCGGCCTGCGCCTCAAGCCGGTTTTGCGCACGGGTCATCAACTGGTCCCGCAGCGGCCCCTGCTCGGTAAGGGCGGCCAGGCGAAGCAGCGGCGCCACGGGTTGCGCGGACAGGCATTCCTCGGACGCGATCCGGTCAAGCCCCACGGGCAGGGTCACCCCGTCCGGCAATCCGAACAAGCGCACCAGCAGCTCGGCCTCGACGACCAGCGCGCGCCGGTCTGCAGCGGCACCGTCGCCCTGCTGTTCAAGCCCTTGCGCCCGTGCCGCCAGCCACGAATAGGCGCTCGCCGCCGGATGGCTGTCGGGCAGACCCGGAATGTTGGGGGTCGGCACCAACTGCAAGGCAGCGATGGCCGAGGGGTCGGGGCTGTCGGATGCGGCCCAAACGCTGTCGGCCTCGTCGAGTGCGTGATAATAAAGCGCATCACAACAGCCGACCTCTTGCGCCATATCCGTCCAAGCGGCGCGGTCGGTCAGGCGGGAAACGTCGTCATCCTGCCAACCCGGCATTGCCGCCGCCACGGTCTGCACGCGCTCCAGCGCCTGTGACAGAACGGTCTCGGCCTCGGTTTGGGTAACGGCGCCGGTCGCAACAGCAAGCGACCAGTCATTCAGAACCTCGGCCTGGGTGGCATAGAACAGGTCATACTGGCTCCAACGGTCTTGCAGCAGCGTGCTCCAATTATCGAGGTAGCGCTCCGAAAATGCGATGTCGTGAACGCTGAAGGAATGCGACAGGCGGACCCTGATCCGGGCCGGGGCCAAACTTGGCGAAATCCGCTCGGAAAGGCCCGCCAGCTCGGCGCGGACGGCGGCGACGGCGGCCGGTTCGGTTTCCGGGGTTTGGGCCGCAACAGGGCCGGACAACACGATGAGCACTGGCAGGACAAGGCAAAGCGCGCCTCGCAGAGGACGCGCGAGGATGCCCCCGCCGCGAGCGGGGCGGAATTGACTGGGCAAAGCACTTTGTCTGTTGTGTATCTGGGGCAAGAAGGGACTCGGGGCATTAGGATTGGGTCTTCTTTTAGTGTCTCATAAACACTTTAATTGCAACCCCTCTTGGAATCCGGCAGCCAACCGGCGAAACTCAGCCGACAGCCCATAGCGCCAGAAACGGATCTCTCATGAAAATCGCCACCTTCAACATCAACGGGATCAAGGCCCGCCACGCGGCCCTTTGCGACTGGCTGGACGAGGCCGAGCCGGATGTGGCGCTGTTGCAGGAAATCAAGTCGGTGGACGAGACCTTCCCGCGTGAGTTGTTCGAGGACCGGGGATACAACGTTGAAACCCATGGTCAAAAAGGCTTCAATGGAGTGGCGATCCTGTCCAAGCTGCCGCTGGAGGACGTGACGCGCGGCCTGCCCGGCGATGACGAGGATGTCCAAGCCCGCTGGATCGAGGCCACCGTGGTGGGCGATCACGATGCCGTGCGGCTGTGCGGACTGTACCTGCCCAACGGCAACCCCTGCCCAGGCCCGAAATACGACTACAAGCTGGCGTGGATGGCCCGGATGGAGGCGCGGGCCAAAGAGCTTTTGGCCAGCGAGATGCCGGTCGTCATGGCGGGCGATTACAACATCATCCCACAGGATGAAGACGCCGCCCGCCCCGAGGCGTGGCAAGACGATGCGCTGGCGCGGCCCGAAAGCCGCGCCGCCTTTCGCCGGATCCTGAACCTCGGCTTTACCGAAGCGTTCCGCGCGCGGGTGCAGACACCCGAGCAGTATTCGTTCTGGGACTACCAGGCCGGCGCATGGCAACGCAATGACGGCATCCGCATCGACCACCTGTTGCTGAGCGCGCAGGCCGCCGACCTGCTGCAAGACTGCCAGATCGACAAGGAGATTCGCGGACGTGAAAAGCCCTCGGACCATGTGCCGGTCTGGATTGACCTGGCAGCCTAGACGCTAGTGAATCGGAAACTCTCCCACGACATTGCGCCATTCACCGGGTGAAATCATCTTGCGATGAGTGAAGCGGACGGAATGCAAGGGGCCTTCGATCTCATCGCGCCAGAACTCGATAAAGGAAAACAGCCTCGGATGATCGGGGGCGAGGTCGTAATCCTGCCAGATAAAGCTGTTCAGCACATGCGGATAGTCGGGCATGTGGTAGAACATCTCGGCCGTGGTCAGCCCATAGCCCTTGAGCATCAATTCGGTGGGGGTGTCGGACATTTCGTGCCTCTTTCTTGTCTGCTGCAACAAGAATGATGCCCGGCTTTCTCTAAAAATCAATTAAAACAAACTGTTATCAACCTGCCCCCATGAGTGCCAGTGGTCTTGATCACGGGCCATTGCACCCCATATCCCGGCCCTTTATAGTGCCCTACAACAATATATAGACGCGCGACAAGAAGCGAGCATCAGGCGTGACCGACACTCCAGAACCCCCTGAAAACATGGATGAATCCGGGGCGACCCCTCCGGGTCCCCTGGGGCCGCAGATTTCGATTGCCGACGAGATGAAAGCCTCGTTCATCGACTATGCGATGAGCGTGATCATTTCGCGGGCCATCCCCGACCTGCGCGACGGGTTGAAGCCTGTACACCGGCGCATCCTCTACGCGATGCACGAGGTCGGCAACACGCATGACAAGCCGTATCGCAAATCCTCGCGTCCCGTGGCCGACGCCATGGGCAAGTATCACCCGCATGGCGACAGCGCGATCTATGACGCGCTGGTGCGGATGGCGCAGGATTTTTCGATGTCCCTGCCGCTGCTCGACGGTCAGGGCAATTTTGGCTCGATGGACGGGGACAAGGCCGCCGCCTTCCGCTACACCGAGGTGCGGATGGCCAAGTCTGCCAGCGCGATGCTGGCCGATATCGACAAGGACACCGTCGATTTTCAAGACAACTACGACGGCAAGGACCGCGAACCGACGGTCTTGCCGGCGCGCTTTCCCAACATGCTGGTCAACGGTGCGGGCGGGATTGCCGTCGGCATGGCCACCAATATTCCGCCCCACAACCTTGGCGAAGTGATCGACGCCTGCCAGGCGCTGATCGAGAATGCAGATCTCAGCAGCGAACAGCTGATGGACTATATCCCTGCCCCGGATTTCCCGACCGGCGGCATCATCCTTGGCCGCTCCGGCGCGCGGAAGGCCTATCTTGAAGGGCGCGGCAGCGTCGTCATCCGGGCCAAGACCCGGATCGAAGAGATTCGCAAGGACCGCTACGCCATCGTTCTGGACGAGATCCCCTATCAGGTGAACAAGGCCACGATGATCGAGAAGATCGCGGAGCTGGTCCGCGAGAAAAAGCTCGAAGGCATTTCCGCCGTGCAGGACGAATCTGACCGGATCGGCGTTCGTGTGGTGATCGAACTCAAGCGGGATGCGACCCCGGAAGTGGTGCTGAACCAGCTTTTCCGCTTTACCCAGATGCAGACAAGTTTTGGCTGCAACATGCTGGCGCTGAATGGCGGACGGCCCGAACAGTTGACGCTGCGCGGCTTCCTGACCGCCTTCCTCGACTTCCGCGAAGAGGTGGTGGCGCGGCGCACGGCCTACGAACTGCGCAAGGCCCGCGAACGGTCGCATATCCTGTGCGGTCTGGCCGTTGCCGTGTCGAACGTGGACGAGGTAGTCGCCACGATCCGCCGTTCTGCCGATGCCGCCGAAGCGCGTGAGGCCCTGATGACCCGCCGTTGGCCAGCGGCCGAGATCGCCGATTACATCAAGCTGATCGACGACCCGACCCACAAGATCAACGACGACGGTACCTACAACCTGTCGGAAACACAGGCCCGCGCGATCCTTGAGTTGCGCCTGCAACGCCTGACCCAGATCGGGGTCAAGGAAGTCACCGACGAGCTGGCGGAACTGGCCGAGAAGATCAAGGACTACCTCGCCATCCTTGCCAGCCGCGACCGCATCCTGTCGATCATCAGCGCCGAACTGGCCGAGGTGCGCGAGCAGTTTGCCGTGCCTCGCCGCACCCAGATTCTCGACTGGTCCGGCGACATGGAAGACGAAGACCTGATCGAGCGCGAGGACATGGTCGTGACCGTGACGTCGGGCGGCTACATCAAGCGCACGCCACTGGCCGATTTCCGCGCCCAGAAGCGTGGCGGCAAGGGGCTGTCGGGGGGCGAACTGAAGGAAGACGACGTGGTCACCAACCTCTTCGTCGCCAACACCCACACGCCGCTGCTGTTCTTCACCACCGACGGGATGGTCTACAAGCTGAAGACCTGGCGTTTGCCGCAGGGCGGGCGCACGTCCAAGGGCAAGGCCATCGTCAACATCCTGCCGATCCCGACCGGCGTGTCGATCGCGGCGATCATGCCCATCGACCGGGACGAGGACCATTGGGACGAATTGCAGGTGGTCTTCGCCACCTCGGCGGGCGATGTGCGCCGCAATGCGCTGTCGGACTTCACCAATGTGATGCGCAACGGCAAGATCGCGATGAAACTGCCCGAAGACGGATCTGTCAGCCTGGTCAACGCACGCATCTGCGCCGATGACGACGACGTCATGCTGGTCACCGACTCGGGCCGCGCGATCCGCTTCCGCAGCACCGATGTGCGGGTCTTCAAGGGCCGCGATTCCACCGGCGTGCGGGGCATCCGCCTGAACGGTGACGACGCGGTGGTTTCGATGGCCGTGATCCGCCATTTCGAGGCCAGCGCAGAAGAACGCGCCGCTTACCTCAAACAGCGCCGCCTGATGGCCGGGGCGACCGAGGACGAAGAGGTCGAGGACGAGGAAGACGTGGCCGAAGGCCAGTTGTCGCCCGACCGCTACGCCGAGATGTCGGCGGCGGAAGACCTGATCCTGACGATCACCGCCAAGGGCTCTGGCAAGCTGTCGTCGAGCCATGACTACCCTGTGCGCGGGCGCGGGGGCCAAGGTGTGGCGGCCATCGACAGGGCCATGCGCGGTGGCCATCTGGTTGCGTGCTTCCCGGTCGAAATGAGCGACCAGATCATGCTGGCCACGTCTCGCGGCCAGTCGATCCGCTGCCCCGTCGAGGGCATCTCGTTCCGCTCGCGCTCGGCCGGTGGTGTCAAGGTGTTCAACACCGCCAAGGGCGAAGAGGTGGTCTCGGTTGCGTGGATCGCCGAGCAGGGCGAGGACGACGACGAGGACAATGGCGAGGGCTGATCTCGCCCGCGTCGCCTTTCTGGCGCGCGACTATGACGAGGCGATTGCCTGGTTCCGCGATGCGCTCGGCTGGCAATTGCTGGAAGACACCGACCAAGGCGGCGGCAAACGATGGGTCCGCATGGCCCCCGACGCCGCCAGCCCGACGCAGTTCCTGATTGCCCGCGCCGAAGGGGACCAGACCGCGCATGTTGGCCAGCACGCGGGCGGGCGCGTGGGGTATTTTCTGCACACGGATGACTTCGCCGCCACCGCCGCACGGATGGCTGCTGCGGGCGTTATATTCGAGGAGGCGCCGAGGTCAGAGCCTTACGGCACGGTCGCCGTCTTCCGCGACCTCTACGGCAACCGATGGGATCTGATCGAGCCGCGCTGAGTGCGAACGCCAAGGTTTCGCCTTAGTTCTGCCCAAGCCCCGCCGTGCCTTGGTGCCGCTTTTACCTCAAATCCAAACCAAATTTGACCCAATCCGGTCCCATAATTTCCTTGCTCGGGCGGCACACGCCCCCGCGCGCTCTTTTTGGGATCGGCACGTGTTCGCCGAGATGGGGATGTTTGGCATGTCTGATGACACCATGAGTAACGCGACCTTGAACAGCACCGCGCAGAACCTGCTGCGCATCGTAATCGCTTCCTACTTCCTTGCGGTCGGGTTGAACCTGATCCCCGGAACCAGTCTTGCCCCGCTCGCGGCGCAGGTGGTGCCGCCCCACGTTGCCGAGCCGCTGTCAGCCATGGTGGTCTTTGCCCTCGCCTTCCTCGTGATGATCGGCCTTTACATGCGCCCGGCGGCGTTGGTGCTGGGGCTGCTGACCTTTTTCGCCAGTTACCTGCGAATGATCGAGCTGGGGGTCGAGCAGGAACTGGGGGGCTTTTGGCGGGATCTTGGCCTGATCGCCGCACTGATGCTGACCTATGCCGAGAACGCCCCGCGCGACCGCCGCATGCGCAAGACCATTGGCCAAAAGATCACGCCGCGCCGCGTGCGGGTGGACCACAAGCCCGAGCGCCCGCGCCCGGCCCAAGCCAAGGCGCAAGACGCGGCCCCTGAGGACGTGCAGGTGGTTTTCTCCTCCTCCCGGCCCCGGCGCACGCCTTCGGTCCCCACGCTCGACAACGTCTTTTCCGACCTGCCCGCCCCCAACCCGGCGCGCAGCTGAGCGGCAGGCGGAAACGTGAACAATGTCGTTTACGGGTAATGACTGAGCAACCTATGAAAACCATGCCCTATCGAAAAAGACAGTGTTTGTTGCGATTTCGGGAACAGTGCTGCATTTCCAACGCCATTGCGTCTCACGTATCGCCAAGACTCCCTGAACCTTCCGCGCCGCTGGCCATCTCCTGCCTTAATTCCCGGTCAGATTGATAACCATCGAGCAACCTTTGCTAACGGGGCAATGTGATGAACAACCTTACCGAATGGCTTCGCCTGAACTTCCGGGTCTGCTTGTCGGCAACTCTGATGATCGAAGCTGCAATTGGCCTGGTCCCGCAACTGCGCGGCTGCAACCTGCCAAGCGTTGTCGGCGGCATGCAGGATCTGCAATACCATTCCGCCGCGCTGGCCGCCCTCTATTTCGTTCTGAGCTTCTGGCTAATCCTCGGCATCCGCACCTCGGTGGTCGCGGCGATGGCCATGGCATTACTGGTGATTCCCGCGATCATGACGAACCCGGATGGTGACCCCGCCCTTGCCGTCAAAATCACGCTGGTGTCGGTCTTCGCGGTCCCGCTGATCCTCTACGGCGGGGGGCGATACAGCCTCTACGAAGTGCACGAGGTCATGAACCTGCGCTCACCCAAGGCCGAAGAAGCCTGAAACAGTGGCCCGAATCAGCCCGGAATTGACGGATTGGGCGGTGTTACGCGACGTACGCCCAATCCATTGTCCATTTTGAATATATATCCTTGAGCAACCTTTAAACTCTGTTAACATGTAGGTGAAGATCACATAAAAGAGCCTTTCATCGTGCCGAACTGGGATGACTTCCGATTTTTTCTCGCCGTCCGAAAATGTGGAACGATGGTTGCTGCGGCCAAAGTGCTTGGAACGAATGTCGCGACCGTGTCGCGCCGGGTGGAGAGACTTGGACAGGAAATTGGCCTTCCATTATTCATAAAGGTTTCAGGGGCTTGGCAGCTCAACCCGGTTATGGAGCCGCTGGTCGCATTGGCGGAAAATTTTGAAGGTCGCCTTGCTTACGAACAGGCCAAATTGGATGGCCAAGCGAGCGCGGCGTCCCCCAGTCGGCTGAAACTTGGCGCACCGCCTTTTGTCGGTGCCGGAATCCTCGCCCCCTGCCTTGGCGCATCGCACCGGAACAATCCCAACATTGCCATTGACCTGTATGATCGGCCAACCGGTACAAGCTTGAATGAATTGGATATTTTGATCCGCGGCGGACCTCCGGAGCAAGGACGCCTGATCACTCGCCGGGTCGGTCACATTCACTATCGACTCTACCGGCATATCGAGAACGATGGCGGGACCGATTGGGTCGGGCTGACCACCGAATATGATTCATCCCCGCCGATGAAACTGGCGCAAGGCAGGTTCCAACGCCCACCCGTCATGCGTGCGAGCCAATTCAACCAGTTGCTGACATTTGCCTTGGCGACCCGTATGTCGGCCCCCCTTCCCGTGGCCTTGGGTGACTCCAACCCGCATTTGCGCGCCATCGAACCGGATATGGAGCCGGTTCGGATCGACTATTGGGCCGCGTACCATTCTTCCAGAAAGTCAGATTGCAATATCCACGAGACCCTGAAATGGATCGCGGAGTGTTTTAAAATTTCAGCAGGCTGAAATTTCTTGTCCTGGCAGCATCCCTGATGAATTTTCATGCTCCATTTTACGCAAAACAGGCTTTGCGAATTTACATCTGTTAACCGCCGCGCTCCTCGCTATACTTACCTAAATAGACAGGTTGACGTATACTCAGCGAGGCAAGTCCATGTCGGTTCGCACCTTCTCTCAGACCCTCTGTCGGCTGTTGCTGGCTCTTTCCTTTCTGGTCTTCTCCCTTGACTGTCTTGGGCTGATCAACGGCTACCGCAGCATTGGCATACGTGGTCTGCATGATGTGGAGTGGATGGGGGTCACCGTTCTATGCGCACTGATTCAGTTCGCGGCGGTCTGGCTGATGTTCGGTCTGCGCAGCCGCGTTGTGGCCTTGCTCGGGCTGGTCCTGATGATCGGCTTGCTGTTGTGGTTCGAAGCGCTCGGTGTGCAGACCTCCTATGGCAGCCTGCAAGTCGTCGCCAGCGCGGTCCTGGCTTTGCCGCTCTTCTTCCTCGGCGGCGGGCGGTTTGCGCTGTACCGCCGGGGTTGGGCCGATATCGTCTGAGTTGGACCGCGCGCTCTTGGCTTTGCGGCTTGGCTGGCCTACATCGCGCGCATGACAAAAACGATCCATATCATCGGCGGCGGCATGGCCGGGTCCGAGGCGGCGTGGCAAGCCATCACCATGGGCGTGCCCGTGGTGATCCACGAAATGCGCCCCACCGTCGGCACCTTCGCCCACCAGACCGGCAACCTTGCCGAGATGGTCTGTTCCAACTCCTTCCGCTCGGATGACGACGAACAGAACGCCGTTGGCCTGCTGCACTGGGAAATGCGCGCCGCTGGTGGCCTGATCATGGAAATGGCCGACCGCCACCGCCTGCCTGCGGGCGGCGCATTGGCCGTAGATCGAGAGCCCTTTGCCCAATCCGTGACCGACCGGCTGCGCGACCACCCCCTTGTGACCGTGTCCGAGGAAGAGGTCACCGCCCTGCCCGATGATGGCCCGGTGATCATCGCCACCGGTCCCCTGACTTCCGGCGCGCTGGCCGAGGCGATCGCCAAGGAAGCCGGCCAGGACAGCCTCGCCTTCTTCGACGCCATCGCCCCCATCATCCATGCCGACAGCATCGACATGTCCAAGGCCTGGATGCAGTCGCGCTATGACAAGGGCGAGACAGAGGAAGAGCGCACCGCCTATCTCAACTGCCCGATGGACCGTGACACATACGAGGCCTTCATCGACGCGCTGTTGGCCGCCGACAAGACCGAGTTCCACGAGGGCGAAACCGCGAAATATTTCGACGGCTGCCTGCCCATCGAGGTCATGGCCGAACGCGGTCGCGAGACCCTGCGCCACGGCCCCATGAAGCCCGTGGGCCTGACCAACCCGCACCAGCCCGACATCAAGGCGCACGCCATCGTGCAGCTGCGCCGCGACAACAAGCTTGGCACGCTGTTCAATATCGTGGGCTTCCAGACCAAGATGAAATACGGGGCGCAGACAGAGGTCTTGCGCATGATCCCGGGGCTGGAAAATGCCCGTTTCGCGCGGCTTGGTGGCATCCATCGCAACACCTTCATCAACTCGCCCACGCTGCTGGACCACGAGATGCGCCTGCGCTCCAAGCCCCATATTCGCTTCGCCGGCCAGATCACCGGGGTCGAGGGGTATGTAGAGTCCTCGGCCATGGGCCTATTAGCGGGCCGATTGGCCGCGGCCGAGGTGATGGGTCAAACCCTGCCCCCCGTTCCGCAGGACACCGCCATGGGCGCGCTCATCCATCACATCACCGGCGGGGCCGAGGCCAAGACCTTTCAGCCGATGAACGTGAATTTCGGGCTGTTCCCCCCCGTCGACCTCAAGGGCGGGCGCAAGAACCGCAAGGCCCGCTACAAAGGCTATACCGACCGCGCGAAAGTGGCGTGGCAGGGCTGGTTGTCGTCCCATGACGCGCAGCCCGCGCCTGCCTGACAGGCCCGTGATCGTCCGCACCCGCTTCGCCCCCTCCCCAACCGGCCCGCTGCATCTGGGCCATGCCTATTCGGCGCTGCTGGCGCATGACATGGCGCGGGCCGAGGGTGGCAACTTCCTGTTGCGGATCGAGGATATCGACCAGACCCGCGCCCGCCCTGAATGGGAAGACCTGATCTACGAAGACCTGACCTGGCTCGGCCTCACCTGGGACGGCCCGGTGATGCGCCAGAGCGACCGAATGCCGGTCTATGCTGCCGCGCTCGACGCCCTCTGGGCGCGTCACCTGCTTTACCCCTGCACCTGCACCCGCCGCGATATCGCCGAGGCGATGAACGCCCCGCAAGAAGGGACGCCCCCGGCGATAGGCCCTGACGGACCGGTCTATCCCGGGACATGCCGCGCGCATGCCCCGAAGGGGCCGGACCTGCTGTCGCGCCCAACCGGCCAGCATCTGCGGCTCGACATGGGGCACGCGGGCATGGTCTGCGAGCATCACGTTCTGGAGGACGAAGACGATCATTGGGGCCTGATGTTCCTGGAAACCGGCCCCACCCATCGCGGGCAGATTTTCACATCGCTGGGCCGTTTTCAGCGCGAGATTGGCGATATCGTCCTCTCCCGGCGCGATTTCGCCACCTCCTACCACTTGTCTGTGGTGATCGACGACGCCGCCCAAGACATCACCCACGTGGTGCGCGGCGAAGACCTGTTCGAGGCGACCCCGATCCACGTCCTGTTGCAACGCCTTCTGGGCCTGCCCACGCCGGTCTATCACCACCACCGGCTGATCCGGGACGAGACCGGCAAACGGCTGGCCAAACGGAACGACGCCTGCGCGATCCGCACCTATCGCGACGAAGGATTCACGCCTGCCGATATCCGCAGGATGGTGGGCCTGCCCGAAGGTTAACGAAAACCACCCTCGCTGCCGTTAACCTTAACGCGCGCCCTGCCCCTTCTTCTTGGCCAAAATACTCCCGCCGGAGGCATCCAACGCGGGCCAAAAGAACTGGTCTCAAACCATGGGCGCCATGATCTCCACCTCGTTCCCTTCACGGATCGCGGAATAGAAACAACTCCGCCGGTTGGTATGGCAGGCAGGGCCCGTCTGCCGGACCAGCGCCAGCAGGCAATCGCGGTCGCAATCAACACGCAGTTCCACCAGGTCCTGCACGTGCCCCGAGCTTTCGCCCTTCACCCAAAAACACGACCGTGAGCGCGACCAATAGGTCACGCGCCCGGTTTCAAGCGTCTTTGCCACCGCATCGGCAGTCATCCATGCCAGCATCAAAACCTCGCCGGTCGCTTCGTCCTGCGCAATGCAGGGCAACAGGCCATCGGCATTATAGGTCAGGGATTTCGGGTCAAACGACATGGTGGCCCCCTTTGCATTCCGGCATCGGACCGCTACCTATAGGGAACACGCGACAGGGGGAAGCCCATGAGCACCGAAAGCGACCTGATCAAGCTCTATTCACAACGTATTCTGGCACTGGCGGCGGATATTCCCCTGACCGACCGGCTCGACGCGCCGCAGGCCACCGTGCGCAAGCGCGCGCCGCTCTGCGGCTCGACCGTCACCGTGGATGTCGACATCGAAGACGGGCGCATTGCCCGGTTCGGCCAGGATGTGAAGGCCTGCGCGCTTGGGCAGGCATCGGCGGCGATCATGGCGTCGAACATCATCGGCCGCACCCGGACCGAGGTGGAAAATGGTCGGGACCAACTGCGCGCGATGCTGAAAGATGGCGCGGAACCGCCCGAGGCGCCTTTCACCGGCTATGACGTTCTGGAGCCTGCGCGGGACTACAAGAATCGCCACGCGTCGATCATGCTGGCGTTTGAAGCCACTGTCGAAGCCATGGCCCAGGCAGAGGCCGAAGCCTGCGCCTGAGGGGCGCTTCGGAAATTTGATCAAAGTGGATCGACATTCCCGAATGCTGCGCTAGGGTGTCGGCGAAGAACCACGCGTGGCCCCGCCGTGATCGGGGCGCGTCGCCTTTCGGGGAGATCACATGAACTACCACAGACCCACGAGTTTCGAGCAAGCCTCGACCATCGCAGGTGCCTCTGACGGCACCATCCGTTTCCTTGCCGGGGGCACCGATGTGCTGGTGCAATTGCGGGCCGACATCCTGACGCCGGACGACCTGATCGACATCAAGCATATCCCCGGCGTGAAGGACATTTCCCGCACCGACGATGGCGGCTGGCGCCTTGGCGTGGCGGTCTCGGGGGCCGAAATGACAGAACATGCCGAATTGTCGGCAGAGTGGCCCGGACTGGTCGAAGGCATGGACCTGATCGGGTCCACGCAGGTGCAAGGCCGCGCGACGCTGGCAGGCAACCTGTGCAACGGCTCTCCGGCGGCGGATTCCGTGCCCGGCATGATCGCGGCGGGCTGCACCGCCACCGTGACAGGCCCGAACGGCAGCCGGGAGGTGCCCGTCGAGGAGATTCCGACCGGCCCTGGCAAAACGGTACTGGCCAAGGGCGAATTGATTTCCGCCATCACCATCCCGGCGCGCGGCGCAAACGGAGGCGACGCCTATCTGCGCTTCATCCCGCGCACCGAAATGGACATCGCGGTGGTCGGCTGCGCGGTGAACCTGCGTCTCGACGGCGACACCATCGCGCAGGCGCGCGTGGCCCTTGGCGCGGTCGCCCCGACGGCCCGGCTGGTTGCCGAATGCGCCGACGCGATCATCGGCACCACGCTGGATGACGCGACGCTCGACGGGTTGGCGCACGCGGCCTCGGCCGCCTGTAGCCCCATCGACGACAAACGTGGCACCATCGAATTCCGTACCCATGTGGCAGGTGTGCTGGCAAAACGGGCGGCCAAGATCGCCTATGACCGGGCAAAAGGAGCAAGCGCATGAGCAAGCAACACATCACCGCCACCGTGAATGGCGACGAGGTCGAATTTCTCTGCGACACCCGTGAAACCCTGCTTGATTGTCTGCGCGACCACGCCGGCATCATGGGCGTCAAGGAAGGCTGCGGCACCGGCGATTGCGGTGCCTGTTCGGTAACTCTGGACGGCAGGCTGGTTTGTTCCTGCCTCGTGCTCGGGGTCGAGGCGGACGGAGCCGAGATCGGCACTGTCGAGGGCATCGCGGAGGGTGAAAAGCTGCACCCCCTGCAACGCAAGTTCATCGAACACGCGGCCCTGCAATGCGGGATCTGCACACCGGGCATTCTGGTCGCGGCCAAGAACCTGTTGGAAAAGAACCCCGACCCAACCGAGACCGAAATCCGGTACTGGCTGGCCGGCAACCTGTGCCGCTGCACCGGCTATGACAAGATCGTGCGCGCCGTGATGGATGCGGCTGCCGAAATGCGGGAGGCATCGTAATGGCTCTGGACGGACAAAAGACCGCCTACAAATACATCGGCACAACACCGGACCGCCCCGATGGGCTCGACAAGGTGACGGGCCGGGCGCGCTACGGCGCGGATATCTCGATGCCGGGGATGCTGCATGGCGCGGTGCTGCGCAGCCCGCACGCCCACGCGAGGATCGTCAAGATCGACGCCTCCAAGGCGTTGGCCCTGAAAGGTGTCAAGGCCGTGGTGACCCGCGCCGACTTCCCCGACGGATTGGACGGCGAGGACTGGAACCTGCAGGAAAACTGCATGGCCGGGGAAAAGGCGCTCTACGATGGGCATGCCGTCGCCGCTGTTGCCGCCACCTCGCCGCTGATCGCGCGCGACGCGGTCAAGCTGATCGAGGTGGATTACGAGGTTCTGCCTCACGTCACCGATGTGGATGCGGCGATGAAGGACGACGCGCCCGTCATCCGCGAAGGCGCGGCCGATTTCTCGGTGCCCGAGGGCCTGCATCCCAACGTGGTGCGCTATTTCGACTCCGGTCGGGGCGATCTCGACAAGGGCTTTGCCGAAGCCGATCTGATCATCGAACGCAGCTACACCACCGAAGCCGCGCACCAAGGCTATATCGAACCCCATGCCTGCCTTGGCCAAATGGGCGAGGATGGCCGGGGCGAGCTGTGGGTCTGCACCCAGGGCCACTGGTTCGTGCGCCGCATGTCCACCGCCGTTCTGGGCATCGAGACCACCAATATCCGCGTGACGCCCTCTGAAATAGGCGGCGGGTTCGGCGGCAAGACGACCGTGTTCATAGAACCGCTCTCGCTGGCCCTCAGCCGAAAGACGGGCGGCAAGCCGGTCAAGATGGTGATGAGCCGGAACGAAGTGCTGCGGGCGACGGGGCCGACCGCTTCGGCCTCGATGGACATCAAGATGGGCATGACGAAGGATGGCAAGATCACTGCCGCCCACGGCACGTTCCGCATGCAGGGCGGCGCCTTCCCCGGCGCACCGGTCGATGTGACAACCATGCTCGCCTTTGCCAATTACGACATCGAGAACGTGCATCACATCGGCTACGACGTGATCACCAACCGTCCGAAACAGGCCGCCTACCGCGCGCCTGGTGCTCCGATGGCGGCCTTCGCCACTGAAAGCACCATTGACGAACTGTGCCGAGAGCTTGGCCTCGACCCGATCGACACCCGCCTGAAAAATGCCGCGCGTGAAGGCACCCGTGCCACCTTCGGCCCGAAATTCGGGCCCATCGGTCTGGTGGAAACACTGGAGGCCGCCAAGACCCACCCCAACTATTCCGCGCCGCTCGGCCCCAATCAGGGGCGGGGCGTGGCCTCGGGCTATTGGATGAACTGGGGCGGTGAAACCTCTGCCTCCGTTGCGATTTCCGAGGACGGTACGGTCACTGTTTCCATCGGCACGCCCGATATCGGCGGCAGCCGGGCCTCGATGGCGCTGATGGCGGCGGAAGCCTTCGGCATTCCTTACGAGGACGTTCGCGTCAACATTTCGGACACCGGAGCGCTCGGCGTGAACGAACCGACCCATGGCAGCCGCGCGACCTATGCCAGCGGGCTTGCCACAATCCGCTCGGCCGAGGACTGTATCGGCAAGCTGTGCAAACGCGCGGCCGACAAATGGGGCATCGACCCCGAGGCGGTGATCTGGGAAGACGGCTGCGCCAAACCCTCTGGCCCCAATGCCGGGGAATTTCCGCCGATGTCCCTGGCTGAAATCGCGGGCGAGATGGGCTCGACCGGCGGGCCGATCTCGGGCCATTTCGAGGATTCCCCCGCTGGCTTCTCGGGCAGCTTCGGCACCCATGTCGTCGATGTCGAGGTCGATCCCGAAACCGGCCGCACGACCATCTTGCGCTATCTCGTGGTGCAAGACGCGGGCAAGGCCATCCACCCCGCCTATGTCGAGGGCCAGTTCCAGGGCGGTGCCGCTCAGGGCATCGGGTGGGCCTTGAACGAGGAATATATCTACGGCGAAGATGGCCGCCTGCAAAACCCGGTCTTCCTCGATTACCGCGTGCCGGTGGCCTCGGATCTGCCGATGATCGACACGGTGATCGTCGAGGTTCCGAACCCCGGCCACCCCTACGGCGTGCGCGGCGTCGGGGAAACCGGCATCACACCGCCGCTTCCGGCCGTCGCCAACGCAGTCCGCGAAGCGACCGGCAAGCGGATCTGCAACCTGCCGTTGCGCCCCTCTCGCGTATTGGCGGCGATCCAGGGCAAGGGCTGATGGCAGAAGTGCATCTCTGGTCCGGGCTTCGGTCGCTGGCAGATGGCAAGGAGATGGTGGAAGTGCCGGGCGCGACCGTGGGCCAGGTCCTTGACAGTCTGGTGGCGGCGCACCCGGGGCTGGAGCCTGCGCTCCAGCGCGGGGTTTCGGTCGCGGTGGATGGACAGATCGTGCCCAACAGCCGCAACCACCCCGTCGACCCGGACAGCGAGATCTTTCTGCTACAAAAACTGGCGGGCGGCTGACAGGCCGCCCCCTTACATCGCCTGATAGGCCCGGCGCACCATTTCGGCCAGTGCCTGAACCGGCTCGCTCTTGGCCGTTTCCGCCCCATACATGTTGATCTTGATCGTCGGCAGCGTAGGCAGGGCGCCGTTATGGTGGATTTCCTCGACATAGGGCGGTTCTGCCCCTTCGATACAGGCGTGAACCGCCAGATCGGCGCTGATCGAGGCCTCGACCGTGCGGCTTGAATCACTCTCGACCGCCATTTCCCACGTGATCCCGGCCCGATCCAACGCTTCCTGCACCGGCTTGCGAAAGATGCACAATTGCTCAAAGGCCAGCCGCAGGGGCCGCTGTCGCCATTCATGCCCGTTGATCGCGCCGACCCAGACAAGGGGGCGCTCCATCAAGGTCTCGCCGCCGCTGTCCAGTGCCGACTCGGTGGTCAAGGCAAGATGCACCTCGCCGCGTTCCAGCATTCGCCGCAAGCGCGAGGTGTAGGAGCTGACAAGTTGCACCTTCATCCGGGGGTAGGCCGCGTTGAACCGGTGTAAAACCTGCGGAATCGCCGGGTAAACGATGTCATGCGGCACACCGAGCATCAGTTCGCCCTCGTATTCGGTGGCCGTCAGCCGGGCCAGCACCTCGTCATTGAGGGTCAGCATCTTGCGGGCATAGCTGAGCATCTGCTCGCCCGCATTTGTCAGGGCCAGCTTGCGGGCGGTCCGGTCGAACAGCCCGACCCCGATGCTTTCTTCCAGTCTTTTCAATTGCATGGAGACTGCGGATTGGGTCAGGTTCAGCAACCCGCTGGCCTTGGTGACCCCGCCCGCATCCGAGACGGTGACAAAGGCACGCAGCGCAGTCATGTCGAGGTTTCTCATGGGGTGGCCCTTTCCAATCTTACATCACGTTCTGTCATGTGTGTGTTCATAAACATTCATTTTCATAATGCAAATACCCGCTCTATATATCAAGCATCGAAATCAAACTCACGCCGATCTTCACGAAATTGAAAGCTTCCACCATGGCCCACGTTCTCACCTCCCCCCGCTTTTCCGCCCCCTTCGGCACTCTCGCCCTCGTCCGCATCCAGGCAGGCCTTGCAGCATGGCGTCAGCGCCGCGCGCTTGTCCGGCTGGACGACAATGCCCGCCGTGACCTTGGCCTGACCGAGGCGGATGTCGCGCGCGAGACCTCTCGTCCCGTCTGGGACGTGCCGCAGCGCTGGCTGATGTGATCACGCAAAAGATTTCGCTCTAAAAAGACGCTCTCTCCCTGTCTGGCGAATCTTGAAATAGCGCCCCGCCTTCCCGATATTAGGGAGAAGGTGGGGCGTTTTTCGTTTCACCACTCAACATATGCCTTTCTGGAGGAATAGATGGCTGAATTCGACACGATGCGCGCACGCGCGGGCGGCATCAGTGCCGCACAGATTGACGAGGGCCTGCGCGCCCACATGAACAAGGTCTACGGGACGATGTCCGTTGGCCTGCTGGTAACCGCTGGCGCTGCATGGGGTATCGGCACATCGCCCGCCATGCTGGCAATTTTCCGCGACCCGGCGACGCTGCAACCCAATATCCTTGGGTGGGCCGTCATGTTCGCGCCCCTCCTCATGGTGTTTGCCTTCGGCGCCATGATCAACCGCATCTCTGCGGCCGGTGCTCAACTGTTCTTCTACGCCTTCTCGGCGGTGATGGGCATCTCGATCAGCTGGATCTTCTCGGTCTTCACCGGCATCTCCATCGTGCAGACCTTCCTGATCACCGCGATCGCCTTCGCGGGGCTCAGCCTGTATGGCTACACCACGAAGAAGAACCTCTCGGGCCTCGGCACTTTCCTGATGATGGGCCTGATCGGTATCATTGTCGCGTCGATCGTGAACATCTTTCTTGCCAGTTCGGCGTTGCACTTCGTCATCTCGGTTCTGGGCGTCCTGATCTTCGCGGGCCTGACCGCCTACGACACCCAGTCGATCAAGAACGAGTATGTCGAACACGCCCGCCACATGGACGAGGAATGGCTTGGCAAGTCGGCAATCATGGGCGCGTTGCGCCTCTACCTCGACTTCATCAACCTGTTCATGTTCCTGCTGCAGTTCCTCGGCAATCGCAACTGACCGGGCTGAGCCGCTTCGAAACGTCAAGGGCCGGGGTCATCCCCGGCCCTTTTTCCATGCGCAGTTCATCGTCCGACCCGCCAAAGAAAAAGGCCGCGTCTGAAACCAGCGCGACCCTTTTCGGCAGACACCTGAAGGCGATCAAATCACTTGATCTTGCCTTCCTTGTACTCGACATGCTTGCGCACGACGGGATCATATTTGCGCACGGTCATCTTTTCCGTCATCGTACGCGCGTTTTTCTTGGTCACGTAGAAGTGGCCGGTGCCCGCCGTGGAATTCAGGCGGATCTTGATGGTGGTCGGCTTCGCCATGTTAAACTCCTGCAAAGCGGGGCGCGCGCGCCGCGTCGGCCCTTGCGCTCATGTCTCTGGTTGAGCGTGCCTTTTACCGTGGTGCGGCGGGGTGTCAACCGAAAAGCGGCACAATCCCAAGCTGCCAGAGCACGCCACAAGCCGCCAATACGGGCAGCACCGCCAGCAAGTCCCATTTGCGGACCAACAGCAAAACGCCAGCCAGAAAAGCCAGCAAAATCGCCCCCGGATCGACGCTGGAAAGCTGCGGCAGCCACACGGCGGCGGGGCCGACACCGACCTGCGCCACCTCGCCGAACAAGACATGCAGCCCAAACCAGAGCGAAAGATTCAGAATCACCCCCACCACGGCGGCAGTGATGCCGGACAGCGCGCCGTTCAGGCGCGGCTGCGCGGTAATCCATTCGACATAGGGCGCGAAGGCAAAAATCCAAAGGAAACAGGGCACGAAAGTGACCCACAGCGTGACCAGTGCCGCCAGCACCCCAAAGCCAAGCCCCCCCTGCCCGGCCCCGGCCAGAAAGCCCACGAACTCTGTCACCAGGATCAGCGGTCCTGGCGTCGTCTCGGCCAATCCGAGCGCGTCCATCATCTGCCCCGTGGTCAGCCAGCCGAAATCGCCGACCACTTGCTGCACCATGTAGGCCAGCACGGCATAGGCCCCGCCAAAGGTCACCACCGCGAGCTTGGCAAAGAACAACCCCACTTCGGTCAACACCGCCGTGGGGGCAATCACCCATAACGCCAGCACGGGCAGCAACCACAGCCCGCCCCAGACCAGCACGGTGCTCAGCGTTCCGCGCCAAGCGACCGGGGCTGCGGGGGTTTCTTCGGTCGCCCGCCCCATGGCGAGTGCCCCCACCCCAGCCGCAGCCGCGATGATCACGGGAAACGGCAGGTTGAAGGCAAACAACCCGAGGAAGGCCAGCCCAGCCAGACCATAGGGCAACCGGCCCTTCAATGCCTTGCGACTGACACGCAACAGGGCCTCGACGACCACCACCATCACCGTGGCCTTGATTCCGAGGAAAAGCGACGAGACCAGCGGCACCTGCCCGAAACGAACGTAGAGCGCGGCAAGCGCCATCACCACCACCGCACCGGGCAGGATGAACAACCCGCCCGCGATCAGCCCACCCTGCGTGCCGCGCAGTCGCCAGCCCGCATAGGTGGCCAGTTGCATCGCCTCGGGCCCGGGCAGCAGCATCGAGAAAGACAGCGCGCCAAGGAATTGCCGTTCGCTCAACCATGGCCGCACCTCGACCAGTTCCCGATGCATCAACGCGATCTGCGCGGCCGGGCCACCGAAGGACAACAGCCCGATGCGCCCGAAAACGCGGATCAACTGGGCCAGCGGATGGGAGGACGGGTCGTGTGTCATCGCGCCTGTCTAACGGATGATCCATGACGGGGGAATGACAGATCGCCCACCGTCCGGGGGGCCGAAAACGTCAGGAAAATATGCGCGGAGGGCCTGTAAGCCGGATTTTGTTCCCCGGGTTCCCCCGGTTCGATGACCATTCCTCTAGGCCAGCGGTTGCCCGCTGGCTCCAGCTGCCAACCCGGACCTCTCGGGCTGAAGCGTCCCTGTGGCACGCACGCGAGGTCCCTATTTGGCGTTGCTCCCGGTGGGGCTTGCCGTGCCGCCCCTGTTGCCAGCGGCGCGGTGGTCTCTTACTCCACCGTTTCACCCTTACCCATGGGGGGTATCGGTTGCCCGACCCGTCCATGGGCGGTCTGTTTTCTGTGGCGCTTTCCGTCGGATTGCTCCGCCCGGGCGTTACCCGGCACCGTTGCTTCAGGGAGTCCGGACTTTCCTCGGACAGGTTGCCCTGCCCGCGGCCATCCGGCCCTCCGCGCGAGCGGCATGTAGGGGCGGGCCATCGGTAAGGTCAAGCCCCGTTCGCGGGGAACCTGTCGGCGAGATCGCAGATCAGCCCCATATCGCGGATATCCAGTGGTCCCGCGTGACGGGGTCGGAAGCGCAGGCGCACCGTGGCCAGCAACAACTCAAAGGGCACCTCGCGAGGGTAGCCAAAGCGTTCTGCGGCGGCCCGAAAGGCCCTTTCATCTGGCGCAATCCCCCCGGTCGGGCCTGGCCAGACCGCCAGCCCCTGCCGTGCCAGACGCCGCCAGTCAAAGCGGGGGCCGGGGTCGATCTTGCGCCCCGGAGCCATGTCGGAATGCGCGATGACGCCCTTGGCCGGAACCTTCCAGCGGGACAGGATGCCGGACAGCAAGACCTCCAGCGCCGCGATCTGGCGCGCCGCGAACGGGGTGGCCCCGGTATTGGCCAGTTCGATCCCGATAGAGCGGGAATTGACGTCGCCGCGTCCGCCCCACTCCCCCGCCCCCGCGTGCCATGCCCGCATCGGCTCGGGGACGAGTTCCAGAACCTCGCCCGTCTCGGAAATCAGGTAATGGGCCGAAACCTCACGCGCCGGATCGCAAAGCGCCCGGGCCGCGGCGTCGCAACTGTCCATCGCGGTGTAGTGCAAGACCACCAGTTCGGGCCGCAGCCCGGCCCGTCGCGCACCGAAATTGGGAGAGCGGCTCACTGTCCCTGCGCAGCAGCCGTTGCGGCGTTACGATAGACGGTGGGATCCCATCCGCAGGCATAACCGTCGCCATCGGGGTCCAGCGCCTGCCGGTCACGTCCGGGGCCGCCCATTCGCAAGAATGCCTCCTGCGCAAGGTCATCCGACCGGTAGGACAGGCAGTTGCGCTCGTGCCGGGCACCCGCCGCCAAATTCATGCGTCGATACATTTGCTGGCCAACGGGATGGCTGGTGGACAGGGCATACTGGATGATATTCGGTCCGGTCGAGTCGGGCCGCTCGGGCACGGCGGTCGGCGCCACCTCGACCCGCTGTTCCTGCATCCGGCGCAGGCGTTCGGCGTCGCTCTCGATGCTTTCGCGTTCCGATACGGCGCCGAAATCCTGCTCATCCGAAATGGCCACATGCGCGGTGCCGACCGGGGGGGCGGCGGCAGTGGCCTGACCTGATTCAGCCGCGGCAATCGCGCCTTCGGCCAACGCGGAGATTTCAGCCTCCGACCGCTCTGCCGGGGGCAGCACCGTCTGGGGTTGGCCGGTTCCGCGCAGGGCAGCTTCGCGCGCAGCCCGGTCCTGGGAATAGTCGGAAAAGCCCACGCCGCGTGAATCATCGGGCTGGGACGCACAGGCCCCAAGCATCAGGACAGCAAGGCCCGTCATCGCAATCGTCCGCATTCGCCCAACCTCACTCTCGCGTTTCGGCGGTGTCTACCACCATTTCGCGGGCTTCGCCACAAAGCCGGCGGCCTGTTCCATGGCGTAGGCGGTGTTCAGCAGATCACCCTCTTCCCACGGACGGCCGATCAGTTGCAGCCCAAGCGGCAGGCCCTGTGCATCGAGCCCGGCGGGCACGGCAATGCCCGGCAGACCGGCAAGGTTCACGGTCACGGTAAAGACGTCGTTGAGATACATCTCGACCGGGTCCGACACGTCCTTGCCCAGTTCAAAGGCCGCCGACGGCGTGGCGGGGGTCAGGATGCTGTCCACGCCAGCGGCAAAAACATCCTCGAAATCCTTCTTGATCAACGCACGCACCTTGCGGGCCCGGTTGTAATAGGCATCGTAAAAGCCCGCCGACAGGACGTAGGTGCCGATCATCACGCGGCGCTGCACCTCGGCTCCGAAGCCCTCGGCGCGGGTCTTTTCATACATCTCGGTAATGCCGTCGCCTTGCGCCAGCTTGGCGCGATGGCCAAAACGCACCCCGTCATAGCGTGCGAGATTCGAGGACGCCTCTGCCGGGGCCACCACGTAATAGGCGGGCAGCGCGTATTTGGTGTGCGGCAGACTGATATCGCGGATCTCGGCACCCGCATCGCGCAGCATTTCGGCGCCGTCGTGCCAAAGCTTTTCGATCTCGGCGGGCATACCCTCCATCCGGTATTCCTTGGGAATTCCGATCACCTTGCCGCGGATATCACCGGTCAGCATCGCTTCGAAATCCGGCACCGCCATGTCGGCGGAAGTGCTGTCCTTGGGATCGTGGCCCATCATCGCCGCGCCCATGATCGCCGCGTCGCGCACGGTCTTGGTCATCGGGCCAGCCTGATCGAGCGAGCTTGCAAACGCCACGATGCCCCAACGCGAGCAGCGCCCGTAGGTGGGTTTCAAACCCACGGTGCCGGTGAAGGCCGCAGGCTGGCGGATCGAGCCACCGGTGTCGGTTCCGGTCGCGGCGAGGCAGAGGTCGGCAGCCACGGCAGACGCCGACCCGCCAGACGAACCGCCGGGCGTCAGCAGGTCGTCACCGGTCTTCCACGGGTTCACCGCGTTGCCGTAAACGCTGGTCTCGTTCGAGCTGCCCATGGCGAACTCGTCCATGTTGAGCTTGCCGAGCATGACCGACCCGGCATCCTTCAGCTTGCCCGAAACAGTCGATTCATACTGCGGCAGGAAGCCTTCGAGGATTTTGGATGCGGCCTGCGACGGCACGCCCTCGGTGCAGAACAAATCCTTTATGCCCACCGGGATGCCGCACATGTCAGGCGCGTCGCCTGCCTTGATGCGGGCGTCGGCGGCCTTGGCGCGCTCCAGCGCGATCTCGGGCGTCTTGTGCACGAAGGCGCCAAGCGCATCCGCCCCGTCGATCGCCGACAGGCAGCTTTCGGTCAACGCAACCGAGGTGGTCTCGCCCTTGCGCAGCGCGTCGCGCGCCTCGGCAATGGTCAGTTTGTTCAGGTCAGACATTATTCAACCACCTTCGGAACCGCGAAAAAACCCTCGCGCGCATCGGGCGCGTTTGCCAGAACCTTGCCCTGTTGGTTGCCATCGGTGACCGCGTCCTCGCGCCGTGTCAGGCGCATCGGCGTGACCGAGGTCATCGGCTCGACATCATCCACGTTCAGCTCTTGAAGCTGTTCGATGAAACCGAGGATGGCGTTGAATTCTCCTGCCAGCGCGGGCAGATCCTGGTCTTCCACCTTGATCCGCGCGAGTTTCGCGACGCGGGCGGCGGTGTCGATGTCGATGGACATGGGGCCGGGTCCCTTCGGGCTTGGGCTGTCTTGATCGCGCTCGGGTTTAAAGCCCCACGCGCGTGGCCGCAAGCGCCGGAACGCCGCCCCGTTGCGGAATCCGGTTTGACGAGCGCCGCGCCACCGCTACCCTGTTACGAAAGACAGCGACAGGAGGGTTTCATGAATATCATCTGGCTAGGCCACGGCAGTTTCCGCATCGAGATCGCAGGGCAGGTCTTGCTGGTCGATCCGTGGTTCACCGGCAACCCCCTCTTCCCCGAGGCCAGGAAGGCCGAGGCCATCGACGGGGCCACGCATATACTGTTGACCCACGCCCATTTCGATCATGTTGCCGACACGCTCGACCTTGCGCGCGAAAAGAAGATCCCGGTGGTGGGCCAGTTCGACCTGATGTCGTTCTGGCAAGAGCACGAGCATATCGAGACCGTCGGCTTCAACAAGGGCGGCACGGTGCAGTTGGGCGATGTCGCCGTAACCATGGTGAACGCGCTGCATTCGTCCAGCTTCGGCATGCCGGACGGGCCGAAATGGGGGGGCACCGAATGCGGGTTCATGATCGCGGGCGAAGGCCGCACGATCTATTTCTCGGGCGACACGGACGTGATGTCGGACATGAAGATCTTCAACGATCTGCATGCGCCCGATATCGGCATTCTGTCGGCGGGGGGGCATTTCACAATGGACATGAAACGCGCGGCCTACGCGGCCAAGACCTTCTTCAACTTCAAGACCCTGATCCCCTGCCACTACCGCACCTTCCCGATCCTCGAACAATCGGCGGAAACATTGGCAGCGGCCCTGCCGGACGTCGATGTGGTCGAGCCACAAGTGCTGGAGGCGATCACGATCTGACATGGTCAGGGCGGCGTGGCGTCAAGGCAGCGCCGGATCAGGCCGGTCGATCGGGCGCCCCTTCGCCCCGGCGCTTTGCGAAAAAGTCGCGCAGCAACTCCGACGCCTCGCGTTCACCGATGCCGCAGTAGACGTCGGGCTTGTGATGGGCTTGCGGGTGGTCGAACACCCGCGGCCCCTGAGCCACGCCGCCAGACTTGGGGTCCGCCGCCCCGTAGTAGAGCCGGGCAATGCGCGCCGCGCTGATTGCACCGGCGCAGGCCGGGCACGGCTCGAGCGTGACGTAAAGATCGCAGCCGGTCAGCCGTTCCGAGCCGAGCGTCGCGCACGCCGCGCGAATGGCCAGCATCTCGGCATGGGCCGTCGGGTCGCGCAGTTCACGCATCCGGTTGCGGGTTTTCGCCAGCACTGTTCCATCTGGGCCGACCACCACCGCGCCGACAGGCACTTCGCCAGCCTCCGCCGCGGCCCGCGCTTGGTCCATGGCACGCGCCATATGGCTTGTGAAACCGCTCATACCCTTCCTTTGCCGCTTTCCAAGCCGCTGTCAAACCGCTAGGTCCAGCCCATGAGCACCAACACCCCAGACGGCGACCGCATCGCCAAGGTTCTGTCCCGCGCGGGTATCGCCAGCCGCCGCGAGGCCGAGCGCATGATCGAGGCCGGGCGCGTGACCGTGAACGGCAAGAAAATCGACAGCCCGGCGCTGAACGTGACCGAGAGCGACACCATCACCGTTGACGGCAAGGAGGTCGGCACCCCCGACCGCCCGCGACTGTGGCTGTACCACAAGCCGACCGGTCTTGTGACCACCACCAGCGACGAGAAGGGCCGCGAAACGGTCTTCGACAAGCTGCCCGAGGGGATGCCGAGGGTGATGAGCGTCGGGCGCCTCGACCTCAATTCCGAGGGGCTTTTGCTGCTGACCAATGATGGCGGGGTCAAGCGCAAGCTGGAATTGCCCTCGACCGGCTGGCTGCGCAAATACCGCGTCCGGGTCAAGGGCACCCCCAAGGACGAAGATCTGGCGCCGCTGCGCAAAGGGGTCACCATCGAAGGCGAGCGTTTTCAGCCCATGGACGTGACGCTTGACCGCCAACAGGGTGCGAATGCGTGGCTGACCGTCGGCCTGCGCGAAGGCAAGAACCGCGAAATTCGCCGCGCCATGGGCGAAGTGGGGCTGGATGTGAACCGGCTGATCCGGGTCAGCTACGGCCCCTTCCGGCTGAATGAGCTGAAACCCGGCGCAGTCGAGGAAATCAAGCCCAAGGTCTTGCGCGATCAACTGGGAATCGACCTGCCGGAAGGCCATGCCGAGGCGAAGAAAAAACCCACGCGCCCCCCTGCCCGGAAGGTCGTGAAAGCCCCCGGAAAGGCCCCAAGGGGCCCCAAACGCGGCCGGTGATCCAGCTGACCGTGGGGAGTGGTCACATAACCCTAATACCCGCGCCGCCCACATTGCGCATAGTCGGCGAAGGCCCCGCCGTCTGAATCGGTCAGTCCTGTCATCCGGGTCTGTCCATTGCCGTATCCACCGGGATCGGCACTCGGGCCATTGTCGCAATCGGTGTAACCCGTCTGGGTCGGGCCAAAGCGCCCGCAGCCTTGGGCGTCGGCGAATTGCCCCCAGTCGGAATCCGAAAACCCGGTTCGGGACAGACAGCGCCCGGCCTGACTGCCGCCGCCATAGGTGTCATGGCCCGGAAGGCCCTGATTTCCACCATGCCCGGCAGGCGGCCCATAGGTGCCTTGCGAGTTGTAATTGGGATCGCATTCCACGCCATAGCATTCGGTCTGTGGGATAAAGACCTGCGCCCGCAGCGAAGCAGGACGTCCGATCAGGGCACTTGCGCCAAGCAGCGACAGACCGCGTAGCAACCGCCGTCGCCCAATCTTTCGTGAAACAATGTCATCATCGGTCAAGGTGGCCCGATCGGGCTGGGTATCAATGTCGTCGGCACTCATGGATTTTCCTCCCCAGCAATACAGGAGACGGTGACCAGCCGCGACATTGGAGCGACACCGCTCTCCGTCAGAAATCGCTCAAATATCCTTCGAACCTAACCAGTATAGCAGCAAAGGCACCGCTTGTTTAGCATTTCCGGTTACTGACCAGGGTGCCTCCTGGCCTGCCCGCTTGGACCAGCCACAGCACAACAGTCCACGATTGCAGGATTCTTCGGGCCAGGCCCGCCCGGTTGACTGGTTCCCGATCTTGGGCTTCGGGGGTTAAGGGCGGGTCTCGCCCTCGTCCTTGCCGGGGTCGATCATGTAGCGCTCGAACAGCTTGGCCTGGGCCATGAAGACCACGAAGAGGAACCCGGGAAGGACAAAGGTTTCGAACGGCACCCAGACCTCGGTGGTTTGGGTGCGCCAGACGATCTCGTTCGCGGCGGCCATGACGGCAAAGGCTGCTGCCAGCCGCCGGGTCAGGATCATCCAGCCCTCGCGCTTCATGGGCAGCATCTCGCCCATCACGAATTCAAGCCAGCTTTCCCGACGCAACAAGCCGATCCCCAGCAAGATCACGAAAAAGGAATAGACCAGCGTCGTCTTCATCTTGAAAAAACGTTCGTCGTCAAACCAGACGGTCAGCCCGCCGAAGACCACGACAAGGACGGCGGTGAATATCTGCATCCGGCTGAGCCGCCCGGTCAGTTTCCACAGCGCCGCGATAGAGGCCAGCAAGAGCGGCACGAACCCCGCCGTCACCACGATGAAGCCACTATAGTCATGCCCGCCAATGGTAAAGGTTTCGTCCTTCAGCCACAGATAGGCGACGAAGAACAGGACCGGTGGCCCCAGTTCCAATGCGCTTTTCAGATACGGGTTGACCTTCACTTCGTCCATAATCGGGGCCTTTCCTAACCGCCCATCTCAACTATCACCGCCCCCGCCGCGATCAACCCCATAAGGGCCAATCGGCGCGGGCCGACCCGTTCGCCCAGCATCAGCCAGCCGATAAGGGCGGAAAACACGGTCGAGGTTTCGCGCAGGACCGCCGCCTGCCCCACCTGGTCCAGCCGGGTCGCCAGCATGATAGACCCGAAGCTGACCACCGCGACAACCGCGCCGATCATACCGCGCAGGGCAAGCGGCCAGAAGGCGGGCGGCGCGGGCATTCGGCGAAAGGCGTAATAGGCCACGACCGGCATGGTGATTCCGTCGAGGAAAAAGAACCATGCAAGGAAGGTAAAGGGATCGGCCGTCGCACGAATGCCATAGGCATCATAGGTGGTATAGGCCGCCACGAAGAGCCCGGTCAGCACCGCCAGCCATAGGGCGGGCACCAACGTTTCCCGCGCCACGGTGATGGTGCGCAGGTTATACAGCGCCAGCCCGTAGATCCCCGAGAGCAGCGTCACCACCCCGATCCACTGTTGCAGGCTGAAATGCTCGCCAAAGAAGATTGTGGCCCCGACCACCGCGAAAAGCGGCCCGGTGCCGCGCATGACCGGATACACCACGGTATAGGCCCCCCGCTTGTAGCTGGAGACCTGCGCCGCCTTGTAGCCGATATGGATCAGCATCATCAGCCCGAAGATCGGCCACATGTGCGGCTCGGGCCACGGCACCACGAACAGGGCGACAGGTGCGGCCAACAGACCATAGCTTGCGTCGATGATCCCGCGCGACAGCAGCGGATCGTGCCGCCCCTTCTGCAACGCCCCGAAAATCGCGTGCAAGAGCGCCGCCAGCAGCGCCAGCCCGGTTGCCAGTGTCGCCCCAAGGGGCGTTCCAGCAATGGACACCAGCCACGCGCTCATGCCCTGCCCCCTCGACAGGTCAGATGCCCGGCGCTACCGATAGGGTCCGACCAGCGGCACGAGGCCCCCATGGCGACCGACCTGTTCAACGACTTCCTGCACCCATTTGACGCGCTGCCCTTCTCGGTGCTGTCGCTTCGACTGATCGCCGCGATGGTGCTTGGTGGCGCGATTGGCTGGGAACGCGAGATGCACCAGAAATCCGCCGGGTTCCGCACCCACCTGCTGATGGCTCTGGCGGCTTGTCTGGTCACGCTTCTGGGCTTCGACATCATTGCAGGCGCCACCCAGCAAGCCGCCGCCGATGGCCTGCGCGCCGATCCCTTACGCATCATCAACGCGGTCACGGCGGGCCTGGGGTTCCTGGCGGCGGGCGTGATCATCCATGGCAGCGGCACCGTGCACGGGCTGACCACCGGGGCGAGCATGTGGTTGTCCGGGGCCATCGGCATGGTCTGCGGCGCGGGCCGCCTTCCGCTTGCGATCCTTGCCACGGTGATGGTGCTCATCGTTCTCTGGCTGCTCCGAAAAACGGAACACCTGCGCGGCAACGGAAATTAGCGCTCACCCTTCGGCCCCTGTCAGGGCATTGGCGAAATCGGTTGGATCGAAGGGCGCGAGGTCGTCGATCTGTTCGCCCACGCCGATGGCATGGATCGGTAGACCGAACTTGTCGGCCAGAGCCACCAGAACGCCGCCCTTGGCGGTGCCGTCGAGTTTCGTCATCACAAGACCCGAGACATCGGCCATCTTCTGGAAAGTCTCGACCTGAGACAGTGCGTTCTGACCCGTGGTCGCGTCCAGCACCAGCAGCGTGTTATGCGGCGCGTCGGGGTCTTTCTTGCGGATCACGCGGACGATCTTGGCCAGTTCCTCCATAAGGTCGGCGCGGTTCTGCAACCGGCCCGCCGTGTCGATCATCAAAAGATCGGCGCCCTCGTTCTCGGCCTTGGTCATTGCGTCAAAGGCCAGCGCGGCGGGGTCTGACCCTTCCGGCGCGGTCAGAACCGGAACCCCGGCCCGGTCGCCCCAGATCTGCAACTGCTCGACCGCTGCCGCGCGGAAGGTGTCGCCTGCCGCGATCACCACCGATTTGCCAGCGGCCTTGAATTGGCTGGCGAGCTTGCCAATGGTCGTGGTCTTGCCCGAGCCGTTGACACCCACGACCAAAACCACCTGTGGTGTCTTGGGATAGATCGGCAGCGGGCGGGCCACCGGCTCCATGATCCGGGCTATTTCGTGGCTGAGCAGCCCCTTGATGTCAGCCGCCGTCATCATCCGGCCAAAGCGCCCCTCGGCCATGTTCGCCGTCACCCGCATCGCGGTTTCAACCCCCATGTCGGCGGTAATCAGCAGCTCTTCCAGCTCTTCCAGCATGTCATCGTCGAGCGCCCGGCGCGGGGCCGCGCTGCGCCCCATGAGCCGCCCGACAAGACCGGGTTTCGCATCTGGTGTGGCCTGTGGCTCGGGCACCGCGATCGGGTCGGGCTTGGCCGCATCCTGTGGGGCGGGCGACGGTCGCCGGTCGTCTGCCTCTGGCCCGCGGTCAGGGTCTTGCGGCGAGTCGACCGCGCCGTCCTCGATGATCGCATCCAACCCTTCGTCGAGCTTCGACGAGGACTTGAACATGCGGTCCTTGAGTTTCTTGAAGAACGACATCGCGGCAACTCCCACTGGTGGTTGGTTCCACCTAATACGGCCCGCACCAAAGGAAAAGGGCCTAGCCGCCCACCCAGACCATCCCCATCAGAATGCCCGCCTGCCCCAGCCAGTAGAGCGGCCACACCAGATGCGCGGCGATGCGGGCCTGTCGGCTGCCGTCTGCCAGCCGGAAGAGGCCGACGGCCAGCACAAGGTCAGAAGCCACGAACAGCCCGGCCCCGAAGATCGCCACCCCCTGCGCCGCCGGCAGGTGGAGCGCGGCGATGCCCATGGCGGTGATGATCACCACATAGGCCGCCACAGCCCGCGACAGCGCTCCGGTGAAGGGCAACAGCCAGATCGGCGTGGACAGTGCCATGGCGACCAGCGCCCCAACCCCTAGCCAGCGCGGCGCATTCAAGGCGGTCGGGGACAACGCATCGGGCACGGCCGCGAACAGCCACGCATAGACCAGATGCGCGGCGGCAAAGCTGACCAGCCCAATCAGGAAGGCCCGCTCGCCCGCGCGCGACAGGGCGAAATCCCCAAGCGCCCCGAGGGCAAGGCCAAGCGCCAGCCAAGGGGCGCCCGTCAGCAACGCGGCTAGGGCAAAGAGCGCCACCGGCACAGTCTTCAGCCCCGAGCGAAGCGCCCCGACCGGGGCCGGGACAAAGCCTTGGTAAACCACCGCCACGCAGGCCCCGAGACCTGCCGCTATCATCGCCGCTGTCATGATGTCTCCCTCTTTGCCCCACCCTGCCCGCGACACGCCCCTGCGAACAAGTGCGCCCTTGCGTTACCCCATGGCTCTGGCACTCTGCGCGTCAATAATCCTGCCGGAGACCCGCCGATGCACACATGGCGCTATGCCCTTGCCACTCTGCCACCGCTGGCCCTGCTGTTGCTGGCCGCACTCTTCGGCGGTTGGTGGGCGGCGGCAGCCTTGGTCTGGCTGACCTTGCTGGCCGCCGGGCTGGATCATCTGCTGGCACCACCGCCGGGCGGCGACCCGCACGAGCCTGCGGCGGATACCCTTTCTGCTGCGCTGGCACTCGGGCATCTGGCCCTGTTGATCCTCACTGTCCGCGCCTTTGGCGATGCAACCCGCAGCATCGGGGAAACCGTCACGCTCTTGTTCGGCACGGCCAGCTTTCTGGGGCAGATCAGCCACCCGAACGCGCATGAATTGATCCACCGCAGCCCCCGCGTCCTGCGCCGCCTTGGCGCGGCGGTCTATGTCACGATGCTGTTCGGCCACCATGTCTCGGCCCATCGGCTGGTGCATCACGTCCATGTCGGCACACCGAGCGACCCCAACACACCGCGCCCGGCCGAGTCCTTCTGGGCCTTCCTGCCACGCGCGTGGCTGCACTCTTTTGCCGCCGGACTGGCCGCGGAACGCCGCCGCGGCGCGCGACGCTTGCAAGGCCCGAACCCCTATCTCTGGTATGTCGGGGGCGGCGTGCTGACCCTTGCCCTGGCCTACACCCTTGGCGGCGCGGGTGGCCTGACCGGCCAGCTTGGCCTTGGCCTCTTGGCGGGCGGTCAAGTTCTGCTGTCGGACTACATCCAGCACTATGGCCTGTATCGCCAGCCTTTGCCCGATGGCCGGTTGGAACCCGTTGGTCCGCGCCATAGCTGGAACGCGCCGCGCGGGTTCACGTCCTTCCTGATGGTCAACGCACCCTCGCATTCCGACCACCACATGCACCCGGCAACGCCTTATGACGCGCTGGAAATGCCCGCCGACGCGCCGCGCCTGCCGTGGTCGCTGCCGATCATGGCAATGCTGGCCTTGATGCCGCGCCAATGGCGGCGGATCATGGACAAGCGGGCCGACAAGGTGATGGCCGAAGGACCGCGCGGCTAGAACAGGCTGCCTTGATCGGGGGCTTCCTTTGCGCTGCGGGTCTTGGCCTTCGCAGGGCCGGTCTCTGCCAATACGCCCAGTTTGCCATCGGAAAACTCGATGTCCAACCGCGCATGGCCCTCGGCATCCGCCTTGCGGGTCACAACGCCATCGCCCGTGCGCACAACGGCATAGCCGCGTTTCAGCGTTTCGGTGTAGCCAAGCGTCTGGCGCAACCGGTCCAGCGACTCCAACCGGTCCTTGCGCGCCGCAACGCCCTGTTCGGCGGTTCGGACAAACCGCGCCGACAGGTCATCGAAGCGCTGCCGGTCGCGGGCGGTGCGATCGGCCAGCCGCTGCGGGCTCATCCTGGCGGCCAGTTTTCCCAACCCGTCCCGCCGTTGCCACAACCCGTAGGACAGCCGCGCAGGGGACAGGCCCGCCTCGGCCCGGCCAAGCTCCACTCGCCGTTTGGACACCCCCCGTTCCAACGCCGGGGCCAGCCGCGCGGCCTGCGTTTCGTATTGCATCCGCCGTTTCTGCGTCAGCGCCCGCAAGGCCGGATCAAGGCCGGACCCCAGCCAATCCAGTCGCTGCCGCGCCGCTTCCACCAAGGCTTCTGGCCGGGGCAACCCGCGCGCCAGATCGCCCAAGCGTTGTCGCCGCAGCCGCACCGCCTGCGTTGTCGCATAGGTCAGCCGCGCGCCCTGATCGCCCACCCAGTTCAGCAGGTCCAGCCGCACCGGCACCGCCATCTCGGCCGCAGCCGTGGGGGTCGGCGCGCGCCGGTCTGCGGCGTAGTCGATCAGCGTCGTGTCCGTCTCGTGCCCCACGGCGGAAATCAGCGGGATGGCGCTTTCCGCCGCCGCCCGCACGACGATTTCCTCGTTGAAGCCCCATAGGTCTTCCAACGATCCGCCCCCGCGCGCCACGATCAGCAGATCGGGCCGGGGCAACCGCCCCGCGGGCAACGCGTTGAAGCCGCGGATCGCGCGGGCCACTTCCGGTGCGCAGTTCTGCCCCTGCACCGCCACCGGCCAGATCAGCACCTTGCGCGGGAACCGGTCCCGCAAGCGGTGCAGGATATCGCGGATCACCGCGCCCGAAGGCGAGGTCACGACCCCGATCACCTCGGGCAGGAAGGGCAGCGCCTGCTTGCGCTCTTCAGAAAACAGTCCCTCTGCCGTCAGGGCCTGCTTGCGCTTTTCCAGCATCGCCATCAGCGCGCCCATGCCAGCGGGGCGGATGTCCTCGATCACCAACTGGTATTTCGACTGACCGGGAAAGGTCGTCATTCGCCCTGTGGCGATCACTTCCATTCCCTCTTCGGGCTGGGTCGCCAGACGCGCCGAAACACCCTTCCAGATGACACTGGCCAGAACCGAGCGGTCATCCTTCAGGTCAAGGTAAACATGCCCCGACCGGGGCCGCGACAACCGCCCGATCTCACCGCGCACACGGACATGGGAAAACGCCCCCTCGATCGAGCGTTTGACCGCCCCCGAAAGTTCGGAAACCGTGAATTCCGGGGCGTTGCCCGGTTCGTCGTCGTCCAGCAAATCACTCATGCGCGAGACCCTAGCGCCCGGCCTTTCCGGGGGCCAGCCCAAAGCGCCTTGCTTGTATGCCCCGCCTGCATTCGCTAGGAGACCTCAGGATTTCCAGACGAGGGACACGGGCCGTGAATATTCTGATCCTTGGCAGCGGCGGGCGCGAACATGCGCTGGCATGGGCGGTGTTGCAAAACCCCAAATGCGACAAGCTGATCGTGGCCCCGGGGAATGGCGGCATCGAAACCATCGCGCAATGCGCGGCGATCAATGCCGAGGACACGGGCGCGGTGCTGGACCTCTGCGCCGAGGAAGCCATTGATTTCGTTATCATCGGCCCGGAAGCGCCGCTGGCAGCAGGCGTCGCTGACGCCCTGCGTGACGCCGGTATCCTGACCTTCGGCCCGTCGAAAGCGGCAGCGGAACTGGAGGCCTCCAAAAGCTTTACCAAGGCGATCTGCGACGCCTCGAACGCCCCCACGGCGGCCTATGCCCGGTTCACCGAGGCAGGCCCGGCCAAGGACTATATCCGTGCCCGAGGCGCGCCGATCGTGGTCAAGGCCGACGGGCTGGCCGCGGGCAAGGGCGTGATCGTGGCGATGGACCAGGAAACCGCGCTTGCCGCCATCGACGACATGTTCGGCGGGGCCTTTGGCGGGGCGGGCGCGGATGTGGTGATCGAGGAATTCCTCGACGGTGAAGAGGCCAGCTTTTTCGTGCTGTCGGACGGCACATCCGTGCTGCCCATCGGCACCGCGCAGGACCACAAGCGCGCCTATGATGGCGACGAAGGGCCCAACACCGGGGGCATGGGCGCCTACTCTCCCGCGCCGGTGATGACGGATGCTATCATTCGGAAAACAATGGAAGAAATCATCGAGCCGTCGATGGCGGAAATGGCGAAACGGGGGGCGCCTTTCCAGGGGGTTCTGTTTGCCGGGCTGATGATCAAGGACGGGCAGCCGAAGCTAATTGAATACAACGTGCGCTTTGGCGATCCCGAGTGCCAATGCCTGATGCTGCGCCTAGGCGCGCAGGCGCTGGACCTGATGCTGGCCACCGCCGAGGGGCGTCTGGCCGAGATGGCCGTCAACTGGGCCGATGACCATGCGATGACCGTGGTCATGGCGGCCAAAGGCTATCCCGGACCCTATGAAAAAGGCACAGAGATCAATGGGTTGAGCGCTATTGCTGAGACAAGCCACGAGATGTGTTTTCACGCGGGCACCACCCGGAGGGACGGCAAATTGCTGGCCACGGGGGGGCGGGTTCTGGCCCTGACGGCGCGCGGGGACAGCCTGCAAGAGGCGCGCGACCGGGCTTATGCGATGGTGGAGCAGGTGGACTGGCCAGAGGGGTTCAACCGCACCGATATTGGCTGGCGCGCGCTGTCCGATTAGGGCGTTTCGAGGCCGAAACAGGCCGTCGTCGCCCCGCGTACACCCCCTGTACACCCCCTGTGCACCGTTTTGGCGATTTTTCGCGACGACGAACCAGGGCCTCGGGGCCGGTTTTGCAAGCGAGTTGGCGGGATTTGCCAGTGACCCACCCCTGCCGTCGGGGATAGGCTGCGCCTTGAAACTGGCAAGGACGCAGGTGATGGCCCCGACCGACAGATACCCTTTCGCCAAATCCATGATGCTTTTGTGCCGGGCGCTGCGGATCGACCCGCAGCGGGTGCTGCGCCGGGCCGGGATGCCGCCCGACATGCTGGAACACGAGCAGCGCGGAGCAACGGCGCGGCAGGTCTTTGACCTGTGGCGCGCGGCGGAGGCCGAGTTGCGCAGGCCGGAAATGGCCTTCGATCTGGCCATGGCGACCGCGCGGGGCCAATTCGTGCCCGCCGTCTTTGCCTTTGCCTGTAGCCCGACAGTGCAGGTCGGGCTGGAACGGCTGTCGCTGTTCAAGCCGCTGGCAGGGCCGTTCCGGCTGATGGTCGCGCGGCAAGAGGCGGGGCTGCTTCTGGGGTTCGGGTCGGTCGATCCGGCAGAGCCCCTGCCCGACAGCCTGCTGGCCTTCGAGCTGATCTTCCTGGTCAACCTGATCCGCAACCAGACCGGCGAAGAGGTCGTTCCCCGCCGCTTTACCCTGCCCGCCTATCCCGGCGATCCGGCCCGGTTGGCGCGGTTTCTGGGCACGGAAGTGACCTATGGGAACGAGGGCGGCTTGCTGTGGTCGGACGAGGTCGCGCGCTTGCCGTTGATCAGCCATGACGACGACCTTTGGGCGATGTTCGAGCCGCATCTGCAAAGCGCGATGGTTGAAAGCGGTCCGACGCGGTCCACCGCGAAGCGGGTGCGGGCGGCGCTGGTCGAGATGCTGCCGGCGGGCCGTGCGACATCGGGGGCGCTGGCCAGCCATCTGGGCATGAGCACCCGCAGCCTGCATCGGCGGCTGAAGCAAGAGGGCGAGAGTTTCCAATCGGTCCTGAATGCCACCCGAACCGAGCTGTCGCTGCACTACCTGCGGCAACAGGATATCAGCATCGAAGAAATCTCGTACCTGTTGGCGTTTCGTGATCCCAACAGCTTTTACCGCGCGTTTCGCGGCTGGACCGGGATGACGCCGGGCGAGATTCGCGGCCAACGCACCCATTGAGGGCGGGCCGCGCGGGGCAACCGTTGACGCCAGACACGCCCGTGCCCTGACCTTGAACGGGGGGCGTCAGCGGTTGGCACGGGCCGCGAGGAAGGCGTCGACCTCGGCCCCGTCGGGGATCGCCTCGGCCGCGCCAGGGCGGGTCACTTGCAGGGCGGCGGCGGCGGCGGCGCGGGCGAGGCTTTGGGCGATGTCGTGGCCCTGGTCCAGCCCGGCCAGCGCGTAGCCAAGGAAGGTGTCGCCTGCCCCGGTGGTGTCCACCGGCGTGACCGGCAGCGCGGGCACCGCAACATCCTGCCCATCCGCCCGCCACGCTGCGCCTTTTGCGCCGTAGGTGACAAGGCGCGCGGTGCCGGCGAGGGCCTCAGTCGGCAGATCGGCCAGCAATTGGGCCTCTTCGACCTCGTTCACCGACAGGAGGTCGGTGAAGGGCAGGATCTCGCGCACCGCCGCGCTGTCGAAGGGGGCAGCGCAATAGGCGACCTTCAGCCCTTGCGCCTTGGCTTGCCGGGCGGCCTCGACCCCGGCACTGGTCTCGTTTTGCAAAAGCAGCCAATCGCCCGGCACTGCCCCGGCAAGGGCCGCGCCGACCGCCGCCATGCCGATGTGCCGATTGGCGCCGGGAAAGAGAATGATGGCATTTTCCGCCCCGTCGTCGACGGCAATGATCGCGTGACCAGTGGGGGTGGCGCCGCGGGCGATGTGATCGGTGCGCACCCCGGCCTTTGACAGGGCCGCGGCGGTCCAGTCGCCCTCGGGGCCGACCGCGCCGATGTGATGCACAAGCCCCCCCGCCCGCGCGATGGCGATGGACTGGTTCGCGCCCTTGCCGCCCAACCCCGTCACAAGGCTGCGCGCGGCCAGCGTTTCGCCCGGACGGGGCAGATGTGCCATGCGGTAGGTGTGGTCGATATTGATCGAGCCGAGGTTGTAGATCGCCATGCCGGGGCCCTTGTCCTGTCTGCCGAGAGACTAGCCATGGGCCGCCCCGGGGGCCAGTGCGGTTTTTCCGCCCGCGTTGAGCCGGCCTTTCACGTTGAGACCGCGCCCGGAACCGGGTACACGGCGTTGCGACACCAACCAGAACACAGAGGACACGCTCATGACCGCAAAGGTCTTCATCGACGGGGAAGCCGGCACGACCGGTCTGCAAATTCTCGACCGGCTGCAAGGCCGCGAGGATATTACCCTTGTGTCGGTGGATCATGAGCGCCGAAAAGATCCTGCCGCGCGGGCCGACGCCTTTGCCGAGGCGGATGTGGCGATCCTGTGCCTGCCGGACGCGGCGGCGATCGAGGCGGTGACGCTGGCGGGCGATTGCCGGATAATCGACGCCTCGACCGCGCATCGGGTTGCGACGGGCTGGGTTTACGGGATGCCGGAACTGCCCGGCCAGCGCGCGGCCATCGCCAGCGCGCGGCATGTGGCCAATGTGGGCTGCTACGCCACCGGGTCGATTGCACTGATCCGGCCGCTGCGCGATGCGGGCGTTGTGGCCGGGGACGCCGCGCTGACGCTGACCGGCGTGTCGGGCTATACCGGTGGCGGCAAGGCGTTGATCGCCGAGTTCGACGCGGGCACCGCGCCTGATTTCTTCCTCTACGCGCTTGGCCAGGGCCACAAGCATGTGCCCGAGATCATGCACTATGGACGCCTGTCCCGGCAGCCGGCCTTTCAGCCGTCGGTCGGCAATTACGCCCAGGGCATGATCGTGCAACTGCATCTGCGCCGCGAGATGCTGCATGGTGCGCCGGATATTGCCGCGCTGGAGGAGGTGTTCCGCGCCTTCTATGCCGAGGCCGGCTTCATCGACGTGGTGGCCGCGCCGGACCGGTTGGACCCGCGCGCGCTGAACGGCACGAACCGGATGGAAATTTCGGTGCATGGCATGGAAAAGGCGGGAATTTTCACGGTGACCGCGACGCTCGACAACCTTGGCAAGGGCGCGTCGGGGGCGGCGGTGCAGAACCTCAACCTGATGATCGGCGCGGCGGAAGATACCGGCCTGTGATGGATGGCGGGGGCCGTGTCGGCCTCCGCCCCTTTGCAATTTTCACCAAAGCCAAGGCATTTCGCGCCGCCCGTGCAACGCCCCGTTAACCCCTGTGCCCTGATCCTGCCCGCCGGGTGAGTAATGGTGCAAGGGGCGCGCGGATGGAATTGATTGACCAGCCAAGGCAGGCGGTGGCGCGGGCGGCGCGGCTGTCCAACGCGGAAAAGGCGGCGGTGATCGTGCGGCTGCTGCTGTCGGAAGGGGCCATGCCCCGGCTGACCGGCCTCAGCCTGCGCCAGCAGGAGGCGCTGGTGCGCCGCATGGCCTCGCTCGGGCCTATCGACCGGGACACGCTGGCGACGGTGGCGCGCGATTTCGCGGAGCGGCTGGATACACTGGGGCTGACCTTCCCCGGCACGGTGGCCGACGCGCTGGAAATGCTGGGCGACCGGCTGTCGGACGAGGCGCACGGGCGGCTGTCCGATCTGGCCGAGGCCGAGGGGCCGCCCGATCCCTGGCGCCGGGTGGCGGCCAGCGACCCGGACCGCCTGAAACCCCTGCTCGCCCGCGAAAGTGCAGAGGTCTGCGCGATCCTGCTGTCGAAGCTGCCGGTTGCCAAGGCCGCAGCCCTGCTGGCCGATCTGCCCGAGGATCGGGCGCATGTGGTGGCCCATGCGGTGGCGCTGACTTCGGGCATCGGCCCCGAGACGATCGAGCGGGTGGGTCATTCGCTGCTGGAGCAGTTGCAGGCGCAGCCCGCCCCGGCCTTTGCCGTGGCCCCGGCCGACCGCGTGGGCGCCATCCTGAATGCCGCCGCCGCCGCGACGCGCGACAAGGTGCTGGCGGGGCTGGACGGGGCGGATGCCGGGTTTGCGGGGGATGTGCGCAAGGCGATTTTTACCTTCGACCACATTCCCAAGCGGCTGGAGGCGCGCGATGTGCCACGGGTACTGCGCGCCGTCGAGGCCGACACGCTGACCACCGCGCTGGCCGCCGGAATGGAAACGGCCCCCGTGGCCGTGGAATTCCTGCTGGAAAACATGTCGAAACGCATGGCCGAGCAATTGCGCGACGATGCCGAGGCGCGCGGGACTGTTCGTGGCCCCGAGGGCGAGGCGGCGATGGCCGAGGTGGTGACCGCGATCCGCGACCTTGCAGACGCGGGCGACATCCGCCTGATCGAGCCGGAGGAGTGACCGGCGCCGATACGCCACCCAGCCCGCCATTGACCACTGCCCTTGACCCGACCGGGGCCTGTCCCCCATCATGGCAGCCCGTTTTCATCTGACCAGAGGAGGACCAAGATGGGAATGAGCGACCGAATCCAGTACGCCCACGCGCTGTATCGTGCCCATGGCGACGACGCCGAGGCCGAGGCAGCGCAGAAAGTGCTGGCCGCAGAAGGCGCCGGTGACAAGGACGAGGCGGAGAAATGGCGCGCCATTCGCGGCCATATCCGAGAGTTGCGCGGACCGAACGCCAAGTAGCCAGCAAATCATGCATATTTGCATGACAGGTGAACGGACTTCGCCAATTAACGCATAAGGCGGATCGGGGTAAATCGTCGGCATCCTTCCTGTGACCCAAGGAGTTGCCCCATGCCCCGATCCACTTTCCTTGTGCAGGCCCGCAGTGCCGGACTGCTCTATCTTGTCATCATCGTCTGTGGCATCACCTCTGACCTGGTGCTGCGCGCGCCGTTGATCTCTGCGGGGAATGCCGCCGCGACGGCCGAGACCATCCTCGACCACCTCGGCGCATTCCGGGGGTCGATGCTGCTGGACCTGATCATGATCCTGTCCGATGTCGCGCTGGCAGGGTTGCTGTATCTGCTGTTCCTGCCGATCAGCCGCAGCCTTGCACTGTTGATGGCGGCGTTTCGGCTGGTGCAATCGGCCATCCTGGGCGCGAACCTGATCGGTCAGGCCAGTGCGCTGCACATCCTGACCACGGGCAGCGGCTGGCCGGGGCAACAGGACATGGCCCTTGTCCAGATGTCGATGCAGGCCGTCGGCTATGACCTTGGCCTCGCCTTTTTCGGCGTGTCCTGCCTGCTGTTGGCCTTGGTGGTTCTGCGCGCCGACGGCGTGCCGTCATGGCTGGGTTGGCTGATGGCGGCGGCGGCACCGGTCTATATCACCGGGGCCGTGTTGCGGCTGGTCGCGCCGGACTGGACCATTGCCTTTCAACCCGCCTATGTCGTCGCACTGGCGGCCGAGCTGAGCTTTTGCCTGTGGCTGCTGACGCGCGGGCGGCTGTGGCCGGGTGCCCTGCCCCGACTGGCGTGACTCAGGCCACGCAATCCACGGATACGGCGCGTCTGCCCTCGGCCCAAGCGCGGGCGGCGCGCCCGAAAGCCTCGAACAACGGGCGCGAGACCGGATCGGCCGCAGCGCGGTATTCCGGGTGCCACTGGACGGACAGGGTAAAGCCCGGCGCGTCCTTGATAAAAAGCGCCTCGGGCGTGCCATCGGGCGCGGTGCCGTCGATCACCACCCGTTGCCCCGGCTGCTTGATGCCTTGGCCGTGCAGCGTGTTGGTCATCACCTCGCGCGCAGCCATCAGGCGATGGAACGGCCCGCCTTCCGAGAAGGTCACGCAATGGCGCAAGGCGAATTTTTCGTCGATCGTGCCATCCGGCGGCATCCGGTGATTCATCCGCCCCGGCAGGTCGCGGATTTCCGGGTAAAGCGAGCCGCCCATGGCGACGTTGACCTCTTGGAACCCGCGGCAAATGCCCAGAAACGGCTGCCCCCGGTCCACGCAGGCCCGGATCAGCGGCAGGCTGACGGCATCGCGGCACCGGTCAAAGGCACCATGCGCCTCGGTCGGGGATTCGCCGTATTCTTCGGGGTGGACATTGGGGCGACCGCCGGTGAACAGGAAGCCGTCGAAAATCTCCATCAACTCATCGGTCGAAACGTAGCGCGGGTCTGCCGGGATCAGTAGCGGCACGCAATCAGACACCTCGGCAATGGCTTCGGAATTCATCGTGCCGCCCGCATGGGTCGAATACTGATCGTTGATCAGGTGATGATTGCCGATGATACCGATCACGGGTCGTTGCATGGGAACCTCAGTTTCGCGCCTGTTGCCAAGGATATAACGCGCCAAGACGCGCGTGGAAAGCAACGCACGCGCACAATGCGCCCGTCACATGTGCACTGCCCGGATTTTCGGCGTCAGGCGGTGACGATGCGCGCCGTCACCTCGATCTCGATCTTCATGCGCGGGTCCATAAGCCCGGCGATGATCATGGTGGCGGCGGGGCGCACGTCCCCCAGCCATTTCGCCAGCACCGGCCAGCAGGGTTCGAAATCACCGCCGTCGGGCAGGATATAGCGGATGCGCACCACGTCGGCCATGCTGGCCCCCGCCTGCCGCAGGGCCGCGTCGATATTGGCAAGGCACTGGTCGGCCTGCGCGGCGGGGTCGTCGCTGATGGTCATCGTGGCGTAGTCGAACCCGGTCGTGCCCGCGACGAAGACCCAGTCGCCGTCGCGCACCGCGCGGGAGTAGCCGATCTTGGCCTCGAACTCGGAGCCGGAGGAAATGCGTTGGCGTGCCATGGTCTGTCCTTTCATTCCGGGGACAGGGTGGCGCGGCCCCGGCCCGCCTGCAAGCCCTTGCCTTTGGGCCCCATGCTGCGCACAAGGCGGCCATGACTGAACATGCTGTCCAGACCCTGATCCTTGGCGCCGGCGCGGCCGGGCTGATGTGCGCGGCCCATGCGGGGCCGGATGTTGTGGTGGTGGATCACGCCAAGGCGCCGGGCGAGAAGATCCGCATTTCCGGCGGCGGGCGGTGCAACTTTACCAATATGTATGCGGGGGCGGATAATTTCCTGTCGCAGAACCCGCATTTCGCCAAATCCGCGCTCAACCGATATAGCCAGTGGGATTTCCTCGATCTGGTGCAGCGCCATGGCATCGCGTGGCATGAAAAGACGCTGGGGCAGTTGTTCTGCGACGGCTCGGCGAAAGAGATCATCGCCATGCTGCTGGCCGAGATTACCCCGGCGGAGCTGTGGCTGCGCACCGAGGTGGGCGAAATCCGCCATGACGGCAGCGCCTTTCACGTTGCGCTTGCGAAAGAGGGGCGCGCCATGCAGGTGCGGGCCGCCAATCTGGTGGTGGCCACCGGAGGCAAGTCGATTCCCAAGATGGGGGCGACCGGCATCGGCTATCGCATCGCGGAACAGTTCGGACATTCGCTGACCGAGACCCGCCCCGCCCTTGTGCCGCTGACCTTCAACGAAGAGCAGAAGACCGCCTTCCAACCGCTTGCGGGCAATGCAGTGCCAACGCGGATCGCCTGCAATGGCGCCAGTTTCGACGAGGCGATGCTGTTCACCCACCGGGGGCTTTCCGGCCCTGCGATCCTGCAAATCTCGTCGTTCTGGCGAGAGGGCGACCGGCTGTCGGTGCATCTTTGCCCCGATCTGTCCTTCTACGACACGTTGCGCGCGCGGCGGCAGGGGGACGGCGCCAAGGCGTTGACCACTGTATTGGCCGACCATCTGCCACGCGCCCTGGTGCTGCATCTGGCCGCGCTGTGGGGCCTGTCCGGCAATCTGGGCGACCAGTCGGACAGGGCGCTTCGGGCCTTGTCCGACCGGCTGGAAGACTGGGGCCTGACCCCCACCTCGTCCGAGGGATATCGCACGGCAGAGGTTACGCTTGGCGGCGTGGCGACCGATGGGGTGTCGTCCAAGACCATGGAATCGCAGCACCTGCCGGGGCTTTACCTGATTGGCGAAGTGATGGACGTGACCGGCTGGCTTGGCGGGTACAACTTTCAATGGGCGTGGTCCTCTGCCGTGGCCGCCGGTCGGGCCATCGCGGGCCGGGGGTGACAGAAAAAGCCCCCGGCGAAAACGCCGGGGACCGTAACCGGGGGGCAGCGCCACCAGGGACAGGTTGTTGTGTTTCACGCGGTCCTGTCGGAGCAAGACCCCCTAGGGAGGGGCAAAAATAACAGAACCCGCGCGGGCCACCCCCCGGCATTGGCCGGCCCTTGCTGTGTGGGGGCGCAAGGGCCGGATGACCGGTGTGGTCTTACATGCCGGGCAGCAGCACGGTGTCGATCACGTGGATCACGCCGTTCGACTGCACCACGTCAGCGGTGGTCACGGTCGCGGTCCGGCCCTGTTCGTCGGTCAGGGTGATCATGCCGTTATCCATCCGCGCGGTCAGCATGCAGCCGCCCACGGTCGGAACAGTATGCGCCCCGCCATCGTCGGCGATCATGCCTGCAATCGCGTCGGACATCGCGTTGGCGGCGACCACGTGGCAGGTCAGGATTTCCCGCAGACGACCCCGGTTTTCCGGCTCCATCAGGGCGGCAACCTGATCCTGCGGCAGCGCCGCGAAAGCCTCGTTGGTCGGTGCGAACACGGTGAACGGGCCTTCGCCCTGCAACGTATCGACGAGGCCCGCGGCCTGCACAGCGCTGACCAGCGTGGTGTGGTCGGCCGAGTTCACCGCGTTTTCGACGATGTTGCGGTCAGGGAACATGGCCGCGCCGCCCACCATCGGGTTGCCAGTTGCCGAATGCGAGGCGGCAAAGGCAGCGCCCCCAAGGGCAAGGCTGAGTGCGGTCACACCGGCGGTCAGGATATTCAGTTTCATAGCGTAGTCTCCTCTCTGTCAGAAGGGCCCGTTGTGGACCTTCGCTAGAAACCACGGGCCAACCGCGAGAGAAGTTTCACCGGGCCGTGAAAAAAGTTTTCCGGCCCGGGTTAAAGTACTGATTTTAAATGGTATTTACTTCACCAACGGCGAGGACAGCGCCGGTTGGTGCACCGGTGGGCGAGCCGCCCGGCGGCTCGTCGCTGACCGCCAGAACACCGCCCTCGAAGCGCGCGGCCAGATCTTGCGGCACGTTCAGCACGGTCTCGGTATCCTCCGCCAGCAGGCCAAGCGAGACCGGGGCGGCTTCGCCCGCGATCAGCCAGAGCTCTTGCGCGCGGCCCGTGGTCACGGTGCCGATGTCGCGGGTGATCAACAGCTCGCCCGTGTCGGCGTCGAGCGCGGCGGACAGGATAAGGCTGTCGCCTTCGCCGACGATCTGGGCGGTGTATTCGGGCACCAGAAGCGGCTGCGTCAGGTTGCTGTAGAAGAGGACGCCAAGGGCCACGATCGCGGCCAGACCGGCCACGCCGACAACCTGCCCCAAACCGAACCGCTGCCACCATGGGCGCCGTTCCTCGCGGAAGAGGTGCGCCATGATCTGCGCCTCGACTCCGGCGGGCGGGGTTACCGGCTCGACCTCGTTTTCCGCGATATCCGCGAACCGGCGTTCCCATGCCAGCACCTCGGCCCGGAGAGCGGCATTCTGCCCAAGTTCGGCCCGCATCTCGCGCGCCTCCTGCACAGGCAGCAGGCCGAGCACGTATTCCGCGGCTCGGGCGCTGTCGTCAGGGGGGATGTCGGGCCGGTCGCTCATCGGCTGAGGCAATCCTTCAGGGTCATCAGGCTGCGGCGCAACCAGGTTTTCATTGTATTCAGCGGCACGTCGAACCGCTCGGCGAGCGCAGCATAGCTCGCGCCCTCGAAATAGGCACCCCGCACGGCATCCGCACGGGCTTGTTCCAGCTCTCCGAAACACTCGGAAATCCGACGGGCCTCAGCGGCGGCGATGGCGCGCGCCTCGGGGCCGGGGGCGGGGTCGGACAGGACAAGGTCCGGGTCGCCGATATCGCTGTCGGCGCGGCGGGCCCGGAGCCGGTCGATCGCGTGGTTGCGGGCAACCGTGATCAGCCATGTCATCGGGCTGTGGCCAGTACTGGAATAGCGGTCCGCGCGGTTCCAGATTTTGACATATACCTCCTGCAACGCATCTTCGGCTTCGCCCCTGTCCTTCAAGACACGAAGGCAGACCCCAAAAAGTTTCGCAGACGTGGCAGAGAAAAGCGCACGAAACGCCTCGCGGTCCTTCAACACAAGGCGGGCCATGAGGGTTTCAAGGTCGGTTCGCGCGGTCATCCCCAAGAAGCTAGCTGATCTCTGCGGCAAGGCAATGCAAAAAAGTCATGCCGCTGCGACCTGTTGCAGGCCCTCTTGCGGCGCACCGGAATATGGTGCAACACGTCCCCGATATGCCGAAAACAAGCGAGAAAGCGGGTTCGAAATGGATATGACCGTGAAGCCGACCGAAGATATCTCAGTCCGCGATGTGTTTGGCATCGACAGCGACATGAAGGTCAAGGGCTTTGCCGAGGCCACCGATCGGGTTCCGGCACGCGATGAGACCTACAAATTCGATCCCGATACGACCCTGGCGATCCTTGCAGGCTTCAGCCACAATCGGCGCGTGATGATCCAGGGCTACCACGGCACCGGCAAGTCGACCCATATCGAACAGGTCGCTGCGCGTCTGAACTGGCCTGCCGTGCGGGTGAACCTCGACAGCCATATCAGCCGGATCGACCTGATCGGCAAGGATGCAATCAAACTGCGCGACGGCAAGCAGGTGACAGAGTTTCACGAAGGTATCCTGCCTTGGGCGCTGCGCAACCCCGTGGCCATCGTGTTCGACGAATACGACGCGGGCCGCGCCGATGTGATGTTCGTGATCCAGCGGGTGCTGGAGCATGACGGCAAGCTGACGCTGCTGGACCAGAACGAGATCATCACGCCGCATCCCTGTTTTCGCCTGTTCGCCACCGCCAACACCGTGGGTCTGGGCGACACGACGGGGCTTTACCACGGCACCCAGCAAATCAACCAGGCGCAGATGGACCGGTGGAGCCTTGTGGCGACGCTGAACTACCTGTCGCATGATGCCGAAACCAATATCGTCCTGTCAAAGAACCCGCATTACAACACCGCCGCCGGGCGCCAGACGATCAGCCAGATGGTGACCGTGGCCGACCTGACCCGGACAGCGTTCATGAATGGCGAGCTTTCCACCGTGATGAGCCCGCGCACCGTGATCAACTGGGCGCAGAACGCCGAGATCTTCCGCTCGGTCGGCTATGCCTTCCGGCTGTCGTTCCTCAACAAATGCGACGAGCTGGAGCGCCAGACCGTGGCCGAGTTCTACCAGCGCTGCTTTGACGAAGAGCTGCCGGAAAGCGCGGCAAGCATGAGCCTCGGGTGATGCGCGTCTTGGCCGCCCTGGTGGCCCTTGGGCTGGCAACGCCTGTCGCCGCGCAAGAGATGCAGCCGCTTCGTGACGAGATTGCGGGCGGTGCGCCCCTGTCCTACATCGCCACTCGATGCAGCGCCTTTTTCGCCGCCAGCGCCGCGCATCTGGGCGAACAGGTCGATCCCGACATGCAATCGCAGGTCGAGATGATCGTGGGGCTGTTGATGAGCACGGGCGTCAACGCGATGCAGGCCGATGGCATGACGCACGACGCCGCGGTTGACGCAGCGAGCCGGGAGGTGGCCGAGTTGACCGCCGCCTATCACACGCGCTTCGCCGCAAATCAGGCCGCCGATCACCCGGCCTTTGCCGAAGACCCACTCTATATGGCTGACAACGAAGATTGCGTGTCGGTTCTGGCCCCTCCACCCGCCGAGTAGGCCACGCCGTGAACACGTAGTGGCAGATCCCGGCCCAGCACGCACGCGCGACGGGATGAAAGCTGACCACGCCGCCGCGGCGGCATGGTGAATTCCCCTCTTTTCGCGGCCCCGGCGCAGGTGCATATAGAGAGTCATGAAGAAGCCTACGGATAACCCCGCCGATCCCTTCAAGAAGGCGCTGGCAGAAACCACCCGCGTGATGGCCGACGATCCTGAACTGGGGATCAGCTACTCGGTCGATCCGCCGGGGCTGACGGCCGATTCCGTGCGCCTGCCGCAGATCAGCCGCCGGATGACCCGCGAAGAGGTGCTGCTGGCCCGTGGCACCGCCGATGCCTATGCGTTGAAGCACAAGTATCACGACACAGGCACCGCCACGCGCTATGCCCCGCAAGGGCAAATGGCGCGCGACCTGATGGACGCAATGGAAACCGCCCGCTGCGAAGCCATGGGCGCCCGGCACATGCCGGGCACCGCCGGAAACATCGACGCCAAGATCGGGAACGAAGCCCGGCGCAAGGGCTATGGCGACATCCGCGAGGCCTCGGACGCGCCGCTGGCTACGGCGGCGGGCTACCTGATCCGCCATCTTGCGACCGGCCGCGATCTGCCGCCCGAGGCGGCGAATGTCATGGACCTGTGGCGCGGCTTCATCGAAGACCGCTGCGGCGAGACCCTCGACAATCTCGACGAGGTTCTGAACGACCAGACCGCTTTCGCCAAGCTGACACGGCAGTTGATCGAAGACCTCGGCTATGGCGACCAGTTGGGGGATGACCCCGACGACCTCGATGAAGACAACGAGGAGGAAGCCGAGGCGGACGACGACGACAATCCCGATTCGACCGGCGATGCCGACGAAGACCAGGACGATCAGGCCGACGCCAGCCCCGAACAGAGCCAGGAAGAACAGCAGGACGCCAGCCAGGCCTCGGTCGAGATGGATGACCAGGGCGACATGGAAGAGGCCGAGGAAACCGAACTGCCCGAAGGCGAGGCCCCGCTGGAGCCGCCGCCCCCTGCCCCGCATTCCGAGGCCGACCCCGATTACAAGGTCTTCACCACCGAACATGACGAGGAAATCTCCGCCGAAGAGTTGGCCGAGCCGCAAGAGCTGGAACGCCTGCGCGCCTATCTCGACCAGCAGCTTGAACCGCTGAAGGGGGCCGTCAGCCGCCTGGCCAACAAGCTGCAGCGCCGTCTTCAGGCACAACAGAACCGGTCATGGGAATTCGACAAGGAAGAAGGCGTGCTGGATGCGGGCCGTTTGGCGCGCGTGGTGGCCAACCCGACGACGCCGCTGTCCTTCAAGGTCGAAAAGGACATGGACTTCCGCGACACGGTCGTGACGCTGCTGTTGGACAATTCCGGCTCCATGCGGGGCCGCCCGATTTCCATCGCCGCGATCTGTGCCGATGTGCTGGCGCGCACGCTGGAACGCTGCGACGTAAAGGTCGAAATCCTCGGCTTTACCACCCGCGCGTGGAAGGGGGGCCGTTCGCGCGAGGAATGGTTGGGGGCCGGACGGGAACAGCAACCCGGACGCCTGAACGACCTGCGTCACATCATCTACAAGGGCGCCGATGCCCCGATGCGCCGCACACGGGATAATCTGGGCCTGATGATGAAAGAAGGTCTTCTGAAGGAAAACATCGACGGCGAGGCGCTGGAATGGGCGCATCGCCGGATGCTGGCCCGCCGCGAACAACGCAAAATCCTGATGGTGATTTCCGATGGCGCGCCGGTGGACGATTCCACCCTGTCGGTGAACCCGTCGAACTATCTCGAAAAGCACCTGCGCGACGTGATCGCCATGGTCGAAAAACGCCGCGCGGTGGAATTGCTGGCCATCGGCATCGGCCATGACGTCACGCGCTACTACGAACGGGCCGTCACGATCACCGATGCCGAGCAACTGGCCGGCGCGATGACCGAGCAACTGGCCTCGCTGTTCGACAGCGACCCGCGTGCCCGCGCCCGGTTTCTGGGAATAAGGAAGGCGGGATAACCCCCGCCTTCGGCGCCCTGGAATCGGGTCGCCACACGATCAGAAGGAATAGGCGTAGGCCAACCCGAACGCGTCAACGCCCTGATTGCGATCGTAGATGAAGGCGTTGGAGAAATGGTCGTAGGTGAGCAGCAGCGCAGAGCTGTCCGTCAGCCGATAGCCAAAACCAACCTCGCTCCAGAAGGACAGCGGCCCCCCGAGCGGATTGCCATTGCGGCCCGCCTCGTAATAGCCGGGCATGAACCGGAACGAGAAATAGATCCGGTCGGACAGCGCGGTCTGGGTGGAAATTCCCGCGCCGACGAAGAAATCTTGGTCATCGTCGAACCGGGTTCCAACCGCCCATCCTATCTGGGTGCGGTTCCAGAGGGTCCATACCGGGTCGGAATGGTAGGCCAACGACAGCGACCGGCTGTCGTTTTCAATGTCATAAAAGCCACCCACAACCACTTCGTCCGCCAAAAGGGCGGTCGGGGCGGCGGTGGCCAGAAGGGCTGTGGTCAACAACTTTTTCATATTGCGACTAAAACTATGCCTTCCCTAAACTGTCAATCCGAATGGACGTGGATCAATCAATTCCACGTTATGACCTGTTTGCCCGCACCAACTTGTCAGCACCGCTGACGGCAGTACAGTCTGCGCAAAGATACCCCCGATGAAGGCCATTTCCATGTTTCAGACCTATTCCGCAACGTCCAGTCCCGATCAAGGACCGCCCCGGCTGGCTTCCTTGCGTGCGGCGCTTGCCCGCAGCGGGCTGAGCGGGTTTCTGGTTCCTCGTGCCGATGTGCATCAGGGGGAATATGTCGCCCCGCGCGACGAGCGGCTGGCTTGGCTGACCGGGTTTACCGGATCGGCAGGGTTCTGCGCGGTGTTGCCAAAGGTGGCGGGCGTCTTCATCGACGGGCGCTACCGGGTGCAGGTCAAGGCGCAAGTGGCGTTGGACCAGTTCACGCCGGTGCCGTGGCCAGAAACCAAGCTGGAGGACTGGCTGGCGGAACAGATGCCGCCAGGCGGCGTTGTCGGATTCGACCCGTGGCTGCATACCTCGCAAGAGGTGGACAGGCTGGAAACCGCCCTGACCCCGGCCCAGATCACGTTGCGCCCCGTTGCCAACCAGATCGACGCGATCTGGCCCGAACAGCCCGACCGCCCCGATGCGCCAGCAATGACCTATCCGGCCAAGCTGGCGGGCATGACTTCGGGACAGAAGCGGGCCGACATCGCCCAGGCCCTGGCCAAGGCAGGGCACACGGCGGCGGTCCTGACGCTGCCCGACTCGATTTGCTGGCTGCTCAACATCCGGGGCAGCGACCTGCCGCATCTTCCAGTGGTGCAGACTTTCGCGATCCTCGACCGCGAGGGTCATGTCACACTGTTCTCGGACCCGGCCAAGTTCGACGGTCTGGGACCGGACCCCGATATCACCCTCAAACCCTGGGACGACTTCGAAACCGTCCTTGCCGGGCTGAGCGGGCCGGTGCGTGTCGATCCCGCCACCGCGCCGCACAAGGTGCGCATGGTGCTGGACGCCGCCGGGATCGAGGTCGCGCCGGGAGAAGACCCCTGCATTCTGCCCAAGGCCTGCAAAACACCCGCCGAGATCGCCGCCACGACAACGGCGCATATCCGCGATGGCGCGGCCTTTGCCCGCTTTCTGCACTGGTTCGACGAAACCGCGCCCAAGGGCGGCCTGACCGAGATCGACTGCGCCCGCGCGCTGGAAGGATTCCGCGCCGAGACCGGGGTGCTGCGAGACATTTCCTTCGATACGATCGCGGGTGCCGGGGCCAACGGCGCCATTGTCCATTACCGGGTGACGGAGCAGACCAACGCCACGCTCACGCCCGGCCAGCTTTTTCTGATCGACTCGGGCGCGCAATACGAAGATGGCACCACCGACATCACCCGCACCCTGCCGGTGGGCGAACCAGGCGACGAGGAAAAGACAGCCTTTACCCAGGTGCTGCGCGGCATGATCGCGGTCAGCCGGGCACGGTTTCCCAAGGGGATCGCGGGGCGGGATCTGGATTCGCTGGCGCGCGCGCCGCTCTGGTCCGCCGGGCGCGATTTCGACCATGGCACCGGACACGGGGTCGGTGTCTACCTGTCGGTCCATGAAGGGCCACAGCGCATCAGCCGCGCCTCGACCCTGCCGCTCAGGCCCGGCATGATCCTTTCCAACGAACCCGGTTACTACCGCGAGGGCGCCTTCGGAATAAGGATCGAGAACCTGTTGGTGGTGACCGAGGCCCCGTCGCTGCCCGGCGGTGACGACCGCGACATGCTGTCGTTCGACACCCTGACATGGGCCCCGGTCGACCGGCGTCTGATTGACGCAGAAGCAATGAACAGGGACGAAATCGGCTGGCTCAACGACTATCATGCCACTATCGCCGACAAGTTGCGCCCGCACCTGCCCCCGGACACGGCAGAGTGGCTGGCCCGCGCCACGGCCCCCCTGTGACATCATCCTGTTACAGCGGGGCGGCATGTCTTTCGGCCAGCAGGAACACGGATGAGGGAGAGGGACAGGAATGGACAGGCATATCAAGATTCACAAGGCCAAGGGCACTTGGGTTGTGCGCGCTGGCGGCGCGGTTCTGGGCGAGTCGCAGAACGCGCTGGAACTGACCGAGGGAAACTATCCCCCTGTCATTTATTTTCCCCGCGAAGATATCGGCATGGCCTTCCTCGACACCTCGGAGACGACCAGCCACTGCCCCTTCAAGGGCGATGCCACCTATTATTCGATCGTGACCAAAAGCACCGTGATCAAGAACGCGGCATGGAGCTACGACGCTCCGAACGAAGAGGTGGCCGCAATCGCAGGCTACCTCGCGTTCTATCCCAATCTCGTGGCGGTCGAGAAGCTCTGAGCGCGACCTAGTCGAACAACCACGCCAGCACGCCTTGCATCAGATAGATGTCGAACCGGTCTGACAGCCGGTTTTGCCAGATCGGCACATCTTCTAACGGATGCGGGCCGTAGACCGTTAACACGACCATCGACCGCCCCTCGATCTCCATCGTGCGGGCGGTCATCTCACCGTGCATCATCTCGGCCATGGGGCGACGTGTCGCCGGGTTGGGTTCCGTGGTCCATGCGGCCTCGGCGGCGGCAACCATGGACTGCGCCGTCGCGGCATCCTCGACGATCATCGCGAAGACGCCGCTTTCGTCCATGCCATTAACCATATCGGCAACCATGATGGCGCGGCCCAATCCCTGTTGCGAAAGGTTGAGGTAGAGCCGAATAGCTGCGACGTTGCCCGGCGCGTCGAGATCTGCATCAAGGATATTGATCATCGCGCGCGCATCCGGGGCCATGCCAACGGACCCTGCGGGAGCGGCCAAGGCGCGATCCATCGTCCCCCAATCCCCGGCCTGCACCAGCAGCCCGCCGTCGATCCAGACGCGCGACGCATAGCCGATGCGATAGGCAAACACATCATCGCGCTGACGGAAATTTGTCTCGAAATCCTCACCCCGGGCCAGGATCGGACGCCCGGCTCGCAGCTCTTCTGCATATCCCAGATTGGCTGTCAGGGCCGGGGCCACCCCGGCGGCCATGTCAGGGGGCAAGTCGATCACGGCGGCGCGGGCAGGTCGTTGGTCCATCGTGGCGTAGGACCGGGCCGCCAGAAAATCGAACCCGTGCGTGGCCGCGATTTCATCCAGCCGGGACGCCGCGCCTTCGCCCAAAGTGCGGGGAAACGTCCGCAGGAATGGGTCCATGTCGCCTTGGATCTCGGCCCCGCGCAATTCCGCCAACAGGACCACAGGTTGCACAGGAATGGGCGTGCCGTACCAGATTTCGATCGTATCTTCCCCGGCCCCCATGGGCAGATGTGACAGGAAATCGAGGATGGCTTCGGCACGGTCCTGCGCTGCCGCCGGACCAGTGGACAAGAGGAAAAGGGCCAGTGAAACAAGTCTCCTGAACATGGTGCTCTCCGCAAAATGAACCGCATTGAAAGCCGTCAGCATAGCGGAAACCGGCCCCGGCGTCAGCTATGCTCCTCTGCCGCCGTCGCGGCGAGGGCCCGGTTATAGGCCTTGAGCGCATCCACATGGTACAGCACGCCCTCCAGCGCCGGCGGTGCGTCGCCGGGGGACAGGGTAACGACCGGGACCATATCCAGCCCCGACCGCTCGAAGGTTGGCAGGGCCCGTTCCAGCGTCGCGTTGCGGTCGAGGTAAATGCCCTGCTCGATCAGGGTCAACAGGGCCTCTGCCTCGTCTGGCCGGTCTGTCAACGGACGCATCACGCGGCCCACCCGGAACATCGACAGCAGATAGGCCTGTGGCCCGGCGGCAAGGTGAATATTGCGCCGCTCCAGTTGCGTCAGGAAGAACGAGCGGTCCACCAGCCGACTGGCCACCGCGGTCGAGATCGAGACCGAGATCATCACCGCCAGCCCCGTCTGCCAATCGCCGGTCAGCTCGAACACGATCAGCGTGGTGGAAATCGGCGCGCCAAGCACCGCCGCCGCGACCGCCCCCATCCCCGCCAGCGCGTAGAGCGTTTCCGACCCAGACACTTCGGGGAAGATCGCGGTGGCGATGAAACCGAAGGCCAGCCCCAACAGCGCGCCCATCATCAGCGACGGAGAAAACACGCCGCCCCCCATCCGCCCGGCAAGGGTGATCGTGACCGCGACGGCCTTGAGCACGGCGAAGATCATCGCCTCGTGCATCAGCAATTGGCCGGTCAGCGCCGCCGAGATGGTTTCATAGCCGACCCCGATCACATGCGGAAAGCCGATGGCGATAACGCCCAGCAACAGCCCCGCAACCGCCGGGCGCAGGGCCCGCGGCACCCTCAACCGCCGCTGCACGCGCGTGCCAAAGCCATCGGCCCAGAAGATCGACCACATCAGCGCCGCCGCCACCAACCCCGACACGAGGCCAAGGATCAGGTAGGCTGGCAATTCCTCGTAGAATGCCAACACGCTGGTATCGGGCAAGGTGAACTCGGTCACATCGCCAAAAGCCCGCCGGTTGATCACCGTGCCCGCAACCGAGGCAATGACGATGGGGGCATAGGCATGCACCGCGAAATGGCGCAGGATCACCTCCATGGCAAAAAGCGCCCCGGCAATCGGCGCGTTGAAGCTGGCCGACACTGCGGCCGCGACCGCGCACCCCAACAGGTCGCGCGCGGTCACGGCGTCGTTGCCGATGCGATCCGACACCCATGTCGCAATCACGCCCGCGATATGCACCACCGGCCCTTCCCGCCCCGATGACCCGCCAGAGCTGAGCGTGATCCACGATGCGATGGCCGAGGCGATCCCGGCCCGCCCCTCGACCCGCCCGCCATTGAGCGCGGCCCCCTCGATCACCTCGGCCACGGAATGCGCGCGCCCGTCCTCGGTAAAGCGGTTCAGGATCAGCCCGACGATCAGCCCTCCCGCCACCGGGATGGCCAGAATCCAGTACCACGGCAGCGTCTGCGCATGGCTGTGCAGCCGCGCCACATCCTCGGTGCGGTAGAGCGCCGATTGCAGCCAGTCGATCCCCTTGCGAAAGATCAGCGCCGCAAAGCCTGCCGCTGTCCCGATGAACAGCGCGACCAGCCAGAGTTGCAGTTGTTTGGGGCCGTGTTGCCTGAACGCCCGCCACAGACCGCGCAGCGCGCCCGCACGGTCATCCAAGGCGGGGCCAGAGGATGAAGGGGATTTGGGCGGGTTCATGGCTTGGCCCGCGCATCAGACGGGGACCGGGGCCAATGGCCCCAAATCCCAAGCTCCATTCCTGCCCTGCCGCCTTGCGTCACGCCCCGCTACCCCCGGTTACTTCGCCCCCTGGCGCGCCCGAGTAGACCCAAGGCCCCCCGGCTTGTCCACCGGTTTCAAGGGCGGCGGGTCAGCTGCGATAGTCGCGCAGGACAGAGGTGGCGATCGCCTCGCGGGTCAGGACACCCACGACGTTTTCAGGGCGGGCGATCTTGCCATCCGGCACCACCAGCAGCGCCGCGTGATCCCGGTCGGCCATGCGGGTCATGGCCCCTTGCAGAAAGTTCGACTCGACCGCGTAGCCCACCGGGGCGATCAGCGGCCCATGGCGCTTGGTTGGGTCTTCGGGATGCACCCGCACGATTCCGACGACATGCCGCCCTTCGATCACGACAGCGTAGACCCTTTCCTTGCCAAGCTCGGTATCGACCACACCGGTCGACCCCAGATCGGACCGTTCGAACACCGCCACCGCTGGCGCCATCAACTCTCCGATACGACGGATCGAGAAACTGTGCGACCGGCTTTCGCGCGGGATGTGGTGGCCCCGGCGGCTGAGCTTGGTGGTGTAGATGTCATCATCCGACAGCTTGCGGCGGATGCCCACGGCACAGACCACGGCGATAATCGCGGCCACGGTAATGGTATAATCGCCGGTCATCTCGAACAGCATCATGATCGACGTCAGCGCCGCCCCGGTCGAGGCCCCCACGATCCCCGCCATGCCGATCAGGGCGAAGGTCACCGGGTGGAACCCCAGATGCGGGAACATAAGGTCGAGCACACCGCCGAACGCGCCACCAAGGGTCGCACCAAGAAACAGCGACGGCGAGAACACCCCGCCTGACGCCCCTGCCCCGAGAGAGACCGAGGTTGCGATCATCTTGAGCACGAAGAGCAGGATCAGAAAGGCGGGCGCGGCCAGTTGCCCGGTCAGCACCGCCTCGATGGTGGCGTAGCCGACGCTTTCGGTATGATACTGGCCCGTGGTCAGCAGCAGCACATACATCAGAACGCCAAGCGACAGCATCCCGGCGGCATTCTTGAGATAGGGGTTTGCCTGCCAATCGTCGAAGAAATCTTCCGTCCTGTAGAGCACCTTGACGAACAACCACGCTGCGACCCCGGCCAAAAGGCCAAACACCACGTAAAGCGGCAGCATATCAACCGACAGCGGCACGAACACATCGGGCCGGTTATGTGCAGCGACAAGGAAGGCTGGCTCCATCCCGAAGGCCAGCCGCCCTACATAGGTCGCGGTGCCGGTCGCCAGAACGACGGGCAGCAAGGTGCGGGCGCTGAATTCCGGCAGCATCAGTTCGACCGCGAACATCACCGCACCAAGCGGCGTGTTGAAGGTGGCGGCGATCCCGGCGCCCGCGCCCGCGGCCACCAGCGTGATGACCTGCCAGCTGCGCAGGTTGAACGCGCGTCCCAGCACCGACCCGATGCCCGACCCGATCTGGATGATCGGCCCTTCGCGACCCACCGACGCACCCGACCCGATCGACAGGGCCGAGGCGAGCGACTTGATCAGAACCACCGCGGGCCGGATATGACCGTCGCGGTAATAGATGGCATCCATCACCTCGGGCACGCCGTGACCTTTGGCCTCGGGCGCGTAGCGGCGCACGAGGTAAAGCACGATGGCCCCGCCCACCACCGGCGCAAGGATGACCAGCGGTCCGTAGGGCGATGGCGGCGTCGGCACGTTGGCGTCGTAATCCAGCGAAATCGTGCCCAGAAAGAAGAAATTGTGGATCAATGAGATCAGGTAGCGCAGAACGATGGCCCCGATCCCCGTCACGATTCCGATGGCGACTGCGATCAAGGACAGGGCGATGATCGTCGCATTTCGGGTGGTGGTGGGTTGATTGGCGAGGTCGGGAAAAGCAGTCTTCTCGGTCATGATCTCTTGCAGCAATTGTAGTTGGCAGCCGCCATGACTATAGATTGCCCGCGGCCCGACCGACTCCCCTCTCGGGAATCATTGCTTTGAGCTACGCCGTTGCGGCGCACAATGCAAAGACCTTTGGGTGGGGGCCAACGCCGCACAGCCACGCAAGACACGAAGGACGATCCCGGAAATGAGCAGCTCAAGACAATGGCATCGGTACCGCCCCTCGCGCGTCGAACTGCTGTCATACGGGGCGATTGCCATTGCAATCGGGGTCTATTTCACGGTGCTGAATGTGCTGGACGGGCGTGCAGAAGCGTATTTCGAAACCCTGCGCGAAGAAGACCCGGCCCTCTACCTGTCGCAACTGCGCGAGAGCCGCAGTTTCGCCGCCTATGTCGATGAATACCGGGTCATGCAGGACTATGACACGTTTCATCCCGCCGCGCCCGATTTCCTCGTGGGCCGCTGGACCATGCGAGAAGAGCCGCTGCGCCTGACGCCGGGCACGGTGCCATCGACCTGTAGCGATCCCGTGACCTTCGACTACGGCATCCTGCTGATGCTCGACGGCAGCGATCTGGCCTTGCGCGTCAACTACGCGATTGAAGAGCAGCGGGTGCTTCTCAACGCCCCCGGAATTGACGTTTTTCCCGTAGATCTAATCAGTTACGGTGCGAGGCTCGACCATATCGAGTTTCAGCCGCCGGGGCGGGCCAACCGCGTTTACGCCTATATCTGCTCTCGCTGAACGGGGACACCGTTTCGTCCGGCGTCTCAGTTCGGCAACAGCGCCCGAGCTGCGGCGCGCGCCTCTTCCGTGATCGTATCGCCCGACAACATCCGCGCGACTTCATCCACCCGTGCCTGCGCATCCAGCGGCACGACCCTGCTCAGCGTGATCTCGTTCTCGACCTGCTTTTCGACCCGCCAGTGATGCGCCCCGAGCGCGGCCACCTGTGGCGAGTGCGTCACGACCAGCACCTGCCCGCCATCCGCCAGCGTCGACAGCCGCCGCCCCACGGCATCCGCCGTGGCCCCGCCGACACCGCGGTCGATCTCGTCAAAGATCATTGTCAGCCCGGTGGCGCGTTCGCTCAGGCAGACCTTCATCGCCAACAGGAACCGCGACAATTCCCCGCCCGAGGCGATCTTGTTCAACGCCCCGATCGGCGCTCCGGGATTGGTGCGGGCGGCAAAAACCACCGCGTCGCGGCCGGTGGGACCGGGCGAGTCTTCGGTGATCTGCGTCTCGAACACCGCCCGTTCCATCTTGAGCGGTGCAAGCTCTTGCATGATCCGCGCATCCAGCCGGTGCGCGGCCTCTTTGCGGGCCGTGCTCAGGGCCTCGGCGGCCCGGTCATAGGCCGCGCGGGCCGCGTCCAACGCGCCTCGCAGTTCGCCCATATGCGCCTCTGACCGGTCCAGCGCCGCCAGCCGGGTACGCAGCGTCTCGGCAAAATCGCCAAGGTCATCGGGCAGCACCCCGTGCTTGCGCGCCAGTCCGCGCAGCGCGAACAGCCGTTCTTCCGTTTCGTCCAGTTCGGCGGGGTTGAAGCTCAATTGATCGGCAAAGCTTTCAACCCCCGCCTGCGCCTCACCCAGATCGACCATGGCGCGTTCCAGTGCCGTCATCGGGGCCTCCAGCGCGCCCTCGGCCTTGTCGGTCAAGCTGTCGAGCCAGCGCATGGCATCCGACATCGCGCCATCGGCACCCTGCGATCCCAACACTTCCAGAATGCGGGCGACATCGGTGCGCATCCTCTCCGCCCCTTGCATCAGGCGACGGCGGGCATCGAGCGTCTCTTCTTCACCCGGTTGCGGGTCGAGCGCGTCCAATTCACCGACCGCGTGGCGCAGGAAATCCTCTTCGGCCTGCAATTCGGCCAGGTCGCCTTCTGCCTTGGACAACGCTTTGCCCGCGCTGGACACGGCTCGCCACAGCTTGGCCACCTCGGCCCGCGCCTCCCCCAGCCCGCCGAAATCATCCAGCATGTCACGATGGCGGCGCGGGTCCAGCAGGCCCCGGTCATCCTGTTGCCCGTGCAATTCCACCAGCGTGTCCGACAACGCCCGCAGCACTTCGCCCGACACCCGCCGGTCGTTGACCCACGCCGTCTTGCGCCCCGACGCCGTGTTGACACGGCGCAGGATCAATTCGTCTCCGGCGGGCAGGCCCGCCTCCTCCAACACCGCGTGGGCGCCATGCCCCGCGGGCAGGTCGAAGACCGCCGCCACCTCGCCCTGCTCAGCGCCCGAGCGCACCAGATCTGCGCGCCCGCGCCAGCCCAGAACAAAGCCGAGCGAATCGAGCAGGATCGACTTGCCCGCGCCGGTTTCGCCGGTCAACACGTTCAGACCCGGCTGGAAACTCAGATCCAGCCGGTCGATGATCAACATGTCGCGAATGTCGAGACTGCGCAGCATCTCAGCCCTCATGGCCCCGTGGGATCAGAGCCACTGCCCGCGCACGGTCCGTTGCCAGATCTCGCGCAGCCAGCTTTCCCCCGCCGCTTCCGGCGCCAGATCCTGATCGTTCAGCAGGCGAAAGGCGTCGTCGTAGAACGGCGAAGACTGGAAGTTGTGCCCGAGAATGGCGGCAGCCGTCTGCGCCTCTTGCGGTAGGCCGAGCGCAAGATAGGCTTCGGTCAGGCGCAACAGGGCCTCGGGCGTGTGGCTGGTGGTCTGGAATTGCTCGACCACCGCCCGGAACCGGTTGATCGCCGCGGTGTAGTTCTCGCGCCGCAGGTAATAGCGGCCGATTTCCATTTCCTTGGCGGCAAGGTGGTCGAAGGCAAGGTCGAATTTCAGGATCGCGGACGACGCGTATTCGCTGTCCGGATAGCGTTCGATGACGACACGCAGCGCTTGCAACGCCTGATAGGTCAGGCCCTGGTCGCGGCCGACCTGGTCAATCTGGTCGTAGTAGGACAGCGCCAGAAGATACTGCGCGTAGGCCGCATCCTCATCCGCCGGGTAGAAATCGAGGAACCGCTGCGCGGCAGCGCGGGCATTCTCGTAATCGCGGTCCTGATGATAGGAATAGGCGGCCATGATCAGCGCCCGGCGTGCCCAATCCGTATAGGGGTGCAGGCGCTCGACCTCCAAAAAGGTCTCGGCGGCGCGGTCGGGCCGGTCGCGTTCCAACTGGGCTTCGGCCGTCTGGAAGATCGTCGGAGCGTCAAGTTCTTCCAGCGGAACTTCACGATTGCGTTCGCGCCATGACGCACAGGCGGACAGCGAAAGAACCAGCACAACGGCCAGCCCCGCCTTTAATCCCGATCTCAGCAATCCCCGCCCCCGTGCCATTGCTCGAAACCTCACGCCTCATCCTTCGGCGGCCCGTTGGCCTGCCCTGACTGACCTTGGTCCTAGCACATTAATTCTGAGGGCAAAACGCCTGAATTCACCCCCGGTCGCTTTCACGCAACGGCGGCCAGATCCTCGGGGTGAAGATTGACGCCGGGCAGCATTGCGGCCTGTTGCGGCGTGCAATCCACCATGCGCCATGCCCCCGGCGTGGCAAACAGCGTGCGCAACAACTGGTTGGTCAACATGTGACCCGCGCGCACCCCTTCGTACTCGGCAAACAGCGGCGCCCCGGCAAGGGCCAGATCGCCAAGCGCGTCCAGCATCTTGTGACGCACAGGTTCATCCGCGTGGCGCAATCCGCCGGGGCTGACGATGGACTCGCCATCCACCACCACCGCGTTTTCGCCGGGCACACCGCCAAGCGCGAGGCCGTTGGCTTGCATGAATTCGACATCCGCCTGACGGCAGAAGGTGCGGCTGTCGCACAGCTCACGCACGAAATGGCCGTTGCACAGCAGCGTTTCACGGGATTGCTTGCCAATGGCGGCGTCGTCGAAGTCGATATCGAAACGCATCTTCAACGCGGATGCAGGCCGCAACGTGGCACGGGCGGCGCCACTTTCGACGGTGATTTCCTTCAGAACTTCGATCGCGGTGATCGGCGTTCCCTGCCCCTGCACCCCGCGTGAGAGAATACCGCGAACGAACGGAGCGGCAGAGCCATCGAGGATCGGCACTTCGCCAGCGTCGATCTCGATCAGCGCATTATGCACACCGCAGCCCGCAAGTGCCGCCATCAGGTGTTCGACAGTCGAGACCTCGACCCCCGCCTCATTGCGCAGGATGGTACAAAGCTGGCTTTGAGGAACCGAGTCGTAGCGTGCCGCGATCAGGTTGTCGCGGTCGGTGACATCGACCCGGCGGAACCAGATGCCCACATTGGCAGACGCGGGCTTTATGGTCATGCGGACAGGGCGGCCAGAGTGTAGCCCGATCCCCGTAAACTGTATGTTCGATCTGATGGTCGCTTGCAAATCGCGCTCCAAAGCTGTCGGTTCGATCATGGCCGCGGCGACGCCGGCTCTGCCTTGATCTTGTCCCCCAACACCGTCGCGGACCACGTCCTGATGGTGTGACCAAGGGCTTACCTTCCGCGCGCGTCATTAACAATTCAACGATTGTGACTCCCTGCAACAAAGCCGCGACGGGTCGGCAGAATCTCGCCACCCGCTTGGCGGACAGGCGTTAACCCCCTGCATCCAAAAAGAAAACGGCCAGCGATTGGCTGGCCGTTTCCGATTGATTGTGACGGGGATCAGTTCGCCTGACGCCGCAGGAAGGCCGGAATTTCAATCCGATCCTGCTCGGGATCAACATGATCGTCCTCGTGCGAGCTGTGGCTCGAAAGGTTTGGCTGCTGGCGGCGGGGCTGTTGCGCCGGGGCTTCCTCGCCATGACCAGTCATCCGGTTGATCAGCGAATTGATGCCAAAGCGACCCGCGCCGCGGGTGGCATCGCCGGTTTCCGGATCGGGCGCACGCCCGCCGGGGTTGTCCTTGGCGATGGCGGCACGCAGGCGATCCATCGTCTCGGGCGAGGCGCGGCCGGTATTGGCGCGCGGCGCGACATAGTCTTCCTCGGTCGCCTGACGGGCCTGCGGCTGCTGCGGGGCCGGAGCCTCGGCAACCTGCGGGCGATAGGCCGGGCTCGGCACGTCTTCTTCGAACAGATCTTCGGCCTGCTCATGGGCGGTTTCGGCGTCGAAACGGGTGAACAGGCTCGGCTCGGGTACCGCAGCGGCGGCCGGCTGCTCTTCGTATTCCGGCTCTTCCTCGATTACCGGGGCGGCGGCAACGGCAGCCGATCCCCGCGACGAGGCGACAGAGTCGGTGTGCAGGCGGCGCATCGGGGCCGGAATGTCCTGGTGCACGTCGATGGCGTCGATCCCGGTCGCCACGACAGACACGCGCATCTTGCCTTCCATGTCGGTGTCCAGCGTCGAGCCGACGATGATGTTGGCCTCAGGGTCCACTTCTTCGCGGATGCGGTTCGCGGCCTCATCCAGTTCGAACAGGGTCAGGTCGTAGCCGCCGGTGATGTTGATCAGAACGCCGCGCGCGCCCTTGAGGCTGATTTCGTCGAGCAGCGGATTGGCAATTGCCTTCTCGGCGGCCTGCACGGCGCGATCCTCGCCCTCGGCCTCGCCCGTGCCCATCATGGCTTTGCCCATCTCGTTCATCACCGCGCGAACGTCAGCGAAGTCGAGGTTGATCAGGCCGGGACGCACCATCAGATCGGTGACACCCTTGACGCCCTGGTACAGAACATCGTCTGCCAGCGCGAACGCCTCGGTGAAGGTGGTCTTTTCATTGGCCAGCCGGAACAGGTTCTGGTTGGGAATGATGATCAGCGTGTCGACGACCTTTTGCAGCGCCTCGATACCCTCATCGGCCTGCCGCATCCGCTTGGCGCCTTCGAACTGGAAGGGCTTGGTCACGACGCCGACGGTCAGCACCCCCAACTCACGCGCGGCCTGCGCGATGATCGGGGCCGCGCCGGTGCCGGTGCCGCCGCCCATTCCAGCGGTGATAAAGCACATATGCGCGCCCACGAGATGGTCGACGATGGTTTCGATGCTTTCCTCGGCGGCAGAGGCACCAACCGCCGGGCGAGCGCCTGCGCCAAGCCCCTCGGTCACTTTCGCGCCCATCTGGATGCGGGCATTGGCCTTGGCTTGCTGAAGCGCCTGCGCGTCGGTATTGGCCACCACGAATTCGCAGCCATCCAGCGCCTGGTCGATCATGTTGTTCACAGCATTGCCGCCGGCCCCGCCAACACCGAACACGGTGATACGCGGCTTCAGGTCCGGTTGCTCCGGCATGGTCAGATTCAGGGTCATGATTGCGTCCGCCTGTGGTTTCTTGTGAGGGCCCCGCTCTTGGTGTCGGATAGCCGGTTTCTGCCTTATTTGGGATAAATGCTACAGCCTTAGCTTGCTGTCGTCACGCATAAATTCATCAAATACCGCGAAATATGGGGCAGATCACACGCCTTTTGGCGGGATTTTGCCCACTCCCCCCGCATATAGCGGTCATACAGGTAGCCCCGCACCAGCGTGCAGGGCGCAGACAGTGCAAACTACCGGTGCCGCGCACTACCAGTTGTCGCGGAACCACTTGACCGCGCGGCGCAGGGACCGGGCCGGATACTTGTCGGCGGGAACTTCGAAATCCCACCATTCGTCTTGCGGATAGGCGGCGAACAAAGCCAGCCCCACGCAGGCCGAAAAGGCCGGGCCGCAGGTCGATTGGGGCAGGCCCTGCACCCGCAGCGGGCGCCCCAGGCGCACCTGGTTGCCCAGAATACGCGACGCCAGTTGGTCGAGCCCCGGCACCTGGCTGGCGCCGCCGGTCAGCACGATCCGCTGCGACGGCAGATGGTCAAAGCCCGCATCCTCCAGAATGGCGCGCACCTCTTCGAGGATTTCCTCGACGCGCGGGCGCATCACGCCAATCAGTTCGGCCCGGCTGATCGAGCGCCGGTCATGTTCCCAATCGCCGGTATCGCTCTCCAGCTCGATCCGCTCGCGGTCATCCATGCCGGTTGCCACAAGCCCGCCAAAGCGCGTCTTGATCCGCTCGGCATCGGGCAAAGGAATCTGCAATCCTTGCGAAATATCCGAAGTGACGTGATCGCCACCCATCCGCACGGTGTCGGCATAGATCATGTGTTTCTTGATGAAGATCGACACCCCGGTCGAGCCGCCGCCCATATCGACGCAGGCCGCGCCAAGCTCCTGCTCGTCCTCGACCAGGCTGGACACGCCCGCCACGTAGGGCGACGAGGCCACGCCCGCCAGTTCCAGATCGCAGCGCTTCACGCAGTGCAGCAGCGTTTCGATGGCATGGGCCTCGATCGTCAGCATGTGCATGTCGGCGGTCAGCCGGTTGCCCACATGGCCGCGCGGATCTTTCAGCCCGGTGCGGTGGTCGAGCGAGAAATTCACCGGCTGCGCGTGCAGCACTTCCCGCCCCTCGCCGATATCGGGCACGTCGCAGGCCGCCATGGCACGGGCCACGTCGGCCTCGGTCACGGTGCCGGTCTGCAAGCTGATCTCGCCCACCAGCCCATAGGACCGGGGCCGCGCACCGGAGAAGCTGACGATCACATGATCGACCCGCATGTCGGCCATCTTCTGCGCCGCCTGCACCGCGGTTCGGATCGCGCGCTCGGTTTCCTGAACGGTGTCGATCTCGCCGAATTTCACCCCGCGCGACCGGGTTGTCGCCGCGCCCACGACGCGGAAACTCGACTGCCCCGCCATCGCGCCAACCCCGTCAGTGGGGCGCAGCTCGTCCGAGCTGTCGAAGCGCAGCACAAGGCACGAGGTCTTGTAGCTGCCGATATCGAGAATGGCGATCACGCCCCGGCGCATGGCCTCCTGGCGCTTGGCGCGCATGGCGCGCTGCGAGTGATACAGCATACTCATCCGTTCCGCTCTCCCATCGTCGCATCGAGATCCCGCATCCGGCGCAGTTCGGCCAAGGCTTGCGGGGACAGTTGCAGGACCGTGCGATCCCCGTCGCGCATATCCACGCGCAGCACGTCCCGTTCCAGAAGTTCCTGCGCATCATCCAGCGCCAGCACCCGCTCCAGCGCGGGCACCGGGTTGTCGGCGGGCAACAGGATGCGCGGGCCGTTTTCCAGCACCACGTCCCAGCGGCGTTCGCCCATGCGCACAAGGCCGCGCAGCCGCTCGCCCAACGGCTCGGCCACGGCGAGCAGCGCCATCGCCTCGGCGGCGGCCTCATTCGCGCCGTCGCCTGAAATCACCGGCAGATAGGTCAGGCGCGGTCGCGCCATCAGCGGGGCCACCCGCTCGCCACCCGCGTCGATCACCCACAGCCCCTCGCGCGCCTGCCAGATCATCGCCGGGCTGCGTTCGGTGATGTTGATCGACAACTCCCCGCCCGAGCGCACCCGCACCTCGGCCCGCTCGACGGCGCGGATGTCTTCGATCCGCTGACGCAGGGCAGGCATGTCGATATCGAAAGACGAGACCGGGAAATCCATCGCCAGCGTCGAGCGGATTTCTTCGGCCAGCACCGGCGAAGCACCGTTGACCGACATCAGGTTGACACGAAATTCGGGCCGGTCCTCGATCGAGCGGCGCAGATCGGACACGCTGTCCTGCAAATGCCGGATATTGGCGGGGTCGGAGACGTAAAATCCGAGGGCCCCGACGATCACGAAGGCCGGCAGTCCCACCCGCAGAAGCGAGCGGAAGACCGGCGTCAGCCACAGCCGTTGCACGCGATACGCCCACCGGGACGGCGCCGGATCGCGCGGAATGTCAGAGCCACGGCGGATGATCAGCGGTCGCATGACGCGTCCTCCACCATCCAGCGGCACATCTGGCCGAAGCCGATGCCGCATATCTGCCCCTGTTCAGGGCTGAGCGAGGTCGGCGTCATGCCGGGCTGGGTGTTGACCTCCAGCATGATCAGGCCATCGAGGCCCCTCGCCTCGTCCCACCGGAAATCAGCCCGGCTCACCCCGCGACACCCAAGCGCCTGATGCGCGACGACCGACAGGTCCATGCAGGCGTCGAAAATCTCTTTCGGCACATCGGCGGGCACCTCGTGGCGCGACCCGCCGACGGAATACTTTGCGTGGTAGTCGTACCAGCCATCGGTGATGATATCGGTCACCGTCAACGCCCGGTCGCCCATCACCGTCGTCGTCAGCTCGCGCCCCGGCGCGTAGGTCTCGACCATCAGGTGCTCGGGCATGTCTTCGGACAGGTGTGGCGGGCCGTTCGCGGCCTCTTGCACGATATAGACCCCGACCGAAGAGCCTTCGTTGTTGGGCTTCACCACATAGGGCGGCTCCATCACGTGGCCTGCCATGATCTCGGGTTTGCAGCGGATCAGGCTCTCGACCACGGGAATGCCCGCCGCGCGAAACACGTCCTTCGACCGTTGCTTGTCCATCGCCAACGCCGAGGCCAGCACGCCGGAATGCGTATAGGGGACTTTCAACCACTCAAGGATGCCCTGCACGCAGCCATCTTCGCCCCACCGACCGTGCAGCGCGTTGAAAGCAATGTCTGGATTGATCTGCACAATACGCTCGGCGAGATCGCGGCCCGCATCGACCTCGATCACCCGGAATCCTTCGTCCCGCAGCGCGGTTGCGCATTCACGCCCCGTCGACAGGCTGACTTCCCGTTCCGAGGAAAGGCCGCCCATCAAAACCGCAACTGTGGGGGATGTTCTGCCCGAACTCACCGCCACCTGTGCCTCAATTCCTGCCGCGAGCTTTCCGCCCGTCTGGCTTATCGTTTTTGCCGGTTACTCCGGCTTGTCACCCGCCGGTTCACCGACGCGCATGATTTCCCATACTAGCTCTATTCCGCTGTTTTGGAAAACCCTTTTTCGGACCTCCTCGCCAAGCTGTTCGAGGTCTTGCGCCGTCGCCCCCCCGGCATTCAGCAGGAAATTGCTATGTTTTTCCGACATCTGCGCGCCACCGCGCCGCGCACCGCGCATCCCGGCCTCGTCGATCAGCTTCCATGCCTTCAGGTCATGCACATCGTTGGCCCGGCCCGTGCTGGAAAACCCGGCCGGGTTGCGAAAGGTGCTGCCAGCGCTGCGTTCTTTGGTGGGCTGGGTGGCATCGCGCTTGGCCAGTTGGTCGGCCATCCGCGCCTCCAGCTCTTCCGGGTCGCCCGGCTCGGCCCGGAACGTCACCCGCGTCACGATGGCATCCGGCGGCAGATCGGTCTGGCGGTATTCGAAATGAATGTCGTCGGCCCCGAGCATCACCACCGTGCCATCGCGCAGCACCGCTTCGGCGTTGTGGAAATGGTCGGCCACATAGCTGCCATAGCATCCCGCGTTCATCCGCAGCGCCCCGCCGATGCTGCCCGGGATGGTGCGCAGAAAGGTCAGGTCCAGCCCCGCCGCCGCCGCCTTGCGCGCCACATGTGCATCCAGCGCCGCCGCCCCCGCCGTCACCGTTCCGTCGCCCGGTTCAATCGCGTTGAAGCCCCGGCCAAGGCGCACCACAACGGCGCGCAAACCGCCGTCACGCACGATCAGGTTCGACCCAACGCCAATGGGGAACACCGCGACGGACGGGTCGAGCGCCCGCAGGAATGCCACCAGATCATCCCGATCCGCCGGTTGAAACACCGCATCCGCCGGACCACCGACGCGCAGCCAGGTCAGTTCGGACAGCGGTTTGCCTTGGGTCAGGGTGCCGCGCACCTCGGGAAGCGTCAGCGTCATCGTCTACTCCGCCAATTTGCGCATCTTTTGCCGCAATCCGAGCCAGCCGCCAAGCAGCGAGGCCAGGAATGTCGGCCCGATGAACAGCACCGCCATCGCCACCCGCGCCACGCCATCGAACCCGTCATGCTCGACGCCCAGCCAATTCTGGACCGCCGGAAACAGGCCCCAGACCAACGTAATCGCCAACCCCAGCCAGACCGCCCGCAGCAGGGTGCGCGACAGGAACCGCCCGATGGCCCAGCCGACCAGCAGACCGAACAACGCGCAGCCGCCCGCAAACGCCCAGAGTCCGATCCCCATTTCAGACCTCCCCTGTGCGCCGGGCGGCACGGCTGGCGAACCACAGGCCAAAGCCACCGCCCAGAACCATTCCGGCCAGCCCCGGCAAAAGCCCCACAAACGCCACCGCCGCATAGCCGAGATAGGCCCACCGGTCGCCGGACACGCCAAGCGCGGCCAGAACGGTGTTGCTCATCAACCCCGCCGCAACCGCCGCCACCACCAAGCAGGCCACCAGCAGCCAACCGCCCCCGGCAAAGCGCCCAAAGCCCCATCCGATGGCAATGCCCAGCGCGCCCGCGCCAAGCATGATCGTCAACGCATCCGGATCCATTCGTTACCCCCGCAAAATCCTCTGCCGCAGCCAGCGCCCCGCGTAGTAGACTGGCCAGCGCAGCACAGACACGCCCGCGCCCAGTAACGCAAGCCCCCACCACGGCCCCACCTGCATTGTGACGAAGCCCAGTAACGGGATGCCCGCCGCAATCAGGGCAAAGGCCGCGGGCCAGTGATAGCGGCTGGGGGCAAGCCCGAGAAGACAGGCGGTCAGCCCCCACAGGCTGGCAAGGGTCAGGGACAGGGGCATCACGGGTCTCCTTTTCCGGTGCGCCGGGTGAGATGACGCGCCAGCGCCCAGAGCGGACGGCGGAACATCGACACGATGGCCAAGAGCGCCAGCACCACGATCCAGCCGCCATGCTGCACGCCGATAAAGACCAGCAGCGGCACCGCCGCGATCAACAGCGCCAGCCCCGGCGCATATTGGTAGCGCATCGGCAGAAAGGCCACGATGGTGGCAACGACGACCCAGACGCAGGCGAGGGTAAGGGACAAGGTCATGCCATGGCCTCTGTCCCCGGGTATCCATGAGTTCCCCCCCCAACGCATGGGGCCCACGCATCGGCGGGCCGCGGTGCCGCGATCCGACCTTGGTGCAGCAGCCCGTTGCGTCTGACCTGTCCGAAAATGCTCAGGGCGGCGCGCCAAGCGCGGCCAAATCGCCGTGCCGGGCGACGGCCCGGCGATGCGCGACGGCCTGCGGTCTCAGGTTCGTGCAGGGCGCATGGCGGCACAAAGTGCAGGGCGGCTATCTTGCGTCGGATGCGGAACACCGGGCGTATCGCGCACAAAGGCCCCGGTCTGAAACACCCTCCAAGCCCTTGTGCCATCGCCCTAACCCTCCAGCCGCGCAGGCAGCCCATGCGCCCACGCTGAAATCGTGCCAGCGCCGAGGCAGACCACCATGTCGCCCGGTCGCGCCTGTTCGCGGACCAGTCGTTCCAGATCATCCTCGTTCAATATGGCGCGGGCGTGACGGTGACCGTGGGCGACCAGACCAGCCACCAGATCGTCGCGCGTCGCGCCCTCGACCGGCTCTTCGCCTGCCGCAAAGACCTCGGCGATGGCAACCACGTCGGCCTCGTTGAAACAGGTGCAGAAATCATCGAACAGCGAATGCAGGCGGCTGTAGCGATGCGGCTGATGCACGGCGATAACCCGGCCTTCCGTGGCTTGCCGCGCGGCCTTCAGCACGGCGGTGATCTCCACCGGATGGTGGCCGTAGTCGTCGATGATGGTGATGCCGTTCACCTCGCCCACCTTGGTAAAGCGACGGTTCACGCCCTTGAAATTGGCCAGCGCGTCGCGAATCTCGGCGGCCTTCATGCCAAGGTGCCGCGCCACGGCAACCGCCGCCAGCGCGTTCGACACGTTGTGATCGCCCGGCATCGGCAGGGTGCAGCCCTCGATCACCGGCTCGTCCGTGCCAAGACGGATGTCGAAATGCGCCACGCCCGCCTTGTAGGTCAGGTTCACCGCCCGCACATCGGCCTGCGCGTTAAAGCCATATGTCACCACGCGGCGGTCGGTGATCTTGCCCACAAGGCTTTGCACCTCGGGGTGATCGGTGCAGCACACGGCCAGACCATAAAAGGGAATGTTCGACGCGAAATCGAGAAAGCCCTGCCGCAACTGGTCGAAATTCCCCCAGTGCTCCATATGTTCGGGGTCGATATTGGTGATGATGGCGATGGTCGCGGGAAGGCGATTGAAGCTGCCATCGCTCTCGTCGGCCTCGACCACCATCCATTCCCCCTGCCCCACCCGCGCGTTCGAACCATAGGCGTGGATGATGCCGCCATTGATCACGGTCGGATCGACCCCGCCCGCATCCAGCAGCGTCGCCACCATCGTCGTGGTGGTCGTCTTGCCATGGGTTCCCGCCACGGCGATGTTGGACCGCAGGCGCATCAGTTCCGCCAGCATCTCGGCCCGGCGCACCACCGGCAGGCCTTTGGCGCGCGCCGCGTCAAGCTCGGGGTTGCCGGGTTTGATCGCGGATGAAATCACCACCACCTCGGCCTCTTCAAGGTTCTCGGCGGCTTGCCCGATAAAGATCCGCGCACCCAACGAATCCAGCCGCTCGGTGATCTTCGACGGCTTCAGGTCAGATCCCTGCACCGTGTAGCCATGGTTCAGCAGAACCTCGGCGATCCCCGACATCCCGATGCCGCCGATGCCGATGAAATGGATGGCCCCAAGTTGGGTCGGTAGCTTGGTAACGGCGGCGTTCATGCGGTGTCCTTTGTAAGTTCAGCCCGGAGACAGGGTGCCAGCTGGCAGCGCCCGGCCTGCCGGGGTGGGCGTGACGCGCTCGCCCCGTGGGGGGCGGGTCGGGCGCTGGCCGGGCCAAGGGCCCGGCTCAGGTCGGGGCCGATCCGCGCGCTCATTTACGGCCCCCCTCGGCCAGCCCTTCGACCAGCGCAACAAGCCGCCCGGTCGCGTCAGGCATCCCCACCGACAGCGCAGCCTGCGCCATCTGGAGGGCGGCCTCGGGCTGGCTCAGCACGGTCTCGATTGCCTCGGCCAAGGCCTGCGCCGTGAACTTGCTTTCGGGAATGCGGATCGCCCCCCCCACCTCGACCAGCCCGCGCGCATTGGCGGTCTGGTGGTCGGCGGTCGCGGCGGCATAGGGGATCAGGATCGACGGTCGCCCGATCACCGACACATCGGCCACCGACGACGCGCCCGAGCGGCTGATCACCAGTTGCGCCTCGGACAGCCGCCGGGGAATGTCGCGGAAAAATGGCTCGACCTCGCTGTTCACCCCGATCTGGTAATAGGCCGCGATCACCCGGTCCTGATCCTCGGGCCGCGCCTGCTGCGCCACGCGCAAATGTTGGCGCAGATGCTCGGGCAAGCGGCCCACGGCCTCGGGCACCACATCCGACAGGATGCGCGCGCCCTGGCTGCCGCCGATCACCAGCAGGCTCATGGGGTAGTCGCCCGGCGGAATATAGGCCGCGCCCGCACGATCCAGAACCGCACCGCGCACCGGGTTGCCGGTATGCTCATGCGCCACGCCCTCGGGCAGCGCGGTCGGCCAGGTGCCGCAGGCCACGATGTCGACCTTCTTGGCAAAAAGCTTGTTAACCCGGCCCAGAACCCCGTTCTGCTCATGGATCATCCGCGGCACCCGCGTGATCCACGCCGCCGCCAGTGCCGGAATGCTGGGATAGCCGCCAAAGCCCACGACCACGTCGGGCTTGTCGCGCAGCATCGCCCAAGTGGCCGCCGCGATGCCGCCCAGAATGCGGAACGGCGCGGCCAGCTTGGCCAGCACCCCGCCACGCGCAAACGTGGCCGACGCAACCTGCCGGATCTCGACCACATGCGGAAAACCGCCCGCATAGCGCGCACCGCGGGCATCCGTCGACAGGCGCACCCGCCAGCCTTTGCGGATCATGGCCTCGGCCAGCGCCTGCGCCGGGAACATATGTCCACCCGTGCCGCCAGCCGCGATAATCAAGAGAGGGGCTTTCGCCATGCGTTTACCTGTGTCGATGAAGAAGGATGTCGCCGATCTCGCCCTGCGGGCGCGACCGCGTAAACGCCAGAAGCATCCCGACTGCAACCCCCGTCGCAATCAGCGACGAGCCGCCATAGGACACGAAGGGCAACGTCATCCCTTTCGCGGGCAACAACCGCACGGCCACGCCCATGTTGATGATCGCCTGCAACGCGAACAGCGAGACCAGACCGGTCCCCGCCAGCCGCGTGAACGGATCGCGTTCCTTCATCAGCCGGAACAGCCCGCGCAGCACCACGGTGCTGAACAGCGCGATGATCAGCAGGACCAGGATAACCCCGTATTCCTCGGCCGCCACCGCGATGATGAAATCGGTATGCGCGTCGGGCAGCGTCCACTTGACCGACCCCTCTCCAAGCCCGGTGCCGAAAATCCCGCCCTCGCGGATCGCGTTCGCCGCATAAGCCAGCTGCGTGTTGGGGTCGACCTCGGCCGACAGGAACCCGTCGATCCGCCGCGCCACATGTTCGGAACTGGAATAGGCCAGGATGCCGCCGCCCGAAACCATGGCCGCCACCAGCCCCAGAATCCAGATCGGCGCGCCCGCCACGAAATAGATCACCGCCCACGCAAACAGCACCAGCGCCGCCTGCCCGTAATCGGGCTGCATCACCAGAAACCCCATGATGATCATGGTCACCACCAGCGACAGCGTCTTGCCCGGCGGGCCGTTGATCTGCTGGCTGGCCGACACCAGCCACGCGGTGAAGATCACGAAGACAGGCTTCAGAAACTCCGACGGCTGCACCGAGGCGAAGCCGAGCGAAAACCACCGCGACGCGCCCTGCCCGAAATCGGTGCCGAAAACCGGCAGCAGCGCCAGTGCAGCAAAGGCCCCGAAGAACCCCAGCACGCCAAGTCGGCGCACCTGCGTCGGGCTCAGCATCGAGGTCAGGACCATCGCCACCATCGCCACGCTGCCAAAGACCGCCTGTCGCGTAACGTAGTAAAAGGGATCGTGCCCGTTGCGTTCGGCCAGCGGCGGCGAGGCCGCGAAGCCCAGTAGCAACCCGATCAGGAAGAGGGCCAGAATCGCGGCCAGCGTCCCCCGGTCAACCGTCCGCCACCAGCGGGGCAGAATCGCCTCGCCCGACTGCACGAGTACCGTGCCATGCGCCATTTCCGTCATGGGAACCGCCTGATTTTTGCCTCTGCCCGCCCGGTTTTTCCGGGTCTGTGGGCGAGTCTAGCGCGAAACGGCGCTTGGGGCTAGGGATTCTCACGGCCCCCACGGGTCAGCCCCTGCGTGGCCCAAGGCATCGCGGTGCTTGCAAGGCCCCCGCACAGGGCCCGGCGCGGCGCCTCTGATAACCGGCCCGCATCAGCCATTGCCCACGCCGGGGCCGGGCCCTTGCGCAGGGATTGCGCGGATTGCCGCTTGGGTCAGACCGCCCGCTGTGCAAGGCTTCGCGCATCACATCACAGCAGCAAGGGAAAAGCCAATGGCACACTTGACGACAAGCTGGCAGATCTGGGCACTGCTCGCTGCCATCTTCGCCGCCCTTACCGCGATATTCGCCAAAATCGGTGTCGAGGGGATCGACTCGGACCTCGCCACTTTTCTGCGCACCATCGTCGTCGTGGCCGCACTCGGGCTATTGGTCTTCGCCACAGGCAAGACCCACGGCCTGACCGACATCACCCCGCGCACCGCGCTGTTTCTTGTGCTGTCGGGTCTGGCCACCGGGGCATCTTGGCTGTGCTACTTCCGCGCCCTGCAACTGGGCGACGCGGGCCGCGTCGCCCCGGTCGACAAGCTCTCGGTCGTCTTCGTCGCCATCATCGCCGCGATCTTTCTGGGCGAGCGCATGTCAGGCGTCAGCTGGGGCGGTGTCGCCCTCGTGGCTATTGGCTCGGTGCTGGTGGCAGTCGGATAGCCCCCGCGCCACCTGTCCTGTCGTCCCTGCCTTCCGTGTCATCCCCGCGAAAGCGGGGATCCCGCAAAGCCGCACTCGAATGTCGATGGCGCACTGACCAGCGGACTACTCGGCCGCCAGAGCCGGGCCCACCCTGCGCAGGCGCACCTTCGCATTCGGACCTTTCGGATCGACATCGAACAGGTTCGCGCGCGCCTGCAAATACCCGCGCCACGTCTTCTCGGGATAGCTCCCGATAGCGACCCGATGCTCCTTCAAAAGCACCCTGTTCAGGGTCGCAAGGTCGATCCCCGTCTCCGGGCACCCATGGTCGTTGATCGCCGCAACGACCTTTTGGTTCAGCTTGCCAACCTTGCCCGCCGGCTTGGGCGGCGTTTGCGGTACCTCGCTGACCAAAGCTGCAACCGACGGGTCTGCAACAGCGACCGCCGCACGCTGGCTGGTGGGTGGGCGCAACGCCTTGAACCGGGTGCAACTCGCCTTGAACCTCAGCCCGGCTTTCTCCTGCCCCATGCCAAGCACGCTCAGGCCGCGTTCCCGCAACCGTTCCGCGAGATGCCGGAAATCCCCGTCGGAACTTGCGATCACGACGCCGTCGCATTGGCCGGAAAAGGCGCGCTCCATCGCATCGACGGTCAGCAACAGGTCAGCCGCGTTCTTGCCCCGGCCGGAATGGATCAGCCGGTAACCGGGGACGTCTTCCCACCCTTGAACCAATCCCGCGTCGCCATAGACCCGCAGATAGTCCACCTCTCCAAGACCCTGCGCCGCGTCCAGAATCGCAAGCGCATGGACCGACGAGATATTCTCACCATCGACAAAGACAGAGACGCGGGGCATGGGCACTCCTGAACGGTCACCGCCCCACCCTGTCGCCGCAGTTTGTCGAGAATTTGGCACGGGCAAGGTTTCCACCTGCCCCACCCAAAACTGCCAAACCGGTGTACAGGGGGTGTACGGGGGGCGCACAGGGGGTGTACGCGTGGCAACACCCTCTTTTCGGGCGACATCACCCGATCCGGGCCAGCACCTCGGCGGTGAAATCCTCGCCACGTTTTTCGAAGTTGTCATATTGATCGAAGCTCGCCGCAGCGGGCGCCAAAAGCACCACCTCCCCCGGCTGCGCCTCGGCGACAGCGCGCTCCACGGCCAGCGCCATGGTGGTGCAAACCTCGGCCTCTACGTCATTGATTTTCATTGCAAATTCATTCGCTTCCCGGCCAATCACATAGGCTTTCACCACTGATCCAAGGGCCGGTTTCAGCCCCTCCAGCCCACCGTCTTTCTCCAGCCCGCCACAGATCCAGCGGACCTTGGGAAAGGCCGCCAGCGCCTTGGCGGCGGCATCGACATTCGTGGCCTTGGAATCATTGACGAAGCGGACCCCGTCCTTTTCCCCGACAACCTGCGAGCGATGTGGCAAGCCTTTGAAACTATGAAAGGATTTCTCCACCACCCGCGGCGCGATCCCGAGTGCCCGGACGGCGGCATAGGCACAGCAGGCGTTCTGATGGTTATGCGCCCCCGGCAGCCCCGCAACCTCGCGCAGATCAATCGACGCCACCTGCCGCCCTTTACGCCACTCGGTCAAAAACCCTGTGCGGGCAAAGACATACCAGCCCGGTCCGCTCAGCTTTCGCGTCGCAGAGACCCGGATCAACCGGCCATCCTCGGCGCTTTCGCTCATCTGCCCGGCCAGATAGGCCCCCTCCGGCTCATCCACACCGATCACCGCCCGATCCGGCCCGCCTTCGGCAAACAGCCGCCGCTTGGCCGCGAAATAGCCGCCAATACCGCCATGCCGGTCCAGATGATCCGGGGAAAGGTTTGTAAAAACAGCCACATCCGGGGTCAGCGCCCGCGCCAGATCGGTCTGGTAACTCGACAGTTCCAACACGATCACTTCGCCATCCATGGGCGGTTCGATATCCAGAACCCCGCGCCCGATATTGCCCGCCAATTGCACCGGAGTGCCGTTTTCCTCCAGAATATGCGCGATCAGCGCCGAGGTGGTCGATTTGCCGTTCGACCCCGTCACCGCGATGACACGCGGCGGCGTGTCCAGATCCTCCCACCCATCCAGCCCGAGCGAGCGGAAAAACAGCCCGATATCGTTGTCGACCGGCACCCCCGCCTCATAGGCCGCCGCCAATACCTTGTGCGGCTGCGGATAAAGATGCGGAATGCCGGGGCTGGTGATCAGCAGGTCCACCCCCTCCAGCGCACCGCCACGGCCCAGGTCCAGCACGTCGAACCCTTCGGCCTCAGCCGCCTCGCGCCCGGCCATGCCATCGTCCCAGCACAGCACCTTGGCCGCGCCGGCCCGCAAGGCCCGCGCAGCCGACAGGCCCGACCGCCCAAGGCCCAGAACCGCAACCGTTTTTCCCTCGACGCCCTGAACCGGGATCATGTGACCTCCTTCATCTTCTTCTTGGCTGAAATACTCCCGCCGGAGGCATCCCGCCAGAGGCCAGATGCGAAAAGCCCCGGACGGGGGCACCGACCGGGGCAAAATGCGACGTGATCGACGCGGTCCGAGCGCGACAAGGCGCCCGCTCAGCGCAATTTCAGCGTCGCCAAACCGATCAGGGCAAGGATCAGCGAGATGATCCAGAAGCGGATGACGATCTGCGGCTCGGCCCACCCCCGTTTCTCGAAATGGTGGTGGATCGGCGCCATCAGGAACACGCGTTTGCCAGTGCGTTTGAAGTAGAGCACCTGGATAATCACGCTCAGCGCCTCGGCCACGAACAATCCGCCGACGATCGCCAACACGATCTCGTGCTTGGTGCAGACGGCAATCGCGCCAAGCGCGCCGCCAAGCGCGAGAGAGCCGGTATCGCCCATGAAAACCGCTGCGGGCGGCGCGTTATACCACAAGAACCCCAGCCCGCCGCCAATCAACCCGGCGGTGAAGATCAACAGCTCTCCGGTGCCCGGCACGTAGTGAACATCCAGATAATCGGTAAAGTCGACCCGGCCCACGGCATAGGCGATCACCCCGAGTGTGCCGCCCGCAATCATCACCGGCATGATCGCCAGCCCGTCAAGCCCATCGGTCAGGTTCACCGCGTTGGCCGAGCCCACGATGACGATCATGGCAAAGGGCACGAACAGCCAGCTCATGTTCAGCAAAAGCTCTTTGAACACAGGGAAAGCCAGTTGCCCCGACAACTCGTCAGGATGCAGATACATCGCCGCTACGCCCGCGATCGCGGCAATCGCCAACCCGATCCCGAACCGCACCTTGCCCGGCACCCCGGCCGTCGAATTGCGGCTGACCTTGGCGTAATCGTCGAGAAAGCCCACGATCCCGAAGGCCACGGTCACGAACAGCACCAGCCAGACATATCCGTTGTCCAGCCGCGCCCACAAAAGGGTGGACAGGGTCAGCGCTGCCAGGATCAGCAGCCCCCCCATGGTCGGCGTCCCCGCCTTGGTGGCGAGGTGGCTCTCGGGGCCGTCTTCCCGGATCGGCTGGCCGTTGCTGTATTTGCGGCGCAGCAGGTTGATCAGGGGGCGGCCAAAGACAAAACCGAATACCAGTGACGTAAAGAACGCGCCACCAGCCCGAAAGGTGATGTAACGAAACAGATTGAAGAAGTCGCCGCCATCCGACAGCGCGTTCAGCCAATATAGCATCTAGCGGGCATCCTCTTGGGTTTGCCGGGCCGCTTGACCCAATTTTCGCAAGCCGTCAACAACTAGCGATAGTTTTGAGCCTTTTGAGCTCTTGATCAGCACGATATCGCCGGGCCAGAGCAGCGCGGGCAGCTGTTTGGCCATGTCCTCGGCCGTGTCCGTGTGCAGCCCCCGAATGGCGGACGGCAGCGCCGCGTCGAGATGCGCCATCAGCGGGCCAGAGGTGCAGACAAGGTCAATCGCGGCCATCGCGGGCAGATTCGCCAGCCCGGCGTGCAAGGCGGGTGCCGTCGGACCAAGTTCCAGCATATCGCCCAATACAGCGACCCGGCGCCCCTTGCCCGGTGGTGTTGCTGCGGCGAGCACGTCAAGGCTGGCCGCGACCGAGGTAGGCGAGGCGTTGAAGGCGTCGTCAATCAGGTCCACCGCCTGATCGTCGGTGGGGTTCAGAACGATCCGCTCGCGCTTGCCGCGCCCATCGACTGGTTGCCATGCGGCCAGCGCCATCTTGGGCCGGGTCATATCGCGCCCGAGCGCATCGACCACCGCCAGCACCGCCAGAGCGTTCTGCGCCAGATGCCGCCCCGGCGCATCGAGTTTGAAGAGCAGCGGGGCGCCGCCAAGGTCGGCCTGAACAACGGTTGCCTCATCGCTCAATGTCACGGTCGCCAGCCGGGCATCGGCCTTGGGCGCCGCGCCCACCGAAAGAATCCGCGCGCCCATGGCCTCGGCCTTGGCCCGCAGGATCGGCGTGGTGTCGATATCGGCATTGATGACGGCAAGACCACCCGGCTCCAAACCGTCGAAGATCGCCGCCTTTTCACGGGCGATGCCATCAACGGACTCGAATGCCTCCAGATGGACTGCGGCGACGGTGGTGATCACCGCGACATGCGGGCGGGCAAGGCGCGACAGCGGCGCGATTTCGCCGGGGTGGTTCATGCCGATCTCGATCACCGCGAACTCGGTCTCGGCGGGCATCCGCGCCAGCGTCAGCGGCACGCCCCAATGGTTGTTATAGCTCGCCTCGGCGGCATGGGTCCGGCCCAATTGCGACAGTGCCGTGCGCAGCATGTCCTTGGAGGTGGTCTTGCCGACCGAGCCGGTAACGGCGATGACGGTGGCGTCGGTGCGGGACCGCGCCGCCCGGCCAAGGGCCTCCAGCCCGTGCAGCACGTCCGGCACGATCAGTAGGGGCGCGTCCGGGGGCACGCCATCGGGCACATTGCTGACAAGTGCAGCCGCCGCGCCGTTGTCCAGCGCCTGCGCGACGAAGTCATGCCCGTCCCGCGCGGCCCTGAGGGCCACGAACAGGTCACCCGGCTGGATCGTCCGCGTGTCGATGGAAACCCCGGTCGCCTGCCAGTCGCCCTGAACCCGTCCGCCAGTGGCATCCGCGGCATCGGCAGCAGTCCAGAGGGGGGTCATATCTTGCCCTCCAGTGCGGCGACGGCGACCGACGCTTGTTCAACGTCGTCAAAAGGATAGACGACATCGCCCACGGTTTGCCCGGTCTCGTGCCCCTTGCCCGCGATCAGCAGCGCGTCACCGGGCGCAAGCGCATCCACCGCGCGCAGGATCGCCTCGGCCCGATCCCCCACTTCGATTGCCCCCGGACAGCCGGCCAGCACCTCCTTGCGAATGGCGGCAGGGTCTTCACTGCGGGGATTGTCATCGGTCACGATCAGCAAATCGGCATGTTCCAACGCGGCCTTGCCCATCAGGGGCCGCTTGCCGCGGTCGCGGTCGCCCCCTGCCCCGAAAACGATGATCAGACGCCCGAGCACATGCGGGCGCAGCGCCTTCAACGCCGTTTCGATACTGTCAGGCGTGTGCGAATAATCCACGTAGATCGGCGCGCCGTTTTCGCGGCGCGCGGCCAGTTCCATGCGCCCATGCACGCCGGTGACGCGCGGCAGCACCGAGAACACGGCTTCGGCATCCTCGCCCGCGCCAATGACCAGCCCCGCCGCTGTCAGCACGTTCATCGCCTGAAACGCGCCGATCAGATCCAGCCGCGCCTGATAGCTTTGCCCCTGCCAGCGAAAGAGCACATCCTGCCCGGCTTCATCCATCCGCCGCCCGGTGATCTTGAGCCGTGCGTCTTCGGCATATTGGCCGACGGTGATAACCTCGATCTCGCGCCGCTCGCAAACCAGCACCAACTCTGTGCCCTTGGGATCGTCAAGGTTGATGACGGCGGCCGCCTCTTCGGGCAGCAATTCTGTGAAGAGCCGCGCCTTGGCGTCGAAATAGGCCTGCATGGTGCCGTGGTAATCAAGGTGATCCTGCGTGAAATTGGTGAAGGCGGCGGCGGCCAGGTGCACCGCCTCCATTCGCCGCTGATCCAGCCCGTGGGAGGACGCCTCCATCGCGCAATGGCTGACCCCCGCCGCCGCCATGTTCGACAGCAACCGGTGCAGCGTCAGCGGATCTGGGGTGGTGTGGATGCCGGGGGCGGAAAACGCTCCTTCGACGCCGGTGGTGCCGATATTCGCGGCCTCATGGCCCAAGGCGGCCCAGATCTGGCGGGTGAAGCTTGCCACGCTGGTCTTGCCATTGGTGCCGGTGACGGCCACGACGGTTTCGGGTTGCGCGCCGAACCAGAGCGCACAGGCATGGGCGAAAGCGGCCTTGGGGTCTTCGACAACGACAACGGCCGCCTCGCTGGCGGCCAACTCCTGTGCGGCGATCTCGGCGCCGACGCGGTCTGTCAGGATGGCGCCCGCCCGCATCCGCAGGGCATACTGAATGAATTCGCCGCCATGCACCCGCGTTCCGGGCAATGCCGCGAACAGATGCCCCGGCTTTACGTCGCGGCTGTCGAGCGAAACGCCCGTGACCGCCACATCGCCGCCACGCGTCGCGGTCAGCCCAAGCGCCGAGAGCGGTTTCTTGTCGGACGCCATCTGCCCCCCTCATCTGCGGCGCACGCGCCCGCGAGTCTCAACCTATTGTGAGGCGCTGGATAGCTGATAGGTGGCCTCGTGATCAACGTCTTGCGGACGCAGACCCAGAAGAGGCGCGACCCGGCGGATCACCTCGGCGGCCACCGGCACGGCCGTCCAACCTGCCGTGCGCCGGGTTTCGCCAAGGATATCAATGCTTGGCTCGTCCAGCGTGACCACCAGAACGTAGCGCGGGTCATGCGCCGGGAAGACTGAAGCAAAAGTCGCAATCACCCGGTCATCGTAGTAACCGCCCTGTGGGTTGGGCTTGTCGGCCGATCCGGTCTTGCCTCCGACCTCGTACCCCGGAACCTCGCCGAGGTTGGCCGTGCCGATAGGATCGGCCACCACGTCGCGCACCATCGCGCGCAAGATCCGCGATGTTTCCTCGGAAATCAGCCGCTCGCCCTGTTGCGGGTCATCGCGGCGCAGCAGCGTGGGGCGCACCCGGGTGCCGCCATTCAACAGGCTGGCATAGGCCGACGCCAAATGCAGTTGCGTGGCCGAAATTCCGTGACCGAAAGAGATGGTCATGGTCGAGAGCTGCCCCCAGTTCGATGGCACGATGGGCCGTCCCTGCCGGGATTCGATCATTTCGAAGTCAATCGGGTCAAGCAATCCGAGCGCGCCAAGGAATTCCTGCTGACGCTCGGGCCCGATCATCTGCGCAATCCGCGCGGTGCCGATATTGGACGAGCGCACCATCACGTCACGCACGGACAAGCTGTTGCCATAGTTGTGAAAATCGCCGATCTCGAACCCCGCCATACGCAGCGGCCCGCGGGTGTCGATCATCGTCGTCGGCGTCACCAGCCCATCTTCCAGCGCCTGCGCGATGGTAAAAAGCTTGTAGGTCGAGCCGAGTTCATAGACCCCTTGCACCGCCCGGTTGAACAGCGGGCTTTGCGACGGGTCGCCCTCGGTCAGCGCGGCAGGCCGGGCGTTCGGATCGAAATCGGGCAGCGAGGCCAGCGAAATGACTTCGCCGGTATGAGCATCCATCAGCACCGCCGAGGCACCTTGGGCCTGCATCAGACCCATTCCGCCCGCCAGCACCTCTTCCACCGCGGCCTGCACGGTCAGGTCTAGCGACAATTCCAGCGGGGCACCATTGCGGGCCGGGTCGCGCAAGTCTTCGTCGAATTCGGCCTCGACACCGGCAACACCCAGGATTTCCGCAGCGTTCACCGCCTGCTCGCCAAAGCGCGCGCCGCCCATAACATGCGACGCCACCGCCCCGTTGGGATAAAGCCGCATCTCGCGCGGGCCGAACAGCAAGCCCGGCTCGCCAAGATCATGCACGCGCTGCTGTTGTTCCGGCGAGATCGAACCGCGAACCCACATGAAGCGAGAGCCGGAGCGAAACCGGCGCAGCAGGGTCTCTTCGTCCAGATCGTCGAAAATGTCGGCCAGCCCCGCCGCGGCGGCCTCGGGGTCGATCAACTCGTGCGGGTGGACGTAAAGGGCGTTGGTCACAAGGTTTGTTGCCAACACGCGCCCCTCGCGGTCGACGATATCGGCGCGGGTCGAGGTGATGGAGCTGTGCGAGGTGTTGATGCTGGGCTCTTCCGGCACCGATGTGGCCAGCGCGGTCATCTTGACGCCCACGGCCAGAAACGCCGCGCAGAAACAGCAGGCCAGCATCAACAGGCGGCTTTCGGCGCGCAGCCGCAGCTTGTCGCGCATCTGTTCGTGGCGCAGGCGCAGGTTTTCGCGTTCGATCTCGTCCGGGTTCTCGCCGGTGCGACGCGCTTCCAGAATGCGGGCCAGCGGCCGCAGGGCAATACGACGGGTCATGGCCGCTCCTCCGCTTGGGACGCGCTGTAAAGGATGTCTTCCTCGCCTTCGGTTTCGGCGGCGGCGGGCATATCCTCACGCCAGATGACCTCGTCCATCACCGCGAATTGTTCGGGGCGCAGCGGCAGCAGGTTCAGCCGGTCGAAATTCAGATCCACCAGTTCGCGCAGCCGGTCGGGGCGATTGAGATAGGCCCATTCAGCGCGCAGAACCACGAGCCGCTCGCGTTCAACGCCGATCGCCCGTTGCAAGCGCTCGACCTCTCTGAGCGCTTGCTGGGTCTGGATGTTCTGGTGATAGGCCCAGTATCCAAGGGCAATCACGGCAATGGCGGCGAGGATGGTCACGAAACCGCGCATGGCTACAGGATCTCCGACAGGCGTGGCAGGCCGAGCACGTCGGCCAGGGGGGCAGCGGCAGGCGTATCGGTGCGGCGGGCGACCCGCAGCTTGGCCGACCGCGCGCGCGGGTTGCGTTTGATTTCATCGGCATCGGGCGCGATGGCACGGCGCGGTGTCAGGATGAACCCCGGTTCCCGCTCGGCCTCGGCCGGGGCGTAGCGCGACCCACCACCGCCGAAACTGGCACGGTCCTGCAAGAAGCGCTTGGCGATGCGGTCTTCCAGTGAATGAAAGGTCACAACGGCCAGTTGCCCGCCGGGAGCCAGCGCGCGTTCTGCGGCCATCAACCCCTCGACCAGTTGCCCGAATTCATCGTTCACCGCGATGCGGATGGCCTGAAAGCTGCGGGTCGCCGGGTGGCTTTGGCCCGGTTTCGGGCGCGGCAGGCATTTTTCAACGATCTTGGCCAGGTGCAGGGTGGAGGAGATGCGCTCTTCCGTCCGGGCCTTGACGATGGCCTTGGCGATCCGTCGGGACGCGCGTTCCTCGCCGTAGTGAAAGAGTATATCGGCCAAGGCACCCTCGGGGGCATCGTTCACAAGGTCTTCGGCAGACGGCCCCACCCGCCCCATGCGCATGTCGAGCGGCCCGTCACGCATGAAGGAAAACCCGCGCTCGGAAAGATCGAGTTGCATGGAGGAAACACCAAGGTCCAGCACCACGCCATCAAGCTGCGGATAGCCCGCCTCCGCCGCGTGACGGTCCAGGTCCGAGAACGTGCCTTCGACGAGGATCAGCCGGTCGCCAAACGCGCCCGCCCAAGGGGTGGCCATTTCAAAGGCAAGCGGATCGCGGTCGATGCCGATCACCCGCGCGGCCCCTGCGGCCAGAAGGCCGCGGGAATACCCACCCGCGCCGAACGTGCCGTCTAGCCAGACCCCCTGCACCGGTGCGACCGCCTTCAGGATCGCCTCCAGCAGGACAGGGATATGAGGCTCGGCCGCCGGGGTGTCGGATGCCGGGCCGGCCATCAGGCCTCTCCCGGTGTTGGTTTGCCGACAAGACTGAGGGGATCGAAGAATTCGTCGTCATCGCCGAGCGAGGCGAGAAGTTTCTCGATGTCGTCCTCCGCTTCGCGGGCCTGATCGGGATGCAGGATGTGGAACTGGTCGCCCTTGCCCTGAAACAGCGCCTCGCCATCCAGCCCGATCTTGTCGCGCGCGGCAGGCGGCAACACCAGACGACCGGTATCATCCACTGTTGTCTCGTCGCATTTCGAATAATAGAGGTATTCCAGCGCCTTGCGCAGCGGCGTTCCGCGGCGCTCGCCCTGGATCATCTCGTCGATCTCATCATAGGCATTGCCCGAGAGACATTCGAGGTAATTTTTCTTGGGGTCGCCATAGGCGATATAGAGGCGCGGCGCGTTTCCGGGGGTGCAATCCTTGTCGGAATTCTGAAGCACACGGCGGAACTTGACCGGAATCGAAACCCGACCCTTTCCATCCACCTTGTTCAGGCTTTCGCCCTGAAACCTGCGCTCCACTGTCCCCGGCCCTTTTCTGTTCGGTCTGCCTGCCCCGGAAAGGACAACGGCGGATCGGGCAAGCTGCCACTGCCCAATCCGCCGCCCTCGTCCCATCTCTGGGATGTCCGACTGCGCGCGCTACCTGGGGGGGGGATGTCTGCACTGCCCGCGCGCCGGATCTCTTATGTCAGCGAATGAGATAGCCTGTATGAAACTGCCGTTTTGTCGTTCCGGTCCTTGGTCTTGCGCCTTGATCCCGGTGCATCTCGTTTGCTGTGTAATTGTTGTCTCACGGAATGTTTTCCCAATCAATCCCTTTTTATGGGAAATTCCCCCACATCTTGCCTAAACCCCCTTTCACATACTGCATTTAGAGGGCGTCAGACGGACAAATCGGGCAGATGGGGCGGTGACCGCCCAGCAGAAACACAAGATGTAGTCGTTGCGATGAAGCCACAGGGGGTGGGATTTTTTTCCAACTTTCCCACGAAAAACCCCCGAAGGCCGAACTTCGGGGGGAAATTCCCATGAAACGGGAACCGGGCTGCGATGGGGCGGGCGGCCTCAGGCCATTCCACCCTCGACCAATTGCGCGGCCAGCGTAGCATAGGCTTCGGCCATGGCGCCCTCGCCCGCCGCAATCGGCGTGCCGCCATCGCCGGCCAACCGGGTGTCGAGCGATATCGGCAGCGCCCCGAGAAATGGAATGCCGAGACGCTCTGCCTCGTCCCGCACGCCGCCATGCCCGAAGATATGCTCTTCATGGCCACAGTTGGGGCAGTGATAGACAGACATGTTCTCGATCAGGCCCAGAATGGGCGTCTTGAGCGACTGGAACATGTTGATCGCCTTCTTGGCGTCGAGCAGCGCCACATCCTGTGGCGTCGAAACGACGATCGCCCCGGTCACCTCGGCTTTTTGGCACAGTGTCATTGCCACATCGCCGGTGCCCGGCGGCAGATCGACAATCAGGACATCAAGTTCACCCCATGCGACCTGGGTCAGCATTTGCTGCAATGCCCCCATCAGCATCGGCCCGCGCCAGACCACCGCCTGATCCTCTGGCAACATCAGCCCGAGCGACATCAGCGTCACGCCGTGGTTGTGCAGCGGCAGGATCGTTTTGCCATCGGGCGAGGCCGGGCGTTGGGTCACCCCCATCATGCGGGGCTGAGAGGGCCCGTAAATATCTGCATCCAGCAGGCCGACCTTGCGCCCCGCCCGCGCAAGCGCGACAGCAAGGTTCGACGAGACTGTCGATTTACCGACCCCGCCCTTGCCAGACCCGACGGTCAGGATGCGGGCCACGGATGCAGGTTTCATGGAGCCCGCCTGCGGCTTGGGATGCCCGCCGATCTTTAGGCTTGGTGGCTCGCCCTGCGCTGGCTGCGGGCGCTCTTTGGTGGGGGCCGTCAGGGCCACGGTCACCGTATCGACCCCCGGCAAGGCCTTGACCAGCGCCTCGGCCGCCTGACGCACCGGGCCAAGGCGGCGCCCCTCTTCCTCCGAGCCCGCCTCGATCACGAAAGAGACCTGCGCACCGTCAACCCGCAGGGCGCGCACCATGTCGCGCTCGACCAGTGTGCCGCCATCGGGCAGGGAAAGTCGCTTGAGCGCGTCGAGGATTGAGTCGCGAGTTTGGGGCATGGCGGTCCTTTCTCGTCCCTGTGGCTGGTCGGTCCATCAGACATAGGCCGCGCAAGACCGCTGCGCATCCGAAAACCGCCACGGGACTTTCACAATCCGGGCTAAGTGACGCTGGGGCAGCCAAAATTTTGACCGTTTTGAGGACTGTCATGCACTTTCTGCATAGCAGCATTGAGCCTCTGGGGGATTGTGCACGCGCAGCATTGCGATATTTTTTACCCATCGAAACAAACACGGGGCTGACGCTGGCCGACGCCGACAAATAGCGCGACCGAGCCGCCACCCCGACCGACGAAAGGATATAGGCCATGGCCTTTGCAACCGACACCCGCGCCGCTTCCATCTCGCTCGGCGCCCGCTTTGCCGAAATCCGCGCACAGTTCCAAGAGGCCATGGAGGCCCGCCGCGTTTATCGGCGCACGCTGAACGAGCTGGCCCAGCTCAGCAACCGCGACCTCGCAGACCTCGGCATCGGCCGTTGCGAAATCCGCGGGATCGCGCTGGAAGCGGCCTACGGAAAAGCGGCCTAACGGACCAACGGAATATCTGCCGGTTCCTCCTCCCATATTCCGGCAGATCTGCGGCGACGCCCTTCCTCCTCCCTTGGCGTCGCCGCCAAATACACCGCCCTCCGGGGCAGAGATACGACCCTCCTCCTCCCTTGGGCTCGTGTTTAAGCGGCAGCCTCTCCTCCTCCCTTGGGGCTGCCGCAAAACCATACCGGCCCGCTGATCGGGCCAGACATACGGGCCTCTCCTCCTCCCTTGGTCCGTGTTTCGGCGGCAGCCCCTCCTCCTCCCTTGGGGCTGCCGCCACGAAATTCGCCCCCAGACGGGGCAGCGTGATCGCGGGTCTCTCTCCTCCTCCCTTGGAGATCCGTGTGGACGCGGCGGCGCCTCCTCCTCCCTTGGCGCCGCCGCATCACCAACGAAGGGCTTGCCGGGGCTTTCCTCCCATTCCCGCCCCGGCATGTCCCATCCATCGGCGTCCTCCTCCTCCCAATTTGGGACGCTGAGATCTGGCGGTGGCTCCTCCTCCTCCCTTGGAGCCACCGCTTTTTCATTTTCAGGTTCTGGAAAGTTTCAGGCGCGCTCGTCCTTGGGCGAAGCCATGACCACATGCGTCGTGATCGTCGCCACCTGTGGGATGTCCCCCAGCACATCGGTATGGAACCGCTTGTAGGCCACCAGATCGGCGGCCTCGACGCGCAGCAGGTATTCCACATTGCCGGTGATGTTGTGGCACTCGCGCACTTCCGGGGCGCGGGCGATGGCCGCCTCGAACGCCTCTTGCGCGGCCTTGGAATGCTCGTTGAGGCCAACGGTCAGGTAAGCTGTAAAGCCTATCCCCAGTTTGACCGGATCTGTCACCGCCCGGTAGCCAGAGATGACCCCCGCCGCTTCCAGCGCCTGCACCCGACGCAGACAGGCCGAGGGCGAAAGGGCGACCGTGGCCGCAAGATCGAGATTGCTGATCCGCCCATCACGAACCAAAATGCGCAATATTTGCTTATCTTTTTCATCAATCTTCGTCATTTCTTGCGTATTTTGTTAGAATTTCCGCAAGTTTGCAATTTCATTTCGGACCTGCTCGAATAATTTGCCGCGTATGACACAGGATCTTCTCCTTGCCCTGATGGGATTCGCCCTCGCCTCGTCGATCACACCGGGGCCAAACAACCTGATGCTGATGGCGTCGGGGGCCAATTTCGGCCTGCGCCGCACCCTGCCGCATATGCTGGGGGTGAGCCTTGGACACGGGCTGATGGTGTTTCTGTTAGGGCTGGGTCTGGTGCGGGTGTTCGAGCAATTTCCGCGCGTACGATTCGCGCTGACAGGGATTTGCACGATCTATTTGCTCTTTCTGGCGTGGAAAATCGCCAACGCCGCCCCGCCGAAAGAGGCCGACACCGCAGGCCGCCCACTGACCTTCCTTCAGGCCGCTGCATTTCAGTGGGTGAACCCCAAGGCGATCTATATGGCGATTACGGCGCAGACCTACTATGCGCCGCCCGAATCGGGCTGGTGGGGGGCCGCGATGGTCGCGATTCCCTTCATCTGCGTGAACCTGCCCTCTGTCAGCCTGTGGGCGTGGATGGGGGTGCAGATGAAGCGGTTTCTTGGACAAGGACGACGCTTGCGCATCTTCAACGGGGCCATGGCCCTGCTTTTGGTGGGAACGCTCGTGCCGATCCTGCTGCACTGACCCTCGGCTCAGAACGGCACGTCGCCCGCTTCATCCGCCGCGACCAGAAACCGACCGACGACCCGCTTGATCCCGGCCTTGTCGAAGGCAATCTCCAGCTTGTCGCCCTCGACGCCCTCGACCCGGCCATAGCCGAATTTCTGGTGGAAGACGCGGGCGCCGATGGTGAAGGCCGAGTCCGCCGCCGCATCGATGGTGAAGTTGCGCGACTCACGCGGCTGGCTGGTGCCGCGCGCGCCCTGGTTGGCGTGAAGGCGTTTCCAGCCGGGCGAGTTGTAGACATCGGCCCGGACGGCGCGATCCTCCAACCCCGAGCGGCCATACTCCTGCGCTGCGCCGCCACCTTGATGCCCATAGAGCCCCGGTGGCGTCAGAACCTCCACATGCTCTTCGGGAAGTTCGTCGATGAAGCGGCTCGGCAACTGGCTTTGCCATTGGCCATAGACGCGGCGGTTGCCCGCAAAGGAAATCGTGCAGACCTGTTCGGCCCGCGTGATGCCGACATAGGCCAGCCGCCGTTCTTCTTCGAGGCCCTTCAGCCCGCTTTCATCCATCGAGCGTTGCGACGGAAACAGGCCATCCTCCCAGCCCGGCAGGAAGACGGCGGGAAATTCCAGCCCCTTGGCGGCGTGCAACGTCATCAGCGTGACCTTCGGCTCCTGATCGTCGCTTTCGTTGTCCATGATCAGGCTGACATGCTCAAGGAAGCCTTGCAGGTTCTCGAATCCTTCCAGCGCCTTGACCAGTTCCTTGAGGTTTTCCAACCGTCCCGGCGCCTCGGGCGTCTTGTCGTTCTGCCACATCTCTGTGTAGCCGGACTCATCGAGGATCATCTCGGCCAGTTCTATATGCGACAGCGTGCCTTGCAGGACGTCCTCTTCGATCAGGTCATCGACCGGAGTGGCCGATCGCATCGGTCCCATCATCAGGCCGCGCCAGCGTTCGACCCCGTCGACGAAACGCTGTAATTCCCTGGCACCCTTGCCGGTCAGCCCCTTCGCCGCCAGCAAGACCCTGGCCCCTTCCAGAAGCGAGACGCCGTTGCTGCGCGCCGCCATCTGGATTTTCTGCTGCGCCTTGTCGCCAAGGCCACGCTTGGGCGTGTTCACGATCCGCTCGAAGGCCAGATCATCCTCGGTCAAGACCACCAGCCGAAAATAGGCCATCGCGTCGCGGATCTCCAACCGCTCGTAGAACCGCGGCCCGCCGATCACGCGGTAGGGCAGGCCGATGGTCAGGAACCGGTCCTCGAAGGCCCGCATCTGGTGCGAGGCGCGCACGAGAATCGCGATGTCATCGGGCGACACCGGTGCCTGCCCGCGTGTGCCACGTTCCATCGACTCGATTTCCTCGCCGACCCAACGGGCCTCTTCATCACCGTCCCAATGGCCGATCAGGCGAACTTTCTCGCCCTCCACGGCCTCTGTCCAAAGCTCTTTCCCCAGCCGACCCTTGTTGCCGGAAATGACGCCCGAGGCGGCGGCAAGGATATGCGGCGTGGAACGGTAGTTCTGCTCCAGCCGGATCACCTTGGCACCGGGGAAATCCTTGTCGAATTTCAGGATATTGCCCACTTCCGCCCCGCGCCAGCCATAGATCGACTGGTCGTCGTCGCCCACGCAGCAGATATTCTTGTGAGACTGCGCCAGAAGCCGCAACCACAGATATTGCGCGACGTTGGTGTCCTGGTATTCATCGACGAGGATGTATTTGAACCACCGCTGGTATTGTCCCAGCACGTCTGGGTAGGCCTGAAAGATCGTGACCATGTGCAACAGCAGGTCGCCGAAATCGCAGGCGTTGAGCGCTTTCAGTCGGTCCTGATAGGCGGCGTAGAGATCCACCGCCTTGTTGTTGAAGGCCCCGGCCTCGCCCGCCGGAACCTTGGTGGGCGTCCACGCACGGTTCTTCCACTTGTCGATGATCGCCGCAAGGCCGCGGGCGGGCCAGCGTTTCTCATCTATGCCTTCGGCGATGATGAGTTGCTTCATCAACCGGACCTGATCGTCGGTGTCCAGAATGGTGAAATTCGACTTCAGCCCTGCCAGTTCCGCATGGCGGCGCAAGAGCTTGACGCAGATCGCGTGGAAGGTGCCGAGCCAAGGCACCCCTTCGAGCGGCTGATCGAGCAGGTTGGCCACGCGGCCCTTCATCTCGCGCGCGGCCTTGTTGGTGAAGGTGACGGCCAGGATCTCGTTCGGGCGCGCCTTGCCGGTCGAGAGCAGATGCGCGATGCGCGCGGTCAGCGCCCGAGTCTTGCCGGTACCCGCGCCCGCCAGCATCAGCACGGGGCCGTCCAACGTTTCCACCGCCTCACGCTGTGGCGGGTTCAGACCGTCGAGATACCCCGCATTGAGGGACGGCCGCGCCGCCATGGCGCGTTGCGATAGCGAGGCGGCCGCGAAGGCCTCTTCGTCGTCGAAAATATCCATGCCGGGAAACCTAGCCGATGGGGCGGGCAAGTTAAAGTATTGTTCATGCTCTGTTCGCCGAATATTTGGTGCGCCGCGGTGCCGCGTCGTGATCGGGGCGGCCGCGAAGTCCGCCCGCAAGGGGCGGTCTCGCCAGACGCTTGGGGCCAGCCCCAAACCCGAGGTATTTTTGCACAGAAGAAGGGGTGGGGCTGGACAGGCGACATCGGGCGCGGTTCTTTGGCGGCATGGACCTGCACCAGAGATATCCCGCGTTGAGTGACCTCAAGACGCGCGCCCGGCGGCGGATTCCGCATTTCATATGGGAATATCTCGACTCGGCCACCGGCAGCGAGGCAACGCAGCGCCGAAACCGTGAGGGGCTGAACCGGGTGCTGTTTGCGCCGCGCGTGCTGGAAGGCGAGTTCACGCCGGATCTGGGCTGCCCTCTGCTGGGGCGGGAGTATCCGGTGCCCTTCGGCATCGCGCCTGTCGGCATGTCGGGCGCGGTTTGGCCCGGTGCGGAACGGATGCTGGCCCGGTTTTCCGCCGAGGCAGGGATTCCCTATGGCTTGTCCACGGTGGCGACTGAAACGCCCGAAACGATCGGGCGGCTGGCGGGCGATCGGGGCTGGTTCCAGCTCTATCCGCCGCGTGACCCCGATATTCTGGCGGACATGCTGGAACGCGGGCGCAAGGCCGGGTTCGAGACATTGATCCTGACGGTGGACGTACCTGTCGCCTCGCGCCGGGAACGGCAGACACGGGGCGGGATGACAAACCCGCCCAAGCTGACCCCGCGCCTGGCGCTGCAATCGGCCCGGTGCCCGGCATGGTCGCTTGGCACGCTGCGGCGGGGCATGCCGCGCATGCGAACGCTGGATGCCTATGACTCGCCCGTCAGTGGCAGTGGCGCCCTGCCCTCGACCGCGCATATCGGGTATTTGCTGCGCACCGCACCGGATTGGGACTACCTCGCACGGCTGCGCGACGGGTGGGATGGCGCCCTGATCGTCAAAGGCATCATGGACCCCGCCCCCCTGCCCCGGCTGGAAGCGGCGGGTGTGGATGCGGTCTGGGTCTCAAACCATGCGGGACGCCAATTCGACGGGGCCGAGGCCACGATCGACGCACTGCCGAAGATCCGGGCCGCGACCGACCTGCCGATCCTGTTCGACAGCGGCATCGAGGGCGGGCTGGATATCCTCCGCGCGCTCGCGCTTGGGGCCGATTTCGTGATGCTGGGCCGCGCGTGGCATTATGCGCTTGGGGCGCTTGGCGCGGCGGGTCCGGCGCATTTGCAGGATATCCTCGTCAAGGATATGGCTTCGAACATGGGGCAGCTCGGGGCGCGACGCCTGTCGGACCTCTCGTCCCGGCTGCTATTGCGGGACTGAGCCCTATTCCGTCGTTTCCAGTGAGGGGGGCCGCCGCAACGGCGCTAGGCTGCGCGCGAACCAAGGGGGAGTCGGAGCAGAAGGATTTTCTGTTAGCGCTAACGCTGCAATTGCAATATTATTGTGACAGAGCTGTTGGCAGCGCAGAAAAAACTGCCTAACGTCCGCGCCATCCGGAACAAGGGGAATGTTCATGGCTGACTTCAAGAAGATCCTGATTGCCAATCGGGGTGAGATTGCCATTCGCGTGATGCGGGCGGCCAACGAGCTTGGCAAGCGCACGGTGGCCATCTACGCCGAGGAGGACAAACTGTCCTTGCATCGGTTCAAGGCTGACGAGGCGTACAAGATCGGGGACGGGCTGGGGCCGGTCGCGGCGTATCTCTCGATCGACGAGATCATCCGCGTTGCCAAGAGCTGCGGCGCCGACGCGATCCATCCGGGCTATGGATTGTTGTCTGAAAACCCCGACTTCGTGGATGCCTGCGCCGCGAATGACATCACCTTCATCGGGCCAAAGGCCGAGACCATGCGCGCGCTTGGCGACAAGGCCAGTGCGCGGCGTGTGGCAATCGAGGCGGGGGTGCCGGTTATTCCCGCGACCGAGGTTCTGGGCGACGATATGGACGCGATCCGCACTGAGGCGGAAACCGTGGGCTATCCCCTGATGCTGAAAGCGTCCTGGGGCGGCGGCGGGCGCGGGATGCGGCCGATCCTGAACGCAGACGAACTGGAAGAAAAGGTCCGCGAGGGCCGACGCGAGGCCGAGGCCGCGTTCGGCAATGGCGAGGGCTATCTCGAAAAGATGATCACCCGCGCCCGCCATGTCGAGGTGCAGATCCTTGGCGACCAGCACGGGCATATCTATCACCTCTACGAACGCGATTGCTCGGTCCAGCGGCGTAACCAGAAAGTGGTGGAGCGGGCCCCTGCCCCGTATCTCAGCCAGGCACAGCGCGAGGAAATCTGCCTGCTCGGCAAGAAAATTTGCGAGCATGTGAATTACGAATGCGCGGGCACGGTCGAGTTCCTGATGGATATGGACTCTGGCGCGTTCTACTTCATCGAGGTCAACCCCCGCGTGCAGGTCGAACACACCGTCACCGAGGAAGTGACTGGCATCGACATCGTGCGCGCGCAGATCCTGATTGCCGAGGGCAAGAGCTTGGTCGAGGCCACTGGCGTCGCCAGCCAGTATGACGTGAAACTGGATGGTCACGCCATCCAGTGCCGGGTGACGACCGAAGATCCGACCAACAACTTTATCCCCGACTACGGACGCATCACCGCCTATCGCGGCGCGACCGGCATGGGCATCCGGCTGGACGGCGGCACCGCCTATTCGGGCGCGGTGATCACCCGCTATTATGACTCGCTGTTGGAAAAGGTCACGGCATGGGCGCCGACACCCGAGGCGGCGATTGCCCGGATGGACCGGGCGCTGCGCGAGTTCCGCATTCGCGGCGTCAGCACCAACATCGCCTTCGTCGAAAATCTGCTCAAGCACCCGACCTTCCTGAATTATCAATACACCACCAAGTTCATCGACGAGACGCCGGAATTGTTCGACTTCCGCGCCAAACGCGACCGTGCCACGCGCATCCTGACCTATGTCGCGGACATCACCGTCAACGGGCATCCGGAAACCGAAGGCCGGGTCAAACCCAAGGCCGACCTCAAGCCCGCCAAGCCGCCCGTGCCCAAGGCCGAGCCTGCGGCAGGCACCAAGACCCTGCTGGACGAAAAAGGCCCGCAAGCGGTGGCCGATTGGCTGGCGGCGCAGAAGACCCTGCTGATCACCGACACCACCATGCGCGACGGGCACCAGTCGCTGCTGGCCACACGGATGCGGTCCATCGACATGATCAAGGCCGCGCCCGCCTATGCCGCGAACCTGCCGCAACTGTTCAGTGTCGAATGCTGGGGCGGCGCGACCTTCGACGTGGCCTATCGCTTCTTGCAGGAATGCCCGTGGCAGCGCTTGCGTGACCTGCGCGAACGGCTGCCCAACATCATGACACAGATGCTGCTGCGCGGCTCGAACGGGGTGGGTTACACGAACTATCCCGACAACGTGGTGCAGTCCTTCGTGCATCGCGCGGCCGAGACCGGCGTTGACGTGTTCCGCGTCTTCGACAGCCTCAACTGGGTCGAGAACATGCGCGTGGCGATGGATGCTGTCGTCGAAAGCGGCAAGGTCTGCGAAGGCACGATCTGCTATACCGGCGACATCCTGAACCCCGAGCGGGCCAAGTATGACCTGAAATATTACGTCGCCATGGGGCAGGATCTGAAAGCCGCCGGCGCGCATATCCTTGGCCTCAAGGACATGGCGGGCCTGTTGAAACCCGCCGCCGCGCGGGTGCTGATCAAGGCGCTGAAGGAAGAGGTTGGCCTGCCCATCCACTTCCACACCCATGACACGGCGGGCATCGCGTCGGCCACCATCCTTGCCGCGTCCGACGCGGGCGTGGATGCGGTCGATTGTGCGATGGACAGCTTCAGCGGCAACACGTCTCAGGCGACGCTTGGCACCGTTGTCGAGGCGTTGAAGCATACCGACCGCGATACAGGGCTGGATATCAAGGCAATCCGCGAGATCAGCGACTATTTCGAGGCGGTGCGGGGCCAGTATGCAGCGTTCGAAAGTGGCCTTCAGGCCCCGGCGTCCGAGGTCTACCTGCACGAAATGCCGGGTGGCCAGTTCACCAACCTCAAGGCGCAGGCGCGGTCCCTCGGGCTGGAAGAACGCTGGCACGAGGTGGCGCAGATGTATGCCGACGTGAACCAGATGTTCGGCGACATCGTCAAGGTTACGCCGTCATCGAAGGTGGTCGGTGACATGGCGCTGATGATGGTCAGCCAAGGCTTGACCCGCGCGCAGGTCGAAGACCCGAAATCCGAGGTCTCCTTCCCCGACTCCGTCATCGACATGATGCGCGGCAATCTGGGCCAGCCGCCGGGCGGCTTCCCCAAAGCCATTGTCAAGAAGGTGCTGAAATCCGAGAAACCCAACCTTGAGCGTCCCGGCAAGCACCTGCCCCCTGTGGATCTGGAGGCCGTGCGAAAAGAGGTGGTCGACAAGGTCGGCGAGCCGGTCGATGACGAGGACCTCAATGGCTACCTGATGTATCCCAAGGTCTTTACCGACTACCGGGCGCGCCACGCGGAATACGGCCCGGTGCGGACCCTGCCGACGCGGACCTTCTTTTACGGGATGGAGCCGGGCGAAGAAATCGAGGCCGAGATCGACCCGGGCAAGACGCTGGTGGTGCAGCTTCAGGCTGTGGGCGAGACCAACGAGGATGGCGAGGTCAAGGTCTTCTTCGAACTGAACGGCCAGCCCCGCGTGATCCGGGTGCCCAACCGCAAGGTGCAGGCGGCAACTGCCAAACGCCCCAAGGCCGAGCTTGGCAATCCCAACCACATCGGCGCACCGATGCCGGGCGTGGTCGCCAGCGTCGCGGTGCAGCCGGGCCAGAAGGTCAAACATGGCGACATGCTGCTGACCATCGAAGCGATGAAGATGGAAACCGGCATCCATGCCGAGCGCGACGCGGTGGTCAAGGCCGTCCACGTCCAGCCCGGCGGCCAGATCGACGCCAAGGATCTGTTGGTAGAGCTGGAATAAGCGCCGGCAAACACGCAGACATGAACACCGGGGCGCGGAACCAGCAGGGTCCGCGCCCCTTCTTTTGTCTTGATTAATGCCCGCCTTTGCCAAAATTTTCCCTTTTTTCCCGCCTATTTCCTTGAATTGGTATTTTTAGAGGACACACCGATGACCGGACAAATCACCTTCTGGACCGACGAGAGCGGCGCCGTAACCGTCGATTGGACGGTCCTGACGGCTGGGGTTGTTGGCCTGGGGCTGGCCACGGCCGGGGTGGTGTCAACCGGGCTGCAAGACCTGTCGGGGGACGTCAACACGCAGCTGTCTTCGAACAGCTGGAACATGTTTGGCAACGGCAGATCGTCTGTCGCGTCTTTCGATTTCAGCGGCGGCAACGCCCTTGGCTGGCTGGGCGGGCGCGTGATGGACATGGGCGGCGAGCTGGGCGAGCTGATGGTTCTGGGACCGGGTGAAGGCACGGGCTATCTCGTCGATATTCCAGAAGGCACCGATCAGGCGGTTATCGGCTTTGACCTGATTGCAGGCGACAGTCTGGACAATAGCGCCCAATGGGGCACCGATACGGCGACCGTGATGCTCAACGGTGTGCCCGTGGCGGTCGCCTTGGCAAGCGGCAATTCGATGACGTTCGACATCCCACAACTGGATGGAACCACGGTCGAGGCAACCGTCTCTGTGGCGGAACGACCACTTGGCGGGAACGGCGGCTGGAACGACTCGGCTGCGGAGGTCACGATCACAGTCGACCAGCCCACCGAACCGATTCAGTTCGAACTCTTGTCAGGCGCGAACCAAGGCATCGGCGACGAATTCTGGGGCCTCGACAACTTCGACGCCTCCGCGACGGGCAGTCCAGGCTTCTGATCCGCCAACACCGAACGTCGTGTCGGGCGGCGCATGATGGGCGAGGACCGTGGCAGGGGGCTGTAACGTCACCGACCAGAAGAGTTGGTTCCCAAGAAACACGCCACTATCCTGCCTGCCAGCGCACCTGTTCCGATCGGAGCCCATCCATGATTTCCGCCGTCTATGCCGGGCTTCTGGCCCTTCTGTTTCTTGGCCTCAGCGCCAAGGTCATCCGTCACCGCAAAGCGCGCAAACTGTCCCATGGCGACGGCAATGACGACCAGATGTCCCGTGCCATCCGGGTGCAGGCAAATTTCACCGAATACGTGCCGTTTGCCCTGATCCTGCTGACCTTGGCCGACCTTCAGGGCGCCCCTGGCTGGTTGCTGCACGCGATGGGGATCGTGCTGTTGGGCGGGCGCATTCTGCACGCAATCGGTATGGGATCGACCCCGCAGATATTCCGCGCGCGCGCCGCGGGCATGATCCTGACAATGCTCTCGCTTCTGGTGCTGGCCATCGCCAATATCGGCTACGGGCTGGCCTGAGGCCGGTCGCCAGCACTGGCCGGCGCCTGTCCGATCTGCCAGACTGGACAGGTTCATTGACCTGTCAGAGCCGCCATGCCCCCGATCCTGTCCATTACCTTGCCGATCTACCTGTTGATCGCGCTCGGCTTTTTCGCGGTCCGCTCGGGGTATTTCGCTGGCCCGGATGTGCGGGCCATTGGCAGTTTCGTGGTCAAGTTCGCCCTTCCGGCGCTGATCTTCGTCGCGGTCGGCAGCGCCAGCCCGTCCGAGGTGCTTCAGGGTCCGTTCTTCCTGGCCTATCTGGGTGGGTCCGTGGCTCTCTTCGTGGCCTGCCTCGTGGTCGGGCGGCTGGTCTTCAAGATGCGGTTCGGGGCGCTCGGGTTGACGGCAATGGGCTTGACCGTCTCTAATTCGGCCTTCGTCGGGTTCCCGCTGATGTCGATCCTCTTGCCCGACCGCGCGGTCACCGTTCTGGCCACGGCCATGCTGGTGGAACTGACGGTCCTGATCCCGGTCGCCCTAGCGATCTCCGATGCTGGCGAGAGCAGCGCCGAGACGCCGATGCAGGGTTTTCTGCAAGGTCTTGCCAACCTGCCGAGGAACCCGATCATCCTGTCCCTTGTCGCGGCCCTGGCCTATTCCGCGAGTGGTATCACCCTGCCCGAGCCGATCCTGCGCCCGATCGAAATGCTGCGCCCCATCGCGTCGCCAGTCGCCCTTTTCGCCGTGGGCGGCACCGTTGCCATGGCCACCAATGTGCGCGAGATGGTGGCGCCCGCCACCGGCATCCTGATCGGCAAGCTGGTGCTGCACCCCCTGTTCATGCTGGCCGCGCTGGCCCTTGTGCCCGGTGTTCCGCCGGAACTGCGCCTTGCGGCGACCATCAACGCCGCTTGCCCGATGCTGTCGATCTACCCGATCTTCGGAATGCGCTACGGGCGCGAGTTGCTGACATCGGCCGTGCTGCTGGTGACGACGGCAACCTCCTTTGTGACGATCACCCTGCTGCTGTCATGGCTGGGGCTCTGAGCCCCTTGCAGGACCGCCCCCGATGCCTATCTGCCGCGAGAGCCTAAAGGAGATGCACCCAAATGATGGACCTTCTGACCGACCCTGCTGTCTGGGCCTCGTTCCTGACCCTGACCGTGCTCGAAATCGTTCTGGGCGTGGACAACGTGATCTTCATCTCGATCGCGGCGGCCAGATTGCCCGAGGCACAGCGGCGCCGGGCACGCGTGCTTGGTCTGACCGGGGCGCTCGTATTGCGCATCGCGTTGCTTTTGTCGATTTCGTGGATCATCGGCCTGTCCGCGCCGATCCTTCAAATCCGCGGCTTCGATGTCAGCTGGCGCGATATTCTGTTGATCGCGGGCGGGCTCTTCCTGATCTACAAAGCCTCCACCGAGATTTTCGAAGAGGTCGAGGGCGGCGTCGAGAGCGCCGAGGCCACGGTCGTTCAGGCGGCTTTCCTGTCGGTGATCTTCCAGATCATGGTGCTGGACCTCGTCTTTTCGCTCGACTCGGTGATCACCGCCGTGGGCATCGCCGACCACTTGGAGGTGATGATCGCCGCCGTGGTTCTTGCGATCCTTGTCATGATGGTCGCCGCCGCTCCGATCGCCCATTTCGTCGAAGCGCACCCTTCGACCAAGATGCTGGCGCTGGCCTTCCTCGTCATGGTCGGCATGGCCCTGGTCGCCGACGGTTTTCACGTCCATGTTGAACGTGGTTTCATCTACGCGGCGATGGTCTTCGCGGGCGCAGTGGAGGGGTTAAACCTGTGGCGCGCGGCCCGACGGCGACGATTGGCCAGCCCGTCGGCCTAGCGTGTCGCCTAACGCCCGAACAGGCTGCCCTTGTCCGAGCGCGGCAGGATCGCCCCTGCGCGCCTCATACCGAAATCCACAGGGTGCGCCCGCTCGGGGGCAATTTTCCTCTTGCAGGCCCCCGGCCATCTGACTAAACACTGCGCCTAGAGAGCGGGCGTAGCTCAGGGGTAGAGCATAACCTTGCCAAGGTTAGGGTCGTGAGTTCGAATCTCATCGCCCGCTCCAGATTACCAATAAACAATGTCAGACTACCCCGGCCCTTTTGCGAAAGAGGTCCCTGATTATCGTTTGTCTTGCCCGGGGTGTATCGGGCATTCCCCTCCCCCAATGACAGGTTCTAAGGCGGCCCTCTCGGGCACCCGCCCGGACAGCGCCGCGTGAATCACCGGTCGCCGGATTGATCAACCTCGCCGCCGGCAGCGGTCAGAGCCGGGCCCTTGACGGGCCAGCACGCAGCCACCGCTACAGTTACTTTCGGATGTGGTGTTGTCCGGCACCGGACACGCCGACAACCATTTGTCAATAATTGGGGTGGTAGAAGAGACATCTACACCCATGGGAACGCTGATCGGATAGGCGTTGGGACATAGGCTGTCGAAATGCCGCTCCGACCGTTCTGATGCCGCCAGAAGCGCCGGTTGCGAAACATCGGTTCTCGAAGCAACGGGTTTGTGTCCTATGACTGCGTCTCGATACCCACCCGGCGCGGCCCCTGGTTTCAGTGGAGGCACGGAAATGGAAAAACACCTGTTTGTCCTCCTCGGCGAGGACAGCCTGGCTGGATTCGCGGGCAAACCCATCCTTTCCATCATAAGTGGAAATGACACTTTGGACGGTGGCCCCGGGAACGATACATTGGACGGAGGGGCCGGAGACGATGTTCTGACCGGCGGGTCCGGCGTCGACACGTTCATCTACAATGGCGGCGCGGATGTGATCACCGATTTCAGCGGTGACCTCATCGGGATTGACGC
>NZ_MNBW01000012.1 GCF_001879715.1 Nioella nitratireducens | reverse complement strand
CCTCCGAACAGTGTTGAAGCTTGGTAACTCCAACCAACTCGGTCAGGATCGAATGGACAACCTGTTGAAAGCTCACATCTAGCTGCGCGCCGCGACTGGCCGGTCGAGCCGCTCGAACGGGTCGCGCGCCGGGTCTTGTGCGCGATCGCGGAACCATCCCCGGACCACCACGACAGAGCCCAACACCAGGGCCAGCAGCGCCGCGACCCACGAGATGCGTTTGCGGCGGACCTGCCCCGAAGTGGTGAGATTGGGAATGCTGATCACGGGGCGCACGCCCAGTTCACGCTCCATCTGCAACGGGCTGCGCAGGCGGCCATCGAGGATTTCCAACCCAAGCGCCGCTGCGAGTGCGAGGATGACGGTCAGAACCCCACCCGCCACCGCCATTTTCTTGCGGCTGGCGGAAACCGGGTATTCCGACGGGATGGCGGTTTCCAGCACCTCGAAACGCTCGGCCTGATTGCGGCTGTCGAGCAACTGGTTCATCGCGGCCTGCGCGCGCCGTTCGGTGACGACAGTCAATTCGCCCTGCAACTGTTCCAACTGGCGGTCATAGACGCCGGTCTGACGCTCAACCTCGGGCGCGGCGGCGAGCGTGTCGTTGATTTCGGCAATCGACTCGGTCACCAACGCCAGCCGTTGCGCCAGCAATTCCTGCTGGCGTTGCCGGGACTCGGCCAAGAGGCGCCCGCTATCGCTTTCGAGCTGGATCACCTGTTCCTCAAGGGTCATGCGGCTTTCTTCCAGCCGCGACAGTTGCGTGCGCTGCGAGGAAATCGCGTCGGGCAGCGCATCGGCGTTGTCCTGACGGAACTGGGCATATTCGCGTTCCAACGCCTCGATCCGGGCGGTCAGACGGTCTTCCTCGGTGACGAGGAAGTCGAGCGTTCGTTCGGTCCGGCCCGACGTGCGCTGCTGCGCTTCTTCCAGCACCCTGTCGAGAAAGCGGTTGGCCACGGCGGCGGCGACATCGGGGTCGCCAAGCCGCACCGTGATCGCTAGCCCCGAGGGCTGAACATCGGCGCGCCAGATATTTTGCGGGTCGATCAACGGGTCGATGCTGACCGCCCGACGCACCAGCGCCACACGCTCGGTCAGCGACGGGATGGCCGGGAACAGGTTGAAATCGTCAAGCACCGAGGTGACGTGATCGCGCGACATGAGTTGCTGTTCAATCAGCTCCAACTCGCTGGTCGGGTTTATCGTGCTGGCGGGGGTGCCGCTTTGGGTGCTGGTCAGACGCTCGACGACCTGCGCGGATTCGATCTGCACCACCGCCGTCGCTTCGTACACGCGCGGCTGGCTGAGCGCGTAGAACACCGACACCGGCAGGCCCACCACCAGAATCAGCAAAACGATCCAGGACCGGCGCAGCAGGATGCGGGGAATATCGCGGACACTCGAAATCGGACCCATCGGGGGCAGTCCTTTCAACTTCATCGCCGCAAACGTTCCGCCTGCGGGCGTCAAAACTCGCGGCCCGGAAACCGGGCCAAATCATGGCAGTCGCCCCCGCGCTGCCTTGGTTCCGCCTCAATCTAGGCAAAATCAGGGCAAATTTCCACGCGTCAGCTTGCGATTGCGTGGAAACAATCCATTTCCGCATCGGCATCGACCGCGGGGGCCGTGCCCACTGGCAGGCCGATCAACGTGCAGATCAAGCCATCGCGAAAGGCCAACTGCCCTTGCAGACGCGCGCCAGAGGGCAGCGGGCCATAGGCGCGGGTCAGGGTCGCGGTGTAGCGGCCACGGGCCGGATCGGGCCGGATCTGCATGGCGTCAAAGCCCACGACCTGACGCGTGCGGGGGTAAATCGCCTTGTAGGTTGCCTCTTTGGCGGCGAAAATCATACGGGCCAGCACCGCTTGCAGGTCATCCGCCTGCCCCGAAAGCCACGCCCGCTCTGCCGGCAGCAGAATCTCGTCCCAGAGATCCGCCGCAAGCGGGGCCAATGGTTCGACGTCGATCCCGAGGCCCGCCATCGCCTGACGCCGCGCGGCGACGGCCAGACAGCGCCCGTCATGATGGGTGATCGACCCGATCACACCCGAGGGCCAGATCGGGGCGCGGTCCGGGCCCATCGGGATGGCAAAGGGCACAAGGCCGATGGCGCGCAGGGCCTGACGCGCGGCGGCACGGCCCGCGGCAAACTCGGCCTGCCGGGCCGGTGTGGCGCGGGTCATGGCCGGGGCCTCGCCGGGCCAGAAGCCATGGCCATCGCTGGCCAGTGCCTCGCCAAAGCCTATCCGGGCGCCGCGCCAGGTGTGGTCTACCAGTTCCTTGAACATGCGCTTTATCCCCGTCCCGTCCGGGCCGCACGCATCTGGCGGCGGCGCGACATGGCCTCGGCCCGATCACCGGCCCGATCACCGGCGCGCGTTTCCGGGGCCGCAGAGGGGGGCGTTTCGGGCGCGGGCGTCTCGCCGCCGGTCAGCCGATCGACCTCGGCCGCCAAGCCGGACAGCACCGGGAAGCGGAAGATATCCGTGATCGACAGGCGATCGGCCCCAAGCGCGGCCCGGATCTCACGATGGGCCTGCACCGCCAGCAGGGAATGCCCGCCGAGATCAAAGAAATGATCCTGCGGACCGATGCCCTCGACCCCAAGGATTTTCGTCCAGATCGCGGCGATCTTGCCAGCCGTTCCGGCCTGCGGCGTGATCGGGGTGACATTGGCGCTCGTGGCGCGGGCCTTGGGGGCGGGCAGCGCCTTGCGGTCGATCTTCTTGTTGGGTGTGAGGGGAAAGGCCTCCATGCGCACGACATGGGCGGGCACCATATGCGCGGGCAGCTCAGCGGCCAGATGGTCGCGGATCCTGGCAGGGTCTACCGGCGCGGCCTCGATATAGTAGGCCACGAGCTGCACGTTGCCGGGGGTGTCCTCTCGCGGGATGACGACCGACTGGCGCACGCCGTGGAGGGTGTCGATCCGGCTTTCGATCTCGCCCAGTTCGATGCGATAGCCACGCAGCTTGATCTGGTGGTCGGCGCGACCAAGGAACTCGAGCCCGCCATCGGCCCGCCAACGCACGAGGTCGCCGGTGCGGTAGAGGCGGTTTCCGGGTCTGAACGGATCGGGCAGAAACCGTTCGGTCGTCAGGTCGGGCCGCTGCCAGTACCCGCGCGCGACGCCTTCGCCACCGATATACAGCTCGCCCGGAACGCCGGTGGGCACCGGCTGCATCGCATCGTCCAGAACATAGACCTGCGTATTGGCAAGCGGCGTTCCGATGCCGGCGATCGCCTCGCCCACCGTGGCGGTGGCTGTGGTGGACCAGATCGTCGTTTCCGTGGGCCCATACATGTTTTCGATATGGGCGCCGGTGGCGGCCTGAAGCTCCGCCACCAGCGAACCGGGCAGCGCTTCGCCCCCGATCATCAGGTTGTTCACACGTTTCAGCGCCATCCGCGCCTCGTCATTGCCGACCAGCATCCGCGCCATGGAGGGCGTGCATTGCATATGGGTGACACCGTGACGGACGATCTGCGCGGCGATGGAATAGTCATCCTCGGCCAGCGCATCGCCCGCATTGGCGCGCTTCAAAACCTCGGCAATCGGGCGCAGACCGTCCAGCACCTTTTGACGCTCGATCCCGTAGTCGATCAGGCAGGCGATTTCATCGACGCCGATCCGCTTGAGCTGTTCGACCCGATCCAGCGCGTCTTCGACCGTGCCGAAAAGGCCGGAGTCGTTGAAATAGCGCTCAAACGCGAAATCGAGAATTGCCTCCAACTCGTCTTCCGACAGCACGCCGAGGTCGAGCTGCATCGGGTTCGACACGCCCTTGGGTTTCTTGAAAGCCGGGAAGGCCCATGCGAATTGCTTGATCAGCCCCGCCGCCGACCGCAGGTAATCCTTCATCGGTCCCCGCGCGACCTCGCGGGCTTCCTCTCGGTCCTTGGCGAGGTAGGAGTGCAGCATCAGCGTAACGGTGTGGTTCGCCGGGTCGCGGCCCGCAGCGCGCAGCGCCTGATGGTAGAGCTTGATCTTGTCGCCCACCTCGTCAATCGACTGCCCCAGAAGGTGCGTCAGGACGTTGGCGCCGATCTCTCCGGCTTCGCGCCACGTATCGGGGTTGCCCGCCGTGGTGACCCAGATCGCCAGTTCCTCCGAGACCGGGCGCGGCTGGGTCAGGACGGGGTGCATGGTGCCGTCGGCCATGGGAAACGCGACCTCTTCGCCGCGCCAAAGCGCGCGCAGGGTCTCGATGGCCTTGAACATGGCGGGTTTGTTTTCGGGCGGTGTGTTCTCGGGGCGCAGCACGAAATCATGGGGTTGCCAACCGCTGGCAATACCAAGCGCCGCGCGCCCGTTCGTCAGGTTGTCGATCACCGCCCATTCTTCGGCGATGCGGGCCGGGTGGTGCAGCGGTGCGACGCAAGACCCCGCCCGCACAGACAGGTTGCGGGTCACGGCAGCGACGGCGGCGCCGGTGACAGAGGGGTTCGGATACGGGCCGCCAAAGGCGTGGAAATGGCGTTCGGGCGTCCAGACTGCGCAGAACCCGTTCTGGTCGGCAAATGTCGCACCGTCCAGCAGCATGGTGTATTTGTCGCGCCCAACACCATCGTCGTTGCCCCAGTAGAAGAGGCTGAATTCCATGCCCCGGCCGGTCTGGCCGATGCGGCCATTGCTGACCAGCGTGCGGTTTTCATCGCCCGAGATCACCACGGTAAAGCCGCGCGCGAGGGTCCAGAACAGTTCCAACACCGAGATGTCGAAACTGAGGCTCGTGACCGCAAGCCAGACGCCGCCGCCCTCATGGTCGATCCGCGCGTCCATGCCGGTAAAGAAATTCGAGACATTGCGATGCTCGATCATCACGCCCTTGGGCCGACCTGTAGAGCCGGAGGTGTAGATCAGGTAGGCCAAATCATCCGAGGTCACGCCACTGTCGGGTGTGGAATTTGGGGCGGAGGCAATGCGGGGATCGGCGTCGATTTCCAGCACCTGTGCCCTGTGGGGCGGCAGATGGGCCGTCAAGGCGGCCTCGGTCAGGATCGCCTTCGCACCGCTGTCCTCGACGTAAAGCGCGATGCGGTCGGAGGGATAATCCGGGTCGAGCGGCACATAGGCCCCGCCCGCCTTGTGGATCGCCATCGCGCCCACCAGCAGGTCGGCGGACCGGCGGATGTGCAGGCCCACCAGATCGCCCCGGCCCACGCCCATTTGCGCCAGCACCTGCGCGACGCGATTGGCGCAAGTGTTGAGGTCGGCATAGGTCAGCCTTTCGCCTTCGAAGATCAGCGCGGTGGCGTCAGGGGTCCGGGCCACCTGAGCCTCGAACATCTGGTGAATGCAGGTGTCACGGTCATAGGTGGTTTCCGTGGCATTCCATTCGACCAGCAGGCGCTGGCGTTCCGCGTCCGGCAGGATCGAGAGGTCAGCGACCGGCGTGGCCGGGTCCGCCTGAAGCACATGCGACAGCCGCGCGGCGAAAAGTTGCAAGCCCTCGGGGCAGACGCGGGCGGGGTCGGCCATAAGCTGCGTGCCGTCTTCCGACAGGGTCAGGGCCGCGCCGGGAACGGGATGCGCCCCGATGGCGAAATCGGGGGTGCCGAGCCCTGAAAGACCGGGAATGCGCGCGGGCAGATCGGCAGCGAAGGGGCCTTTTGCGCGGGCCTCTTCCAGCGTCGAGGCAAAACGGGCTTCGGCCTCGGCCAATGTGCCCTCGGGGGTCATGGCGACCGGCACCCATGGGCACAAAACCGGGCTGACAGCGCCAAACCCATAGGCAAGGTCCACCGCCACGCCCTCGCCCTTGCGCAGCACAAGGCAGGCGAACCGGGCGAGAATCTGCACGGGGTCCATCCCGGCGGGCGCATCGACGGGACAGGCGGCCCGACCAGTGCCCGCGCCGGGATGGAATGCGAATGTGGCGGGGGTGACATCGGCCAGCCGCTTGCGCCAGAACGGTTCGGACGGGGCGGCCTTGGCGATCGCATCCGTCAGCGCCTCGGGATCGTCAAGCGACGGCAGCACCAGCCCCGCCGTCAGGTGATCGGCAAGGATCACCAGCGCCCCATCGAGCGCGCGAACCTTGCCAAGCGTCACCGCCCCGTCGGCCGTAGCGATGGTCGCGGTGCCACCCGTGACCTCCAGAACCTCGCCCGGGGTGCCGGCGGCCTTGGCCATGGTGGCGCCGCCGATCAGTAGATATTCCGTACCGGTGGCGAGCTTTGGGCAAGCCATCGGGTTCGGATAATCGCCGTGATCCAGAGCGTGAACAAGACGAATGATCTCATTGCTTTTGTGCGAAAAATCTATCACCGCTGCCGCCTCTGGCCGGGCGGAGCGGGCGAAATAACTGCGCTGCGACTGATCCTGCGGTGTGCCCTGATCCTGCCCTGCGGCCAACGCGTCGATCACGGTGCCGAAGCTTTCCAGCCCGGCGGCGAAACACTTTGTGTTGAGCGTCAGCGCGGTTTCATCCGGCGCGATGTCGATCATCTTCTGCGCAAGGATATTGCCCGCGTCGATGCCGCCGCCGATCCGGTGCCATGTGACGCCATGGCTGGTCTCGCCGTTCAACAGCGCCCAGACCGGAGCGTTCAGCCCGGCATAGGCGGGCAGCGGACCGTCGTGGAAGTTCACCGCGCCGTTGCGGGCCAGCGCCACTACGTCATCGGGAAGAATATCAAGGTTGGCAATGGACAGGATGTAATCGAATTCAAAGGTTTGAAGGCGGTCCTTCAGGTCAGCACCCGTCTCGATCAGCGGCAGCCCTTCCGCCTTGGTCCACGCGCGCAATTCCGGACAACGCGACACGACCGCCGCGATCGGCTGTCCCGCCGCCGCCAACATCCGCGCGCAATTGAGCGCGAGCGTGTCGTGACCGATGATAAGCGAGGAGAATTGGGACATGGGTTACACTCCATTCATGCGCGGGGCCGGGGCGGCCTCGGCTTTGGCCCGAACCGGGGCCTTGCGGAACTGGTGAGAGATGAGATTGCGCAGGAACCCCGGAGGATCGGCCGGTTTGCGCCCCGTCAGGGCACAGCGCAGCCGGTGCAGCAGGCCGCCTGCCAGATGCGCGGCGGTGGCGGCAACAGCATAGGACCGCCCGTGGGATTTCTCGAAGTAATACCGGCGCGAGTCGAACCAGTAGCCCGGAACGGCGCGCCAGGTCTTCATGCCGGTTGAGGCAGACCCGATATGGGTAACAGAACTTTCCCGCACAAAATCCGTTGGATAGCCTGCAACCTTCGCGCGAAGACAAAGGTCGGTCTCCTCGAAGTAGAGAAAGAAGGTCTCATCGAAGAGGCCGATTTCTTCGAGCACGCTCTGCCGCATCATCAGGCTCGCGCCAGCCAGCCAGTCGACGCGCGTGGTATGGTCGGGGATCGGCACCGGCACCGCCTGATTGCGCAGCCATCGGCTGACCGGGCCAAGCCGGACCGCGCCCTCGAATTCGCTGGCGATGGTGGGAAAGCGGAAGGTGGTCAGGTGCGGCTCGTCATCCGGCCCGTGAATGTAGCTGCCCGCAAAACCGGTTTCGGGATGCGCTTGCAGATGGTCCAGCAACGTCCGGATCGCGCCGGGATCGGGAAAGGCGTCAGAGTTCAGGATATAGACATAATCGGGGCGGCTGCCATCCGACAGGCCCGCGCGCAGCCCGACATTGTTGCCCGCGCCAAAGCCGCCATTCCGCCCAGACTGGAGCACGCGACAGCGCGGCCAGCCCCGTTCGGCGACCACGCGGCGCATCTGCTCGAACGAGCCGTCCTGAGAATTGTTGTCGACAAGGATCAGTTCGCCCGCGATCCCCTCCATTTCGCGCAGGGCGGTTTGCGCCGCGCGCAGGGTCATGTCGGCGGTGCGCCAGTTGAGGATGACGGTCAGCAGCTTGGGATCATTCGGCGGCATGACTGCCCTCCCACGCTTGCGCGACCTGCCGGGCGCGGTCGGCACTCTCGATCACGCGGGCCATGCGGGCACCCAGGACGCGGACATTCGGCTCCAGCACCATCGAATCGTGGTCGCCGGGCACCTCGATCACCTCGATCGCGGGGGCGTAGGGCGTCCAGTCATTGTCCGGCGTCACGTAGGCGCGTTCCGAGTTGATCAGCCGTCCGTCGGCCACCTGCCACTTGCCCACCAGCGGCGGACGGAACAGTGTCATCGGCCCGTCCCACGGGCGCAGGGCGTAGTTGGCGACCGCCTCAAGGAAGGCCGCTTCGATGGCCGCATTGTGGAATTGCGGCGTCTCGCCGGTCTCATCCGTCTTGCCGCGCCGCTTGGCGATTTCCCAGCGGAGGCGCCGGGCCAGCCAGCGTGCCGGATAGGCGAGCCCACCGGATTTGAGCTCCTGCATCTGGATGGCCAGACGATCCGCGCGGCCAAGCGGGCGGCGTTGCGGCAATGGCGTGTCCAGCAGGATAAGCCCGCGCACCTCTTCGCCCGCCGCCCGCAGCTGTTGCGCGATTTCATAGGCGGTGATCCCACCGCCGGAGAAGCCGCCAAGCAGATAGGGCCCCTCGGGCTGAATCGCCCGGATCTCGGCAAGGTAATCGCGTGCCGCTTCGGGGATGGCGCGGTGCGGGGCGGCGTCTCCGAACAGGCCACGCGCCTGAAGGCCGTAGACGGGGCGGTCATGGCCCAGAAGATGCGCCAGATGGCGCAGGTTCAGCACGTTGCCGAACATGCCCGCGACGAGGAAGAAGGGCGTTTTTGCCCCCCCCTCGCCCTGATGCATCGGCACCAGATGGGTAAAGCGGCGCGCCGGTTCTGCTTGCGCGGGGGCGTCGGGGGCCCTGTCCCCCCGGTCGCCGATCAGCGCCGCGATCTTGCGGATCGTGGGTGCCTCGAACAGAACCGAGATGGGGAACTCCACCGACCATGTCTTCTTGATCATGGAAAAGAGGCGCACGGCGATCAGGGAATGCCCGCCAAGGTCAAAGAAACTGTCTTGCGCCCCGACCTGGCTGACGCCCAGCAACTCGCGCCAGAACCCTGCGAGGGTTTCCTCGACCGCGCCCTCTGGCGTCACGAAATCACTGTCAAGGTCGGGCCGCGCAAAGCCCGCCTCGGGCGCGGCGTCGGCCTTGTCCTGGCCGGCCTGCGCGATCAGCGACGGCAGGTCGAGCGAGGAAATCACCACCTGCGGCAGGGGGCTGGCCAGCGCGCGCAAGAACGCCTCGGCGCCTTCTTCGGGGCGGATGCCCTGTGCGATGTTGTGGCGCAACCGGTCTTCGGTCGGGGACAGCGGGCGCGGACCGGTCTGTTCCGGTGGTGCGACCGGCGCGGCGCCAAAGGCGATGTCGCCCGCTAGGCGGCGGATGGTAAAGCCCGAGATCTCGACACAAACCGTGCCATCGGGGGCGGCGAGTGTGATGTCGAAACTCGCGGTCTGATCCCCGGCCCGGTTCGACCCGGCATTACGGACATAGGATAGGATCTGAGCGGGCAGCGCACGATGGACCTTCACCGATGCGTAGCTGACCGGCACCCACAGCACGTCGTTGCGATAGCCCTCGATCAACGCCATCGCCCATCCGGTGGCCAGATCGACCAGCCCAGGCGGCAGCGCATAACCCGGCGCGGGCGTGTCGAGCGACAGCCGGGCCAGCCCTTCGCCCTGCCCTGTGCGCGTTTCGCGCAGGACGCGCCAATTTGGGCCGAAGCGCAAATGCGCCTCTTGCGGCGAGGTCAGGCTGCGGCCCGGCGCGGCGATCTCTGGCGGCCCCATGCGGGCCTCAAGCGCCGGGATGTCCAGCGCCGCGGGGGCCTCCATCGGCATCAGCCGGATCTCGGCCTCGGCGTTCAGCGTCCATCCCGCGCCCTCAGGTGCGCTTTCGACGCGCAGGCCATAGCCCTGATCACTGCGCGGCAGGGTCAGGCGCAGGCGCGTGGTCTGGCTATCCCCGCTGCGCAGGGGGCTCAGGAACCACAGGTCGCTTATCTCGAAGGGCCGATCTTCCCCCTGCCCTTGCAGCGCCTCGGCCACCAGTTCCAGATACCCGGTGCCGGGCAACAATGCGTCGCCCGCTTTGGTGCGGTGCTGGTCCAGCACCCACCGGTCCTGCGGGGTCCAGTCCGCAAGGAAGTGGCGGTTGCCGTCGGCGTCGAACCCGGCCTGGTCGAGCAGCGGCAGATCGACCGCCACCGGCGCGGGCGGCTCGGCTTGCCTTGCGCGCATGGCCTCGGCGGCCATGCCCACATCGGACCAGATGCCCCAGTCGATGGCCAGAACGCGGGTCTTGCCCCCGGCGCGCGCCTTGGCCACGGCGTTGAGGTAGTCGTTGGCCGCGACATAATCCACCTGCCCTGCCGGGGCGGTGGCGGTTGAGCTGGAGGAAAACAGCACCATCCAGTCGAGCGAGCCATCGGGGAAAAGCTGATCGAGCACCTGCGTGCCGTGAACCTTTGGAGTGAACACGTCCTCGATGCTGGCCGGTGACTTGGCAAGGATCGGCGCGTCGTCGATCACGCCCGCGCCTTGGATAACGCCGGTGATCGGGCCGAAGGCGCGCTCGGCCTCGGCAATCGCGGCACGCATATCCTCGACATTGGACACATCGGCGGCAAGCGGCAGAACCTCTCCACCCGCCGCCTCCAGCCGCTGAACGGCGCGGATACGGGCGGCGGTGCGGTCGGTCGGAACAGCGTTCTTCAGCAGCGTCTGCCACCGGTCGCGTGGCGGCAGGCCCGAGCGGGACACCAGGACGATGCGCGCCTTGTGTCGGCGGATCAGCGTCTCGGCGACCGAGGTGCCTATTCCGCCATAGCCGCCCGTCAGCAGCACTGTCGCGCCTTCGCGGATGTCCAGCGCATCAGCCGTCGGCAGATCGGTCTGGCGCCAGCCCTGTTCATAGCGTTTGCCTGCGCGGGTCGCCGCCACCCGATTGGCGGGGGTGGACAGGAGTTCTTCCAACGCGGCCGCCTCATCCGGGCGGTCCATATCCAGCGTGGCGACTGACAGGGCCGGAAATTCGCGCGGAATCACCCGGACCGGCCCCATGACAGTGGATTTCTCAGGCTGAGACAGCTTTTCGTCCCGCACCTTTGCGGCCCCGTTGGTAAAGACGTCGATATGAAGCGGCCCGGTGCCCTCATCGGCCCAAGCCTGCGCGAGGTAGAAGAGCGACCAGAAGCCCTGCTCCTGCATCCGGTGGAAAAAACTCGATCCGGGCCGATGATGCTCGCCCTCGGTCAACAGCCACAGATGCGCGACCCGGGTCGGCAGGCGATCCTCGGCCGCAAGTGCCCGCAGCAATTGGTCATACCCTTCCCGGCCCCGTTCCGGCGCGAGCCTGTAATCCTCGCCTTCACGGGCAAAGGCATCGCCCGGACGCACCAGTGTGACAGTCTGGCCCGCTTGCAGCAGGCGGCTGGCGATGCGGTCGGCCAGCCCGGTTTCATCGGCGAAGAGCAGCCATGTCTCTTGCTCCGCGTCCGACAGGTCGCCCGCCACGTCCACTTCGCACGGGGCGTAGGTGGGTCGCCAGACCGGTTTCCACGCCCATTTTTCACGATCTTCTTCGCGCATCAGCCAGTCGGTGCTGGCCTCTGCCTGCGGGTCGGCGCGGTCGATGAAATAGGGCACGCGCTGGAAGGCATAGGTTGGCAGGACAACGCGGTTGCGCGTGGCCTCACCCCAATACTGGCCCCAGTCAAAGCTGCCGCCGACCGCCCAGATCCGGCCAAGCGTGGCAAGGAAATAGGCGTCGTCGGGTGTCGGGTCGTCGGGGTGGCGCAGGGTATTGATCGTCTGGTTGGGGTCGATGGCCGGGTGCTGCCCCGCGAGAGATGTCAGCGCCTTGCCCGGCCCGACCTCAAGATACACGCGGGTCGGCGTTTCGGCGAGCGTCGCCAGCCCGTCGGCAAACCGCACCGCGCCACGCAGGTGGCGCACCCAGTAGTCGGGGTCGGTCGCCTCGTCTGCCGTCAGGAAGCGGCCCGTGCGGTTCGAGATCACCGGGATCTGTGGCGGGTGCAGGTCGATAGAGCGCAGGAAAGCGCCAAAACGGTCGAGGATCGGGTCGAGCAGCCGGGAATGGGCGGCGATGTCGATGGCAATGCGCTGGCAATGGATATCTTCGGCGGTCAGCCGATCGGCCAGCCGATCCAAGGCCGCGTTCGCACCAGAGGCCACGCACATTTCGGGGCCGTTCACCACGGCCAAATCGAGATCGCCGCCGAGATAGGGCGTCAGCGCCTCGGGCGAAAGCGCAACGGTCAACATGCCACCCTTTTCCACGGAATCCATCAAGGTGCCGCGCAGGTGCACAAGACCGATGCAATCCTCGAAGCTCATCACTCCCGCCAGACAGGCGGCGGTGTTTTCGCCCATGGAATGACCGATCAACGCCTTGGGCAGCACGCCCCAACTGATCCAGAGCTGTGCCAGCGCGTATTCCACGATCATGATCAGCGGCAGTTGGACCGAGGGGGTCGTAAGCCGCGCGGCCGCCGCCGTTTCCTGCCCCGGTTCGGGCAGCCAAAGGGCGCGAATGTCGAAATCCAGCTTGGGTTCCAGAAGGGCGAGGCCCTGATCCATCCAGTCGGCGAAGACCGGCTCTGTCTCATAGAGGTCGCGGCCCATGTTCACGTATTGCGCCCCACCGCCAGGGAACATGAAAGTGACGTCAGGGTTGTCGGACACAACGGTATGGGTAAAGACCCGGCGCGGATCGTTCTCGCGCAGGGCTGCGGCCGCGTCCGCTGGGGTTTCGGCCACCAGCACGCGGCGGCGATCAAAGCCGTGACGCCCCTCTTTCAGGGTCCATGCCACATCGGCAAGATCCATGTCGGCCAGATCGTCGTGGGCCAGATCGTCTTGGCCATGGGTCTCCAGATGCGCGGCAAGGGCCGCGGCATTGCCTTCCAGCGCCGACTTGCCCTTGGCCGACAGGCAAAGCAATTGAAACGGCCAGTCCGATTGTTCAGAGGCCGCGCGCTTGGGCGCTTCCTCCAGCACCACATGGGCGTTGGTGCCGCCCACGCCGAGCGAATTCACCCCGGCCCGCGCCGGGTGGTCGGTGTGCGGCCAATCCGTAAGCCGGTCATTCACCCGGAAGGGCGAGCCGTCGAAGCCGATGGCAGGGTTGGGTTTCTCGAACCCCAGAGAGGGCGGGATTTGCCGGTTGTGCAGGGCCAGCGATGCCTTGATCAGGCTTGCCACGCCTGCCGCAGTGTCGAGATGGCCGATATTGGTCTTGACCGAACCGATGCGGCAGAAGCCGTCGGCATCGGTCGTGCGACGGAAGGCGTCGGTCAGGGCCGCCACCTCGATCGGGTCGCCCAGCCAGGTGCCGGTGCCGTGACATTCGACGTAGTCGATGGTGCCCGCATTCACGCCGGCAAGCGCCTGCGCCTCGGCAATCGCGTCTGCCTGCCCGCCGACCGACGGGGCAAGATAGCCTGCCTTATCCGCGCCATCATTGTTGACCGCAGAGCCCTTGATTATGGCCCAAATATGATCGCCGTCAGCCCAGGCATCGGCGGCGCGGCGCAGCACGACGCAGCCCGCCCCCGAGCCGAAGACCGTGCCCTGTGCCCGGTGGTCGAAAGCGTGGCAATGGCCATCGGGCGAGAGGATTTCACCCTCTTTGAACAGATACCCGCGCCCATGCGGCATCTCGATCGTCGCGCCCCCCGCAAGGGCCATGTCGCATTCCCCCAACAGCAGCGCCTGACAGGCGTAGTGCGTGGCGACGAGCGATGTGGAACAAGCCGTTTGCAGGTTGATCGAAGGACCGCGCAGGTCAAAGACATGGCTTGCCCGCGTGGCCATGAAATCCTTGTCATTGCCGGTATGGCGCAACAGGAACATGCCGGTCTGGTCCACCAGATCCCGGTTCGAGCAGACGTTGAAATAAAAATAGCTGCCCATGCCACACCCGGCATAAACGCCGATATTTCCCCGCGTTTGCGAGGGCACATGCCCGGATTGCTCCATCGCCTCCCATGCGCATTCGAGGAACTGGCGATGCTGCGGGTCCATGATCGCGGCCTCTTTCGGGGAGAGCCCGAAGAATTCCGCGTCGAAGCGCTCGAACCCGTCAAGAACGGCGGCGGCGGGCACGTAATCGGGGCGGTCGACCAGGTGTGGGGCTTCGCCTGCGGCCAGTAATTCCGCGCGCGTCAGGGTTCGGATCGACTCCACCCCGTCGCGCAGATTGCGCCAATAGGCCTCAACGCCATCCGCACCGGGAAGGTGCGCCGCCATCCCGACGATGGCGATGTCGTTTTCCCCGATTCCGGGGGGGAGGTCTGCTCGGGTCATGCGCGGTCCGGTCCGATCTTGTTCTTGCTCGATTGCCCCGGAGACTGGCCTTTCATCTTGGTGATTTTAGGGCGAAGGCACGGATGCGATGTGGAAAATCCGACCGCGTTTCAGGGCTGTCCGGGGAATATGACGCAGTGCGGCGGGCAGCACCTTTCCTTCGCCTCCGAATCTTCTATGGTGGGCGGGACTGCAAAGGGGATGCTGTTGAATGAGTGACGAAACCAGCGACACGATAGCCTATGGACGCTTGATGCACCGCGCCATGCGGGGGCTGATCCAGACCGTGCTGAGCGACGTGTCCGAGCGCGGATTGCCGGGCGAACATCACTTTTTCATCACCTTCGACACCACCCACGACGATGTGGACATCGCCGACTGGCTGCGCGACCGCTACCCCGAAGAAATGACCATCGTCATCCAGAACTGGTTCGATGATCTGCGCGTGGATGATGACGGCTTTTGGGTGACGCTGAATTTTGGCGACAGCCCCGAGCCGCTGCGCGTCCCCTATGATGCGATCCTGACCTTCGTGGACCCATCGGTGGAATTCGGTCTGCGGTTCGAAAGCCATGGCGACGAAGACCCCGAAGACGAGCCGCCGACCGGGCAGGACGCGGATGAGGGTGACGACAGCGACGATGGTGCCGACGGCAACGATGCCGAGGTCGTGCGTCTCGATGCGTTCCGCAAGAACCACTGACCGGCGCGTAATCCTTTTGTGACAACGCGGATTCCGCCTTGCCATGCGCCCGCGCGCGTGGCTTTTGAACACAGGATTTTGGCGGAGGCATCATGGCCAGCGATATCGGTCTTTTCCTTGGACAACTGCTGACGAAACCGCACCAGGTGGTGGCGCTGGCACCCTCGTCTCGGGCCTTGTCGGCGGAAATGGCGGCCACACTCGACCCTGCCGGCGGCCCGGTGATCGAGCTTGGCGCAGGCACGGGCCGGATCACGCAAGCGATCCTCGACCGGGGCATTCCGGCCGAAAAGGTGCATTCGATCGAGATGAACCCGATCTTCTGCGACAAGCTGCGCGCCGATTTTCCGGGCCTCAACGTCTACCAGATGTCGGCGGGCGATGTCGGCGATCTGGAGGTCGAGGGCGCGCAGGCGGTGGTTTCCGGCCTGCCGCTGCTGTCGATGCCCTATGAGCTGCAAAACGCGATCCTGACCGGCACGTTCAAGCAGGTCGGCACGGCGGGCACCTATATCCAGTTCACCTATGGCCCCAAGCCCCCGGTCAAGACCGAGATCCGCGAGGCCATGGGCCTGACATGGACCACCAGCCGCAAGATCTGGGGCAATCTGCCGCCCGCTCGGGTCTATCGGTTCTCCTGCCCCGGTTCCTGACACCGTTGCGGTTCCCGGCCACCCCTCCTAGGCTGCAACCAAAGGGAGGACGGGGATGAACAAGGTGGCCCTCATCACCGGCGGCGCGCGCGGGATCGGCAAGGCCATTGCCGAAGGGTTCGCATATGATCATCATGTCGCGTTCACATGGCTCAGCACCACACCGCAAACGATGCCGTCCGACATGTTGGCGCTTCAGGCGGATCTGACCCGACCGGACGCGGCGCAGGCCGTCATTGACGCTGTGATCGCGCGCTTCGGTCGGCTTGACGTGATCGTCAACAATGCCGGTCTAGTGGCGTCCTCACCGCCGGATCAGGTCGATCCCGACGCGCTTCAGGCCCAACTCGCCGTGAACCTGCTTGCGCCCGGCGCGCTGCTGGCGGCGGCCCTGCCCCATCTGCAGGAGGGCGCGGCGATCGTGAACATCTCGTCGGTGAATGCCGTTCTGCCCCCCAAGGGCGCGGCGTTGTACGGGGCCAGCAAGGCCGGGCTCAACCTCTGGACCAAGGCCATGGCAAAGGAACTCGGACCGCGCGGCATTCGTGTGAATGCCGTCGCCCCCGGCGCGGTGAACATCCCCGAGGAGCCGCGCCCCGATGACCTGACCGCGCTCTTCCTCGCCGAAACCGCACTGGGGCGACTTGCCCGGCCCCAGGACATCGCCGAGGCCGTGCGCTTCCTTGCCAGCGATGCCGCCGGGGCGATCACCGGCGAGGTGCTGACCGTGTCGGGAGGGTACCGGCTGTAGAGCGTGCCTGTCGGTCGCCGCGCCGCCCGCCCTGACTGCGTCTGTTTGCGCCAACAATGACACGGGGGAATTGCCCCCGTGTCGCATGGCCCTTATAGCCTGTCGCAACGAGATCAGTAGGAGATCACACCAGATGACCGCGACCCGCACCGAGACCGACAGCTTCGGCCCGCTCGAAGTTCCCGCCGACAAGTACTGGGGCGCGCAGACGCAGCGCTCGCTGATGAACTTCCCCATCGGGTGGGAAAAACAGCCGGTCGCCATCGTGCGCGCCCTTGGGGTCATCAAGAAAGCCTGCGCCATGGCCAACAAGCAGTCCGGCGCGCTTGGCGAAACCATCGCCGACGCTGTCATTCAGGCCGCAGGCGAGGTGATCGACGGCAAGTTCGATGACAATTTCCCGCTGGTGGTGTGGCAAACCGGCTCGGGCACGCAATCGAACATGAACGCGAACGAGGTGATCGCCAACCGCGCCATCGAAATCCTCGGCGGCACCATCGGCACCAAGGACCCGGTGCACCCGAACGATCACTGCAACATGGGCCAGTCGTCGAACGACACCTTCCCGACCGCGATGCATATCGCCACCGCGATGAGCGTGCGCGACGTCCTGCTGCCGGGGCTGGAAAAGCTGCTGGTCGGGCTGGACACCAAGTCCGAAGAGTTCAAGGACATCATCAAGATCGGCCGCACCCATACGCAGGATGCAACGCCGCTGACCCTGGGCCAGGAATTTTCCGGCTACGCCCACCAGATCCGTCAGGGCATCGAGCGGGTGAAAGCGGCGCTGCCCGGCATCTACGAGTTGGCGCAGGGTGGCACCGCCGTGGGCACCGGCCTGAACACCAAGCCCGGCTGGGGCGAGACCGTCGCCGCCAACATGGCCGAGATCACCGGCCTGCCCTTTGTCACCGCGCCCAACAAGTTCGAGGCGCTGGCCGCACATGACGCCATGGTGTTCCTGTCGGGCGCCTTGGCCACGGTCGCGGGCAGTTGTTACAAGATTGCCAACGATATCCGTTTCCTCGGCTCCGGCCCCCGCTCGGGCCTGGGCGAGTTGATCCTGCCGGAAAATGAACCCGGCAGCTCGATCATGCCGGGCAAGGTGAACCCCACGCAGGCCGAGGCGCTGACGCAAGTCGCCGCCCACGTCATGGGCAACGACGCGGCGATCAAGTTCGCAGGCAGCCAGGGCCATTTTGAGCTGAACGTCTACAACCCGATGATGAGCTACAACCTGCTGCAATCCATCCAGCTTCTGGGCGACGCCGCCGACAGCTTTACCGAGCGGATGCTGAACGGCATTCAGGCCAACGAGCCGCGCATCGAAAAACTGATGCAAGAGTCGCTCATGCTGGTGACGGCGCTGGCGCCCACCATCGGCTATGACAACGCCACCAAGGTCGCCAAGACCGCGCACAAGAATGGCACCACGCTGAAGGAAGAGGCCATTGCGCTTGGCTTCGTCGATGCGGAAACCTTCGAGGCGGTCGTGCGCCCCGAAAACATGATCGGCCCCAAGGCCTGACATGTCCGAGCCGGTCAACCTGAACCGGTTTCGAAAAGCCAAGGCGCGGGCCGAGAAAAAGGCCCGCGCCGAGGAAAACGTGGCCAAGCATGGCCGCAGCAAAGCCGAAAGGGCGCTGGATCGTGCCCGCGCCGACAAGGCGGACAAGGGACTGGGCGGTCATCGCCGCGAAGATCCCGATGCGTAAACCGGATCGAAAGATTTTGCCCCCACCCTGCCCGCACCCAAGCGGGAGACGGGGGACAGCATGTCGAAACACCACCATTCCAAAAGCGACGCGGATCACGCGGACACAACCGAACACGCGGTCAAGGTCTATGCATGGCAGGGCTTCACCAGCTATGCCAATGCGCAAGAGGCGGTGATCACCGACGATGACGACACGCTCGACTGGGCCGGGCGGGACAGCGACGGTTCGGAAACCCTGACGGTCGGCGGCGACACCCATGATGTCCAATGGTCTGGAACCATCGAAACCACATTCGAGGACAGCGATGGCACCGAGCATTCCGAAGAGGTGATCTACAGCTACACCTCGGACGGCTATTACATGATCCCGATGGCGGGATCGGCCTTTGACGAGGGCAGCACCGTCACCGGCTTTGCAGGCGGCTGGCACGACACCGATGGCATCCCCTATGACGAGGTGATCTGTTACACCCCCGATTGCCGGATCGAAACCGCGCGCGGCCCGGTGGCGGCAGGGCGGCTGCGGCCCGGCGACCGCGTGCAGACTGCCGACAATGGCTGGCAGCCGCTGGTATGGGTCGGAAAAAGCACCGTTCCCGGCCTTGCCCGGATCGCTGGTAACCTGCACCCGATCCGCATCCGCCGCGACGCCTTTGGCCCCGGCTGCCCGGCGCGGGATATGCTGGTCTCGCCACAACACCGCATCTGTTTTCCCGGCGACGGTCTGCATGTGCCCGAGGCCGAGGTTTTCGCCACCGCCAAGGCCCTGATCGACGGCAGCCGGGTGGCGCAGGACAAGGGCCTGCGCGAGATCACCTATGTTCACCTGCTTTGTGATCGGCACGAGGTGCTCTTTTCCGACGGGCTGGCAACCGAGAGCTTTCAACCCGCCCCCCGTATCCTGCGCACCATGGCCCCATCCCTTCGCAGATCGCTCGCCCCCCACGTGCGGGACAAGATGCAACGCGCCGCCCGGCCCACCCTGAAACCGTTCGAAGCGGTGCTACTACGCGACACACCCGCGATGGGGCTATCGCGCGGTCTGTCCCCCGTGGCATGATCAGGCCATGTCAGCCCGCCCCATCAAACGCTCGCTCACCCTGCACGGACACCGCACCTCCGTCTCGCTGGAAGATCCGTTCTGGCAAGAGTTTCGGCGTCTGGCCACCGCGCGCGGCCTGTCCGTCAACGACCTCGCCGCCGAGGTCGATGCAGCGCGCGGCCTGGAAAGCGGACTGGCTTCGGCCATTCGCGTGTTCGTCTTGCGTGAGGTGAAAGCACGGCGATAGTGGCGACCAAGCCGCCCCCTAGCGGCCATCCTTGCCGGAAAACACCGAACTGCGATTGCGAATCTCCAACGCCTTGCGCGACCCGCTCACCTCGCCATTGCGGATGAACAGGGAAACGGGCGGCTCGGGATCGGCGGATTTTTCACACACCACGATACTGTCGTAGAACCGGACGCCACAAAGGACGCGCGCCATCTGGTCGAAGGGAAACAGGCCATCCTGATCCGTGTACCAGGAATGCATCTTGTCCACCAACCGCTTGGCGAACTCGATAAAGCTGGCCTCGTTGCGATAGCCCCCCCCGAAACCGGGCCAATAGGACGTGTGGCAATCCTCGACCAGATAGACCCCACGTTTGTCTAGATGCGGCCACAGGCCGTTGAACGACGCGATCTGGTGGGCACAGACATGACTTCCATCGTCGAGAATGACGTCAAAGGGGCCATATTTTTCCACAAGGGACGCCAGAAAGGCCGGGTCGGCCTGATTGCCGATCTCCACATGCGTGCCGGGAATTTCATGTGCTTTGCACTCGGGGTCTATATCGACGAACACAAGGGTCGAGCCGTCGGCAAAAAATTCTTTCCACATCGGCAAGGAGCCGCCCCGAAATACGCCGATTTCCAGAAATGTCACCGGCTCTCGCCGAAACCGGGTCAGCTCGCGTTCATAGACCTCGAAATAATGGGCCCATTTGGTCAGCCCCTTGTCCCCGGTTCGGGGGATGAAATCGGCAAAGAACCCCATGCACTCTCTCTTTCTGGCGCGGTCTCGCACAGGGCGGATGCGCCCCGTCATGTCGGTCAGGTCATCCTACGAAAGACAGCGGCGAAAGACGAGCGACTTGACGTCATGGGCCGGACGTCAGGACACCGCCTGAAACGCCTTTTTCTGACGCGCGGTCCAGTTCACCACCAGATGCACGCCATCCTCGCGCTGCTCTTCACCTTCGACCACCCCTTGTTCATAGAGCCATGCCCGCGCGCGCCCCGCTGAAAAGGGCAGGTCCAGTTCCGCGCGAAACCGCGGCGGCGACAGCCACTCGGACACGGCGACCAAAAGCGGGTCTATGCCCTGCCCGGTCCACGCCGAGATCGCAAAAACATCGTCGCGCCGCGCCGCCGCCACCTGCACCTCGGACCTGCGCGCGTCCTCCAGCAGGTCGATCTTGTTCCACACCTCGATCATCGGCGTCTCGCCGTCGACACCCAGATCGGCGAGGATCGCGGCCACATCTTCGGCCTGTTCCTCGCTTTCGGGGTGGGCCACGTCGCGGACATGCACGATCAGATCGGCGTCCAGCACCTCTTCCAGTGTCGCGCGGAAGGCCGCGACCAGTTGCGTCGGCAGGTCCGAGATGAACCCCACGGTATCGGACAGGATCACCTCGGTTCCATCGGGCAGGCCGACGGCGCGCATTGTCGGGTCGAGCGTGGCAAAGAGCATGTCCTTGGCCATCACCTCGGCCCCTGTCAAGCGGTTGAACAGGGTGGATTTTCCGGCGTTGGTATAGCCCACCAGCGCGACCACCGGGTAAGGCACCTTCTTGCGCGCGGCGCGGTGCAGGGCGCGGGTTTTCACCACCTTGGCCAGCTGCCGCCGGATCCGCGTCACCGCCTCGTCAATGGCGCGGCGGTCGGCCTCGATCTGGGTTTCGCCGGGGCCACCGACAAAGCCAAGCCCGCCGCGTTGCCGTTCAAGGTGGGTCCATGCGCGGACCAGCCGCGTGCGCTGATAGGACAGCGCGGCCAGTTCCACCTGCAACACGCCCTCGCGCGTGCGGGCGCGATCGGCGAAAATCTCAAGGATCAGGCCGGTCCGGTCGAGCAGCTTGACCCCCCATTCCTTTTCAAGGTTGCGCTGCTGCACCGGCGTGACGGGGCCGTCGATCAGGACAAGATCGGCCTCGGCAGCTTCGATGCGGGCCTTGATCTCGGCGATCTTGCCGGACCCGAACAGCAGGCCGGGATGGGCGCGCGGCAGGCGCACGATTTCGGCCCCCTCGACATCCAGATCGGGGAGGGCGGCAGCAAGTGCCACGGCTTCTTCCAATGCAGGGCCAGCGGCGCGCCGATCCCGCTCTGACTGGATGTCAGGATGCAGGACGATGGCGCGGGTGGGGCCAGCTAATCCGGTGTCGCTCACTCTTCCCCGTCGTAGAGGTTGATGGGCTGTGCCGGCATCACGGTGGAAATGGCGTGCTTGTAGACCAATTGCGATTGCCCGTCGCGGCGCAGGAGCACACAGAAATTATCAAACCAGGTAATCACGCCCTGTAGCTTGACGCCGTTGATCAGAAAGATCGTCACCGGAACCTTGGTTTTTCGCACGTGATTGAGGAACGCATCCTGCAAATTCTGCTTATTTTCGGCCATCGGGACCCTTGCCTTATTTTTTGTTGCCGTCCCTTGTCTCGGAACGCGAGGAAAACCTGACTCTGAGTATGTGCATGTTTTTCGCGGAATTCCACCCCGATTTCAAAGTGATCCGCGCAGCCTTTGCAAATGCAGCATTCACAGCCCGTCCATCAGATGCGCCAGAAGCCCGGATTGAAGAGCGCGATCAGCACCAGCGTTTCCAACCGACCAAGGATCATCGCGGCGGCCAGCACACCCTTGGCCGCATCGCCAAGCGCCCCGTAAATGATGGGCTGCCCTCCCCCGAAGGCCGCCAGCGGCCCGGTGGTCGACAGCGACGCGGCAGACAGCACAAAGGCCGGCTCGAACCCCAGCCCCGCCAGCGACAGCGCAACCATCACCGCCGCCATCGACAGGATGAACAACATGAAAAAGACCCAGGCAATATAGGCGCCTTCCCGCCGAATCCGCCGCCCAAGCCGCCCACCTGCCGCCACCGAATTGGGGTAGGTCAATTTGCCCAGTTCCCGCGCGCCGTGTTTATACAGCGCATAAACCCGGATCAGCTTGATCCCGCCCGCCGTGGTCGCCGCCCCGCCGCCGATCAGCGCCAGCCCCAGCAGCACCAGCCCCGGTGTCGGCAACCCGGACCAGCTGCGCGCCTCGATCCAGAAATCCGAGACGAACCCGGTGGTGGTCAGGAATGACATGGCGGTGAACAGCGTGCCCCAAAGCGCCGCGAAGGCCGCCTGTCCGTTGTCCACGTCATTGACCTCGAGCGCGCCGATCCAATGCCGCACGAACAGCAAGGCGGTCAGCAGGAAAACAAGGCTCAGGGCCAACAAAAGCTCTCGGTCCTGAACCAGCAGGCGCGGCGTGTCGATCCTCAGCCGGTCGGCAAAGCTGTGCCGGGTCAGCGCGAAGAGGAAGAAGACGAAAATGAACAGCTCGGCGACGAAACCGCCTTGCCCCCCCGACAGGGTGCCGTCCGGCGAAATCCCAGAGGTCGACATGACAGACATCGCATGGATCAGCGCGGCCAGATCGCCCTCGCCCGCCACAAGCTGCAACAGCCACAGAAGGCCCGTCAGCAACAGATAGGTCGGCGCCAGATGGCGCAGGGCCTTGCGCAGCCGCACCGTGGGGGCCGCCGCCTGCATCTGCGCCGCCGAGCCCGGCACATCGCCAGCCCGCGTTTCCGACGACACCTCGAAGCCGCCAAGATTAAGCGGCGCCATGACCGCCGCCGCCGTCACCCAGACCAGCAGCCCGCCCATCCAGCCCACAAGCGCCCGCCACAGATGCAGCGCATCGCCCAATCGGGCCGGGTCGAACAGGGTTGCGCCGGTCGTTGTCAGGCAGGACACCATCTCGAAATAACCGTTGTAAAACCGGGTATTGCCGATCGCATCGACGAAAGGCACCGCCAGAACGACCGGCAGCAAAGCATATGCCGCCACCAGCCCCGCCAGATGCGAGCGCGCGGTGCCGTAGGGTTTGATACCCTGGGTGGCCATCCCCACGACAAGCGTCAGGATGCCAAAGAGCAGCGCCGAATAGAAGAAACTGCGCGCCGTGCGAAAGCCTTCCTCGGCCAGCGCCACCGCCGCCGGTATCAACATGGCCACGGCGCAGATCCCCACGAGGAGGACAAAGAGTGGCATCCTTGTGAAGAACGCGGTCATGGCTCAGAAGAAATCGACCGAGACACGCAACAACGCCTCGACCTCGGGCACATCCTTGGCCAGCGCGAAAATGGCCACCATGTCGCCCTCTTCCAACCGGGTCGAGCCAGAGGGACGGATCACCTTGTCGCCCTTGCGTACCGCCCCGATCAACGCACCTTCCGGCAGGTCGATATGGCGCAGCTCCCGCCCGGCAATGGGGGATGTCGACAACACCTGCGCCTCGATCACTTCGGCCTCGGCATCGCCGATGGAATAGACGCCGCGCACCCGGCCGTGGCGCACATGGCGCAGGATCGAACTGACGGTGGTCGCGCGCGGATTGACGAAGGCGTCGATCCCGAGCGGCTCCATCAACTGCACCATGGTGGGGTCGTTGACCAAGGCGATGGCCATGCCCGCGCCCGCGCTTTTCGCCCGGACCGAGGCCAGCAGGTTGGTCTTGTCGTCATCCGACACGCACAGCACCGCATCGGCACGCTCGACCCCGGCTTCGCGCAAGATGTCGATATCGAGCCCGTCCCCGTTCAGCACGATGGTGCGGCTCAGCGCATCCGCCGCCCGCTCGGCCTGCGCTCGGCTCTTCTCGATGACGCGGGCCCGCACGCGCGAGGCGGATTTTTCCAATTCGCGCGCCACGCCAAGCCCGACATTGCCGCCCCCGATGATCACCACCCGTTCGGGCCGCTTGGCGGGTTTTCCGAAGATCTCCAGCGTGCGCGCGCCATCCTCTTCATGGGTAAAGACATAGATCTCGTCCCCCGCGAACAACTGGTCGCCCGGTTCGGGCGCGAAAAGAGACCCCTCGCGCCGCACCCCGACGACGATGGCCCGCAGGGTCGAGAACAGTTCCGACAACTGTTTCAGCGGCGTGTTCAACACCGGGCAGGACTCGTCCAGCTTGATCCCCAACAACCGTGCCTGACCGCCCAGAAAGCTTTCGGTGTCAAAGGTCGAGGGCGAGGCCAGACGCCGCAGCGCCGCCCGCGCCACCTCGCGTTCCGGGCTGATCACCACGTCGACCGGCAGATGTTCGCGCCGATAAAGATCTGAATAGACCGCCGTCAGATAGTTCTGCGCCCGCAGCCGGGCAATCTTGCGCGGCACGGCAAAGATCGAATGCGCCACCTGGCAGGTGACCATGTTGACCTCGTCCGAGAACGTCGCGGCAATGATCATGTCTGCATCCCGCGCGCCGGCGCGGTCCAGCACATCGGGGTAAGACGCATGCCCCGTGATCCCCTGCACATCGAGCGTATCCGTCGCCCGGTGCACAAGGTCGGGATTGTTGTCCACCACCGTCACGTCGTTGTTCTCGCCGGAAAGATGGCGGGCGATCTGCCAGCCCACCTGCCCTGCGCCACAAATGATGACCTTCATTCGTTCTGGTCCGTACTCAACTGACCGGCGCGTCCCGGCCGGGCCTTCTGCATGGCAGAGCCCGCCGCGGGCGTCAATCGCGCGCCCCGTGGGGGGTTGATTTCGCGCCCGCCCGCGCCTTCACTGCATCACATCCCTGATTTCAACCGGACCGATTGCCATGCGCCGCTTTTTCCACCTTGCCGTGATCCCGCTCGCCGCGCTTGCCGCCTGCGACGTGACCGAATACTACGCCGAGGGTCGATCCGTCGCCGACCGCAGCCGCGACCTTGCCCAATGCGAAGCCGAGGCGCTGTCGCGCTATCCCGAACGCCTTGTTACCCGCTACACCCCGCGCGTGTTTCACCCCGGTGCCCAGACCTGCGACGCCAGCGGCACCTGCACCGCCACTCCCGGCTATTGGGAGGGCGGCGACCCGTATATCGAGGATCTGAACGAGGATCGCCGCGACCGCGCGCTTGCCGGCTGCATGGGCCGCCGAGGCTATTCCGAGATCCGCCTGCCCATCTGCGATCCCAACCTGAACGCGACCCCCTCGACGATCATGGCGCCCCTTACGGACAGCACTTGCGTGATCCCCGCGCGCAGCGGCGCGTTGATCGTAAGTCCCTGACCGGTGAGTCGGTGTCGGGTCAAGGGTCGCGCCAGCGATGGCCGCAAGGCCACTTGCCCTTGACGCGACGCCGACTCGCCCCAAGCCTCGATATGGTCCTGATGCGTGCACACCCCGCCATCAGGGCCTCTCAGCAGCATGGCCTCGTCCTCAAAACCAGCAGGAGGCAAGACCAAGGCGCCTGATCGGCCGGGTATCCCCGCGACAGCGACGGACGGGCGAGGGCCCCGGCGGGGCCTGAGCCCGACCGTTCCCCGGTCGCCGCGCGTCGCGCGCGGCGATCCAGCTCAGCCCTCGTCGCCCACCTGCGCCACCCGCGCACCGGCCTTGGTGGTTGTCACCACCCCAAGCGATTTCAGTTTGCGGTGCAGCGCCGAGCGTTCCATCCCGACGAAATTCGCCGTGCGGCTGATATTGCCGCCAAAGCGGTTGATCTGTGCCATCAGGTAGTGCCGTTCAAACAATTCCCGCGCCTCGCGCAGCGGCAGGGTGGTCAGACCGGGCGAGAGCGAGATCTGCTCCTCTTCACCGCCGCCCACGCCTTGACCGGGCAAGTCCTTGGCCTCGATCGGGCCGGTGCCATCGCCCAGGATCAGCACCCGCTCGATCATGTTGCGCAATTCGCGGATATTGCCCGGCCAACGCATCGTTTGCAGCATCGCCTCGGCATCGCCACCCAGACCGCGCAGCGGCAGCCCCTGTTCGCGGTTGAAGCGTTCGATGAAATGGCGCGCAAGCTCTGGTATGTCCTCGCGCCGCTCTTCAAGGCTCGGCACCTCGATCGGCACCACGTTCAACCGATGATACAGTTCCTCACGGAAATTGCCCGCCGCAATCTCGGTCTTCAGGTCGCGCGTGGTCGAGGACATGACCCGCAGATCCACCCGCACCTTGGCGGTGCCGCCGACGCGGGTAAAGCTCTGGTCGACCAGCACCCGCAGAATCTTGGATTGGGTGCCAAGCGGCATGTCGGCAACCTCGTCAAAGAAGATCACCCCGCCATGCGCCTGTTCCAGCAGGCCCTGTTCCACCCCGCGTTCCGCGCTTTCGCGCCCGAACAGCACCTCTTCCATATGCTCCGGCGCGACCGAAGCGGAGCTGACGCTGACGAAGGGCGCCGCCGCCCGATCGGAATTGGCGTGGATATAGCGCGCGGACACTTCCTTGCCCGAGCCCGGCCCGCCCCACAACATCACCCGGCCATTCGATTTCGTGACCTTGTCGAGCTGTGATTTCAGCATCTTGAACGCCGCGCCGGAGCCGATCATTTCATCCGGTCGCCCGTCCTGCCGCCTCAGGGCGGTGTTCTCGCGGCGCAGGCGGCTTACTTCCATCGCGCGGCGGATCACCACCAGAAGCTGGTCGATATTGAAGGGCTTTTCGATGAAGTCGAAGGCCCCCTGCTTGATGGCGGCCACGGCGATCTCGATATTGCCGTGGCCCGAGATGATCACGACGGGAACTTCCGGGTTGTCGCGCTTGACGTGGGACAGGATGTCGATCCCGTCCATGTTGGAATCCTTGAGCCAGATGTCGAGGATCATCATCCCCGGCGGCTCCTTGTTCAGCTCGGCCATGCACTCGTCGGAGTTTGACGCCATGCGGGTGGCAAAGCCCTCGTCCTCCAGGATGTCGCAGATCAGTTCGCGGATATCGCGCTCGTCATCAACAACCAGAATATCACTCATCGCGTCGCTCCTCCGTCGTCGGGCAGGCGTGGCAGGGTGATCCGTGCCATCGCGCCCGGATGCGCCCCGTCGGAAAACGGCGCCGCATCCAGCAGGTCCAGAGACCCGCCATGTTCCTCGATAATCTTCTTCACGATCGGCAGGCCAAGGCCGGTGCCTTTTTCACGCGTCGTGACATAGGGTTCGAACAACCGCGCCCGGTCTGGCGGCAGGCCGATCCCGTTGTCGGAAATGGTGATCTCCACCTGTTCGGGATGCAAGGCCATGGTCACGCGCAGCTCTGGCTGAAACCCGTCTGAAACGCCCTTTTCCTGCAAGGAATCAATGGCTTCTCCGCCATTTTTGATCAAGTTTGTAAAGGCTTGGCCGATCATGGTCGCGTCCAGATCGGCGCGGATCGGCCCCTCGGGGATATCCACCACGAACCGTGTGCGGGGCTGACCGGCCTGTTGCAGCAATACCGCGTCGCGCAGCAGTTGCGCCACGTCCTCGGGCTGGCGCTCAGGTTCCGGCATCCGTGCGAACTTGGAAAACTCGTCGACAATCCGGCGCAGGTCATTGGTCTGGCGCACGATCACATCGGTCAACTCGCCCAGTTTCTGCGCGTCGGCCTCGTCCAGCATCCTGCCGAACTTGCGCCGCACCCGCTCGGCAGATAATTGTATGGGCGTCAGCGGGTTCTTGATTTCATGGGCGATGCGCCGGGCCACGTCGCCCCATGCCGCCATCCGCTGCGCGCTGACCAGATCCGTCACGTCATCGAGCGCCACAACGTAGCCTTCCAGCGCGCCCTCCTGGTCCAGCCGTTCCGACAGGCGCACCAGCAGGGTTTCCGATTTCCCGGCCCGCGTGACCTTGATTTCCTCTTGCACCACCGCCGCCTGACGGCTGCGCAGCCGGTCAAAGAGCGCCGAAAACTCGGGCACGGCCACCGCAAGGCTGACACCGTGATCGCGGGTTTCCACCAATTCGAGCAAACGCACCGCCGAGCGGTTCATGAAGTCGACCCGCCCGTCGGCATCAAGGCCAATCACCCCTGACGTGACCGACGTCAGCACCGAGTCAAACTGGCGGCGGCGCTCCTCGGTGTTTTCATGCTGTTCGATCAGCGCGTCGCGCTGGCCCTTGAGCTGCCGGGTCATCTGGTTGAACAGCCGCCCCATCATGGCGATTTCGTCGTCCCCCTGCTCTTCCGGCACCCGCACGTCCAGATCACCGATCCCCACCCGCTGCGCCGCGCCCGCAAGCCGCCCGACCGGCCCCGAAAGCCGCTCCGCAAACCACATTCCCAGCCAGATCGCTGCAAGGATCAGAATCACCGCAAAGCCAAGGTAGATCAGCCCGAACTGGAACAGGAACTGGCCTCGCTCACTCTCCAATTGACGGTAAAGTGCGACGGTGGCCTGCGTTTCGTCCAGCAGGGCGATGATCTGCCCATCCACGACGCGGCTGACATACAGATACCGATCCGCGAAGGCTTGCAATTGCACAAGCGCGCGAAACTCGTTGATATCACGATCTTCGATCAACACCACATCGCCCTGCGCCGCGCGGGCAAGGTCGTCGTCACTGGGGCGCTCGTAGTCGAACAGATAGCTGCGTTCGCCGCGGGCGCGGATTTGTCCTGCCCCGTCAATGACATAGGCTTCCTTCAACCCACGCTGAATCGCCTGTTGGCCCTGGCTCAGCAATTGCCGCAGGTCGCCATCGCCCAACAGCGGGGTGGAATTACGGTTGGCGTTCAGGAAATTCGCCAAGACCACGGCGTCTTCGGACAAGTCGTCGCGGTGTTCCTGCTGATAGGCATGGGCCGCATCGACCGAATGGCCAAGCGCGTTGCGGACGCGGTCGGAAAACCAGCCCTCCAACCCCATGTTCACCGTGATCGTGGCAAAGACAGCGACCGCCACCGTTGGCAACAACGCCAGCAGCGCAAAGACACCGGTCAGCCGCAGGTGCAGCCGCGAGCCCGCCGACCGCGCCCGGCGCGCCGCCACCATCTTGGCCACGCGATAAAGCACCAGCGCCGCCACAACCAAGGTGTAGACGAGGTCCGTCAGCAGGATCAGCCGCAGCCCCGGCGAGCCCCCCGATTGGCCCAACGGCCCCAGAACAAGAAAGGTGGCGACGGCCAGAACCGGCCCCAAGAGGACCAGCGCAAACGTGCCCAATGTTCTGAGCCGCCGATCCTGACGCAAGGACAGCACCCGGAGAAGTGCCGAATCCGCATCACTCTGCGCAGGGGAATCCACCCGGAAAAGCCTCACATCTGGGGCGGTCGAAGCGCCCAACCACAATTCATGGTGGCTCACATCCAACCGTAACCGGAAGGCAACGCCACTGTTGCGGTTTTACATCAACTTCCGTCGACGTGTCACGCGAATATCAAGATCGGTGATTTTCTTGCGCAGGGTATTTCGGTTGATCCCCAGAAGGTCGGCGCATTTGGCCTGATTGCCGCCCGTCGCATCCAGGGCGATTTCGATCAGCGGCAGTTCGACCTCGCGCAGGATACGCGTGTAAAGCCCGGGCGGCGGCAACACGCCCCCGTGCAGGTCGAAATAGCGCCGCAGGTGCTTGGCGACCGAGGCAGACAACTTTTCGCCGTCGCCAGAGCCGATAAGCGGCTCGATCTCGGGCTGGTTGCCCAGAACCGCCTCGACCTCGGGCTTGCCGATCACGTCCACTTGGGCGGTCACGGTCAGGCGGCGGACGGTGTTTTCCAACTGGCGGACATTGCCCGGCCAGCTATAGGCGCGGATCATCTCCATCGCGCCGGGCGAAAAGCGGCGCACCGGGATGCCGTCACGCTCGCACCGGGCGAGGAAATGGTCGGCCAGCAGCGGAATGTCATCGACCCGTTCACGCAGGGCGGGCACCGCGATGGTGACACCGGACAGGCGATAATACAGGTCTTGCCGGAAATCGCCGGCCTCCATCCGCTCGGTCAGATCCTTTTGGCTGGTGGCCATGATCCGCGGCGCGCCGTCGCCCAGACTGTCCAGCATCCGCACGATCTTGCCCTGTGCGGCATCGTCGAAATCACCGATTTCATCGAACAGGATCGAGCCGTCCCGCGCCCGTGCCAAGACCTGGCTCGCGCCATCGGCGTTTTCCAGATCGGCGGCCGTGACCACCACGAAGGGCAAGGACCGGCGGTCGGAAAAGTCGTGGATGGCGCGCGCGATCAGGCTCTTGCCGGTGCCGCTCTCGCCGGTCACCAGAACCGGCAGATCGGCGTTCATCACCCGCGCCACCAGACGGTAGAGCGCCTGCATCGTGGCCGTCCGCCCCACCAGCGGCAGGTCATCCTGCGGCGCGTCCCCCGCCGACCCGGTCGAGGGCGGGCGCGTCGCCGGGGCCCGGCGCTTCAAGTCCAGCGCGCGGTTGGCCCGCTTCATCAGGTCGGGCAGATCGAAAGGCTTGGGCAAGTAGTCATAGGCATCCGCCTCGGTCGCCTGAATCGCCGTCATGATCGTGTTCTGCGCCGAGATCACGATCACCGGCAGGCCGGGGCGGCGGTCGGCGATCTTGGGCAGCATGTCCAGCCCGTTTCCGTCGGGCATCATCACGTCCGAGATCACCAGATCGCCTTTGCCCTCGTCGACCCATCGCATCAGCGTCACGAGGGACGAGGTCGCATGCACCTTGCATCCGGCCCGCGTCAGCGCCTGTGTCAAAACGGTGCGGATCGTGCGGTCATCGTCGGCGACTAGAACGGTTCCATCCATGATCTTTGGTCCTTAACGGTCAGTCTGTTGGCCGCCCCTCATGGGGCCACCGGAAGAGAAATGCGAAACACCGTGCGTCCGGGCACGGAATCGACGGCGATCCAGCCGTCGTGGTCGGCGATGATCTTGGACACGAGTGCCAGCCCCAGCCCGGTGCCGTTTTCACGGCCCGACACGAACGGGTCGAAGATATGGTTGGCGAGCTCGGCCGGCAGGCCGGGGCCATCGTCGATGATCTCGACATGCAGCGGCACCGCGCCCCGCGTGCCATCGTTGCGCCGCACCCGCAGCCCCGGCTCGTAAAAACTGCGCAGGCGGATGGTCCCGCCTTGCTGGCCCGCCTCGGCGGCGTTCTTGAGAAGGTTCAGGAACACCTGCTGCAACTGGTCGGGATCGGCGCAGGTCAGCGGCAGCGACGGGTCGTAATCATCCTCGATCCGCATATGCGCGGCAAAGCCGACGGCGGCGGATTTGCGGGCCCGGTCGAGGATGTCGTGAATGTTTACCGGTTGCAGCGCGGGCGGGCGGACGTTTCCGAACTCTTCCACCTGATCGAGGAGCTTCACGATGCGTTTGCTTTCTGCCACGATCAGGTCGGTCAATTCCCGGTCTTCGCCCGAAACCGACAGCGAAATCAGCTGGGCCGCGCCGGTGATGCCCGCCAGCGGGTTCTTGATTTCATGGGCCAGCATCTCGGCCATGCCGATCGCAGAAATCGCCGCGGATTTGGAGCTGAGCGCCAGATGCAGCTTGCCCGCCAGCGCGCGGCTTTCGATCAGCACCAGCACATGGTCGGGAAGGTCAGCCAGCGGCGCTATCTGCACGTCACAGCTTTGCGGTTTACGGCTGCCGGTGCCGACATCTACCGCATTGACGAACAGCGGCGCCTGCCCGGAGCGCACACGGGCAAAGGCCTCTTCCAACGGGGCATCGACAAAGATCTTGTCCCAGACCGGATACCCCGCCAGCCCCTTGGCCGAGGCATTCAGGAACTGTTCGGCGGCCGCGTTCACATCGGCAATCCGGTCCTCGGGGTCGAGGATCACCGCCGGGATCGGCAGCGAGGTCCACAAGGTCGCCGTGAGTTCGGTCATGCGGCCATCTCCTCGGTCTCGGTCAGGATATGCGGAATGGCGCACAGCACCTTGGCGGGGTCCGAGGCCGTCAGCACCTCGCGCCGCAGGCGGGGCACGGTGCCCGCCTCGTCCATGTACCACCCCAGATGCTTGCGCGCGACGCGGGTGCCAAGGCTCGCCCCGTAAAAGGACAGCATCGCCTCGTAATGGCCCGCGATCATGTCGGCGCGCGCATCACCTTGGGGAATCTCTGGCGCGTCGGCGCCGAACAGGTCATGGGCGATCAACGCCAATTGCCACGGGCGGCCTTGCGCGCCCCGCCCCACCATGACGCCATCGGCCGCGGACAGCCGCAGCGCCGTGTCGGCGGAATTGCTGTCCACGATATCGCCATTGGCAATGACGGGGATCGAAACGGCGTCCTTGACCGCCCGGATGGCCGCCCAATCGGCAGCGCCCTTGTAGAACTGGCAGCGCGTGCGCCCGTGGATGGTGATCATCCGAACCCCCGCAGCTTCCGCCCGGCGCGCCAGATCTGGCGCGTTCAGCAGGTCATCGTCCCAGCCAAGCCGGGTTTTCAGCGTCACGGGAACATCGACCGCGCCCACCACCGCCTCTATCAAGGTCAGCGCGTGGTCGAGATCTTTCATCAGCGCCGAACCGGAATAGCCGCTGACCACCTTTTTCGCGGGGCAGCCCATGTTGATGTCGATGATCCGCGCGCCCTGCCCTTCGGCCAGTTTAGCGGCCTCGGCCATCCAATACGCCTCTCGTCCGGCCAGTTGCACGGCGGTGTTGTCCAGACCAAAGCCAAGCTCGGCGCGCGCACGCACGCTTTCCTTGGCCTCCACCATTTCCTGACTGGCCACCATTTCCGACACGACCAACCCGGCCCCGAAGCGGGACACGAGCGTGCGAAACGGCAAATCGGTGATTCCCGCGAGCGGGGCGAGGAAGACCGCGGGGGCCAATGTCGTGTCTGCCAGCGAAATGGACAAGTGATTAATCCTTGTGCAGTTGTCTTTCGATGTAGGGGCTTTCCTGCCAGAGTGCAAAAGCAACCCTCTCGAAAATCGGCCTCCGTAACGAGTTGCCTATAATTTATGCACACTAGCGTGAAGACTGAGCGACATTGTGCCAGGCGCGCTTTGCGCTTATCTGACGGCCATGATGGATACGCCCCCAATGCCCCCAATGCCTCGGGCCGCCGCGCTGATCGTCGCGGCGGGGCGCGGCACCCGCATGGGCGGCGCGCTTCCCAAGCAATATCAGGGGCTTCTGGGCGAAATGGTGCTGACTCGCACGATCCGCGCCCTCACCGCTCACCCGGCTGTGCAAGAGGTCGTCATTGTCCGCCACGCCGATGATTCCGCCCTGTTGGCGCACGCACTCGCGCCGTTGGACGTGACAGTGACACAGGCGATTGGCGGCGCAACCCGTGACGCCTCGGTCAAGGCGGGGCTGGATGTGGTGTCAGAGAGGGCCGACCTTGTGCTGATCCATGACGCCGCGCGCCCGCTGGTCAGCCCGGCAGTGATCGACGGCGTGATTGCCGCGCTCGCGACCCATCAGGGCGCCGCCCCCGGCGTGGCCGTGGTCGATGCCCTCTGGCACGGCGGCGACACGGTCGGGTCGATCCGCCCGCGCGACGGGCTGTTTCGCGCGCAAACTCCACAGGGGTTTCATGTGCAGGCGATCCGCGCCGCCCATGCCGCCCATCCCGGCGGTGCGGCCGATGACGTCGAGGTCGCATTGGCGCAGGGCCTATCGGTTGCCATAACCCAAGGCGACGAGGACAACCTGAAACTTACCCGGCCCGAGGATTTCCCCCGCGCCGCCCGCATTCTGGAGGGTCGAACCGTGATCGACATCCGCACCGGCAACGGGGTCGACGTGCACCGCTTCGGCCCCGGCGACCATGTCATGCTCTGTGGCGTGGCGATCCCGCATTCGCGCGGGTTGCAAGGCCATTCCGACGCCGATGTTGGCCTGCATACCGTGACCGACGCCATCTATGGCGCATTGGCCGAGGGCGATATCGGCCAGCATTTCCCGCCTTCCGATCCGCAATGGAAGGGCGCGGAAAGCCATGTCTTCCTGACCCACGCGGTCGATCTGGCCGACGCCCACGGGTTTACCATCACCCATGCCGACCTGACGCTGATCTGCGAACAGCCCAAGATCGGCCCCCATTCCCCCGCCATGCGCACCGAACTTGCCCGGCTATTGCGCATCGACCCCACCCGCGTGTCCGTCAAGGCGACCACCTCGGAACGGCTCGGCTTTACCGGCCGGGAAGAGGGCATCGCCGCCATGGCCACCGTAACCTTGGTAAAGACATGAACCGTTTTGTTGCGACCTTCGCTTTCGTTGGCCTGTTGCGCCCCGCCCCCGGAACATGGGGCAGCCTTGCCGCCATTCCCGTGGCCTTTGCCCTGCACCAGTTGGGCGGTTTCGCGGCGTTGCTGCTTGGCACCGTCGTTGTGGCCATCGTCGGCTGGTGGACCACCCACGAATTGATCCGGGACAGCGACAACAAAGACCCGTCCGAAATCGTGATCGACGAGGTTCTGGGCATGTTCCTTGCGCTTTGGCCAGTCTCTTATGGCGCCGTCATGGCCGGGGCCAGCTTTTTTGCGCTTTGGCCCGGCGTGCTGACCGCCTTTGTCTTCTTCCGCATCTTCGATATCTGGAAGCCCGGCCCCGTGGGCCTTGCCGACCGGCGCGGCGATGCGCTTGGGGTGATGCTGGACGATGCCGTCGCGGGCGGGCTGACCATGCTGGTCGTGGTGGTCTTCGCGGCCTTTTCGCATCTGGTGCTGATGTGAACGCCGCCGCCGTCATCGACGCCCTGCGCGCCCGCGGCTGGCTGATGGCCACCGCGGAAAGCTGCACCGGCGGCATGATCTCGGCGGCGATCACCGATGTGGCGGGCAGTTCCGACGTGTTCGACCGGGGCTTCACCACCTATTCCAACGCCGCGAAAGAGGCGATGCTGGGGGTGAATGCGGCCACCCTCGCCGCCCATGGCGCGGTGTCGGAACAGGTCGCGCGCGACATGGCAGAGGGCGCGCTGGCGCGGTCCGACGCGCAGGTCGCGGTCGCTGTCACCGGCATCGCGGGCCCCGGCGGATCCGGTCACAAGCCCGAAGGGCGGGTCTGCTTTGGCCTTGCCACGGACGCGGGCACCGCCACTGAAACGGTCGAGTTCGGCGCCATTGGCCGCGCCAACGTGCGGCAGGCGACGGTGGAGCACGCGCTTGGCCTCGTCCTGGCCGCCGCGTCCCAAAACTGACCGATTTCGACACATAGCCCGCACTTTATGCCTATTTACAGGGCATTTCTGAAATTGCGCAGATTTCGGGCGACAATTCTGGCCTTCGCCCTTTCTTTTCGCGCGCCCTGCTCGTTTTTCGCGCGCAATGCCTGAAAACAAGGGAAGGAGATCGGGGAATGAACGCAGCGGATACCGCCTGGATCATCGTGGCCACGGCGTTGGTTTTGTTCATGACATTGCCGGGGTTGGCGCTGTTTTACGGGGGGCTGGTGCGCGCGCGCAACGTGCTTTCGGTGTTCATGCACTGTTTCGCCATTGCCTGTTTGATGAGCATCCTGTGGCTGGCGGCGGGCTATTCCATCGCCTTCGGCCCGGCAGACAGCCCGATCTGGGGCGGGCTTGGCCGCGCCTTCCTGGCCGGGGTCGATGCCGAGACCTTGTCGGGCACCTTGCCAGAGGTGCTGTTCTTCGCCTTCCAGATGACCTTCGCCATCATCACGCCTGCGCTGATCGTCGGCGCTTACGTGGAACGGGTCGGCTTTGGCTTCGTTCTGATCTTCTCCTCGCTGTGGATGCTGCTGTGCTATGCGCCGGTAACGCACTGGATCTGGGGCGGCGGCTTTTTGTCGGACGGTGGCATTTTCGGCGAAACCGGCGTACGCGATTTCGCCGGTGGCATCGTGGTGCATGAAACGGCGGGTCTGGCCGCGCTGCTGATCGCGGTTTTCCTCGGCCCGCGCCGGAACCAGACGACCCCGCCGCACAATCCCGGCTTCGTCATGATCGGCGCGGCGATGCTGTGGGTGGGCTGGTTCGGCTTCAACGGCGGTTCGCAGCTGGCCGCCGATGGCGGCGCTGCCATGGCACTGGTGGTGACGCATATTTCGGCTGCGACCGCCTCGCTCAGCTGGGGGCTGTGGGAAAAGCTCAAACACGGCACCATGTCGATGGTGGGCGTAGTAACCGGCACCATTGCCGGGCTGGCCTCGATCACCCCCGCCTCGGGGTTCGTCGGTCCGATCCCGGCGCTGATCATCGGCGCCATCGCGGGCATCCTGTGCCAGGAAATGGTGACGATGATCCGCAACAAGGCCAGGATCGACGACACGCTGGACGTGTTCGCGGTCCACGGCGTCGGCGGCATCTTCGGCACCATCATGATCGCGGTCTTCGGGGCCGGGTCATGGATCGCACAGCTTGGGTCGCTGGCCATCGTGGGCGTCTATACCGCCGCCGTGACCGTGGCGTTGATCGTTGTCGTGCGCGCCATCACGCCGTTGCGCGTCGATGTCGAGACCGAAACCAACGGTCTGGACCTGTCGGTTCACGGCGAACGGGCCTACGACATGTCAAGTTGACGCTGCAGTCGCCACGGTCGGGAAATCCCGTTTCGGAAAGGGCCGCTCGCGGCCCTTTCTGCTGGCGGCACCGGGCCGGGCCTAGCCGTACAACTCTTGCGCGCGCGTCTCGAAGGCTTGCACGATCCGCTGCATCGCCTCTTGAAAGAACAGCCCCGCCGCACCCTGCAACAGCTTGTTCTTGAACTCGAAATCCACGTCAAACCCCACTTCGCAGCCACCCTCGGCGTCGGTGAACCGCCAGTGCGAAATCATGTGCTTGAACGGACCCTCGATATATTCTGTGTCGATCTCGCCCATCTCGGGGCGCAGCACCACGCGGCTGCCAAAACGTTCGCGGAACATCTTGAAACCGATCACGAGGTCGGCCAGCATCACCTCGCCCGCGGCATTGGCCGTGACCGAGCGCACCCGCGCGGCCATGATCCACGGAATGAACTCTGGATAGCGGGCCACGTCCGCGACCAGAGCATACATCTGGCTTGCGGTGAATGGCAGCAATCGTGTCTCTGCGTGTTTGGGCATCGCGCTTTCGGGTTTCCTCGGACCGCCTCCATGTCCTAGAAGTGACAGGGGAAATCAAGGGACAGGGTCGAAATGGCGCAGAAACCTTACGTTGTAGACCAGATGATCTCGGCCAAGGCCATCGCCGCCCGGATCGAGGAACTGGCCCGAGAGATCGAGACAGCCTTTGCCGGCACCGACAAGCTGGTGGTCGTTGGGCTTCTGCGCGGCAGTTTTGTCTTCATCGCCGATCTGGTGCGCGAACTGGACCTGCCGGTCGAGGTCGATTTCCTTGAAACCTCGTCCTATGGCAGCGGTATGGAAAGCAGCCGCGAGGTGCGCATTCTCAAGGATATCCGGGGCGAGGTCGAGGGCCGCGACGTATTGGTGGTCGAAGATATCGTCGATACTGGCCACACGCTGCACCATGTGCTGCACCTGTTGCAGGGGCGCCATCCCAGGCGGCTGGAAACCATCGCCCTGCTCGACAAGCCCGCCCGCCGGGAGGTGGACGTCAAAGCCACATGGACGGGCTTCGAGATCCCCGATGAATTCGTCGTGGGATACGGCATCGACTTTGCCCAACGCAACCGCAACCTGCCCCATATCGGCAAGGTCCGCTTCGTGGACCAGGCCGCGTCGGCATGAACCTGTTCTGGCTCATCCGGATGCGCCGATGGGCGCAGAACCCGCCCCCGATGAGCCGGGTCTTGCTGGTGCTCGGGGTCATCGCGGTCTGCCTCGTGCTGTTCGGGATCGAGCGGATCTGGGGTTGGCCCGACTGGCTGACGGTCGAGCCGATCGGGCGCGGGATGCGCCGGTTCTGACCGCCGCAAGACGGTTTGCCAGCATTTGCGCACATTGCCTGTGCGGGTCACCTTTTTGTGAGCGCCGCCTAGGCCCTTGCCAGACGCCCCGATTCCTGCGGAAACTTGTCACTGTGACCGTAACTCTGACAGAGAGGCCATGATGCCCGTTTTCAAAAAGACGATCCTCGCAAGCTCGATTTTCACCCTCGCTTTTGGCGCCGCCGCCATGGCGCAAATGGATTATTCCGCTCAGATCGCGGCCCGGCAGGGCCAGATGGACATCATGGCGCTGAATGTCGGCATTCTCGGCAACATGGCGCGCGGAAATACCGGCTATGATGCCGACCTGGCGCAGGCCGCCGCCGACAACATTTTCGCTGCCGCCTCGGTCGGCCATCAGATTGCGTGGCCCGCGGGGTCGGACAATTTCGATCTGGGCGACGCCACTGCCGCCCTGCCCGCCGTCTGGGACGATCCCGACGGCTTCGACCAAGCCTGGGGCGATCTGCGCACCGCCGCCGCTGGCATGGCCGAGGTCGCGGGGACGGGTCTGGACGCGGTTCAGGGCGCCATTCGCCCGCTTGGTGGGGCCTGCGGCGGTTGTCACCGCAATTTCCGCCAGTCCGACGACTGATCTGCACGCGGGGCGGCAGGACCAGCCGCCCCACCGCAGGAGGCGCCCATGCGTTTTTCCCGTGTCCTTCTTGGCTTGATCGTGGTCGGTGCGGCTGCTGGCTGGCTTTTGTCGGCGCCGCAGCCGCTGACCGCCGCCGATATCCCGGACCGCAGCCCCGACGTAGCCCATGGCGAGCAGGTCTTCTGGGCCGCTGGCTGCGCCTCTTGCCACTCGGTCGAGGACGCCTCGGGCGACGCGCGGCTGGTGCTGTCGGGTGGGCGCAGCTTTCCATCGAATTTCGGGACATTCTACGCCCCCAACATCTCATCCGACCCGCAGCACGGGATCGGCGATTGGAGCGAGGCGGACTTCCTGTCTGCCGTCATGCGCGGTGTCAGCCCGGACGGCCGCCATTACTATCCGGTCTTTCCCTATGGCACATACGCGCATGCCGGGATCAGCGACATGCAGGATCTGTGGGCGTTCCTGCAAACCCTGCCCGCCGACGCCACCCCCTCTCGTCCCCATGACGTCGGGTTCCCCTTTTCGGTCCGGCGTGGGCTTGGCCTGTGGAAACGGGCCTTCCTCAACGAGGATTGGGTGGTCGATGGCAGCGACCTGTCGCCCCAGGTCATGCGCGGGCGCTATCTGGTCGAGGCGCTCGGCCATTGCGCCGAATGCCACACGCCGCGCAATGCGCTTGGCGGGCTGGAGCGGGCCAATTGGCTTGCCGGGGCCCCAAACCCCACGGGCGAGGGCCGCATCCCCGGCATCAGCCCCGCGCATCTGAATTGGACCGAGGCCGATATCGCCGCCTATCTCGGCGACGGGTTCACCCCCGATTTCGACAGCGCTGGCGGCGAGATGGCCGAGGTCATCACCAATATCTCGCAATTGCCAGACGCCGACCGGGCCGCGATTGCCGCCTATCTGCGGGCGCTGCCGGGCGGCTAACCCCTTTGCCTTCCCATCAAAAAACGCCGCGACAACGCCTTTGGCCCGGCCCGCTTCTGCCCGAGCTCCGCCGCATTTGTTCGGCATCGTCCCGCCTATTCCTCGGCCAGAAGGTCGATTGCAAATAGGGACAGAGCAGATGCTGAACATTCATCAATTCATTGCCGACGACTCTGGCGCGGTGACCGTTGACTGGGTCGTGCTGACCGCCGGGATCGTCGGGCTTGGGCTTGCCACCATGGCCGTGGTTTCGGCCGGGGTGGAAAACCTCTCGGGCGATGTCGGGACGCAGCTTACAAGCCAGACCATCACCAGCAGTTTCGGCTCCGGCCTGCCGTCGATCACATGGAACGGCGGAACGTCGCAGGAATATTACGACTACGGCGCGGGCCTCGCCCCCGGCAACAACGGCGCAACCTATTACTGGGCACAACAGGCCGCCAGCGCAGATGCGCCCGAGGGCTTCAACTTCGACAATCCGCTGGCCGATCCGGATACCGGCCAAGTCGTTTACACCAGCAATGACGGCAATTATTACGCCTCGGGCGGCGAAGTTTGGGCAGTCGGCGACTACCCCGGCACGCCGCAATACTGGGGCGCCTGAGCATTTGATCCGCCGGGGCTATCCCAGAACCCGGCGGATCGTCTCCCGAAACAGACCCATCCCCACGGGGATCAGCGTGTCGGGGAAATCGAAATCGGGGTTGTGCAGCTGCGGCTGCCCCTCGCCCGAGCCAAGCCAGACCATCGCCGCCTTGGCGCGCTGGCCGAATTGCCCGAAATCCTCTGACCAACTTTGCGGATGGTCCGCCACGGCCCACGGCGTGCCGGTGGCCTCAAACGCCGCCTCCAGCACCGCGACCGCCTCGGGCGCGTTGGTGCAGGCATCAAACACATCGTGATAGGTGATCTCGACGGCAAGGCCCTCCCGCGCGGCCTCGTCCGCCACCCGTGCTTCGGCGCGGGCCACGAGGTTGGCCATGCCCTCATCGGTAAGGCTGCGCAGCGTCGCCCAGACCTCTCCCTTGCCGGGGGCAATGCCGAAGGTAGCCTCGCCAAGCGTCGCATGGGTCAGCGTTACCAATTGGTAGCCGTCGACCAGCGGCCCACCGGGGCCAAGCGACTGAAGCCCCGGCATCAGCCGCGCCATGGCCGCCATCGGCGACAACCCGTCCCGAGGCGCAGCGGCATGAGAGGTCTTGCCCTCCAGACGCACCCGCATCCCACGTGACGCGCAATTGGCCGGCCCATGGCAGATCTGCACATGGCCCACCGGAAGACCGGGAAAGTTATGCAGCGAAAACGCAAAATCCGGCGCGATCCGGTCAAAGCGGGGATCATCCATCACCGCCCGCGCGCCCTGCCCCGTTTCCTCGGCCGGTTGCAGCAGCAGGACAGCACGGCCCCTTGCGGGACGCCGGTCCGACAGGTCGCGCGCCAGACCGGCCACCATGACCATATGACCATCATGGCCGCAAAGATGCCCCTTGCCGGGCACCGTGCTGCGATAGGGGCTGTCGGAGAGTTCCTCGATCGGCAGCGCGTCCAGTTCCGCCCGGATCAACACGGTCGGCCCCTCTTGCGCGCCCTCGAATACCGCTGCAACGCCATGCCCGCCAAGCCCGTTCAGCAGGTCGTCCGGCGCGAAATCGGCCAGGAAACGCGCCATGCGGGCCGCCGTCGCCTGTTCTTCGCCGGACACCTCGGGATGGGCGTGCACCTCATGACGCAGCGCCACCAGCCGATCCAGGAAAACGTCGTTACGCAACGAAAGGTCAGCCCAGTTTCGCCAGCCGCGCCGCGCGAAGCCGGGCAAAATCGTCGCCCGCATGGTAAGACGAGCGCGTCAGCGGCGTGGCCGAAACCATCAGGAAGCCCTTGTTATAGGCCGCCTTTTCGTAGCCCTTGAATTCCTCGGGTGTCACGAACCGATCCACCGCGTGGTGTTTGGGGGTGGGCTGCAAATATTGGCCGATGGTCAGGAAGTCGATATCGGCGGCGCGCATGTCGTCCATCACCTGATGCACGGCCTGCTTGTCTTCGCCAAGCCCCACCATGATGCCGGATTTGGTGAACATGGTCGGGTCCAGTTCCTTGACCCGTTGCAATAGCCGCAGGGAATGGAAATAGCGCGCGCCGGGGCGCACCTCGGGATAGAGGCCGGGGACGGTTTCAAGGTTGTGGTTGAACACATCCGGTTTCGCCGCGACCACGATTTCCAGCACCTCGGGAGCGCAGCGGATAAAGTCTGGCGTCAGGATCTCGATCGTCGTGCCGGGGCTGCGATGGCGGATCGCGCGGATGGTCTGGGCGAAATGTTCGGCCCCGCCATCTTCGATATCGTCACGGTCGACGCTGGTGATGACCACATGGTTCAGCCCAAGTTTCTGCACGGCGTCAGCCACACGGCCCGGTTCGAACGCGTCCAGCGCTTCGGGCGGCTTGCCGGTGGCGATGTTGCAAAAGGTGCAGGCGCGGGTGCAGACCTCGCCCATGATCATCATGGTGGCGTGCCCCTGAGACCAGCATTCGCCCGCGTTCGGGCAACCGGCCTCTTCGCAGACCGTGACCAGCTTGTGCTCTCGCATGATCTGGTGGGTCTTCTTGTAGCCCTCGCCAACCGGCGCTTTCACGCGAATCCAAGACGGTTTCTTGGGTTGGGCGTTATCGGGGCGGTGCGCCTTTTCCGGGTGGCGCTGTTCGGGGATCTTGAGATCACGCATGCAGGGGCTCCTCCAATCCGCCCTATTTAACCGCAAAAGGCGGAAAAGTAACCCCGCGCGTGGCGGGATGCGGCTATGCAAACGTCAAATGCCGCGACCGCATTGCAGACCAATCTGGAATCGTTCTAAAGGACGCAAAGCGAGTTCCGACTCCAACGATTTTCCCTTTACCGACAGGAGAGTAACCATGCTTCCCGGTTCCAGATTGCCGCAAGTGACCTTCAAGACCCGCGTCCGCGACGACAGCCTAGAAGGCCCCAACCCGTTCCGCTGGCAGGACATGACCACCGATGACTATTTCGCCGGCCGCCGCGTGGTGCTGTTCTCGCTGCCCGGCGCCTTCACCCCCACCTGCTCCACCTACCATTTGCCCGGTTTCGAAAACGGCTATGCAGATTTCGCCGAGCACGGCATCGACGCGATTTACTGCATGTCCGTGAACGACAGCTTCGTCATGAACAAATGGGCCGAGGCGCAGGCGCTGGAAAACGTGCAGGTGATCCCCGACGGGTCGGGCGAGTTTACCCGCCGCGTCGGTATGCTGGTGCGAAAGGACAACCTCGGCTTCGGCCTGCGCTCGTGGCGCTACGCGGCCATCGTCGATGACGGTGTGGTCGAGGCGTGGTTCGAAGAGCCGGGCCTGGAAGACAACCACGGTGACGATCCCTACGGCGTATCTTCGCCCGAAAACGTGATGGCGTGGCTGCAAGAGCAGGCACGCGGCGCAGCGGCCTGATCGCCCGCACCAGACGACCAACACGGCCCGGACACAGCGTCCGGGCCTTTTTCGTTGCACAGGCCGCACGCCGCATTGCCCACAGCCCCCGTGCGGGCCAAAGTGGCCACAGCCGAGCAATGGAGAGCAGCCATGGCCATCGACTGGGTGCAGCATCGCCAGCAAGACCACAAGATCACCCGCGCGCAGGAATTCCTGAAGCAGATCGTCTATGGCGGCAATGACGGGATCGTCACCACCTTCGCCATCGTCGCGGGGTTTGCTGGGGCGTCCTCGGACCAGACCGGGCAGATCGGGGCGCTGGCGGTGCTGGTGTTCGGCCTTGCCAACCTCTTTGCAGATGGCGTCTCGATGGGATTGGGAGAGTTCCTGTCAGGCCGTTCGCAACGCGACCTCTACCACGCGCGCCGCACCAAGGAGTTGAGCGAGCTGGCGACCGATCCCGCCGGCGAGCGCACGGAAATGAAGCAGCTTCTGCGCGAACGCGGTCTGTCCGTCGCGGATGCGCGCACCATGACCGATATCTTGATGCGCAATCACAGCTTCGCTGCCGACCTGATGATGACCTATGAATTCGAGATGCCCGACCCGGCCAGCAGCACGCCGCTGGTCAGCGGGCTTTATACCTTCGCCGCCTTCCTGTCGCTTGGGGGGATTCCGCTGGTCCCCTACCTGATCGGAATGCCGCTGGAGGCCGCCTTCCCGGCCTCGGTCGCGGCGACAACCCTGGCGCTTTTCGGGTTGGGTGTCTTGCGGTGGCGGGCCACGGGCGAGGCGCCGGCCCGCTCGATCCTTGAAACGATGGGCGTGGGGGGGCTGTGCTCCGTGGTCGCCTATATCGTCGGCGCACTGGTCGGCTGATCCCCCTTGCATCCCGGCGCGGCTTTGGCCCTGATGGCGACATGACACACCGTGACACGCTGCTCGCCACCGCCCGATCGCCCGAAACCCTCGCCCGCTATATCGCGGAGCTTGCTGATCTCGTGGCCTTTCCCACCGAACCCGGCGCGGCCAAGGCCCATGCGGCTTGTCAGGCCCATATCGCGGCGCTGATGGCGGACCACGGCTTTGCCGCTCGCAGTATCGAGGGCGATCACCCGCCCGCCCTGCTGCTTTCGCGGGTCGAGGGGGACGGTCTGCCCACCATCCTCGGCTATGGCCATGGCGATACCGTGCCAGGGATGGACGGGCGCTGGTCCAAGGGGCTCTCACCGTGGCAATTGACCGAGCGCGACGGCAAGCTCTACGGGCGCGGCGTGGCCGACAACAAGGGGCAGGTGCTGGTCAACCTCACCGCCCTGCGCCTTGTGCTGGACGCGCAAGGCGGTCTCGGCTTCAACATGCATATGCTGGTGGAAATGGGCGAAGAGATCGGCTCGACCGGCCTGAACGAGATCTGCGCGGGCCTGAAGGATGAGATTGGCGCCGATCTGGTGCTGGCCTCGGACGGGCCGCGACTGGCCCAAGATCGCCCGACCGTCTTTCTTGGCGCACGCGGCGCGGTGAACCTGACATTGACCATCCGGCACCGCAGCGGCGGGCGGCATTCGGGCAATTTTGGCGGGCTCTTGCGCAACCCCGGCACCGAGATGGCGCATGTTCTGGCAAGCCTCATCGGGCCGCATGGCGAGGTCCGCGTTCCCGGCTGGACACCGCCCGGCATCCCCGACGATGTGCGCGCGGCGTTGGCCCCGATCACCCCTGCGGGCGGCGAGATCGACCCCGGCTGGGGCACCCCGGGCCTGACCCCGGCGGAACGGGTGCACGCGTGGTCCACGGTCGAGGTTCTGGCCTTTTCCTGCGGCACGCCCGAGCGCCCGGTCAACGCCATCCCGCCAGAGGCCGTGGCCCATATCCAGCTGCGCCATGTGGCCGGAATCGACACCGACGCGATCACCCCCAACCTGCGCGCCCACCTTGATGCAAACGGCTTTGATTTTGTCGAGATCGACGAGCCCGAGGCCCGTTTTCCGGCCTCGGCGACACCGCTTTCCAACCCGTTCGCGCAGTTCGTTCTGTCCTCCATCGAGGCCAGCACCGGCCAGCCCCCCGGCCTTTTGCCGTCGCAAGGCGGGTCGCTACCCAACCATGTCTTCACCGACACGCTCGGCCTGCCCGCCGTCTGGGTGCCGCACAGCTACCCCGGCTGCAACCAGCACGCGCCGGACGAACATCTGCCCAAGGCGATGATGCCCGGCGCCATCGCGCTGATGGCGGGGCTTTACCACGACATAGGACAGGCGGGTCGCGCCGGGCTGGGGCTGGACTGAGCGCACGGCAAACGCCAGTTCACGCCATATCCCCCTGCCGCTTTGTCGGAAACCTGCGATCGAGTGCCGCTTGGGCGCGCTAGGCTGCCGGGAAACCGGACTGCGAAACAGGAGATTTTCATGCAGACCCAAGCCCGTGTGGTGGTAATCGGCGGCGGTGTCGTCGGGTGCTCGGTGCTCTACCATCTGGCCAAGGCGGGCTGGACCGACAGCCTGCTGTTGGAACGCTCGGAACTGACCTCCGGCTCGACATGGCACGCGGCGGGCGGCTGCCACACGATCAACGGCGATCCGAACGTGGCCAAGCTGCAGAAATACACCATCGAGCTGTACCGCGAGATCGAGGAGCTTTCGGGCCAGTCCACCGGGTTTCACATGACCGGCGGTGTCATGCTCGCCTCGACCCCGGAACGGTTCGACTGGCTGAAATCCACCATGGCCAAGGGTCGCTATCAGGACATCCAGTCCCGCGTTATCACGCCGGAAGAAGCGCATGAGCTGATGCCGCTGATCGACCCGGCGCAGTTCGTGGGCGGGCTGGAAACCGTGGTCGACGGCCACCTCGACCCGTCGGGCGTGACCTGGGCCTATGCAAAATCGGCGAAGAAACTGGGCGCGTCCTACGAACAGCATTGCAAGGTCGAAGAGATCCTGCGCGCCCGCGACGGCGGCTGGATCGTCAAAACCAACAAGGGCGACGTGGCTTGTGACCATGTGGTGAACGCGGGCGGCCTCTGGGCCCGCGAAGTGGGCAGAATGGTGGGGCTCGAACTGCCGGTTCTGGCGATGGAACACATGTACCTCATTACCGAGGACATGCCGGAAGTCGCTGAAATCAATGAAAAGACCGGCAAGGAAGTCATCCACGCGGTCGATTTCGATGGTGAATTGTACCTGCGGCAGGAACGCGGCGGGATGCTGATGGGCACCTATGAGAAAGCCTGCGTGCCGTGGTCGGAACGCGCCACCCCGTGGGAGTTCGGGCATGAGCTGTTGCAACCCGATATTGATCGGATCGCGCCTTCGCTGGAAGTGGGTTTTGAACATTTCCCCGCCTTCCAGAACGCGGGCATCAAGCAGATCATCAACGGCCCCTTCACCTTCGCCCCCGATGGCAACCCGCTGATCGGCCCCATTCGCGGGTTGCCCGGCATGTGGTCGGCCTGTGGCGTCATGGCGGGCTTCTCCCAGGGCGGAGGCGTCGGGCTGGCGCTGGCCAACTGGATCACGGCAGGCGATCCCGGTTTCGATGTCTGGGCCATGGATATCGCGCGTTACGGCGATTGGGCCACGATGAGCTATACCAACCCCAAGGTGCAGGAAAACTACGCCCGCCGCTTTTCCATCAAGTTCCCGAACGAGGAATTGCAGGCCGCCCGCCCCTACAAGACCACGCCGATCTATGACCGGCTCTTAGGTCTCGGCGCGCAGATGGGCGACAGCTGGGGACTGGAAGCACCGCTCTGGTTCTCGCCCGACGGCACCAAGGATGCGTTCAGCTGGCGCCGCTCGACCGATTTCCCGCATGTGAAAGAGGAAGTTCGCGCCTGCCGCGAGGCTGTCGGCGTGATGGAAATCTCGGGTTTCTCCAAGTTCTTCGTGCGCGGCCCCGGCGCGGCGGCGTTCCTGGACAAAGTGCTGGCCTGCAAACTGCCGAAACCGGGCCGCATGACGCTGGCCCCGATGCTCAAGGAAAACGGCAAGATGCAGGGCGACCTGTCGCTGGCCTGCCTTGGGGACGCGGAGTATTTCCTCGCAGGCTCCGGCATGGCCGAGGTGTTCTACGCCCGCTGGTTGGAACAACACATGCCGCAGGATGGCTCGGTCACGCTGGAGGTTGTGGGCCTTGGGCTGGTCGGCCTGTCCATCGCCGGCCCCAAATCGCGCGAGCTTCTGCAACGCCTCTGCCACGAGGACGTGTCGAACGACGCCTTCCGCTTCATGGCGATCCGGCAGATGGATGTGGGCATGGCCCCCTGCCTTGTCGGTCGCGTCAGCTTTACCGGCGATCTCGGTTATGAGCTGTGGATGAAACCCGAATACCAGCGCCATATCTTCGAGCGGATCATGCAGTCAGGCGCGGATCTGGGGATCAAGCCCTTCGGCCTTCGCGCGCTCAATGCCATGCGGTTGGAGAAGAACTTTGGCGGATGGGCGCGCGAATACCGGCCCGTCTACGGCGCGCTGGAATGCGGGATGGACCGCTTCGTTGCCTATGGCAAGGACGCGGAGTTTATCGGCAAGGCGGCGGCTTTGGCCGAGCGCGACACCGGCGGCACCCTGCGCCTGCGCAGCTTCGTGGTGGATGCGAAAGGCGCCGACGTCATCGGGGATGAGCCGATCTGGCATGACGAAACGGTGGTCGGCTGGGTCACCTCGGGCGGCTTCGCCCACCATTCCGGTGTGTCCATGGCCATGGGCTATGTGTCCAGGGACGTGGCCGACAGCGACGGACCGTGGTCCATCGAACTGTTGGGCGAGCGCCTGACCGCCCGCCCGCAAACCGCGCCGCTGTTCGATGCCAACATGGAACGGATGCGCGGTTGATCCAAACCGGGGCGGGGGTCAATCCCCGCCCCGGTCGCTTTCGCGTTGCTGCGCCAGCCAGCGCTCCAGCGCCGGGTTGACGTCGCCTGCCCCCGCCACGGCGTCCGCCGCCACCGGCTCTGGCTGCATCCGGGGCAGACGTCCGCCGTTCGGCGTGCGGAAATAGTGCATCTCCCGCGCGCCGAAATAGAAGCTGACGATCGCCCCAAGCAGCCACCACAGCGGCTCTGGCACCGCGTTCAACCCCTCCATCCGGCCAGAAAAAGCCACCGGATCGACCATGGCGAAGACAAACAGTCCGATCGTGCCAAGCGCCAGAAACGGCCGGGGCATCCGGTTGATTCCGTTGATGATCCGGTCAAACAGCCCCGGTCGCGCATATTGAAACTCGTCGCCTTGCGCATCCAGTGCCGCCCGCTGCGCCGCCGCCGACAACTCCAATGCGCGGGTTTCATTGGCGTGGAACACTTCCGCCACATCGCTGACCGCCGAGCCCGCCGCCGAAAGCGCATCCGCCCCGCCCAAGGCGCGTGAAATCAACCCCATGCCGCAACCCTTTCCCGATGTTCCGCGTCTGTCAGGTGAAATTCGGGCGAGATGAACGCCTCGGCCCGCAAGATCCAGCCGCCCTTGCCGCCGTCGCGCCGGGTGGCATAGCGCCTTGACGCCGGTCGTCGATCCGCAATCGCGTAGTAGAAATTCCGCCGCGCGATCCCGTAGGCATCGACCAGCGCCTGCCCGGCCCGATCATGCACCGTTTCCGCAGCCGCGATGGTCTGTGGCCCGATAACGCCGTCCACCACGATTTCCTGCCCCATATCACGCAACAATCTTTGCAAAATGCGCAAGGCGTTGGTCCCGGCGTTGACCTGCATGTCGAAGACGGTCGGCTGCAACGCCTCTGGCAGCCGGTCAATATGCGGCCGCCGATAGTAATGCTCGATGAAAATTTCGACCGCCCGCTCTCGGGGCAAGGCGCGCACATCGGTGACATCCACGTCGCCATCGCCGTCAAGGTCCAGCCCAAGCGCGCGCATGGTATGGATGGTGACCCCGTAATTCGTCGCCCCCCCGGGATCGTTGGGGTCATTCACGAAGCCCCCTTCGCGGTCGACTATTTCAGACGCAATCTGGCGAACCGACAGCATGGTTCAGCCCTCCCATGCTCAGGTTCCGATTGCCCCGACCATAGGCACAAAAAGGTTAAGCCTCCGCTAACCCTGCCTTCTTCTTGGCAAAAATACTCCGGGGAGTGTGAGGGGCTGGCCCCTCACTACCCTGACCTGTCCAAAGGGGACCATCTGCGGCAGACGCGGTGAAAACTCCGTTCCCGGGATTTCCGCGCTGCTCAGCTCTCGGGCGTCGGCGAGCGATACACGCCCTGTTGTTCCAGCGCGTCGATCACCTCGGCGGGCATATAGGTTTCGTCATGGCGGGCCAAAAGTTCCGTGGCAATGAAGACCCCGTCTTGCAAGCTGCCGGTCGCCACCGTTCCCGTGCCTTCGTCGAACAGGTCGGGCGGCGCATCCGAGCCGACATACCGCACCGGGATATCGGCCCCGCCGTCTGTCACAACGAAATGCAGTTCGGTGCCTGCATCGCGCACAAGGCTGCCGTCCAGCACCAGCCCACCGATGCGGAACACCTCGGTCGGCGGCGGCGGCGTCACCGCCACTTCCGATGGCGTGCGGAAGAAATTGATGCCATCGCGCATGCCATAGCCGATCAGCCCGACGGAAATCGCCAAGGCCGCGACTGCGACCAAAATCACCTGGATTCTGCGTTTCTTCTTCAACCCGCGCATGGGGCCCGCCTCCTCAAATTCGCCAGACTGCGTCCTAGATGGGCATTCCCGCCGCAAAGGTCGAGAGCATCCGCAAGGACAGGTTGCCTCAGGCGGTCCGGAACTCGATCTTGCGGCGCAGGAATTGCGTCGCCTTGTTCGACACCCGTGCCGGATCGCCCGTGGTCAGAAATCCCGGTTCCGTCCCCGGCCCCAGCTTGTCGGGATGCCGCTCAAGGTAATCCGCAAGGCTCTCGGCCACCAGGTTGGCTTGGCTGTAGACCGCCACATCGGGGCCGAGCGCGTCCTGGAACACCTCCTGCATCAGCGGATAGTGGGTGCAGCCAAGGATCGCGGCCTCTGGTGTGGGCATCCGCCGTTGCAACGCCTCGACATGGCTGCGCACCAGTGCTTCGGCCAAGATCATGTCGCCTTGCTCGATCGCATCGACCACGCCGCCACAGGGCTGCGCCTCGACATCCACGCCGATGGCGCGAAACGCCAGTTCACGCTGAAACGCGCGGCTGCTGACGGTGGCGGGCGTGGCGAACAGCGCCACATGTTTCACCGCCACTTCGCGCGGCGGGGAATTGTCGCCCCATTGCCGTTCGGTCAACGCCTCGATCAGCGGCACGAAGACGCCAAGCACGCGCTTTCCCTCGGGCACCCAAGCCTCCTGCATCCGGCGCAGAGCCGCCGCCGAGGCGGTGTTGCAGGCCAGGATCACCAGATCGCAGCCCGCATCGAACAGCCGCTGCACGCCCTTGGTGGTCAGATCATAGACATCATCGGCATTCCGCACGCCATAGGGCGCATGGGCATTGTCGCCGTAATAGACAAAGGGCACCTCCGGCAGGCGCTTGGCAACGGCATCCAGCACCGTCAACCCGCCCAAACCGCTATCAAATATCCCGACGGCCATCTCGCTTGTGTTTATCCTCGAATTCGAACCCGATCTCGGACGGGTTGATGGGGGTTGGGGACAATTGGTAGGTGGATTGGCGCAGGAAGTCCATCATCGCCCGCGTGTCCCCGGCAAAGCGGTCCAGCTCTGCCCGCGCAATGGGGGGGCCGATCACCACCTTGACCGGCGTGTTCACCCGCTTGCGAAATTCCTTGATCAACAGCCCCATGCGCAGGGTCGTGTGCAAATGGCTGGCCAGTTGGAACAGGCGGCTGGTGTGCCCCTCGAAAAAGATCGGCACCACGACCGCGTCCGACTTGGTGATCATCCGCGCCGTGAAGCCGCGCCAATAGGGGTCCATCGGCCGCCCGAAGGGCTTGTTGGCCGTGGCCACGGTGCCGCCGGGAAAGATCCCGATCGCGCCGCCCTCGGACAAGTAGCGCAGCGCCGACTTGCGGGTCTGGATGTTCAGCGCGACCGCCTCTTTCGTTTCATCGAAGGAAATCGGCAGGATGACCTTGTCCAGATCCTCGGACTTGCGAAAGACCTGATGGGCAAGAATGCGGAAATCGCCCCGCGTGATCGACAGGATATGGCCCAGCATCAACCCATCGAGAATGCCGTAGGGATGGTTGGCGATGGCGATCAGCGGCCCGTCCACCGGGATATTGTCCAGGCTACCGCCCGTCACCTCCAGCGACAAACCATAGCGTTCGACGATCACTTCCCAGAAATCCCGGCCCGAGCGCACCTCGTCATCATAGCCGCGCGCGCGGCGGATCAGCTTGATCCGACCGGTGGTGTTTTCCATCACCCGGATCATCGCCCGACCGCTTTTGGTTCGGGCTGAATGCGCATAGGAGATTTCCCGCGCGATTTGCTTTTCGTCCTTGGGCTTTTGCTTGCGTGTCATCGCTGTGTCACGAACGGGGTTTGAGTGGAATGGCCATACGCCGGTTCCGCGATTCTTGCCAGCGTCATGATCATGACAGTTGTGTGACAGTCACCGCCGCGTCCACCCCCACAGGCACAACAGCTCCATCGCCACATGCGCACCCGCCACGGCAGTGATCTGCCCGGAATCGAAGGGGGGAGAGACCTCGACCACATCGCCGCCGATCAGGGTGATCCCGGCAATGTCGCGCAGGATGATCGCCGCCTGCGCCGTGCTCAACCCGCCCCAGACCGGCGTGCCGGTGCCGGGGGCATAGCTTGGGTCCAGACAGTCAATGTCGAAACTCAGGTAGACCGGCGCGTCGCCCACGATCTCTTTCACCCGCGCGGCAATCGCCTGCGGCCCCAGTTCGTGAACGCGGCGCGCATCGAGGATCTCGATGCCCAGATTGTCCTCCACCACCGTGCGGATGCCCACATGCACGGAATGCGCCACGTCGATCAGCCCTTCCTTCACCGCCTTGTAGGCGAAGGTGCCGTGATCCACCCGCGCCGGGTCGTCGTCGGGCCATGTGTCGGTATGGGCGTCGAATTGCAGCAACGCCACGGGTCCGTGCCGTTTGACATGCGCGCGCAGCAGCGGCAACGTGATCGAATGATCCCCGCCAAGGGTGATCAGCGCCGCGCCTTGCCCCAATATCCCGTCCGCATGGGCCTCCAGCACCGCTGGAAAGCCGCCGGGATTGGCATAGTCGAAGGCCAGATCGCCATAATCGGCAATCGCCAGCGCGCTCATCGGGTCATAGCCGTCCCAGCCATAGGGCGGATCGTAGACCTGCAACGCGCTCGCCTCGCGGATCGCACGCGGGCCAAAGCGCGTTCCGGGCCGGTTTGTCACCGACTGGTCGAACGGCACGCCGGTCACCGCCACATCCACCCCGGTCAAGGTCTTGGTGAACCGCCGACGCAGGAAACTGATTGCCCCGCCAAAGGTGTTCTCAGCGCTGCGCCCCTTAAGGTCCGCCCGCGTGAACGCCCCGTCCACATCCTTTTTCGCGTCTTCCAGCGCCATGCCCGGCCCCTTTCCCTGTCACGTCCGTGCCCCATGCAAACCCTGTTGCGCGGGAAATGGCAACTCTGCCTTGCATCGCGCCCGCCCACCCTACATTACCAAGACACCCGCCCGGACAGGAGCCGCCCGATGCCAGAGCAAACGCTGCGACAGGAATTCATCGAAGGGATGAGCCGCGCCGCCGCCTCGGTCAGCGTCGTGACAACCGATGGGCCCGCCGGTCGCGCGGGCGTGACCGTCAGCGCGATGACCTCGATCTCCGCCGATGGCGAGGCGCCGACGATGCTGGTCTGCCTGAATGAATCCGCCTCGGCGCTGGCGCCGCTTCTGGAAAACAAATGCTTTTGCATCAATGTTTTGGCAAATGATCAACAGCTTGTGTCCGATGTCTTTTCGGGCCGTGCCCCCGCCCCGGACGGAGACAAGTTCGCGGCGGCCCCCTTCGTCCCCGGCGCGACCGGGGCCCCCCGCCTGACCTCGGCTCTGGTCAGTTTCGACTGTCGGCTGGTCTCGGCTGAAAAACTCGGCACCCACCATATCTGCATCGGCGCGGTGGAAGAGGTCCACGTCGCCCATGACGGCTCGCCCCTGCTCTACGGCATGCGCAGCTATCTGCGGGCCGAAAAGCACTGAGCCGCCAGCGACCGTCCAACGCATCGAGCGTGGGCGCAGCCCACTCAATTCGGTCAGGGGCGCAGCAGGCGGGCCCGGCCGTTGCGGATATGGTGCACAATCCCCTGCCCGCCCGGCACCGCCGCCAAATCAGTGATCGCCATCCCAAGCGCGATACAGCGCAACAGGCGGGAGGTGACCCCATGGGTGACCAACACGGTCGGCCCCTCAAGCTCCAGCAACAGCGACTGCACCCGGTCCGCCATCTGCCCCAGCGTTTCGCCGCCGGGGGCGGCGAATTTCCACAAATGCGGGTCGGTGGCGGCCCGCACCTCGGCATTTTCGGCCCTGAGATCGTCAATAGTGCGACCCTGCCAGCGGCCAAGGTCGATCTCTTCCAGCCGGGCGTCGCAGGCAATCTTCCGCCCGTCCAGCGCCAGCCGCGCCGTGCGCAGGGCCCTCGGGGCCGGGCTGGACAGCACACGCACCCCATCGTGCGGCAATTCCCGCGCCAGAATGCGACCCTGTGCTTCGGCCTGCGCCAGACCGGTGACCGTCAGCGGCGAGTCGAGCCGTCCCTGCATCCGGCCCGCCGCGTTCCACTCGGTTTCCCCGTGGCGCAGAACCCAGATGTCGGGCAGGTCAGGCAGGACATCGGTCATTGGCATCTCTCCTCGGCCGGGGGAACCACCCCCTCCTGCCCCTTGAACGGCAAAAGGCGCCACGGGTCACGCAGCGCCTTTTGCAAGGAAAATGGTGGGTGATAAGAGATTCGAACTCCTGACATCTTCGATGTGAACGAAGCGCTCTACCACTGAGCTAATCACCCTCTGTGGAGCAGGCTTTTAGACTCGGCGCGGCGGCGGCGCAAGGGGGCAGATCAGGGAAAATCATCCCCGTCGGCCTCGTCGTTTTCGGTCACGTCCGGCAGCTTGATCCTGGCGGTCACCATGACGCCCGAAGGCTTTTCTTCGCGCTTGCGCGGGGTGATTTTCCCCAGACCCGGCAAGATCACCGTGCGGCCATCGCGCAGGGCACCCGCAATGGCCTCGCCCAAGTCGACCGCCGTGTCGCGCAGGTCCGAGCGTTTCAGCTCGCTTTCGGCGCCAACCGCGTCGAGCAGGTCTTTCATCCGGAACGGCGGCGCCTCTTCGCCCTCCTGTCGCGGCACATCGCTGAGATTGAGGTCGGTATCGTTGACGACCTCTGCGGAGAGGACGTTTTCGGAGTCGCTGGAATCGCTCGGCATTTGGATTCTCCTGCTCGATAGTCTGCGGTCAGGAAACACGCCGCGCAGGGGCCACGTCAAGGATCGCGGGCAGCCGCGCTCAGTTCCCTTGCCCGAGGGCCGCGCTCAGCTGCAAATGCCGTCCGGTCCACCGGGGCCAGCCGATCAGTTCGGACACGGTGACGAAGCGATAGCCCTGTGCCGTCAACCCGTCGAGCGTGGCTGGCATCGCGCGCACCGTGCCGCCGATGATGTCATGCGACAGGATCACGGCACCGCTATTGGCATGGCTCACGATGCGGCGCGCCACCGCCGCGCTACCCGGCCGCCGCCAATCCTCGGGATCGACAGACCACAGCACGGTCGGAAACCGCCGCGTCTCGTAGATCAGCCCACGCTGGCGCGGCGACAACAGCCCATAGGGCGGCCGCATGGTGACGGGCGGACGCCCGGTCGCCTCGGCAATGATCTGGGTGGTGCGGTCCAGCTCGGCCAGCAAAGAGGTATTCCCCAGCGAGGTCAGCCGCGGATGGTTCCAGGTGTGGTTGCCGATCTCGTGGCCTTCCTCGGCGATCCGCCGGGCCAAGGCCGGATAGCGCGCCACGCGGCGTCCGATCAGGTAAAACGTCGCCCTAAGGCCACGGGCGCGCAGCAGATCCAGCAATTGCGGGGTCAGGGTTTCATGCGGGCCGTCGTCGAACGTCATCGCCAGCAGGGGCTGATCCGTCGGCACGCGGGTGATCGTAGTCGGGCCACCCCGCGCCACCCCCTCGGGTATGGCAAACGCGCTGGTGGCCTGGGCCTGCGCCCAAACGGAACCTGGCAGGGTCGTCGAGACAACAACCGCCCCGGCCCCGCCAGCGAACTGGCGGCGTGTCAACATGTTCAATAATCCCCAGCAAAGGGCGCGTTAGACCAATGCAGAGCAGCATGCCCCGAATCGACCACGAATCAAGTATTGCCCGAGGCTTCTGGCAATTTTCCGTTGCAAATGAGCGTCAGATGCAGCGGACCCGGCGAAATTGCGGCCCAAACCGGGCCAACCGGGCGCCGCATTGACACACCGGCTTGCAACGGAAAACGGTTTGGGAAAGACTGCCTAATCGTACAAATCCGCTGAAATTCCTGCCACTGGGGGCAAGCAGCGGCTCAAAAAAGGGGGAGTCTTATGAAACGCACACTAACGGGCGCGGCCTTGGTTCTGGCCATGGCAGTCGGAACCGCCACCTTCGCGCAAGAAAACACGGCGACCATGTCACCCGAAATCGTGTCGCAGGACGCCTCTGCCAGTGCCGCGGACGGATCGATTCTGGTGCCGATCCTGACGATGATCTTCCTGCTGTTCGTCTCGACCGGCCATGGCGGGTACGCCCCGGCGTAACCAGCCTTTTCATCCACCACGGTCTGGCTGGCCGATCCGTGACGGCATCTGACCATCACGACTGAAAAGGCCGCGAGGGAAACCCCCGCGGCCTCTTTCTGTTGGATCGGATCAGTGCCGCGTTCAGTGCGCCGTGGCACCGGCCCCGGGGGCGGCGGCCTTGGCCGCGGCGGCGGCGGCGGCCTCTTCCGCTTCTTCATCCCATTCGATCGCCTCGGGCGTGCGCACCAGCGCGTGTTTCAGCACGTCGCGCACATGCGCCACCGGGATGATCTCCAACCCTTCCTTCACATTGTCGGGGATTTCCGGCAGATCCTTCTCGTTCTCGTCCGGGATCAGCACCGTCTTGATGCCACCGCGTAGCGCCGCGAGCAGTTTCTCCTTCAACCCACCGATCGGCAGAACGTGTCCACGCAGCGTGACTTCGCCGGTCATGGCGATATCCTTGCGAACCGGGATTTGCGTCAGGACCGAGACGATGGAGGTCACCATCGCTACGCCGGCACTTGGCCCATCCTTGGGGGTCGCCCCTTCGGGGACGTGGACGTGGATGTCGATTTTGTCGAATTTCGGCGGCTTGACCCCGATCTCGGGCGCGATCGAGCGCACGAAGCTGGACGCCGCATCAATCGACTCTTTCATCACGTCGCCAAGCTTTCCGGTGGTCTTCATCCGGCCCTTGCCCGGCAGGCGCAGCGCCTCGATCGACAGCAGGTCGCCCCCGACGCTGGTCCATGCCAGCCCGGTCACCACGCCGATCTGGTCATCCTTCTCGGCCAGACCGAAGCGGAACCGTTTGACGCCAAGGAAATCCTCCAGCGTTTCGGGCGTCACCGTCACGGTCTCGGTGTCCTTTCGCAGGATCTTGGTCAGCGCCTTGCGGCAGATCTTGGCGATCTCGCGTTCAAGGTTCCGCACCCCCGCCTCGCGGGTGTAATAGCGGATGATGTCGGTCAACGCCTCGTCCGTCAGCGAAAACTCCTTCGCCTTCAGGCCGTGGTTCTTGATCTGCTTGGGCAGCAGGTGCTGCTTGGCGATCTCGCGCTTTTCGTCCTCGGTGTAGCCCGCCAGCGGGATGATCTCCATCCGGTCCAGCAGCGGCCCCGGCATGTTGTAGCTGTTGGACGTGGTCAGGAACATCACGTTCGACAGATCGTATTCCACCTCAAGATAGTGGTCGACAAAGGTCGAGTTCTGTTCCGGGTCCAGCACCTCCAGCATCGCAGACGCGGGATCGCCCCGGAAATCCTGCCCCATCTTGTCGATTTCATCGAGCAGGATCAGCGGGTTCGTGGTCTTCGCCTTTTTCAGCGCCTGGATGATCTTGCCCGGCATGGACCCGATATAGGTCCGACGGTGGCCGCGGATTTCGGATTCATCGCGCACACCGCCAAGCGAAATGCGGATGAATTCGCGCCCCGTGGCGCGGGCCACGGATTTGCCAAGCGAGGTTTTGCCCACGCCCGGCGGGCCGACGAGGCACATGATCGGCCCCTTCAGCTTTTTCGAGCGCTGCTGCACCGCGAGGTATTCGACGATGCGTTCCTTGACCTTTTCCAAACCGTAATGGTCGTCATCAAGGATCGTCTCGGCGCGGCCCAGATCCTTTTTCACGCGCGACTTGGTGCCCCACGGGATCGACAGCATCCAGTCGAGATAGTTGCGCACGACGGTGGCCTCGGCGCTCATCGGGCTCATCGACTTGAGTTTCTTGACCTCGGCATCGGCCTTTTCGCGCGCTTCCTTGGACAGCTTTGTCGCGGCGATGCGCTCTTCCAGCTCGGCCACCTCGTTGGCGCCCTCTTCGCCGTCGCCAAGTTCACGCTGAATGGCCTTCATTTGCTCATTCAGGTAATATTCGCGCTGCGTCCGCTCCATCTGCGATTTCACGCGGGTCTTGATCTTCTTCTCGACCTTCAGGACGCTCATTTCGCCCTGCATCAGACCATAGACCTTTTCCAGCCGCTCGGACACGTCCAGAGTTTCCAAAAGCTCCTGCTTTTGCGCGACGTCGATGCCCAGATGACCGGCGACAAGGTCGGCCAGTTTCTCGGGCTCATTGGATTCCGCGACACTGGTCAGTGCCTCTTCGGGGATGTTCTTGCGCACCTTGGCATAGCGCTCGAACTCTTCGGCGACCGAGACGAGCAGCGCCTTGATCGCGTCCGCATCGCCCTCGATTTCCTCGATATCCTCGGCGCTGGCCTCGAAAAATTCGGGGTTCTCCAGAAAGCCTGTGATCGCCACGCGCGATTTGCCTTCGACCAGCACCTTCACGGTGCCGTCGGGAAGTTTCAGCAATTGCAACACGTTGGCAAGAACGCCGGTGCGGTAGATGCCATCGGTGTCGGGATCGTCCTCGGCCGGGTCAATCTGGCTCGACAACAGGATTTGCCTGTCATCCTGCATCACCTCTTCCAGCGCGCGCACAGATTTTTCGCGGCCCACGAAGAGCGGCACGATCATGTGCGGAAACACGACAACGTCGCGCAGGGGGAGGACAGGATAGGTGGTGGTATGCTCTGGCATGTCGCCTTCCTTGTTCTTGGCAAGAGGGCGCGGATCCCGCATGGCGGCAACCCTTTGGCCCTCTCCGGGTGGGATAAGGTTAATTGGGGCACCCATGGCCCGATTTCAACCTGCGCCACCTCCGCTTGGGTTTGCGGCAGTCTGCACTTGCACGCCGGTGGGGGCAAGCGGCGATGGGGCCGAAAGTGAACGGAATATGACGGATGCGTTAACGTGACATCTCGTAGAGTGGCAATGCCGCATGATGGGGCAGCGCTTGCAACCCGGCAGAGATCTCGGACCACCCCGCAACGGGGGCGTCGTCCAGCGCCGCGCGGGCCCGCCCGGTCACGATGATGCGACCGGGGCCGGTCTCGGCCGCCTCGGAAACCGCCTCGGCGGGCAGCAATTCGGCAGGCGAAAACGCCAGCAGGTAGCCGGTGCAGATATACCCGCACGTATCGACCACCACGTCGCCCGCACCCACCTGGTCCAGCAGGTCGGCCTGCATGACCCGCCAATAATCGCTCTCGGCCCGTGCCATGCCCAGCATCGCGCCCAGGCCATTGGCCAGCCACAGCGTGACCACCGCAACCACCATGGCCCGGCGCACCACCGGGCGGCTGTCATCCAGATGCAGCACCAGCGACAGCGCAAGGAACGGCAGGACGGCGATCCAGAATTCCTTGTTCGTCGGCTCCCAGATCGTAACGACCAGCGCATAGACCAGCCCATGCCACGCCAGAAGGCCCCGCATACCCGGCAGGCGCACCCGGCCCGCGCCGGATCCGAGGGCCAAAAACAATAGCCCCAGAATGGACAGCACGCTGACCGCCGTCAAAACCCCGAGCGCCAGCGGCCCCGCGGCCAGCCCGGTCGCGGCGAAATGGGCCTCCTCCAGCAGCATCCGCCCCGGAAACACCGTCTCGATCCGGGCCGTCGCCTCGGGGATGGCGAACAGGAACAGGCTCGACCAGATCGCGGTGCCCAGACCGATCAACGCCTTGACCGGCGCCAGAACCGACAGCGGCGTCCACAGCCCGTCGGCGGCATAGCCCTTGGCCCATGTGATCAATTCGGGCAGGCTGTGATGGCCAAGCAACAGCCACCCGGCCCAGAGATACCCGGCCCCCACCAGCCCGCCGAAAACCGCCAGATAGGCCAACGCCCCACCCCAGTGCCGCCGCGCCAGCAGGATCGCCAGCGCCAGCGGGGCCAGAAACACATGGCTTTGATGCAAAAGCGTCGCCAGCCCCGCCAGCAGCGCCGCATAGACCGCCGCTTGCGCGCCCCCATGCCGCCAGCCCGCCTGCCAGAGCGCCACCACACTGGCCAGCACGAAGGGCAAGGGCAGCAGGTAAGTGTCGGGCATCATCGCGTAGAGCCAAAAGGCAAAGCACCCCGCCAGCAGCCAGACCGAGGCCGACATGGCCCACAAGCCGCCCCCGGCCAGCCGCGCGACCCGCCACACCAGCGCCAACGTCCACAGCGCGGCGGCGAGGCTGGCCAGTTGCATCACCCCAAGCGCCGACACCGGCAGCCCCGTGCCTTGCGCGATCCGGGTCAGGGCCAGCATCAGCGGCTCGTAGAACAGGTGGTTGGGGTGCCATTGCGGCACCGCCCCCGCGACGCGATCGACGTAATACACCGCGTCCTCAGCTTCGGTGAAATTCTGCGGCCATGTCAGCAGGTATAGCAGCCCTGCAAGCAGGATCGACAGCCCCGGCAGCAGCCAGTCGCTGCGGGAAGAAAACCCGGCTTGAGCAGTATATTTCGACACCACGGCCCCCATTCCCAGTGCTGTCACCCCCCGTTGCTACCACGCGACCGGCGCAAGCACCAAGCGGCACGCAATAAACACAGTGTTTTCGGGGCGCAGTCGTCAGCGCACAGGGTCAGCGCACAGGGCAGCACACAGGGTCAGGGGGATTGGAACGCCGCAAGGATTGGTCCTGGATCTCGGTCCTGGGCTGATCAAAGCGGCTCGATATCGCCCTCGGCCCGCGCGGCATGAAAATCCGCCTCGAACCCGGCGAAATCATCGGCCTCGATCGCGTCGCGCATCCCTTGCATAAGCTCTTGAAAGTAATGCAGGTTATGCCAGGTCAGCAACATCGAGCTGATGATTTCCCTGGCCCGGAACACATGGTGCAGATAGGCCCTGCTATAGCCCGTGCAGGCGGGACAGGTGCAGGCCTCATCCAGTGGGCGCGGGTCGTCCTGATGGCGGGCATTCTTGATATTGACCACGCCACGCCGGGTAAAGGCCTGGCCCGTCCGGCCCGACCGGGACGGCAGCACACAGTCCATCATGTCGATCCCGCGCTTGACCGCGCCGACGATATCGTCCGGCTTGCCCACCCCCATCAGGTAGCGCGGCTTGTCCACCGGCAGCATGTCGGGCGCCGTGTCCAGACAGCCGAACATCGCCTCTTGCCCCTCACCCACGGCCAGACCGCCCACGGCATAGCCGTCAAAGCCGATCGCCTTGAGCGCCTCGGCGCTTTCCTCGCGCAGGTCGTGTTCCAGCCCGCCCTGCTGAATGCCGAACAGCGCGTGGCCCGGACGGTCGCCGAAAGCCTCGCGGGACCGCGCGGCCCATCTCATCGACAGGCGCATGGACCGGGCGATGCGGGCCCGATCCGCGGGCAGCGCCGGGCATTCGTCGAAACACATCACGATGTCCGAGCCGAGCAGCTTCTGGATCTCCATCGAGCGTTCCGGCGTCAGCATGTGGCGTGAGCCGTCCACATGGCTGCGGAAACTGACGCCCTCTTCGGTCAGCTTGCGCAGATCGGCGAGGCTCATCACCTGGAAACCGCCGGAATCCGTCAGGATCGGCTTGTCCCAGCTCATGAACTTGTGCAGCCCGCCAAGCCGGTCGATCCGCTCTGCCGTGGGCCGCAGCATCAGGTGATAGGTGTTTCCCAGCAGGATGTCGGCGCCCGTCGCCGCAACGCTTGCGGGCATCATCGCCTTCACGGTCGCCGCCGTGCCGACGGGCATGAAGGCAGGCGTCCGGATCTTTCCGCGCGGGGTGGTAATCACCCCCCGGCGGGCCTTGCCGCTGGTCGCTGTCACGGAAAAGTCAAAGCGCTCTGTCATCTGCTCACCCATTGCTTTGGACAAGCGCCTGTCATAGGCGATTCACTGGAAAAGCCAAGGGAGGTCACGACATGGACGCCACGAACGAGACGGTTCGCCTGGGGTGGGAAGAATGGGTCGCGTTGCCGGGTCTTGGCCTGCCTGCGATCAAGGTTAAGGTGGATACCGGGGCGAAAACCTCGGCGCTTCATGCCTTCGACATCGAAACCTTCGGCCCTGTCAGCCGCCCAAAGGTGCGGTTCGCGGTCCACCCCGTGCCGGGGCGCACCGACATCACCATCGCCTGTTCCGCCGCGATCAAGGACCGGCGCGAGGTGACCTCGTCCAATGGCGAAACCGAGTGGCGCTACGTGATCGAGACCGACCTGGCCATGGGCGACACCCGCGTGCCGGTCGAGGTGACACTCACCGATCGCACCACCATGGCCTATCGCATGTTGCTGGGCCGACAGGCGGTGCAGCCGGATTGGGTCATCAGCCCGTCCGAAAGCTTTTGCCAGCCTGACCTGTCCTATGACGTTTACCATTCGGCGGTGGTCAAGCAGGCCGCGCCGAAACGCGCGTTGCGCATCGCCGTCATGAGCCGCGAAAACAACTATTCTACCCGGCGGCTGGTGGACGAGGGCGAAGAGCGCGGCCATTCCATCGAGGTGATCGACACCACCCGCTGCTACATGGCGATCAACGCGCTGGCCCCCGAAGTGCATTATGACGGCGCCCGCCTGCCCCGCTACGACGCCGTGATCCCGCGCATCGGTGCCTCGGTCACCGCCTATGGCACCGCGGTGCTGCGCCAGTTCGAAACGCTCGGCACCCATTGCGTGAATGGCAGCGTCGGCATCACCGCCAGCCGCGACAAGCTGCACGCCCATCAATTGCTGGCGCGCCACAAGATCGGGATGCCGCGCACCGCCTTCGCGGCCTCGCCGAAGGATACCGGCAACCTGATCGGCCTTGTCGGCACCGCCCCGCTGATCGTGAAACTGTTGGAAAGTACCCAAGGCAAAGGCGTGGTGCTGGCCGAAACCAAGAAGGCCGCGCAATCGGTGATCGACGCCTTTCGCGGGCTGAAGGCCAATTTCCTGGTGCAGGATTTCGTCAAGGAAGCGGCGGGCGAGGATATTCGCTGCCTCGTGATCGACGGCAAGGTGGTGGCCGCGATGAAACGCAGCGCGGCGGGGGATGATTTCCGCTCGAACCTGCACCAGGGCGGCACCGCCGCGGCGGTCCGCATCACCCGCGAAGAACGCGAGGCGGCGCTGCGCGCGGCCAAGGTCTTTGGGCTGGGGCTGGCCGGGGTCGACCTGCTGCGCGGGGCGGACGGACCGAAAGTGCTGGAGGTCAACAGCTCGCCCGGCTTCGAGGGAATCGAAAAGGCCACCGGCAAGAACATCGCCGCCCACCTGTTCGACGCGATCGAAAAAAAAGTGCGCCCGACCCCTGCCCGCAAGCGCAAGAGCAGCTAAGGGATCGACGCGCTTTCGCGCGCCGACCGGCGCGGCCCGTGACCGGGCCGCGGGTGGGGGCGCTGCCCCCGTCGCCTTCCGGCGACTCCCCCGGAGTATTTTTGCCAAGAAGAAGGGGGGCCGGGAATTCGGAACCCGCGCCGCGTCTGTACGAGGGGTGCACAGGGGGTGCACAGGGGGTGCACGGGCGGCAACACCGTTTTTCGCCCCCCTCTGGACCTCGGGCCATGCTTTCCTTATATCTTTTCTCAACAATAGGTTTACCCAGCCGGAAGGCACGAGATGCAAGAGCAGCTAGAGGGCGCCCCGCTCATCAAACCGTCCACCACCGACCACCCGCTATACGACTCGGTGATCGAGGCATGCCGCACGGTCTATGACCCTGAAATTCCAGTGAATATTTATGATCTGGGATTGGTTTACACGGTCGAGATCAGCACTGAGAACGAGGTCGAGATCACCATGACCCTGACCGCACCCGGATGTCCGGTCGCGGGCGAAATGCCCGGATGGCTGGCCGATGCGGTCGGGCCTCTGGACGGGGTGAAGAGTGTGAATGTCGAAATCACCTGGGACCCGCCTTGGGGAATGGAAATGATGTCGGACGAGGCCCGGCTGGAACTCGGATTCATGTAGAAAATCAAGCTTAAAGACTTGATTTTTTGGAAATCAAGTTATATGACTTGATGAATGACGGATGAACGCTCCCAAATAGCCGTGTTGACCGGCGATCTCGTGCAGTCGACCGCTGCCGGGGCCAGCCTGACAAACAAGGCTATAGGGCGCATCAGCAGCATGGCGGCCATCACCACTGGCTGGCCCGGCAACAACGCCGGCCATTTCACGCGGTTTCGCGGTGACGGCTGGCAATTCGTTGTTGACCGCCCTGCATGGGCGTTGCGCGCGCTGATCTGTGTGCACGCCGTCCTGCGCCAAGACGAGGACGGTCCGATCTCTCGTATCGCCATCGGATTGGGGCCGCTTGACCCGGTGACCGGGGACGACCTGTCCGACGCGTCAGGACCGGCCCTTGTGGCCTCGGGGCGGGCCTTGGATAACATGGACAAGGCGCAGGTTTTCGCCATTGTCGGAAAGGGTGTCACCCCCTTGCATCACGCCGTGCTGGCGCTTGTGGAAGACCGGGTGACGCGCTGGACCGTGGAACAGGCCGAGGCCGCAGCCTATTTCCTGTCGCCAACAGCGCCGACGCTCAAATCCATTGCCGAAACCCTCCATATCTCGACACAGGCCGTCCATGCGCGGCTCAAGGGCGCGGGCGCGCAAAGCCTGCGGCGGGCGGTTGAGGCTTGGGAACAGGCCGGGGCTGCCCCGTGACAGAGACCCTGATTGCCCTGACCTGCGCCCATGTCCTGGCCGATTTCCTGTTTCAGAACAAATGGATGGTCGCCAACAAGCTGCGCTTTGGCGGCCTTGCGGCGCATGGCGCGGTGGTGGCGGGGCTGACGGCCCTGGCCCTTGGCGGCGCGCCTTGGGCGGTGGCGCTGACCACCGGGCTGCATCTGGCGATCGACGCTGGCAAGGCCCGGCTGGCGGTTCCGGGGCTGCGCGCCTTTGTGGCCGACCAGGTGCTGCATCTGGCAAGCCTGCTGGCCATTGCCGCGATTTGGCCCACGGCCTTATCCGATGGGCTCTGGCCGCGCCTCGGCCCCGATTTGCTGCCACTGCTGGTGCAGGGCATGGTGCTGGTCGCGGGAATCGTCCTTGCCACCCGCACCGGGCAATTTGTCGTGGGCCTGCTGATGGCCCCCTACCTGGGGGCCTTGCAGGAAGAGGACGGGCTGGAAAACGGTGGCGCCATGATCGGTCTGCTGGAACGCGGGCTGACCTTTCTGCTGGTGCTCTCTGGCCAGACGGCAGGGGTTGGCCTCTTGATGGCGGCGAAATCCTTTCTGCGGGTCGGCACCGCCAATGAAAACAGGCGGATGGCCGAATATGTGATTATCGGCACGCTCGCGTCCATCGGGTGGGCGCTGCTGGTCTCATTCGGCACCGTTGCCCTGCGGAACCTGATCGACATGCCTTGAGATCGCCCCGCGCCTGTCTTACCTTCCGGGTCAGCAGGAAAAGGACGCATCCCATGTTCGGTATTCCCGGCAAGCAAGCCGTGACCATCACCCCCAACGCCGCCCGCCAGATTGCCAGGCTGATGGCGTCCGGCGGCTCTCAGGGGCTACGCATCGGCGTCAAGAAGGGCGGCTGCGCGGGTATGGAATACACGATGGACTATGTGTCCGAAATCGACCCGCTCGACGAGGTCGTTGAACAGGACGGCGCGCGGGTAATGATCGCGCCGATGGCGCAGATGTTCCTTTTCGGCACCGAGATCGACTACGAAGTGTCGCTGTTGGAGGCGGGCTTCAAGTTCCGAAATCCGAACGTGGCCGATGCCTGCGGCTGCGGCGAGTCGATCAAGTTCAAGGATGTGGACGAGCTGCAAGCAGACCGCAGCACGCAATGAGCCTGTCAGCCGGGGACATCGACTTTGCGGTCGAGCTGTTCTCGGGGCTGGGAGAGATATCGACACGGCGGATGATGGGGGGCCTGTGCCTGTATCACGAGGGCACGATCTTTGCGATCCTGCGAAGCGACGGGGCGTTACTGCTGAAGGGTGCGGGAGAGGTCATCGACGCGTTGGAAGCCGAGGGCTGCACCCAATGGGTCTATAGGCGCGACAACGGCAAAAGCGGCGCCATGCCCTATTGGTCAATGCCCGATGCGGCCCTCGACGACCCCGACCTTGCTTGTGACTGGGCGCGCAGGGCGCTGACGCAGCTTTAACCGGTTTTCAGGTGCAGATAGGTTTCATTGAACCGGCGCGTCAGGTGATCGCCTGCCGTGATCGTCTGTCCCGACCCGATGGGAGCCACGTTGGTATCGAAATTCGGATTGAAGAACAGAGGGATCGAGATCCTTTCACCGGCAGTTCCCTTGACCCGATGCGGCGTCGCCACCACCCGGCCACCGGTCCACATCTCCAGCATCTCGCCGAAATTGATCACGAAATCGCCGACCGGAACCTGCACCGCCAGCCACGACCCGTCGCGCAGTTGCACCTCCAGCCCCGGCGCGCCGTCGGTCGCAAGCAGCGTCAGACAGCCGTAATCCGTATGCGCGGCGATACCGAAATCCTTGTCCCCTGCCCAATCGGGCCGCGCGGGGTAATAGTTACCGCGCAACAGCGCCATGGGCTTGGAAAATCGGCTGTCGAAAAAATCGCCGGGCTCGCCGATCGCCTCGGCCACCGCGCCAAGCAGCATCAGGGCCACTTCTCCGGCCTTGGCGTAATAGGCCTGAACCGTCTCGCGAAACCTTTCGGGTTGGTCTGGCCACAGGTTGGGGGCATAGACCGCCAGCCGCGCGTCGGGGTCATCCTCTGGCAATTCAAAACCGCAATCGAAGACCTCTTTGTAGTCGGGGTTCGACGCCGGATCGACCTGCTCTGATCGCGGCGCGCCCCAGCCGCGGTTGGCCCCGGTTCGCGCCATGTCGATGGTGGACTTCGCGGCAGCGGGCAACGTGAAGAACGCCCGGTAGGTTTCTGTTAGTGAAAGAATATCTTCGCTCGATATTACCGTGTTGGTCAGCGTCATGAACCCGGTCTCTGTCGCAGCCCGGCGAATGTCACGCAGCATCTTGGGACGGTCGGGGTGCTGCCGGTCGCGCAGGATGGCGGCGTCGATACGGGGCAAGATGGGGGCGTCGGTCATGGCGGTCCTCGCAAGGCGAAACGCCCTCTATATGGTCCGGATGCCCTGACACGGCAATATGAGCCGGTCGCGGCCCTTCCGCCCCAATCGCTTTCGGGCTATGCCAAGGATGACAGATACCCACGGGGAGGATCCGATGCCGCGCAAACTGGCCGCTGGAAACTGGAAAATGAATGGCACGGGCGAGAGCCTTGCCGAGATCGACCGGCTTGCCGCCGCCCTGCCCAAGGCCGAGGCCGAGGTAGCGGTGTTGATCTGCCCGCCCGCTACGCTGCTCGAAAGAATGAGCGCACGGCTCACGCACAGCGCCATCGCGACCGGCGGACAGGATTGTCACTTCGACGAAAGCGGCGCGCATACCGGGGATGTTTCCGCCGCCATGTTGCTGGACGCCGGGGCCACCCACGTGATCCTCGGACATTCCGAACGCCGCAACGACCATGGCGAGACCAATTCCGATGTCCGCAGCAAGGCACGCACCGCGATAGCCGCAGGGCTGCACGTGGTGATCTGCGTTGGCGAAACCGAGGCCGAGCGGGATGCGGCCAATACGCTCGACATCATCCAAGGCCAGCTTGCGGGTTCTGTGCCCGATCTGGTGACCGGCGAAAACCTTGTCATCGCGTATGAGCCTGTGTGGGCCATCGGCACCGGAAAGGTGCCCAGCATGGCCCAGATCGGCGAAGTGCATGACTTCATTCGCGCGTCCCTTGAACGCCGCTTCGGGGCAGGCGTGGGCCGGTCGGTGCCGCTGCTCTATGGCGGGTCGGTCAAACCCGCCAACGCGCAAGAGATTTTTGCCGTGCACAATGTCGATGGGGCGCTTGTCGGGGGGGCTTCTCTCAAGGCCGCCGACTTCCTGCCGATCGTCGAGGCACTGGCCGCCGCCTGAGCGGTGCGGGGCGACCGCACAAGGCCGCCCCTTGCCCTCAGATCACCTGATCGAGCGCCCCGATGAGTTTCTTGATCTCGTCAGGATGCGTGTAATGGGTAAAGCTCAGCCGCAACACGCCCTGATCGGGGTCCACCCCCACGGCCTGCAGGGCGCGCACGGCGTAGAAATCGCCACCGCCGGCCATGATCCCGTGCGGGGCGAGGTCTGCCGCCGCCGCTTCCCCTGCGCGGTTCAGGGCCACGGCCACCGTCGGCGCGCGCCCGTCGGCCTGCGCGGGGCCGATCAGCCGGGCCGAATTCTTCGAAGACAGATAGTCCAGCAGCGGCTGCAACAGCACCTTTTCGTGGTCGCGCATCACCCCGTGGACAAAGCGCGCCGCCCCCGCCCCTTCGGACGGCCCGCCGTGATGGGCCGAAAGCGCGTCGATGTAGTCGGCCATCCCGGCACTTGCCGCCACTTGCGCATGATCCGGCCCCGCCGGGGTAAACCGTTTGAAAAGCGTGTCGGCATTGAAATAATGCGCCTGGTTCGGCAACGCTTCACCCAGAGCGCGTCGGATCACCATGATCCCCTGATGCGGGCCATAGGTCTTGTAGGCCGAGAACAGGTAGACATCCGCCCCGAGCGCATCGACATCGACAAAGCCATGTGGCGCATAGCTGACCCCGTCGACGCAAGTATAGGCCCCCGCCGCCTTGGCCTGTGCACAGATCGCGGCGACGTCATTGACCTCGCCCACCACGTTGGAACATTGCGGAAAACACACCAGCCGCACCTTGCCATCGGCCAATAGCGGCGTCAGCGCGTCGGGGTCCAGATGCCCGGTTTCGGCGTCTATCTGCCACTCGCGGACCTCGATGCCCTCGTCGGCCAACCGCCGCCACGGGCCACTATTGGCCTCATGGTCCTGATTGGTGACGACGATGGCCTCGCCCGGCTGTAAATGCTGCCGAAACGCCTGTGCCAGCACATAGGTGTTCTGCGTGGTCGAGGGGCCAAAAGACAGCTCGTCGGTATCCACCCCCATCATCGCGGCCAGCCGCCGCCGCGCCTCGTCCATTTCCGCGCCGCCAAGGCGGCTGGCCTCGTACGGGGCATAGGGCTGCACCTTGCGCTCGTGGTAGAACCGGACCAGACGGTCGATCACCGGCTGGCAGGTATAGCTGCCCCCCGCATTCTCGAAAAACGCCTGCCCCTGCAAAGCGGCCTGCTGAAACGCGGGAAATTGCGCCCGCACCCAGTCGATATCCAAAGCGGTCATGTCCGTGGTCCCTTTCCTGTCACCATCCTCGGGGACGCCCGGCCAAGGCCCGGGCACGCCCCAACCTGGCAGGTCTTCCAGCCGAGCCGGTGCCCGAAAGGGCCATCGGCAGCCCGCCATCCGGGGCGGACAGCCAAGGGGTAGCGGCGCGCTCTCGGGGCGTCAAGCCCGCCGCCTTGGTGCTCAGGGTGCCCCCGCCAAAGGCGGCGACATCGCACGCGATCAGGCGTTCACGTCTACCACGACGCGCCCGCGGACGCCCCCTTTCAGGATCGAGCGGCCAAGCCCCGGCAGGTCGGACAACGTCGCCGGTTCCACCATCGCCTCCAGCTTGTCCATCGGCAGGTCAGCCGCGATCCGCTGCCACGCCCGCAGGCGGTTGTCATAGGGCTGCATGACACTGTCGATGCCAAGCAGGTTCACGCCGCGCAGGATGAAGGGCGTGATCAGCGCACCGTCGATGGCCGCGCCTCCGGCCAGACCGATCGCCGCAACCGACGCGCCGTAATTCATCTGCTTGAGCACACGGCCCAGCATCGCGCCCGCGACCGCATCGACGCAGCCCGCCCAGAGCTCGCGCTCAAGCGGTTTGCGGGTCACTTCGGTCAACTCGTCGCGCGGCACGATCTGGCTGGCGCCCAAGCCGCGCAGGTAGTCTTCCTGCTCGGGACGTCCCGTCACCGCGGCGACCTCGTGGCCGAGCTTGGCCAGGATTGCCGTTGCAACAGAGCCGACGCCGCCCGCAGCGCCCGTCACCAGAACCGGGCCGTCACCCGGCTTCAACCCGTGGTCTTCCAGCGCCATCACCGCCAGCATCGCGGTGAACCCGGCGGTACCCACGGCCATCGCCTGACGGGTATCCAGCCCCTCGGGCAGCGGCACAAGGAAATCGGCAGGCACACGCGCCTTCTGCGCATAGCCGCCCCAGCGGTTTTCGCCCACGCGCCAACCAGTCAGAACCACCTTGTCGCCGGGCTTGTAACGGTCGTCGTCAGAGGCCTCGACCGTACCGGCAAAGTCGATGCCCGGCACATGCGGATAGCTGCGGACCAAGCCGCCGCCCGGCCCGATGCACAGCCCGTCCTTGTAATTCACGGTGGAATACTCCACCGCCACGGTCACGTCGCCCTCGGGCAGCATGTCCTCGGCGATATCCTCCACGCCAGCGACGGGTTTCTCATCGCCTTCCTTGCGGACCACGAGTGCTTTCATCGGTTGTCTCCTCAGTTCCAGAATGTCTCGTACACGGTGGCCGCGCGTACGCCTTGCGGCGTGATCACGTCCACCTCGGTGCCTGCGTCCCAGTGTGTCATGCGGATCATGCCGATGGCCACATTGGTGTTGTAGTCGGGCGACCATGTTGCGCTGCTGACGCGGCCCACCTGCCGATCGCCCGCCATCACCGGCCAGAACCTGTCGCAGGGCGGCACCGCGTCGCCGTGGATCTCGATGGGTCGGATCTGGCGCACCGGGCCTTCCTTGGCCACCCGCAACAGCGCGTCGCGCCCAACACAGCCAATCGCGGTGTGGGTGTTGCAGAAGCGGCCGAGCCCGCATTCATGGGGCGTGTTGTCGTCGGTCATGTCGTTGCCGTAGGACAAGAGCCCGCTCTCGATCCGTTCGATCAGGTTGGGGCAGCCCGCGTGCACGTCCAGATCCTTGCCCGCCTCCATCAACGCGTTCCATAACGGCATGCCCGTTTCTTCGCCGTCCACGTAGATCTCGAACCCGCCCTGCTTGGAATAGCCCGAGCGGGCGACCACAAGGTCGCGGCCCTGAAACTGGAACCAGCCGAAGCGAAAGAAGCGGACGTCGCGCACGGAGTCGCCGAAAACCCGCGCCATCAGCTCATCGGATTTGGGCCCTTGCACGGCGAGCGGTGAAATGTCGGGCTCATCGACCAGAACATCAAGACGATAGCCATAGGCGATGCCCTTGACCCAATACAGCAAATCACTGTCGGCAATGGAAATCCACCAGCGGTCCTCGGCCAGTTTGACCGCGACCGGGTCATTCAACATGCCCCCCGTCTCGTCTACGATGGGCACGTAGTAACACTGGCCCGGCAGCATCCCCCGCAGGTCGCGCGGGGTCAGCATCTGCATCAGCCGCCCGGCATCGGGGCCGCGCAGTTCCACCTGCCGTTCACAGGCGACGTCCCAGATCTGCACCGCCTCTTTGAGATGGTGGTAATCTTCCTGCACCGAGCGGAACACCGTCGGCAGCAACATGTGGTTATAGACAGTATATCCCTTGACGCCGGCGGCTTCGACACCGGCGGAAAAGGGGGTGCGGCGCAGGCGCCGTGACAGAGAAATCTGTGCCATTGCGGCAGACTCCGGCAAGGGTGGGGACAGGGGGTCGAGGCGGGATGCGCCCGCCTCGGTGCGGATCAGATGGCGCTCAGCGGCCCGGACCTTTCCAGTCGATCTGGCAGATTTCCGCAGACTTGCCGTCGAAATCCCAAACCCGGCCAAAGGCGCGCACGCGGCCCTTGGTGGCGGTGCCGACGGTGATATCGGGGCCCATCCAGTATTCCGAGTTGGTCACGACGATATCCTTGCCCTGATGGCCCGGCACCGGCACGACCTCGCCCTGGATCTTCTTGCCGACCATCAGGCGGCGGGCGTTGCCCTCGGTCTCGAAAACGACCGGCGCGCGCTCGGCCCCGAGGAACTCTGCCACCAGCATCTTGAACAGCCCCGTGGTTCCCTTGGCCGCGCCCGAGAATATGTTGACCAGCCCGTCATAGGCGGCTTCGCTCGCGCGTTCGTCGATGAATGCCGCCGCCTTCCAGCCGCCGCGCGCCATGTAGCCGGGGATTTCCAGCAGCAGGCCCACGTTCAGACCCGACAGGTCTTCGTCGCCGTAGTGGCCTTCGTCGATGCGCACGCCCGACCACGCCTGGCACCAGGTCTCGGTCGGCGGGTGCTGACCGAGCGAGATCACGCAGGGACAAAACACCGTGCAGTTGCAGTTCAGGATCAACTCGCCCTTGATCGCCCAAGGGACGGTTCCAACCTCGCCATCGAGTGCCATGTGTCTCTCTCCTCTCTCAAAGACCAGTGAAGGCGACCCACGCCGCCCCGGCCAGCAGCGCCACCCCGAGGGGACGTGTCAGCCATCGCCCGACATCGGGCAGTTTCTCGATCACCATCAGAAGCGTTGCGAGCCCCATGAAAGCGATATTCATCACGCCACCGACAAAGCCGAGCAGCATCAGCGCCCAGCAACAGCCAAGGCAGACAAGGCCAAGCCGGACGCCGTTGCGCATCGGCCCCTCGTCCCAATGCTGCATGAAAAAGGTCAGCGGCGCGCGGCATTTGGACAGGCACGCCTCTTTCAGGCGGCTGAACTGATACGCCCCCGCAAGGGCCAGCAACCCGGCAGACAGCACAGCCGACAAGCTGGTTCCGAAAGGGTCGAGCAGGCCCGCGCGGAACAACACCACCTGGGCGGCGGCGGCGACCAGCGAAAAGCCAAGCCAGACCGACAGGTAGCCCGCAACCAATGCGCCAAAGCGGGTTTCGGCCCCAGTCCTTGACAGGTCTTCATAGGTGGCGAAAGCGGGCAGCGCCGTCGGGGCCATCATCGCGGCCGACATCAGCGCCCACATCACGGCCATCTTGGAAAATCCCGCGCCATCGGGCGTCAGCGTGCAAAAGTCGGACCAGAAATCAGGGCCGTAAAGCTGCCCCGCCGCACGCAGATCGGCAGGCACCGACATCATATACAAGATCGCCCAGGCCAACAGGATCAGCCCGAACAGCGCCAGCCAATGCGGCCCCCGCATCGCCCTGATCCGTGTTGCAATCACCGCGCGACCTCCCCGACTCAACTCTTGCAATTTAAATGTCAGACTTTTAAATGTCTGACAAATGAAAATTGATCCGTCAAATCCCGCCGACCTGTCGGCCCAGATCGCCAAGGCCATCCGTGACGCCATCGTCGCGGGGGATCTTATAGTAGATGAGCGCCTGCCCTCGGAGGCCGAATTGGCCGACCAGTTCGAGGTCTCGCGCCCGACGGTGCGCGAGGCGCTGAAACGTCTTGCGGCGCAATCGCTGATCCGAACGCAGCGCGGGGCGTTTGGCGGTGCCTTTATCAACCGGCTGTCTTATCCCGACGCCTATGGGCAACAGATCACCACGGCAACGCTTCTGCTCAGCATGAATGACGTCCGCTTCGACACCGCCTGCGAAGCGCGCTACGCGCTGGAACGGGCCTGCGCGCCGCTATCGGCGCAACGGCGCAGCGCCGATCATCTGGCCACCATGCGCGCCGAGATCTTTCGCCAGCAGCAGCCCGGCCTGACAGACGAGGCCTTCTGCGCCTCGGACGTGGCGTTTCACCGGGCCTTGGTTGACGGGGCGGGCAACCCGGTGCTGTCGTATCAATTGGCGGGCGCGGTCGAGGGGATGCAGCCCCTGATGAACATGATTACCTTCACCGCCCGCTCGCGCGAGGAAATCGTCGGTCTGCATACGGCCATTGCCGATGCGATCGAGGCGCAGGACGGCGAAGCCGCGCGGGACGGTTTGACGCGATTAGAACGCTATACAATCCACCTTGCCCGGTCGGTGATGGAGGAGCGCGCCAAACGCGGGGCCTGAGGCCACGAAACCGCGATCACGGCAGCCTGTGTGATGGGCAGATGGTCGCCCCGGCTGCGCCACGCTCTAATCAGACCCCCCGGCGCAAATGCCGGTCGAGGCACACCATTGGATCATGCGACAATTTTCGCGGCGCCACCTGTTCCGGCAAGCGCTCGGATTTCGGGGCAGGCCGACGCGTCAGGTAATCACTCAGCGAGGTCATGAAGGTGGCGACATCCTCTTCGGACCAGCCGTAAGGATCGAACCCGGACAGAGAGATATGCGGCACCAGCTTTAGCCCGCGCAGAGTCTGCCCTTCGGTCACGGCTGCGGTCATCGACCAGTCGGGGAACCATCGCCCCTCCAGACTGCGCACCGATAACAGCTTGATTTCGCTATGCCGCTCGTCGCGCGAGATGCGCCCGAAGACCTGCCGGATTTCCGACTCGCCGCCTTCAAGCCATTGCAGGAACGTGGCGTTGTCGTAGATCAACGCCCCAGTCAGACCGTCGCGCGCGTTGTTGGTGCGCGAGACCTTTAAAATCTCGTCGACCTCACGGAACGAAAATTGCGTCGCCTTGGAGCAATACGCGACACCTATCAGCTTCGACATCCCAGTTTCCCCCATACCCGAGGCTTTGCGTGCTGCCATTCCGACAATCTGCATCGCCCCGTCACGACGCACATGCCCTGAGCATGGCCTTGCGCGCCGGACCGTCGATCGAGGCGACTGTGTGCCATCCTCCGGCGGCTGTCAAACAGCGGCCGGGGCGAACCCGGCCATGTGCGCAAGAAACGCCCAAATTCGTGGCCGGGGACACGCCCCCCCTTTGCACCGGCACAAAACGCGCCTATATCTGTCGTGTCTCTTCGGGGACTATGGACATAAACGCGCTCGTAATAAGCGGATCGGACCCGGGGGCGGTACCCGGCGGCTCCACCAAAAATCCTTCGTTTGGGGATCATGGGGCCGAAACAGGATCGACGAACGTCTAAAGGGGTTAGCTTTGTCTCGGCGGGGTGCCACCGTACCGGCCCAAACAGTACAATTGCAAACGACAATCGTGCTCCGGCAATGGCTCTGGCAGCGTAAGCTGCTTAAGTCGCCGAAACTTAAGTCCTTGGGCCTAGCAGCTTAAGGCGGGGTTCGCAGGCACCTGGCAACAGAAGCCTGCACTTCCTTGCCGCCTCTTACGACGTAGCGGTGCAGTGGGCGCTGTCCGCGCAGGGTTTCCGGCTGGTCAAAGCGACGATCGCGGCCCTAGCCTTGCGCCGCGCGCTGCTGCTGCGCGGTGACGAAACTGCGAAACATCTTGAAGCCCGCATCCTCGAACGATCCGGGGGCGGTTGCGATCCGCAAGGCAAGGTGCTCCGCATCTTCCAGCACGATCAGAAAGACCAGTGACGCGCTGTCGCGCCCCGCCAGATGCGGCCCGGACAGGAAACTGACGCTTTCGCCCAAGTGCGCTTGGGACCGGACCCATTGCGTCGAACCGCGCTGCGCGTCGAACACGGCCTGTGTCACCACATGCACGTGGCCGATATCCCCGCTGCGAATGGTGCGAGCCGTTTGCCCCCCGGTCTGGCAGCGCAGCGCAAAGCCCATCAGCCAAGGGCACCCGAGACGGACGCGATCATATCCTTTGGAAGACTGTAGAACATCGACAGGCATGGCCCGATCCTACGGGGCATTCGCGCGCAAGCCAACCGCCCCCGTCGCGCGGGCCTAGCCGGGCTGAATCTGTGCCAGCATCCCGACCAACGGCCAGTTCAGCCACAAGGCCAAGGCCCCCAACCCGCCGCCCACGGCGAAGAACAGCAGGTCAAAGCCCGGATCCCACGCCTTTTGCCGAGAGGCCAGCCACCCCACGACCGGATGCGCGACCAGCATGGCCAGCCCCTGCCCGGCCAAGGCCCCCGGCAACCCGAACCACGTGATCCCGACCACCATGCCGGTGGCCACGAACACTGCCCGCGTCGCCGCCAGCACGAAGAACCGCTTGGAATCACCCGCCGCCAACGCCGCCTGATCATAGGTCACCCCCACGATGGCCGGGATCTGGACGACCGAAATCAGCACCACCATGCCGCCCGCCGCAAGGTAGCGCGAGTCATAGAGCAGGTCGATCAACGTATGCCCCAGAAACGCGGGCACCATCACCATGGCGATCATCCCCGCCGTCGCCAGTACCCGGATCTTGCGCAACCGCAGGAAGTTCTCACGGCTCTCGGCGGGCGGGCTTTCGCGATAGATCGGGATCATCACCTTGCGCACCACCACCGAGCCGACCATGAACGGGAAGGAGGCCCAGAAATAGCCGATATTGTAGATGCCGAAATCATGGGTGCTGAGCCAGCCGCCGATGATCACCTTGTCCGCCTGCCCGATGGCAAATCCCGCGATGGTGCTGAGAAACACCCATTTCCCGAAATGGATCAGCTCATGCGCCGCCGCCCTTTCCCACCGGACCCGGTTGCGTGCGCCGGGCAGGAACAGATCGAACAACAGCACCTGCATCATCGCGGAAACGAGGCCGGAAAAGACCAGTGCCCAAACCGATTGCAGCGCCCAGGCCAAGCCGATGGCCGCCAGCACGCCGATCACCTGTGTCATCATCTCCAGCAGCGTCACCCGCCCGGCCCGTAAATGCCGGTTGGCGGTTTCGTAGCGTGTGGGGGTGAAGCCGAGGATGAGTTGCGTCAGCGCCGCGACCGGCAGGTAATAGACCAGATCCGGCTCACCGAAATAGACAGACATCGGCCATGTCAGCGCGCAGGCGACGGCCCACAACCCGACGCCGCGCACGATCTGGATGGTCCATGCCGTATCGAGGAAATCAGGGTCATCGCCACGCTTGCTCTGCATGATGGCGGGGCCGACCCCGACATCGGAAAACATCGCCAGACCCATCAGGAAGACCGAAACCATGGCCATGACCCCGAAAGCCTCGGGAAACAACAGCCGCGTCAGAACGAGGTTCGACGCCAGCCGCAGGACCTGGCTGAAGCCAAAGCCCATGAAGTTCAGCCCCGCACTGCGAAACGCGCGTTGCATCAGCCCTTCGCCATGGGTCAGCCGCCTGACCGTTCCCATCATCTGCCGCGACTCCATTGCTTGGGGGCCGGCAGCAGTCTGACCGCCGCCGCCACGCCCGCATAGGTCACAAAGCCCAAAGGGTCGGAAAGCGCAAGGCCAAGGGCGCGCCGCCGTCGCAGCGGCAGCTTGTCGTCATTGGCCAGCAGGTCCGGGAACCGCGCGGCGATTTCGGCCACGCCCGCGTCTTGCCGCCGCCGCACGGCAATGAGGGCGCGCAGCCCCTCTGCGATTGGCCAGTCATAGGGAAACGGCACCAGATGCCGCTCGTCTGGCCGAAAAGACAGGCGCACAAACGTGTCGTCGGAAATGACCGGCGGAAACGCCCGCCAGCGGGCACGCCCCGCCGCGTTCACCGCGAACAGCCCGCAGCCCGGCACACCGTAGGTCATGAACGGCACCCTTTGCCACAGCCGCCCATAGCGGCGCGAAGCGGCGGAAACCGCCGTGATCCGCACCTGTCCCGAGGCGTAGGCAGGCTCCGCCCGGTCCAGCGCATGCCACAGCGCCGCCAAAAGCCCCGGCGAAACCGTCACATCCGCATCCAGATAGGCCCGCGCTGGATAACGCGCCGCCGCGTCGCCTGCGTTCAAGGCACCGGGCTTGCCAAGGGCGGGCCGATCCAGCACCTGATAGGACCAGCCCTTTTGGCTGGCTTGCCCGGAAAACCCCTGCGCGATTTCCCTCGTGGCATCCGTGCAGCCATTGGCGACGACGATCACCTCGACCGGCACCGGGCAGCGATCACTGGCGAACAGGGCGGTCAGGCAGGCCCCGATCAGCCGGGCCTCGTTATGGGCCGGGACGATGATGGAAATCATGCGACGGCCCTTTTGGCTTTGACCTTGCAGGGGTTTTTCCGCAGGTTGACCGGAACAATCGACAGGCAAGGCAAACCGTGCCCATGACGCGAAAACTCGGCTATCTGGTGCCGCAATTTCCCGGCCAGACGCATATCTTTTTCTGGCGCGAAATCGCCGAACTGGAAAAGCGCGGCGTGACGGTGGACCTGCTGTCCACCCGCCGCCCGCCGCCGGGACTGGTCGCGCATGACTGGTCGGCGGCTGCGATGGCGCGCACCACCTATCTGGGCCGCCCCGATATTGGCACGGCGCTGTCCGCCCTGCCCCGCCTGCCTTATGGCGAGCTGCTGCGCGAGGTCCGGACCGAAGGCAAGGCGTTGGCGCGCGACGTGGCGGTGTCCGTTCCGGCCGCGCAGGCGCTGATCCGCCAGTGCCGGAGGCGCGGCATCGAACATGTGCATGTCCATTCCTGCGGGCGCGCGGCACTGCTGGCCGCGATGGCCCGGCGCATGGGCGGTCCACGCTATTCGCTCACCCTGCACGGGCCGCTCAGCGATTACGGCCCCGGCCAGCGCTTCAAATGGCGGCATGCGGCGTTTGCCTCGATCATCACCGAAAAACTGCGCGCGGAAATGCAGGCTGACCTGCCCGACGACCTGCCCAAGCGGCTTTTTATTCAGCCCATGGGCGTCGATACCGACGTGCTGGCCCCAATCGGCCCCTACCGACCGGCGACCAAGGCCGAGACGCTGCGACTTTTCTCCTGCGGGCGGCTTAACGTGGTGAAGGGTCATCAGGATTTGATGCAGGCCGTGCGCACCCTGCTGGATCAGGGGCGCGACGTGGAGCTTGCGATCGCGGGCGAAGATGATGACGGCGGCTCGGGCTACCACACAGGGCTGGAGGCGCGGATTGCCGAGCTTGGCCTGACCGGCAAGGTCCGCCTTCTGGGGGCCATCGACGCAAGCGCCGTCCGCGATCACATTCGCGCCGCGCATCTCTTCGTTCTGGCCAGTTGGCATGAACCACTGGGCGTTGCGCTGATGGAAGCGATGAGCTGCGGCACCCCCACCATCGGCACCAATGCCGGCGGCGTGGCAGAGCTGATCCGCGACGGAGTGGACGGGGTGCTCGTGCCGCCCAAATCGCCCGGCTCCCTTGCCGCGGCCATTGCCGCACTTGCGGATGACCCGGCGCGCGCGGCGCGCCTGTCCGTCGCTGGCCGCACGCGGATCGTCGAGGGGTTCCACGCGGGGCGCGGGGCGGACATGCTGATCTCGGCGATCTGGGGCCAGCAATAGGTCGAGCTTGGCCCAAGCCCGCCCGCCCAGGGCCGCCAAAGACGTGGGATGAGGTGCCCGGACCATCACCCTTACTCCTGTGTGGTCAGCGCATAGCGCTGTCCCGGCTCATCCTCGAATTCCGCCACTTCGATGGCCACTGTCCAGATCGGGCCATCGGGGCCGGTCAGAATCTGGCGCCCGTCCTCATCCATCAGGGCATAGTCCGCCGCCCGTCCGGGCAGAACCGCAACGTCGCGCCCGGCACCGCCATGCGCGCGGTCCCCGGCCCCAAGGTGCAGCCGGTCATTGCCGTCCCCCGCCACGAAAACATCCCGCTCCGCGGTGCCGAACAAATCATCGCTGCCCGGCCCGCCAAAGCGATAGACCCCGTGGCCAAAGGCCCCGTCGGGGCGATCTTCCCAGCCGCCAGCGGTGGCGTTGTAGGCCATCAGCGTGGCCCATCTGGGGTTCGAGTCGTCCAGATGCCGCAAGGCGCCCCAACTGCCCCATTGGCTGGCCGCGCTGACATCGACGAAGGCGTTGAACAGTGTCCCCCCATCAGCGCGCCATCCGGCCAGCAATTCGGCGTAGAGCGCAGCCATTTCGGGGCTGTAGCTGAACCGGGTGAGGAAATCCGTCAGGTCATCATTCCAGACGGCCTCGCCCAGTCCGACAGCATGCGTGCCGCCCTCGTACATCACCATGTCGAGGCCGTAGCGCGCGGCAACGTCGGCGTGATAGGGAAAGCCCTCGTCGATCACCTGCCCGAGCGAGCCGTCGCGCAGTGCGTCGGCGGCCAGTGCAGCCCCCTCAGGGTCAGCCGCCCATCCCAGCACCTCGTCCACGCGTTCATCCATGCCCAGTTCATTGCCGAAATACCCCGCCACCGCGTAGGCGTCGAAACTGTTGGCCGGGGCGGGTAGCCCCTCGTCCTGCGCAAAAGGCGCCTCCAGCAACGCTTCTTCCAGACCGGGCCAAGAGGTCTGGGTAGCCACGACACGGATCAGGCGATCCTCTTGCCCGGCAAATACCTCGGCCCACAGATCGGCCACCTGGGCCGCGCGCAGCCCTGCAAACTGCATCCACGCGTCGCCCTCGGCCCCGTCCCAACGCGCAGCCGCCTGTGCGGCGGCCCAATGCGCCTGCGGGAACAGGAAGTTCCAGACCTCGTTCGACCATTCCGCGTAGACCCGCCGTTCCGGTGCCAGCCGCGCCTCGACATAGGTGGCAAAGGCCCGGACATAGGCGTCATCGGCCCTGTGCGGCAGGGTAAACCATGGATCGGCCCCGATGCGGTTCGCAAGGTCCACCATAACCTCGACCGGCACCCCGCGCCGCACCCATGTGTAATCACTGATGCGTGGACGGTCGGTCCAGATTTCTTGCGTGGACCCGTTGGTGTTCATCCAGTCCATGAAGCGGATCGCGCGCAGTTCGCGGATACGGGCGATCCAGTCGGGGTTGAAGACCTCGCCCAATTCGAAAAGCGGGATGCGGTCCTGCCGGACCACGGCAATGTCGCGGATCGGGTCGGTGGCCTCGGTCGCTTCGATGCGCAGGCCCACCGGCCCCTCGCCGGGGGTGAAGTCAAACCACGCCTCGTGATCGGCCATCGCCACGTTTTCCGCCCGCCCGATGATGCGGAAACTGCCTTGCCCCGCCCATGTCACGCGGTAGCGTCCGGCGGCACTTGCGGCCTCTTCCGGCAGATCGGTCAGGATGAAACTTTCCAGCGCCACCACATCCTCGGGCAATCGCAGCGGCCAGCCCGCATCACTCAAGACCCCGCCTGCTTCAAGTTCTTCGGCACTGACCCCGCCCCATTGGTCGGGCAAATGGCCGATCCATGGCCGGGCCGCGTGCATGAGGTCGATGAAGGGCAATTGCGTCGACCAATCCGAAAGCCCGGTCAGCCCCATCGCCAACGCCGGGTCCGGCACGCCGGTGTCCGGCACAACGCCCGCATGATCGGGCCATGCGCTGCCCTGCACACGGTCGAAAATGCGGCCCGAAAGATTGGCGGCATTCGCGCGCACGAGCGGGTGAATGCTGTCTGGCAAGGTCAGGTCGACCGGCGGCGCCTCGCCATAGATCGAGGCATAGCTGATCATCGCAGCAAGGAAATAGAGCGTCGGCGTGCCGTGAGGAGCATCATCGAGGTAGACATCCGTTGCAGCCAGCCCGTCGAGGGGCGGGGTTGACAGCAGCTCTGCCAGTATCGGGGCCACCGGGATCAAGGTCAGGTCCAGATCGGGCCGCGCGGCGCGCAGCAATGTGGCATAGTCCTGAAACCACTGGTGATAGTCGCCCTGATTATAAGCGTGATAGCGGCGCAGGTCGCGGTCGCTCGGCGGAAAGCGGCGGGCGATCAGCGCAAGGTCCGACCAGCCCTCGTACAAAAACACCCGTGCGCCCGGCGCCTGCGCCTCGGACCAGTCCAGCAGACGCAGGGTGGCGGACAGCGGGGAATATCCCTGTGGGTTGTCCCCTTCATAAAGCGCGTCAGGCGGCTGATACTGAATGAAATTGGCGTTATTGAAAAGGATCGTGTTGAACCCCGCCCGACGAAAGGCCAGCCGGTCCGCATCCCAGACCGGCGGCACCTCGTCAAAATACCATGTCGGTTCTGGCGGCAGTTGATCGGCAAAAGTCAGCGGCGCCCCGAAGGCACCATCAGCGGCAAATCCATTCCCGCCCGCGACCGCCAGCCGATGCAGCCAGTGCGGCATGGTCGTCTCGTCGCTGTCCGAGGCATGGTTGATCAACGAATTGCCGTAGATGAACGCCCGCACATCCTCTGCCGCAGCACGAAACGGGGTCAGCAGAAGCACGAGCAGCACCAAGACCCTACTCGGCGGCATGATCCCCGGCTGTGTGCTCCCATTTCTCTGCAAACAGATTTGGCTTGTCATCACGCCGCCCCAATACCCAATCATAAACTTCTGAAATCTGGGCCGCTTTTCGCGGCCATGTAAAGTGCTGCGCCACCCTGTCGCGCGCCGCGTGCCCGGCCTCGGCCAAGGCGGGCCGGTCCCGGTCCAGCCGGTCCAGCGCCGCCCGCAGACCCGCGACAATCGCGCCCCGGTCGCCAAGCGGCACGGTCCAGCCGGTGTCCGGCGTCACCAGTTCAGCTGGCCCTGCATAGTCCACGATCAAGGCGGGCAGGCCAAGGGCCATCGCCTCCAGCACGACGCCGCCGCCGAATTCGCGGATCGAGGGGAAAGTCAACAACGCCCCCGCCGCCAGCACGTCCTGAACCGCCCCGTGCGGCAACCAGCCGTGGAAGGTGACGGCCCCCGCCACCCCGAGCGCATCGGCCCGCGCGCGCAGGTCGGGCAGCATCGGACCATCGCCCACAAGATCGAGCCGCATCCGCCCAGCCTGCAACAGCGGCGCAGCGGCGTCCAGCAGCATGTCAGGCCCCTTGTAGGGCACCATCCGGCCCACGAAGACCCCGCGCAGGGGGGCGTCCTGTTCCGGCGCGGCGCATTTGGAAAACCGGGCCGGGTCGATGGCGTTTTCCGGCAGGTAAATCGTCTTGCCCTGCATCGCGGCGGGCATTTCACTGGCCGTATGCCGTGACCCCGCAAGGATCGCCGCCGCATGGGCAAGGCTGCGTTTGCGACCGGGCAGCGCCTTGTAGGCCGAGCGGATGTAGCTCAGCCATTCCTTTTCCTGCCTGCGGGCGGCGTCGAATTCCCTTGGCCACGGCACGCCCCCGTTCAGCGGCCCCAGCACGAAGGGCACCCCGGCCCGTGCGCATTTGGCAGCCAGCGGGCTGGAGATCGTCGGCGACAAGGGTGTCACTCGGTGCACGATGTCATAGCGCCCGGCCCGGATATCGGCCCCGAACCGCCGCCAGATCAGCCGTTCGAACTGCGGATAGATCAACGCGTTGATCAGCTGCAGCGTGGTCCAGCCCTTGCCACCGCCGCCGCGCAACGTCTCTCCGACAGCCCAAAGCGGGCGCGCAAAGGCCTCGGAGTCGATGGCGGTGAACTCGCGGCCCTCGATCAGCCCGGCGTCAAGAATGGCGTCGCGGTTGCGCACCTGTGTCACCAGATGCACCTCGGCCACCTCGCGCAGCGCCTGCGACAGCGACCAGCCAATCAGCGGCACGCTGACCCAATCGGGGTTGGCCGCCTCGGCGATCACCAGAACCTTGGGCTTGCCCGTCATTCCCGCCCCCTCACAGGATTGTTCGCAGCGCCGCGCGGCGCGTGTCGGACCTTTGGCGCACGTCCCGGCGCACCCGTTCAGCGTTGCCCAGCAACGCCCCGGAAAACAACCATGTCATCGGCGTCAGGGTCGCGTTGGGGATCATGTCGATCATATTGATGGCCAGGATGATTGCCACCCCGCCAAACCAAAGGCTGGGGGGGGCCTCTCGTCGGCGCAGGGCCTGCCATGCAAGGCCCATGGGCAGGATCAGCAGCCCGAATTCCGCAAGGAACCCGACCCAACCATACACCCCGATGGTGATGATCCAACGCCCGTCCGTGGTGGTCAGCAACTCCCCCGTCTGGCCATTGTAAATCTGGTTGCGTCCCCATGTGCCCCAGCCGAACACGGGCCGCTCCATGGCACGGTCGATCAGGATGTTCTCGTTCTCGAACCGGAACTGCAACGAGCCTGCCCGTTCTTCGTCGATGTTTGCGGCCATCGACAGGATGCGCGCCTCGGGGATGAGGTGAACGCTCTTCATCGCGGGATAGAGCAGCGTTAGGCTGGCCAGAACCAGTGCCACGCGAAGCTGGGCGCGCACGGTCAACAGCAACAGCATCGGCGCGAAAGCGGTGGCATAGAGCAGCGAGGCCAGCGATTTGCACAAAACCAGCACCACGGCCATGTAGGCGGCCGCGATCCACCAGACGACAACGCTGCGGCTGGTGCTGTTGCGGGCGATGATCACCGCGGCCATCAGCGCGGTCATCGCAAGGAAGGCAGCCCAAAGCCCGTGATAGAGGAACACGATGGGCCGGAAGCCCCCGTCGCGGATCATCTGGTCAAAGGCGTGCTGAAAATAGCCGAAAATCCAGATATTTAACTGCGGACTGAGGCGCACCTCGATCAGCATCGGCACGGAATAGACCAGCCCCGCGAAAAGCATGGCAAACATCATATCGCGCAGATCGTCTCTGCTGCGCAGGAAATGACGTGCGACAAGAAAGGGCGACAACAGCAGGAACTGGTTGATGCATTGCGCCGCCGCCTCGCGCAGGCGCAAGGGCGGCAAGGCGAAATTGTCGAAATAGACCGGGTCCATATTGGTCAGGACGGTCCCGATCGGGCTGAAGATGAAGGTCAAAACCAGAACACGGGCCAGCGGGTTTTCCGGCATCAATCTCAGATCGCCGCGATATTTCACCAGGCAGATCGCCAGAATGCTCAGGTTCGGAATGGTCTGCTTGGTCAGGGGCGGCATCAACGGAAAATCGAACCCGGCCGGCGGGGGGGGCAGAAACAGGTAGCCCAGAACCAGCACGACCAACAGCGCCCGCCCCGGCGGCAAGCGCCAGAACAGCCACAGCGCCAGCGCCGGGAAGCTCACCAGCGCGAGAGTTGCGAGCGCATTGGGCATGGCGTTATCCGGTGGTCCTTTTCGTCTGCTCTGTCATTTTATTGCCCGGATTCCCCCTTCGTTGGGGGACATTCGCAGTCTATACCCCATCGTTGGGGCAGAATTATGCCTTGAAAGCCAGGAAAGACGGGGCGCAGCAGAATGGGGACCACGGCAGCAAAACGGCTGAAGATAGCCTATCTGTGCGACTTCGACCCGCGCAACCGGACGCTGTATTCCGGCGGCAACGCCCGCCTGTTCGACGCCTTGCAGGCCCATGTGGGCGACGTGACGGTGCTGCCGCAAGATTGGGGTGTGGCCGAGCCCTTGCGCCGGGCGGTTCTGGCCGCGCCAGAGGCGGTCAGCATCCGCGCCCGGTGGCGGGTGCACCTGGCCCTGGCGCCGCTGGTCGCACGCCGGGTGGTCCGCGCCTTGAAGGCCGAGCGCTTTGACGTGTTGTTCGGGGCCTATGCGTTTCACGCCATGTGCCGGGTGCGGCCGCCCTACCCGATGGTCACGGCCTATACCTCGGACGCGACACCGACGATCTACAAACAGTCCGAAATCGGGCACAGCTTCGGCTCTTGGTTTGCGCCGTCGCGGCTCTTCGATCCGCTGATCGAACGGGCCGAGGCGCGGCTCTTTTCCGGGCTTGATCTGGCGCTGTGGCCCTCGGACTGGCTGACCGAGGCGGCAACGGCGCGCTACGGTCTCGATCCCGACCGCTCGCTGACGGTGCCATGGGGCGCGAATGTTCCCGATCCCGGCCCCTTGGGCGAAACGCCACCGCTGCCCCCCAAAGGCCCGGTCGAGATCCTGCTGGTGGGCCGTGACTGGACCGCCAAGGGGGGGTGGACCACCGCCGAAACGGTCGCCCGCCTGCGCGCCGAGGGCATCGACGCAAGGCTGACGGTGGTGGGTTGCACCCCGCCGCCGGAAATCGACCGCCGGGGCCTGACGGTTCATCCCTATCTCGACAAGCGCAAGCCAGAGGGCTTGGCGCAGTTTCAGGCATGTTTCCGCAAGGCGCATTTCCTGTTGATGCCGTCGATGGAATCCTACGGGTTCGCCTTTTGCGAAGCCTCTGCCTATGGATTGCCGACGCTGTGCCTGAACGTGGGCGGGGTTCCGGTCTGGACTGGCAAGAACGGCCATGCCCTGCCCTTCGGCTCCACCGCAGACGCCTTCGCCGAGGTCATCAAGGGCTATCTGGCCGATCCCGACCGGCACAGCGCGCTGCGCCGGTCGTCCCGCGCGCTTTATGAACAGCGGTTGAACTGGGCGGCCTGGGGCCACAAGGTGGCGGACTTGATGGCAGATCGGGTGGATCGGCTTAGTGCCCCGTCCCACGCAGAACCACGGAAAACGTCCGCAGGATGATCGCCAGATCCGTGCGGAGCGACAGCGCCCGGTAATAGGCCTGATCGTACCACGCCCGTTCATGAAAGCTTGTGTCATTCCGGTCCGAGGTCTGCCAATAGCCGGTGATCCCCGGCCGCATGGCGTAATATTCGGTCCCCGGATAAAGGACGCGCTGGTTGCACATCATCGGACGCGGGCCGACGATCGACATCTCGCCCATCAATACGTTCCACAGCTGCGGCACCTCATCCAGCGAACTGCGGCGCAGGAACCGGCCCATCCGGGTGATCCGCGGATCGTTGCGCAGTTTTTGATGCCTGTCCCATTCGGCGCGGGCCTCGGGATGGTCGGACAGATAGGTTTCCAGCACCTTGTCGGCATCCGGCACCATGGTGCGCAACTTCCACATGCGAAAGCTGCGCCCGTTGCGACCGATCCGCTCCTGACAATAGAATACGGCACCGCCCTCTCTCAACTTGAGAATGGCCGCGAAGACACCGATCAGCAGCAGCGCCGGAACCGCCACCAAGGCGATGATGGCCAGATCCAGAACGCGCTTGGACCGACGCCGATAAAGTGTCCGGGTTTCGTCGATCGACATCGGGGTGATGACGAACGGGGCCTCACCTTGGCCATACAGATCGAAACGCTCATACATACGCGCACCCCTCCAGAGGGCGTGTCCCGCACTGCGGGCACGAGACAAAGCGCTTCCGGCCCGCCGCCTGCGACTCTGGCGCGGATCATGAAGTCAGTAGGTTTCTTGGTGCGAGCAGACGCGGGACGTGACCCGGTTCCCCCAGGATTTCGATCGAACCATCCCCACCTTTTCGAGAGATGCGCGCCCGGATGGCAGTCCGGTCCCGCATCGCCCTAAAGTCATGGCCGATCAGCGCCTTCACACGGGTCAATAAATGCATTTATGGCATAATTTCGTCAATTCTCGATTGCCATATTCCCGCTTAGGTTGTGTAAATTATGGGATAGCGCTGTTCGCGATCAAGATACAAAAAGACGTGTTTTCCGCACCTTGATCAAAGCGCCTCATCGACCATCTGCTGCTACTGTTTCCCGTTAAGAAACATAAACGGCAAAATTTTCACCTCTAGGGCGAGCTTGCGGAACATCCCTGTCCATTGGGGCAGGTTGGCGCAGGTTCAAAGGAAACAATGGTCGGCCGAAATGGCCTCTTTCCGGGGGCGCAAACCGTGGCGATTTTGTGGCAGCGGTGGGGCCACTTCCCGACAAAGCGATGCCGGAAAATTTGATGAAAATTCTGAACTCTCCTTCCGGTTGTCATTGGGGCGAAACAATGGCGACATCCGCACATGTTTGTCGCCAAGCCGGACAAATTTCCGCCACATTGTGATTCGGACACCCGCCCGAAAACCCGGCAAACTCCATGATTTGGCCGGGTTTTTTCGCCCTTCCGACCTATCCGAATGGGCAGGTGCGCAGTCAGAGTTTTTCCCGGCCGGTGCGCACGCCGCTTGATAAGACCCACCAGCGCCCCCATAACCGGCTCAACCGCCACAGGCAGGAGGCCCCATGCCCGAGATCGACCCCCTTCTTGACGCTTCGTTCTGGATCACCGCCGGAGCGATCCTGGCGCTGCTGTTGCTCTCGGCTTTCTTCTCGGGGTCGGAAACCGCGTTGACCGCCGCCTCTCGCGGCAAGTTGCGCACGCAGGCCGACCGCGGGTCGGCCATGGCGGACAAGGCCCTGAAACTGACCGAAGACAGCGAGCGGTTGATCGGCTCGGTCCTGCTTGGCAACAACCTCGTCAATATCCTTGCGGCCTCATTGGCGACATCGCTCTTTACCCGCGCCTTCGGCGAAAGCGGCGTTGCGCTGGCCACTCTCGTCATGACCCTTCTGGTGCTGATCTTCGCCGAGGTGCTGCCCAAGACCTACGCCATCACCAATGCCGAAAAGGCCGCCGCCGCCGTCAGCCCGATGATCGCGCTGGTGATCCTGGTGTTCGCACCAGTCGTGTCCATGGTGCAGGTGCTGGTGCGCGGCATGTTGCGGGTGTTCGGCGTGCAAACCGACCCCGACAGCGCCGTCCTGTCGGCCCGCGAGGAAATCGCTGGGGCCATCACCCTTGGCCATTCCGAAGGCGCGGTGGAAAAGGAACACCGCGATCGTTTGCTTGGCGCGCTCGATCTGGGGGAACGCACTGTCGAGGAAATCATGCTTCACCGCTCATCCATCGAGATGATCGACGCGGAAGAGGATAGCGAGGCGATCCTGAGCCAGTTGCTGCAATCCCCCCATACCCGCCTGCCCGTCTATCGCGGCGAGCCGGAAAACATCATCGGCGTGGCCCATGCCAAGGACGTGCTCCGCGCGATGGATCGGCTGATGCGCGGACCCGAGGCCTCGGCCTCGGGGCTGGCCGCGTTTTCGATCATCGACGTGGCGATGAAACCCTATTTTGTCCCCGAGACGACGACGCTCGACGACCAGATGCGGCAATTCCTGCGCCGCCATACCCATTTCGCGCTGGTGGTCGATGAATATGGCGCATTGCAGGGGCTGATCACGCTGGAAGATATCCTCGAAGAGATTGTCGGCGAAATCACCGACGAATTCGATGTCGAGGAAGAGGTCAACCTGACGCCGGGGGCCGATGGCAGCTATCTGATCGACGGCGGCATGACGATCCGCGACCTCAACCGCGCCACCGACTGGAACCTGCCCGACGAAGAGGCCAACACCGTGGCGGGGCTGGTTATCCACGAGGCGCAGATGATCCCCGAGGAAGGGCAGGTGTTTTCCTTTCATGGGTTCCGTTTCGAGGTGGCCGAGCGCCAGCAGAACCGGCTGACCCAGATCCGGGTGCGCAAGCTCTTGTAGCCTGGGGAACTTCGCCGCCTGCGGCGCCGATCCGCGCGGCCCGTGAACGGGCCGCGCAGTTGGGGGCGCTGCCCCCAAACCCCAGGAGTATTTTTACAAAGAAGAAGCAGCGATGTCGCTTTTGGGCTTGCGGGCGGCGGGCGGCGGGGGCTGTCTTGCGGGAGGTGGGCCATGTGGGAGAACGGCGATGAAAACCAGCACTCGGGTATGCGTGATCGGCGGCGGCGTGGTGGGGTGTTCGGTGCTCTATCACCTGACCAAGCTTGGCTGGTCGGATGTGATGCTGCTGGAACGCTCGGAATTGACCAGCGGCTCGACATGGCACGCGGCGGGCGGGTTCCATACGCTGAATGGCGACACCAACATGGCAGCCCTTCAGGGCTATACGATCCGGCTTTACAGAGAGTTGGAAGAGCTGACCGGCATGTCCTGCGGGTTGCACCATGTGGGCGGCGTGACCCTGGCCGACACGCCGGAACGCTTCGACATGCTGAAGGCCGAGCGCGCCAAGCACCGCTTCATGGGGCTGGAGACGGAGATTTTGGGCCCGGATGAGATCAAGGCCATTGCGCCGATCACCAATGTCGAGGGCGTATTGGGCGGGCTTTACGATCCGCTCGACGGACATCTGGACCCGTCCGGCACCACGCACGCCTATGCCAAGGCCGCGCGCATGGGGGGCGCGACGATCGAAACCCATTGCATGGTGCGCGAGACCAATCAGCGCCTTGACGGAACGTGGGACGTGGTGACCGAAAAGGGCACGATCCACGCGGAACATCTGGTCAACGCAGGTGGTCTTTGGGCGCGCGAGGTCGGCGCGATGGCGGGCTGTTATCTGCCGCTGCATCCGATGGAACACCAGTATCTGGTGACGGACGACCTGCCGGAGATCTATGAGCGCGAGGTCGAGCATCCGCATGTGATGGACCCCGGCGGCGAAAGTTACTTGCGGCAAGAGGGGCGCGGGCTTTGTATCGGCTTCTACGAACAACCCTGCCGGCCCTGGGCCGTGGACGGCACGCCGTGGGGCTTCGGCCATGAACTGCTGCCCGATGACTATGACAAGATCGAGGACAGTATCGCCTTTGCCTGGCGCCGCTATCCGATCCTTGAACGCGCAGGCGTCAAGACGGTCATTCACGGGCCGTTCACCTTTGCCCCCGACGGCAACCCGCTGGTGGGGCCGGTTCCGGGCTTGCGCAATTACTGGTCGGCCTGTGGCGTCATGGCGGGGTTCAGCCAAGGCGGTGGCGTCGGTCTGACGCTGGCGCAATGGATGGTCGAGGGCGAGCCGGAGCGTGATGTCTTTGCCATGGACGTGGCGCGCTTTGGCCGTTGGATCACACCCGGTTACACGCTGCCCAAGGTGGTGGAAAACTACCAGAACCGCTTTTCCGTGACCTACCCGAACGAGGAGCTGCCCGCCGCAAGGCCCTTCCGCACGACGCCGATGTACGACATTTTCGACCAGATGGGCGCGGTCTGGGGGCAGCAATACGGGCTGGAGGTGCCGAATTATTTCGCCCGAGGCGATGAACCGCGATATGAGACGCCCTCGTTCCGCCGGTCAAACGCCTTTGACGCCACCGCGCGCGAGGTGCGCGCCGTACGCGAGGGCGTGGGCATCAACGAGGTGCAGAATTTCGGCAAGTACCGTGTCTCTGGCCCCGGCGCGCGGGGGTGGCTTGATCGGATCATGTCGGGCCGCATACCGAAACCGGGGCGGATGAGCCTGACGCCGATGCTGGCACCCTCGGGGCGGTTGATCGGGGATTTCACCGTGGCGTGCCTGACCGAAACGGAATTCCGCGTCACCGCCAGCTATGGGGCGCAGGATTTCCATATGCGCTGGTTCGAGGGGCAGCTTTCGGGCGATGTGCAGGTCGAAAACATCTCGGACCGCCAGACCGGGTTCCAGATCGCGGGGCCATGCGCGCGGGATCTGCTGGCCAGCGTGACGCGGGCCGATGTGGGGCCAGGCGCGTTCCGGTTCATGGATGTGCAGCGCCTGCCCATCGGGATGTGCGAGGCCATCGTGCAACGGGTCAGCTATACCGGCGACCTTGGCTATGAAATCTATGTCGATGCGATGGATCAACGCGCGCTGTGGCATGTGCTGTGGGCCGCCGGACAGGAATTCGGCCTGAAGCCCTTTGGGATGCGGGCGATGATGAGCTTGCGGTTGGACAAGTTCTTTGGCTCTTGGATGCGGGAATTCTCGCCGGATTATACGCCCTGCGAAACCGGGATGGATCGGTTCATTCGCTGGTCGAAGGGCGATTTTATCGGCAAGGCGGCGGCCGAGGCGGAGCGGGCCGCGGGTGCGGCGCGAAAACTGTGCTCCTTTATCGTCGAGGCCAAGGATGCCGACGTGATCGCCTATGAGCCGATCTGGCTGGATGGCGCCGTGCAGGGCTTTTGCACATCGGGCGGGTATTCGCATTATGCCGGGAAATCCGTGGCCTTCGGCTTCGTCCCGACCGAGCGCGCCGTCGAAGGGCTGAAAGTGGACATCGAGATCCTTGGCGAGATGCGGCCTGCGCGGCTGGTCAGCGACCCGCTGTTCGACGCCGACGGTGCACGGATGCGGGGCTGACTTGACGCGACCGCGCCGGGCAGCGAAAGCTCTGCCCATGGATCAGGACGTGACCCTTGTGCTGTTGGCGGCGGGTGCCTCTTCCCGGATGCGGGGGGCGGACAAGCTGCTGGAAACCGTGTCCGATGAGCCGTTGCTGCGCCTGATGGCCCGGCGCGCGGCCAAGGCGGGGCCGTTGCGCGTGGTCTTGCCCCAGGGGCATTCGGCGCGGCGGGCGGTGCTGGACGGGATCGAGGCCGAAATCGTCGAGACAGCACCGGGCGGCACGATGAGCGACTCTCTCGCCGCCGGAGTCGCGGGGCTGACGGGACCGGTTTTGATCGTATTGGCCGACATGCCCGAGGTGACGGCCCATGATCTGCACCTTCTGATTGCCCTGTCCCGGCAAGCGCCGAATGCCATTCTGCGGGCTGCAGGGCAAGATGGCACAGCCGGCAATCCAGTGCTGTTTCCCGCCGACCTGCTGGCAGAGCTTGGCAAGATCCGTGGCGACAAGGGCGCGCGTGGAGTGTTGAAAAACCATGCTGGCCGGGTGCATCTGGTGCCATTGCCGGGCGATCATGCGGTGATCGACCTCGACACGCCCGAAGATTGGGCCGCGTGGCGCAACAGCCTTTGATACGAAAAAGTGGGGCGGCGCATAAGCACCGCCCCTGTAGTCGGGTCCGGGGAGAGGTTATAGCCCCCTCTCCCCCCGTATCCCTGCTGCATTCCGATTAGCGGATGATCAGGCGCGCCTCGTGGCCTTTCAGCACCTTGCGGGCGGCGGCATAGCTGTCGGTGCCGTCCTGCTGCTGAAGCTCGGGGAAGAGCGCATAGATCTCGTCGCGTTGATCCTGCCCCATGCCGCCAAGGGTCTGGTCGCCGGGCTGGAAACTTTCGGTCCAGGCACCGTCTGCCAGAACCACCTCGTGGCGGTCGAACATGAAGTGAATGTAGGTCGTGCGCAGCGTGTCCATGTAGGTGACCGACTGGTGGTCGATCAGGTGCTTTGCAGCCACCAGCACTTCGCTTTCCTCGAAGTAGAGCGAGGTGCGTTCGTTGGCGACCAGCATCCGGTGCTGTGGGCTGACCAGCATGTCCCGTTCGGGCAGACCATCGCCGAGGGCCCCGGCCTTGATCAGCACGGGCCGCAGATTGGGCGCGCGGCGCAGCTCGGCATGGTTGAGCGTCCGCGAGCCGATCCAGCGGATCTCCTGGATGCCGTTGTCACGGGTCAGAACCTTGTCGCCGGGCTTCAGGCTTTCCACCAGCACTTCGCCGCGCGGGGTTGCGATGCGGGCACCGGGGGTGAAGCAGGGCACGACGTTCTCGATTTCCTCGAAACGCATGGTGCCGGTGATGTTGGACGGGTCGAAGCCGCCACCATCGTAGAAGGTGACCGTGCCGTTTTCCGGGTTGCCGGAGTCCAGCTCGACACGCAGCGGTCCGGACCCGGTCAGGTCCAGCGTGTCATAGTCGTCACCGCCACCGCCGCCATCGACGAAATCGCCGACATTGCCACCGAGGATCACGTCACGGTCGTCGCCGCCGTGGATCTCGTCTTCGTCGATGCCGCCGTCGATCGTATCGTTGCCAGAGCCACCGTAGATCAGGTCGTCGTCGTCTTCGCCATAGATCAGGTCATTTCCAGCGCCACCGTTAAGCGTGTCCATGCCGTTATCGACAACTGCGTCGGGACCGATCGGGTTGCCGTCCGAGCCATCGTCGGTGATGTTCAGCTCGTCGGGGAAGCCCGGCCCAAGACCGCCGTAGATGGTGTCGTCACCATCGCCGCCGTCCACACTGTCAGAGCCTTCGCCAGCAACGATCTTGTCGTTGCCTTCGTCGCCCGACACCGTGTCGTCGTCAAAGCCCGCGTTGATCATGTCATCGCCAGAACCGCCGGTGATGACATCGGCATCGTCGCCGGTCAGGATCGTATCGTCGCCAGCCCCGCCATCGACGGTATCCATCCCGTCGAGGGGATCGCCATCCCCCGGAAACAGGCCCGGATAGCCGCGGTCAGGCAGCGGCAGATTGCCGTCGAACCGGGTGTCGATATAGTCGTTGCCATCCCCGCCATCGACGCTTTCCTTGCCGTCGCCGCCGATCAGGGTGTCGTCGCCATCGCCGCCGACGAGCGTATCGTTGCCGCCTTCGCCTTTGACAAGGTCGTCACCGCTCTCGCCATCGAGATAGTCGTTGCCGTCATTGCCCCAAAGGGTGTCGTCGCCAACACCGGCATGGACGGTATCGTCACCGGCCCCGGCCAGAACCACATCGTCGTTGGGGGCATGGCCGTCCAGAATGGCGTCGTTGTTGTCAATGCGATCGCCTTCGGGATCACCGGTGTAGGCCAGATTGATTTCGTCGTTTCCGGGGGTGCCATCGACCACGCCGTCGACGCTGCCCTGCTCATTATTTCCAGACATTTGTCGTCTCCTTTAAGAGTTGCAGGAGGCGGCGCGTCCGGCACCGTCCTGGCGGATAATTGCTTTGTCGGTGACAACGGGGGGTGGCGGGCACAGCGCGATACTGGCGAGAACCAAACCGTAGGCGGCAAACAATAAAATCATCGCACATCCCCTTCAGGACCGTTGTCGAAACAGATCCAACCGATTTGCGATGTTTGAAACTCGAGGGCGGGCGCACGAGGGACCAGGCCACCAAAACGGTGGGCGACGGCCATAAGGCAGCGGCCAGCACACGCCCCACAGGACGAAGCTGTTGATTTTCCGCACTTTCAGCGCGGCTCACATGCCACCAGTCGATCCGAAGATCGGCTTGGTCTCGTGCGGCCGCCCCCGTGGCCTTCAGACATCGCCCCCCAGTTGGGCTGACCAAGGGATAGCCTGTCGGATGGCCCCAACAAAGCGAAAATTGTCTGAAACATGGCGGGAGTTGGTCAGAAATTGTCTCAAAGTGTAAAAGAATGTGGCGAAACCCGACCAAAGTTGGGGCCGATTGTTTCTACCTGTAAAACGACGGCGGCCGTCTTGGTGCGTTTTGACACTGGTTTCCCTTTTCCAATTCACCTTGTTTACCTAGGTAAATCTGCAATCTTGCCAGAGCCACCATGCCCTAGGGGAATTTTCACTGATTCATGACTGTCTTCGATATGAAAACAAAGGATTGATCCCTCACACGAAACGCTCTGTTAACCGTGGCGGAATTGAGGCAGCATTAGGACCGGCCTGACACTTTTTCAATACCTCTTTTTTCCCGGCATTGATGACGGGCTGGAACCAATCCCCCCGAATCGCGCCCCTCGACCAGGGAATCGCTTGGAAATTCGAGACCTGTCCAACTGGCCAGGTTCGAAATGTATATCCGTCACCACCCCGTCCCCGGCCCCATTTTCGCCACAATTCAATCGCCTTCCCGGCATGGCATGACCCCGAAAACCGCCGCATTCCCGGCGCAGGCTATCCATTGGCACAAAGACCAAATCGAGCAGAAAGAGACCGTCATGCCACAACCGAAACCCACGCCCAAGCAGGCGCCGAAACCCCCGAAACCGCAGTCGACCCCGAAAAAGGATCCGCCTGTGATCTTCAAGGACTGGGCCAGCATCTGATAGGCTCGCCGGGCTGTCCCTTGCGAAAGCCCGCGCCATGCCCACGCCCCTGACCGAGATCCGCAATATCGGCCCCGCCATGGCCGAGGCCCTGTCGCGGGCCGGGATCACCAGCGCCGAAGAGTTGCGCGCCCGTGGCCCCGATGCTGCCTACGCCGCAATGCTGAAGACGGGCGCGCGCCCGCATTTCATCGGCTACTATGTCTTGCACATGGGATTGCAGGGCCGCCCCTGGAACGATTGCCGGGGACCGGAGAAGACAGCCCTGCGCGCACGGTTCGACGCGATTTGCGCAAAGGCGTTTGACGTCCGCCTCTCGGAACTGGAAAAAGCCCTGAACGAGATCGGCGTCATCGCCCGCCAGTGACCCCCGCCCCACCAACGAAAAGGGCCGCCCCCGAAGGCGCGGCCCGATCAGTTGTTCATGGCACGGCGATCAGCCGACCAGTTCAAGACCCGAGAAGAAATAGGCGATCTCGACAGCGGCGGTGTCCGCGCCGTCGGAGCCATGGACCGAGTTTTCACCGATCGACAGGGCGTATTCCTTGCGGATCGTGCCTTCTGCAGCATCCGCCGGGTTGGTGGCGCCCATCACTTCGCGGTTCTTGGCAATGGCGTTCTCGCCTTCCAGAACCTGAACGACGATCGGCTCAGACGACATGAATTCGCACAGTTCGTCGTAAAACGGGCGTTCCTTGTGGACTTCGTAGAACACGCCAGCCTGGGCTTTGCTCAGGTGGATGCGCTTGGAGGCGACGACGCGCAGGCCGGCGGCTTCCAGCTTGGCCACGATTGCGCCGGTCAGGTTGCGCTTGGTGGCATCGGGTTTGATGATCGAAAAGGTGCGTTCCAGCGCCATGAAGGTCACTCCTGCAAGGTGTTAGCGTTGGCGCGGCCCCTAGCATGGGGGGATCGGCTTGAAAAGCCGCCAATTGACAGTCCTGCCCGCGCGGGTCACACCCCGCCCCATGCTCAGGATCGAAGATATCTCATTCTCCATCGCCGGTCGCCCCCTGCTCGAGGGCGCGTCCGCCACCATTCCCGATGGCCACAAGGTGGGCATTGTCGGCCGCAACGGCACCGGCAAGACCACCCTCTTTCGCCTTATCCGGGGCGAGTTGACGCTGGACACCGGGGCAATCACCCTGCCAACCCGCGCCCGCATCGGCGGCGTGGCACAGGAAGTGCCATCCTCCGAGACATCGCTGATCGACACGGTGCTGGCCGCCGATACCGAGCGCGCGGCCCTGATGGCGGAAGCAACCGACGATCCGGCGCGCATCGCGGAAATACAGACCCGGCTGGCCGATATCGACGCATGGTCGGCCGAGGCCCGCGCGGCAACCATCCTGCGCGGCCTTAGCTTTACGGCCGAGGAACAGCTTATGCCCTGTTCGGCCTTTTCGGGCGGCTGGCGGATGCGGGTGGCCTTGGCGGCGGTGCTTTTCGCGGCGCCCGACCTGCTTTTGCTGGACGAACCGACCAACTATCTCGACCTTGAAGGCGCACTTTGGCTGGAAAGCTACCTGGCGAAATACCCGCATTCGGTGCTGGTGATCAGCCACGACCGCGGTCTGCTGAACCGGGCCGTGGGCCATATCCTGCATCTCGAAGACCGCAAGCTGACGCTCTATCAAGGCGGCTACGACACCTTTGCCCGAACCCGCGCCGCCCGCATCGCGGTGGCACAGGCCGAATCGAAAAAGCAAGACGCCCGCCGCGCCCATCTGCAAAGTTTCGTCGACCGGTTTCGAGCCAAGGCCACCAAGGCCAAACAGGCGCAGTCGCGGTTGAAGATGCTGGAAAAGATGCAGCCGATCACGGCCCCGTCGGAACGTGGCTTCCGCGCGTTCTCGTTTCCCGAGCCAGAGCAACTCTCGCCGCCGATCGTGCAGCTTGACGGGGCCAGCGTCGGTTATGACGGCAAGGCCGTGCTGCAACGCCTGACCCTGCGCATCGACCAAGACGACCGGATCGCCCTGCTTGGCCGCAATGGCGAGGGCAAATCGACGCTGTCCAAGCTGTTGGCCGGCAAACTGCCCACGATGGACGGGCGACTCACCAAATCCTCCAAGCTGCGGGTGGGCTATTTCGCGCAGCACCAGGTGGATGAGTTGCATATCGACGAAACGCCCCTGCAACACCTGCGGCGAATGCGCCCCGAGGAAGCCCCGGCCAAGCTGCGCGCGCGGCTGGCGGGGTTCGGTCTTGGCGCCGATCAGGCGGAAACCGTGGTGGGCAAGCTTTCGGGCGGGCAAAAGGCACGCCTGTCGCTGCTGCTGGCAACGCTGGACGCGCCGCATATGCTGATCCTCGATGAGCCGACCAACCACCTCGACATCGAAAGCCGCGAAGCGCTGGTCGAGGCGTTGACCGCCTATTCGGGGGCCGTGATCCTTGTCAGCCATGACATGCATCTGTTGGAAATGACGGCCGATCGCCTGTGGCTGGTCAAGGGTGGCGGCGTGCACCCCTTTGACGACGACCTTGCCGCCTATCGCCGGTTGCTGCTGTCGGGCGACACGGCCCCGGCCAAGCCGAAGCCTGCCGCGCCCAAACCGAAACCCAAGCGTCCACCCCGCGACGAAATCCTCGACCTGCGGGCCGAGGTGCGAAAATGCGAGGCACGGGTCGAGAAAATCAACGAGATGCGCGAAAAATTGTCGACCAAGCTTGCGGACCCGGTGCTCTACTTCGATGCTCAGGCCAGCAATCTCGCGCATTGGCAAAAGAAATTCGCCGAAGTCGAGGATGGACTGGCCCGCGCCGAGGCCCTTTGGATGGCGGCGCTTGAACGGCTGGAGGATGCCGAGGCGACATGATCCCGAGCGATGCCATCACCGCCTTCGTGGCGCTTTTCGTGGTGATCGACCCGATCGGCCTGACGCCTATTTTCATTGCGTTGACCACGGGGGCGTCGAACGCCGCCCGGCGCGCCATCGCAATCCGGGCCTGTCTGGTGGCGGTGGTCTTGCTGACGGTTTTTGGCCTCGCGGGCGAGGCGGTGCTGTCCTTCCTCGGTATCTCGCTGGCCGCCTTCCGCATTGCCGGCGGCATCCTGCTGTTCCTGACGGCGCTGGACATGCTGTTCGAGCGCCGCAAACAGCGGCGCGAGGGACAGGCTGATGCGCCCCATGCCGAAGACCCTTCGGTCTTTCCGCTGGCGATGCCGCTGATCGCGGGGCCCGGCGCGATGGCAACCATGATCCTGCTGACCGGCTCCGCCGACAGCGGAGCAGGCATTGCCCTTGTCCACGGGGTGATGTTTGCCGTGATCCTTTGCGTCGTCGCCCTGTTCCTGTTGGCCGGCCCGCTGGAAAAACTGCTTGGCCCGGTGGGGATCAACGTTGTGACGCGCATCTTGGGGATGTTGCTTGCCGCGCTATCGGTTCAATTCGTGATCGACGGGTTGCGCGATCTTCAGGTGGCATAGTCCCGCCCGGACCCTATATTGAGATTGCGCCTGCAAACGGACCCACGCCCCATGGAAAAAACCGAAATCGCCTCGCTCATCTACCTGTCGCTGCTCGGCGTTGCGCTGGTTGGCTCGATGCTGTCGGCCAATCGCCATCGCATCGGGCGCGTGGCCCAGATGGCCCTGACATGGGGCTTTCTGATCGCGGCCGGGGTAGCGGCGGTGGGGCTGTGGCCGCAGATCACCCAGACTGTTCTACCTCGGCAGGCGATGATCACCGATAGCGGCGAGGTGGTCGTCCCGCGCAGCTTCGATGGCCATTACTACCTGACCCTCGACATCAACGGCGCCCCGATCCGATTCATGATCGACACCGGCGCCACCGACATGGTGCTGACCCCGCAAGACGCCGCGCGCGCCGGGCTGGATATGCGCGGGCTCAGCTATACCAATCGCGCAATGACGGCCAACGGCATGGTTCAGACCGCCGCCGTGCGGCTAGAACAGGTCAGCGTCGGCCAGATGACCGACCGCTATGTGCCCGCCGTGGTGAACGGGTCGCCAATGCAGGAAAGCCTTCTCGGCATGTCCTATCTAAACCGGTTCAACCGCATCGCCATTGAAAACGGTCGGATGGTTCTGGCGCGCTGACGCAAAGGCGTGCGGCCGGCATCGCGTCTTGGCGGCGCAAAGGCGTCCCTATTTTGCGGCACTCTCGGCCTTCTTTTCCCAACGACCGCCCTCTTCGGACCAGTATTGCGCCTCGCAGCCCGCGCCGGTCAGCGCCCGCCATTGCCCTCGCGCCTGCTGCAATGCCGCCTCGTTCGCACCGTCAAAGAGGATGCAAACCCGTTCCAGCGCCTGCACTTCCTCGGGCGAGACCTCGGCGCCTTCGACGCTCATCAGGCAGGCCGCCCCGTTGGGAAGTGCCGTCTGTTGGGTCAACAGCACCGGCTGGTCCGCGTCATGCGGCCCCCCAGCCCGGCCATGAGGCAGGAAGCCGTCTTCGGGGCGGAGCCACAGCATCTCGTCAAGCCGCCCCAGAAACATGTCGGAGCGGCCCCGCACCGCAACGCGCCAGCCCGCTTGCAGCGACTTGCCCAACAGGGCCTGCACCGTCGCCTCGGGTGTCGAGTGGGTGAGGTGATAGAACAGGGCCGCTCCCATGCGATTCACGCTTGCTCGTAGCCATCGCGGATGAACCGGTCGAGCGCCCGCACACCCCAGCCCGTGGCCCCCTTGGGCGCAAAGGCGGTGTCCGAGGTCACGCTGGCCACACCCGCGATGTCGAGGTGAATCCACGGGGTTTCGTCCTTGACGAAGCGTTTGAGGAACTGCGCTGCCGTGATCGACCCGGCAGGCCGCCCACCGACGTTCTTCATATCCGCGATGTTGGATTTGAGCTGCTTGTCATAGGCTTCGCCCAAAGGCATCCGCCACGCGCCTTCGGCTTCGGCCTCGGCGGCTTTGAGAAACCCGTTGGCAAAGGCATCGTCGTTTGAAAAGACACCAGCGTTTTCATGCCCCAGCCCGATGATGATCGCCCCGGTCAGTGTGGCGAGGTCAACCATGCCACGGGGCTGGAACCGGTCCTGCGCGTACCACATCACGTCGCACAGAACGAGCCGCCCCTCGGCGTCGGTATTGATCACCTCGATGGTGTCGCCCTTCATGGATTTGACCACGTCGCCGGGGCGTTGCGCGCGCCCGTCGGGCATGTTTTCAACCAGACCGACAAGGCCCACGACGTTGGCCTTGGCCTTGCGCAGCGCCAACGTGCGCATCACACCCGCCACGACACCCGCACCGCCCATGTCCATGGTCATGTCTTCCATGCCCGCCGCCGGTTTCAGGCTGATCCCGCCGGTGTCGAAAACGACGCCCTTGCCCACGAGGGCCAGGGGGGCCTCGTCGCCACCGCCTTTCCATTGCATCACGACCACCTTGGAGGGGCTTTCCGACCCCTGCCCCACGGCCAGCAGCGACCGCATCCCCAGCGCTTCCAGATCGGCCTCTTCGAGGATCTCGATCTCCAGCCCCAATTCGCCCATGGCCGCCAGCCGCGCGGCGAAATCTTCTGTTGTCAGGACGTTTGCGGGTTCGCTTACCAGATCGCGGGTAAAAAAGACGCCCTCGGCCACGGCAGCCATCGGGGCGGCTTCGGCGGCAACCTCTTCTGGTTTCGACACCATGATCGTCGCACCGCCCGCCGACTTGGCCGCTTCCGTCTTGTGGTCGGTGAAGGCATAGGCCCGCAGCGCAAGGCCAAGCGACAGGTCCGCCGCCTTGGGTAACGCGCCAGCCGCAACGGTCATCACCGCGTCCCCCTTGACCTTGGCCAGTTCCGCCCCGGCCTTGCGCGCTTCGGCGACACTGGGGCGACGCGCGAGTTTCACAACCGCCAGCGCCTCGGCTGCCAGCCCCGCGGGAAAGGCCAGGGTGACCACGTCACCAGGTGTGGCCTTGTCCCAGCCCTCCGACTCAGCCAGCCGCACAACCGCACCGCGCGTCAGCCGGTTCACCCGACGCGCGGCGGCGTCCAGCTTGCCGTCGGGCGTCACGATCACCGCCAGTTTTCCCGTGGCGTTTTCCAGCGCGCCGGTGTCCGTTTCGATGAAGGAAATCTCGATTGGGGTTGTCATTTATCGCCTCTTGTCTGTCTGTCGTCGGCAACACTAGGGCGCGCGCGGCCCGATGACCAGATATGCCTGTCCTTGCGCTGTCGATTGCACTAAGAACGGGAAACTGGGGTCTGCAAATGATTGGTTTTTAAGGGGGGCGCATCTTGGGGCGCTATGACCGGTATATCCTGTCCCAGCTCTTGGTGCTGTTCAGTTTTTTCAGCCTTGTGCTGGTCTCGGTCTATTGGGTGAACCAGGCCGTGGGCCTGTTCGACCGGTTGATTGGCGACGGGCAATCCTTGCGGGTTTTTCTTGAATTTTCAGCGCTTTCCTTGCCGCAGAGCTTGTCTCTGGTGATCCCGGTTTCAGCTTTTGTTGCCGCCATCTACGTGACCAACCGGATGATTTCGGAAAGCGAGCTGGTGGTGATGCAGACGGCGGGCTGTTCGGCGCTGCGGCTGCTGCGCCCGGTCTGGGTGTTCGGTCTTTTGGCGGCGATCCTGCTGGCGATTCTGACCAACTACCTGGTGCCGCTGGCGCGCAGCCAGATCATGGACCGCTCGGCGGAAATTTCGCGCGACATGACGGGGCGGTTGCTGCGGTCGGGCGAGTTCATTCATCCCACCAACAATGTGACGGTCTATATCCGCGAGATCACAGAGTTGGGCGAGTTTCGCGATGTCTTTTTGCAAGATCGGTCGCAGGCCGGCACCGAGACCACCTATACTGCCAGCCGCGCCTTGCTGGTCGGGGGCGACAACGGCCCGCGGCTGGTAATGTTCGAAGGCATGGCACAGACCCTGAACATCGAGAGCGCGCGGTTGTCGATCATTCGCTTCGACGATTTCACCTATGACATCGGCGGGTTGATCGGGGCCGATAGCGGGCGCCTGTTGCATATCCGCGAAGTGCCGACATGGGTGCTGCTGACCGCACCCGCAGGATACGCCGAGTCGCAGGGGTCGTCGCTTGCAGCCTTCCGGTTCGAGGGGCATGACCGCCTTGCCAAGCCGATCTTTGCGATCTTCGTACCGGTGATCGCGGCGGCAACGCTGATGCTGGGGGCGTTTTCCCGCTTTGGCTCGTGGCCACAGATCCTCGTGGCCATCGGGCTGATGGTGCCGTTGCAGATGGTCTGGAACGCGGCCGAAGGCATCGGCTCCCGGCAAGACGGCATGGCGTTTCTGGCGTGGCTCCAACCCGGGCTTGCCATGGTGATCGCCTGCGTCATGGTTTGGTTGTCCATGCGCGGCCACCGCCTGCGACAGCGCCCGTCGCGGGGGATCGACGGGGCACCGGCATGATCCTGCATTTCTACATCGCGCGCCGGTTCCTCCAGTCCTTCCTGATGGTGTTGGCGGTTTTCGTGGCGATCCTGCTGCCGATCGACCTGGCGGAACAATTGCGCCAGATCGGCAACGCCGATGCCGGGCTGGGCGCGGCGTTTCAACTGGCGTTGCTGAACCTGCCGGGCGGGCTGTACCGGATGCTGCCGCTGTTCATCATTCTCGCCACCTTGGTGCTGTTCCTTTCGCTTGCGCGGACATCGGAACTGGTGGTCATCCGCGGCTCTGGCCGATCGGCGCTGCGCTCGGCCATGGCGCCGGTGATGGTCGCCGTGCTGATCGGCGTGCTGGGGCTGTTGGTGATCAACCCGCTGGTGGCGGCGACCGAACGCCAATACGAAGTGTCGATCGCCCGCTACCAGACCGATGAAAACCGCACCCTCTCGGTGTCCGGCGAAGGTTTGTGGCTGCGGCAGGGCAGCGCCTTCGGGCAGACGGTGATCCGCGCCTCGCGGGCAAATTCCGATGGCACATCCCTCTTCGAGGCCAGCTTTTTCGTCTATGATTCCGAAGGGCAGGCCCAAAGCCGCATCGACGCGGACACCGCTGTTCTGACCGAGGGCGCTTGGGACTTGACCGGTGCCAAGGTCTGGCCGCTCGGGCGCGCGAACCCCGAGGCCGAAGCCAGCACCCATGACAGCTTTTCCCTGCCCTCGACCCTGACCCGCGATCAGATCCGCGACAGTTTCGGCGACCCCTCGACCGTGCCGATCTACGAACTGCCCGGATTCATTGCGCAATTGCGCGCCGCGGGCTTTGCCGCGTTGCAACACAGGGTGTGGCTTATGAGTGAACTTGCCAATCCGTTCCTGCTGGCGGCGATGGTTTTGATTGGCGCGAGCTTCACGATGCGGCATACCCGGTTTGGGAAAACGGGGATGATGGTCTTGTTTGCGCTGCTCTTGGGCTTCGGCATGTTCTTCCTGCGCAACTTCGCGCAGGTGCTGGGCGAGACCGGCCAATTGCCGGTGCTGATCGCCGCGTGGACGCCGCCCCTTGCCGCGATCCTGTTGCCGCTCGGCTTCTTGCTCCATACGGAGGATGGCTGATGCGGTGGCGCGGCGCGTTTCTGGCGGCGATGATTGCCCTGGCCCCGGCGGTCGGCGCGCAAGGACAGGACAACCCGGTTCCCGCCACCTTGATCGCCGACAATATCCGCTTTGCCCAAGGCACCACCTCGGTCTCTGCGCGCGGCAATGTCGAGATATTCTACAACGGCGCCCGGCTGCGTGCCTCTGCGGTCCTTTACAATGGGGACAATGACCAGATCACGGTCGAAGGGCCGATCACCCTGACCGAGGAAACCGGACACACGATCATCTTCGCCGATTTCGCCGAACTTTCGGCCGATTTGCAGGACGGCGTATTGCAATCGGCGCGGTTGGTGCTGGACAGGCAGTTGCAGATCGCCGCCACGCAGATCAACCGAGAGGGCGGGCGCTATACCCAGATGTATCAGACCGTCGCCTCGTCCTGCGAGGTCTGCGCGGCAAACCCGGTGCCGCTGTGGCAAATTCGGGCCCGGCGGATCGTCCATGACCAGCAGGAGCGGCAGCTCTATTTCGAAGACGCCCAATTCCGCGCGCTTGGGGTGCCAGTGGCATGGTTCCCGCGCCTGCGCCTGCCCGACCCGACCCTTGAGCGGTCCACCGGGTTCCTGACCCCATCCATTACGGCCAGCGATCAGTTGGGCACCGCGCTTCGGCTGCCCTATTTCGTCACGCTGGGGGACCATGCGGACGTGACACTGACGCCAGTCATATCCGCTGGCGACAGCCAGACGCTGGAGGCGCGGGTCCGCAGGGCGTTCCGAACCGGCTTTGTCGAGGTCACAGGGGCCTACAGCTGGGACAACCTGACCAACGAGTCGACCCGCTCTTACCTTTTTGCCGATGGCTGGTTCGACCTGCCCAACGACTTCCGGCTGGACCTGGCTTATCAGACGGTCTCTGACCCCGATTACCTGCTGACCTATGGCTACAGCGAAGAGGACATCCTGCAATCCGGCTTTGCCATCAGCCGGGCGCGGCGCGATGAATATATCGGCCTGTCCTTTGACCGGGTCCGCTCGTTGCGCACCGGCGACAACAACTACACCCTGCCCACCCTGATGGCGGATTCCGAGGTGGTCGAGCGGATCGAGCCGGGCTGGATAGGCGGCATCGCAACGTTCAGTTTCAGCACCCATGCGCATCAGCGCCGGTCCAACATGGACGTGACCGGGCGCGATCTGGGCCGTATCAGCCTCGATGCGACGTGGCGGCGCGATTGGGTTCTGCCGGCCGGCATCCTCGCCGCGGTCGAGGCGCATTGGCAGGGCGATTATTACGACATTCAGCAGGATTCGACCTATCCCGGCGAAATCACCCGCTCGACGCCTTCGATCGCGGGCGAATTGCGGTGGCCCTTGGCCCGTGCCAGCGCGACCGGCGTGACACATCTGCTGGAACCCGTGCTGCAATATGTCTGGGCCCCCGATAGCGGCCCCGCCGTCCCCAACGAAGACGGCGCGGTGGTGGAGTTCGACGAGGGCAACCTGTTTTCCCTCAACCGTTTTCCGGGCGCGGACGGGCAGGAATTGGGGCCGCGTCTGGCCTACGGCCTGAGCTATACGCGCCACGATCCGCTTGGCTGGTCCCTTGGTGTGACAGCAGGCCAAGTCGTCCGCGACCGGTCCTATGGTCAATTCACGCAAGGATCGGGCCTCGACGGGGCGCGGTCCGATTACATGATCTCGACAAGCCTTGGCATCGGATCGTCCCTGACCCTGATGAACCGCGCCATCTTCAGCGAGCGCTTCAATGTCAGCTCGAACGAACTGGCCGTATCTTGGACCGAAGATCACCTCGACCTCGCCTCGTCGGTCACATGGCTGCAAGCCGACCCCGCCGAGGGACGCCCGCAGGATATGGCCGAATGGGCCTTTGACGCCTCGTACGACTTTGACAGTGCCTGGGCCGCGCAGGTGGATTGGCGCTATGATTTCGAAGCCAGCGAGCCGACCCGGGCCGGTCTGAGCCTGACCTACGCCACCGAGTGCGTCGATGTGGAGTTTTCCCTCTCGCGCCGCTTCACAACCTCGGCTACGTTGCCCCCAGCCACGGATTTCGGGCTGACGGTGGCGCTAAACGGTTTTGGCGCGTCCCGCGACGGGCGCCGCTTTGACCGTAGTTGCAGCATGTGACCCGAAGACCAGACCAAGGAATGACGGACCTGACCATGATGACCCGAGCAGACAGCCCCCGCCCCCTTCACGCCGTCAAGGCGCTGGCCATGGCGCTGGTGCTGGCCTTGTCGGTCGGACAACCCGCGATGGCGCAGGGCCTGTTTTCCCCGGCTGTCAGGGTGAATGACCGCGTGGTCACGAATTACGAAATCCAGCAGCGGGTACAGTTTCTCGAATTGCTGAACGCGCCGGGCGACCTGGAACAGCAGGCGCGCGAGTCGCTGATCAACGAGCGGCTGCAACAGGATGTCGGTCGGCGCACCGGCCTGTTGGCCACGCCCGAGGCCGTCGATCAGGGCATGGAGGAATTCGCCGGACGCACCAACATGTCGACCGAGGCGTTCCTTGGCGCGATCCAGAATGAAGGTATTGCGCCGCAGACCTTCCGCGATTTCGTGTCCGCCGGGATCACGTGGCGCAATATCGTGCGCACCCGTTTCGGCCCGCGCGCGCAGGTGACCGAGGATGAAATCGACCGCGCCCTGACCATGTCCACGACAGAAGAGGGGGCCCAGATCAGCGTTGCCGAACTGGTTGTGCCGCTTGATGCGCAGAACCAGGACTCGCTGCGCACCGATCTGGCCCAACTGGCCGAACAGGTGGACGGCTCGATCGGTGCCTTTTCCGAGGCTGCCCGCAATTATTCAGCGTCTCCGACAGCCGCCCGCGGCGGCGATCTCGGCTGGCGGCCGCTGTCGTCGATCCCGCCCCAGTTGCGCGCCATCCTGTTGCCGATGAACGTGGGCGACGTGACCGATCCGGTGCCGCTTGGCCCCGCCATTGCGATCTTTCAGCTGCGCGGATTGCAGGAAACGGGCTTTGTCACCCCCGATGTGACGGCGCTGGAATATGCGCAGGTTCTGATCCCCGACGGTCAAAGCCCCGAGGCGCAGGCCACCGCACAAGACCTGCGCGACAGCCTGGATACCTGTGACGACCTTTACGGCGTGCGCCCCGGCGGCTTCGAGCGGGTGTCACTGCCGGTCGGCGACGTGCCGGGCGATGTTTCTCTGGAACTGGCCAAGCTCGATGCGAACGAGGTCTCGACAGCGCTGACCCGCAACAATGGCCAAGACATGCTGTTCCTGATGCTGTGTGGCCGCTCGACCGAATTGCCCGAGGGCGGGCGCGAAGAAGTGCGCCAAGCGTTGTTCCAGCAGCGGCTGCAAAGCTATGCAGAGGGCTATCTCGCCGAACTGCGCGCCGATGCGATCATCGTCGAAACCCCATGACCACGGCCGTCCTGCCCCCCGTCGCCATCAGTTGCGGGGAGCCATCGGGCATCGGCCCCGAGGTGATCGCCAAGGCGCGGGCCGTGCTCGGCTCTTCGTTGCCGTTCTTTGCGATCGGAGACCCGCGTCATTTCGCGGGACTGGGCCCGGTGGTGGAAATCGCCGATCCATCCGAGGCCGCCACTGTGCGGGACGCCCTGCCCCTGTTGGCACACGCCTTTGCCGATCCCGCGCGCCCCGGTGATCCGTCGCCGGGCAATGCCCAAGGGGTCATCGACGTGATCGCACGGGGTGTCGAGCTGGTGCAATCGGGGGCCGCCGCGGCGCTGTGCACCGCGCCGATCCACAAGAAGGCACTGAAGGACGGGGCGGGCTTCGCCTTTCCCGGCCACACCGAATACCTCGCCCACCTGGCCGACGTCGAGCGGGTGGTGATGATGCTGGCCTGCCCCGAGTTGCGGGTGGTGCCGGTGACGATCCATATTTGCGTGGCGGAGGTGCCGGGCGCGCTGACCCCGGATCTACTGGACGAGACCCTGCGCATCACCCAGGCCGCCCTGATCCGCGATTTCGGGATCACCAGCCCACGCTTGTCCGTCTGTGGGTTGAACCCCCATGCGGGGGAAGGCGGCGCTATGGGGCGCGAGGAAATCGAGGTGATCACCCCGGTCCTGGACCGGCTGCGCGCCGAGGGAATGCAGATCGCCGGACCGCAATCCGCCGACACGATGTTTCACGCCGCCGCCCGCGCGCGTTATGACGCGGCCATTGCCATGTATCACGATCAGGCGCTGATCCCGATCAAGACCATTGATTTCGCTGGGGGCGTGAATGTCACGCTCGGCCTGCCCTTCATCCGAACCTCGCCCGACCACGGCACCGGGTTCGACATCGCCGGGCAGAACAGGGCCGACCCGACCAGCATGATCGCGGCCCTTCGGATGGCGCGGGATATGGCCCTGGCCCGGGCGGAGGGCGCGGCATGATCAAGGTTGCAGGGGGCGCTGCCCCCATCACTTTGCGGCGACTCCTCCGGGGCATTTGGCCAAAGATGAAGGCGCGCGCGCGCGTTAACCTTGGCGGAGGGTTACATGGCGACCATTGACGGGCTGCCCCCCCTGCGGGAGGTGATCGCGAGTCACGGGTTGAGCGCGCGCAAGGCGCTTGGCCAGAACTTCCTGCTGGACCTGAACCTCACGGCGAAGATCGCGCGCGCCGCCGGGGAATTGACGGGTGCCGATGTGCTGGAGGTGGGCCCCGGCCCCGGCGGGTTGACGCGCGGCCTGCTCGCCGAGGGCGCGCGACGGGTGGTGGCCATTGAAAAGGATGCCCGGTGCCTGCCCGCCCTTGCCGAGATCGCGGCGGCCTATCCGGGGCGGCTTGAGGTGCTGAACGCCGATGCGCTGGACGTTGATTGGGCCGCGCATCTGACACCGCCAATCAAGGTGGTTGCCAACCTGCCCTACAATGTCGGAACGGAATTGCTGGTGCGCTGGTTGACGCCCAAGGTCTGGCCGCCGCAATGGCAAAGCCTGACCCTGATGTTTCAGCGCGAAGTTGCCGAGCGGATCGTGGCGCAGCCCGGCGGCAAGGCCTATGGGCGGCTGGCGGTGCTGGCGCAATGGCGTTGCGATGCCAAGATCGTGCTTGGCTTGCCGCCCGAAGCTTTCACCCCGCCGCCCAAGGTGCGGTCTGCCGTGGTGCATCTGGCCGCCCTGCCAGCGCCCCGGTTCGAGGCGGAACCGAAGGTGCTGGAACGCGTGGTCGCCGCCGGGTTCAACCAGCGGCGCAAGATGCTGCGCGCGGCATTGAAGGGCGTGGCCCCCGATATCGAAGACCGGATTCTGGCCGCGGGATTGACACCCACGGATCGCGCCGAACAGGTGTCGATCGAAGGGTTTTGTGCGCTCGCCCGCCAAGTCGCGGCGGGCTGAGCGCATCTTTCCCTACTCGGCCGCCTGCGGGCCACCTTCGGGCGCCGACGGCGTGGCCGCGTCCTGCGCAGAGTCGCCAGAGGTTTCTTTCGGCGCGCTGTCGGCCTTCTTGGGGCTGCGACGGGTGCGCTTGGCCTTGGGCTTGGGCGCGCTTTCGGGCGTCTGCACCAGGCCGCTATCGCCTGACGCGGGCACGTCGATCACGTCGTCAAAGGATTTCTGCGCGCCCTCGGCGGCATCCCTGGACGCAGGCTCGGGCGTGTCGGCCCTGGCGGGCTGATCCGACGAGCGATCCTGTTGCTGGCCTTTGGGCTGCTCGGCACGCGGCTGGTCGGACTCGGTGTCGCGGTTCTGGCGAGAATCGCGTGCCTGTTGCTGCGCCTCTTGCTCGGCCCGGCGGGCATCCTGCTCTCGCTGCGCCTCACCCAGCATACGGGTGTAGTGCTCGGCGTGCTGCTGAAAGTTTTCGGCGGCCACACGGTCATTCGACAGTTGCGCATCCCGGGTGAGCTGCGTGTACTTGTCGATGATTTGCTGGGGGGTGCCACGCACCTTGCCCTCGGGGCCTGAACTGTCAAACACACGGTTGACGATGTTGCCCATGGAGCGGTTGCGATTGCCCTTGGACCGCGAGCGGTTTTTTGAAGATCTCATGTCTTTGGTCTGTTCCAGTTGTCCTGGGGTCATTGGGACACGGTTGACGGTGACTGCGGCGACGAACGCCTGCCGCGTGGACCTTCCCCTTGCCGTTTTGTCTGCTGTCGCCCTCAGCGAAAATGTCGTCTCATGTGAGGGTGATCTGCAGGGGCATGGAATTTGTCCATTCCGCATCCGCTGACCCCTGTGTAAGCACGGGGGCGCAGGCAAACAAGCGCAAACTGTGCATGATTTGCGATTTTTCGCCTTTGTTGCAGGCAGACTGCGCGGATTTGTGTGAAATCACGCGTCCCCTTGCCCAAGGTCGGGGCTATCCGCCGGGATTTCAAGGGGCGCGCGGGCCAACACCACCCGGTCACGGCCATCGAAATCGGGGCGCAGGCCGATCTCGGTCAGCCCGGCCTGTCGGAAGATATCAGACACCGCTGCGCCTTGGGTGGGGCCGATTTCGACCATCAGCCAGCCGCCGGGCCGCAGATGCGCCAGTGCCCCGACTGCAATGGCGCGATAGGCGGTCAGCCCGTCGGCCTCATCGGTCAGGGCCATGCGCGGCTCGTGCTCTCGCACCTCGGGCGACAGGGCCGCCATTTCCGTCGCCGCGATATAGGGCGGGTTCGAGACGATCAGGTCGAACCGCCCGGCAATGGAAGCGTACCAGTTGGACAGGGTCAGCGAAAGCCGCCCCTCGACCCCAAGCGACAGGGCATTGCGTCGGGCAACCTGCACCGCGTGTGGCGACAGGTCGGTGCCGACCCCGGTCGCCTGGGGACGTTCTGCCAACAGTGTCACCACGATCGCGCCAGACCCGGTGCCAAGGTCGAGCACCCGGTCAAAGGGGTGATCCAATGCCGTGGCTACCAGGGTTTCGGTTTCAGGGCGCGGGTCCAGCACCTCTGGTGTCACCGCGAACCACCGGTCGAAAAACAGACGGCGCCCAAGGATTTGGGACACCGGGCGGCGACTTTCGCGCAAGGCAATCATGTGGAAGAAGTCCGCTTCAGCGATATCGCCAAGCGGATCGTGCAGGGCGACGGTCAGACGCGCACGGGGCACGCCCAGGGCCTCTGCCATCAACAGACGCGCATCCAGTTCCGGGGTCTCCACGCCAGCGGCCCGCAACGACACGATCCCGCGCCGCAGGGCCTCTGACCCGGTCGGGATCACCCTTCCATCTCCGCCAGCATCCGGGCCTGATCGTCGGAAATCAACGCGTCGATCAATTCGTCCAGATCGCCCTGCATGACCTGATCGAGCTTGTAGAGTGTCAGGTTGATGCGGTGATCGGTGACGCGGCCCTGCGGGAAATTATAGGTGCGGATGCGTTCCGAGCGGTCGCCGGAGCCGACCTGGCTTTTGCGATCTGCCGCACGGGCATCCGCCGCCCGTTGGCGTTCCAGATCGAACAGCCGCGCACGCAGAACGTTCATGGCGATTTCGCGGTTGCGGTGCTGCGATTTCTCGGAACTGGTGACGACGATGCCCGACGGGATATGCGTGATCCGCACGGCAGAGTCCGTGGTGTTCACATGTTGCCCCCCTGCCCCGCTGGCGCGCATCGTGTCGATGCGGATGTCGCCTGCGGGAATGTCGATATCGACCTCTTCCGCCTCGGGCAGGACGGCGACCGTGGCCGCCGAGGTATGGATGCGCCCACCGGATTCCGTGGTCGGCACCCGCTGCACCCGATGCACACCGGATTCGTACTTCAACCGGGCAAAGACGCCCTCGCCGGTCACATGGGCGATGACCTCCTTGATGCCGCCAAGCTCTGTCAATTGCTGTTCGACAATATCCAGCGTCCAGCCGCGCGCCTCGGCGTAGCGTTCATACATCCGCAACAGGTCGCCCGCGAAAAGCGCGGCTTCGTCGCCCCCGGTGCCGGGGCGGATTTCGATCATCGCGGGGCGCGCATCGGCGGAATCCTTGGGCAGCAGCGCGATTTGCAGGGCCTTTTCGGCGGCGGGCATTGCCTCGCGCAGGCGGGGCAGTTCCTCTTCGGCCAGTTCCGCCATGTCGGGATCGTCAAGCAGCGCCTCGGCCTCCTGCATCTCTGACTGAAGACGGCGATAGGCGGCGATCTGATCCACCACCGGTTTCAGCTCGGAATACTCGCGGCTGATCGCGGCGATTTCATTGGCGGCGGGGCCCGCGTTCAGGCGCGCTTCGAGATACTCGAACCGTTCGGTGATCTGGGTGAGGCGGTCACTGGGCAACATCCCTGTCGTTTGGCGTGACCTGCCTGTCCCGTCAAGAGCCGAGCCGCGCCGCCAGCGCCGCCATCCAACGAGTCACGCGGGCCTGGTTCACACCCAGATCGGACCGGCCATAGCGCGACCGCGAAAAGACCGAGACGCGGGTGGTGCCGTCCTCGTGGGTCAGGCGGATCGAAATGGCGTCCGGGTAGCCCATCAGGCGGCTGCGCTGCACATAGGTGACGAAACCGCCCGCGGCGCTGCCCGCCAGCGTCACGGTGCGGGGCGCGGCGGCTGCGACCTGTTCCAATGCGGCGGCAACCTGCGGCAAGGGCACGTCGAACCGGGCCGCCGGGGCATCGCCATCCGCATCGCGCAGCAGGTAAGCATTGGGGGTAGCCGGCCGCGTGGCGGTCAGCGGGTCCACATGCCACCGCCCGACCTGCATGGGTGCAAGCCGGATATAGAGCAACCCCGTCAGGGCAAGAAGGGCAACGATAAAGAGAAAGGGTATCAGGCGCATGGGCTTACTTTTGGGCGGCGGTGACCGGGTGGCAACCCGTTACTCTGCGGCAACCTTGGCCGCCTCCAACATCGGTTTCAGGTAGCGCCCGGTATGCGAGTGCTCGACCTCGGCCACCTCTTCCGGTGTGCCCTCTGCGACAATCGTGCCACCGCCGTCGCCCCCCTCGGGGCCGATGTCGATGATCCAGTCGGCGGTCTTTATCACGTCCAGGTTGTGTTCGATCACCACCACCGTGTTGCCCTGCTCCACCAGTTCATGGAGCACTTCCAACAGCTTCTTCACATCCTCGAAATGCAGACCCGTGGTCGGTTCATCTAGAATGTAGAGCGTCCGACCGGTGGCGCGTTTCGACAGTTCCTTCGACAGTTTCACCCGCTGTGCCTCGCCACCTGAAAGGGTCGTGGCCTGCTGGCCCACCTTGATATAATCGAGGCCAACACGGCTGAGCGCCTCCATCCGGTCGCGGATCGCGGGGACGGCCTTGAACGTGTCACGCGCATCCTCGACCGTCATGTCGAGCACATCGGCAATGGATTTGCCCTTCCATTTGATCTCAAGCGTTTCGCGGTTGTAGCGCGCCCCTTGGCAGGTTTCGCACGTAACGTAGACATCGGGCAGGAAATGCATCTCGATCTTGATGACGCCATCGCCCTGACAGGCCTCGCACCGGCCACCCTTGACATTGAAACTGAACCGCCCCGGCTTGTAGCCGCGCGCCTTCGCCTCGGGCAGCCCGGCAAACCAATCGCGGATCGGGGTGAAGGCGCCGGTATAGGTGGCGGGGTTCGACCGCGGGGTGCGCCCGATGGGCCGCTGGTCGATGTCGATCACCTTGTCGAGATGCTCCAGCCCCTTGATGGTCTCGCAAGGCGCGGGCGTCTGGCGCGCGCCGTTCAGCTTCATCGAGGCGGTCTTGAACAGCGTTTCGATCGTCAGCGTGGATTTGCCGCCGCCGGACACCCCCGTAACGCAGACGAATTTTCCCAGCGGAAAGTCGACTGTCACGTCCTGAAGGTTGTTGCCGGTGGCCTTGACCACGCGCACAGATTTGCCACTGCCCGCGCGCCGCGTGACCGGCACCGTGATTTCCCGTTGGCCCGACAGGTATTGCCCGGTCAGCGAGGCGGGATCAGCGGCGATTTCAGCCGGGGTTCCCTTGGCGACCACCCGTCCCCCGTGCACCCCCGCACCCGGGCCGATATCGAAGACATAGTCCGCCTCGCGGATCGCTTCCTCGTCATGCTCCACCACGATCACGGTATTGCCTTGATCGCGCAGGTTTTTCAGAGTGGTCAGCAGGCGGTCATTGTCGCGCTGATGCAGACCGATAGAGGGTTCGTCCAGAACGTAGAGCACCCCCGTCAGGCCCGAGCCGATCTGGCTGGCCAGCCGGATGCGCTGACTTTCCCCGCCACTGAGCGTCCCTGCATTGCGGCTGAGGGTCAGGTATTCCAGCCCGACATTGTTGAGAAACCCGAGCCGCTCGCGGATTTCCTTGAGGATCGCGCGGGCGATTTCGTTTTTTTGCACGGTCAGGCTGTCGGGCACGGTCGCGCACCAGTCGGCGGCGTCGCGGATGCTCATCTGCACCACTTGGCCCACATGCAGCCCCGCGATCTTCACCGCCAGCGCCTCTTCCCGCAGACGATAGCCACCGCACGCGCCGCAGGGGCGGTTGTTCTGGTAACGTTCGAATTCCTCGCGCACCCAGGCGCTGTCGGTCTCGCGGTAGCGCCGTTGCATGTTCGGGATCACGCCCTCGAAGCTGCGCGTCACCTCGTAAACCCGCCCGCCATCGTCATAGCGGAACGGAATTTCCGTGTCGCCGGACCCGCGCAGGAAGACCTGCTTCACATCGTCCGACAGATCCTTCCACGGGGTCGTCGGATCGAACCCGTAAAACCGGGCAATGGCCTGAATGGTCTGGGTGAAATAGGGCGACTTGCCCTTGCGCCACGGGGCCAGCGCACCGTTTTCCAGCGTCAGCGCGGCGTCCGGCACCACAAGGCGTTCGTCGAAGAACAGCTCTACCCCCAGCCCGTCACAGGACGGGCAGGCCCCGAAAGGCGCGTTGAAGGAAAACAGGCGCGGTTCGATTTCGGGGATGGTGAAGCCACTGACGGGACAGGCGAATTTCTCGGAAAAAGTGATGCGCTCGGGCTCGCCTTCTTTCGGGGCGGTTTCCAGGATGGCGATACCATCGGCAAGGTCCAGCGCGGTACGGAAACTGTCCGCCAATCGCGTTTCCAACCCCTCGCGCACCACGATCCGGTCAACCACCACGTCGATGTCGTGGCGGAATTTCTTGTCCAGCGTCGGCGGCTCGTCCAGCTCGTAGAACGCGCCGTCCACCTTCACGCGCTGAAACCCCTGCTTGCGCAGGTCCAGCATTTCCTTGCGGTATTCGCCTTTGCGGTCGCGCACGATGGGCGCCAGCAGGTAGCCGCGCGTCCCTTCCTCCAGCGCCATCACGCGGTCCACCATGTCCTGCACCTGCTGCGCCTCGATCGGCAGGCCGGTGGCGGGGCTGTAGGGCGTGCCGACGCGGGCGAACAGGAGCCGCATGTAGTCGTAGATTTCCGTGACCGTGCCGACGGTCGAGCGCGGGTTCTTCGAGGTCGTCTTCTGTTCGATTGAAATCGCCGGGCTAAGGCCCGAGATGTGATCAACATCCGGCTTTTCCATCATGTCGAGGAATTGCCGGGCATAGGCCGACAGCGATTCAACATAGCGACGCTGCCCTTCGGCATAGATCGTGTCGAAGGCCAGCGAGGATTTGCCAGAGCCGGACAGGCCGGTGATCACCACAAGCTCATCGCGCGGAATATCCACGTCTATATTCTTTAGATTGTGTTCGCGCGCGCCGCGCACCTCGATGGTCTTCAGCTCGGCCATACCTGCCCCCGGGGGATTACTTGGTTAAGAGATAGTGGAGGCGGCGCGAGTCTCCAACCGAAAAGAAAGAACATATCGGGAACGCATCCGTGGCCGCCGGTCTCATTTCACGAGAATTATGCTGCGGGTGCAAAATTTCCCTTGAAAAGACACCGACACACACTTTATTGACAATGACAACCAATTCCTGAAAGGCACGACCATGTTCGGTTTCTTTTCCTCCAACTCCCCGTCCGTGGCCTATGACCCGGCCGAGGCCGTGCGCCGGGCGGCTGCCGGAGAAATCACCCTTGTCGATATCCGCGACGGGGCCGAGGTCATGGCCAGTGGCAAGGCCAAGGGCGCGCTGCACGTTCCGCTGGCCGCCCTGCGGATGAAGGCCGACCCGGCCAGCCCGGAATGCCTGCCGGAATTTCGCGCGGGCAAACCCGTGGTGCTCTATTGCGCCTCTGGCGGACGCTCGCAGATGGCGGCGCGGATGCTGCGGCAGATGGGGTTGAACGAGGTCTATAACCTCGGCGGTCTGGCGCATTGGCAAATGGCGGGCGGCGCCATCGCCCGGTGACCGGGCGCAGCCGTTCTTTCTGCACCGCCGCGTAGACAAGGCTTGGGGGACTCGGCAATTCCAGCTAGCATATAAGGATTATTTCACGTTCTTGTTTGCTGGAGTCCGCCCCATGCGCCGATTGGTCTGCACCCTTTTGATGGTCCTGCTGTCCATCCTGCCCCTCTCGGCGCAGGAAACCGGACGCAACACGCCCTCGACCATGCTTGTCCTCGACGCCTCCGGGTCGATGTGGGGCCAGATAGATGGCGTCAACAAGATCGTCATCGCGCGAGAGGTGATTTCGGGCCTGCTGACCCAGATTCCCGACAACATGGCGCTTGGCCTGACGATGTATGGCCACCGGCGGCGTGGCGATTGCTCGGATATCGAGGTGATGGTGCAACCTGCGACGGGGGCGGACAACCGGGCGCAGATCGAGCGGCTGGTCAACACCGTCAACCCGCGCGGCCGCACACCGCTGTCGGACGCCGTGGTGCAGGCCGCCGAAGCGCTCAGATATACCGAGAACGCCGCCACCGTGATCCTTGTCTCGGACGGGCGCGAAACCTGTGATGTCGATCCCTGCGCCGTCGGCACCGCGCTGGAAGAGGCCGGGATCGACTTCACCGCCCACGTCATCGGCTTCGACGTGGCCGCGCCGGAAGATATCGCACAACTTCAGTGCCTTGCCGAAAACACCGGCGGGCAATACCTGAGCGCCGACAATGCCGAGGAACTGGCGCAGGCGCTGGAACAGGTGGCCGTCGCCCCGCCGCCGCCGCCGATGACCCATGTCACCCTGCGCGGCGTCGTCGGGCCCGATCACGCCGCCCCGACCTCGCCGCTGATCTGGGAGGTCACCGATGCAACCGGGCAGGTGGTGTACGAGGCCACAGAGGCGCCTTCGATTTCGACCGACCTATTGCCGGGCGACTATCTGGTGCACCTGACCCGTGTTGTCACCGAGACCCAGCACGGCGGGACGGTCTCCGTCACGCTGCCCGGTCCGCAGGAATTCCTGTTCGTGATGCCACCGCTGATCCCCGACGCCAGCCTGACCGCCCCGGACGAGGCCTATGTCGATAGCGCGGTGCCCGTGCAATGGACCGGCCCCGGCGCGGACAACGACTACATCCTGTTGGCCACCGCGGACCGCTCGGCCAGTTTCCAGCAGGTCTTTCCGCGCGACGGCAACCCGTTGCAAGTGACCCTGCCCTCCGAGGCCGGGGATTATCTGCTGCAATATGTGGACGGTGCAGGAAACCGGGTTCTGGCGGAACGTGCCATCCGCGCCCTGCCCGCCCCGGCAACGCTGCAAGCGCCCGAGACCGCCGTCGCCGGGGCCACCATTCAAGTGGCGTGGGACGGCCCCGATGCGCGCAACGACATGATCACCGTGGCCAGCAGCGACATGCCTGGCAGCCGCAACATCAATGACAGCTACACCCGGCAAGGCACGCCGCTGGACCTTCAGATGCCCGCTTTTCCCGGCAGCTATGTCATCCGCTACGTCCTGAACGAAGGCAGCCGCGTTCTTGCCTCTCGCGCGATCACGGTGACCGAGGTCACCGCCACGCTGGATGCGCCCGACACCGCCGTTGCGGGGGACACGATTGCCGTGGAATGGACCGGGCCTGATTACCGCAACGACACGATCACCGTGGCCGCGGCCGATCAGCCCGGCAATCGCAGCATCAACGATACCTACACCCGGCAGGGCACGCCGCTGCAATTGCAGATGCCGTCCCAGCCGGGCACCTACGAGATCCGCTATGTGATGAACCAGGACCACCGGGTCATCGCGCGGCGGACGATCACGGTGACCGAGGTCAGCGCCACGCTGGACGCGCCCGATCTGGCCGAGGCCGGGGCCACCCTGCCCGTCACATGGACCGGACCCGACTATCGCAATGACGCGATCACGGTCGCGCGGGTCGATGCGGGTGGCAACAGCTACGAGAATTACAGCTACACGCGCGGGGGCTCTCCGGCGCGGGTGTTGATGCCTACCGAACCGGGGGAATACGAACTGCGCTACCTGATGAATCAGGACAATCGTGTTCTTGCGCGGCGGATCGTGACCGTGACGGATGTGGTGGCCACGCTGGAAACACAGGCCACCGCCGTGGCCGGGGCCACGGTGCGGGTGCACTGGACCGGGCCGGACTATCAGAACGACTATATCTCTGTTTCCCGGCTGGACGATCCGGACGGGTATGAGAATTACACCTACACCCGCACAGGCACCCCGGTGTCATTGGTCATGCCGACGGACCCCGGCGACTACGAGGTGCGCTATGTGGTCAACCAGGACCGCACCATCCTCGCCCGGCATCCCATCACAGTGACCGAGGTCGGGGCCACCTTGGACGCCCCCGAGACGGCGACCGCAGGTGCCTCGATCCCGGTCGCGTGGACGGGGCCGGACTACGACAACGACTATGTCGCCATCTCGCGGCCCGACGACCCGTCCGGCTACGAGAACTATACCTACACCCGCACCGGCACGCCCCTGACCCTGGACATGCCGACACAGCCGGGCGAGTACGAGCTGCGCTACGTGATCAACCAGGATCGCACGATCATCGCCCGCCGCTCGATCACCGTGACCGAGGTCGGCGCGACCCTCGACGCGGCCGACACGGCAAACGCCGGGGACACCGTAACCGTGGCATGGACCGGGCCGGACTATGACAACGATTATGTGGCCGTGTCCCGGCTTGACGATGACAGCGGGTATGAAAACTACACCTACACGCGGGATGGCAGCCCGCTGATGCTGACCATGCCGGTCACGCCGGGGCAATATGAACTGCGCTATGTCGTCAATCAGGATCGCACGATCATTGCCCGCCGTCCGATCACGGTAACCGAGGTAGACGCGAACCTTGAGGCCCCCGAGACGGCCATCGCTGGCGCGACGATCACCATCTCATGGACCGGGCCAGACTATCGCAACGACTATATCGGGATTTCGCGGCTGGACGATGACAGCGGGTATGAAAACTACACCTACACCCGCGACGGCAGCCCGCTGCGCCTGCAAATGCCGGCCACGCCGGGCAGCTACGAGTTGCGCTATTTCGTCAATCAGGACCGCACCATCCTTGCCCGCCGCACGATCGAGGTGACGGCGCTGTCGGCGACCGTGTCGGGCCCCCAGACGGCGCGTGTCGGACAACCTATCGTGGTGGAGTGGACCGGGCCGGATTATCGCAACGACTTCATCGCCGTCTCGCGGCAAGATGACCCCGACGGGTACGAAAACTACACCTATACCCGCGACGGCACGCCCCTGCGGGTCACTGCGCCGACCGAGCCGGGTGCCTATGAACTGCGTTATGTTGTCAGCCAGGATCGCAGCGTCCATGCCCGCAGCCCGATCACGATCGAGGATATCACCGTCACGCTGCAAGCCCCGGCCACGGCCACCGCGGGCGGGCGGATCGCAGTCGAACATGACGGGCCTGATTACCGCAACGACTATATCGGGATTTCGCGGCTGGACGATCCGGAAGGGTATGAAACATATACCTACACCCGCGATGGCGACCCGGTGCTGGTCGACCTGCCCGACTCCCCCGGCGATTACGAGATCCGGTATTTCATGAATCAGGATCGGCGGATCATCGGGCGGGCACCGTTGACGGTCACCGCGCCCTGAGGCTTTATGCCCTGTTCCTTCGGGGTCAGGGCGTCAGCGCCGACTGAACAGCGAGGCGATGGCCATCAGCGCGAGATAGGCGAACAGGAAGATCAGCGAAATCTCGAACAACGGCAGCTGAAACGCCGCCCCGGCAAGCACAAAGACCAGAATGCCGAGCAGGATGTTGCGATGCAGGCTGTCGGCCAGACCGACCCAGAATTCGACGATCGACGAAAGGCCAAGACCCCGGCGGGACAGGCCCCGCCGTCTGTCACTTGGCACAGGTGACCTGAAATCGGATTGATCGCTGAGCTTTGCCACGCCGCCTCTCCTGTCGGGTTGCCGCGCAACAGGATAAGCTGGAAATGTGCCGAAAATGCGGTCGCGGGCGCGGACTTGTCGGCCTGCGCCCCCGACCTTGGTGCTACTTACATGTGAATCACGCGGCCATAGGCGTCGAGCGCGGCCTCGTGCATCATTTCGCTGAGTGTCGGGTGCGGGAACACGGTCTCGAACAGGTCTTCTTCCGTAGTCTCCAGTTTCTGGCCCACGACATAGCCCTGAATCAGCTCGGTCACTTCCGCGCCGATCATATGGGCCCCCAGCAATTCACCGGTCTTGGCGTCGAAGACCGTCTTGATCAGGCCCTCTGATTCGCCAAGGGCAATCGCCTTGCCATTGCCGATGAAGGGAAAGCGGCCAACCTTGACCTCGTATCCCGCGTCCTTGGCCTTGGCCTCGGACAGGCCGACGCTGGCCACCTGCGGGTGGCAATAGGTGCAGCCCGCGATGGAATTCGGCTTGATCGGGTGCGGCTTCTTGCCCGCGATCAATTCGGCCACCATCACGCCTTCATGGCTGGCCTTGTGGGCAAGCCACGGGGCCCCCGCGATATCGCCAATGGCATACAGCCCGTCCACACCGGTGCGGCAAAATTCATCGGTGACCACATGGGTGCGGTCGATCTTGACGCCAAGCGCCTCCAGCCCCAGCCCCTCGACATTGCCGACGATGCCCACGGCGGAGATTACCGTGTCGAACTCGTGCTTTTCGATCTTGCCGCCGATTTCGATATGGGCGGTGACCTTGTCGGCGGCGCGATCGAGCTGCTTGACCATCGCCTTTTGCAGGATCTTCATCCCCTGCTTTTCAAAGGCCTTCTTGGCGAAAGCGGAAATCTCGGCGTCTTCCACCGGCAGAACGCGGTCCATCACTTCGACCACCGTCGTGTCGGCGCCTAGCGTATTGTAGAAGCTGGCAAATTCAATGCCGATGGCACCCGATCCGATGACCAGCAGTTTCTTGGGCATATGCGGCGGTTGCAGCGCGGCCTTGTAGGTCCAGACGCGCTTGCCATCCGCCTCCAGCCCCGGCAGTTCGCGGGCGCGGGCGCCGGTGGCCAGAACGATGTTTTTGGCGGTCAGGTCTTCGCTGCCCTTGTCCGTTTCGACCTTGACCTTGCCCTTGGCCGGGATGGTGGCCGACCCCATGAAGACGGTGATCTTGTTCTTCTTCATCAAGTGGCCGATGCCGGAGGACAATTGCTTGGCCACCCCGCGAGAGCGTTTGACCACCGCGTCGAGGTCGTAGCCAATGTTGTCGGCCTTGAGTCCGAATTCCTTGGCGCGTTCCATCAGGTGAAACACTTCAGACGAGCGCAGCAGCGCCTTGGTCGGGATACAGCCCCAGTTCAGGCAGATGCCGCCCATATGCTCTCGTTCGACGATAGCGACCTTTTGGCCGAGCTGTGCCGCCCGGATCGCCGCCACATATCCGCCGGGGCCTGCCCCGATCACCACCGTATCAAAAGACTGAGCCGCCACTATTTCCACTCCTCCGGTCGATATTTGTTTAACGTTAAACTAATTCAAAACCCCAATCAACCCGGAAATCGCCAATTCCGCGCGATCCGGCTCGCCGTCTCGATCGTTTAGTTCAACGACTAAACTACTTGCACATCGCCTCGTGACGATACTCGTCAAGCAGTTTGCCATATCCGCCGGACTCAAGAAACTCTCGTTCTGCACTGCTGTCATCGCGCCCGAGCGCGGCGTTGCGATAGGGGAAGCGGCCGTACCGTCGGATGATTTCGCGGTGCGCCCATGCATGGGGCAGCTTGTCTTCGCGGATATCCGGCATCTTCTGGCAGGTCAGGCGCATGGAATGGTCCTGATCGGTCAGCCCCTCGGAATGCATGAAGGGCAGATAGAAGAACTGACGCTCTTGTTGCGGGAACCGTTCGTCCCAGCCCTGTTTCAGTGCATAGCATGCCGCCGAGTGGGCCTTCAAATCCGTGCTGAAGGCCGTTGCCTCGCCGCGGAACATGTTGCGGGGAAACTGGTCGAGCAGGATGATCAGTGCCAGCGCCTTGCGCGGGTGGCTTGTCCAATCGTCGTGTTTGCCGTCGCGGGCCTCTTGCCAGAGGTCCATGAACCGTTCACGGATTTCGGCATCAAAGGCGTCGCCGCCCCCGTACCATTTGTCTGGTCCGGCCTCCTCCAGCCAGAAAGACAGGATGTCTTCCGATGGGTGTTGCATGGCAGGGCACTCCTTTCCGTCGTCTGCCTCAAATGTGCCCCGGGGTCTTCAGGTCCCCGTGAGCTTCTCTTCCTCCTCCGCTTCGGCCATCTCCTCCGTAGCCTCCGCGTAGAGTTCCTGAGCGGTTTCCACGATCACCGGCGACGCGCTCGGCATGATCGGGGTATAGGACACCGACTCGTAATCGTCGGACCCGGCATAGACCGATTGGCGCCGGGTCATCCGCCAGCCGCCATAGCCCGCCATGACGGCCAGCGTGATGGCGAGGAACAACCAGAAGCCGCTGGGGCCGATCCGCCCCATCAGCCAACCAAGCACGGGCGGGCCGGCAATCGCGCCAAGCCCGTTGATGAAGACCAGCCCGCCGGATGCGGCGGCCATGTCTTCCACTTCCAGATAATCGTTGGTGTAGGCGATCAGCAGCGCATATAGCGGCTGCGCCAGCCCGCCGGTCAGAACCGCGACGACCAGCAAGATCTCGAACATATCGCCGAACAAAAATCCGAGCGCCCCCGACATCGCCCCCAGAAGGGCCACGAAAAAGATCAGTATCCGGCGGTCCATCCGGTCGGACAGCCAGCCCACGGGAAACTGAAACACGATACCGCCGATGAAAAAGGCCGATACGAACATCGAGATCTGGACCACGCTCAGCCCCGCCTCGGTGCCGTAGACCGCCGCCATGCCGAACTGTGCCGAATAGACGAAGCCGAGCAGGATCATGCCCACGAAGCCGAGGGGCGAGTTCTTGTAGAGCTGCAACAAGCTCATCGGGCGGGTGGTCTCGAACGCGGGGGTCGGCGCGACGGCCAGCAGGATCGGCGCAAAGCTGAGCGACACCAGAACCGACGGGATGATGAACAAGACGAAGCCCGACGGATCGCCCAGGTTCAACAGCCCCTGCCCCAACACCAGCCCGACCATCTGCACCAGCATATAGGCCGACAGCGCCTGTCCCCGCGTCTCGTTGGTGGCCGAGTTGTTCAGCCAGCTTTCCGTGGTCACGTAGACGCCCGACAGCGAAAACCCGATCAGCACCCGCAACGCCATCCAGACATAGGGGTCGGTCCAGACGGGGTAGAGGATGAGGGCGGCGGAAATGAAAGAGCCGAGCGCCGCGAAGACACGCACATGGCCGACCCGGCGGATCATCCGGGGCGCCAGACGCGAGCCGAACAGGAAACCGCCGAAATAGGCCGATGCAATCAGGGAAAGCTGGAAAGTGGTAAAGCCTTCGATACCCCCGCGGACACCCATAAGGGTGCCTTGCAGTGAGTTGCCGACCTGCAAGAGCATCAGCCCGAACAGAATGGCCCACGCACTGGCGATGACCTGTTTCATGGCGCTGCTCCACCTCGAGTCGTCTCAACCTTATGACAGGGCCAATCATATGGCCACCGTCGAAAAACGACCTTTTCAGGATAGGTTATCGGCAGATTGCGCCCAAAGTGGGGAAAAGCAACGACGCGTCACCATATGAAAAAAACCTGTAATTTTCCGTGATCGCGTGAGTGTAGATTTTCCTGATCCGATCGGGGCCCATCAGGGCCGAAACCAACATCATCAATGTCGATTTCGGCAGGTGGAAGTTGGTCATCAGACCCTGGGTGATCTTGAAGCGATAACCGGGGTAGATGAAGATATCGGTATCGCCCTGCCACGGCACCATCGTGCCGTCCTCTTGCGCGGCGGTTTCGATCAGGCGCAGCGCGGTGGTGCCCACCGGAACGATCCGCCCGCCCGCTGCGCGGGTGGTGTTCATCTCGGCGGCGGCCTGCTCTGTCACCTCGCCCCATTCGGCATGCATCCGGTGTGTCGTCACATCCTCGACCGTGACCGGAAGGAACGTGCCCGCACCGACATGCAACGTCACGAAGGTGACCCCGACCCCCCGCGCTGCAAGCGCCGCCATCAACCCCTCGTCGAAATGCAGCGATGCCGTGGGGGCCGCGACCGCGCCCTGGCGGCGTGCCCAGACTGTCTGGTAATCTTCGCGGTCCTGCGCATCCGCAGGCCGCTTGGCGGCGATATAGGGCGGCAGCGGCATGGCGCCCGCCGCGTTCAGCGCGGTGTCGAATGCCTCGCCCGTCTGGTTGAACCGCAGGGTCAGCCCACTGTCCAGCCCGGCCACCTCGGCCTCCAATCCCGCGTCGAAAATAACGGTTTCGCCAAGCGCCAGCTTGCGTAGCGGCCTCGCCAGCGCGGACCATGTGCCGTTGGCCTGCGGCTCCAGCAACGTCACCTCGATCTTGGCCGACACCGTGCCTTGCGCGCTCTCGCGCCAGCGCCGCCCGGTCAGCCGTGCCGGGATCACCTTGGTGTCGTTCAGGATCAGCCGGTCGCCGGGCTGCAACAGGTCGGGCAGGTCGAAGACATGCAGATCCCGGATCTCGTCCCCGACGGCGTGCAGCAACCGGGCAGACGGGCGCGGCTTGGCCGGTCGGGTGGCGATCAGCCCTTCGGGCAGGTCGAAGTCGAAATCGTCCAGTTTCACTGTGCAGCCTCCGGGGGCGGGCGACGGAAGATTTCCCGGAAGATGCCGGGCGTCAAGACCGAGAGCGGGTTGACCGATACCTCGCTGTTGTCGGGCGACCCCGTCAGGCGATAGGTGAATCCGAACAGCCCCTCGCGGCGCGGGGTGAATAACCCGCCCACCAGCCCGTTGACCATATAGAAAGGTGACAAAACGCCTTCGAAGTCCATGTAGCGACTGGGAATATTGTAAATCCCGTCCAGGGACAGCCCCATCGACGGGCCGATTGCGGTCGCGTCCGTGACCGTCACCACGTCGGGTTCCAGCGAAAACACCACCCGCACATCGCCAAGCGCCACGCCTTCGCCGGAGGCCAGTTGTTCCAGCAGCCCAACCACGGAAATGGCATTGAGCAATTCCGCGATGACCGGGGCGTTGCGCAGGCGCGGGTTATTAATGGTGAGCAGGCCTGAATAGCGGTTTGGCCCCGGCAAGGGACGCAGGATCAGGTCCAGCACTCCGCCATAGGCGCCAGGATAAATCTCCGCCGCGCGCAACAGCCCGCCGCCATCCGCCGCCGAAAGCCGCACCGCCATGCCGTTCGCCTCGGCGACCACCGTGCCCTGCGCGTCGATCTGTCCCCCGACCAGCCCCCGGAAATCGCCACTCATCGGCGTGCCGCCCAGACCGGCGCTGAAATTGGTGAAATAAATCGCGTCGGTCACCGTCAGCCGGTCGAGACGGATGTCGAGCGGCAGCGAGTCCCCGCCCCCACCCGCGCCTTGCGGCAGGCCACGCAGATCGACCTCGCCGCCATTGACCTGAACCCGCAACCCATTGCCCTGCGCCACCAGCGCACCGGACACGTCCAGCCAGTTGCCCATGGTCAGGCGATCAACCGACAGACGGTCGAGGCTCTGATCCGCCGCAAGCTGCACCGACCCCGCCATCTGCAACCCCGCGCCCGAAATCTCCAGCCGGGGCACGGCGGGGGCCTCGCCAAGCAGGATATCCGCCGATAACTGCCCGGTGCCGCCAGAGGACAGCGACCAGCCAAGCGACGGCACCGACAGCGCCAGTCCGGCAAGGTCCGAGGTGACCGCCAGCCTTGGCGGCTGTCCACGGGCCAGGTCGAGGGTGAAATTGCCTGCGCCGCGCCCGCGCAGAATTCCGTCGGGCAAGCGCACTCCGAAGGCGGCCAGCGACTGGGGGGTCAGCGTCGCAGTTCCGGTCACGCGGCTGTCGGGCGTGCTGTCGGGGCCAAGCGCCCGGCTCCAGGTGGCGTTTGCTTCCAGCCCGTCCAGGTCCGCCTGCCCGCCAATCGAAAGCGCGCTGTTATCCGCCGCGAGCGTCAGGCTGGCAGCCCGCAACACCCGCCCCGGCACCAACTCGCGCGAGGTGACGCCACGCAGCGTGCCACCGAAATCGAAGGTTACATCCTCGGACCGGACCTGTTCCTGAAGGATCAGGGACAACGTCCCACGCAGATCAGCCCGGCCATTGGCCACGGTTGCGGGATCGAACGGGAACTGGTCGAGCAGGTTGAACGGCTCTGCCGCGATCAGCGTCAGCGCCGAGGAAATCGGTCCCTCGACCGACAGGTCGATCCGCATCGGCGGCTCGCGCTCGCGGGTGTCGGAAATACGCAGGACGCTGCCCGCAAGGTCGAGGTCGCCGCCATCCGGGGCGGTTACATGTCCCTCGTGCAGGGCAACCGTAACGGCGTTGTCGCTGATGTCGAGATACCCGGCCCCGCCCTCGATCGGGGCCATCCGCCGCAATCCACGCACCAGTGCATCGTGAAAGTCGAAGGTCACGGCGACCCGTGTACCCGGCTCTCCTGCGGCGCGACGCAGCCCTGCACGCACGTTCTGGATGGTGCCGCCAAGGACGTTCTCGTCGATCCAGTCCCGAGTATGCGGAATGGCCGACACCGGCCACAGCGGCGCAACGCGGCTGGCCTCGAGGTCCGGCACCTCGGCGTCAAGGCGCACCGCCAACCCCTCTGGTTCCGCCGCGACGCGCCCGCGCATGGTCAGGTGCAGCCCTTCGTCGAACAGCACCGCTTGGCCGAACTCCACCGAGGCGAAGGGGTAGAGTTGCAGCCGCAGATCGACCGCCCCCCCGGCAAAGCTGACGGGGGCTGCGAACACGCCGGGCGGATCGGCGGTGATTTCATCGAGTTGCACCTGCGCAAGGTAGATCGGCCCGTCCTGCAAGGTCGCATGACCCGAGAGCCGAACCGACAAGGCCGGGGCATCCAGCGTGAAATCGTTGATCCACATGCGCGCCGAGGCGGCGTCGTAATCAAAACTCAGCATCATCGCGTTCAGCGGCAGCGGATCGACACCGCCGCCGGGCACCGCCTGCCCGGCCCCGACATCGAGCGCGCCGGACAGCGTGCCAACCGACCCGTCATCGAACAGCACCGTCGACAGCCGCCCCGACAGTGGCGCATCGACCAGCGTCAGCCATTCCAGCGCGTCGGAAAACAGCGCGATATCGCGGCTGTGCAGGTTGGTGAACTCGGCCGCCGCCACGGTTTCCGACAGGTCGGCATGGCGCACGAAGGTCAGCGACAGGGTGCTGTCGGGCCGATCCTCCAACGCCCCCTCGGCCGACAGGATCAGGGCGTCCCCTGCCGGATGCAGATCTATCGTCGCATCGGAAATTCGAAGGATCTCGCCCGAGTCCGAGTCTTCGATGCTCAGGGTCATGCCCTGCCCCTCCACCCGTTCCAGCCGGGAAAAGACCGTTTGCTGGAACATCCGGTCGATCCCCGCCATGGTCTGGGCCAGATCGCGGGGTTCGGCGGACTCGGTTCCCGCGAAGGCAAGGTCGAGGCTGCCATCCGCCGCCCGCGCCACCCGCAGACCCGCCCCGAGGATGGCCACGCGGCGCGGGCGCATGTCGCCGCGCAGCATCGAAGCGCGGTCCATCTCGACCTCGAGTGCAGGCAGGATGACGCGGGGCTGCCCCGCCTCGGACAGGCGCAGGTCGGTGAAGCGGATGCGCGGCATCAGGCGCCCGCGCGACAGGGCCACGCCGACACTGCCCACCGTCACCTCGCCCGCAGGCATCGACGCGTCGATCCGGGCCTCGATCCGCGCCCGCGCCCATTCCGGCAGCGGCACGACCCGGCCCCCGCCGGGCGGATAGGCCAGCGCCAGCAACAGCCCCGTTGTCAGAACAACCAACAACGCAACGCCCCGCAAAAGCCAGCGCAGGGGACGCCGGCGCCTCGGTCGGGGCGGCAGCGGATCGGGGCCGGTGTCTGACATCAGGGATGGTGCTCGATCAGATTGGTCTGTTGGTCTCTTTCGGTCTTTATCTTCGCCGCATTTCGCCTAGCTTGCAAACCGGACTTGCGTTTTTCCGCCGATGACAAGGAGCTTTTCATGATCGACCCCGGAACGACCGCCCCGGATTTCACCCTGCCCCGCGACGGGGGCACCGATCTGACCCTGTCTTCCCTGCGCCCCGGCCCCGTGGTGCTGTATTTCTACCCGCGCGACGACACGCCGGGCTGCACCACCGAAGCCAATGATTTCACCGCCATGCTGCCCGACTTTCAGGCCGCGGGCGCGACGGTCATCGGGGTATCCAGGGATACTGTCGCCAAGCATGAGAAATTCATCGCCAAGCATGACCTCGGCGTCATCCTCGTGTCAGATGCCGATGGAACGCTGTGCGAAACCTACGGCACGTGGGTCGAAAAGAACATGTATGGCAAGAAGAGCATGGGCATCCAGCGCGCCACTTTCCTGATTGATGGCGCGGGCACCGTCGCCCGTGTCTGGCCCAAGGTGAAGGTCGCAGGCCACGCCGCCGACGTGCTGGAGGCGGTGCAGGCCCTGTGACCCCGACGACGCTGACCCAGATGGCAGCGACGGTGCTTGAAACCGCCGACGCCCGCGAAAAGACCGATCTCAGCCGCCGGTTCGCGGCACAGTGGGTTGCATCGCGCACGGGCGAGGCCGCGCCGATCGCGGTTGGAACGGCCACCCCACCCCTGCGCCCTGCCCGCCCCGCGCAGCCTGACCTGCTGGACCCGCGCGACGTACCGCGCCGCCGCCCCGGCACCCCCGAGGGGCGCAAGGCGCTGCTGCATGCGGTCGCGCATATCGAACTGAACGCGGTCGATCTGCATTGGGACATCATCGCGCGGTTTGGCCATGTCCCGATGCCCATCGGATTCTACGACGATTGGGTCAAATCGGCCGACGAGGAATCCAAGCATTTCCAACTGGTGACCGGCTGTCTCGACACCATGGGCAGTTTCTACGGCGATCTGCCCGCCCATGCCGGCATGTGGCGTGCGGCGGAAGAGACGGCAGAGGATATCATGGGCCGTCTGGCCGTGGTGCCCATGGTGCTGGAGGCGCGCGGGCTGGACGTGACGCCGGGGATGATCGAGGTTTTTCGCAAGGCCACAGACCCAGCCGCCGAACAGGCCGTCGCGGCGCTGGAGGTCATCTACGCAGAAGAGGTGCATCATGTGGCCTATGGCTCCAAATGGTTCCACTTCCTCTGCGGACGCCATGACATCGACCCCAAGGACGAATTCCACCGGCTTGTCCAAACCTACTTCCACGGTCCGCTAAAGCCTCCGTTCAACGAGGAAAAACGCGCCGAGGCCGGGTTGCCGCCGGATTTCTACTGGCCCCTCTCGGAGACCGGATCGGTCACCTGACCGCTGCCCGAAAGCCCCCAATTTGGGCGGAATCTCGCCAAACGCCGGCGGAAAAGCGGGTTTATCCACAGGTTGGCGGGAAAAAGGTTTGAGCCGAACCGGCGTTTGTCCTATCCCCTTGGATGCTGGCGTTTGCTTTGTGGGGACAGGGACAGCGCGCGGCGATCGACAAGGGTAATGGGGCACAGCGACGTGAAAACACGCCTGACCAACCGTCTGAATACGGTTCTTGAACGATATTTGCCAGAGCAGCGGCTCTTCCTGAAATCCGACCAAGGCATGCGCTACGTGCGTCTGCGGCCCGCCACGCAAGCGGTGATGCTGACGGGCTGCTCGCTGGTTGTGGGCTGGACGGTGATCGTTACCTCGATCTTCCTGATCGACTCGATCAGCGCCGGCAGCGTCCGCGATCAGGCCGAGCGCGCGCAGATTGCCTATGAAAGTCGGCTCAACGCCATCTCGCAGGAACGCGATGCCCGCGCCTCGGAAGCGCAGGCCAGCCAAGAGCGGTTTTCGGTGGCGATGGACGAGGTTTCGGCCATGCAATCGCGCCTGCTGGCCTCGGAAGAGCGCCGCCGCGAACTGGAAACCGCTGTCGAGGTCATCCAGACCACGCTGCGACGGGTGATGGGCGAACGCGACACCGCCCGCGAACAGATGGCCGCGCTGCAAGCCGAGATCGAAAACGACGACAGCCCGGTCCAGACCGCCGCCGCCCGCGCGCAGGAAATGGAACGCACCGTCGATTATCTGTCGATGGCGTTGCGCCGGGCCGCCGATGAACGCGACGATGCCGTGGCCACCGCCCGCAACGCCGAAGACGAGGTTGGCGATCTCGAATTTACCCAAGCCCTTGCCGATGAACGCAACGAGCGGATTTTCGCGCAGATCGAAGACGCGGTCGAGATGTCGATGGCCCCGCTCGACACGATGTTCCAGGACGCGGGCCTGTCGACCGATGATCTGGTGAACCAGATGCGCGCCAGCTACAACGGACAAGGTGGCCCGCTGATGCCGATCACCATGTCGTCGAGCGGCGAAGAACCCGACCCGGAAGAGATTCGCGCCAATGAGGTTCTGGCCCAGCTCGACCTGCTGAACCTGCGCCGCATGGCAGCCGAAAACCTTCCGTTTTCAATGCCTTTGCGCACGTCTTACCGGATCAGCTCGACCTTTGGCTATCGCAGCGACCCGTTCAATGGCGGGCGGCGTCTGCATTCCGGTGTGGACATGGCCGGGGCGCACGGCTCGCCGATCTACGCGACCGGCGACGGGGTTGTCAGCTTTGCCGGACGGCAGAGCGGATACGGCAATGTCGTGGTGCTGCGCCACGCCATGGGCTTTGAAACGCGCTACGCCCATATGTCGCGCATACGGGTTCAGGAGGGCCAAAGGGTCTCGCGCGGGGATCGGATCGGTGATATGGGAAGCACCGGACGGTCGACGGGGCCCCATCTTCACTATGAGGTTCGCACCGGTGGCACGCCCCGAAACCCCATGACGTACATTACGGCAGGTAGAAATGTTTTCTAAATCCAAGATCAACGAGCCCGGCGCAAAAGCAGCCGGAACCGCCGAAAAACCCGAAACTGCGGCAGAGCCCGCCAAGTCAGGATCCTCGGACAAATCCTCTATGCCCCTTACCAGCTCCAAGCCCAAACCGCCCGCATCCGTTCTCAGCTCGGATCTGACGATCACCGGTAATCTTCGGACCACCGGCGATATTCAGGTGGAAGGCACCGTGCAGGGCGACATCCGCGCACATCTGCTGACCGTAGGCGAAGGCGCCACCATAGAGGGCGAGATCGTGGCCGACGACATCGTCGTGACCGGCCGCGTCGTTGGCCGTGTCCGTGGCCTAAAAGTGCGCCTGACCTCGACCGCCAAGGTCGAAGGCGACATCATCCACAAGACCATCGCCATCGAAAGCGGTGCGCATTTCGAAGGCTCGGTGCAGCGTCAGGAAGACCCGCTGTCCAATGGCGGCACCAACAAGCGCCCCGCGGCACAACCGCAGCAGGCCGCCGCCGCCAAAGCAGCGGCGCCCCAGAACGGCACCACCGACGCCTGATCGGCGACTCTCCAGATCACTTATGTCATGGGCGGCCCCGCGAATTTCGTGGGGCCGTTTTCGGTGGCGCGCCCCCCTGCCTACTCGGTTTCAAGCGCCCGGCGATAGACATGCCAGCTTGCGTGTCCAAGCACCGGCAGCACGATGAACAACCCCAGAAGTGCGGGCGCCATGGCAGCGAAACTGAGCGTTGCGATCACCATCCCCCACGCAATCATGACCTTGGGGTTACGCTTGACCACGGCGATGCTGGTGATCATGGCCGTCACGAAATCCAGTTCCTTGTCCAACAGCAGCGGCAGCGAGATCACCGTCAGGCAAAAAAGGACAAAGGCGAAAACCGCGCCGAAGGCGGTGCCGGTCAGCAGCATCAGCAGCCCCTCTGACTGCAAAAGATAGGCATAGCTTGAGCTGACATTCATCAGCACCGACGGCCCCATGAACAACGCGAACAGCATATGGGCAAAGAACGACCAGAACAGGAAATAGACGATGATGACCCACGACATCAGCGGTAACTGCCTGAGCCGCTGACGCCAAACCACGCCAAAGATATCGTTGCGCCGGAAATCGGTATCTCCCATCTCCAGCCGCCGCGACACCTCGTAAAGCCCAACGGCCAGAAACGGAGCCATCAGCGGGAAGCCGACAGTAAAGGGCAGCGCCCACCAGATTTGCCCGGTGACGAAAAAGAAGACATACATCGCCCATCCACCGATCACGTAGATATGCGAAAAGAACAGCCCCATCATGGGTTTTTGCCGGAAGTCCCGCCATCCGCACCGCAGGGCATAGGCTATATCGCCCATCTGCATGTCCCGGATTTCGGGCACCTTTGACGCGGCAGGCAAAGCCTGGCTGGTATCACTCATCACGAAATACTCCCTTGCGCGCGATGCTACGGGAGGATGCTTGACCGTGCCAAGGGAAATCAGGGCGGAATGGCGGGCTCAGTCCTCGGACTGGGCCTCGGCGCGGCTCTTGCCGGAAACGTCCATGGCCAGCACGCTGGCCATCAACCCGTCCAGATCGCCGTCAAGCACGCCTTGGGTATCCGAGGTCTCGAACCCCGTCCGCAGGTCTTTCACCATCTGGTAGGGTTGAAGCACATAGGACCGGATCTGGTTGCCCCAGCCCGCGTCGCCCTTGTTCTCATGCGCCTCGTTGATGGCGGCGTTGCGGCGGTCCAGTTCCTGCTGGTAGAGCCGCGATTTCAGCGCCTTCATGGCGATATCGCGGTTCTGGTGCTGCGACTTCTCCGAGCTTGTGACCACGATCCCCGTGGGAATGTGGGTGATCCGAACAGCCGAATCCGTGGTGTTCACGTGCTGACCGCCAGCACCCGACGACCGGTAGGTGTCGATGCGGATGTCAGAGGGGTTCACCTCGATCTCGATATTGTCGTCGACCACGGGGTAAACCCAGACCGAGCTGAAGGACGTGTGCCGCCGGGCAGCGCTGTCATAGGGGCTGATCCGCACAAGGCGATGCACACCTGATTCCGATTTCAGCCAGCCATAGGCATTGTGGCCGGAAATCTTGTAGGTGGCCGATTTTATGCCCGCCTCTTCGCCGGCGCTTTCAGCCTGAAGCTCGACCTCGTAGCCCTTTTTCTCGGCCCAACGGACATACATCCGCGCAAGGATCGACGCCCAGTCACAGCTTTCGGTGCCGCCCGCGCCCGAGTTGATCTCGAGGAAGGTATCATTGCTGTCGGCCTCGCCATCCAAAAGCGCCTCCAGCTCCTTGGCGGCGGCGGTCTTGGCCAAGGCCTTCAGCGCCTCTTCCGCCTCGGTGACGACATCGTCGTCATCCTCCATCTCGCCCAGTTCGATCAGCTCGATATTGTCGTTGAGCCCGGTCGTGATCGCCTTGTAGGTCGCAAGCTTGTCGACCAGAACCTGCCGGTCGCGCATCAGCTTCTGCGCCTTGTCGGGGTCGTTCCACAGATCAGGGTCTTCGACGCGCGCGTTGAATTCCTCCAGCCGGTGGTCCGCCGTCTCAAGGTCCATCCGCTGGCCCAGAAGGGTCAGGGATTTCCGGATTTTCTCGATATGGCTCTGGGTTTCGGCCCGCATGGTTCAACTCGCCTGCCTGTCATTGCTATCGGTTGGATGTAGACCAGCCCTTGCCCGCCTGCAAGCGGGCGCACGGTGCCGGGGCCGCCAAAACCGGGCGCGCGCCCGGCGCCAAGGCGAAGGGTGTCAGTAAAGCCCGCCCGAGGTCAGTTCACCAAAGCCGGTGCCAAGCGGCACCCGCGCTGTGTTGCCGGTCGAGGTTTCGACCGTGCCGCCCTCACCCTGCGCGGTTGTGTTGCCATCCACCACCTCACCGCCATCGGTGGAGGGCGCATTCGGGTTACCGCCAGCGCCGAACATCGGCAAGCTGCTGCCCATGCCAAAGCCCCCATCGACAACCGAGAGCATACCGAAGAACGGCTCATAGCCGTCGCGGAAATACTCGCGCACCACGTCGGGGCCCGAGGCGCCATCTTCCAGCCGCTGGCCGGAATAGCGGTCGATCGGGTAGAAATGCCCGCCCGGCGGCACCCGGAACGGACCGCCGCCATATTCGTCGATGGCCACCCGCATGAAATCGGCAAAGACCGGGCCGCAAATCGCCCCGCCCGAGGCCCCCCGGCCAAGCGGGCGCGGCGTGTCATAACCAATGTAGCAGCCCGCCACGATATTGGACGAAAAGCCGGTAAACCATACGTCCCGCGCGTCGTTGGTGGTGCCGGTCTTGCCCGCGATGGGAACACCCAGCCCTGCCGAACCAACGGTGCCGGCGGCCGTGCCGCGCTGGACCACACCCTGCATCATCGAGGTCAACTGATAGGCGGTGATCGCGTCGATCACCCGCTCGCGGTTCGACACGATGCGGGGGGCCTCGCCTTCGGGCAGTTCCCCGGCGGCGCAGTCCTGACAGATGCGCTGGTCGTGGCGATAGACCGTCTGACCAAAGCGGTCCTGCACCCGGTCAACCAGCGTCGGTTCGACCCGTTCGCCGCCATTGGCAAACATCGCATAGGCCGCCACGATGCGGAACAGCGTGGTTTCCTGCGCCCCAAGAGAGTTCGCCAGGTAAGGCTGCAACTCGTCATAGACACCAAAGCGTTCGGCATAGCGGGCCACCGTCTCCATCCCCAGATCTTGGGCCAGACGCACGGTCATCAGGTTGCGCGACCGTTCAAGGCCGATGCGCATCGGCGCGGGGCCGAGAAATTCGTTCGAGGCGTTGGTTGGCCGCCAGATGCCTTCACCCGTATCCACCTCGATCGGGGCATCCAGCACGATGGTATTGGGGCTATAGCCGGAATCAAGCGCGGCGGCATAGACGAAGGGCTTGAAGTTCGACCCCGGCTGCCGCGTCGCCTGGGTGGCGCGGTTGAAGGACGAATACTGGTAGGAAAACCCCCCCTGCATCGCCAGCACCCGGCCGGTATTCACGTCCATCGCCATGAAGCCGCCCTGCACCTCGGGGATCTGACGTAGCGACCAGCGTTGGAAATCGCCGTTGCCGTCGGTGATGGCCCGCACATGGACAACGTCACCCACGGTCAGCAGGTCACCCGCCACTTGTGCGCGGTCGCCCCGGTTGCCGTCCGCATCGACCGGGCGCGCCCATGTCACGTCTTCCGGTGCAATCCAGTGGCCGTCCTCGTCATCCTCGACACCCTCGATACCGATGCGGGCATGGGTGTTGCCAACCTCCAGCACCACGGCCACATGCCACCCGTCAATGTCGCGCGGGATCGAGACCTCGGCCAGCAGGTCGCGCCAGCCATCTTCGCCAGCGGCGGCCAGATCATCGGGGTCGATGGTGGCCAGCGGCGGGCGCCACAGGCCCCGGTCCCGGTCGTAGCTTTCCAGCGCCCGGCGCAACGAGCGTTCGGCGGCGCCCTGAAGGCTGCCATCCATCGTCGCGCGCACGGTGTAGCCGCCCGAGAAAAATTCGTCCTGCCCGAAATCACGGCTCAATTGGCGGCGGATTTCATCGGTGAAATAGTTGCGCGGCGGCAGTTGCGCGCGGAAAGGTTCGATCTGCCCGCCCTGCACGGTTTCCAGCGGCGCGGCCTGCGCGCGCTGCATCTCGGTCTCGCTGAGATAGCCGTTCTGGAACATCTCGCGCAGCACGTAATTGCGGCGGCTGACGGCGCGGTCGTAGTCGCGCACCGGGTGCAATTGCGACGGTGCCTGCGGCAGCGCCGCCAGATAAGCGGCCTGTTCAGGGCGTAAATCGGCGAGGTCGGCGTTGAAATAGGTCTGCGCGGCTGCGGCCACGCCATAGGAGTTCTGGCCCAGGAAAATCTCGTTCAGGTAAAGTTCCAGAATGCGGTCCTTGGTAAGCGTGCGCTCGATCCGGGCGGCAAGAATGATTTCACGGATCTTCCGCTCGATGGTGCGCGAGCCGTCGAGCAGGAAGTTCTTCATCACCTGTTGGGTGATGGTCGAGGCGCCCCGCACGTCGCGCCCGCGCGATCGCACCGCCTCGATAAAGGCCGCCGCGATGGCGCGCGGGTCATAGCCCGCATGTTCGTAGAAATTGCGATCTTCGGCACTGACGAAAGCATGGGCGACCAGATCGGGGATTTCGTCAATCGAGGCGTAAATCCGCCGTTCGGCGGCGAATTCATCCATGATCTGGCCCTCGCCCGAGTAGATCCGGCTGATCGTGGCGGGGGCATACTGGGCCAGCGTCTGATAGTCCGGCAGGTCGCGCGCATAGGAAAACACCACGCCCCCGGCGATCAACGCGCCCATGACAAGCCCGTTGGTCAGGAAGCTGAAAATGCCCCCGAAAAAGGAAAAGATGAATCGGATCATACGCAATATCTCCGCGCCGCGCTTCTGCCTTATAGGCACGCGCGAAAGGAGGGTCAAAAGGCGAACGGCCCCAGTGGCAGGTTTCCGCACCAAAGGGGCCGTTCCGTCGCGGGATTGTGAGCTTGGCGTCAGCGGTAGAGCAGCGACACCCCGTCCTTGAACACATGCACTCGTTCCGGGGCGGCGGTCATCCTTTGGGTTTTGCCGCGCCGGTCGGAATGCACGCCGGACAGCTTGGCAATGACAGGATCGGCCCCGAGCGCTTCCTTCTCGAAGTAAAGCAACGTCACTTCGCCAAGCGCCTCGGTGATGTCGACCTTGCCTTCAAACGCATAATCTTCCCCCTCGGCAACGACCATGTCTTCGGGCCGGATACCGACCTTGACGCTGGCGCCCTGATCTTCGGGCTTCGACGGGTAGTGCGACAGGATCGTGCCGCCGCCGCGTTTCAGGTTCAGCCGGGTCTGTTCGCCTGTCTCGACGATCTCGCCTTCCAGCAGGTTCATCTGCGGCGAGCCGATGAATTGCGCCACGAACTCGCTGTTGGGCTTTTCATAAAGCTCCAGCGGGCTGCCCACCTGCGCAATGCCCTTGTTGGCCAGCACGACGATCCGGCTGGCCAGCGTCATCGCCTCGACCTGATCGTGGGTCACGTAGATCATGGTCGAGTCCGGCATCTGTTCCTTCAATTGCGCGATCTCGATCCGGGTTGCCACCCGCAGGGCCGCGTCGAGGTTCGACAGCGGTTCATCGAAGAGATAGACCTTGGGGTCGCGCACAATGGCACGGCCAATGGCCACCCGCTGCCGTTGCCCGCCTGACAGCGCCTTGGGCAGCCGATCGAGGTAGTCCGTCAGTTGCAGCTTTTCAGCCGCCGCGTTCACGGCCTGCTCGATCTCTTCCTTCGACTGGCCCGCGATGCGCAGGGCAAAGGCCATGTTCTCGCGCACGGTCATGTGCGGATAGAGCGCGTAGGTCTGAAACACCATGGCGATCCCGCGCTGCGCGGGGGGCACGTCGTTCATCACCTGCCCGTCGATCGACAGCGTTCCCGCGGTGATCTTTTCCAGCCCCGCGATCATGCGCAGCAAGGTGGACTTGCCGCAGCCCGAGGGGCCGACGAACACGATCAGCTCGCCGGTTTCGATGTCGAGGTTGATGTCCCTCAACACATTGACGTCGCCATAGGATTTCACGACATCCTTGAGTATCAGATCAGCCATCGGTTCCCTCCCCTGATGCTGCGAAGACGGCCTGCCAAGGCCCGATAAACGGTCTCTTCGCCTGCTCGAACGGCGCGGCGAGCGGCGTCCAGTCGCCCTCCGGCCAGTCAAATTCCAACGGCGCATCGGACAGGTTGAAGGCGCAGAGCACGCGCCGTCCGTCATGCTCCCGTATGAACGCAACAATCCCGTCCCCGGCCCGCAACAGCTCGAAACTGCCCTTGGACAGCGCCGGTTCGGTGGCGCGAAAGGCGATCATGCGGCGGTAGAAGGCCAACATGCTGTCGTCCTGCCCGTCCTGCGCCGACACCGATTGCGCCAGGTGTTCGACGGCGATCGGCAGCCACGGCTTGCCCTCGGTGAAGCCGCCATTGCCATTATCGGTGACCCATGGCATCGGCGTGCGACACCCGTCGCGGCCCTTGAACTTGGGCCAGAAGCGGATGCCGTAGGGGTCTTGCAAATGCTCGTAGGGCACGTAGGCCTCGGTCAGTCCCAGCTCTTCGCCCTGATACAGGCAAACCGAGCCGCGCATCGCCAGAAGCAGGGCAGCGTAATTGCGCTGCGCGGCGGGGCTCAGCGCCCACCGGGTCGCATGGCGCACCACGTCATGATTGGAAAACGCCCAACAGGCCCATCCGTCGCCGATGCCGTCCTCGTAGCGGCTCAGCACCTCGCCCACCCGGTCGGCGGTCGGGGCGATGCCGGACAGGAACTCGAAGGAATAGCACATATGCACCTTGTCGCCGCCCGAGGTGTAGTCGGCCTGAATTTCCAACCCGCGCTGCGCGTCGCCGACTTCGCCCACGGCGGCGGCTGCGGGAAACTCGTCCAGCACCGCGCGAAAGCGTTTCAGGAAGTCCAGGTTTTCGGGCTGGTTCTTGTCATAAAGGTGATCTTGCCAGTTATAGGGGTTCACTTCTGGCGCGATGGTGGCGTTACGCTCTTCCGGGTTCAGGGCAGGATTGTCCCGCAATTCCTTGTCATGGAAGTAGAAATTGATCGTATCCAGACGAAAGCCATCGACGCCGCGCTCCAGCCAGAACCGCACCACGTCCAGCAGCGCGTCCTGCACGTCGGGGTTGTGCAGGTTCAGGTCGGGTTGCTGCGTCAGGAAGTTGTGCAGGTAGTACTGCATCCGCTCGCCATCCCATTCCCATGCCGAGCCGCCGAAGATCGACAGCCAGTTGTTGGGGGGGGTGCCATCGGGCTTGGCGTCGGCCCAGACATACCAGTCCGAGCGCGAATTTTCGCGGCTCTGGCGGCTTTCCTGAAACCACGCGTGCTGGTCCGAGGTATGGCTGATGACAAGGTCGATCAGCACCTTCAGCCCCAATTCATGGGCCCGGGCGATAAGCGCGTCGAAATCCCCCAGCGTACCGAACATCGGATCGACGTCTCGGTAATCCGAGACATCATAACCGAAATCGAGCATGGGCGAACGGAAGAACGGCGAAATCCAGATCGCATCGACCCCGAGGCCCGCGATATGGTCCAGCCGGTGAATGATGCCAGAGAGATCACCGATCCCGTCACCGTTCGAGTCCTGGAAGCTGCGGGGGTAGATCTGGTAGATTACCGCCCCCCGCCACCAGTCCTTGTCGGGGGCCGCCACATGGGCGGGGGACATGTCTTGCATGAGGTTCATGGGTCTTTCGGTTCCTTACTTGACCGAGCCGGCCAACAGGCCGCGCACGAGGAAACGTTGCATTGTGAAGAACACGATAACGGGCACCGCGATCGAGACGAAGGCCGCCGCCGCCAGAATGCCCCAGTCCCCCCCACGAGAGCCGAGCAGGTCGTCGGCGATCCGAACGGTCATCACCTTCGAGGCATCGTCGGAGGGCAGGAACACCTTGGCGACCAACAGGTCATTCCAGGTCCAGAGAAACTGGAAAATGGCAAAGCTTGCCAGCGCCGGAAAGCTGAGCGGCAGGATGATCTTGGTGAAGATCTGGAAATCCGTCGCCCCATCCACCTTCGCGCCCTCGATGATGTCGCGCGGCAACCCGACCATGTAGTTACGCAGAAGATAGATCGCGAGCGGCAGGCCAAACCCGGTATGGGCCATCCATATCCCGAGAAAGCTCTGCCCGATCCCGATGCGGTTGTGCAGGTTCAGAAGCGGCACAAGCGCCAGTTGCAGCGGCACGACCAGCAGGCCCACCACGGCGGCGATCAGCAACCCGCGCCCCGGAAAATCCATCCACGCCAATGCATAGGCCGCGAAGGCCGCGATCAGGATCGGGATGACCGTGGCCGGGATGGTCACCGTGAACGTGTTGACGAAGTTCCGGAAAATGCCCTCTTCGTCAAAGAGCAGATCCCAGAAGGTCGCCCCCTGCGCCTGCGACGCGGCGCGTTCATCGGCCGTCTGTGCGGTCAGGATGGTCTGGTAGTTGTCCATCGTGAAATCGGGCGGTGTGGCGGCGGCAAAATAGATGCGCGGCCCGCGCGCGTCCGGCTCTTCCGTCGAGGTGTAGCGATAACTGCCATCGGCCATCACCAACAAGGTGCCGCCATCGCGGTTTTCGCCCTCGGTCCCGGCTGCGAACGCGGCGGGGTCACGCCCGGTCACGCCAAAGGCGGTGATCGACGCGTCGCCGCTGGCAAAGGCATCGGCCACTTCGCCGGTCCCGAAAATATTGCCTTCGACGATCCAAAGATCGCCCTCCTGCCTCGGGGCGGCGTCATCGGCCCGCGTCCGGTAGGTCAGTTCGACCGAGAACGGCGCCAGCCACCAGCCAGAGGCGGTGATCTGGTCGCGGTCGCGGAAGGACGAGACGAAAAGCCCAACGGTCGGGATCAGCCACGCGACAACCAGCAGCGCGACGGTAATGTTCACGGCCCATTTCAGGCTGTTGTTCTGTCCGGCGATGTTGTCCATCAGCGCATCTCCTTCTGGGCCTGTCGGATGTTCCAGATCATCACCGGCAGCACCACGACCATGATCACCACGGCCACGGCGGTCGCCCGCCCGTCATCGCGGAACATCAGGGTCATCATGTAGCTGGGCAGGATCTGGGTGCCGAAATTGCCCCCGGTCATCGTGTAGACGATGTCAAAGACCTTGAGCACAAGGATGGTGATCGTCGTCCAGACCACCACGATGGTGCCCATGATCTGCGGCACCTTGATCTTGAAGAACAGCTGGAAGGGATTGGCGCCGTCGATGATCGCGGCCTCGACCGTTTCCTCGGGGATACCGCGCAGGGCAGCAGACAGGATCACCATGGCAAACCCGGTCTGAATCCAGATGAGGATCGCCATGAGGAAGAAATTGTTCCAGAACGGCACCTGTATCGGGTCCATCGGGTCAAGGCCCAGTCCGTCGCGCACTGCGTTGATGATGCCGATATCCGGGTCGCCCGCATAGACGAATTTCCAGATCAGCGAGGCCCCCACGAAGGAAATCGCCATCGGCATGAAGATCAGGGATTTCGCGATATTGCCCCATTTGAGCCGGTCGGTCAGCTGCGCCACCAGGAGGCCAAAGAATGTCGCCGCCGCCGGCACGACCAAGGCCCACAGAGCGTTGTTGAACAGTGCTTGCCGGAACACGTCGTCGGCAAAGAGGGCGCCGTAGTTGTCCATCCCGATGAACTCTTCGCCAGACCGGTTGAACAGCGAGCGCCAGAAGCTGCCCACCACCGGATAGACGAGGTAAACGGAGAGCGCGAGGATCGCAGGCAGCAGGAACAGCCAAGGCCGGACAGCGGTGGCGCGGTTGATGTTTCGGCCGATATTCGGACCCCGCGCGGGAAAGATCACTTTGTCGAGCAACAGGTTGGCGGCGTAGAAATAGCCCACGCAGCCGAACACCCCCACAAGGATCGTAATGATCCCCTGAAACAACGGTGACATGACCGTCCCTCCCCTGTCAGGTCAAAAAGGGCCCGGACCACGCGGCGCGCGGTCCGGGCCTTGGATCATTGCGTTACTGGATCGAGTCCCAACGCTCCTGGATCGCGGTGGCCACATCTTCGGCGCTTGCACCCGAGACATAATCGACCATGCCGGTCCAGAACGCGCCGGCCCCGATTTCGCCCGGCATCAGGTCAGAGCCGTCGAAGCGGAAGGTGGTGGCGCCCAGAAGGATGTCATTCATCGACCGCTGTGCATCGGTCGGGAAGACCGCCGGGTTGGCTGCGGCATAGGGCGTCAGGAAGCCCGACTGTGCCATCCACAGCTCATGCGCGATCGGGGTTTCCAGGAACGAGACGAAAGCCTCGGCCGCGGGGGACTCTTCGGTGATGGCCCACAGCGTGCCTGCGCCCAGAACCGGGTTGCCCAGGTCAAGACCGGCATAGGACGGGAAGTAGAAGAAATCGCTATCCGCGCCTTCGGGGAAGAAGGTCGGAATGAACGACGCCTGACGGTGCATGTAGCATTCCGGCGGATAGGAGAACAGGCCCGCCGGGCTGTCGCGGAAGTCGGTCGTGGCGACCGAGCTTGCGCCACCGGCCACATAGTCGTCATTGCGGGCGAAGTGACCGAATTCCTCGATCGCCGCCACGATGCGCGGGTCGTTGAACGGAATCTCGTTGGTCACCCACTGGTCATAGACTTCGGGCGGCTGCGTGCGCAGCAGCAGGTCTTCCACCCAGTCGGTGGCCGGCCAGCCAGTCGCCGCGCCCGATCCCAGACCGATGCACCACGGCGTGCCGCCATCGGCGACGATCTGGTCGGTCAGGGCCTGAAGCTCCTCCATCGACTGCGGAATGTCGTAGCCCGCTTCATCGAACGCCTCGGGCGAGTACCAGACCAGGGATTTCAGGTCGACCTTGTAGAAAAAGCCATAGAGCGCGTCAGCGCCATCGGGGCCGGCATAGGTGCCCAGATCGACCCAGGACTGGCCCGCGGCGTAGTTTTCACGCACCCAGTCGGCGGTGCCGTCAGGCAGCGGCGTCAGCGCGCCACGGGCGGCCATGTCGGCGGCAAGGCCCGGCTGCGGGAAGACGGCGATGTTCGGCGGGCTGTTGGCCTGGATCGAAATCACGATGTCCTGCTCAAAGCTGTCGGAGCCCGAGTAGTTCACGGTGGCGCCGGTCGCGGCCTCGAAATAGGCCAGCACGCTTTCGACCAGATCGCCGTCGGCACCGATCCACGGGCCGGTGATGGTCAGGGTCTGGCCGCTCAGGTCGGTGGCCTCGGCAAAGGCGTCATAGCTGTCCCAGCTAAAGTCGCCCTCGCCGGGGGTAAACATGAGATCCTGTCCGTAGGCGAGCCCTGCCGTCAGGGCCAGCACGCCTGCGCTGGCGAGAAGTGATTTATTCATTACGTCCTCCCTTGGGTCGGCCATAGGCCGATAGTCTGGATTGCGGTTGCCGCGTTTCCAAAGCGCTTTGATACCCTCCAAGCAATCCTTGATTCCCCCCCGTCTGTCAATCAGCAAGACAGGATCTCTCGCATTTATTGAGCACTGTTAACATGAGAAGTTTGGAAAGAGCCTTTGACAGCCCCTCGGAATCCCAGATACTAGCTGGTATTTGAAAGCGCTTTGGGAGCGGGCGGACCCTATCTTGGCAATGAACCTCAAACAGCTTGCCGAATCTCTCGGACTCTCGCAGACCACGGTCAGCCGGGCCCTGAACGGCTACCCCGAGGTCAGCGAAGCCACCCGCAACCGGGTTCAGGCCGCCGCCCTGCGACACAACTATCGCCCCAATACGCGCGCCCGTGGCCTGGCCACCGGCAAATCGCACATGATCGGCCATGTCATCCCGATCTCGACCAAGCACGAGATGATGAACCCGGTGTTTTCCGATTTCATCGCCGGGGCGGGCGACATCTATTCCCGCGCGGGCTATGACATGACGCTGTCCATCGTCCCTGACGATTCCGAAGACGATGCCTATCGCGCTCTGGCCCAGAAGAAGGCGGTGGATGGCATCGTGATCCATGGCCCGCGCTCGGATGAACGCCGCATCCGCCTGCTTCAGGATCTCGACATGCCTTTTGTCGTGCATGGCCGCGCCTCTGCGGAATCTTCCGAATACTCATGGGTCGATGTGAACAACCGCCGGGCCTTTGCCCGCGCGACGCAACTGTTGCTCGACCTCGGCCACCGGCGCATTGCCTTCATCAACGGCCTGGAAGACATGGATTTCGCCATTCGCCGCCGTCAGGGCTTTGAAAAGGCGCTGTCCGATCGCGGCATGACGCCCGACCCCGCCATAATGGCCGCCGACGAGATGACCGAACAGAACGGATACGCCGCGGCAGAGGCGATGCTGAGCGTCGCCCAAGCGCCCACGGCCTTTCTGGTGTCGTCCCTGATCTCGGCCATCGGTGTGCGCCGCGCCATCGAGGATGCGGGCCTGCGCATGGGCCGCGATGTCAGCGTCATCACCCATGACGACGAGTTAAGCTACCTCGGCAATGGCCGGGATGTGCCGATATTCACCGCCACACGCTCATCGGTGCGCGAGGCCGGGCGGCTTGCCGCAGAGACCCTGCTGGACCTGATCGACGATCCGCACCGCACCCCCCGCCACCACCTGCTGGAGGCCGAGTTGATGCTTGGCCGATCGACCGGGCCGACCCCTGCCCCGGCCAACCACGAAAGCTGACGCCATGACCTGGACACGCAAAGATTTTCCCGAGGGGTTCCTCTTCGGGGCCGCCACCTCGGCCTACCAGATCGAAGGCCATGCCTTTGGCAAGGCGGGCCCCACCCATTGGGACAGTTTCGCCGCCACCCCCGGCAATGTGGTCCGCGCCGAAGACGGCGCACGGGCCTGCGATCACTATCACCGGTGGCAAGAAGACCTTGACCTGCTGCAAGGGCTGGGGGCCGATGTCTATCGGTTCTCGACCTCTTGGGCACGGGTGCTGCCCGAGGGGACCGGCACACCCAATGCAGAGGGGCTCGATTTCTATGACCGGCTGGTCGACGGGTTGCTGGAGCGGGGGCTGAAGCCCGCCGCGACGCTCTATCACTGGGAACTGCCGCAGCCGCTGGCCGACCGGGGTGGCTGGCGCAACCGTGACATCGCCGACTGGTTTGCAGATTTCACCGCTGTCATCATGGAGCGGATCGGCGACCGCGTCTGGTCCGCCGCACCGATCAACGAGCCGTGGTGCGTCGGCTGGCTCAGCCATTTCCTCGGCCACCACGCCCCCGGCCTGCGCGATATTCGCGCCACCGCCCGCGCGATGCACCACGTGTTGCTGTCCCATGGCCGGTCGATCGAGGTCATGCGCGGCCTCGGCATGGGCAATCTCGGCGGCGTTTTCAACATGGAATGGGCCAACCCCGCCGATGGCAGCCAAGAGGCCGCCGGCGCCGCCGCCACCTATGACGCCTACTACAACCGCTTCTTCCTGGAGGGCGTGCTGACAGGCGCTTACCCCGAAGAGGCGCTGGAGGGCCTCGGCCCCCATATGCCCGACAATTGGCAGGACGATTTCGCCACCATCTGCCAGCCGCTCGACTGGATCGGCGTCAACTACTACACCCGCAAGAACATCGCCCCCGCACCCGGCCCGTGGCCTGCGTTACAAGAGATCGACGGCCCCCTGCCCAAGACCCAGATGGGATGGGAAATCTTCCCCGAGGGGCTTTACCAGTTCATCACGCGGGTCTCGACGCTCGCGCCGGACCTGCCGATCTACGTGACCGAAAACGGCATGGCGAACCCCGACGTGCTGACAGGTGGCGCCGTGAACGACCCCGAGCGGCTGGCCTATATCGACGCCCATCTCGACGCCTGCCGCCGTGCGATTGCAGACGGGGCGGACCTGCGCGGCTATTTCATCTGGTCGCTGATGGACAATTACGAATGGGCCCTCGGCTATGAAAAGCGGTTCGGGCTGATCCATGTGGACTTCGAAACCTTGCAGCGGACGCCCAAAGCGTCCTATCACGCCATCGCGGAACGTTTGCGCTAACAAGGGGACAGGCCCATGCATCGAGACCTCTCGCTCGTGGCTGATATCGGCGGCACCAATACGCGCGTGGCGCTGGCCCGTGGCAGCGACGTCCAGCATGACAGCGTGCGCCGCTTTTCGAACAAGGGCGCCAGCGGTCTGGAGACCTTGCTGGAGCGCTACCTCGACGAGCTGACGCCCGGCGATCTGGCGGGCGCCTGTGTCGCCATCGCCGGTCCGGTGCGCGACGGGGTCGGCCAGATGACCAACCTCGACTGGCGCGTTGACCGCGAGGGCCTTGGGGCGGTTACGGGGGCGCGGAAACTGGCCGTGCTGAACGACCTTCAGGCGCAGGGCCATGCCCTGAACCACCTTGCCGAAGACGACCTGTTGCGCCTGCTGCCGCAGCCCAAGGCACCGGCCCATGCCGCCAAGCTGGTGGTGGGGCTTGGAACGGGGTTCAACGCCGCCCCGGTCCATGAATCGGCGGGAGGACGCTTTGTCCCGCCGTCGGAATGCGGCCATATTTCCCTGCCGCGAAACACCCCCGCCATGGCCGCGCTGGCCGACAAGCTGGAAGCCAGCCATCATGGCTTCGCCGCCGTGGAAGAGGCCCTCTCTGGACGTGGTTTCGTGCGGGTGCACCGGCATTTGCACGGCGAAGACCTTGACGGGGTCGAGATCATTTCGCGGCTGTCGCAGGGCGACGAAAAGGCCACCGGGAGTGCGCGGCTTTTCACCGACATTCTCGGCACGGTGATGGGGGACCTGGCCCTGATCCACCTGCCCTTTGGCGGGCTTTTCCTGATCGGCGGCATGGCCCGTGCGATCACACCATGGCTGGAACCGCTCGGCTTCGCCCAGTCCTTCCGCGCCAAGGGCCGGTTCTCGGGCTTCATGGACCAGTTCGGCATTGCCGTCGTACAGGATGACTACGCCGCCCTGACCGGCTGCGCCTCGCATCTGGGGCATATGACACCGGTCTGACGACGCGATTGCAGGCGAGCGAAACTTTTTTCGTCCAGCCAGTCAAAGGCCCCTTGCACCCACCCGCGACCATGCGCTATCTCGCGTCGGCACGGAGAGGTGGCCGAGTGGTCGAAGGCGCACGCCTGGAAAGTGTGTAGGCGGGAGACCGTCTCCAGGGTTCGAATCCCTGTCTCTCCGCCACATTCCATTGGCATTTAGGCAAAATTTACAGTCTAACAAACTGTTATCTATCAGTTTTTTTCAACTTCGGCAACGTGCCGTCTTGTTCGACTGATAACCAAAATGCAGACCAAATCTATCCGCCATACCTTTATCCGTGATGGTCGATTCTACTTTTCACGCCGTGTTCCGAATGATCTTGCTGACCACTACAAGACAACACGGATTGTTCGTGCGCTTGGAACCTCTTCTTCATCGGAAGCAAGGCGATTGGTTGCCGCCATATCAGCGCAACTTGACACCTACTGGGCAACGATTCGACTTGAACGCATGACTGTTATTGGACACGAACTGCGTGTTCAGTCTGCTGTTGATGGTTTGGCAAAGCCTGTAGGATTGTTTGTCGAACCGACTCTCACCGTTTCAGCCGCCCAGAGCCTTTACTTGTCCTTAAAGGGAAAGGGTCGTCCGAAATCCTTCAAAGCAGCAGCAGACCGTGCAACTTCGTATCTGATTGCAGCGTGTGGTGAAAAACCGCTCGATCACTACACGCGCGCGGATGCGTTGCAGTTTCGGAATTTTCTCGTTGCACGCGGTTTGCGAGGATCAAGCATCACGAGGAATTTCTCGCACTTGAACGCGATCATAAACTTCGCCGTGTCCGAAAATGCCCTTGAACTAAAAAATCCGTTTTTGGGCGTTTACTACGATAGAGCTGCTGGGGTGATTGAAAGAAAACCGATACCAGTTGAAGACATCCGAAAGATTCAAGAAGTCTGCGAACGGCAAGATGATGATCTTCGTTGGTTGATAGCATTGGTTTCCGATACGGGCATGCGTTTGGCAGAAGCAGCAGGTCTGTTGAAATCTGATTTCTGCGATCTTGGAACCTCCTTGCCATATGTTGTCATGCAACCCCATCCTTGGCGAACCCTCAAGACTGAAAGCAGTAACAGAGTTGTTCCTTTAGTCGGGGCATCTTTCTGGGCGGCGAAGCGGATCACTTCCAATGCGGTTAAATCTCAATATGCTTTCCCGCGTTACAACAAAGGTCCGCAAACAGGTGCCGGTTCAGCAAGTGCTGCGTTGAACAAGTGGATTCGTGATTACGTCCCCAAAGGGTGCTCTATGCATAGTTTTCGCCATTCTATGCGTGATCGCCTGCGGTCGGTCGAATGCCCATCAGATATTGTTGACCAGATTGGCGGTTGGACAACGCAAGGAGTTGGTCAATCTTACGGGAATGGGTATCCGCTTGATGTAAAAATGAAATGGATGCAGTCCATCGAAACTCGACATCAGAATCTCAGGTGATTTTGGTTATCAGTCGAACAAGACGGCACGTTGCCGAAGTTGAAAAAAACTGATAGATAACAGTTTGTTAGACTGTAAATTTTGCCTAAATGCCAATGGAATGTGGCGGAGAGACAGGGCAAATTCGCAAATCGCTCACTGCTAACTATCTGGTTTCATTATTACATTACTTCAACCTT
>NZ_MNBW01000011.1 GCF_001879715.1 Nioella nitratireducens | reverse complement strand
AAGGTTGAAGTAATGTAATAATGAAACCAGATAGTTAGCAGTGAGCGATTTGCGAATTTGCCCTGTCTCTCCGCCACCATCCCCAGTAACTCCCCCCCCGCGCCTCCACCGCTGCCGATTACCTTGGGCTCTGCAACAGGCGCACGACCGCGTGCATCAGCCAGCGCAGGCCCGGGTCGCCTTCTGCGGTGGTGCACCAGACCATGTTGACGCGGGATTGGGTGGTCGAGAGGGCAATGGGCAGCAGCACCGCCTGATCGGCGGCGACAAGCTGTTCGGCGTATTGTTTCGGCACCACGGCGATGACACGGCCACTGCTCAACAAGGGCGGCAGGGCGCCGAATTCACGCAATTGCAGGGCGACGCGTTGGCTGAGGCCCGATTTGGCCAGCACATCGTTGATTTCCTTGTCATAGGTCGCGGCAGGCGCGGCGATGGCGATGCGTTCGCGCTGCAGTTCTTCCAGCCTTTGGGGATAGGATGCGCGCCCCGTGCCCGCGACCGCGACGTAGGTGTCTTCGAACAATCGCCGCGCGCGGATACCCGGCTGATCCAGCTGGATCAGCCCGATGGCCAGATCGACCGCCCCCTGCGACAGAGCCTCGGCCAGATCGGGCACCGGCACCGACAGGTTTTGCAGGCTGATATGCGGGGCTTCGTCGAACAGGGTGTCCACAAGGCGCGGCAGGAAAGCGGCCTCGCCCAGCCCCGACAGGGACAGGCGAAAACAGCGGCGGCTTTCGGCGGGAACGAACCCGGCGGCGTCGCCCAGACAGGCGTGGATGCCGGCAAGGTTCTGGCGAATGGTCGGCAACACCGTGGTCACGAACCGGGTCGGCGCCATGCCGCCGCGCCCGCGATGAAACAGCGGATCGTCCAGCGCCACCCGCAGACGCGACAGCGCGTTGCTGGCGGCGGGCTGACTGAGACCGAGCCGCGCCGCCGCCTTCGAGACCGACCGGGTCTCGGCCACGGCCACCAAAAGCCGCAGCAGGTTCAGGTCGAGGAGATCAAAATTTATTGGTTTCATGAATAGTCTCCATCCATAAAATAATTTGGACTTTATTTCTTGCAAACGCCATCCTTTCCGTCGATCCGCGGCAACCTTTGCCGCGCCGTGGCGCTCCGGCGCCCGACAACAGGCCGCAGGCGGCCCGACGATGACAGGAGGCATTCCCATGACGGACAGACCGGACACGGGCGAAACCATCACCGCGGGCGGGGCCTTTTTCGGCAAGCTCAAGGCGCTTGGCGTCGAGTATGTCTTCGCCAATTCGGGCACCGATTTCCCGCCGATCATCGAAGGGCTGATCGAAGCGCGGCAAAAGGGGGTCGACCTGCCCACCCCGATCACCTGCCCGCATGAAAGCGTGGCCATGGGCATGGCGCATGGGGCCTACCAGATCTCGGGCCAGCCGCAGGCTGTGATGCTGCACACCAATGTCGGGCTGGCAAACGCCACCACAGGGGCGATCAACGCGTGGTGCGACCAGATCCCGATGATCCTGATGTCGGGCCGCACCCCGGTGACCGAAGAGGGACGCTTTGGCGCGCGAACCGTGCCCATCGGCTGGGGACAAGAGATGTTCGATCAGACCGCGCTGATCCGCGAATGCACGAAATGGGACTACGAACTGCGCTTCCCCGAGCAGGTGTCCGGCCTGTTCGACCGGGCTTGGGCGATTGCAGGGTCGACCCCAAAAGGCCCGGTTTACCTGAGCTTGCCGCGAGAGGTGCTGTGCGAACAGACCCCGACCGAAGGGCTGGACGCCGCCTCGACGATGCAGCCGGTCATCGCCGCACCCGATCCGGCCTCATTGCAGGCGGCGGCGGCGCTTTTGGCCAAGGCCAAATCGCCGCTGATCATCGCGCAACGCGGCGCGGGCAGCGCGCAGGCCTTTGCGGCGCTGTCGCACTTCGTCGACGATTGGGCCCTGCCCCTGTCGCATTACTGGGCCAACCAACTGGCCCTGCCGCTTTCGCATCCCATGCATATCGGCTGGCACCCCGAAGCGTTCCTGGCAGAGGCCGATGTCATCCTCGTGCTGGACTCGCTGGCACCGTGGTGGCCGGACAAGGTGACACTGCGGCCCGATGCCAAGGTGATCCAGCTTGGCCCCGACCCTCTGTTCAGCCGCACGCCGGTGCGCAACTTCCCCGCCCATGTGACGCTGGCCGGGGACACGGGCGCGTCGGTGCTGGCGCTGATCGACGCGGTGAACGCCCATGCGCGCGACGACGCGGCCCTGTCCACAAGGCGGGCCCGCATCAGCACCGCCGCTGTCGCCAACCGCGACGCCGTGGTTCAGAGCGCCCTGCGCGGCAATGCCGCCCCGATGAGCAAGGAGTGGGTCAGCCATTGCCTGGGCCGCGCGATCAAGGGCCGCAAAGCGACTGTCTATCACGAATTGGGCTGCCCCCTGCCCCAGCTCGATCTCGACGACCATCTCAGCTATTTTCAGGAACCGCATTCCGGCGGTCTTGGCTGGGCCCTTCCCGCCGCGCTCGGCGCGAAACTGGCCGATCCCGACCGGCTGGTGATCGCGACGATGGGCGATGGCAGCTACATGTTCGCCAATCCCACGGCCTGCCATCAGGTTGCCGAGGCCAATGACCTGCCGGTCGTGGTTCTGGTGCTCAATAACGAGGAATGGGGCGCGGTGCGCCACTCGGTCGAAGGGCTTTACGCGGGCGGCAAGGCGACCCGCAGCAACGAGGTGCCCCTGACCAGCCTGCGCCCCAGCCCCGATTTCACCCGGACCGCCGAGGCCAGCCGCGCCTATACCGAAACCGTCACCAAAGGCGCCGACCTACCCGCCGCGCTCGACCGCGCCATTCGCGTTGCAACGCAAGAGCGGCGGCAGGTTCTGCTGAACATCGCCATCGCGCGCGACGCGCTGCCGCCGGTTTCCCCCGCCCCCACAAACCAGACGCAGGCGGCCACAGCCGATGCCCTGCACGGCATTACCCCAGACCCGGAGGACAAAATGAAGGTTTCCATGTTGATCGGAGGCGAGAAGGTCGAGGCCGAAGGCGGACGCACGTTCGAACGCCGTGACCCTGTGACCGGCGCGGTCGCCACCATCGCCCCTGCCGCATCGGTGCAGGACGCGCTGAAGGCCGTGGAGGCAGCCCACGCGGCGTTTCCCACATGGGCCAGCACCGGCCCGGCCGAGCGGCGCGCGCTGCTGATGAAGGCCGCCGACGCGCTGGAAGGCATGACCGGCGAGATCATCGAAACCGCAATCCCCGAAATCGGCGCCACTGGCCCGTGGATCGGGTTCAACTGTATGCTGGCCGCCGGTATGCTGCGCGAAGCGGCAGCGATGACCACCCAGATCTCGGGCGAGATCATCCCGGCCAACAAACCCGGCACCCTGTCGATGGCGCAGCGCAAGCCGCTTGGCGTCTGCCTCGGTATCGCGCCATGGAACGCGCCGGTCATCCTGGGCACGCGCGCGGTGGCGATGGCGCTGGCCTGCGGCAACACCGTTGTGCTCAAGGCCTCGGAACTGTCTCCGGCCACCCATCTCGCCATTGGCGAGGCCTTCGCCAAGGCCGGGCTGCCCGAAGGGGTGGTCAACGTCATCACCAACGCGCCCAAGGACGCGGCCGAAATCGTGTCGGCCCTGATCGCTGCACCCGAGGTGCGGCATGTGAACTTCACCGGCTCGACCAAGGTGGGCCGGATCATCGCGGTCAAGGCTGCCGAACATCTCAAACCCGTCTTGCTGGAACTTGGCGGCAAGGCCCCGCTGATCGTTTTGGACGATGCCGATATCGACGCCGCGGTGAACGCGGCGGCCTTCGGGGCCTTCATGAACCAGGGCCAGATCTGCATGTCGACCGAGCGCATCATCGTGCATGACCGCATCGCCGACGCTTTCACCGCAGCACTGGCCGCCAAGGCCAAGGCCCTGCCCGCCGGCAACCCGCGCGAGCAGGTGGTTCTTGGGGCGCTCGTCACGCCCGAGGCGGCGCAGAAAATGGACGCGATCATTGCCGACGCCACCAGCAAGGGCGGCGTGGTGATTGCCGGTGGCCACCGCGATGGCTCGGTCGTCGAGGCGACGCTGATCGACAACGTCACCCCCGAGATGACCGTCTATCGTGACGAGAGCTTTGGCCCCGTCAAACCGATCATCCGCGTTGCCAGCGACGACGAGGCCATCCGGGTGGCCAACGACACAGCCTATGGCCTGTCGGCAGCCGTCTTCAGCGCCGACATACAGCGGGCCATGGCGGTTGCCGACCGGATCGAGAGCGGCATCTGCCACATCAACGGCCCCACCGTCGCGGACGAGGCGCAAATGCCCTTCGGCGGCGTCAAGGACTCCGGCTATGGCCGCTTTGGCGGCAAAGCGGCCATCGACGCCTTTACCACCACCCGGTGGGTGACGATCGAAGACCCGCACCAGCACTATCCGTTCTGAGCAGAGCGACATCTTCGGCGGGGCCTTGTCCGATGACGGGGCCCTGTCCATCCGCGACCACAATCGCAGGCTGCGCCCGGCAGGTCTGGCCGCGCGGCCCTGCCTGACGACCACAGCAACCAAGCGTCTGTAATCGAGAAATTTTCCTGGAATATGGTACCCGTGGCCGGACTCGAACCGGCAAGCCTTGCGGCGGGGGATTTTGAATCCCCTGCGTCTACCAATTCCGCCACACGGGCAACGCAGAACGGGGTCTAGCCGTGCCGGAAACCGGCGTCAACGGCGAAACGCTCAGAGCAAGGCCATCAGCCGCGCTTTCTCGCCCCTGTCGTCAGGCCGGGACAGGGCCTCGGCCAGACCTTGCAAGGCCGCGATGTTGTGGCCGGCGCGAAAACTGTCGACATGGGGCAGCATCGCCTTGATCCCGGCGGCCTTCGGCGCGAAGCCATCCCATCGCAGCAGCGGGTTGAGCCAGATCAGCCTGCGCGCGGACAGGTGCAACCGCTCTACCTGCGCCGCGAGGGCCTGCGGGTCGTCACGATCCAGCCCATCGGTGATCAGCAGCACCACTGCCCCCTGCCCCAGCACCCGCCGCGACCAGTCGCGGTTGAACTCTCTCAGGCAATGGCCGATCCGGGTGCCACCTTCCCAATCCTGCGCCTCGGCCCCGGCAGCGGCCAGCGCGGCGTCGACATCGCGCTGCGCGAGATGTCGGGTAATGTTGGTTAACTGCGTGCCGAAGGTGAAGGCGTGAACCTTGGCCCACCCGGCCCCGTTTTCATTCGCAACCGCGTGCAGGAAGTGCAGCACCGCGCGGCTGTAGGACGACATGGACCCCGAAATATCGCACAGCACCACGAGGTTGGGCCACCGGATGCGGCGGCGCTTCATGTCAAAGCTTGTGATCTCGCCCCCCTGCCGCATCGCGCTGCGCATGGTGCGCCGCCAGTCGGGCAGACGCCCGCGGCTGGCGGCCATGGTGCGGCGGCTCATCAGCGGCTTCACCGGCAACGACAGCCGCGCGATCAGGCGTTTGGCCTCGGCCATCTCGGCATTGCTCATCTGTTCGAAATCGAGGGTCCGCAGCCGTTCTTCGGCGGACATGGTCAGCGAGGCATCGACCTCGATCTCGGTGCCTTGATCCTCTTGCTCGCCGCGCTCTGGCAGGTCACGCTCGACCCCGTCCAGCAAGGCTTCGGCGGCGCGTTTCTCGGCGGGTTTGACCTGCCGGTCTTCGGCCACGCCGTTGATGGCCGGCAACATCATGGCCATCATGTGCTCGATATATCGCGGGTCGCGCCAGTAGAGCCGGAAGATCTGGTTGAACGTCGCGCGTTCCTCGGGCTTCGAGACGAAACACGCCTGAAGCGTGTGGTAGAAATCGGCCCGTTCGGTAAACCCCGCCGCCTCGACCGCGCGCACCGCATCCAGCACGCGGCCCGGCCCGGCGCGCAGCCCCGCCGCGCGCAACGCACGGGCAAAATGGGTGATGTTGGTCACCAGTTGCGGATCGTCCGGCAAGTCCAGGGGCATCTGTTCGGTCATGCAGCAAGGGAACAGGAGGCCGCCGATGCGGTCAAGGCGGGTTTTCGCACAAAGGGGCGATGTTCATAGGTATCTTGTCCGATAATTGACCCGCATCATGAAGGCCCTTGCCGACATGTCGAAGACTGCCCTCGCGGCGCCGCTGAGCGCCGGATGAGTCGAGGAAGGAAGGACCACCGATGCGACTTGCAAAAAGCCTATACCTTGTGATGTTTGCCGCTATGGCTGGCCTGTCCCTGTCGGGCACGTCTGCCATGGCCCAGCTTTACAATCCGTGCCCCTACACGAATGACGGCGATTGCGATGAGCCCAACGGCCTGGGCTATTGCGACTGGGGCACCGACACCGCCGATTGCTCGAACCCCAATTCCAATTTCGGGGCGGGTGCCTCCGGGGGCAATAGCGGCGGCTACAGCTCGGGCGGCGGACTCTATAACCCTTGCCCCTACACCAATGACGGCGATTGCGACGAGCCCAACGGCTTGGGTTATTGCGACTGGGGCACCGATACCAACGATTGTTCGAACCCCAATTCCAACTACGGCACTGGCAGCGGCTATTCCAGCAACAGCGGCGCCACCACAGGCGGCTCAACGACGACCGAGGGATCGCCCAGCACCTATGCCCCGTGGATGCGGATCACCAACGACCAGCGGCAATTCGCAGCCCAACCGGGCGGCGCCATGCCCTTGGTGGTCAACAATGGCCGGAATTTCGAGGCCGGGTCTTATGTCATCTACTACGGGGTGACCGACGGCTCTGGCCCCTATGCCCCGATCCGCGATATTCGCAGCTACAGCGTCACGCTCGGTTCCGACCAACGCTACCTCGCCAGTGCGACAGGTGCGGGCACGGTCGCGTTCAACACCGACGGGCGGCTGATCACCTATTCAGAGCCCGGACCGAGCCGGGCGATGATCTATGCCCGCAACGATGACTCGCGCAATTGGCGCGCGATCTGCGTGCTGCCCACGGGCTGGCCGATGAGTTATTGCGGCAACTGACACCTTGCAACAACGGCGCCCGGCCGGATGAACCGGCCGGGCGCCACCCCGAGGCAAGGTCTCAGTAATTGTATTCGGTGATGATCAGCCGCGCCGGGTTGTTGGAGCTGCGGTAATAGCTGCCCGCCCAGATGTCATACTGCCCCGACATAGGGTTGAAAAACACGATGGCAGAGTTCAGCCCGCGATAGTCGTCATTGTAGTGCCAGGCGCCATCGGGCGTGTTCACCACCAGGATCGTGTCGACATTCGACCGCGCCTCCAGCGCGATGGTCAGGCGGCCTGTGGGGGAAACGCCTTGATATTGCAGGCGGAAATCAGGCCGCGACACCACCCAGCCCGGCCCCAGATAGGGGCGGCACCCGGCAAGGTTGATCCGCCCGCCCGCTGTCAGGTTGCGCACATAGGGATCGGGCAGAAAGCCCGCGTTCAGGTAGGTCTGGCCAAAGACAGTCGGATTGTTCCAGTTCGGACAGGCCATCGACTGCCCCGCGCCGACAAGGCCGATCAAAAGGACAAAAAGGGTCAATAGGCGTCTCATGACGGGTCTCCTTGCAATTCCCAGCTTCAAGGGGGCCGCATGACCCAATCAGGCCCCATGCCCCCAATTGCCAAGATTAACAGAAAACCCGGCAGTCCCGTTGCGGAAAGTCAATCCGCCCACCACTATGGCCCCGCGATCAGGCCACCGCGTCGGTCCGCACCTCGTCGAGGATGCGCTTGGCCTCGGAGCCTTGCAGTTTCTGGATGTCGTCCTGATATTTCAGGATCGCGCCGATGGTGTCGGCGATGACCTCGGGCGACAGTTCCAGCACGTCGAGCGCCAGCAGGCATTTTGCCCAGTCGATGGTCTCGGCCACACCCGGGCGCTTGAACAGGTCTTCGGTCCTGAGTTTTTGCACGAACCCCACCACCTCCCGGCTCAGCGCTTCGGCGGCTTCGGGGGCGCGGGCGTGCAGGATCTCCATTTCGCGGTCGAAGGTCGGGTAATCCACCCAGTGATACAGGCACCGCCGCTTGAGCGCGTCGTGCACCTCTCGGGTGCGGTTCGAGGTCAGGATCACGATCGGCGGTTCGGCGGCCTTGATCGTGCCAAGCTCGGGGATGGTGACCTGATAGTCGCTGAGCGCCTCCAGCAAAAAGGCTTCGAACGGTTCGTCGGTGCGGTCGATCTCGTCGATCAGCAGAACCGGAGCGCCACCAGATTGCGGGCGCATGGCCTGCAGCAGCGGGCGTTCGATCAGGAAATCCTCGGTGAAAAGCTCGTCCTTCAGCATGTCGCGGTCGGCGCCACCGGCGGCCTCGGCGGCGCGGATGGCAATCATCTGCTCGGCGAAATTCCATTCATAGACCGCGCTTGATGCATCCAGCCCCTCGTAGCATTGCAGCCGGATCAACCGCCGCCCCAAGGCCGCGGCGATGGCCTTGGCGATCTCGGTCTTGCCGGTGCCGGCCTCGCCTTCCAGAAACAGGGGCCGCCCCAGTCGGAGCGACAGGAACAGTACCGTGGCAAGCGCCCGCCCGCAGACATAGTCCTGCGCGGCCAGCGTCTGTTGCACCTCGTCGATGGATTGCATGATCCCTCCCTCGTTGGGTGTATCAAGGCCGTCCCGCCCGTCCGGGTCAACCCCCGAGACATCGGCGAATCCGCCCACGGCGTCGCGGCCATGGCGCCGCCACACAGGTTATCAAACAGCTAACCTTGCATGACGGGGCATCAATACCGGGGTTGGCCGCGAAATTGTTGCGCGGCCCAAGCCTCCGCGTCGAAAATGAGCCCAAAATCGCCCCCGAAAGCCGCAACCACCTCATTGGAATGCCTTACTCTGATGGCAGAGTTCGCCTAGATTGATGCCGACCCCTTCAAGAGAGACCCGATGAATCAGATGCAGACGCCAGAGGCCGATGGCCGCCCCTCCAAATCCGACTGGTTGGACCGCATGGGGCAAATCGGCGACATGCATGGTTTTTTCGACCCCCTCGGGGCCGATCACTATGCGCTTTACGTGCAAGAGGGCGACACGCTGCTGGTCTGTTTCGACGAGATGACTCGCATCCTAAAACGCGGGCGCGAGGCGCTGCCGGTCGGCTTCGACGCGGTTCAAAAACGCGAATGGTCGATGCTGAGCCTGATTGCCAAGGGGCCGACATGGTTCCGCGACCCGGCGCTCTATACCTTCTTCGACCGGCTCATCGACGAGGATTTCTTCGACAGCTTCGATCAGGTGATCTTCCTTGGCGCCGGGCCGATGTGCGGCTACGCGGCGGCGGCCTTTTCGGTTGCAGCACCGGGGGCCAAGGTCATCGCCTTGTCGCCCGCTGCAACCCTCGACCGCTCGGCCGCGCCCTATGAGCTGCGCTTTCGCCGGGCTTGGCGCAAGACGTTCACCGACCGGTTCGGTTTTGCGCCGGACATGCTCGACGCCGCGTCCGAGGCCTGGATCGCCTATGATCCGCTGGACCTGCTGGACGCCGCCCATGCCGCGCAATTCCGTGGCCGCAAGGTCAACCGCCTGCGGTTTCGCGGGGCCGGTCCAGACCTGTTGCGGCTGTTGGACCCTCAGTCGAACCTCGACCGCATCCTGAAAGCCACCGGAAACGGGCGCATGTCGGCGGGGCGCTTCGCGCAGATCGTGCGCAGGCTGCGCCGCGAGAACCCCGACTATCTGCGCCGCCTGATGGCGCGGGTCGAGGAACGCGGCGGCGACCGGTTCACAAGGATTGTCGCGGATCATGCCCTGGCCGTCACCGGCGACGCCCATTATGCGCGACGGATGATGACCTTGCAGGCAACGGCAACCGAACCCGCCTGATCCAACGCCACCGCCATGAAACACGGCGCGCCGCCCAATGACGGGCCGCGCGCATCTGCGTTTCCGCCAAACCGTTACTTGTTCGGGTCCGGCTGGCTCGGCGGGGCTGCGGGGGGCTGTGCCGGGGTCGGATTTCCGGGAATCGGCGGCAAGGCCGCGTCCTCCGCCCCCGCGATATAGCTCGGCGGTTCGGTCGAGATGTCGCGCGGCGTGTCGGGTGTGAACGCCTCGTCGGAATAGGCCCCGCCGTGGTAGATCGCAAACCCAAGTGTCGGCAGGTAGGTCAGCCGGTCGAGGAAGTCTCCCCCGTCATCGTCGGTGGTGGTCACAAGGATCGGCCAGGACCGATAGCTGCACGCCCCGATATTGATCGACGTTTCCGGGTCCATCCGCACATCGACGGTTTCCACGTTTGTGGTGCCGTCGTCGTGGCGGCGCACCGTGCTGCCGCTCCAGGTCTGGCCGGGATAGAGTGTCGGCAGGTTCTCGACCCCCACGGCGTATTCCGTGACCTCCATCTGCCCCTGCACCAGCGCGCCATATTGCGTCTGCCATGTGTGGGTGACGAACGCCCCCGCGATACTGTGCACGCGGAACCCTTCGCCGGTTTCCAGGTTGATCTCTTCCTCGATCACGCTGCCGTCGGTCTGCCGGTCAAAGCGGGTGTAAAACCCATCAAAGCTGACAAAGATGGAATCGGCCGTATCGCTCATGTTGCTGGGGCAGTCGGCCAGCACGGCCCCCGCCGACAGGATCAGCACTGCAAACGCAGGCGCGGTCTTGGTGAATGGCATAATCGTCATGATATGGACCTCCGAAATGTGGCGACGCGGGGGGCGCGCATGCCCCCCGCTGCCCCGCTCGCCGGGGCGGATATGTCCGTTCAGGCAGCAGAAATCCCCGCCACCCGAACAGCAGTCTTGACCGGGCAGCGTTTCTTTTCCAGCCCCTGATGGGAAACAATCTAAATCGACCACGGGCCGCGCCCGCCCGATCATGGGACGCGACAGGGCGCCGCCCGGTTCAAAATCGCCCGCTCAGCGGTCGTCGCGGCGCGCGGGATGAATCGTCTTTTCGGTCGCCAAACGGTAAAGCCGCTTGCCAAACAGCCCAAGAAACGCGCCGATCAGCAAGGGCAGCGCCAACGCCTGTGACAGCAGCGCCGCCAGCATCGCCGCCGCCAGCAGCAGGACAATCAGGGTCAGCATGTCGTATTCCGACCGCTCCACCGGCAGGCGCAGATCGAACACGTCCTCGACTGCCTTCTTCACATGCGGCTCGGCCGCGCTTTCCAGGGCCCCGGCCAGCAGGCCCAGAATGAAACTCAGAAACATCGCATACCCATCTTGGAAATTGATTTTGCAACGGCGGCATCGCCAAGGCCGCAGATGGGGGCCGATGTGGCAATCCGCAACCACGACCGCCGCGAAATGCACCGCCGCAGGCGGGTTTCCCCTTTGCATGGCCCCCAAAACCGGTGTAGCGCAAGCGCCATGACCCAGAGCCTTACGATCCGCCGCCCCGATGACTGGCACCTGCACCTGCGCGATGGCGCGATGCTGGCCGGCGTTCTGCCCGAAACCGCGCGCCATTTCGCCCGCGCGATCGTCATGCCCAACCTCGTGCCGCCCGTGGTGACCGGTGCCGATGCCGCCGCCTACCGCGCGCGGATCATGGCCGGGCTGCCCGAGGGGATGACCTTCCAGCCGCTGATGACGCTCTACCTGACGGAAGAGACAGACCCCGCCGACGTTGCCGCCGCCCATGCCAGCGGGCTGGTGAATGCCGTCAAGCTCTACCCCGCGGGCGCCACCACCAATTCCGCCTCGGGCGTCACCGATTTCGACAAGGTGCGGGGCGTTCTGGAAAAGATGGCCGAAATCGGCCTGCCGCTCTGCATCCATGGCGAGGTGACGACCCACGACGTCGATATCTTCGACCGCGAGCAGGTGTTCCTTGACACCGTTTTGCACCCGCTGCGCGACCGTATTCCGGGCCTCAAGGTGACGCTGGAACATGTCACCACCTCGCATGGCATCGACTATGTGGCAGAGGCGTCCGGCGACATCGCGGGCACCATCACCACGCATCACCTGATGATCAACCGCAACCACATCCTCGTGGGCGGGATCAAACCGCATTACTACTGCCTGCCCGTGGCCAAGCGGCGCGAGCATATGCAGGCCCTGCGCCGCGCCGCGACCTCGGGCAACCCGCGCTTTTTCCTCGGCACCGACTCGGCACCGCATAATGACGAGAACAAGGAAACCGCCTGCGGCTGTGCTGGCTGTTTTACCGCGACGAACACCATGGCGTGCCTTGCCCATGTCTTCGAGGAACAGGGCGCGCTCGACAAGCTGGAAGGCTTCACCTCGCTGCATGGCCCCGCGCGCTATGGTCTGGCCCCGAATGACGACACCATCACGCTGGTGAAAGACGCCCAGCCGGTCGCCTACCCCGCCAAGATCGTCACCGGCGACGGCCCGGTGACCGTGTTCGATCCGGGCCATCCGCTTTTTTGGCGCGTGACATAACCCCTTCTTCCCGGGCCCAATACCACCGCCAGAGGTTTCCCCGGCAAACCACGAGAGACGACAGATGATCCCAGCCACCTACCCCGATCAGGCCACCATTTCCGAACTGACCGCCCGTATGCTGCTGGATATCAAGGCGGTGCATTTCAACGCCGAAACGCCCTTCGTCCATTCCAACGGCAAGGAAGCGCCCACCTACGTGGACTGCCGCAAGCTGATCAGCTATCCGCGCATCCGCTCGACCCTGATGGATTTCCTGACCTGCACGGTATTCCGCAACGCGGGCCTTGAAGCCTTTGACAACGTGGCCGGGGGCGAAACGGCGGGCATCCCCTTTGCCGCCTTCGTGGCCGAGCGCATGGCCCTGCCGATGACCTATGTCCGCAAAAAGCCCAAGGGCTATGGCCGCGACGCGCAGATCGAAGGCCAGATGAACGAGGGCGACCGGGTTCTGCTGATCGAGGATCTCACCACCGATGGCGGTTCGAAACTGAAATTCGTCGATGCCATCCGCAACACCGGCGCCACCTGCGGCCACACGGCTGTCATCTTCTACTACGGTATCTTCGACGAGACGATCCCGCGTTTGCGCGCCCATGGGGTCGAGCTGCATCACCTGTGTACCTGGTGGGACGTTCTGGCCGAGGCGCGCCGAGGCGAAGATTTCGACGAGGACACCCTTGCCTCGGTCGAATCCTTCCTCAAGGATCCCGAGGCATGGCGCGCGGCGCGCAACGCGGGCTGACGGCAGAAAGCCGCACAAGATTTGGCCCAAGGGCGACAGGCCGGGCCACCATGTGCTATAGAGCCCCGACAGCCTATCCACAGCGGCCCAAGCGGTTATCCACAAAACCGCCCCCAAGAAAATCTGCTGCTGTGGGCACAACCCGAGGCCGCGTCATGCTATGACCGCAGGTCTCAGACTGCAGTTTCACAGGCCACAGGGACCAGCACAGGCATGAACGAGATCAGCACCATTCCGGGCAACGCACCGCAAACCGCTGACTCGGCAGAGCTTCCCCAGAACGTCGAGGCCGAACAGCAGCTTCTGGGGGCGATTCTGTCTTCCAACGACGTGCTCGACCGGGTCGACGATCTGGTGAAGCCCGATCACTTCTATGACCCGGTCCACGCCGATATCTTCGCGCTCGCGGCCAAGCGCATCGCGGCGGGCATGCAGACCGACGCCACCACGCTCAAGAACTTCATGGCCGATCACGCGGGGCTCAAGGCACTTGGCGGCGCGGAATACCTGCTGCGGCTGCAACTCTCGGCCATCGCCACCACCGCCGCCCGCGATTATGCGCAATTGATCCATGACCTCGCCCTGCGCCGCTCGCTGATCAATCTGGGCAAGGACATCGCCGACAAGGCCACCGCCGTGCGCGACGACAGCTCGCCCGATGACCAGATCGTCGAGGCCGAGGCGCATCTCTTCCAACTCGCCTCCACCGGCTCTGCCTCCAAGGGGTTTCAAAGCTTCCTGCGCGCCCTCACCGACGCCGTGGAAATCGCCAATGCCGCCTATAACCGGGGCGGCGGTCTGGCGGGCCTGTCCACCGGGCTGGCCGACATGGACAAGATGCTGGGCGGTTTGCACCACTCGGACCTGCTGATCCTCGCCGGGCGCCCGTCGATGGGGAAGACCTCGCTTGCCACAAACATCGCCTTCAATGTCGCCAAGGCCTTTAAGCGCGGCCCCAAACCAGACGGAACCGAAGGCACGCTGTCTGGCGGTGTGGTCGGCTTCTTCAGCCTGGAGATGTCGGCGGCACAGCTGGCGCAACGGATCTTGTCGGAAGCCGCCGAGGTGCCCTCGGAACTGATCCGCAAGGGCGACCTCAACGAACAGGAATTTCAGCGTTACCTGCGCGCGGCGCAGGAACTGGAAAGCTGCCCGCTCTATATCGACGACACGCCCGCCCTGCCAATCAGCCAAGTGGCCGCCCGCTCGCGCCGCCTGAAACGCTCGCGCCTCGGGCTGGACCTGATCATCGTCGACTACCTTCAGCTTCTGCGCGGATCGGGCAAGAACGAGAACCGGGTCAACGAAATCTCGGAAATCACCCAAGGCCTCAAGGCCATCGCGAAAGAGCTGAACATTCCAGTGATCGCGCTGTCACAGCTCTCGCGCCAGGTGGAAAGCCGCGAAGACAAACGCCCGCAACTCTCGGACCTGCGGGAATCGGGCTCGATCGAACAGGACGCGGACGTGGTGATGTTCGTCTACCGGGGCGAATACTACAAGGAACGCGAAAAGCCGGGCGAAGAGAACCTGGAAGCCATGGCCCAATGGCAGCAGGACATGGAGCAGTTGCACGGCAAGGCCGAGGTCATCATCGGCAAACAGCGTCACGGCCCGGTAGGCTCGGTCGATCTCAGCTTTGACGGGCGCTTCACCCGGTTTGGCAACCTCGTGAAGCCGTGGCAGACTGACGGCGGCAACGGGTTCTGACCCCCGGAACCAGCCCCCGCGATTGCCGGGGGATTTTGAGTATTTGGACCAAGAAGAAGCCGAAAATTTAAGTCAAATTGTGCTTCTTCTTGGAAAAAATACTCATGATGCGACATCTCCTCCCGGTGCAGCGCGGGGCATCAACGAGCTGCCCTCTTGACCCGGCCCCCGCTTGCCGCCACTCAGGGCGCCATGGGAACCGGATTGCTTGATATCGACCTTGACGCCGTCGCCGCCAACTGGGCCGCGCTGGACGCGAAAACCGCCGTGGAAACGGCCGCTGTCGTCAAGGCGGACGGCTATGGGTTGGATATCGCCAAGGTGGCGCGGCGTCTGGCGCGCGCGGGTGTGCGCCGCTACTTCGTCGCCACGGCCGAGGAAGGTGTGACCCTGCGAGCGGCCCTTGGCGCCGGGCCCGAGATCAACGTCTTTTCCGGGCATATGGCGGGCGATTGCGATATGATCCGCGATGCTGGCTTGATCCCGATGCTGAACAGCGCCGAGCAGGCGCGGCGCCATCGTCAAGCCTTGCCCGATGCAGCCTACGGGGTGCAGCTTGATTCCGGCATGAACCGGCTGGGGATGGAACCTGCGGACTGGGCCGCGCTGCGCGATGACCTGGAGGCGGGGCCGCTTGCCCTGATCATGAGTCACCTTGCCTGCTCGGACGCGCCGGGCCACCCGCAGAACGCGGCGCAACTGGCCAGTTTTTCAGCGATGACCGACGGCGTGTCGGTGCCGCGCAGCCTGTCGGCGACGGGGGGTATCCTGCTGGGGCCGGAATTTCATTTCGAGCTCTGCCGCCCCGGTATCGGCCTGTATGGCGGCGCGCCCTTCGTGGATGCGCGGCCCGTGCTGCGCCTGTCCCTGCCGGTGATCCAGGTCCGGGATGTGGCACCGGGAGAAACCGTGGGCTACGGTGCGACATGGGGCACCGAACGGCCCGCAAGGATTGCCACGCTGGCAGCCGGATACGCCGATGGCCTGATCCGCAAGATGGGCAACCGGGCCAATCTGTGGGCGGGGAATATTGCCTGTCCGCTGGCCGGGCGCGTGTCGATGGACCTGTTGACCGTCGATGTCAGCCAGCTCGACGAGGTGCCGGAGCATCTGGATATTCTCGGACCCCACCAGAGCGTCGATGATGTGGCCGATGCGGCCGAGACCATCGGCTATGAAATCCTGACCTCGCTCGGGTCGCGCTACACGCGCCAGTATCGCGGAGACGCGTCATGATCCTGCTCTCACCCCTGTCTGCGCTTGGTCGCTCGACGCTGGCGCTGTTGGCCGCAATCGGGAGGGTGGCGCTCTATTTCGGGCGCGTGCTGAGCCATATCGTCCGCCCGCCCTGGTATCCGCGTGAATTCGTGGTGCAGCTATTGCAGATCGGCTGGCTATCGTTGCCGGTTGTGGGGCTGACGGCCCTTTTCACCGGCGGTGCGCTGGCCTTGCAGATCTATTCCGGCGGCTCACGCTTCAACGCGGAAACGGTTGTGCCCTCGATCGTCGCCATCGGCATTGCACGGGAACTTGGCCCGGTGCTGGGGGGGCTCATGGTGGCGGGGCGGGTCGCGGCGGCCATCGCGGCGGAAATTGGCACGATGAAGGTGACCGAGCAGATCGACGCGCTGGTTACGTTGTCGACCAACCCGATGAAATACCTGACCGTCCCGCGCGTTCTGGCCGCCACCCTGTGCCTGCCGATCCTGGTGGCCGTGGGCGATTCCATCGGCATTTTCGGTGGCTACCTCGTGGGCACCACCCGGCTTGGCTTCAACGGAACCAATTACTTGCAGAACACCGCCGATTTTCTTGAATTCTGGGATGTCGCCTCGGGCTTGGTCAAAGGCGCGGTGTTCGGCTTTATCGTGGCCCTCATGGGCTGCTTTCACGGCATGAATTCCGGCCGCGGCGCACAAGGCGTGGGCAAGGCCACGACCAACGCGGTCGTCTCGGCCTCGATCCTGATCCTTGCGGCCAACTACATCCTGACGGGGGTCTTTTTCAGCGCATGATCGAGATTTCCGCCCTTAACAAAGCCTTCGGGCTAAACCGCGTGTTGCAAGGTGTCGATCTGACGGTGGTAACCGGCACCTCGACGGTGATTATCGGCGGCTCGGGCACCGGCAAATCGGTGCTGCTGAAGTGCATTCTGGGACTGGTCGCGCCCGACAGCGGCACCATCCTGCTCGACGGGCAGGACGTGGCCAAGGCCGAGCGCGATGCCTTTCTGGCGAAATTCGGGATGCTGTTTCAGGGCGCGGCACTGTTTGACTCGATGACCGTGTGGCAGAACGTGGCCTTTCGCCTGCTGCGCGGCTCGCTCAAGCGGCCTGCTGGAGAAGCGAAAGAGATCGCGGTTGAAAAACTGCGTCGTGTGGGGCTGACGCCCGATGTGGCCGAGAAGTTTCCCGCCGAACTGTCGGGCGGGATGCAGAAACGCGTCGGGTTGGCCCGCGCCATCGCCGCCGATCCGCAGATCATCTTCTTCGATGAACCGACCACGGGGCTCGATCCGATCATGGCCGGCGTCATCAACGACCTGATCCGCGAAATCGTGACCGAGATGGGCGCGACGGCGATGACGATCACGCATGACATGTCGAGCGTGCGGGCGATTGCGGACCGCGTGGCGATGCTGCATGGCGGCGTGATCCGCTGGGAAGGCCCAGTGGAGCAGATGGACGGCGCCGACGACCCCTATCTGCGCCAGTTCATCACCGGCTCGGCCGAGGGGCCGATCGAAGCGGTGAGGTAGGCAAGCGGCCTTCTGTTTTGGCCATGGGGCAAAATACCCGATGGCAAGACGGAACGAAGAATGCACATGGTCCCCCGATGTCATCAGGAGGCCCCCATGGACCCGCTCGCCCTCGCCCTGCCCCTCGCCATCTTCTGCGCGGTCTACGCCATCCTGACGGGCCTTAGCTGGTTGCGCCGGTTCATCGGCGAAAAGCCCGCGCGGCGCGGTGGCATGGGGCTGAACCTTGTACGCCGGGCAGTGCCGCCGGTGGTTGCGGGCGGGATCGTTCTGGTCGCGGGCCGGGTCTGGGGGCTGGCCGATGCCGCGCCCCTGGCGGGGTTTTTGATCGCGGGCGGCCTGGGTTTTGGCTTTCACACCGGGCTGGCCGATCTCAACCGGCCAAACTGGCGGGAACTGGCGCTGCGGGGCGCGCTGACGCTGGCCTTTTCGCTGTTCCTGCTGAACCAGATCGGCCTGATCTGAATAAAAGCGCCGCCCCGGTTTCCCGAGGCGGCGTCGACGCAGAAACCGGCCACGGGGCCGCTTCCATGCTTGGGGCGGAATCGCGTTCATTCGCAGTCACGCGGCCCGCTCCAACCTTTTGATTTCGCATGTCCGAGGAGCGCAAAACCGGTTCCCACTTTTGCGCGACATGCTTAGCCCAAGAGCGCGCGCACCTTGGCGGCCACGCCCTCGGGGGTGATACCGAAATGGGCGTAAAGCTCGCCGGCCGGGGCCGATGCGCCGAAGCTGTCCATCCCGACAAAACCCGCTTTCGCCTCGCGGCCACGCTCACCGAGCAGCCACTGGTCCCAGCCTTGGCGCATAGCGGCCTCGACCGCCACGCGCACGGCCCCACCGGGCAGCACGCGCTTGCGATAGGCCTCGTCCTGCGCGGCGAACAGTTCCATGCAAGGCATGGACACAACGCGTGTGCCGACCCCCTCGGCTTGCAGCAGGTCACGGGCGGCCAAGGCGATGGCAACTTCCGAGCCGGTGGCCATCAGGATCACCTGACGCTTGCCTGTCGCCTCTGCCAGCACATAGGCGCCCTTCTCGGTCAGGTTGGTGTTCTTGTGCTCGGTCCGCACCGTGGGCAGGCCCTGTCGGCTGAGGGCCAGAACCGACGGGCTCGTTTTCTGGTTCAGCGCCACTTCCCACGCTTCCGCGGTTTCCACCGCGTCGGCAGGGCGGAAGACCAGCATGTTCGGCGTCGCACGCAGCATTGCCAGATGTTCCACAGGCTGGTGGGTCGGGCCATCTTCGCCCAGACCGATCGAGTCATGGGTCATCACGTATTGCACCGAAATGCCCATCAGCGCCGACAACCGCATCGACGGGCGGGCATAGTCGGTAAAGCACATGAACGTGCCGCCATAGGGGCGCACGCCGCCATGCAGCGCCATACCGTTCATCGCGGCGGCCATGCCGTGTTCGCGGATGCCGTAATAGACGTAGCGGCCCTTGCGATTGTCCACGTCGAACATGCCCAGATCGGCGGTCAGCGTGTTGTTCGACCCGGTCAGGTCAGCCGAGCCGCCGAGGGTTTCGGGCAGGATCGGGTTGATGACCTCAAGGGCCATTTCGCTGGCCTTGCGGGTGGCAACCTTGGGCCGGGTTTCCGAGACCTGTTTTTTCAGCGCCTTGATGGTGGCCGACAGGCGCTTGGGCATGTCGCCCGCAAAGGCGCGGGTGAAGTCGGCCTGCTTGCCGCCGGACAGCATGGCAAAGCGGGTCTCCCACTCCACACGCGCCGCCGCGCCGTGCGATCCGATGCCTTCCCACGCCGCTTTCAGATCGGCGGGAATCTCGAAGGGTCCGTATTCCCAGCCATAAGCGGCCTTGGCGTCTGCAATCAACTTGGGGTCGGTCAGCGCGCCATGCCCCTTGGACGTGTCCTGCGCCGAGGAACCGATGGCAATGTGGGTCTTGCAGGCGATCATCGCCGGGCGCGGGCTGGCCTTGGCCTCGGTCAGCGCGCGGTCGATATCGGCGGGGTCGTGGCCGTCGCACTCGAACACGTCCCAGCCCGAGGCGGCAAAGCGGGCCATCTGGTCGGTGCGGTCGGACAGGCTGACCTTGCCGTCGATGGTGATGCCGTTGTTGTCCCACAGCACGATCAGCTTGGACAGTTCATGACGCCCGGCAAGGCCGATGGCCTCTTGGCTGACACCCTCCATCAAGCAGCCGTCGCCCGCGATGCAATAGGTGTAGTGGTCGATAACCTTGCTGCCCCAGCGGGCGCGCAGCGACTCTTCGGCCATGGCAAAGCCCACGGCGTTGGAAATGCCCTGCCCCAGCGGGCCGGTTGTGGTCTCGACGCCCTTCACATGGCCGTATTCCGGGTGGCCGGCGGTGATCGCGCCCAACTGGCGGAAGTTCTTGACCTGCTCCAGCGTCATATCGGCCGAGCCGGTGAGGTAGAGCAGGGAATAGATCAGCATCGAGCCATGGCCAGCCGACAGGATAAACCGGTCGCGGTCGGGCCAGTCGGGGGTGCTGGCGTCGAACTTCAGGTGCTTTTCGAACAGAACCGTGGCCACATCGGCCATGCCCATCGGCATACCGGAGTGGCCGGAATTGGCGGCGGCAACGGCATCGAGCGTAAGGGCGCGGATGCAGGTGGCTTTGCGCCAGTGATCGGGGTTCTGGGCGGCAAGGGCAGAGAGATCCAAGGTGCGCGTCCTTCATGTTTGCGTTAGCAGGGCTCGCGCGCGGTCTTAGCAGAGGGGGGGCGGAGTGCAAGCGCGGGCAGCGCCCCGGCCCTGCGAAAAACCGCCCCAAATGCCGCAAAACCACCCGGATTGGCCCGGAAACGGTTGCAAAATGGGCCGGGATGCGATTCGCTAGGGTCAGGCAAATGGGGCCATGGGCCGGTGGGCGCAGGGGCGCGTCCGCACCCGGCACAAGGCCCCCTGAGAATGGCAGACAGGCATGGCCACCAAGGCCAGCACGACAAAAGAGGCGTGGCAGCACATGAACGAGACCACGGATCTGGACCGCATCGCGGCGCTGGAACACCGGATCACGACAGCGCTCGACCGGATCGCGCAGGGGATAGCATCCCGTGCCGATCCTGCGGCGGCAGACGGATCGGCCCCCCCCACCGAAGACTTGGAAGACCGGGTCGCGTCTTTGACGGCCGCGCTTGAGGAAACCCAGTCGGCGCTACAGGCCGAACAGGCGGCCAATGCTGACCTCACCGACCGGTTGCACGCGCTGGAAGCCGCGCGGCAGGCCGATGCCGATGATGCCGCCCGCACCACCGCCGCCCTGCGCGACGAACTGGAAGCCGCGACATCCGCGAGTGCCGAGGCCGACGCCGCCGCACAGGCAGAGCTGGAGGCCGAACTGGAGCGCCAGCGCGAGATCGAAGCGGTCTTGCGCCGCCGGATCGTCCGCGTCCGCGACGAGCGCAAGGCCGCTCGGGCCGAATATAACGAGGCCCGCGAACAGCTCGAAGAGGTGCAAGGCAAGCTGGACCAGCTACAGGGGCTGGCCGATTCCAGCGGCCCCGAGGCCACCGGAGAACTGGCGCGTCTGCGCGAAAGCAACCGCTCGCTGCGCGACACCGTCGATGAAATGCGCGAGGCGATCGCAGCGGGCGACGCCCCGGACTCAGACCTCGTAACCGCCGCGCTGGCCGCCGAACTGGAAAGCCTGCGCGCCGAACGCGCCTCGGAAGCGGCCGAAGCCCGTGCCATCCTGTCCGAGATCCGCCCCGTCCTTGAAGGAGGTGCCGCAGATGCCTGAGATCCAAATCGAAATCGGCGGTCGCACATTCACCGTCGCCTGTCAGCCGGGGGAAGAACCATTCCTGCGCGCCGCCGCGCAAATGCTGGATACCGAGGCGTCCGTCGTGCTTGGCCAGATCGGGCGGATGCCGTCCGAGCGGATGCTGTTGATGGCGGGGCTGATGCTGGCCGACAAGACCGCCGGACTGGAAGAAGACTTGCAAAAGGCCGAGGACACGGTCCGCGCCCGCGACCGCGCCCTGTCGGACGCAGAACAGCGCCTTGCCGACCGCGCTCGCCGCATCGCCGAGATGGAAGAGGCCCCGTCGCCCAACCCCGGGCAGGTCTCGGTCCCGGTGATCCCCGCAGCCGTGTCCGACACGCTGGCCGAGATCGCCGCGCGCGCCGAAGCCCTTGCTTTGGAAGTGGAAGACGGCGGCGCGACCACAGAAACCTGAGATCACGGCCCGTCAGGCCGCCGACAAAAAAGAAACGCCCCCGCAAGGACATGCGGGGGCGTTTTCATATCATCGCCACGGACAGATCACCGATTGAGCGCATCAGGCTGCGGCGCGCCCCCTGCTCTACCCGGCGAACAGCGGGGCCAACAGGCGCGCGGCCTCGTCTCGGGGTCTGGCCAGCGCCTCTTTGTCTTCACCGGGGTAAAAGCGGGCGCGGACCGCCGTAGGCATCGGCTTGGGCTGCAACAGCTCGACCCGTGGGCCGAACTTGGCCGTTTCGGCCTGCCAACGCGAGACCAGACCGCGTTGTGCGGCCTTCGACATTTCGTAGGCGCCGCTATACATCGGGTCGCCCGCATCATCGAAAAACACCGCCGTGGCCATGTCCGAGGGGGCAATCAGCGGCTCGACCATCGCGATCAGGCGGGCCGTGGCGCGGATATTGGTGCGGATGTTGGCATCCAGATCCTTGTCGCGGATCTGGCTGGCCGGCGTCAGGGCAGTGGCGTGAATCGCCGTGTGCACCCAGATATCGGCCTTGCCCCACCGGTCGTGGATCGAGCGGCAGAGATGCGCCATGGCGTCATCCACCGTCACATCCATCGGCGCGAGCGTGGCATGCCCACCCGCTGCCTGAATGCGGTCGTCAAGCTCTTCCAGCGCCCCGGAAGTGCGCGCGACAGCAACGACATGGGCGCCCTGCCCGGCTAGCCATTCAGCCGAGGCCGCCCCCAGCCCGCGCGAAGCGCCGGTGACAAGAGCGATACGACCGTCGAGAGGTTTTGTCTGTGTCATGGGCGGGGTCATGGCCGGATTTTCAGGCCTTGGCAAGGGGGCAGCCACCTTGCGCGGCCCTTCGCCGCTTGACTTTGCGTCGGGGGGCGGTGACAACCGGCCCCTGAGGGGAAATTTGCATGCAAAAGGAGACGCGCATGACCCGCGAAACAACTCTGAGCCAAGCGGTGCTTGGCACCCAGAGCACCACCCGCAAGGCGCTTCTGGTGCTGGCAGGGTCGGCCTTTATCGCCGTGGCCGCCCAGATTTCCGTTCCGATGCTGCCGGTGCCGATGACGCTGCAAACGCTGGCCATCCTGATGGTGGGCTTCACCTTCGGCTCGCGCCTCGGCGCCGCCACGCTGGTCGCCTACCTGCTGGAAGGCGCGATGGGATTGCCGGTGTTCGCCAATGGCATGAACGGGCTGGCCTTTGCCGGGCCGACCGCGGGTTTCCTGCTTGGCTTCGTCGCCATGGCCTGGGCCGCCGGGTGGGCCGCAGAACGCGGCATCGCCAAGGGCGTGATCGGCACCGCGCTGTCGGCTGTCGCGATTTCCGCCCTGCTCTACATTCCGGGCCTTGCCTGGCCGATGGCCGTGGCTGGCGCGTTCGGCTTCGACGCGGGCTGGGTCGGCGCAGACTTCACCAGCTACTACTGGGCCTATTTCGTGGCCCCCTTCCTTGTGGGCGATGCCGTCAAGGCCGTGATCGCGGCCCTGCTGGTCGCCGGTGGCTGGAAGGCCCTGTCGCGCGGCTGAGCCTTGTCTGTCTGATCATCGGAAACGCCGCCCTTCGGGGTGGCGTTTTTCGTTGGGGCCACGTTCACCGCTTGGCACCATCGGCATTGGCTGGGCGCAGACCGCGAACCGCAGCGCGGACGCGCACCCTGATCTGCAGTGTTCACCGCTTGGCGTGCAGCCGCGCCAGCGCGTCTTCGCACAGCCCAAGCTCCAGCCACTGGCAACCTTCGCACAGCGTTGACAGGCTGCCGGGCGGTACGTTGTCCAGAATGCGCCGCTGCGCCTCGCCCCATGTCAGCCGATCGAACGGTTTCAGCTTCAACGCCACGGCGTGGGCGCGGTCGAGCTTGGAAATCGCGGGCTGATTGGTGCATAGCCGCCCGCGCCGCTTGGGACAGGGGCCACAGATGTCGTCGGTCGCGCCAGTGGTTTCGATCACCACGTCATCGCCACCCGGCGCGCGCAGGCGGTCCATGACGATGGCCGCCATGTTGGCGGTGAAGCCGTCGGAATAGCCCTTGCCCTGAAACCCGAGGGCACAGAGAAAATGGTGCGGGCGGAAAGTGACCGGCGTCTCAGGCATCTTCCTTGAGGCGCAGTTGCCCCGACTTCAGGACGTCCGTGGGCCGCACCGGATACTCGCCCGAGAAACAGGCATCGCAATATTGTGGGCAGTCGGCCTTGCGCCCCTCGGCCTCGCCCACGGCGCGATAAAGCCCGTCGAGCGAGATGAAGCGCAGGCTGTCCACCTGTAGATGCGCGCGCATTTCATCCTCGGACATGGTCGCGGCCAACAGCTTTTCGCGCTGCGGCGTATCCACCCCGTAAAAGCAGGGCCATGCGGTCGGCGGCGACGCGATGCGGAAGTGCACTTCCCTGGCGCCCGCGTCGAGGATCATCTCCTTGATCTTGCGGCTGGTGGTGCCGCGCACGACCGAGTCGTCGACCAGGATCACCCGCTTGCCCTCGATCAGCGCGCGGTTGACGTTCAGCTTCAGGCGCACGCCCATGTTGCGGATCTGCTCGGTCGGCTCGATGAAGGTTCGGCCCATATACTGGTTGCGGATGATCCCCATGGCATAGGGAATGCCCGACTCCAGCGAATAGCCGATCGCCGCCGGGGTGCCGCTGTCAGGCACCGGGCAGACCAGATCGGCGTCAACCGGCGCTTCCTTGGCCAGTTCACGGCCGATGGCCTCGCGGGTTTCATAGACGGATCGCCCCCCGAGGATCGAGTCGGGACGCGAGAAATAGACATGCTCGAAAATGCAGAACCGCGGCTTGCGGGCCTCGAAGGGATGGAAGCTTTCGACCCCCTCGTCGGTAATCACCACCATTTCGCCGGGTTCGATCTCTCGCACGAATTCTGCGCCGATAATGTCCAGCGCACAGGTTTCCGAGGACAGCGCCCAGCCATCGCCCACCTTGCCCAGAACCAGCGGGCGCACGCCAAGCGGATCGCGCACGCCGATCAGCTTGGTGCGGGTCATGGCAACCACGGAAAACGCGCCCTCTACGCGGCGCAGGGCATCTTTCATCCGCTCGGGGATGTTTTTCTGATAGCTGCGCGCCATCAGGTGGATGATGCATTCGCTGTCAGAGGAGCTTTGAAAGATCGAGCCGCGTTCGATCAGCTCGCGCCGCAATTCGTTGGCGTTGACGATATTGCCGTTATGGGCAATTGCCGCGCCGCCCATGGCGAACTCGCCAAAGAAGGGCTGCACGTCGCGGATCGCAGTCGCGCCCTTAGACCCGGCAGTGGAATAGCGCACATGGCCGATGGCGAGCGGGCCGGGCACGGTTTTCATCACATCCTCAGAGGTGAAGTTGTCGCGCACGTAGCCGAAGCGCCGGGCAGAGTTGAAGCCCTGCACGGGGTCGTGGCTGACGATACCGCCTGCCTCTTGTCCACGGTGTTGCAGGGCATGAAGGCCGAGGGCCACGAAATTGGCGGCATCGGCAACGCCGATTACGCCGAAGACTCCGCACTCTTCCTTGAGCTTGTCGTCATCGAACGGGTGGCTCAGGAAGGGTTCGCTTTGGTCACGCATATTGGGGAGGGCTCCGCGTCCAATCGATTCCGCGTTCGTATAGACCCCCGGCGAGGGAAAGTCACCTGTGACAGTTTTGTGAATCCCGATTGTGATCGCTGCAGGTGCAAAATAATCAAACCAACCGCCACGCGGCCAATCGCATGCCTGTGCCGAGCGATCCGGTCTGACCGCAGGGGGTCGAAGAGATCGACGCCTTCCTCTCGGAAGACGCCTGAGGATCAGTTCGCGGCGGGCGCCTCGCAGGAATTCACCAGTTGTTCATAGCGCTGCACGATCCAGCCCGGCGCATCCGAGGGGATTTGCTCTTCGATCCGGGTTTGCATGTTCTGGAAGATCACGGCCGAGCGGCTGTCGGAAATCACGGCAATCGGCTCGTTCCCGACCACGCGGTCATAGGCAATGAGCGCCACGACCACCAGCAGCACGCCGCGCAAAACCCCGAAGAGGAAGCCAAGCCCCGCATCCAGCCCGCCGATGGCCGAGCGCTGCACCGCGCTGGAAAAGAACGGGGTGAAGAGCGAGATGACCACAAGCGCGATGGCAAAGACCGCCGCAAACGCCGCGATCACCGCCAGTTCGCAAGATCCGTTCAGGAAATCGCCCAGATAGGGGATTTCGAACATCAGTTCCTTGGCGCGCGGCGCGAAGATGAACGCGACAATGGCCGCCGCGATCCATCCCGCGATGGACAGCGCCTCGCGCACGAAGCCGCGCGAATAGGCCAGAATGGCGGAAACGACGATGACACCGGCCACGACCGCGTCGAAAATAGTGAAGCCTTCCATGAATCCTCTCGATATTTTCGCGGCCTTGGGGCATCAGCCCGCGCCGAATATGTCGCCAGTGAACCGGGCCAGATCCGGCATCAGTTTCAATTCCATATCAGCCCCGTCGGTGATTTTGCATCCCTCAGGCGCGATTGCAGACGAAAAACCAAGTTTCCGTGCTTCTTTCAACCTGTTTTCCGCCTGTGCGACCGGACGCAGCGCCCCCGAGAGGCTGAGTTCGCCGAACACGACGCAGGTCGCGGGCAGGGCCGAGTCTTCGCGCGCCGACAATAGTGCGGCCGCCACGGCAAGGTCTGCGGCGGGTTCCGAGATGCGCATGCCGCCCGCAATGTTGAGGTAAACGTCCAATCCCTGAAAGCTGATCCCCACCCGCGCCTCCAGCACCGCGAGGATCATCGACAGCCTGCCGCCGTCCCAGCCCACGACCGCACGGCGCGGTTGGGACAGGGACGAGGGCGCGACAAGCGCCTGCACCTCGACCAGCACGGGCCGTGTGCCCTCGATCCCGGCGAACACCACCGATCCCGGCGCGCGTTCGTTGCGGTCCGACAGGAACAGGGCCGAGGGGTTGGGCACCTCGGCCAGCCCGCCGCCGGTCATCTCGAAAACACCGATCTCGTCCGCCGGACCAAAGCGGTTCTTGACGCTGCGCAGAATACGGAACTGGTGGCCGCGTTCGCCCTCGAAATAGAGCACCGTGTCAACCATATGCTCGACCACGCGGGGGCCAGCGATCTGGCCCTCCTTGGTCACATGGCCCACCAGCATCACGCTGACGCCCTTTCTTTTGGCGAAACTCACCAGCTCGTGCGCGGCGGCGCGAACCTGACTGACCGAGCCGGGGGCAGAATCCACCGTGTCGAGCCACATGGTCTGGATCGAATCGATTACAACCAGATCGGGGCGCTCCGCATCCAGCGTTGTCAGGATCTCGCGCAGGTTTGTTTCCGCAGCCAGCTTGACCGGGCTGTCACCCAGCCCCAACCGCTGCGCCCGCATCCGCACCTGTGCGGTGGCTTCCTCACCCGAGACATAGATCACCTTCAGCCCCGCCTGCGCGAAACTGGCCGCCGCCTGCAACAAAAGCGTGGATTTGCCGATGCCGGGGTCGCCGCCGACCAGCGTGGCCGAGGCGGACACCAGCCCGCCGCCAAGCACCCGGTCGAATTCCGCAATGCCCGATCCGTCGCGTTCGGGGGGGCGTTCTTCGGTCGCCAGATCGGTCAGCGCCATGCCCTTGCCCTTCTTGCCACCTAGCGCCTTGGCGCCGGGGCCGGTGGACAGGGGGGCCTCTTCGACGATCGTGTTCCACTCGCCACAGGCATCGCAGCGCCCCCCCCATTTCTTGTGGGTGGCCCCGCAGGCGGAACAGACAAACTGGGTCAGGGGTTTTGCCATGCCATCGGCTTAGCGGATGGCCCCGCGCTTGACCAGTGCCGAGGTGGCAAGGCTAACACCAAGAGAGACCAGCACGCAGCCAGTGAACAACCACAGGCCCCACGCGGTCTCGACCCGGCCCACGCCGACACTCTGCCCGAGGGTGATATAGATGGCGATCAGGAAGATGTCGGCCATTGCGAATTTGCCCAATGCCGTCAGCCCCGGCAACAGCCGCGCAGGCGCGCGGGACAGGTGGATCAGCACCAGTCCCAGAGTCTTGACCATCGGCGCGACCAAGGCAAACAGGGCCACCACCCCGGCCAGCAGAACATCCTCGGACCAGAGCGCATGGATGCCCGACAGCACCGATATCTCGTCCATCCCGAAGAGCGGCAACAACCCCGCCCGCATCAGCGGCGCGGCCCATGCCACCGGAAAGGCGACAAGCAGCAAGAGGTTGAGAGCGGTGATTAAACGCCAGACCATGAGGTAACAGATCGGCCAGCTTGCAGGCAGTTACAAGGGGCAGATGCGGCGGAGCCCCCGGCCCAGGCCCCTGGTGCAGGCCGCCCGCCCCGGCGCGAGGGCAAAGGATTCGCCGCCAGGCTGCATCCCGGCAGTATGGGCGCTAACAGGTCGCCGCCCCTGCCGCGATGCAGAAACCGGAGGTGAAATGTTAGGCGCTAACATCTTGGTTTAACGCTAACAGTCTGCCAAAACGGGCTTTTTTGGGTTCTCAGACCTTGCCGCCGCCCATATACAACGGCCCAAGACAGAAACAGGAGCCCTGCCCATGACCGTGACTGTTGGCATCAACGGATTTGGCCGCATTGGCCGCTGCACGCTGGCCCATATCGCCGAAAGCGCGCGCAACGACGTTTCCGTGGTCAAGATCAACGCCACTGGCCCGATCGAGACCTCTGCCCACCTGTTGCGCTATGACAGCGTGCATGGACGTTTCGCCGGCACCGTCACCACCGAGGGCGACACGATGGATCTGGGCCACGGGCCGATGCAGGTCTTTTCCACCTACGACCCCAAGGAATTGGATTGGTCGGGCTGCGACGTGGTGCTGGAATGCACCGGCAAGTTCAACGATGGCGACAAGGCGAATGTGCACCTGGACCAGGGCGCCAGGTCGGTCCTGATCTCGGCCCCCGCCAAGAACGTGCAGCGCACCGTGGTCTATGGCGTCAACCACCGCGACCTGATCAAGGGCGAGACCATGGTGTCGAACGGCTCGTGCACCACCAACTGCCTCGCGCCGCTGGCCAAGGTGCTGAACGACGCGATCGGCATCGAAAGCGGCCTGATGACCACCATTCACAGCTATACCGGCGACCAGCCGACGCTGGATCGCCGCCACAGCGACCTGTACCGCGCCCGCGCCGCCGCGATGGCGATGATCCCGACCTCGACAGGTGCCGCCAAGGCGCTCAGCGAAGTGTTGCCGGAAATGGCGGGCAAGCTCGACGGCACCGCCCTGCGCGTGCCCACGCCGAACGTCTCGGCCGTGGACCTGACCTTCGTGGCGGGCAAGGACGTGACGGTGAACGACGTGAACGAGGTCGTGGCAGAGGCGGCCAATGGTTACATGGGCATGGTCATGTCCTATGACCCCGAGCCCAAGGTCTCGATCGACTTCAACCACACCACCCAGTCGTCGATCTTCGCGCCCGACCAGACCAAGGTCTCGGGCAAGCGACTGGTGCGGGTGCTGGCGTGGTATGACAACGAATGGGGCTTCTCGGCGCGCATGGCCGACGTGGCCGCTCATATGGGCCGCCTGCTGCACTGATCCTCGCAGATATTTTCAAACCTTAAAAACGCGCGCGCCCGGAGCGGGCGTTTCGCTGTCGGGCGGGGGCCTTTGGACGCCGTGACCTTTGGGTCATGCCCCCGGCCTGGGCTGCGCGTTTTCCACACTTGGTGGATGGTGTTTCGGCCGCTCCGGCCTGTTTGACGCAACGGCACCCTATCGCGGCACCAGCGGCAATTTGCCCCGCGCAATGGTTCCTGTTGTGAAACGCGTTGCGGTCGCTGTAAACCCGGAAAGATGAAGCTTGAGGTCGCCAAACAACCGTTGATCATCGCGGCGCTGATCCTTGTGCAGACGGTCTGCGCGGGGTTCTTCCTGTATGACGTTCTCATCGACCAGGCCACGTTGGCGGATACACCGACCGAGAAGATCTATCTGGTCTTCGAAACCGTCGCCGCCCTGTCGCTGCTGGCCGCGATCTTTTTCGAAGCGCGGGTTCTGCGCAGCTTGCTGCGCCGAAAATCCCATCTCGAACGGCAGGTCAGCCTTGCCGCCCGCGCCTTTCACGACGTGATCGAGGAACGCTTCGCCGGCTGGGGATTTACCCCGGCCGAGCGGGACGTGGCGCATTTCACGGTCAAGGGCCTTGCCATTGCGGAAATCGCCGGGCTGCGCGGGTCGGCCGAAGGCACCGTCAAATCCCAGCTCAACGCGATCTACCGCAAGGCCGAGGTCGGCAGCCGGGGCGAATTCCTGAGCCTGCTGATCGAAGACCTGATGACCACCGGCCCCGAATAGGCCTGCGCCGCCACTTGCTCTTGCCTCTGGCACGCAATTGCGCAGAGTACGAAGACCGCATCAATCGGGCTGTTTCCCATGACCAACACCATCGCGATCTGGATCGTTGTCCTTGTCCTCGGCGTCTTTGCCGCCGACTTCCTGTATTTCGGATGGGACTTGCCGGTGCTGGTGGGGCGGCAACTGTTGCGCCTCGTGGATTGGGTCTCCTTCTGGCACTGATTGCCGCCCCGACCGGCAAAACTGTCTTTCAATTTTCACAGAGATCGTCTATGCAGCGCCAATGTTAGCGTTAACATGGCCTGCGGGCGCGGCCCCGGGTCATTTTCAGACGAAGAGGGAAAGCCATGACCGTGAAAGTCGCCATCAACGGGTTCGGTCGCATCGGGCGCAACGTGCTGCGTGCGCTGATCGAGAACGGACGCACCGATATCGAAGTGGTCGCCATCAACGACCTCGGCCCGGTCGAAACCAACGCCCACCTGCTGCAATATGACTCGGTCCATGGCCGTTTCCCGCAAGAGGTGACCCATGGCGACGGCTGGATCGACGCAGGCCGCGGCCGGATCGCGGTGACCGCGATCCGCAACCCCGCCGAGCTGCCGTGGGGCGATGTCGATATCGTTCTGGAATGCACCGGCATCTTCAAGGGCGACAAGGCAAAGGTCCATCTCGAAAACGGCGCCAGCCGCGTGCTGGTCTCGGCCCCGTCCACGGGCGCGGACAAGACCATCGTTTACGGCGTGAACCACGGCACCCTGACCGCCGACGATGTGCACGTCTCGAACGCCTCGTGCACCACCAACTGCCTCGCGCCCGTCGCCAAGGTGTTGCAGGACAATATCGGCATCAATCGCGGCTTCATGACCACGGTGCACAGCTATACCGGCGACCAGCCGACACTGGACACGATGCATTCCGACCTTTACCGCGCCCGCGCCGCCGCGATGAGCATGATCCCCACCTCGACCGGCGCTGCCCGCGCCGTTGGTCTGGTGCTGCCGGACCTGGCCGGCAAGCTCGACGGGGTGGCGATCCGGGTGCCGACGCCCAACGTGTCGGTGGTCGACCTGACCATCGAAGCCGCCCGCGACACCTCGCCCGAGGAAATCAACGCGCTGATGCACGCCGCAGCCGATGGCCCGCTCAAGGGAATCCTCGGCGTGACCGACAAGCCGCTGGTGTCGATGGATTTCAACCACGACCCGCACAGTTCGACCTTCGCCACCGACCAGACCAAGGTGCTGGAGGGCCGCATGGTGCGCGTGCTGAGCTGGTATGACAACGAGTGGGGCTTTTCCAACCGGATGCTGGATACGGCCGTCGAAATGGGAAAATACCTGTAACGGATCGTCGCCTGGCGGCGCCGATCCGGGGGCGGTCCGCCTCGCCCCCACAAAGGGGGCCTCGCCGGGCCGCTTGGGGCCAGCCCCAAACCCCGGAGTATTTTCACCAAGAAGAAGGGGGCAGCGGCGGTTTGGCGACTGCCCCTTTTTGTTGGGCCTGCTATGAGCAGGGGAAACAGACGACAGGAGGACCCGCCATGGGCTGGAAGACACTCGACGACATGGACCTTGCGGGCAAGATCGTGCTGACCCGCGTGGATATCAACGTGCCGGTGAAGGACGGCACCGTGACCGACGCGACGCGGATCGAGCGGATCGTGCCGACGATCAGGGACATCCTCGCCAAGGGCGGCAAACCCGTGCTGCTGGCGCATTTCGGACGGCCCAAGGGCAGGGTTGTGCCCGAGATGAGTTTGCGCGTCACCCTGCCCACGCTGGAAGAGAAGCTGGGCCGCAAGGTCGCGTTCGTCGAAACGCCCTCGCGCGCGGCGCTGGAGGCCCTGCCGCCGGAGACCGTGGTGCTGGTCGAAAATACCCGGTTCGCGCCGGGCGAAGAGCAGAACGCGCCGGAGATGGCCGATTTCCTTGCCGCGCTTGGCGACATCTATTGCAACGATGCGTTTTCGGCGGCGCACCGGGCGCATGCATCGACCGAAGGGGTGGCGCGGCGGCTGCCCTCTTGTGCCGGGCGCCTGATGCAGGCGGAACTGACCGCGCTGGAAAAGGCGCTTGGCAATCCGGTGCGCCCCGTGGCGGCGGTCGTGGGCGGGGCCAAGGTCTCGACCAAGATCGACCTGCTGGGCAACCTCGTCGAGAAGGTGGATCACCTTGTCATCGGCGGCGGCATGGCCAACACGTTCCTGGCCGCGCAGGGCATCGACGTGGGCAAATCGCTGGCCGAACACGAGATGGCGGCAACCGCGCGCGAGATCCTGACCAAGGCCGAGACGGCGGGCTGCGCCGTGCATCTGCCGAAGGATATCGTCGTGGCGCGGGCGTTCGCCGCCGGGGCCGCCCATGACACCGTGCCCGCCGATCAATGCCCGGCGGATGCCATGATTCTCGATGCAGGGCCGGATACAGTGGCGGCGCTGATCGACCTCTTTGCCACGTGCAAGACGCTGATCTGGAACGGCCCGCTTGGCGCCTTCGAGATCGAGCCCTTCGATGCCGCGACCAATGCGGCCGCCGAGGCGGCCGCCCGGCTGACCGCCGAGGGCAAGCTGGTCAGCGTCGCGGGGGGCGGCGACACGGTGGCCGCGCTGAACAAGGCCGGGGCCGCCGATCGCTTTACCTACATCTCGACGGCGGGCGGCGCGTTCCTTGAATGGATGGAAGGCAAGACATTGCCCGGCGTCGCCGCATTGGAAGGCTAAAAGCGCTATCGTGTTGCGTGAGTCGGGGCGGATGGGGTTTGCTGACCTCGTCCGCCCTTTTCATTTCGAGCCAACAGGTATTGCCATGTCCAGATCTTCCCTTCTCGGTGCCACCGCGCTGAGCGCGCTGCTGGTCCTGCCCGCCCATGCCACCCCCACCACGCTGTGGGAGCTGTTCACCATCGACCGGGTCGCCAATCTCGGCGCGCAATGGATGGTGACGGCCCTGCGCGGTATCGCCGATGTGACCTATGCCCATATGGACCTGCGCCCGCTCGATGGGCGGATGGTGCTGACAGGACTGCACGTTTCGCCCTACGAGCAACCGGAATGCGCGATCACTGTCGACCGGGCGGTGGTGCAGACCGCGCCCCTGGACCAGATCGCCTATGGGGCGGTGAGCATGGATGTAATGGGGGCAGAGATTGGTCGCAGCTGTTTCAATGAGAACGATCTGGAGGAAATGGCGCACATGGGTCTTGAGCGGCTGGTCCTGGATCGCGCCCATCTTGACCTCGATTACACCTTCTCCACCGGCGCCATGACCGTCGAGGTGACGGCCCTGTCTGATGGAATTGCCGAGGTGCACGGGGTCGCCGAGTTCGACTATTTCGCGGTGAATATCGACACCGCAGAGCCGGTGGCCGACCTCACCTATGCCGCCCTGACGGTGACCGATCGCGGCGGATGGGGCGCGCTGTCGGCTGGAATCCCGCCGCAAATGCTGGCGCCCGAGGTGCTGCTGCCGTCGCTGGTGAACGATTTGCTGCCCCGTTGGCGCGATCCGTCCGCCCCGCCCACGGTCGAGTCGGTGCCGGAGCCGAACGCGCCCTCGGGCGATAAAGACCAAGCCGCCCCTGCCCCCGTGCCACAGCCCACGCCGACGCCGCTCGCCAACAGCGCCGAGGATGAGGCGGGCCACGCCTTTCTTGAAAGCGCCGTGGGCGCCTTTGCCCGCTTTGCCGCGGCCCCGGGCACGCTGCGACTGGACATTGCCCCCGAGGCCCCCGTGCGCCTGACCGAAGACATGTTCGAAGAGTTCGGTGCCATTGTGCTGGCGCTTCAGCCAGCGCTGACGCGTCTGGATGACGTCGGCTCTGGGCCCATGACCGCCGAAGACCGCGTGCGGCTGGCCGCGTGGGTGGCCGCGTGGCAGGCCAATGGAACAGAACCGCCGGAGATCGAAGACGCGCTGCTCTTTGCGCGGGCCTTTCTGACCGGACGGGGCGCACCGCGCGACCCCGAGATGGCGATTGAAATCCTGTTGCCTTACCTTATCGACGGCATCCCCGGCGCGGTAGACATGGCGCTTGCCGCGAGCGACTTTTTGCAGCCGGATTTCGCCTATCGGATCGCCCGACAGGCCGCGGCTGCGGGCAACCGCGCGGCCTTTGCCCAACTCGACAGGCTCGAAGAACGGCTTGCAGTGGACGAGGTCATTGCAATTCAGGCTGCGGATGGCGCTCCGGTCTACGCCTTTTCCGGTGACGAACCAGCGCGTGACCTGCGCGAGCGCGCCTATGCGTCGCTGACCGGGCTCGGCGCACCTCGCCGCTATGACGAGGCCTATTTCTATGCGCTGCTGGCGTTGGCCTCGGGCGATACCGCCGCCGGGGTCATCGTGGATGAGATCGAAACGATGTCCGACCGGATGTCAGAAGAGGATGCAGAGGAGTGGGCCAGTTTCCTTGCCTCGATCCGCCACCAGGTCACGGATCAATGGGCCTCGGCCCTGGCCGAACAGTAGCCGGTCGAGCACAGCGCGACCCGGCGCGGCGTCTTTGCCGCGCCGCCCGTTAGCGCAACCAGAATTGAAGGCTCCAACCCCCTGCCCTATCACCGGGAAAAAGCCATTCGGGCCGCCTATGGCCGCAAGACACATGAGCGAGGACACCAGATATGCCCAATCAGGATCAGACCGCCCGTATTCGCACCGGCCACGGTTTCATCGCCGCGCTCGATCAGTCGGGCGGCTCGACGCCCAAAGCGCTGCGCCTTTATGGCATTTCCGAGGATGCCTATGGCTCGGAAGACGAGATGTTCGACCTGATCCACCAGATGCGTGCGCGGATCATCAAATCGCCCGCCTTCACCGGCGACCGGGTGGTTGCCGCGATCCTGTTTGAAATGACCATGGACCGCGCCGTCGATGGCATCCCGACAGCGCAATACCTGTGGGACAAATGCGGCGTGGTGCCCTTCCTGAAAGTGGACAAGGGGCTGGCCGCCGAAGAGAACGGCGTGCAGGTGATGAAGCCCATGCCGGACCTCGACGCGCTGCTGGAGCGCGGCGTCGCCAAGGGCATCTACGGCACCAAGATGCGCTCGGTCATTTCCGCCGCAAATCCGGCGGGCATCAAGGCCGTGGTGGACCAGCAATTCGAGGTGGGCCAACAAATCCTCGGCCATGGCCTTGTGCCGATCATCGAACCCGAGGTGACGATCTCCATTGCCGACAAGGCCGCGGCGGAAGAGATGCTGCGCGATGAAATCCTCGCCCATCTCGACGCGCTGCCCGAGGATCAGCAGGTCATGCTGAAATTGACCCTGCCCGAGGTCGACAACCTCTACAAACCGCTCGTCGATCACCCGCGCGTTCTCAAGGTCGTGGCACTGTCGGGCGGCTATTCCCGCGACGAGGCCAACGACCGCCTGTCGCGCCAGACCGGCATGATCGCCAGCTTCAGCCGCGCCCTGACCCAAGGGCTGTCGGCCGATCAAAGCGACGCGGCCTTCGACAAGATGCTCGACGCCGCGATCGAGTCGATCTACGCCGCGTCCATCGCCGGCTGAACCGGTCACGGAAGGCTGCACCGCTTCGATCACAGGACGGTCCGGGTCCGCGCGCTTGCCCAAGGCGCGCGCGGGCCGTCTGCCACCCCGCCAAGAGGCGCCGCCGACGCCATGGGATGACAACCGGACCATTTACCATTTGTTAACATTGAACGGATTGTCTGCTGGAACGCAGCAAGGGAATCCTCATGAAACGTTTGGCAACCTGCCTGGTCCTTCTCGCCACCCCGGCTCTTGCAGATGAAACAGCCTGCATCGCCATCACCGACGATGCGGCCCGTCTCTCCTGTTACGATGACCTGTTCGGCGCGCCGCCCCCGGCCGCCCCGCCTGTTGAAACAGCATGGGAAACGCGCATCGAACGCTCGGACATGACCGATGACACCAATGTCTATCTGACGGTGCAATCGAATGAGCCCGTCCATTGCGGCTGGGGGGCTGGCGGCCATCCAACCCTTTACTTGAGATGCCGCGAGAACACGACGGCGGTGATCTTTTCAACGGGGTGCCACATGGCGTCCGGTTTCGGCGGTTATGGTCAGGTGACCTATCGCCTCGACAGAAATGACCCGCGCGAGCGGGGCTTTACCGAAAGCACCAACAACCGGTCCCTTGGCCTGTGGCGTGGCGGTCAGGCGATCCCGTTCATCCGGGACATGTTCGGCCACGATACCCTGCGCGCCCGAATGACCCCGTTCAGCGAAAATGCCATCGAGATGACCTTTGATATTTCCGGGGTTGAGGAGGCTGTCACCCCCTTGCGAGAGGCCTGTAACTGGTAGACCCGAAAACGCCCCGGCCATCGGGCCGAGGCGTCAAACACGCAAGCGATACGGACAGGATCAGGCCTGCGCCGCGCTGTCGGCCAGATAGGTCTGCATGAAGACCGGTTCGCCAAGCCTGTCGAGCAGATCGAGTTGCTGGTCCAGCCAGCCCCAGTGCCCCTCTTCGTCCATGGTGATGGTCTCCAACAGCACGCGCGAGCCGATGTCGCTGGCGTCATAGGCGGCTTTCGCGGCCTTGGTGTAGACCTCGATCGCCTCGGCCTCGTCGGCGCGGTCGATCTCGAACATCTGCTTGAGGCTGTCGGCCTTCACCGGCTTTTTCGCTGGCACCATCTCGGGCGTGCCGCCAAGAAACAGGATGCGGTCGATGAACTGACCCGCATGGCCAAGCTCTTCCTGCATTTCCTCGCGCATTTTCCCGGCCAGTTTGCCAAGGCCCCAATCATCGAGCACATGGGCATGAAGCAGGTATTGCTGCGAGGCCGAAAGCTCCATCGACAGGGCTTTCTGAAGCGACTCGAGGCTGGCTTGGGAATGTGGCATGTGTCTCATCCTTTCCGTTGCGGCGACGGACCGGACCCGTCGCTCAATCCGTTTAGAATGATTCTAAGTACCATTGCCGACGTTTCAAGGCCCGCCACCTGTGCCGCCGCGTCAGAGCGGCCCCAGCCGGGCCAATATCGGCGCCACGTCCGCATCCGGCAGGCTGCCCGCGATCTGCCCCCGCTCGCCCCCAAGCCGGGTCGCGGCATAGGCGGCGCTGACAGGTTCGGGAGCTTGCCGGATCAACACGGCGGCGGTCAGCAACCGGGCGAGGCTTTCGACAAACCACCGCGCTTCGGCTTCGACCGGTTCCTTGGGCCACCGGCTCGTGTGGCGCTTCAGGCCCGCGTCATAGGCGGCGCAGTGGCCGGTCGCGGCCTGCAATTCGGCGTGCAGCACCGCGCCCGCCGCTGGCTCTCGCGCCAATGTGCGCAGAATGTCGAGGCAGATCACGTTGCCGGACCCTTCCCAGATCGAATTGAGCGGCGCTTCGCGGTAGAGCATCGGCAGGGCTGTATCGGTGACATAGCCCATGCCGCCCATCACCTCCATCGCCTCGTAGACCAGACCGGGGCAGAGCTTGTTGCCAAGGAATTTCGCCAGCGCCACCGCGATCCGGGCAAAGGCGCGATCCTCTTCGGAACTGCCGTCGAAGGCCCGTGCCACCCGCAGGCCAAGCGCCGTCGTCCCTTCCCAATCCAGCGCCAGATCCGCCAGAACCGCCCGCATCAGCGGCTGGTCGATCAGCCGGCGTTGAAAGGCGGTGCGAAACGTCACCCAGTGATGCGCCTCGGCCAGCGCCGCCCGCATCAGCCCGGCAGGCGCCAGCGCGGTATCCAGACGGGTGTGATGCACCATTTCGATGATCGTGCGCACGCCGCGCCCCTCGTCGCCCACGCGGTAGGCCAGTGCGCCGTGATACTCGATCTCGGACGAGGCATTGGCCCTGTTCCCCAGTTTGTCCTTGAGACGCATCAGGTGGATCGCATTGCGTGCCCCCTCCAGCCAGCGGGGAACGAGGAAACAGGTCAGTCCCTCGGGCGCCTGTGCCAGCGTCAGGAACCCGTCCGACATCGGCGCCGAGCAGAACCATTTGTGCCCGGTCAGGCGATAGGCGTCGCCGTCGCGCGTGGCCACGGTGGTGTTGGCGCGCACGTCGCTGCCGCCCTGTTTTTCGGTCATCGCCATGCCTAGCGTGGCGGCGCGTTTCCCGGTCAGCGGGGCAATGGACGGGTCATACTGGCAAGCGGTCAGCTTGGGCAGCCAGTCCCAGCCCAGATCCGACCCCATCAGCGCCGGCACCCCGGCGTAGGTCATGGTCATCGGGCAGCAGGTTCCCGGCTCGATCTGGCTGTGCAGATAGACCATCGCGGCATGGGTCACATGGCTGCCGCCCGTCCACGGCCCGGCCGCATAGCCCGCACCCAGACCCACCTGCATCATCTGGTGATAGCCGGACGGAAACCAGACCTCGTCCAGCCGCCGCCCGCCCCGGTCGAACAGCCAAAGGTCCGGCCCCACATGCTCGGCTTCGTGGGCCGCCGCAGCGACCTCGGCAGTGCCAAGCAGTGCGCCATGGGCCGCCAGCGCCCCGGCATCGGCCCCCATCGCGTGGGTTTGCAGCACCGGGTCTTCGGCCCACAGGTTTCGGGCCGCGCGCAGGGGCGGCTGGTTCGTGACCTCGTGAGTGGGCAGATGGGAACGGGGGCTGATCATACAGCCATGCTAAGGTGGCACAGGCACCCAACGCAACCGGGCCGCGCGCAGCACACGAATCCGCACACACGAGGGATTCCCTTTTCCCCGCCGATATGCGAGTCTGACGCAACGGACCCGCATCAAGACGGGCAGAGGCAAGGCAGAGACATGCAACGCAAAAGCATATCGGGGGTCGTGATGCCCTTGGGGCTGCTCTTCGTGGGGGCCTATTTCACGTTTGCCGCCGTGCAGGGCGACTACGGCCTGTTTCGCCGCATCCAGATCGAAGCCGAGCGCGATGTGTATCAGGCCGAGCTGGACGCGTTGCGCGAGGAAACCGCGGACATCGCCCTGCTGACACACCGCCTGTCGGATGACTATCTGGATCTCGACCTGCTGGAAGAACAGGCACGAGAGCGGCTCGGGTTTTATCGCCCCGATGAAATCGTCCTGCCCTGACACGGCGGCCCGGCACCGGGCCGCAACATCCCTGAAATTTGAACACTGAGTGGTTGAGGCTGGCCGGAACCTCCTGTTTCATGGTCCCACCGCATAATCGGGAGTCCGTGATGAAATCTTTGCGCCTGTTCTGGCTGTCCCCCATTGCGCTGCTCGCCGCTTGCGCGACGACGCCGCCGCCACCGGATGACGCCCCCCTCGAAGAGGTGCCCGAAGCCGTGGCCGCCATCGCCGACCCGGCCCAGAACCTGAGCGTCGTGCGCATCGACCCGGTGGACGGGTGTTACTGGTATCAATACAGCGGGCCGGTCGAGACCACGTTCCTGCCGCTGCGCACCAGCGAAGGCCGCGCGATCTGTACCCGCGCGCCGGAACCGGAGCCGGAAATCGACCTCACCGTGGAGCGTATCGAGTAAAACCTCTCGCACAACCGCCGGGGCGCCCCCGCCCCGGACCTGGTCCGGGGCCAGCACCACGGATCGAGTCAAAAAACCCCGGCTCGGGGCCGGGGCGCACTTTCTTCAATCGCATGGGCAGCCGATCAACTGGACGCGGACACCATGTTTCCGGCCGGATACAGCACCGCCGTCACGCCGGTATCAACCCGCTCATACAGCCCGATGATATGTGCCATCACCATGCGCACACAGCCCGAGCTTGCCTGTAGCCCGATAGACCATGGCTGCGGCGTGCCATGTATCCTGAGGTAGGTGTCGCGGTTACCGTCATAAAGATAAAGCGCCCGCGCGCCCAAGGGGTTTTCCGGCCCGCCGGGCACCCCGTCGGCAAATTGTTCGTAGGTTCCGGGGTCTCGCTCGACCATCGCGGCGGTCGGCGTCCACGTGGGCCAGCGTGCCTTGCGCGCTATGGTATAGGTGCCCGCCTCGTAAAGGTTGCCACGCCCGATCGCCACGCCATAGCGCATGGCCGTCCCGTCCTCTTGAATGTGGTAGAGGTAGCGCGCGACCGCATCGACATGGATGTCGCCGGGTGTCAGACTGTCGTTGGCCGCGACCAGCCGCGGCAGAAAGCGGGGGTGCAATCCCCAAGGGTTCGTGGTGAAAGGATCGTAGCCCAAGGGCGTGACCTGTGCATCCCACTCGTCCCATTGCGCCCGCGTGGCGGCGCGCACGGCGGATGGGGCAAGTGCCGCCGAAAAAAGGGCGGTGGTGGTGGAAATGAAATGGCGCCTCGTCAACATCGCGCAGCCTCTGAAAAAAATTTGGAACAGCGGGACAAATAAGGACTTGCCACCGGGGCGACAAGCGGTTCCGGGGCGAAAACCCTCACAATCCTGTGTAACGCCGCCGATCCGGGCTTGCATTTTCGCCGCCCGTCCAAGACCAGTTGGGGGACGTCGCCCTTGGGACATCCCGTGGGAAATTCGTGGGTGATTTTTCCAGCCATCTCTGATAGAGAATAGTTCAACGTTAAACTATATCGTTGACCGAGAGGAGGCGCGCCGATGGCCACGCGCAAGACGGCGACAAAAACTGCCGCAAAACCAAACACTTCCGCCGAAGAGCTGACCGCTTATTATCGCGACATGCTGCTCATTCGCAGATTCGAAGAAAAGGCGGGCCAGCTCTATGGCATGGGCCTGATTGGCGGCTTCTGCCACCTCTATATCGGTCAGGAGGCCGTTGTCGTCGGACTGGAGGCCGCCGCGAAAGAGGGCGACAAGCGCGTCACCTCCTACCGCGACCACGGTCACATGCTTGCCTGCGGCATGGACCCCAAGGGCGTCATGGCCGAGCTGACGGGCCGCGAAGGCGGCTATTCCAAGGGCAAGGGCGGCTCGATGCACATGTTCTCGAAAGAGAAGCATTTCTACGGCGGCCACGGTATCGTCGGCGCACAGGTGCCGATCGGCGCGGGCCTTGCCTTCTCGGACAAGTACCGGGGCAACGACAACGTCACCTTTACCTATTTCGGCGATGGCGCCGCCAACCAGGGCCAGGTCGCCGAGACCTACAACATGGCCGAGTTGTGGGATCTGCCGGTGGTCTTCGTGATCGAAAACAACCAGTATGCCATGGGCACCTCAACCAAACGCTCGACCATGTCGCCCTCGTACTGGGAACGCGGTGCCGCCTACGGCATCGAGGGCGAGGCGGTCGATGGCATGGATGTGCTGGCGGTAAAGGAAGCGGGCGAAAAGGCCGTTGCGCACTGTCGCGCGGGCAAGGGGCCCTACATCCTCGAGATCAAGACCTACCGCTATCGCGGCCACTCCATGTCGGACCCGGCAAAATACCGGACCCGAGAGGAAGTGCAGAAGATGCGGGAGGAACGCGACGCCATCGAACACGTGCGCACCATGCTGCTCGACGGTGGCCACGCGACCGAGGAAGACCTCAAGGCCATCGACAAAGAGATCAAGGCCGTCGTCAACGAGGCCGCCGAATTTGCCAAGGAAAGCCCCGAGCCTCATCTCGATGAGCTCTGGACCGACATCTACGCGGCCGAAATTCCGCAAGAAAACGCCTGATCCGAGGGGGACACAACGATATGGCAACCGAAATTCTGATGCCCGCGCTGTCGCCGACCATGGAGGAAGGCACCCTTGCCAAATGGCTGGTCAAGGAAGGCGATACCATTGAATCCGGCATGATCCTTGCCGAGATCGAAACCGACAAGGCAACGATGGAATTCGAAGCGGTCGACGAAGGCACGATGGGCAAGATCCTGATCGACGAAGGCACCGAGGGCGTAAAGGTCAACACCCCCATCGCGGTTCTTCTGGAAGAAGGCGAAGACGCCAGCGCCGCAGAAAACGTTTCGACCGCGCCCGCCGCCGCCGAGGAAGCGCCCAAGGCGGCTGAAGAGGCCCCTGCCCCCGCGCAGGCCGCCGCCCCCGCCGTGGTCAGCGCCAATCTCGACCCCGACTATCCCGAAGGCACCGAGATGAAATCGCAGACCGTCCGCGAAGCACTGCGCGATGCGATGGCCGAGGAAATGCGCCGGGACGAAGAGGTGTACCTGATGGGCGAGGAAGTCGCCGAGTATCAGGGCGCCTACAAGATCAGCCAGGGCCTGCTGGACGAGTTCGGCGCCAAGCGCGTCATCGACACGCCGATCACCGAGCATGGTTTTGCCGGTATCGCCGTGGGCGCGGCCTTCGGCGGGCTGAAACCCATTGTCGAGTTCATGACCTTCAACTTCGCCATGCAGGCGATTGACCAGATCATCAACTCCGCCGCCAAGACACTGTATATGTCGGGGGGCCAGATGGGCGCGCCGATGGTGTTCCGTGGCCCGAACGGGGCCGCTGCCCGCGTGGGCGCCCAGCACAGCCAGGATTATGCCGCGTGGTACGCGATGATCCCCGGCCTGAAAGTGGTGATGCCCTATTCGGCCTCGGACTACAAAGGCCTGATGAAGACCGCGATCCGCGATCCGAACCCGGTGATCTTCCTCGAAAACGAGATCCTCTACGGTCGCAGCTTCGACGTGCCTGTGCTGGACGACTACACCGTGCCCTTCGGCAAGGCCCGGATCTGGCGCGAAGGGTCCGACGTGACCATCGTCTCTTTCGGGATCGGGATGCAATACGCGCTGGAAGCCGCCGACAAGCTGGCGGAAGAGGGTATCTCCGCCGAGGTCGTCGATCTGCGCACCCTGCGCCCCATCGACTATGACACCGTGATCGCGTCGGTCCAGAAGACCAACCGCTGCGTCACCGTCGAAGAGGGCTTCCCCGTCGGCGCCATCGGCAACCACCTGGGTGCCACGATCATGCAGCGCGCCTTCGACTACCTTGACGCGCCGGTGATCAACTGCACCGGCAAGGACGTGCCGATGCCCTACGCCGCCAACCTCGAAAAGCACGCGCTGGTGACGACCGACGAGGTCATCGCCGCCGTCAAAGACGTCACCTACCGGTAAGGAGAGCGCATCATGCCCACCGAAATTCTCATGCCCGCCCTCTCCCCCACCATGGAGGAAGGCACGCTGGCCAAATGGCTGGTCAAGGAAGGCGACGAGGTCAGCTCCGGCGACCTTCTGGCCGAGATCGAGACCGACAAGGCGACGATGGAATTCGAAGCCGTGGACGAAGGCGTGATCGGCAAGATCCTTGTCGCAGAAGGCAGCGAAGGGGTGAAAGTGAACACGCCAATCGCCGTCCTGCTCGGCGAAGGGGAAAGCGCCGACGATATCGGGGCGTCTTCCTCCGCGCCGGCCGCCGCGTCCTCGTCCGATGCTGCCCCGGCAAAAAGCGAAGAGGCCGCGCCCGCAGCCCCCGCCACCCCGGACACGCCCGCCCCGGCGGCCCCGACCACGTCGGACGGCACCCGCATCTTCGCCTCGCCGCTGGCCCGCCGGATCGCGGCGCAGAAGGGTCTGGACCTGACGCGGATCAAGGGCTCCGGTCCCCATGGCCGCATCGTCAAGGCCGATGTGGAAGGCGCGACCGCGGCCCCCAAAGCCGAGGCCGCTGCCCCCGCCGCAGCCGCTCCGGCCCCGGCCGCCGCTGCCGCGCCCGCCGGCCCCACGGCAGACGCCGTCGCCAAGATGTACGAGGGCCGCGAGTATCAGGAGGTCAAGCTCGACGGGATGCGCAAGACGATTGCCGCGCGCCTGTCCGAGGCCAAACAGACCATCCCGCATTTCTACCTGCGCCGCGACATCAAGCTCGATGCGCTGTTGAAATTCCGCTCACAGCTCAACAAGCAACTGGAAGCACGCGGGGTAAAGCTCTCGGTCAACGATTTCATCATCAAGGCCGTGGCCAACGCCCTGCAACAAGTGCCGGAATGCAACGCCGTTTGGGCGGGCGACCGGGTTCTGCAACTGAAACCCTCGGACGTGGCCGTCGCGGTCGCCATCGAGGGCGGGCTGTTCACGCCGGTGCTGAAAGACGCCGACATTAAGTCGCTCTCGGCGCTCTCGGGCGAGATGAAAGACCTCGCCAAACGCGCCCGTGACCGCAAACTCGCCCCGCATGAATATCAGGGCGGCACGTTCGCCATCTCGAACCTCGGCATGTTCGGCATCGACAATTTCGACGCCATCGTGAACCCGCCCCACGCGGGCATCCTTGCCGTCGGCGCAGGCGTGAAAAAGCCGGTCGTGGGCGAGGATGGCGAGCTGACCGTGGCGACCGTGATGTCGGTCACCATGTCGGTCGATCACCGCGTGATCGACGGGGCGCTTGGCGCGAACCTGCTGAAGGCGATCGTGGAAAACCTCGAAAACCCGCTGACCATGCTGGCCTGACACCTTGACCAGACGACGGGAAAGGGCGGCCACCGGGGCCGCCCTTTTTCATCGAGCCCATTTTTGCCAGGTCAACGGCTGGATCACCCCATCTGGTAGCCGGGCGTCGACCGCATCAACGCAATCTCGTCCTCGGTCATCTCGCTTTCCACCCCTTCGAACAGCGGGGTCGAAAGATAGCGCTCGCCGGTATCGGGCAACATGCACAGGATGGTCGCCCCCTCCGGCGCGGTCTTGGCCACCTCCAGTGCCACCGCGAAACTGGCCCCGCCGGAAATGCCGGTGAAAATCCCCTCTTTCTGCGCCAACGCCCGCGACGCCGCGATGCCATCGGGCCCCGTTACCGGGATCAACTCATCGTAGAACCCCTTGTCGAGCGTCTCTTGCAGCACGAGCGGGATGAAATCGGGCGTCCAGCCCTGAATGGGATGCGGAGAAAAGGCCGAATGGCTGACCGCCGGGTCGCCCTCGGGCGTCCGCTCTTGCCGTTCGCCGCTCTGCACCAGCGCGGCATTGGCCGGTTCGGTCAGGACGATCCGGGTCTTTGGGCTTTCGGCGCGCAACACACGGGCCACGCCGGTCACGGTCCCGCCAGTGCCATAGCCCGACACGAAATAATCCGGGCCGGTCCCGTCGAAATCGGCGATGATTTCGCGTGCCGTCGTGTGTTCGTGTATATCGGCATTGGCCTCTGTCTCGAACTGGCGGGCAAGGAACCAGCCATTGGCTTCGGCCAACTCCTTGGCCTTCTGATACATGCCGAACCCCTTTTGGTCCTTGGGGGTCAACACGACCCTGGCGCCCAGAAACCGCATCAGGCGGCGACGCTCGACCGAGAAGCTCTCGGCCATCGTCACCACCAGCGGATAGCCCTTGGCCGCACAGACCATGGCCAGCCCGATGCCGGTATTGCCGCTGGTGGCCTCGACCACAGTCTGCCCCGGTTTCAGCACACCCGAGGCCTCGGCCGCCTCGATGATGTTCAGCGCCAGACGGTCCTTGACGGACCCGCCCGGATTGAACGCCTCGGCCTTGACGTAGAGCGTAACGTGATCGGGGCCCAGCCGGTTGATGCGGATAACGGGCGTGTCGCCCACGGTGTCCAGAATGCTGTCATAGCGCCGTCCGCGCCCGTCGGTGTGCCGTGTCATGGCTGATACTCCCCGGTGATGTTCCGGGATCAACCTACGCTTGTATTGGTGATTTCTCAAACCCCTTGCGTCAGAGCAGCAGCGCCACCGCTGTCCCGCCCCCCAGCCATGCAAAGCAGAGCCATGCCAGCCCCCGCAGCGCCCGCTCGCTGCCGCCACCATGGCCATGGTCGTGATGATGCCCGCCGCCCTGCCCGCGTCCCAGCCAAAGCGCCCCAAGGCTGAGCGCGCCAAAGCCCAGGTTCAGCGCGGCGGTGTAGTCAAGGGCAAACCGGCTTTCGGGCGCGGGCAGCGGATGCCCCGACACCTCGGGCGACACGCCAAGCGCCAGAAACCCGTAATGCACCGCCAACGCCGCCACGATCAGCGCCACGAGGAACACGCCCGCGATATAGACCGCCATGCGCCAGCCGTAGAACTGTGCGTTCACCCGCAAGACCGGCACCACTATCAGGTCCGAGAAGATGAAGGCCATGATGCCCGCCACGCTGACCCCGTTGGCATATAGCAGCCCGGCAAGCGGGATATTCCCCATGGAGCCGATGAAGGTGAACAGCGCCGCCAGCGGCCCGATCAGCGCTTGCAACAGGACGTGCCCGAACCCCGGCGCCACCTCGGCCCCGGTGCCCGGAAACAGCCAGACGAAGAACGCCCCCGGCACGAAGGCCGCGATGATCCCGGCGATGGTGAAGCCGATGGTGACATCCTTCCAGACCATCTGCCATTCACCCAGATAAGCCGCGGCCAAGGCCCGCCAGACCTTGGTATCACGCAGCAACGCGCGCAGCGGCCACGGGTCGTCATCGTCGCCCGCTTCCAACCGCTCGCGCACACTGCGGATCAGGCCGTCGGGCCGCGTCGCCCGCACCAGCCCCCACATCACCGCGATCAGGATCAGCCCGCCGACATATTCGCCCACGACGAAATGCCATGACAGGAAGACCGAGATCACGATACCGAGCTCGATCACGAGGTTGGTCGAGGCCAGCAGGAAGGCCAGCGCAGGCACCAGCCCCGCCCCCTTGGCCAGAAAGCTGCGTGTGGCAGCCAGCGCCGCGAAACTGCACGAGGACGAGACAAAGCCGAATAGGCTCGCCAACGCCACCGGGCGCAGGCCTTTTCCGCCCATGGTCCGGCTCATCGCCGCGCGAGAGGTGAAGATCTGAATGCACGCGCTGATGCAGTATCCCAGCCCGAAGGCCCAGAACGCCATCCAGAAAAACCCAAGCGTCGTCAGGGCGGCCTCGCCCCATGCCTGGAGAAACGACATGTCGTCCTTTCCGGTGCCGCGCGGGCGCGGACCATGAGGTCGGTCAAGTAGGCAGGGGCGCTCAGGCCCCCGATTTCAGGATCTGGTTCATCGACATGGCCGGCTGGTCACAGCCCGCCTCGCCCACGATCTTGGCCGGCACCCCGGCCACCGTGGTCGCCGGGGGCACGTCCTGCAACACGACCGAGCCCGCCGCGATCCGCGAGCAGCAGCCGACCTTGATATTGCCCAGCACCTTGGCCCCGGCCCCGATCAGAACGCCGTCGCCGATCTTGGGGTGGCGGTCCTCTTCTTCCTTGCCGGTGCCGCCAAGGGTCACCGAATGCAACATCGACACGTTGTCGCCCACCACGGCGGTTTCGCCGATCACGATGGAATGGGCGTGGTCGATCATGATGCCCTTGCCAATATTCGCTGCCGGATGAATATCCACGCCGAACATCTCGCTTACGCGCATCTGCACGAAATAGGCCAGATCCTGACGGCCCTGCCGCCACAGGTAGTTGCCGACGCGATACGCCTGGACGGCTTGGAAGCCCTTGAAAAACAACAACGGCTGAATGAAGCGATGGCAGGCCGGGTCACGGTCGTAGACCGCCACGATATCGGCGCGCGCCGCCTCTCCGATGCTGGGATCGGCGCGATAGGCATCATCCGCGATTTCACGGATAAGCTGCTCCGACATCTCGCCCGAGGCCAGCTTTTGCGCCATGCGATAGGCCAGCGCCGCCTCCAGCGAGGCATGGTGCAGGATACAGCCATGCACCAGCCCGCCTAAAAGGGGTTCGTCCTGCACGGCCTCCTCGGCTTCGCGGGTGATACGGCTCCAGACCGGGTCAAGCTCGGCCAGATGGGTGCGGGTCTTTGCCATGATGGCCTCCTGCGGTCGCGTTCCCCTTTCTACCGCAGATAATCCCCCGCGTCCAAGTTCAAACCCCTGATGGACGGCTTCACGTTTTGTTATACCGCGTCGGGAATGGCGAATTGCAGGTAATGCACCACCAGCCGCACAGCGCCCCCGGCGAAATCGCCGCCGGTTGCCGACAGCATCAATTCGGTATCCGACCAGACCACGAAAGGCGTCGTCGGCCCGCTGATCCACGAATTTTGCGCAAGCCCAAGCCCAGCGCCAAACCGGGCATCCGACGCCACGTCGCCCAGCCGCCAATCGGCAAGCGTGCCGGTGATGGTCTCGATCACCCGGCCGGTGACCCCTAAAACGATGCAGCGCGCCGGAACGCGCAGCCCCGCGGGCACAGTCGCCCCCGCCGTCAGGGTCACATCCGCCTCGGCGCTGACCGCGTGAAGCCCCCCACCGCCCGGTGTCAGGCTCAGCCCGCCGGTGCGCCACGCAGCCCCGTCGAACAGGTCTTGCGTGCCTGTATCCGCAACAAAGGCCCGCCAGCCCCGCTGCGGTGCAAAGAACGCCCAGCCACCGTTCACATATTGCGCGATCTCGCCCGCGTGCCCGTCCCAGCCGTTCACCGCCCCCGAGGGCACGCCGAAGCATTCCCCCTCGATCACCGTGTCTGGCGGCGTGGTCAGGCTGCGCGACCGCAACCGCATCTGCACCACCCCATCCAGCCGCGCCAGCGCCTCGTTTACGGTCACATGTTTCTGCGCCTGGCTTGCGGCCAACAGCGGAAGCGTCAGGTTCATCGTGTCACTCATTGATCTGGATCCTCGTGAAGGGGCCGGGGCCGAATTGCGCAGACACCTGCGCGATTTCAATGCTGTAGGGCAGGCTCACCCCGTCGGTGGCCTGCATGGCATCGGTGTAGGAATAGGTTGGCGCGGACAGCTCGACCTCGCGTCGTACGCCGCCAGTATCGGCGATCCGCAGAACATAGCTCTCGCGGTCCTCGCCCAACGGCACCTCGGTGCCCTGCCAACTGTCGCCGTCGATCCGCGTACGCCTGACCCAGCTGACCTGCCGCTCCGCCCCGACCCTCGGCGCGCGCAGATGGGCGGGCGCATAGGGCCGCAGCCCGGCACCGTCAAAGGCCAGCGCCGTGTGCGAATAGACCGGATGATCATAGGGTTTCGCCGCCTGCCCCACCAGGTAATGCCGTTGCAGCCCGCGCGCCGACAGCGGCAGGTCGATCTGCGTGGCGCGTCCGTCAAGCAGCACGAAGAGCGATCCCACCGGCCATGCGTCCGGCATGATCCCGTCCGATCCCGCCTGCCCCCGCAGGCGCAGCGTGATGTCCCACAGGTCTTCGCCCACCAGCATTGCTTCGGCGAACTGGATCACCTCCCAATTCGCGCCGCTGCCATCGCCGATCGCCGCCGCGTTCGCGCCATTGAGAACATCCGCGACACTGGCGGACCTCAGCGTCCCGGTGCTCATCCGCACGCGCACCGCCGACCCCCGGTCCCAGACACCGGCCTCGGCCCGGAAAAGCGGCGTTTCCAGCACCCCCACGGCCGAGACCACCTCGACCATGGTGTTCAGCACATAGCCGCTGTCCGAGGGCGCGCTATAGCACGCCACCGCCCCCGGCCACGGCACCGCCGCCACCGCCAGATGCGGCGCATGGGGCACCTCGTCGCCGGTCAGGAGCGGCAGGTCCAGAAACAGCGGGCTCACCGGCAGGGGCGGCACGAAGGGCTCCAGCGTCACCGCCTCCTCGACCGTGTCCGACGGCTCGTAGACCTCGGCCTCGGACCGCACGGCCTCAACCTTGCGCGCGCCGGTATCCTCGACACGGTCGATCCGCCAGGTCGAGCCATCCGCCATCTCGACGACCGACCCAGCACCCAGATCGCGCCGCGAAGGCGGCAACGCAAAGCTGACACTGTCACGCGCCACCCGCGCCTCGGCCAGCCAGCGTTCGGCAATCGCCCGCCCCTCGCCCGCTGTCAGCAACAGCGGCAGGTCGCTCTCGCTCGTGGTGTCGTCGCCATCGTCGGGAAAGACCGCCTCGGCCACGCGGGTCTCGAACGCCCCCGCCGCCTCGACATGCGACAGGCGCACGCGCCCCACCATGTCCGCCTCGGGCAGGCGCGTCCACACCGGGGCCGACGCGCCATCTTCATCAACGGCCATCCCCTCTTCGGGCACCCGCGCATCCGGCACCCCGGCACGCGCCCGAAAGACGATCCTGCCCTCCCGCTCCACTGCCTCGAACCCATGCGCCAGCATCAGCCCCTGTAACCTCGCCCGCGCGCTTTCCACATCCGCCGACATCGCCCCGCGCACGAAACCGAAAAGGCCCGACACGTCGTATTCCGTAACGCCCGCCTCTTCACAGATCTCGGCCACCACGTCGGCCAACGGCTCTGCCCCCATGCGACCGGTGATCCAATGCCCCCGCGCATGATTTTCACCGTCCGACCAGACGTCCCTTGCACTGGGAAACGCGGGCCACGGCCGCGCATCCCACGCCCAGACATAGGCGTGGTCCATATCCAGCATCGGCCCGCCATAGACCTCGGACACCGGGTTATGCGCGGGGTCGGCCCAATAGCTCGTCATCGCCCGCAGGTATTGCATCTGCATCAGGTCATCGCGCCGCCCGGTCGAGTAATGCGGCAGCCCGGACTCCGAGGATTTCGGATCGAGGAACTTGTTGGGCTGGTTCGTCCCCTTGTCGATGGCGGCACAGCCCATTTCCGTGAAACGGACGGGTTTTGAGCGCGGCTCCCACGCGGTCGGCACCGCCTGACGCACACCACCGGGCCGGTCGTGGTGCGGCGCGCTCCACCAGCGCACCACGTCCTTGTAGCGAAAAACCCAGTCCTCGCCATAGGCACCATCGGTGATCGGCGCGCGCCTCTGTGCCGCCCGCGCGGCGTCACTGGGGTAATACCAGTCATATCCCTCGCCGCCCTCGATATTGCCGCGCAGATACGCCAGCTCGTAGATCGACCGCCACGCCGCATCCGCATGGGTCCGCCCGTCGCGCCAATCGCTCAGCGGCATGTAATTATCGATTCCGATGAAGTCGATATTGGCATCTGCCCACAGCGGATCGAGGTGGAAATAGACATCGCCCGACCCGTCCTGCGGGTGATAGCCGAAATATTCCGACCAGTCGGCGGCATAGGTCAGCTTGGCGTCGGGCAACAGCGCCCGCACCTCTGCGGCGAGTGCGATGAACTGATCCACGGCCGGAAACCCGCTCGCCCCCCGCAACTGCGTCAGGCTGCGCATCTCGGAGCCGATGCAAAAGCTTTCCACCCCGCCCGCCGCCGCGCAGAGCGCAGCGGAATGCAGGATGAACCGGCGATAGCTCCACTCCGCCGGGCCGTTGTAACCGACCGCGCCGGGCGACACGCTGAAATCACTGGCCACCACCGACCCGAAGAACGCTGCAACCTGCGCGTCCGCCACCGCCGTCCCATCGGGCGAGCCCGCCACGCCCGGCGCCTTGTCCCCGGTCATCCGTCCCCGCCATGGCAGCGCCGGTTGCTGGCCCGTTTCGGCCCACGGGTCCGGTTTGCCGCTCTCCGCAAGGATCTCCATCAGCAGGAAGGGATAGAACATCACCTCCTTGCCAGCCGCGTTCAGCGCCTCGATCGCCTCGATCACCGATTGGTCCGTGGGCGTGCCGCCATAGATCGCCCGGCCGTCGACCTGCGCAATCTGCTCGGCCGTGGTGCGGGTCAGCCCCGCAACCCGCCACGGCATTTCGCGGCCATCCGCCTGTTTCTGTTCGACCTTCGGCGTCACGCGGCAGTCACCGGCGCGCAGGTCATCCCCGAACCAGCTGACAATCAGCGACACCGCCCCGCATTGCGGCACCTCGCCGTCAAGGGCCTCCAGCGACATGGAAAAATCCGCCTCGCCCGAAGCCGTGTGCACATTCGCGCTCTCGGATTTGCCATAGCCCCACGCATAGCTGACCGGGGTCGTCGCCAGCGCGTATTCCCCTGTCCCCGGCATCATCGCCACAGCCCGGATGGCCTGCGAGGGCTGCGGCGGGCTGTCCAGCAGCGCAGGCTGCGCCGGGCGCACCACCTCGAAGCTTAGCTGCGGCACGCGGTTGCCATAGGGCGACAGGTCCAGATCCTCGATCACCACATAGGCGATCCCACGATAGGCCGGGACCAGTCCCGCGCCCTCGACCGCCTCCATCTTCGGGTCCGGCATCTGGTCGTCGGTGCCGCGATAGACCCGCATGGTCAGGTCGCTCTGTGCGATCTCGGCGCCATCGGCCCAGACCCGGCCCACGCGGGCGATCTCGCCCTCGCACAGCGCCACGGCAAGGCTCACCGTGTAGGAATAGCTGGCTGTCCTTGGCCGTACCGGCGCCCCCTTGCCGCCGCCCGAAACCGCGACATGTTCCTTGAACCGGGTGGCCCAAATGACCTGCCCGCCCAGGCGCATCTGGCCGAAAAGCCGCGCCACGGCGGCGCCTTCGGATGCTCCGGTCAGGCGGAAACGGTCGATGCGGCCCTGTTCGACCACGTCCGAGCCGCTGCCAAGCAGCCGCTGGTCGATCACCCGGCCCACGGTGGCCCCCGCCGCGCGCCCGATTACCGCGCCGGTCAGCCCCAGAACGGTGCCGGAACTCAAGCCGCCAATGGCCGCTCCTGCGGCTGACAGTAGGATCGTTGCCATAGTGTCTAAGTCCTTTCGGGAAATGCAAATCGCGCCACGATCCGCCGCCGCCAGGGCGGGGTCAGCGCGCTTTCCACCACGCCATGCCCGCTATAGGCATGGATGAACGTGGCCTCTTGCCCGGTGCGGCCCTGAAGCCCCAGATGCTTGGCCACAGCCCCCGCCCGCATCCGAAACAGCAGCACGTCGCCAGCGGCCTCTGCGGCCACCGGTTTCGCCGACAGATGGCGCAGCGCGGCGGCCCAAAGCCGTTCCTCCCCCTGCGGTTCCGACCAGTCGGGCGTGTAGGCGGGCACCGCTTCCGGCTCTGGCCCGATCACCTCGCGCCAGACTCCCCGCAACAGCCCCAGGCAATCGCAGCCCGCACCCTTGGTGGCGCATTGATGGATATACGGCGTCCCGATCCAGCCCCGCGCAGCCGCGACCACGCGGCTCATCGCAGGCTGCCCCCATCCACCGCCGCCGAGCCGCGCCCCGGATAGGCCATGATCCAGTCGTCGCCGGGAATGTCGGGAAAGCCTTGGAAGTTCAGAAGGTTCGAGAACTTGAGCCGACAGGTCTCCATACGCTTGTCGCAACCCGCTTCCAGCCGCACCCGGTCGCCCGACCGCAGCTCGGCGCGCAGCGCCTCCCACAGCTCGACCCGGCGCACGTCGTCAGCATAGCGGTCGTTCTTGATCACCGCGACCAGCCCTTGGGCGGCCCCGCTCAGCACCGTCAGCCGCCCGCGTTCGAACCAGCGCGGCGCGAAACTGTCCAGCCCGGCAAAAAGCAGCACCCGCCCCTCGTCCACCTGGTCCACCGCACCGTCAAAAGCGTAGCCCGGAGTCGACAGGTCGAACCCGCAGGCCCGATCGCCCAACACCGCAGAACAATGCCGCTGATAGACCCGCCCCATCCGCCGGTTCATCGCTTCGGCCAGTCCGCGCAATTCGGCCCGGAAGCCGCCCGCCTGCCGCTCCAGCTCGCCAAAGCTGCCACGAAACTGCAACACCCGGTTCTCCGGCGCACGCCACTGGACCAGCCACGCCTCCACCTCGGCACCATCAAACCGCCCGGCGGCGATGTCACCTTCGGTGATCGACACGTCCGACAGCGCCCCCACGGCCTCGGTATTGTCCACCGACAGGCCGCTGCTCTGGCTCAGTGCCGCCGCCGACAGACCCGACTCCGCCTTGAACACCGTGCCGTCGAAGGTGAGCGGGCAATCGTGGTCGGTGAACCCCAAGCGAACGCCATCCTTGCGCGTCACCCGCCAGCAGCGCGCCACTTCGGTCACCCCCCCGATCAGATGCGCCGTCAGCCCCTCTGCGCCGCTCATACCCGGATCTCCACCACCGGCACCGAGGGCACTTCCCCCGCCTGGAAATTGGCCACCGAGGTTTCGATCCGGTCCACGTCGAAGCGCACCGGCACGTCAAAGGCGAACCCGGCGGACACCTCCACCCCTTCGGCGGGTGCGTCCTGAAACGCGATCACACCGGTGGTGGAGTCCACCGTGAAATGCACCCCCTCGACCAGTTCCGCCGCGTCCCACCCGGCCAAAACGCTGCCCGCGACCGGCTTGGTGATGGGCCGCGCATAGCTTTCCTCGCCCGAGCGATACTGCTTCACCAGCGGAAAATCCCTGGTCTCGCCGTCGCCCGTGCCGATCACACAATCGCGAAAGCCCGGCTCCTTCGACGGCGCACAGCTCTTGTAGTCGGACCAATCCTTCCAGCGAAACCCGTGCAACTGCCCGCGCCGCGCCTCGAAAAACGCGATCAGCGTCTCGATGTCGTCGAGCGAGCGCATCCCCACCCCTGCGTCATAGCGGCGGCGCGAATGGGCCCAAGGCGTGTTGCGTTCCTCGAACCCGTTGGCGAGCGTCACCACCTCGGTGCGCCGTTCCGGCCCGCCGACCGAGCCAAAGCTCAGGTTGGCAGGAAAGCGAATTTCGTGAAAATTCATTGTGTTATCCCTCACCGATTCCGCTGCCCACGCGCCAGCGCCCGGCCCATCTGCGCCGCGACCTGGCTTTTCGAGCGTTGGAATCCCTGCACATCCGGCGTGGTAATGTTCATCGTCACATGCACGGGCCGCCCGCCGCCCTGCGCCTGCACGCCAAGCTTGCCATCCGGGCCACGGGTCAGCGGCATGATCGCCTCTGGCCCCGCCTCGCCCATCAACCCGGTGCCGCCGCGCATGGCAAACGGCGTCGGTCCGCTGACCACGCCGCCACGTGCAAAGGCCGTCACCCGACCGCCCGCAAAGGCACCGCCGGTCTCGAACGGCAGCACCGCCGACATCAGCGAGTTGACGCCACCCGCCAAAGCCCCGCCGAGGGCGTTCTGCACCGGCCGCATCGCGGTGTTGTAGGCCGCATCAACCATGCTTTGCGCCACCGTTCGCAGCGCATCCGACAGGCGCATCCCGTCGAACACCACGCCATCGAAGGCCCGGCGCAAGCCGCTGCCAAACGATCGGCTCAGCCCCTGCACTTCGCGGCCCGTGTAAAGCATGGTGTCCTGCATTGTCCGCAGTTCGCCCTGAAAGGCCGCAACCATCTGCGTGGCCGAGCCGAGCGTCGCCTCCAGCGAGACCAGTTCGGCATCCAGCCCGTCCAGTTCCTCATTCATCGCACCTGTCCTCGTGATCGGGGAAACGGGCGGCCAGGGCCTCCAGCCCCGCCCGTCCCATGGGCGCAGCACCCGCAGGCTCGCCCAGCATCAGCATCAGCTCCGCCGGGGTCAGCGCCCAGAACTGCGCCGGGGTCAGCCCCAGCCCCCGCATCCCGGCCCGCATCAGCCCCGGCCAGTCAAAGGGCCTTTGGGAGGTCATCGCGGCGGCCGGAACGCCAGCGCCAATAGCTGCGCGGCCACCCGCGCGGCCTCCAACGGGCCGCCCCCGATCTCGGCCCTGGCCAAATCGGCAGGCTCACCGCTCCAGCCGCCTCCGCGCAGCCCCGCGCAGACCAGCGCCAACACGTCCCGCGCCTTGAACGCCCCGGCCTCGAACCGCTCGACCAACGCAGGCAGGCTGTCTTCCGCCAGCCACGCCTCCAACTCGGCCAAGGCCCCAAGCGTCAGCTTCAGAACCCGCCGCTCGCCATCCAGCACCAGCGCCACCTCGCCCGCATAGGGGTTCGCCATGGCTCAGAGCGCCGCGGTAAAGCTCAGCGCGCCCGCCGAGGCCAGCGACACCTCGTAGGTCGCTTCGCCGTCATGGGTGCCGGCATACTCGATCCCGGTAATCTGGAACGGCCCCTCGACGGTGCCGAAATCGGGGATGATGACCTGGAACGCAGGCACCTCGCCGTCGAAAAAGATCTGTCGCGCGCGCTCATCCGTCGCCGCATCGCGGAAGATACCAGAACCGCTGAGCGCCGCCGATTTCACCCCCGCGCCACCCAAGAGTTCCCGCCAGCCACCGGTTGATTCAAGGCTCGTCACATCCACCGTGTCCGCGTTGAAACTGAGCCGCGAGGCCCGCAGCCCCGCCATGGTCTGAAAGCTGCCATTTCCGTCCAGATCGACCTTCAACAGAAGGTCTTTTCCATTCTGTGCCGCCATGTCATTCTCCATTAATATCCGAATATTACCGCTCACCCTTCAGGTGATGTGTCAGGCCATCGCCTCATCCAGACGGGCCCGAAACCAGATGTCGATTCGCCGCTCGGCCCCGGCGCGCGAGGCTTTGGCGCGGTAGAACTGAACCCGCCGCACCTGCCCGCGTAAAAGGGTCAAAGGCGCCGCCAGCAGCGCGTCTGACACCGCCGCCGCTGCCTGCTTCGCCTGGTGGAAACTCGCCGCGCTGCTGACCACGCTCACCGCGAAATCATGCACCGCCCCGCCCGAACTGGCGTCCGTTCGGTCACGCGCCTTTTCCGGCCCGAGCGTCACGTAAAGCGTGGGCAGCGTCCCGGCTGGCAACGCGTCATAAACGTTGCTCCCCACGATCGCCGCCAACCCCGCATCGCCGCTCAGCCGGTCAAAGACCGCCACCTGCAACGCCGCCGTCATGCCGTAGCTCATGTCGCCGCCTCCTCGGTTGCGAAACAGGTCAGGAAACGCCCGCCGGGGTCGCGCTCCGTCACCGCGTCGATGGTGAAAACCCGGTCCCCGTCGCGGAACCGTTGCGAGGGCGTGGGCCGCGACGGGGCCCCCTGCGGCGCGGCCCGAACGGTGATCTTGAAGCCCATGCGGGACAGCCCCCCCGCATCGCGCCCGGTGCGGGGCAGAACCTCGCCCCAGATCACGCCAAGCGGCCCCCAGGTTTCGGTGAATCCGCCCGCGCCGTCGGCTATCCGCGAAGGCCCTTCCAGCAGCAGCCGCCGGCTCAGATTGGGGCGCCCGCTCATCCGCTCAGCCCCCGCATCCGGACCGAGCGATAGGGCTCGATCAGCACCGCCACGCCACAGGCCATCCCGGCCTCACCGGTACCCTGCGCGTCGTAAAGCTCGGCCGCCTGCAACAGCACCGCCTGCCGCAAGTCAGCGGGGATGCCGTGCCAGTCCATGCCATATCCCGCCGTGAAGGCCACCTCGATGGACCCGCCGCTTGTCGGGTTGGGCAAGCTGCCCGTGGCCATAACCGCAGGCCGGTGCGTATCGGCCCGCAGACGATAGCTTTGCGGGTCCAGCATCGTCTCGACGCCCCCGCGCGACACCAGCTTGACCGAGTCCACGGACTGCACCGGCGCCACCGGCAGCACCTGCGCCTCGGCGGATTGCCACTGACTCAGATGCCAGGTGAAGCCGCGTCGGAACAGCGCCTTGCCGATCCGCGCCTCGATGGCAGCGAGCGCCGCGCGCAAACAGCTTTCAAGCTGCCCGTCCTGACTGCCATCATCGGCAAAACCCGAAGACAGGCGCAGGTGATCGGTCAACTCGGTGACAGGCAGCAGGGCACTGGACACCGAGGACATTTCGACCATCATCATGTTGTTATTTCTCCGCAAAGAACTGCCTCAGAAAGGTGGCATGGCCGGGCCCCCGCGCCGCTCGGGCGGAGGACAAATGGCTGGAGGCCGCGACGGCCCGCCCATGCCGCCCGCCCCGGACCAAACGGCCCGGACCGGGATGACGTGCCGCCTGCGACAGGTCAGACGGTGCCGAATTTCAGCAGCTTGATTGCCGAAAAGTCGCTGACATCCCCGCCGACGCGCTTGGTGGCGTAGAACAGGACATGCGGCTTGGCGCTGAACGGGTCACGCAACACGCGCAGATCGGGACGCTCGGCAATGGTGTAGCCCGCGTTGAAATCGCCAAACGCAATCGCCATCGCGTCGGCGGCAATATCCGGCATGTCCTCGGCGATCAGCACCGGATAGCCCATCAGCCGCGCCGGTTCCCCGGCGGCCAGCCCATCCGACCACAGGAAGCGCCCGTCGGCGTCCTTCATCTTGCGCACGGCGCCAGCGGTCTTGGAATTCATGACGAAGGCCGCCCCGGCGCGGTAGCGCGCGCCCAGGGAATAGACCAGGTCGACAATCGCATCCGCAGGGGTCACGGCGTCGAAGTCGCCCGCCGTGCCCGTCACCACATAGCCGATATTGCCCCAGCTCCAGCTGGCATCGGCCACGGTCGTGTGGGTCAAAAAGCCGGTGGGCTTGTCCACCCCGTCGCCCGAGATGAAGGCCATCGCCTCGGCGCGGGAAAACTTGTCGGCGATACGGCCCGCCAGCCAACCCTCGATATCGAAAGCGGTATCGTCCAGCAGCCGCTGCGACGCCTTGGGCAGCGCCGACAGCTCGTGCAGCGGGATCGAGATGCGCTCGATCTGCGGCGTGTCGGTCTCGGTGGCGGCGGCGGTCTCGGTCGCCCAACCGGCGCCCACATCGGTGTGGTCCACCAGCACGTCGAAGGACGACGCCTCGACATTCACCACGTTGGCGATCGCGCGCAGCGACGAGGACGACCGCAGCACGCCCTGGATCTGCTCCGCCGTCTGCGGATCGACCAGAAAGCCGCCCTCGGCATTGACGGCCGTGTTCAACGCCTTGCCTTCCAGTTCCAGCCCGCGCAGGCCGTCGTCGTCGCCGGTGCGCAGATAGGTGCCGATGGCCTTCTTGTGGGGGGCGCCCTCATCGACGGCGGTGGAAAGCGCAGGGCGCAGATGGGTCATGGTCTTGGTGTTCAGCATGGAAATACGCTCTTCCTGTTTTGCGATTTTCGTCGTCATGTCGTCCTGAAACTGGCTGAATTCGTTCAGAAACCCGGCCAGTGCAGATTTCACCTCGGCGGTGGCGTCCGGTGCCTGAGGCACAGGCGCGCCGCCCGAAGACTTGGTCTCGGTCATCACGTCATCCTGATTGTTGAGAGATGTGCGGGCGTTAACGCGCCGCCAGTTTGCGGCGGGCGTCCTGGAACACCGTCGCCAGTTCATGCAGGAAATCGCCCTTGGCCTCGCTGGCCTGATGGGCGTCCACCCGCGCCTGTGGCAGCATCGGGAAGGTCACCAGCGACACCTCCCAAAGCTCCACTTCGGAAAGGAGCCGCTGCCCCTTGTCGTTCTTCGCCGCGCGCACGGTGCGATAACCGATCGACAGCCCGTCGATGGCCCCCGCCTCCAACAGCGCCACCGCTTCGCGGCCCTTGTCCACGGCATCGAGGATGCGCCCCCTGACCCACAGGCCCTTGCCATCCTCCTGCACCGCGTCCCAGATCCCGATGGGCTGGCCGGGATCGTGTTGCCACAGCATCTTGACGTTGCGCCCCTGCGCCGACAGCCCCTTCAGACTGCGGCCATAGGCGCCCTTCTGCACCACGTCACCGCCCTGATCGCAGGCCCCGAACAGGCTCGCATAGCCTTCGATCACATGACCCTCGCGGACCGTCAGCGCCTCGTCGAAGCGGCAGAATTTGGTCTCCATTCCACTTTCGGAAAATCCATACATATCTATCTCCTATCCACCAGAGCTCATCTGAATGAGGTCGCCCACACCTTGTGCGAGGATCACGCTGACCACGCCGAACACCGCCAGCCACAACCGCCGCTCCAACCGGTCGAGCGCGCCCTCGATGGCCTTCAGGCGAAACTCCAGCGCCTGCCAGCGTTCCTCATGCACGCGCTCGTTGGCCTCGATCCGGGCATTGGCCGCGTCGAACGGGTCATAGAGGAACCGCGATCCGCCGACGCCTCGGGCGCTCATCCATCCTCCGCCAGCCGCGGCAGCCCCAGCATCGCGCGCTTTTCCGCAGCCGTCAGGAATTCGGCCTCTGCCACCCGCCGCCACTGTGCGTCGCGCTCCACCGCCAGCGCCGGCACCTGGTCGAGATCCGGTTTCACCTCTACCGCCTCGCCGGAATAGCCCGCCAGCCAATGGGACAGCGTCGCCAGCACCTTGCTGGCCAGCGGCAGCACCGTCAGCCGGTAAAAGGCCCGGTGCGCCTCGGCGTAATTGGCGTAGGTCGCGTCGCCGGGAATGCCCAACAACATCGGCGGCACCCCGAAGGCCAGCGCGATCTCGCGCGCGGCGGCGTCCTTGGTTTTCTGGAACTCCATGTCCGAAGGGCTGAACCCCATCGGCTTCCAGTCCAGCCCGCCCTCCAACAGCATCGGCCGCCCGGCATTGCGGGCCCCTTGGTGGTGGCTCTCCATCTCCGATTGCAGCCGCTCGAACTGCTCAGGCGTCAGCGTCCCGGCCCCATCGGCCCCGCGATAGACAATCGCCCCCGACGGTCGCGCCGCGTTGTCTAGCAGCGCCTTGGACCAGCGCGAGGCGCTGTTATGCACATCCAGCGCATTCGCCGCCGCCTGCATCGGGCTTAGCCCGTAATGATCGTCCTGCGGGTGGAACAGTCGCACATGGCAAATCGGGATCGTCCCCTGCACATGAAACCGATGCTTCTTGGCCCCGACGGCATAGTCATAGGCCACCGGCCAGCCATCGGCACCGGGCACAAGGCTCATCCGGTCGGACCGCAGCACATGCAATTCGCCCGGCATACCGCCATCGGGGCTGACCGCCTCGACATAGCCATTGCCCGACAGCAGAAGCTGCGCAAACAGCGCCTCCATGAACTCCGCCCGCCCCTGCGCCCCATTGGGCCGCGCCAGCAGGCCCAGCACCGGATGCAGCTCATAGCGCCGCTCCGCGTCCTGGCAGATCACCGGCAGGGCCGCCGCCGCTTCGGCGATCAGCTTGACCGAACGAAACCCCACCGGATTTCCGGAAAACCCCGTTTTCATCAGCGATACCGTATCGCGCGGGCTCCACGCCACCCGGCTCCCGGTCGCCCATGCCACCACCCGCCCCGTGGCCGAGGCCTTGGCCTCTGGCACCACCGGCTCCGCTCGTCGCAAGAAATCCAACACCATCCGCGTGTCTCCTTTATCCGAATGAAAAGGGCGCCCCCGCTCACCGCGAAGACGCCCCGAAAAGGCGGATAAGCGCCCCTTTCAGCGATGTTTCAGATCTGCCGCATCCCCGGTCGCGCCACCGCACGGGCGGGCAGGATCATCCCGTCCGTCAACGCCCAGACCAGGGCGTCCACCCGGTCGGGGCTGCCCCGCCCCTGATACCCGGTCACCGCCATGCGGCTCATCTCCTCTTCCAGCGCCGGAAAGCGGCCCAGATGCGCCACCCGCCCTTGTTCATAGAGCGCCGCCACCGGCTCGGCCCGAGCCACCTTCCCGCGAGAGGCCCGTACCGACCGCAGGTTGACCAGCGGATCGACCATCCGCACCGCGTCCAGCACCAGGTCACCGCCCTGGTTGACTTCGGCCACCATCCGCGCGGCGCCGTGCCGGTGATAGGCAGCCACAGCCGCCTCGGCCCAGGCACTGGCCGACACCCCCTGAACCGAGCAATCCTCGATCACCACTGCGCGCCAATCCTTGGGCGGCCCGGCCTGCACCACGCCCACCACGACGATCCCGCAGGCATCCGACCCTGCGTGCCCTGTCACGGGCGGATCCACCGCCACCGTGATCCGCGCGCCCTCGGGCACCGCGTCCACGCGGGCGCCGTCCAGCGCCCCGCGCGGCCACAACGCGCCCTCCATATCCTCGACCAGCACCCCGTCCAGTTCCTGTCGGCCAAGCGCCGTTCCGCCATAGCGTGCCCGCACCTCTTCCAGAAACGAGTCTGCCAGATAGGCCCGGTTCGCCTCGGTCGGCGCATGGGTCATCACCGTGCTCTCCCGCTCCAGAAGATCCTTCAACACCCCCACATTGCGCGGCGTCGTCGTCACACAGACCTGCGGATGATCGCCCAGCCGAAGCCCGAATTGCAGCATGTCCCACGTCTCTTCCGCCTTGGGCCATTTCGCCAGTTCATCGGCCCAGGCCGCATCGAATTGCGGCCCCCGCAGCGCTTCCGGATCATAGGCCGAATAGAGCCGCGCCTCTGCCCCGTTGGGCCATACCAGCCGCCGTTCGCCCGCAATCCAGCGCGGGCAGCGATCGGGCGGAGAGCAGGCCAAAAGCCCGCTCTCCCCCTTCACCATCACCGCCAGCGCCTGGTCATAGGTCTCGCCCACCAGCGCCACGCGCCGGGCACGGCCGGCGGACTCGGGCGTTGATCCTTCGACCATCGCCCGCACCCATTCGGCCCCGGCCCGCGTTTTGCCGGCCCCGCGCCCGCCCAGCACCACCCACGCCCGCCAGTCGCCGTCGGGCGGCCATTGATGTGGCAACGCCCAGACCTCGAAGAGCCACGGCAACGCCGCCAGCGCATTGTCACTCAGCCCCTCCAGAAAGCGCTCCACCTCCTCTCGCGGCGCGCAGGCAAGCAAGGCGGAGCCCGATCTCAGTTCGGGCCGCGTCAAGGTCGAGCTGTCCGGCCCCAATGCTTCCCTTTCGCTGATGTTCCGCATCCCGCGCCTTCCTTTCGAAATCCATTGTCAGCATCAAAGCGGCATTCATGTCCCGGATGTCCTTCCGGTAATCGCCCAGGCCGCTCGCCTGTTCGGTCCGCAGGTGGTCCAGTGTCCCCGACAACACCTCCTGCGCCGTTTCAAAGCTCTTCAACGCCCCGGCCAGCAAACGCTGAACCGGGGTTACGGTCTCATCGCACCCAATCGTCATCTTGAAAAATCCCGTGCTGAAAACCCGCACGAGCAGAAACGAAAAAGCGACCGCCGAGGTCACCCCCGGGGCCGCTTACCCACTTCTTCCAGCATGTCACAAGGTGTACCGAAGACCGTTCGGTAAGTCAATAAGTTTATTACTTTCAAATAGTTAACCGATACCCCGTGGATCAACGGAAAATTAACCCTGCCTTCTTCCTTGTGCAATTTCCCCCGGGAAAGTTGCCGAAGGCGGCAGGGGCAGAGCGCCCCTGTCGCGTCCCGCAAGGGTCGCGCGGATCGACGCGCAAAGCGCGGCGAACCCCTAGTTTTCCTGCGCGTTGCGCTCCGCCTCGACACGCCGCCATTCGGCCACGTTGGCATTGTGCTCTTCCAGCGTCGCGGCAAAAGCATGCCCCCCCGAGCCATCGGCCACGAAGAAAACGTAGTCCGTTTCGGCCGGGTTCACCGCCGCTTCAATCGCGGCACGGCCCGGATTGGCAATCGGCGTCGGCGGCAGGCCATCGTTTTGGTAGGTGTTCCACGGATTATCGGCATTCGCCAATTCGCTCTGCCGAATCCCCCGGCCAAGGAAGCCGCGCCCCTCGCTTTCGCCGTAGATAATCGTCGGGTCGGTCTGCAACCGCATCCCCGCCTCAAGCCGGTTCACGAACACCCCCGCGATCTGGTCGCGTTCCGAGGCGATGCCGGTTTCCTTCTCGATGAGCGAGGCCATGATCAGCGCCTCCTCCACCGACCCATAGGGCAGATCCTCCGCCCGACCGCCCCACGCCGCCAGCAGGATGCCGGTTTGTGCATCGGCCATATCGGTCAGGATGCTGCTGATCTCGGTGCCCCTCTCCACCTCGTAGGTGTCAGGCGCCAGCGTTCCCTCTGCGGTCAGATCCTCGACATCGTTGACCAGGAAATCCGCGCCGCGCATCCCTTCCACGATCTGCCACACGGTCAACCCTTCGGGAACAACCACGCGATAGACGATGGACGCGCCCTGATCGACCAACGCCTGATAGGCGGGCGCAATCTCGTCTTCCGAGTTGAAATCGGCCAGTTCCAGCATCTCGCCCGTTCCCGGCACCCGCTCGCGCAGGCGCAACTCGCCATTGCCCTGCCCACGGATCACATAGCTGGCGACATAGCGATAGGTCGAGGGCGCACCGGAACTCAGGATCGTCATCACCTCGTCCATCGAAACATGCGCCGGGATCTCGTAATTGCCGAACCTCAGCGCGTCCGACCGCTCGGTATAGCGGGCGCCAAGGCGGAAAATCGTCGAACTGGAAATGATCCCGGCCGCAGCCAGATCTTCGGACACGGCCGTCAGGGTCGCGCCGCGCTCCACCTCGAAATAGGTGGGGTCAGGCAGCGGCCCATCGCCGACATACTGCCGCTGCCCCCAGGCGATCAGGCCCGCGAAGGCGATGAACGCCACGATGAGCAGGCTCATCCCGTTGGCAGCGACATGTTTCCACATCAGTCAGAAACCTTCCCCATGACGAGGCTTGCATTGGTGCCGCCAAAGCCAAAACTGTTCGAGAGCACCACGTTGACCTCACGCTCATGCTTGGCATTCGCCGCGAGGTTCAGCTTGGGCGTCACTGCCGGAGTGTCGAGATTGATCGTCGGAGGCGCCACCTGATCGCGGATGGCAAGGATCGAGAAGATCGCCTCGACAGCACCCGCAGCCCCCAGAAGGTGCCCGATGGAGGATTTGGTCGAGGACATGGTGGCCATTCCGGCCTTGTCGCCCAGCAGCCGCTCCACTGCGCCCAATTCGATCGTGTCGGCCATGGTCGAGGTGCCATGCGCGTTGATGTAATCCACCGCGTCGGGTGCGATCCCGGCCCGCTTCAGCGCCGCGACCATCGCGCGATAGCCGCCATCGCCATCCTCGGCCGGGGCGGTGATGTGATAGGCATCGCCCGACAGGCCATAGCCCAGGATTTCGGCATAGATCTTGGCGCCGCGCGCCTTGGCGTGCTCGTAATCTTCCAGCACCACCACGCCCGCGCCCTCGCCCATGACAAATCCGTCGCGGTCCGCGTCATAGGGGCGGCTGGCGTGTTCGGGGTCGTCCCCGCGCTTGGTCGACAGCGCCTTGCAGGCGTTGAAGCCCGCGATCCCGATCTCGCAAATCGCCGCTTCCGCGCCACCCGCGACCATCACGTCCGCATCGCCCCATTGAATCAGCCGTGCTGCATCGCCGATGGCATGGGCGCCGGTGGAACAGGCGGTCACAACCGCGTGGTTCGGCCCCTTGAAGCCGTAACGGATCGAAACCTGCCCCGAGATCAGGTTGATCAGAGAGCCCGGAATAAAGAAGGGCGAGACCCGGCGCGGCCCCTTTTCTTTCAGAAGAACAGCCGTGTCCGCGATCGACGACAAGCCGCCGATGCCCGAACCGATCAAAACCCCGGTTCGCAGGCGATCTTCCTCGTCCTCGGGCGTCCAACCCGCATCACGCACCGCCTGATCCGCTGCGGCCATGCCAAACAGGATGAAGTCATCGACCTTGCGCCGTTCCTTCGGGGACATCCAGTCATCGGGGTTGAAGGTGCCATTGCTGCCGTCGCCCAAGGGCACTTCGCAGGCATAGCTGGTGGCCAGGTGCGAGGCGTCGAAACGCTGGATGGTGCCCGCCCCCGATTCCCCGGCCAACAGGCGGCTCCAGGTTTCTTCGGTTCCGCACGCAAGTGGCGAAACCATCCCCAGACCAGTGACAACAACTCGACGCATATTCTGCCCCTCTCTTTAGGCTAGTCGCGGTGTGATACCGTCAAGCGCCCCCCTTGGGCAATCCCCAGCCCGGCCCTTGCCGGAGGGAAAAACGCCCGCGACGAACGCAAAACGGCACCCCTTGGGGTGCCGTCTGCAAAATCCGTGACTGATCGCAACCGGATCAGGAGGCTTCGGTGATGAATTTCACTGCGTCGCCAAAGGTCTGGATGGTTTCTGCCGCGTCGTCCGGAATCTCGATGCCAAACTCTTCTTCGAAGGCCATCACCAGCTCGACAGTGTCGAGGGAGTCAGCGCCCAGGTCATCAATGAAGGAGGCGTTTTCGGTCACCTTGTCTTCTTCAACGCTCAGGTGCTCGACAACGATTTTCTTCACGCGATCTGCGATGTCGCTCATCTTTTCGATCCTCATCCAGTTTCGTCGAAAGCCGTTTCAGGCGCCTTCGATCTTCAATTCGCCGAAGTCGGCGGGTCAACAGGCCCAAGGCCCAACTACCGACTGGCGCGAACGCCCTCCGGCAAAATCTGCGCCGCCTATAGCACATCTCCAATCGAAGGCAACGGGGTTTGCTTGGAAATTACATTTCCCGATAGCAGGCCTGTTCCGGTGCCGCCGTTTACGGATTCGAAAGGCGCGGCGCGTAAATGCTACCCTAGCTGCCTCAACCCGCGGGATAAAGGATGATGTCGTCTCTCTTCGCGTCTCTGCGCATCGGTCTGCACGCTTTGCCCTATCTGCCGGGGGTCGTGGCCCTTTTGCTGGGGCTGGTGGCCCTTGGCGCCGGTCTGGCCGCGGGCCGCGTTGTGCGGTGGCTGGCGCGCCATCACCCGGCGCTGCGCCGGATTGCCCCCCGACGGTTGCTGCGCACGATGGCACGCCCCTTTCGGTCTGGGGCCCAGACAAGAAAAGGCCCGGGCAAGAACGGTTTCTCCCCCGGGCCGTGACGTTGCAAAGGGCAGCGCCGTCAGATCATCGCCATGCCGCCATTCACATGCATGGTGGTGCCGGTCAGATAGCCCGCTTCGTCAGAGGCGAGGAACAGGACCGCGCTGGCGATTTCCGTCGGCTTGCCCATCCGGCCCGCCGGGATCTGCGTCAGGATCTTGGATTTCTGGTCGTCGGTCAGCTTGTCGGTCATCGCGGTTTCGATGAAGCCGGGCGCAACCGCGTTCACGGTGATGCCCCGGCTAGCCACTTCATAGGCCAGCGACTTGGACATGCCGATCATCCCCGCCTTTGACGCGGCATAGTTGGCTTGCCCCGGATTGCCGGTCGTGCCCACCACGGACGAAATATTGACGATGCGGCCCCAGCGGGATTTCATCATGCCGCGCAGCACGCCCTTGCACAACTTCATGGTCGCGGTCAGGTTCACGTCCAGCACCGACTGCCACTCGTCATCCGACATCCGCATGAACAGGTTGTCGCGGGTGATGCCCGCGTTGTTCACAAGGATATCGACCGAACCCATGGCGTCCGCCGCCTGCTTCGGCAGTGCGGCGACTGCCTCGGGATCGGACAGGTTGCAGGGCAGCACATGGGCGCGCCCGCCCAGGTCGGCGGCAAGCGCCTCCAGCGGGGCCAGCCGCGTGCCCGACAGGCCCACCGTGGCGCCAGCGGCGTGCAGCGCACGGGCGATATCGGCGCCAATGCCCCCCGAAGCGCCCGTGATCAGCGCATTTTTCCCAGTCAAATCAAACATTTTTCAGTGTTCCCTCGCCTTCAAGTCTTGCAGTCACGCCGCGTTGAACGCCGCCGCGGCAGCGCGCACCTCGTCGGGCGTGCCGACCTGCCGCGTCGCCAGCGACCGGTCGATGCGGCGCACCATGCCGGTCAGCGCCTTGCCCGCGCCGATTTCCCAGGTTTCGGTCACGCCATTGGCCGCCATCCACGCGATGCTTTCGCGCCAGCGGACGGACCCGGTGACCTGATCGACCAGATGGTTGCGGATCAGCGTGGCCGACCGTTCGGCCGAGGCCACCACGTTGCCGACCAGCGGCACCTTGGGTTCATGGATATCGACATGGCTCAGCGCTTCGGCCATCGCGTCGGCGGCAGGCTCCATCAGCGTGCAGTGGAACGGCGCCGACACCGGCAGCATCACCGCGCGTTTCGCCCCGGCGGCCTTGGCCAGCTCCACCGCGCGTTCCACCGCCTCGCGGTGGCCCGAGACCACCACCTGACCGGGGTCGTTGTCATTGGCCGCTTGGCAGACCTGCCCTTGCGCGGCTTCGGCGGCGACCTTGGTGGCGCCCGTGAAATCCAGCCCCAACAGCGCGGCCATCGCGCCGACGCCCACCGGCACCGCCTCTTGCATGGCCTTGCCGCGAATGCGCAACAGCCGCGCGGTATCGCCCAGCGACAGCGCCCCGGCGGCGCATAGCGCGGAATATTCGCCAAGCGAATGGCCCGCGACAAACCCGGCGGCCGCGACCGTCACGCCTTCGGCCTCCAGCGCGGCCATTGCCGCCAGCGAGGTTGCCATCAGCGCCGGTTGCGCGTTCTGCGTCAGGGTCAGTTGATCCTGCTCGCCTTCCCAGATCAGGGTCGACAGCTTTTCGCCCAAGGCCTCGTCCACCGCGTCGAACACGGCCCGCGCGGCGGGGTACTCGTCTGCGAGGGCCTTGCCCATGCCGATGGTCTGGGCGCCTTGGCCCGGAAAGAGGAAGGCTCTGGTCATGCGCGATACCGCTCCGTTCGTAAATCTCGATCGCAACGGGGCTACCCCAAGCGCGGCCTCGGCGCAATTCCCTTGCGACACCGCGATCCGTGCCCTGCGCTCAATGTTCCATGAATTCCGGCACCGGCGGCCCTTCGCCGGGGAAGAGCCGGGTGAACAGGGCGGGCGCCAAGGCGCGCCAACTGAGGCTCAGATTGCCGCGCACCCAAAGCGGGTCAAGCAATTCCGGGCGCGCCAGCACATGGTTAAAGGCCGCCTCGGCGTCAGTTACGAAAAAGGCTTCGGGGTCGGAGGCAATCAGGAAATCCCGCTCGCCGGATGGCAGGCGAAAGCCGGGCGCGCCGAGCGTTTCATCCCACCATGTCCAGAGACGACCATGCGCGCGCAAACAGGGGAACCCGTCAGCGCGGGTGTCCTCGTGGATGGATGGCAGGTTCAACCCCCGCGCGAGGCGTTTGATCTGCGTCCAGTTCATTGCACCGTTGTGGTCCATGTCACCATGCTCGAAACGCAGGCAAAAAGGTAATCCAACTCACGCCATCTCAAAGCCCGCGGGGAAAACAACCCTTGGGGTTACCTTAGGTAAATTGTTGAATTTGTAAATGGCCGGGTGAGGGTCAAGGGCGCCGTCGCACCCGGATCGACAGGAAAACGGGCGGCTCAGGGCAAGGGCGCGCCGGTTGGGAACGGCCTGAGGGGCACGCACAGGGCACGGTCGTCAGCGGTGGCCGCTATCGCTGGTCACCCAACACGGTCAATCGTTGCGACCGTTGCCATTGCCACCGCCATTTCCGGGCGTTCCATCATCGTCGGTGTCATCGCCGGCGCATTGCGGCGCGTTGCCGGGGTTCGACGAGTCGCACCCGTCGGAATCATTGCCATGGCCGTTATTGCCGTTTCCACTGTTGCCGTGGTCCTCACCATCGCCATTGTCGCCACGGTCTTCGCCATCGCCACTGTCGCCATGGTCCTCACCATCGCCACTGTCGCCGTGGTCTTCACCGTCGCCACTGTCGCCATGGTCCTCACCATCGCCGCTATCGCCGTGGTCCTCACCATCGCCGCTATCGCCGTGGTCTTCACCGTCGCCACTGTCGCCATGGTCTTCACCATCGCCGCTATCGCCGTGGTCCTCACCATCGCCACTGTCGCCGTGGTCTTCACCATCGCCGCTATCGCCGTGGTCCTCACCATCGCCGCTGTCGCCATGGCCCTCGCCATCGCCACTGTTGCCGTGGTCTTCGCCATCGCCATTGTCGCCGTGGTCTTCACCGTCGCCGCTATCGCCGTGGTCTTCACCGTCGCCGCTATCGCCGTGGTCTTCGCCATCGCCACTGTTGCCGTGGTCCTGCCCGTCGCCATTGCCGTTATCCGCCACATCGCCCGAAGCGTCACCGGAGTCAGACCCACCGTGATCGGATGCGTCCTGCGCATCCTCGGGATCGCCCGGAGCCCCGCCGCCGCCCTGCCCGCCCGCGCCGCCGGAGGCGCTGCGGTCGGTGCCGATGGTGGCGAAATCCTCAAAGCTTGTGGAAATGATGTTGTTGCCGTCCAACTGCTCGGCAATATGCAGGCTCTGCATCTGAACCGCGTCGTAATTGGCATCGAGCGCCGCAACAGCCGAGAACGAGGCCGCCGCCATCCACACGACGTAATCCACCGTGACAGCGCCGTCTTCGCTCTTCAGAAATGCCGCAGTCAGGGAACCCTGTTTCATATCCACACGCCTGGCTTGGAAAAACACAGGTCTGGTCTAGGATCGAAAAGCGGTAAGATTTTGTCAAAAACCTCCTTAAATCGTGGAAAACGCGTTAACCAGTCGGGCAATGTCAGGGCAACGACGCTGCCGCGGTCGATTTCCGGCTTGATCCCCGCGCGATCCCCGGTATAAGGCGGGCTTCCTCCGCCGATGCGATTGCACCGGCGTGGTCTCTCGTGGCTCGGGGGGCGGAGGACATGCCCCGGGCCTTTGAAACACGCCCTGAACAAAATGGAGACGACATGCCTCTCTACGAGCATGTGATGATTGCGCGCCAGGATCTGTCCAATGCGCAAGCCGAAGGCCTTATCGAACATTTTGGCGCGGTTCTCTCGGATAACGGCGGCACGGTCGTCGATTCCGAGTACTGGGGCGTCAAGACGATGGCCTACAAGATCAACAAGAACCGCAAGGGCCACTATGCCTTCCTGCGCACCGACGCGCCGTCGTCCGCCGTGCAGGAAATGGAACGCCTGATGCGCCTGCATGATGACGTGATGCGCGTTCTGACCATCAAGGTCGACGAGCACGCCGAAGGCCCCTCGGCCCAGATGCAGAAGCGGGACGACCGTGAAGGTCGCCGCGAGCGCCGCTAATCCATAGGGAAGGACTTTCAAAATGGCCGCAAAACCGTTTTTCCGCCGCCGCAAGACCGACCCGTTCGCGGGCGACAATGCGCCGAAAATCGACTACAAGGACACGCGTCTGCTGCAACGCTACATCTCTGAGCGTGGCAAGATCGTGCCGTCCCGTATCACCGCCGTAGGGGCAAAGAACCAGCGTCAATTGGCCCGCGCCATCAAGCGCGCCCGGTTCCTGGCCCTGCTGCCCTACGCCGTGAAGTAAGGAGACTGACCCATGGACGTTATCCTTCTGGAACGCGTGGCCAAGCTTGGTCAGATGGGCGATGTGGTTTCCGTCAAGGAAGGCTACGCGCGCAACTACCTGCTGCCGCAGCGCAAGGCGCTTCGCGCCAATGACAACAACATCAAGTCGTTCGAGGCCCAGAAAGCGCAACTGGAAGCGCGCAATCTGGAGACCAAGAAAGAAGCAGAAGATCTTGCCGCCCGTCTCAACGGTCAGCAGTTCATCGTGATCCGGTCGGCATCCGACTCGGGCGCGCTCTACGGCTCGGTTACCACCCGTGACGCCGCCGACTCGGCCACCGAGGCTGGCTTCTCGCTGGACCGCAAGCAGGTTGCCCTGTCGCGTCCGATCAAGGATCTGGGCCTGCACATCGTGCATGTCCGCCTGCACCCCGAAGTTGAGGTCGATATCGAGCTCAACGTCGCCCGCTCGCCCGAAGAGGCCGAGCTTCAGGCATCGGGCAAGTCGATCCAGGATCTGGCCGCCGAGGCCGAGGCCGCCGCGGACTTCGAGATCGCCGAACTGTTCGACGAAATCGGCTCTGCCGCGAATGACGACGACGACGAGCGGGGCGAAGAGCCCGCCGGCGCATCGGAAGACGGCTCGGACGAAGAAGCCTGATCCGACACTCCCTTTCGAGGGACAGTGAGAACCGCGCCTTTCCGGGCGCGGTTTTTTTGTGCGCAGCGCCAGCCAATGAAAAAGGCCCGCCCCCGTCGGGGCGGACCTCTTTGTGATCTTGGGACCGGTCTGGCTTACTTGCCGTCGCTCGGCGCAGGGGCGGGTGCGGGTGTGGGTGCCGGAGCCGGGGCGGGTGCGGGCGCCGGAGCGGGTGCGGGCGCCGGAGCCGGGGCGGGCGCAGGTGCGGGCGCCGGAGCCGGGGCGGGCGCAGGTGCGGGCGCCGGAGCCGGGGCGGGCGCAGGTGCAGGTGCAGGCGCAGGTGCAGGAGCAGGCTGGCTGCCATCTGCGGGCGAGAATCCCGGCGACGGGGCCGGCATGGTGGTGGCCGCGGGCACGGTCTGGATGGTCAACTGCGCGTTGCAGGTCTGACCGCCATAGGTGCCGACCCAGACATCGACGCGACCATTCAGGTTTTCAGGCCCCGAGATGGTCATCGCCGGATCGAGGTTGCCGTTGGAGTCATCGTCGAACATCCAGGTGGTGTTGACGGTATTGACCAGCAGGGTCGCGTCGCATTCCGATACCACGGACATATCAAGGGAATACATGTCCATGTTGCTGAGCATCAGCGAGAAATCCGGAACCTGCGCAACATAGCCAAGACCGGGCAAACCACAGGATTGGACAGAGAACGGGCCGCCAGCGACCACCGGGGCCGATTGTGGCGTAACGAGTTGATCACCAGAGAAAGAATAGGTCGCACCGGGCTGCATGTAGCTGGGGCACGCGAAGGCAGCAGCGCCTCCGGCCATCAGGATCGCAGAGGACAGAAGAAGGGTTTTCATGGCGGGGTCTCCCATTGGGGCTTTGGGCAAAGTCTTAGGCACTTTTGGAAATGATCCGGGGGAATGGTGACTCTCCGCCCCGGAAGGGTCAAGGCCGGAATAATCCGGCCTTGAACAAGGGTGTATCGGCAATCAGGGGCCTGGGATCAGTTGTACCAGGTTTCCATTTCCAGCGTGGCCGAGCAGGTCGAGGGGCCGTAGGTGCCGACCCAGACGTCAACCCGACCTTGGGTGTTCGAAGTGCCGTAGAGGTTGACGGTGGGAAGCAGGTTGCCGCCGCTGTCATCGTCGAAGAACCAGCCGGCGTTGGCCGAATTCACCAGAAGAAGGGTGTCGCAAGCGGCTTGCGTCACCTGGATTTCCAGACGGCCATAGGGCGCCATGCCCGAGGTGTAGAACGAGAAGTCGGGCTGCGAGATCACGTAACCGGTGTGGTTGAAGCCACAGTTGCGCAGGTTCTGACCGCCACCGGCGACCACACCGTAGGAGCGCGGGGTGTAAAGGTATTGACCAGTCACCGAAAAGGTCTGACGCCCTTGGCTGATGGTCGGACAGGCCGAGGCGACGGCCGTAAGCGAAATGAGAACGAGGAAAGCAGAGAGAATAGTACGCATTGGGGTATCTCCTAATGTTGTCATGCACACACTTTGTAACCCGGCTTAAGTGTCGTGTCTACACTTTTATTGTGGGTCGTTTGACTTTTTCACCCTTTCCAAGGGCCAAGGGCCTTCAGCGTTGTCGAAGCAGGGGGCATCCCCGGAACCTCTGAACCGACTATACCCCCAAGCGATGTCTTGGGTGTTGATCGCCAGCAACGGTCCTTGAATGACGCGTCCCGATGCGGGCTGGCCTCGCCCATGGTTGGCAAAAATCATCATGCGGGGAGGGCAAGGGTGGTATGGGATGCAATTTTGCCCCGCTTGGTGGAGGGGGCCGCCACATGGACGGCCCCCGCCGGGATCAATAGACCGGGTCTCAGTTGTACCAAGTCTCCATTTCCACCGTCGCCGGGCAGGTCGAGCCGTTATACGACCCCACCCACACATCCAGACGGCCGTTGAGCGCGTTCGAGGACGGGATGTTCAGCATCGGTTGCAGGCTGCCGTTCGAATCGTCGTCGAAGAACCACTGGGTGGTCGGCGTGTTGACCAGCAGCGTGGTATCGCAGCTCGACGTCACCTGAATTTCGAGACGGCCATAGTTTTCCATCCCTGACAGGTTGAACGACAGGTGCGGTTGCGAATAGGCATAGCCGAAGCCGCCCACACCGCAGCCCGAGATGTCGTAGTTTCCGCCAGCCTGAACGTTGTAGTTCGTCGGGCTGTAGAGCTGCTGACCGGTTGCGTACACCGTGGTGCCGGGCACCGACCAGGTCGGGCAGGATCCGGTGGGTTGCGGCTGGGGTTGCGGTTGCGGCTGGGGTTGCGGCTGGGGTTGCGGCTGAGGCTGGGGTTGCGGCGTGAAGCCACCATCATACCAGGTCTCCATCTCGACCGACGCCGGGCAGCTTCCGCCGCCATAGGTGCCGATCCAAACATCGAGACGGCCATTCAATGCGCCCGAAGACGGGATGTTCAGCATCGGTTGCAGGTTGCCGTTCGAATCGTCGTCGAAATACCAGGTGGTATCGGGGGCGTTCACCAGCAGCGTGGTGTCACAGCTTGCCTGCACCTGAATTTCGAGCCGCCCGTAATTCTCCATTCCCGAGAGGTAGAAGGAGTAGTTCGGCGCGGCATAGGCATAGCCACGACCACCGACACCACAGCTGGAAATGTTGGTCGAGCCACCGGCCTGTACCGAGTAGGTCTGCGGCGCATAGAGTTGCTGGCCCGAGACGTAGATCGGCTGACCCGTCAGCGAGTAGGTCGGGCAACCGCCAGCGGGCTGCGGCGTCGGCGTGGGGGTCGGCGTGGGCGTCGGCGTCGGGGCCTGTGCGTACCACGTCTCCATGTTCAGGGTCGCGTCGCAATAGGTGCCGTTATAGGTGCCGACCCAAACGTCCACTCGACCGTTGAGGTTGTTGGCCCCGCGGATTTCGAGGCGCGGGTCGAGATTGCCGTTCGAATCGTCGTCGAACATCCAGGTGGCGTTGGCGGTATTCACCAGCAGCACCGCGTCGCACTGGGACACGACATCGGCCACCAGGTAATACTGGTCCATGCCGGACAGGTAGAAGCTGAAATCCGGGGCCGAGGTGACATAGCCCGTGCGGCTGACACCGGGAACGTTACAGTTGTTGATGTTGTTCGGCCCACCGGCAACGACGCCGAAGCTCTGCGGGCTGTAGAGTTGCTGACCGGTGTAGGTGTAGCTTGCACCGGTCTGGCTATATGTCGGACAGGCGGCGGCTGCCGCTGTCATGGCGAAGAGGCCGAGAATGGCCGTGGCTAGGTATCTCACTGGTATTCCTCCAAGAGGCGTGGGTGTTGACCATGGTAGTATGCGTCCCAGTTCGCCGATCGCCCATGATCTTCGTCAATCGGCTTGGCCCCGTCCCGGATTCCGGGGCCATGAACCAGACCAGACCCGAGCGGGCTGACTCCGGCATTGGTGTATTCTGACAGACCGACTCCGGCGGCATGATGACCGGGGTCAAGGGCGGCAGGCAGGGCTTGGGCGCCCTCCTGACATTTCAGGACGATGGCGTCGAAACGGGTCATCTTCCTCCCTCCCCTTTCAGCCTACCAACCGGATGCCCCAAGCAGGGCTGGGGTCCGGTATCCGCAGCGTGGCCCTATGGCAGGCCAGCGCCCCGTGTTGAACACAACGACGAACGCGTGGTCCGTCTGCTGGTAGGTGCTCCGAAGAGCGTAAATGGTTCAAATAATTCTGGATTCAGTCAGTATTGGCAGCATGTCACGCGCAAGGATAGACCCGCACCGGGTAAGATTCCTAAAGAAAAATGTGCAAGGTCGGCAGAAACGGTCTTTTTCCAACGCGACAGGGCGCGTGAAATGACCTTGGCCACGACAGCGCTTTCGGGGGCCGCAGCCCGCAAAGCCCCCCATAAAAAAAGGGCCGCGGTTGCCCGCAGCCCCTCTGTCCCGGTCGCCCGAAGGCGGGGAAGATTACTCGTCTTCCAGCTCTTCGACAGCTTTCTGAAGCTCGTCTTTCGAGACTTCCTTTTCGGTGATGTCGGCCATTTCAAAGACGAAATCAACAACCTTGTCTTCGAACAGCGGCGCGCGCAGTTGCTGCTGTGCCTGCTGATTTTGCTGGATGAACTCGAAGAACTGACGTTCCTGACCCGGATACTGGCGCGCCTGGTTCATGATGGCCTGCGTCATCTCGGCGTCGGTGACCTGAACCTCGTTCTTCTGACCCAGCTCGGCCAGCAACAGGCCAAGGCGCACGCGGCGCTCGGCCAGCTTGGTGTGCTCTTCGGTCGTCTCGATCTCACCGTGGTTGTGATCGTGAACCTCGGGGTTCTCTTCGTGCCACAGCTGGTGCGCGATCTGCTTGGCCTCTGCATCGACCAGCGACGGCGGCAGATCGAATTGCACGGCGTCGTCGAGTTGATCGAGAAGCTTGCGCTTCATGATCGCGCGGGCAGCACCGGCATATTCGGATTTCAGACGCTCTTCGATCTGGCCTTTCAGCGCGGCGAGGTCTTCTGCACCGTATTTCTGGGCCAGCTCGTCGTCGATCTCGGCGGCGACCGGGGCTTTGACCTCTTTGACGGTGCAGTCGAAGACAGCGGCTTTGCCAGCCAGATGCTCGGCACCGTATTCCTCGGGGAAGGAAACCTCGACGGCCTTCTCGTCACCGGCTTTCACACCGACCAACTGCTCTTCGAAACCGGGGATGAAGCTGTTGGACCCCAGAACCAGCGGGTAGTCTTCGGCAGAGCCCCCTTCGAAGGCTTCGTCATCGACCTTGCCCACGAAGTCGATCACGACCTGATCGCCATCTTCGGCGGCGCCGTCCTTGGCCTCGAAGTTCTGGGCCGACTCGGCGAGGTTCTTGAGCGCGTCCTGCACGTCGTCCTCGGCCGGGGCCACGACCATCTTCTCAAGGCTCAGCGCCTTGTAGTCGATCTCGGGGATCTCGGGCAGCTTTTCATAGGACATGGCGACGACGACATCGTCGCCCTCTTTCCAGTCCTCGTTGACCATCTTCACTTCCGGCTGCATCGCCGGGCGGTCGCCGGACTCGTCAAGATGCGACTGCATCGCGCCATCGACGGTTTCCTGCATGGCTTCGCCGACAAGACGCGGACCAAACTGCTTCTTCAGAAGCGGCATCGGCACCTTGCCTTTGCGAAAGCCCTTCATTTCGATTTCCGGCTGCGCCTCGGCCAGCTTTTCGTTCACCTTGGCGTCCAGTTCCGCCCCGGTGATCGTGATCTCGTAGCCGCGCTTCAGCCCGTCGTTCAGGGTCTCATTGACCTGCATCTTATTCCTCGCTCTCCGGGCCCGTGGCGCCCGCATGGCGCGACGGGGGGTAGAAAATCTGTGGCCTTCTAGGCATGCCTGAGCGGGCTTGCAAGCCCAAAGCCCGGCCCCCTGCCCCATATCGCGGGGATTCGACCGGAATCGGTCAGGAAAGGCCCCGGCATCGCTGTTTCGGGCTGCCCCCGACAGTTACCGCGACAGCTTGCGCCACACGACACTCAACAGCGCCGCAACCAGTGCCGTCGCCGCAGCTGCCGTGGCGATCCAGCCCAGGAACCAGAAACGACCGGCCAGGTGGTTTTCGGCAAAGGAATTGACGAACCCCACCTTGCCGAAATAAGCCGCCGCCAACGCCCCCGGCAAGGCCAGCCCCGCCAGCAACGCGACCGGCCGCCGCCCAAGGCCCAAACCCCTCAGCACACCATAGGCAAGCGCACCGCCAACCGCGCCACCGACCCCGGTCTTGACCGCCCACCACGGATGCGCGCCAAGCGCCTCGGGCAACCCGGCCAAGGCCAGACCCGCGATGACCAGCGTTGCGAGACAGGCCACGAGGGCCTCTTTGGATCGGGTCATGTCTGCTCCTGTGACAGGGTAAGAAGGGGGCCACCCGCCGCCTCGGCATCCGCCGGATCGTGAGAGACCATCAGCGCGGGAATGCCCCGCTTGGCGATATGCGCGAAGGTAAAGGCGCGGATTTCGCCGCGCAGCCCGGTGTCGAGCTTGGAAAACGGCTCATCCAGCAACAGCGCCTGCGGTTCGGCCAAAAGCGTGCGCATCAGCGCCGCCCGCGCCCGCTGCCCGCCCGACAGCGTCGCCGGATCGCGCCCGTCCATGCCGGACAGGCCCGCCTGCGCCAGCGCGTCCGCGACCGCCTGCCGCCGCGCGGCCCGGCCCTTCAGCGCATGGGGCAGACCGAAGGCGAGGTTGTCGCCAACCGACAGGTGCGGAAACAGGCCCGCGTCCTGAAACATCAGGCCGATGCAACGCGCCTCTGCCGGCAGACGGGTCACATCGCGCCCGTTCAGCTCGACCCGCCCGACCACCGTCGCACCGCGCGCCAAATGGCCTCCGATGGCATCGAGCAGCGTGGACTTGCCCACGCCTGACGGCCCCATCACCGTGGTGATCGTGCCGGGGGCGGCGTTCAGCGTGACCGGCGGAAAGAGCGGCCCGGCCCCGAACCGCACCGACAGATCGTGCAGGTTCAGGCTCATGCGGCTGCCCCGGACAAGGCGCGGCGGTTTCGAAAGCGCAGCGCCGGGATCAGGAAGGCCGCAAGATAGGCCGCGAACGGCAAACCGGCCTGAAGGCTGGCATAGACCCCGGTGATCCGCCGATCAGAGCCGGAGGAGAGCGTCACCGCCTCGGTCGTCAGCGTCGCCACGCGGCCACCGCCAAGAAACAGGGTGGGCAGGTATTGCGCGACCGAAACCGCCACGCCGATGGCCGACGCCGTCAGGATCGGCGTCAACAGCACCGGCAGCTTGACCCGCCACAGCCTGCGCCATGGCCCCGCCCCAAGCGCCGCCGCCGCGCGCGGCAAACCGGGGTCGAGCGCGCGCCACGGGTCAGAGAGCGCGATCATCACGTAAGGAAAGACGAAAAGCGCCTGCGCCCAGACCACAGGGACAAGTCCGGGTGCCGCCCCAAGGCGCAACACCAGCACGTTCAACCCGTAGAGAAAGGCGATCTGCGGCACCAGAAGCGGCAGGTAAATCAAGCGCTCGGCCCATTTGGCGCGGGGAAAATGGCCCCGGTCCTCGCCCTCCAGCCACGCGATGGCAAGGGTCAGCGACAGGGCCGTTGTGCTGAGCGCAAGGGTCACGGTATTCATCAGCGCCCGCGTTACCCCCTGCCCGGCCCCGGTCCATGGACGCAGCGACCAACTGTCTGGCAGCAGCCCCGGCCACGGCCAGCGCCACGCGACGGACCAGACCAGCAGCGACACCATGGCCAGCGCGCCGAGGATCATCAGCGCCGTCGCCAGACCCGTGGCCAGCCACAGCCCCGGTTCCGCCGACAGGCCGCGTCCGCCGCGCCGGACCCACCACAGGCCGATGACGCGGCCTGCCCGGTCGCAGAGCCACAGCACCGCAAAGCCCGCCAACGCCAGCAGCGCTTGCAGAATCGCCCCCGCCGAGGCGGGCAGAAGCTGAAAGATGTCGGGATCGGAGAAGAGCCGCAGCAGCCGCACCGCCAGCGTCGGCGGATTGGACGGCCCGAGGATCAGCGCCACGTCCACGACCGACAGTGAAAAGGCCAGCACCACCATCACCGGCAAGCGAATGAGCGGCCAGACCTGCGGCATGATCACCTTGATCCACACGATCCCGCGCCCATAGCCAAGCGCCCGCCCCGCCGCCATCTGCGCGCGCACCGGGATCTGGCTGAGTGCCGAGAGGATGACCAAGAGCAGGAACGGCAATTCCTTGGCCACCAGCCCGACGATCAGCGCCAGACCCCATGGGTCATTGACCGTCTCCAGCATCGGTGGCCGGTCCCAGCCCATGACCGGCGCCAGTGCCCGCGCGATCCAGCCCGAGGGGGCCAGCAGGAAGGCCAGCCCGATGGCCATGGCCGCGTGCGGCGCAGCAAGGAACGGTGCCAGCAGACGGCCAGAGGCGCGGCGGTCCATCCGGTCATGAACGGCAGCGCAGACCCCGACAGCCAGCAACAGGGCCAATCCTGTCGCTGCAAACCCGGTCCACAGCGTCAGGCGCAGGCTGGTGCCAAAGCCGGGCAAATCGACCAGTGCGCGCCATGGGTCAAGCGACAGGGTCTCGGCCCCGATGGCGGGCAACACCCCAAGACCGGCCCGCAGGCTTTGCCACAGCCCCGCCGCGATGGGGCCAAGAACGGCCACGATCAAAACTGTCAGAACGACAGCGCGGAGCGTTCGGCCCTCGGCCCCGCTCCGGGTCATTCTGTATAGCGCCGTGCCCATTCCTCGGTCAGGCGGGTCATCCAGCTTGCGTGGGGTTCCGGCAAGGTCGGGCCAAGATCGGCCAGCGTCGGCAGCGCGGGCGCGGTCGGCAGCGCGTCAAAGGCGGCCTGCGCCCCGGCATCCAGTCGCGCGGGGTCGAGCACCGAGAAACTGCCCAGAACCTCGATATTCTGCATATGCGCCTGCGTCGCCGGGTCGAGCAGGAAGTTGGCCACCACCTGCGCGCCCTCGGCGTGGGCCGCGTTGTAGGGGATGGCGACGAAGCTGACATTGCCGATGGTGCCGCCCTCGGGCACGAAGACGCGGGCAGTGTCGGGCAGCAGGCCCTGGTCGATGGCGGCGGCGGTCGAGGCCGGATCGAAGGACATGGCGATATCCACTTCGCCATCGTTCAGCATCTGCTGCTGGACCGATTCATTTTCCGGAAAAGCCCGGCCCGCGCGCCACATGTTCGGGCGCAGCGCATCATACCACGCCCAAAGCGGCGCGGTGGCTTCGGCAAAGGCGGCCTCTGTCACCGGTTGTTGCAGCGCCTGCGGATTGGGGGCCAGCTCCACCAACGCCTGTTTCAGAAAGGTCGCGCCCATGAAATTGGTCGGATCGGGATGCGTCAGGCGACCCGGATGCGCAGCGGCCCATGGCACGAACTCTTCCATCGTCGCTGGCGGCTGATCCACGCGGGCGCTGTCATAGGTAAACACGAACTTGGCCAGCCGCCACGGCGCCTCCATCCCGTTGACGGGCGTGGTAAAGTCGAGCGCGGCGGGCGCGCCCTCGCTCAGGTCCACATACCGCGCATCGGGCAGGTCTTGCACAAAGGGGCCAAAAAGCAGGTCTTGCGCCTGCATCGCCAGGAAATTCGGCCCGTTGATCCAGATCAGATCGACCGATCCGCCCTGATCCCGGCCTGCCGCGCGCTCCGAAATCACGCGGGTTACCGCCTCGGCGGTGTCGGTCAGAGGCACCTGTTGGACAGATACGCCGTAAAGCTCTTCCGTGCGGTCGCCGACCCACTCGATAAACGCATTGGTGCGCGCATCGCCGCCCCATGCGTTGAAATAGACGGTCTGCCCGCGCGCGGCGTCGAGCGTGTCTTGCCAATCGGCCAAGGCGGGGGTGGCGGAAAGCGCGGCCAGAACCGGCAGCAAAAGGGGAAGGCGCATGAAAACTCCGAAATGTCAGGGGGTCAGGCGTCGCGGCCAAGGGCGATCCAGCCCTGCCGCCATCTTAGAACGGTCGTTACGGCGCAGGCCGCCGCAAACACAAAGGCCAGCATGGGGAAGGCCGACGGAAACAGGCAAAACGCCACGAATAGCGCGATGGTCTCGGCCCCTTCGGTCAGACCGCCGAGATAGTAGATGCCCTTGGTAGGATAGGCCGCAGCCGACAGCCCGCGCTTGGCCGCGACCGAGGCGAAGGCCAGAAAAGACGAGCCGGTGCCGACAAAGGCCGCGATCAGCACGGCAGCGGGCAGCGCGTTGGCGGCGGGATCGGCCAGGGCAAAGCCAAGCGGCACCAGAGCGTAAAAGACGAAATCGAGCGCGATATCGAGGAACGCGCCCCGGTCGGTCGCGCCGTTGATCCGGGCTACGGCCCCGTCAAGCCCGTCGAACAGCCGGTTCACCAGGATCAGGACCAACGCAACGCCGGGCGCCCCGAGGGCCAGGGCCGGCACCGCGAAAAGGCCGATCGCGAAGCCCGTCAGTGTCAGCGCATCCGCCGACACGCCGCGCATGGCGAGCCACTCGGCAGGCGGCGTCAGCAGGCGGCGCTGCACAGGGATGAGCGCGGCGTCGATCACGTCGCCCTCGCGCCGCATCGCCTGTCGTGTCGCCCCATTCCGATCATTCCGGTCTGCCCTTCCCTGCCCGCTTGCGTCTGGCCATCATGACGGCAGGATACCGCCCGACGCAAATCGCTTCGCCCACACGCAGGGTAACAACCCCGCGATGCAAGCCCGCGAATGGCCGCGACTTCGCTTGCACCCTTCCAGATTTGTGCCACAATCAGGCCCTAGCGTCTGACGGGACGACAGCAAAACCAAGCGTGAGGCGCGTTTCAAACCAATGAGTTATCGGATTCGTTTGATCAAGCCCGAGGATCGCCCTGCGTGGGAGCCGCTCTGGAGGGCCTATTTGGCCTTTTACAAGACCGAGCTGCCCGACAGCACCTTTGACGCGACATTCGCGCGGTATTCGGACCCGGACACTTTTGATATGCGCGGCTGGATCGCGTGGCAGGGCGACACGGCGCTTGGCCTTGTTCATGCCATTGCCCATCCGCATGGCTGGCGGCCCGAGCCGGTGACCTACTTGCAGGATCTCTTCACCGCGCCCGAGGCGCGGGGGCAAGGCGTTGCGACCGCGTTGATCGAGACGGTCTATGCCGATGCAGATGCGGCCGGACGACCCGCGGTCTACTGGCTGACACAGACCGGAAACGAGACCGCCCGCGCGCTTTATGACAAGATCGCACTGCCGACCGATTTCATGGTTTACCGGCGCAACACGGGGTGACGCGGATGAAAAAAGCCCTGACCCTCACCGTTGTCGCGGCCCTGTTGTCGGCCTGTAGCGCCGCACCGGTACCCGACATGGCGGAACGGCGTGAAACGGTCATTCCCGGCGGATTGCCACCGATGAACGTCTTTGCCACCGCCTCGGCCACGCCCCCCCGGCGCGGCAATGCCGGGATCGCCGCCGATTTCCTCGACCTTTCCTTCGAAATGGAAAGTGGCCGTCCGATCCCGGTGATGAGCCGGTTCGAAGGCCCGGTGACGGTAACCGTTGCCCCCGGCGCGCAGGCCACCCTGTCGGGCGATCTGGACCGGCTGATTGCGCGGTTGCGAAGCGAGGCGCAAATCGACATTCGCCGCGTGCCCTTTGGCGGTGCGCCTGCCTCGATCACCATCGAGACCCTGCCCCGCGCGCGGATGCAACGCGCGGTGCCCGATGCCGCCTGTTTCGTTGTGCCCCGCGTCTCCTCCTGGGCCCAGTTCCGGCGCGCGCGCGGCCCCGGTGGCACGCTGGACTGGACCACCCTGACCGAGCGGGAACATGCGGCGGTGTTCATCCCGTCCGATGTCAGCCCGCAAGAGGTGCGCGATTGCCTGCACGAGGAAATCGGACAAGCGCTCGGGCCATTGAATGACCTTTACCGGCTGTCGGATTCGATCTTCAACGATGACAATTACAACGCGGTTCTGACCGGCTTCGACATGCTGGTGCTGCGCGCCTATTACGACGACGCCCTGCAGTCCGGCCTCAGCCGGTCCGAGGTCGCGGCGCGTCTGCCCGCCATCCTCGACCGTCTCAACCCGCGCGGCGAGCACAGCGGCGGCACGCGCCCCCCGGCCCCCGACCGGCAATGGATCGACGCGATCGAGCAGGCACTGGGCGGAAACGCCCCGACACAAGTGCGGATCGCGGCAGCAGAGCGGGCGCTTTCCATCGCCACCAATCGCCGCTGGACCGACGTGCGCCTCGGCTTTTCCTACTTCGCGCTTGGCCGCCTGACCCTGTCGCGCGATGCGCAGACATCGCTCAGGGCCTTTGCCGAAGCGGGGCGTCAGTTCGACCGGATCGCCCCGAACGGCATTCAGTCTGCGCATGTGAACATGCAGCTTGCGGCCTTTGCCCTGTCGGCCGGCGAAGCCGATCAAGCGCTGTCTCTGGTCAACACGGCCCTGCCCGCCGCGATGCAGGGGCAGAATGCCACGCTTCTGGCCACGTTGCTGATGATCAAGGCGGAAGCGCTGGAGTTGCAGGGCCGCATGTCAGAAGCGGCATCTGTGCGCCTCGACTCGCTCGGTTGGGCACGATATGGCTTCGGCCGGGATCAGGATGTGCGCGACCGGTTGACCGAAGTTGCGGCCCTGTCCCCGCAAAACCGGAGCTGAGGGGAACGCGATTTGGCTAACATTCTGGGGACGCTCATCGGGGCGGCGCTTGGGGCGCTGATCGCCATGCGGCGTGGCGGCAACCGTCTGGACATTCTGCACTACGCGGGCGTTCTGGGGCTGATCGGGCTGGTGGTCGGCACGTTCGTCGGCGTCTTCATCCTGCGCGGGGCATAAGGACGTCCGGCGATGTTCCTGCCCTTCTTCCAAACCTTGCGCGCCGCCCGCCTACCGGTGTCATTGCGCGAGTTTCTGACCTTCCTCGAAGGGGTCGGGTCGGGGCTGGTGACCTATGACGTGGACGGGTTCTACTACCTCGCCCGCGCGGCGCTGGTGAAGGACGAGCGTCATATCGACCGCTTCGACCGCGCCTTTGCCCATGCGTTCGGCGGGCTGGAGCAAATCACCGCGCAGGACGTGCTGGAGGCCACGGAAATCCCCGCCGAATGGCTGGAAAAGCTGGCGGAAAAACATCTCAGCCCCGAGGAACGGGCCGAGATCGAAGCGCTTGGCGGCTTTGACAAGCTGATGGAGACGCTGCGCGAGCGGCTGAAGGAACAGGAAGGCCGCCATCAGGGCGGCAACAAGTGGATCGGCACCGCCGGCACCTCGCCCTTCGGGGCCTATGGCTACAACCCAGAGGGCGTGCGCATCGGGCAGGACAAATCCCGCCACCAACGCGCGGTCAAGGTCTGGGACAAGCGCGAATTTCGCAACCTCGACGACCAGGTCGAACTTGGCACCCGCAATATCAAGGTCGCGCTCAAGCGGCTGCGCCAATGGGCGCGCACCGGTGCAAACGAGGAGCTGGACCTCGACGGCACCATCCGCGCCACCGCCGAACACGGCTATCTCGACGTCAAAACCCGCCCCGAGCGGCACAACGCGGTCAAGGTGATCCTGTTTCTCGACGTGGGCGGCAGCATGGACCCGCATATCCGCGTGGTGGAGGAACTGTTCAGCGCCGCGCGGGCCGAGTTCAAGCACCTGGAACACTACTATTTCCACAACTGCCTGTATGAAGGCCTGTGGAAGGACAATGCCCGCCGCTGGACCGAACAGATCCCGACGCACGAGGTGCTGAACACCTATGGGCCGGACTACAAATGCATTTTCGTAGGCGATGCGTCGATGTCGCCCTACGAGATCGCCTTTCCCGGCGGTGCAAACGAGCATTGGAACCAGGAGGCCGGGCAAGTCTGGCTGGAGCGCGCCCGCACCCAGTGGCCCGACCACCTGTGGATCAACCCCACGCCCGAGACGCATTGGCGCTATACCCAGTCGATCCAGATGATCCACGAGATTTTCGAGGGTCGCATGGTGCCGATGACGCTGGAAGGCGTCGACCGCGGCATGCGACAGCTGGGACGGTAACCGCGCCCGCCGCCACGCTCGCCGCGCCTCTGCAATCCGTTTTTCACCAAGGGTCCGGTCTGTTACGCTTGCTTTTGCGCGTTCAAGAAAGGACCAGAGATATGATCAAGAAATACGGAACCGCCCATTGGAGCGGCGATCTGAAAACCGGAACCGGCCAGGTCTCGACCGAGACGCGGGCCCTGTCGGACCAACCCTACAGCTTTGCCAAGCGGTTCGAAGGCGAAACCGGGTCGAACCCCGAAGAGCTGATCGGCGCGGCCCATGCCGCCTGTTTCGCCATGGCGCTTTCGGGCGAACTGGGCCGGGGCGGTTTGACCGCCGACAGCATTGACGCCCGGTCAACGGTGTCGTTGGAACCCGTCGAGGGCGGCTTTGGCATCACCAAGATCCACCTGACCGTGACGGCCCGCATTCCGGGCGCGGACAAGCAGGCCTTCCTTGAGGCCGCCAATGCTGCCAAGGCGGGGTGTCCGGTGTCCAAACTGATGGCTGCGGCTGAAATCACCATGGACGCTGCGCTGGAAAGCTGACCAGATGGGGGCGCACCCGCGACGGAAACCGGGGACGCCCCCGTGTAACGCCTGACCGCCCGCGACCCGAGGAGCGCCCCCATGTTCGCCTTCCTGCGCCGTATCTGGAATGCCGCCCCGATCGCCACGGTGATTCTGGGGGCGGCCTTGGCCGTGGGGCTGTTCTTCGCGGCGCGGCTGGTGGCGTTCACGATCTACTGGGCCGACCCCGCGCACCGCAATCAGGCCATCGAAGCCTGGATGACCCCGGCCTATGTGGCCCAATCCTGGGGCGTGCCACGCGAGGCGATGCTGCAAGGTCTGGACCTGACCCCGCGTCCCGGCCACCCGCAGAGCCTGTCCGAGATCGCAGCCCAACGCGGGGTGACGCTGGCCGAGCTTGAGGCAGAGATCCTGACGATCATCGAGACCTTCCGCGCCGAGCATCCGGCGGGACCGGGGGGCGCGCGACCATGAGCGACACGATCTTCGCCCTTGTCACCGGCTACGGCGCGCTGGTCATCTTCGCCTCGGCCTATCTGTCCTGCCTCGCCATCCCGATTCCGACCTCGCTGATGATGCTGTCGGGCGGCGCTTTCGTGGCCTCGGGCGACCTGACCGTCTGGCAGGTGGTCGGAGCGGCCTATGCGGGGGCGGTTCTGGGCGATCAATCCGGCTTCCTCATCGGGCGTTTCGGCGGCGCGCCGCTGGTTGAGCGCATTGCCCGAACGCCGGCCCGCCGCGCGGTGCTGGACCGAGCGCGCAAGCTGGTCGACCGCCGGGGCGGGCTTGGCGTCTTTTTCTCGACATGGCTGGTGGCGCCGCTCGGGCCGTGGGTCAATTTCATTGCCGGGGCGACCGGCCTGTCCTGGGCCCGGTTCTCGGTCTGGGACATCATGGGAGAAACCATCTGGGTCGCGGTCTATGTCGGGCTCGGCTACGTCTTTGCCAGCCAGATCGAGGCGGTGGCCGACATCCTGGGCAATGCCGTCGGTCTCTTGGCCGCGCTCGCGGTGGCGGCGGCCATGGCGGTGTGGATTCGCGGTGCACTCAAAGCACAGCGAAAGAAGGCAGAGGCACGCGCAACGGACCTTGCCTGACCGCGCCCCCTGCCCCATATCCCGATCATGATCCTGCGCCTTGCCCCCATCCTGCTCGCTCTTGTCTATGGCCTTGTGGTGTATCACTTCTCGGCGTGGCGCACCCGCAAGGAGTTGGACCAGAAATCGACCGAACTGGCCGACCCGGTGCTGAAAAAGCTGACCGACCGTCTGGCTGCCGCGCTGGAACTGCCGCGCATCCGGGTGAATATCTTCGAGGTCGCGCCGGTCAACGGGCTGGCCGCCCCGGATGGGCGCATCTTCCTGACGCGGGGGTTTTACGACCGCTACCGCGCAGGCGAGGTTTCGGGCGAAGAGTTGATGAGCGTCATCGCCCATGAACTGGGCCACGTCGCCCATGGCCATACCCGGCGCAGGATGATCGACTTTTCCGGCCAGAATGCCGTGCGCACGGCGCTGGCGGCCCTGCTGGGGCGGTTCCTGCCGGGGATCGGCCCGATGCTGGCCGGTGTCCTGACCTCGATGATGGCCGCCCGGATCAGCCGCGCCGATGAATACGAGGCCGACGCCTATGCCGCCGCGCTGATGGTCAAGGCGGGTTTCGGGACAGGGCCGCAAAAAGCGCTGTTGTCAAAGCTTGAGGCGCTGACCGGCTCGGGCGGCAGCGGCACGCCTGCATGGCTGCTGAGCCACCCCAAAACGCCGGACCGCATCGCCGCCATCGACCGGCTGGAGGCCCGGTGGGCCGAGGCAACACGCTGACGCGATCGGGCCTTTACCCCGCCACGGCCCGCAACAGCCGCTTTCGCGCCGCCGGAACGGTGCGGATTTCCAGCCCGGTAAAGACATGCAGCGTGTTCAGGTCCGCATCCACCACGGCATGGTCGCTTACCCATCCCCCCATCAACAGGTAGGTCCGCAGAAGCGGCGGCATCTTGGCCTGTGCCGCTTTCAGGTCGGGTCGGCGCCGCAGACGCTTGGCGAATTCGAAGACACTGGGGGCCTTCACACGCGGCAGCCAGCGTTTCGGGGCAAGGTACCGGTCGCGCAAGAGGGCGAAGGCATCGGCGTAGAGCGTGGCATCGGTGCCCTGAAAGGACGAGCATCCGAAGAGCATCTCGACTCCTTCTCGATCCACGTAAGCGGTCATGGCGCCCCACGCAACACGCAGGATATCGGGATCTCGCCACGCGGGATGGATGCAGAAACGGCCCATTTCCACCATCGGGCCATCGAACCGCTCCAGCCCCGACAATTCATAGAATTGCGCCGAGTAGCTGCGCGCGATCTCGTCGCCGCGCGACAGGTGCAGCAGGCGAAAGCAACAGACCAACGTTCCGGTCCGCGTCTCTTCCACCAAAACATGCGCGCAGGCCCCGTCGAAATCATCCGCATCGAGGCCATCGCCCTCTTCGCCACGAAAGGCCAGATACCGCAACCGCTGTGCCGCCCTCAGATCCGCATCCGTTTCGGCAAAACTGGCCGCATAACAGCCCCTGGATAGCATCGACATCGGCCCACGCCCTCGCGCTTGACCCGGCCCCGGTCCGACACCCCCTTGGCGTGACGGCGGGCACGGGCTACATCCGGCTTCACCGCCATACTGTGCGGAGATGACAAAGCGACGACAAGGGGAAATCGACGTGGACAAGGTTGTGAAGCCCGAGGCGGCATGGCGCCGTGAGCTGTCAGACCTCGCCTTTCGCGTCACCCGCCAGCAGGCGACGGAACGCGCCTTTTCCCATGACGATTTTCCCAAGGGGCCGGGCCGGTATCTTTGCGTCTGTTGCGGCGCGGCCCTGTTCGATCAAACGGCCAAGTTCGACAGTGGCACGGGCTGGCCCAGCTTTACCGCCCCCTTGCCCAACGCCCCGGTCGGCGAGCGTGAGGATCGCGGCTGGTTTCAGCGCCGGACCGAGGTGCATTGCCGCCGCTGCGACGCGCATCTGGGGCACGTCTTTGCCGACGGCCCGGCACCGACGGGGCTGCGCTATTGCCTCAACGGCGTGGCGCTGCGGTTCGATCCGGCGGGTTAGTGCGTGTCGCGGTCAACCGCGATCACGCCCCGCTCTGGCCTATTGATGTCGCATGTCCGAGGGGGAAAAAACCGGTTCCCAGTCTTGCGCGATATGCCCTAATTGTTGCCACCCAAGGCGTCGGCGATGTTCACGCGGCCAAAGTTGCCGATCAGTTGCCGCAGGAACGTGACTTCCTGAATGTTTGTCTCGGTCACCCGCCGCGAAAACCGCACGACGTCTCCGTCTTCAAGGCTCAGTTCCCGGATATTCTCGACGGTGCCCCGGTCGTCAAAGCTGATCGCCACGATCTGGCGTTCCACCACTTCCGGTGCATGATAGGTGAAGAACCGCTGCCGCGAGGCGACGTAGAACCACGTATTGTCGCCCACCACGCCCGAGGCCGAGGGTCGACCAATGCTGTCTTCGACGCTGGTCTGGGTATCGATTCCCGGCACGATCATTTCCAGATCTTCCGGCGGCGGCACATAGCCGTGATTTGTGAACTGTGCCGAACAGGCGGACAGCATCACCACAAGCACGCCCACAAGCCCCAGCCGTTTGCCTGAACGCAGTTTGCTCATCTGCCCGGTTCCCCTCACGCGGCGCGCCACGACGCAATCATGCCAACCCCTTGCAGGGGCGGTCAAAGCTTTCTATCGGCTTAACCGACCATGGCGCACAGGGCAAGGTCCGCGTATCCTGCCCTCCACGCCAAGCCCGAAAGGAGCCCGCGATGCCCCAAAGCACCCCTTCCCCCACCCGTTTCGTGGTTGCCGATCTGCCCGTGAAGCGCCCCACCTCGTTTTCCGTGCAGCCATCTGCCGCTGACCGCGCGGCGCTGGCCGAGGCCCTGGGAATCACCGCCATCCGCAAGCTGCGGTTCGACGGCGAGATCCGCCCCGAAGGCAGCCGCGACTGGCGGCTGGAGGGTAAACTGGGGGCAACCGTCGAACAGCCCTGCGTCGTGACGCTGGCGCCCGTGGCGACCCGGATCGACACGCCCGTTATCCGGCGGTTCCTGCGCGACATGCCCGATCTGTCAGAGGACGACGAGGGCGAGATCGAGATGCCCGAGGATGAATCCATCGACCCGCTTGGCCGGGAGATAGACGTGGCCCTCGTCATGCAAGAGGCATTGGCGTTGAACCTGCCGCTCTACCCCCGCGCGGCGGGGGCCGAACTCGAAACCGCCGTGTTCTCGGAGCCGGGAGTCGCGCCGATGCGCGACGAGGACGCCAAGCCCTTTGCCGGACTGGCGGAATTGCGTGATAAACTGGGCGGCAGCGGCCCCGACGACGGGTCGGCCTGACCTCTGCCTGCCCACCGTTGATTAGGGCTTGCATGGTGGCGAAATCCGAGTATGTTCCCGGCCTCATTCGCTGCGTGTTCCGACGCGCCGTTTCGTGCGCGCCCGGCCCGTCCGGACCGGTCGGAAGGACCCCTGGTGGCGAGTGAGACAAGAACACTGATGAAGACGCATATTCGGGGCAAAGCTGCCAATGGCCAGCCCCGAGCAATAACCCGAGGTTGAGACATGGCTGTCCCCCAGAATCGAGTCACTCGCTCGCGCCGCAACATGCGCCGCTCCCACGACGCCCTGAGCGCTGACAATCCCAACGAGTGCCCGTCCTGCGGCGAACTCAAGCGCCCGCACCACGTGTGCCCGTCCTGCGGCGTCTATGCCGACCGCGAAGTGATCGCGCAGGCCGACGAGATCGACCTGGACGAAGACGCGGCATAACGCGGCAAGGTCGTCCAAGGCAGGTCCAATATGGCAGAGACAGCACAAGCAAGCGGCGCCGCTGCGTCCCCGGTTGTGCTGTCGATTGACGCCATGGGCGGAGATCGCGGCCCGTCGGTCATCATCGACGGGATTGCGATATCCGCGGCCAAGAACGCAGATATCCGGTTCATTGTGCACGGCGACAAGCCCGAGCTTGAACGCCTGATCGCCCGCAAGCGTGTGCTTGACGGGCGTTGCGACGTTCGTAATGCCGAGGGCGTCGTTCAAATGGATGACAAACCCAGCCAGGTAATGCGCTCGGGCAAGGGCACGTCGATGTGGTCGGCCATCGAATCGGTGCGCGACGGCGAAGCGACCGTGGCCATCAGTTGCGGCAACACCGGCGCGCTCATGGCGATGAGCATGGTGCGCCTGCGCAAGATCGAGGGCGTGAACCGCCCCGCCATCGCCTGCCTCTGGCCCTCGCGCAACCCGCATGGCTTCAACGTGATGCTGGATGTGGGCGCCGATATACGCGCCGACGAAACCGAATTGCTGCACTACGCGCTGATGGGGGCAAGCTATGCCCGCAACGGCCTTGGGTTGAAGCGCCCGCGCGTGGGGCTGCTGAATGTCGGGGTCGAAGAATTCAAGGGCCGCCCCGAACTCAAGCTGGCCTCTCAGGCCATCGCCAACGCCGCCGACGTGGCCGATTTCGACTATGTCGGCTTCGTCGAGGGGGGCGACATCCCCTCGGACCGGGTTGATGTGATCGTGACCGATGGATTTACCGGCAACGTGGCGCTCAAGACCGGTGAAGGCACCGCCGGGCTGATCCGCGATTTTCTGGGAGAGGCGTTTCGCTATTCGATCCTGTCGCGCATCGCGGCGGTGCTTGCCCTTACGTCGATGCGGCGCCTGTCGAAACGCATCGACCCGCGCCGGGTCAATGGCGGCGTGTTCCTTGGCCTCAACGGCACCGTGGTGAAATCCCACGGCGCGTCGGACGCGACCGGCGTTTCGGCGGCGATCAAACTTGCCGCGCAACTTTCAGCGACCGGCTTTACCAAACGCATCGCGGCGCGCATCGCCGAGTCGGAACGGGCGATCGCCCACGACAATGAAGGAACGGCAGAATGACCGGAGCGACCGGCACCCCTACCCGACGCGCCGTGGCCGTGGGCATTGGCCACTACCTGCCCAAGCGGGTGGTGCCCAATGCCGAATTCGAAGAGCGGATCGACACCAGCGATGAGTGGATTCGCGCCCGAACCGGGATCGAACGCCGTCATTTCGCCGCCGAGAGCGAAACGACCTCGGATCTGGGCATCGCCGCCGCCCGCGCGGCGCTGGACGATGCTGGCCTGACCGCCGCCGATATCGACGCGGTGATCGTCGCCACCTCGACGCCGGACCTGACCTTTCCCTCGGTCGCCACGATGATTCAAAGCGGCCTTGGCATGTCCCATGGCTTTGCCTTCGACGTGCAGGCGGTCTGCGCGGGATTTATCTATGCCCTGTCGACCGCGAATGCCTTTATCCTTTCGGGACAGGCCAAACGCGTTCTGGTGATCGGGGCCGAAACCTTCAGCCGCATTCTGGATTGGGACGACCGCACCACCTGTGTGCTTTTTGGCGACGGGGCCGGTGCCCTGGTGCTGGAAGCGCAAGAGGGCGACGGCACTGGTGCGGATCGCGGTATCCTTGCCGTGGACCTGCATTCCGACGGCCAGTTCCGCGATCTGCTTTATGTCGATGGCGGTGTGTCGCGCACGCAATCGACCGGCGTGCTCAAGATGGAAGGCAAGGAAGTCTTCCGCCATGCCGTTGAAAAATTGGCAAAAACCGCTCATACGGCGCTCGACCGTGCGGGTCTTGGGGCCGATGATGTGAACTGGATCGTTCCGCATCAGGCCAACCTGCGGATCATCAGCCGCACCGCACAAAAGATGGGCGTCGGAATGGATCGGGTCGTCGTGACCGTGCAGGATCACGGCAATACCTCGGCCGCGTCGATCCCGCTGGCTCTGTCGGTCGGGGTAGCGCGCGGCCAGATCAAACGCGGCGATCTGCTGGTGGCCGAGGCGATTGGCGGCGGGCTGGCTTGGGGCGCGGCGGTGCTGCGCTGGTAGGCAAACGGGTTTCCGCTTACGCCGCTTCGCCCAAGCCCTTGATATTGACTTGCTATCCCAGACCGCGCAGGATGACCTGACCATCAGGGGAGGTTGACGACCATGTCCGGAAAAACTCTGACACGCATGGATCTGACCGAAGCGGTTTTCCGCGAAGTCGGATTGTCCCGAAACGAGAGCGCACAGCTTGTGGAACGGGTGCTTGACCTGATGTCCGACGGCCTCGTGGACGGGGAGCAGGTGAAGATCTCGTCCTTCGGCACCTTCTCGGTCCGGTCCAAGACCGCGCGGGTGGGACGCAATCCCAAAACCGGCGAAGAGGCCCCGATCCCGCCCCGCCGGGTTCTGACCTTCCGTCCGTCGCATTTGATGAAAGACCGGGTCGCCGCTGGCAACAAGGGGTAAGTCCAGATGGCCGACAAGTCTCCGCAGGCCTTCCGCACCATTCGCGAGGTCGCAGACTGGTTGGGGGTCGAGGCGCATGTTCTCCGCTTTTGGGAGAGCAAATTCAACCAGATCAAACCGGTGAAACGCGCGGGCGGACGCCGCTACTACCGCCCCGGCGACATGCAACTGGTGGGTGGCATCAAGGTGCTGCTGCACGACGAGGGCATGACCATCCGTGGCGTGCAGAAGATCCTGCGCGAAGATGGTATCGGCCATGTCGCCGCGCTGTCGCCGTCGCTGGACGAAGACACGCCGCCGGACGAAACCATCGAGGAAACGGTGGCCGCCGATGCGCCGCTGCCGCACGACACCGCCGGGCTGACAGAGGCCACGGAGGAGGCCCAGATGGCCGAAAACGGCCCGGCAGAAGACCTGCCCGAGATCACCGCCGCAGAGGCACCGTCAGACCCGCCCGCCCCGGTGCCCGGCGCAGAGCCGCCCGAGGCCGGGTCTGCCCGACAAAACGCACCCGAAGCCCCCGTCGCAGCCGAGGAAGACCCCGCACCCGAAGCCACCGCGCCGATCCCCGAACCTGCCGTGGCCACGACAGAGTCGACCACAGCGACCGAGACCGCCGCCCCGTTGACCGAGCTGCGCGCGCTTCTTCTGGCCGCTGGTCCCCTCAGCCCGCGACAACGCGATGCCCTGACCGCGATCCTGCCCCGGATCGAGGCCCATGCCGCCCGTCTGCGTGCCCGTCACGCGGCGGAATGATCTAATTCGCGGATGTGTCATTTTCCTGTCGCTTCGCCCTTGCGCCCCGCATCAAAATCGCTAGAACACCCCCACGTCGGGCTATGGCGCAGCCTGGTAGCGCGTCCGTCTGGGGGACGGAAGGTCGCAGGTTCGAGTCCTGCTAGCCCGACCATTACTGAAACCGCTCTGGCCCTGACGGGCGGGGCGGTTTCGCGTATCAGGAGGCCGCATAGATGACCGATCAGCCCCGCCCCGGCGTCCTGCCAGACCACGCCATTTCCGCCATGGCCGCGCGCGGCGAGATCGTGACCGAGCTGCCCTTCGCCGACACACAGGTGCAGCCCGCCAGCCTCGACCTGCGCCTTGGCACGGTGGCCTATCGCGTGCGCGCCTCGTTCCTTGCGGGGGCCGGCCGAACCGTGGCCGAGCGACTGGACGAGTTCACCATGCACAAGGTCGACCTGAGCGATGGCGCTGTGCTGGAAAAGGGCTGCGTCTACGTGGTGCCCCTGATGGAATCGCTGGCCCTGCCGACGGGCATCAGTGCGATGGCCAACGCCAAAAGCTCGACCGGTCGGCTTGACCTGCTGACCCGCGCGATTGCCGATTGCGGGGTCGAGTTCGACCGCATCGCCGAAGGCTATGCCGGCCCGCTTTATGCCGAGATCTGCCCGCGCAGTTTTTCGGTGCTGGTGCGGCCGGGAATGCGGCTGAACCAGATCCGCTTTCGCGCCGGGCAAGCGGTGCTGTCGGACGACGACTTGCGCACGCGTCATGCCGAAAGCCCGCTTGTGTCGGGCAAGGCGCTGATCGACGACGGGCTGGGGTTCTCGGTCGACCTGCGGCCCGGAGCGGGGGGCCTGGTGGGCTACCGCGCCAAGCCGCATTCCGGGGTCATCGACCTTGACCGGATCGGCGCCTATGACGCGGTGGATTTCTGGGAACGGCTGGAAACCGATGAGGGCCGCCTGATCCTGGACCCCGGCGCATTCTATATCCTGGTGAGCCGGGAGGCCGTGACGATCCCGCCCGATTGCGCCGCCGAGATGGCCCCCTACCTTGCCATGGTGGGAGAGTTCCGCGTGCATTACGCGGGCTTCTTCGACCCCGGTTTCGGCTATGGTCCGGCGGGCGGCGACGGCGCGCGCGGGGTGCTTGAGGTGCGCTGCCACGAAGCGCCTTTCGTGCTGGAACACGGGCAGGTGGTGGGCCGGTTGGTCTATGAGCGGATGTCATCCGAGCCGCGCGTGCTGTACGGCGCTGATCTGGCGTCGAACTATCAAGGCCAAGGGTTGAAGCTGTCCAAGCATTTCCGCGCCTGAGCGGACCCGGTTTCGCCGCGCTGCGCGCGCCGACCGGCGGGGGCGCTGCCCCCGCACCCCCGGAGTATTTAGACCAAGAAGAAGGGCAGCACCGTCTCAGCGCAGCAGGCGGGAGTAGTAGAGCAGCCCGTAGCGCGCCAGATCGGCGGAAAACCCGTTCCAGAGTGCCGCGAATCCCACCGGGTCCAGCCGTTCCAGCGCGGCGATCTCGGCCAGTGTCTTGCGACCGTCCACATGGCGCAGGATCGAGACGACCGCGCCCGAAACCGGGATCTCGATCCGCTCGCCGCTCATGGTGACGGGCAGCACCCCCTTGCGGGCCACGGTCTGGGCGATGCGGGCCGCGTTGCCGCCCTTGAAATGCGGAACTTGCCCCGGTGTCGGCGCGGCGACCCTGCCTTCGGCCCGGCCTGTCGGCACAGCGTAGAGGACATGCACCTTGATCGTTCCGCGCAGCTTTTCGGCCAGCTCCATCCGGGTGATGGCATCGAGCCCCGCCAACATGCGGCGGTCGGGCAGGAAGGGCGCGGGATCGTAGGCATAGGCCTGCGGACTGCCGGTCATGGCCAGACCGGCCTCGTCCAGCGTGTGCAGCAGGTCACGGATCGCGTAGGGCCGGTCCTGGCTGTGCAAGAGCAGATCGTAGAACCCGGCATCGCCCTGCTCGTGGTCCACGACCACGCTGTTGCGCTTGAACGGATGGGCGTCGGGCAAGCGGTCGAAAATCTGGCGTGCGGATTTGAGGCGTTCCTTGGGGCTGCCCTGCAACACCGTGCCGAACGCCTCTTGCAAGGGATAGACCCCGCTGCGCCCATAGGGGGCGTAGACCATCAAGCCGATCCCGCCCTCGGGGGTCAGCGCCTTGGCCAAAGCATTGAAGCCCTCTTGCGGATGCGGAAGATGGTGCAGCACGCCGCAACAGTCGATGTAGTCGAAGCGGCCATAATCGGCGGCATTCAGGAGCGAGCCGGTTTCGAAGCGGATATTCATCAATCCCCGCACCTTGGCGCGCTCCTCGGCGACCTTGCGGGCAGATGCGGACAGATCGAGATAGGTGATCTCGTAGGGTTTGCCAGCACTCGTCAGGATCTGCGCCATCTGGATCAGAGCGTCACCGGTGCCGCCCCCCGCCACGAGGGCGCGGAAGGGCCGCGACCAATCCCGCTGGCCGCCGAACAGGAAATGGTCGATCTCGACCGGATGCGAGGGCGATCCGGTGACAAGACGCGATTTTTCCTCGGCCGGGTTCCGCTCGGGGTATGGATAGGCGTCGTACTGGTCTTGAACGGTGCTCATGCGCCCTGCCCTGCGGTCTCGACCCGGTGGGTGTCAAGCCCGTCGCGCTGCTCTTGCGTCAGCCGCTCCCATGGGACCACCCATGTGTGGATGGAAAACACCACCGCCTGCGTTCCGGGCAGGCGCAGCAGGCTTTGGCGTTCCGAGCGCATATAGGCGGCCTCGCCCGTGGGCCAGGGACGCGGGTCTTTCTCGCGCCGGGGTTGGTAGAGCGTCGGGTCGTGGTAGAACAGCGCATTGGCCCGCCACAGTGGGCGGTCGGGCCGGATCGCATCGAAGAGGCGTTGCACGCGGGCGGCCATCTGCTGGGTATAGGGCTGCACCGGCGTGTGGATCGCGGTCAGCGGGCGGCCAATCTTCTCGGCCAGGGTCCAACTTGCCGGAAAGCAGAGAACCGCCCCCGTCAGCACGTGTTCCTGTGCGCCCTCGGGCTGCTGCAACAGGCACAAATCTTCCTGCACCAGCCGCGCCGCCGTCACCAGCGGGTGGTCGGCCTTCAGGTCAATGGTGACGCCATCGGGGCGGGTGACGGCCTGCCCATGCCGGGTGTAACCGCCGCCAATGCGCGACAGGATCAGGGCCAAAAGCTCTTCGGCGGCGGGCAGAGCCCGATCCTCGACCGCGAAAACATCCGACCGCCGGTCGGATAGCAGCCGGTCGCGCAGCGCCATTTGCTCGGCAAAGACCTCGTCGTGCACCAGCCAATCCTCCAGCGCGAGCGGCTGGATGCCGGGCAAGCGCCGGGCCGCTTGGTGCAGCCATGGCGCAAAGGGCAAACTATCCTGACAGATTTTCTTCAATTCCGACCCTTTCCATGCCGCAAAGTGGCGCGCGGGGCGCACGGTTCCGCCCCAAGCTTTTCCCATTGGTTGGGAGTTCACGCCGATGAATGAAGCCTATCGCCTGCCTGTACGCAAGATCGACCCGTCAAAGGGCCTCACCCTGCCGGATGGCACCCTGAACGACAATGACAGGATCGAGATCGGGCCGACCAAGCTGGCCTATGCAGAGTTCGAGGCGGCGGGGCTGGTCCTGCCTGACCTGCACGCGATGCGCGCTTATCGGTTGCGGCGTCTCGTCGACAAGATCGTCGAGCGTGACTACGGCGGCCTGCTGATGTTCGACCCGCTCAATATCCGCTACGCAACCGACTCGACCAACATGCAGCTTTGGAACACGCACAACCCGTTCCGGGCCTGCCTTGTCTGTGCCGATGGCTACATGGTGCTGTGGGACTACAAGAACGCGCCGTTTCTGGCCGATCACAACCCGCTGGTGCGCGAGGTGCGCTCGGGCTTTGACCTGTTTTATTTCGACCGGGGCGACAAGCTGGCCGAACAGGCCCATGCCGTGACGGGCGAGGTGCAAGACCTGATCCGCGCCCATGGCGGCGGCACCATGCGGCTGGCCGTTGACAAGATCATGCTGCACGGGATGCGGGCGCTGGAGGCGCGTGGTTTCGAGATCATGGAGGGCGAGGAAGTCACCGAAAAGGCCCGCGTCATCAAGGGGCCGGACGAAATCCTTGCCATGCGCTGCGCCATGCTGGCCTGCGAGGCAAGCGTGGCCGACATGGAGGCCGCGACCGAACCCGGCATGACCGAAGACGACATCTGGGCCGAGCTTCACAAAGCCAACATCCGGCGCGGCGGCGAGTGGATCGAGACCCGGCTTCTGACGACAGGACCACGCACCAACCCGTGGTTTCAGGAATGCGGGCCGCGCGTGTTGCAAAACAACGAAATCCTCGCCTTCGACACCGATCTGGTGGGCTGCTACGGCATCTGTTCCGACATATCGCGCACATGGTGGGTGGGCGACGACGACCCGCGTCCCGACATGGTCGACACGATGCGCATCGCCTATGATCACATCATGACCAATATGGACATTCTGAAACCCGGCGTGCGGTTCGATGACTTGACGGCGCATTGCCACGGGCTGCCGCCCAACATGCAAAAGCAGAAATACGGCTGCATGATGCATGGCGTGGGCCTGTGCGATGAGTGGCCGCTGATCGCCTATCCCGACACCGCTGTCAAAGGGGCGTTCGACTACGTTCTGGAACCCGGCATGACGCTCTGCGTCGAGGTGCTGGCCAGCCCCGAGGGCGGCGATTTTTCGATCAAGCTGGAAGATCAGGTTCTGATCACCGAAGACGGCTATGAGAACCTGACGCAATATCCGTTCGATGAGCGGTTGCTGGGGTTTCGGGACTGCTGAGGCCGGTCGATCGCACCGCTGACCGCACGGGACGGACAGCGATTTGGCTGTCACGCGGCCACACGGGCCAACACACCGGCGTGAAACTGTCCGGCCAGGAGTTGCGGCGCCACGGGGAAAGCCACAGGTTAAGGGCGCTGACCCGCAGGAGATGCCGATGCCCACCGACCGTTTCACCTTTCCCGGCCATGATGGCCATGCCCTTGCTGCCCGGCTCGACCGGCCCGATGGCCCACATCTGGCCACGGCGCTGCTGGCCCATTGCTTTACTTGCGGCAAGGACATCGCCGCCGCCCGGCGCATTGCCGAACGGCTGGCCGGGATGGGCATCGCCGTTTTGCGCTTTGACTTCACCGGGCTGGGTCATTCCGAGGGCGAGTTCCAAAACACCTCGTTCACGTCGAATGTCGATGATCTGGTGGCCGCCGCGGACGCCCTGGCCGCGCGGGACATGGCCCCGGACCTGCTGATCGGACACTCGCTTGGCGGGGCGGCGGTGCTGCGGGCCGCCGAGCGGATCGACAGTGCCAAGGCAGTCGTCACCATCGGCGCGCCGTTCGACCCCGGCCATGTCACCCATAATTTTTCCGACGCGCTGGAGCGTATTGCCAAAGAGGGAAGCGGCACGGTGCAGCTTGGCGGACGCCCGGTGCAGATCGGGCAACAGTTCGTCGACAGCGTCCGGGCCGAGGCGCTTGGCCCCGCCATCGGCGCGTTGCACAAGGCGCTGCTGGTGCTGCATGCCCCGCGCGATACCACGGTGGGGATCACCAACGCGACCGAGATATTTCTGGCGGCGAAACACCCCAAGAGTTTCGTCACCCTCGACGATGCCGATCACCTTGTCTCGCGGCCGGCCGACGCGGAATACGCCGCCGAGGTGATCGCGGCATGGGCGGGAAAATACCTCGATCTGCGCCCGCCCGCGCCGCCAATCGGCGCCCCGGAGGGGGTCACGCGGGTTTCCGAGGCCGACCCGGACGGGTTCCGGCAGGATGTTCAGGCCGGTCCGTTTCACCACGCGGTGGCCGATGAACCCGAATCCTACGGCGGCACCAATGCCGGTTTTACCCCCTACCAGTTCCTCGCAGCCGGTCTGGGGGCCTGCACCTCTATGACCATCCGCATGTATGCCCGTCGCAAGGGATGGCCGCTGGATCAAGTGTCGGTCGACGTACTGCATGACAAGGTGCACGCGCAGGACGCCAGCGGGCAGGACTCGCGGGTCGACCGGTTCCTGCGGCGCATCACCCTGAGCGGCGATCTGGATACAGAGCAGCGCGGCCGCTTGCGCGAAATCGCTGATCGCTGCCCGGTTCACGCCACGCTGGCCCATGGCGCGACGGTGGAAACCGAGCTGATCGACCCCGCCGCTTGATCCAGATCAATGCATTTGCAACGGAATGGGCGTTTCCTGGCCACACACGCATAGTCAGGAGGGCGGCATGGGCCTGTTCAAGAAAATCAACGAAAGCGCCGGGCTGGTGCAGGACATGGCCGCGCACCTGGACGTGGATTTGGCCCATCTGAGCGGTCTGGATGCCCAGACCTCGGTCGCGCAATTCCGCTCGGCAGTCATGCGCTGCGCAAATTGCGACCGGCACGAAGAGTGTCGCCACCTGCTGGACGAGACCGCCACGCTGGACGCCGCGCCCGACTATTGCCGCAACCGCAACGTGATGGTCCGCACCTGACCAAAGCCCCCTGTTCGCACTGAAGGACCGCGCCCTGCCAGAGGCGGTTTTCAGGGGCTGGACCCATCGCCGGTTGCCCTTTCCAGCGATCCCCGTTAGCTGGCCCCGCCGGACAAGCAGGTGGTGCCATGCAGACCCAGACCCTCGCGATTGACTTCGGAACCTCGAACACCGCCGCGGCCGTGCCATTCGATCACGGCATTTACCGCATTCCCGTCGAACGCGGCGCCGAAACCCTGCCGACCGCGGTGTTTTTCCCGGCAGAGGGCGGCACAATGCGCATCGGCGTGGCGGCGGCCGAGGCCTTGGTGGCCGGGGACGACGGGCGCTATATGCGGGCGTTGAAAAGCGTGCTTGGCCTGCCGCTCTTGCAGGAGGAACGGCTTGTCGGCGGCAAGCGCCGCAGCCTGTCGGGGATCATCACCGCCTTTCTGACCGAACTGCGCCAGCGGGCCGAGACCGCCACCGGCCTGACCTTTCGCACGGCCCTGTCTGGACGGCCCGTGCATTTTCACACCGCAGACCTGGACAAGGACGCACAGGCCGAGGCCGATCTGCGCGCCTGCTACCTGGCGGCCGGATTCGACGCGGTCAGCTTCCTTGCCGAACCAGAAGCCGCCGCCATCGCCTGTCAGGGTATGGGCGCGGGCGACGAGATCGGCCTGATCGTCGACATCGGCGGCGGCACCTCGGATTTCTCGGTGTTCCGCAATGACGGCGCGCGGCCCCGTATTCTTGCAAATCACGGCATCCGTCTTGGCGGCACCGACTTTGATCAGGCCCTGTCGCTGGCCCATGCCATGCCGGTTCTGGGCCTCGGGTCAGAGCTGCGGCGCGACATGGGGGCGGGCCTGCTGCCGGTGCCTCGCGCGCCCTATGTGGACCTGGCCACATGGGCCAAGATCCCCTTCCTCTACACGCCGGAAACCCGCCGCATGGCAGCAGAAATGGCGCGGCTGGCGGTGGAGCCCGAAAAGATGGCCCGTTTGGTGACGGTGCTGGACAATGAACTGGGCCACGATCTGGCCTTCGCGGTCGAGCGGGCGAAGATCGGTGCCAATGGCGGTCGGAACGAGGGTCGCATTGCCATGGGCTCCATCGAAAGGGGCCTGAGCGCGCCAGTCACCCCGGACGATCTGGAGGCCGTGCTGAGCGGACACCGGACCCGGCTGACCGATGCGGCGCGGGAAACCCTGACGCTTGCCGGGATCGCGCCGGGCGATGTCGGGCGGATCATCCTAGTTGGCGGGTCGAGCCTGATGCGGATCGTCTCGGACGAGATGCAGGCACTGTGCCCGAACGGAACCGTTCTGCGATCCGAGGCGTTTACCGCCGTTGTCGACGGGCTGGCCCTTGCCGCCAAGGCCTAGCGTCAGGGGGCATTTCCATTTTCCTGGGCTCCATCCTCGATCGGCAAGAGCGTTGTGGACTTGATTTCCTCCATGCTCAGCAGCGCGGTCACGTTGTGAATCCGCACCTCTGAAATCAACGCCTGATAGAACCGGTCATAGGCCCGCGCATTCGGCACCCGCACCTTCAGGATATAGTCGATATCCCCGGCCAGCCGATGCGCCTCCAGCACTTCCGGGCGGGTTTGCAGCGCGTGCAGGAATTTCTGCTGCCAGTCGGCCTCATGCTCGCTGGTGCGGATCAGGACAAAGAAACATGCCTCCAGTCCCAAGGCTTCCGCGTCCAGCAAGACGGTCTGGCGGCCAATGATCCCGGCCTCTCGCATCTTGCGGATACGGGTCCAGACCGGGGTTTTTGACGACCCCACGACCTTGGCGATTTCGTCCAGCGACTGGCTGGCGTCTTCCTGCAATGCGGCGAGGATCTTCCGATCCAGCGCGTCGATCTGAACAGACATTTGGGCACCTCCGTGTTCTTGGAACGGATGCCGCATTCGCTTGGCCTGCGCAAGACAAACGTCCTTATTCACCGCCGCGTATGGCCCAAAAACAGGAAAATATCCTATATATCGTTGCAGAAACCCTGTGATGAGGACAGCGCGATGAAGCACTTTCCGATCTTTGTATCTGTCGAGAACCAACGCCTGATCCTGTCGGGCGGCGGCGATGCGGCCATGGCCAAGCTGCGGCTGCTGATGAAGACCGAGGCACGGATCGAGGTCTATTGCACATCGCCCGCCCCCGAGATCGAGGCCTGGGCCGCCGAAGGCCACTTGTCCCTGATCCGCCGCCCCCTGAGCGCGACCGATGTCGCCGGGGCGCGCCTCGTCTATGCCGCCGACGAAGACGAAGCCGCCGACGCGCGCATCAAATCCCTCGCCGAGACGGCCGGGGTGCTGGTCAATATCGTCGACAACCTCGCCGACAGCGCTTTCATCACCCCCGCCATCGTCGACCGCGACCCGGTGACCGTTGCCATCGGCACCGAGGGGGCAGCCCCGGTCCTGGCGCGCGCCATCAAGCGCGATCTGGAAGAGCGGCTGCCAGTGACACTGGGCACGCTCGCGCGGATCGGGAAGACCTTTCGCGGCGCGGTCGAGGCCCTGCCCTTTGGGCGCAAACGCCGCGATTTCTGGGCCGAGTACTATTTCGACAAGGGCCCCAAGACCTTGGCCAACGGCGGCGAAGCCGCTGTGCAGGATGGGCTGCGCGCGCTGCTGGCCCATCACCTGTCGGACAAGTCGGGGTCCGGCCATGTCGCGCTGGTCGGCGCTGGCCCCGGCGACCCCGAGCTATTGACTCTAAAGGCCCGCCGGGCTCTGGACGAGGCCGATGTGATCATCCACGACCGTCTGGTCGCGCCGGACATCCTGGAACTCGCCCGCCGCGAGGCGACGCTGCTGGATGTCGGCAAGCAAGGCTTTGGCCGCCACACCCCGCAAGACGAGATCGGTCGCCTGATGGTCCGGCACGCCCAAAGGGGCCTGCACGTCGTGCGCCTGAAATCCGGCGACCCCGCGATCTATGGCCGCCTCGACGAGGAAATCGACGCGCTCGACGCAGCGGGCGTGGCGTGGTCCATCGTGCCCGGCATCACCTCGGCCTCTGCCGCCGCCGCCGGAATCGGCCAAAGCCTGACACGCCGGGGCCGGAACTCTGCCCTGCGAATCCTGACCGGCCATGACACCGAAGGCTTTGCCGAGCAGGATTGGGCCGCGCTGGCGCGCCCCGATACGGTGGCTGCGATCTACATGGCCAAGAAAGGCGCGCGCTTCCTGCAAGGTCGCCTGCTGATGCACGGGGCCGCCGCCGACACCCCGGTGACCATTGTGGAAAACGCCTCTCGCCCGCAGGCCCGCACCCTGTCCAGTTGTCTGGCAACACTCGCCTCCGATCTAGATGCCGCCGATCTGGGCGGCCCCGCCATCCTTCTCTACGGTATCGCGCCGCGCGCGGCAGAGGCCCGTCTTCCCGAATTGCAGGAGCTTGCACATGCCCCGTAGGTTCACCCCGAAAGTCATCACCGCCAACCATCTGCTGGAAGGGGACGTGGTTTACCTGACAGCCGATGACCGCTGGACCCGCCGCCACGAAGAGGCCGAGCTGATCACCGACGAGGCCCACGCGCAGATCCGCCTGCTCGATGCCGAGCAGCAGGTCGATACCGTGGTGGGCGTCTATCTGGCCGATGCGGTCGCGGGGGAAACCGGCCCCGAACCCACCCATTTCCGCGAGGTGTTCCGCACCCGTGGCCCCTCCAACTACGCCCATGGCAAGCAGGTGGAGCTGTAACATGTATCGCTACAACGAATTCGACCGCGATTTCCTGGCCGAGCGCAACCTTCAGTTCCGCGCGCAGGTGGAACGCCGCATTGACGGGTCGCTGACCGAGGATGAGTTCAAACCGCTGCGCCTGATGAACGGGCTTTACCTGCAATTGCATGCCTACATGCTGCGGGTCGCGATTCCCTATGGCACGCTCAACAGCGCCCAGATGCGCCAACTCGCGCTGCTGGCGGAAAAGTGGGACAAGGGCTATGGCCATTTCACCACCCGCCAGAACATCCAGTACAACTGGCCGCGCCTGCGCGACGTGCCGGATATGCTGGATGCATTGGCCGAGGTCGGCCTGCACGCCATCCAGACCAGCGGCAACACCATCCGCAACGTGACCGCCGACCATTTCGCCGGCGCCGCCGCCGACGAAGTGGCCGACCCCCGCCCGGTGGCAGAGCTGCTGCGCCAATGGTCCACGGACCACCCGGAGTTCCAGTTCATGCCGCGCAAGTTCAAGATCGCCATCACCGGCGCGCCAAACGACCGCGCGGTGACGGCCGCCCATGACATCGGGTTGCGCATCGTCGAGCAGGACGGCGAGATCGGCTATCAGGTGCTGGTCGGTGGCGGGCTTGGCCGGACCCCGATGATCGGCAAGGTACTGGCAGAGTTCATCCCCGCCGCCGACCTGCTGCCCTATCTGGAAGCCACGGTCGCCGTCTGGAACGTGATCGGGCGGCGGGACAACAAGTACAAGGCGCGGATCAAGATCCTTGTGCATGAGTTCGGCTTGGAAAACCTGCGCGAAGAGGTCGAGACCGAATTTGCCCTTCGCAAGCCGCTCTATGCGGGTGGCAAGGACGTGGCGCTGCTGGAAGAGATCAAGGCGCATTTCGTAGCACCCACGTTTGAGACCGCGCCGGTCGACGCCTTCGACACAGCCTACGCCGCCGATCCGATCTTCCGGTCCTGGGCCGATACCAATCTGGCGGAGCATCGCGCAGACGGCTATGCCATCGCTACGATTTCCCTGAAGAAACAGGGCGATACCCCTGGTGACGCCACGGCAGACCAAATGCGCGTCATGGCTGATCTGGCAAGTCAATACGGCCATGATGAGCTGCGCATCAGCCACGAGCAGAACGTCATCCTGCCCCATGTCCACAAGCGCCACCTGCCCGCCCTTCATGCGGCGCTGCAAAAGGCGGGGCTGGCCACGGCCAATATCGGGCTGATCTCTGACATCATCGCCTGCCCCGGCATGGATTACTGCGCACTTGCGACGGCCCGGTCGATCCCCGTCGCGCAGGAGATTGCGACGCGCTTCGAAGAGCTGAAGCTGGAACACGAGGTCGGTCCGCTCAAGATCAAGATCTCGGGCTGCATCAATGCCTGCGGGCACCACCATGTGGGCCATATCGGCATTCTGGGCCTAGACCGCGCGGGGGTGGAAAACTACCAGATCACCCTTGGCGGCGACGGCACCGAGGATGCGGTGATCGGCACCCGCACCGGCCCCGGCTTTGCCTATGACGAGATCGTCGGCGCGGTTGAAACCATCGTGACCACCTACCTGGGCCTGCGGCAGGATGCGGGGGAAACCTTCCTTCAAGCCTACCGGCGCGTTGGCATCGAGCCCTTCAAATCCGCCCTATACCCGGAGGCAAAGACCCGTGCCGCTTGACGCCCCCATCGGATCGCTTTCTGGCTGGGTCGAGGGTCTGAACGCGCGTTACAAGCATCATTCGGCCACGGCGGTGATGGAACGCGCGCTGAAAGACCCCGATCTTGGCCGGATCGCACTGGTCAGCTCGTTCGGGGCGGAATCCGTTGTGCTTCTGCATATGGTTTCTGTCATCGAGCCGAAAACACCGGTGCTGTTCATCGACACGCAGATGTTGTTCCCCGAAACTCTGTCTTATCAGCAAGATGTTGCGGCAGAGTTGGGTCTGGAGGACGTGCGCACCATTCATGCCAGCAAGATTTCCATCCTTGCAGGCGACCCGGACGGCACGTTGCACCAGCACGACACCGACGCCTGCTGTGACCTGCGCAAGGTTCGCCCGATGGAACATGCGCTGGCCCCGTTCGATAGCTGGATCACCGGGCGCAAGCGGTTCCAGTCCGGCACCCGTGCGCAGCTCGATTTCTTCGAGACCGAGGCCGACATCCGCATCAAGATCAACCCGCTGGCCTATTGGGCGCCCGAGGACGTGCAGGACTACATGGTGAACAACCGCCTGCGGCGTCACCCGCTGGTGGCCAAGGGCTATCCATCCATCGGCTGCTCTCCTTGCACCAGCCCCGTGAAAGCCGGGGAAGACCCGCGCGCGGGCCGCTGGCGGGGCGAGCAGAAGGAAGAATGCGGTATTCACTTCATCGACGGGCGGATCGTGCGCGGCCCCCTGAAAGATGCCTCCTGAGGAGACAAGCGATATGAAAGACATGATGACCGAAGACGCCGTGATCGTCACCGATGCAGGCTTTGCCCCGGCCGAGACATTGCCGGCCCACGACCTTGCCTCGGACGCAACGGCGGATGATCTGGCGGCGGCGCTTCACGCCGATGTCGTGCGCATCGCCTTCCCGTCCTTCGCCGATGGGCGTGGCTTCACGCTGGCCCGCCGACTGCGCCAGATGGGCTTTACCGGTCACCTGCGTGCCACCGGGCATGTGCTGGCCGACCAATACGCCATGGTCCGCCGGTCGGGTTTTGACGATGTCCAGATCAGCGCCGATCTGGCCGCCCGACAACCGCAGGATCAATGGCGCGCCCGCGCCAACTGGCGCGACCATGACTATCGGTCGCGGCTTCGCGGGGCTTGATCACCCCCTTTTCCTGACACAGATCAAAGCTTAATGAAGGAGTCGGCTTTATCAAGGCCGCAACAGTTGACATGACCGAGCAAAAACCAGTGACAGACGCCTCCGCCTCCGCCGTAAAAGTGCCCACCCTTCCCGACGCGCAGACCGTGACGGAGGTCAAGCACTACACCGACCGCCTGTTCTCGTTCCGCTGCACCCGGCCCGCCTCGCTGCGGTTCCGCTCGGGCGAGTTCGTGATGATCGGCCTGATGGGCGACCCTGACCCCAAAACAGGCAAACAAAAGCCCCTTTTGCGGGCCTATTCCATCGCCTCGCCGTCTTGGGATGAAGAGCTGGAGTTTTACTCGATCAAGGTGCCGGACGGTCCGCTGACCTCGAAACTGCAACATATCGAGGTGGGCGATCAGGTGATCCTGCGGCCCAAGCCCGTGGGCACCTTGGTGCATGACGCGATCTTGCCCGGCAAGCGGATCTGGTTCTTTGCCACCGGCACCGGCTTTGCCCCCTTTGCCAGCCTGCTGCGCGAACCGCAGACCTACCAGGATTATGACGAGGTCATCATAACCCACACCTGCCGCGAGGCGGGCGAGTTGACCTATGGCCGTGAAATCATCGAAAGCCTCAAGGAAGACGAACTGCTCAACGAGGTGATCGGCGAGGGGTTCTGGAAAAAGATAAAGTACTACCCCACCACCACCCGCGAGGAGAGCGCCAAGATGGGCCGGATCACCGACCTGATGCGCTCGGGCGAGGCGTTCGAGGATCTGGGCGTCGCGCCGATCAATCCTGAAACCGACCGCGCCATGATCTGCGGCAACCTTGCCTTCAATCTTGAATTGAAAGAGATGCTGGAAGACTACGGGCTGGAGGAAGGCGCGAATTCCAAACCTGCGCAGTATGTGGTGGAAAAAGCGTTCCTCGATTGACGCAGGCGGGATACCGGACAAGAGGGCCAGATGGCCCTCTTTCTCTGTCGTCCGGCCGATCACGAGTGGGTGGGGCGACATCACGGCCCCTTTGCCTGGCCCGGCCGCGGACGTAGAACGCGCTTACCCCCACCAACCCCGAGGCTTCCCAGATGACCATGCTTGGCACTTTCATCAAACCCATGCACCGGGAGGGCCTTCGCTTCGTCGCCATCTTCGCGGCTGTCACGGTTGTCCTGTTCGTTCTGTGGGCCCCCTTGGGCTGGGTCGGCGTCGGGCTGACGGTCTGGTGCTACTATTTCTTCCGCGACCCCGAGCGGGTGCCACCCGCGCGCGACGGGCTGGTGATCAGCCCCGCAGATGGGATCGTGTCGCTGATCGAACCGGCTGTGCCCCCGGCGGAGTTGGGGCTTTCGGCCGCCCCCTTGACGCGGGTCAGCATTTTCATGAGCGTATTCAATTGCCATGTGAACCGAAGCCCGGTGGCCGGGCGCATCACCGCGATCGCCTATCGTCCCGGCAAGTTCTTCAACGCCTCGCTGGACAAGGCCAGTTCGGACAACGAACGCAATAGCCTGAGCATCGAAATGGCAGATGGCCGCCATTTGGTCGTGGTGCAAATCGCCGGGCTGGTGGCGCGGCGGATCGTGTCATTCGTGTCCGAGGGCGCCACGCTCCGGGCCGGTGATCGCTTTGGCCTGATCCGCTTCGGTTCGCGCCTTGACGTCTACCTGCCCGATGGCGTCGTGCCGCTGGTCGAGCTTGGCCAGACCATGGTCGCGGGTGAAACCGTCTTGGCCGACCTGACCGCCCCCGAACAGGAGGCGTGAGCCATGCCGGGCACCAACGACAAGCCCCCCGCCGAGCTGGCGATCTTTCAGCTCTTGCCCAACATGATTACCATCGCCGCGATCTGCGCGGGGCTGACGGCCATCCGCTTTGGCGTGCATAACAACTACGCTTTGGCGGTGCAGCTTATCCTTGCGGCTTGCATCTTCGACGGGATCGACGGGCGGCTGGCCCGGCTGCTCAACAGCGACAGCAAGATGGGGGCGGAGCTGGACTCGCTGGCCGATTTCCTGAATTTCGGCGTGGCCCCGCCGCTTGTCCTGTATTTCTGGGCGTTGCAGGACATGCGCAGCACCGGCTGGCTGACCGTTCTTGTCTTTTCCGTCTGTTGCGTGGTGCGGCTGGCCCGGTTCAACGTCGCCGCCAAGGACGAGGTCGTCCCCGCCGACCCCTCGTTTTTCACCGGCGTTCCGGCCCCTGCGGGGGCCATGTTGGTCTTGTTGCCGATGTTCGTGTCCTTCGCTTTCGCCAACGCGCCCATTCTGCCCGACAGCCTGCTGTGCCTGTACATCGTGGGGATCGGCCTGCTGATGATCAGTCGCATCCCGATCTGGTCGTTCAAGACCACCCGCATTTCGCGCGACAAGGTCAAGTTCGTTCTGGTCGGTTTCGCCTTTTTCGGCGCGGCCGTGCTGACCTATGCCTGGATCACCATGGTTGCGCTGTGCATCGGCTATATCGGCATCGTGATCTGGGCGCTGCTGTCGCCCGGCCCTGCAACCCCAACTGGAAAGACCTGATTTGGATATCAAAGCCGTTCAGAAATCTTACGCCCGGTGGGCGCCTGTCTATGACCGCACCTTTGGCCTGATCACCAATTCCGGCCGCCGCCGCAGCGTCGACTACATCAATGCCACCGGCGGCAAGGTGCTGGAGGTCGGTGTCGGCACCGGATTGGCCCTGCCCTTCTACGGTGCGGACGTATCGGTTACAGGCGTTGATTTCAGCGAGGACATGCTTGCAAGGGCGCGGGAAAAAGTCCGGGAACTGGGCCTGCGCCAGGTGGTGGACCTGCGCCAGATGGATGCCCGCGCGCTCGACTTTCCCGATGACCATTTCGACATCGTGACCGCGATGCACGTGCTGTCCGTGGTGCCCGACCCGGAACAGGTGATGTCGGAAATCGCCCGTGTCTGCAAACCCGGCGGGCAGGTCGTCATCGCCAACCACTTCGCGCGCGACCGGGGGATTCTGGCCATGCTGGAACGGATCACCGCCCCGCTGGAGAACGTCCTCGGCTGGCATTCGGATTTCGAACTCGACCGGGTTCTGCAAGAGCCGGACCTGTCGGTCGAGATCCAGCGCCCGCATCCACCCTTGGGAATGATGACCTTCCTCGTGCTGACCAAATCCTGATTGCCTGCTGGCGCGGCTCAGAGCCCGCCATAGACGCCGAGCGCCTCTTCCAGCTCCACTTCCTCGTAGCCGAAATGCGAGCGCACCACGCGGTCCAACGCCTCGAAGGTCGCCCGCGCCTCGTCAAAGGCGTCGGGCCCGGGGTCTTGCACCAGACGCACCGCATCGGCGTAAAGCCGTTCCAACAGGGCGTGGACGACCTCGTGTTCTTCGCGCAGCTTGTCGATCACCTTGCGCAGCCCGTCGCCCCCTTTCGATGCGAGGTGCGGGAAAATGTCGTGTTCTTCGGCACCATGGTGATAATCGAGAAACTGGCACTCCTGCCCGCACAGGTTGCCGAACTGGCGATAATTGCGCAGCATTTCCATCTGCGGCACCGCTTCGGCCAAGGCCGCGGGCGCGCCCTGCCCCGCGGCGATGTCATCCAGAACGCGCTGCACGCCAGCCATCTGTTGCAGATGCATCCGGTGGATCATCGCCAACTGTCGGCCCTGCCGCCGGTGCATGTCGGTTGCGCCGGCGATTCGCGGTGCCTTGGGGCGGGCCGCTTCCTTCAGATCGGTCACGTCCGGTCTTGCCTGTGTCATCTGTCGTCCCTCGTATCTCATGTCTTTCAACAGTGGGTCGCCGCGGTGGTTCGACAAGGGGCCACGAAAAAAGGCGCGCCGGTCAAAGGCGCGCCTGTTCCATTCACCTGCGAAGGTGACGGCTATTTCGCCGGGCCAATCATCATGACCATCTGACGGCCTTCCATCTTCGGCATGTTCTCGACCTTGCCGATTTCCTGAACGTCACCAGCAACGCGTTCAAGCAATTCTCGGCCAAGGTTCTGGTGCGCCATCTCGCGACCGCGAAATCGCAGCGTGACCTTCACCTTGTCACCGTTTTCAAGGAATTTCACCACGTTGCGCATCTTGACTTCGTAGTCGTGGGTGTCCGTGTTGGGACGGAATTTCACCTCTTTGACCTCGATGGTCTTCTGCTTCTTGCGGGCCTCGGATTCGCGCTTTTGCTGCTCATACTTGAACTTGCCGTAATCCATGATTTTGCAGACCGGCGGCGTCGCGTTGGGTGAAATTTCAACCAGGTCGAGTCCTGCTTGGGTGGCCATTTCGAGGGCGCGCGCCGGGGCCACGACCCCAACGTTTTCGCCATCGGCACCAATCAATCGAATTTCGGGCTCCCGGATACGTTCATTCACGCGGGGGCCAGTGTCGCGCGTCGGGGGCGCGTTGTGCGGTCTGCGGGCTATTGCTAAAATCCTTCTATTGCCACGGATTGCGGTGGCCCAAAGTAGCGTTGAGGCTGTCGGTGTTCAAGCGCAAACCCCGGCGCATTGCCGCGCGATTGCAGGGTGTTGCATTGGTTGCTGTTGCGCCGCCGCAGCGGACAGCCTATCTGGGGCGAAAGTCCATCCACAACCCGAAAATTGGAGTTGTCATTATGTCCAGAGCTTTGATTATCCTGATTGCCCTCGCTGCCATCGGCGGCGGCGGTTACGCATTGATGACCATGCGTGAAACCGAATCCATGGAATCGGCCCCTGCCGCGCAAGACGCGGTCGAAGCGCCGGAAGCCGTTGAAACCACGGATGATGCCAACATGTCCGACGCCGCCGACGCGGCGGTCGAGGCCGCATCCGATGCCGCCCAAGAGGTCGGCGATGCCGTCAACGCCGCCACCGAAGCCGTGACCGAAACGGTCGAAGAAGCCGCAGACGCCGTAGAGGAAGCCGCGTCCGACGCCATGGACACCGGCAGCGACGTGGCGACCGAGGCTGCCACCGCAGCGGAAGAAACCGCCACCGAGGCGGCTGAAACCGCCGAAGACATGGCAACAGATGCGACCGAGGCGGTGACCGAAACCACGACCGAGGCCGCAGACACCATGTCCGACGCGGCAAGCGAGGCCGTCGATACCGCCACCGAGGCCGCAGACAGCGCCGTTGACGCTGCCAGCGAAGCCGTTGAACCTGTGGCAGAGACCATGGAGTCGACCGCTGACACCGCAGCCGAGGCCGTTGCCCCGACCGAGGACGCAGCGGAGCCGACCGCAGAGGCACCTGCCGAAGCCACCGCAGACTCTGCCGAGGCGACGGATCAGGCGGCCACGGACACCATGCAGGAAACCACCGCAGCCGAAGACACCGCGCCTGCTGCAACGGACGCGCTTGCGGGGGCTGCCGACCTTTCGACCCTGTTCACGGTTGACGGGTTCAATGCGGACGCAGCCTTGCAGGCCGTGCAGAACGCCGATCTGACCCCGGTCGCAACCACGGCCCTCAGCGCCGCCATCGAACAGGCCCGCAACAACCCCGAGCTGGTCCCCGAAGTGGTGACCCGCTTGCGGAATGCCCTCGGCCTCTAAGCCGGCAATACCGCAAAACGAAACCCCCGCGCCAAGGCGCGGGGGTTTTTTGTTGTCTTGTGGGGCGCGTTCAGCTTGCGGCGGCCACGGCCCGCTTGGTCAGCACCTTGACCAGATTGGCCCGATACGCGGCCGAGCCGTGCATGTCGGAAATCATGCCATCTGCCGAAACCGACAACCCGTCGATCGCATCCGGCGAGAAATTGGCCGACAGCGCCTCTTCCGCCGCCGTCCAGCGATGTACCCCCTCCTCCGAGGCGCCCGTGACCGCCACGCGCACGCCATCGGCGAACTTGGCGACGAAGACCCCGGTCAGCGCAAAACGCGACGCCGGTTGCAGGAACTTCTGATAATTCGCAGCCTGCGGTACCGGGAACTTCACCTCTGTGATGATCTCGCCATCTTCGAGCGCCGTCGTGAACATGCCGTCGAAGAAGTCATCTGCCGCAATCTCTCGATTGTTGGTGACGACGGTCGCGCCCGAGCCAAGCACCGCAGCCGGATAGCAGGCCGCCGGATCGTTGTTGGCCAACGAGCCACCGATGGTGCCCCGGTTGCGCACCGCCGGATCGCCGATATGGCCCGCCAAGTGCGACAGCGCCGGATAACTGTCGGCGGTCTCGACCGCCACGACCGCGTGGGGGGTGCCCCCGCCCACACAAACGCGGCCCGCATCGTCGGTGCAGACGCCCTTGATCTCGCCAATGCCGCCAAGGCTGACCAGAACCGCAGGCGCGGCCAGACGTTGCTTCATCGTCGGCAGCAGGGTCTGCCCGCCTCCGAGGATCTGCGCCTCTTCCGATCCGAGCGCCGCGACGGCCTCGGCGACGCTTCCCGGACGTTTGAATTCAAACTCATACATGGGGTTCTCTCCTTGTCCCGGGTTACCCGTTCATCGCCGACCAGACGCGCGACGGCGACAGCGGCATGTCGATATGGGTGACGTTATGGCCGCCCCGGTTCAGGGCGTCCACGACAGCATTGACCACGGCGGGCGGGCTGCCAATGGCCCCGGCCTCGCCACACCCCTTCACGCCAAGCGGGTTATGGGTGCACGGCGTCGAGCAGCTGTGATCGACCTGAAAGCTTGGCACATCATCGGCGCGCGGCATGGCGTAGTCCATGTAGGACGCCGTCAAGAGTTGCCCGTCCGAGTCATAGACCGCGCCTTCCAGCAGCGCCTGGCCGATGCCTTGTGCCAGACCGCCATGAACCTGGCCCTCGACGATCATCGGATTGACCACGTTGCCGAAGTCATCCGCCGCCGCGAAGGAGCAGATTTCCACCTTGCCGGTGTCGGGATCGACCTCCACCTCGCAGGCATAGGCGCCTGCGGGATAGGTGAAGTTGGCCGGATCATAGAAGGCGGTTTCCTCCAGCCCCGGTTCCAGTTCTTCCAGCGGGTAGTTATGGGGCACGTAGGCCGCCAGCGTGACATCGCCCCAGGCAACCGATTTGTCGGTGCCCGCAACGGTGAACTGGCCGTCCTTCAGCTCGATATCGCCTTCGGACGCTTCCATCAGGTGGGCCGCGATCTTCTTGGCCTTGTTGATGATCTTCTCGGTCGCGCGCACGATGGCCGATCCACCAACCGCCAGCGAGCGAGAGCCATAGGTGCCCATGCCCATGGGTGTATTTGCAGTGTCGCCATGGACCACCTCGACCATATCCTCGGGGATGCCGATCATGTCAGCAACCACCTGCGGAAAGGCGGTTTCATGGCCCTGCCCGTGGCTGTGGCTGCCGGTCATGACAACCAGACCGCCGGTGGCGTTGACGCGCACCGTGGCCGATTCATAAAGTCCGGCGCGGGCCCCCAACTGGCCGACAAGGGCCGAGGGCGCGATACCGCAGGCCTCGATATAGGTGTTGACGCCAAAGCCGCGCAGTTTGCCCGATTTGGCACTTTCCGCCGCGCGCGCGTCAAACCCGTCGCGGTCCACCATCTCCAGCAGCTTGTCCATCGTGGCGTTGTAATCACCGGTGTCATATTCCACCGCCACGGGCGTGGCATAGGGAAATTCAGTGATGAAGTTCTGCCGCCGCAGGGCAATCGGATCGACACCCAGTTCCCGCGCCGCCTTGTCGACGACTCGTTCCAGCTGGTAGGTCGCCTCGGGCCGCCCGGCGCCGCGATAGGCATCGACGGGCACCGTATTGGTGAAGACCGCCTTCACGTTCACGTAAATCAGCGGCGTCTTGTAGTTGCCTGCCATCAGCGTGCCGTGCAGCCAGGTCGGCACCGACGGCGCGAAGGTGGACAGGTAGGCGCCCATATTCGCATACGTCTCGGTGCGCAGCGCGGTAAAGTTGTTGTCGGCATCCAGCGCCAGTTCGATCTTGGTCACGTGATCGCGGCCATGTGCGTCCGAGATGAACGCCTCGGACCGGCTGGAGGTCCACTTGACGGGCCGCGCCAATGCCTTGGCGGCGAAGGTGCAAAACGCTTCTTCCGCGTAGTGGAAGATCTTCGAGCCAAAGCCGCCGCCCACATCGGGGGCCACGACGCGCAGCTTGTGTTCCGGAATGCCCAGAACGAACGCGCCCATCAACAGCCGGATCACATGCGGGTTCTGGCTGGTGGTGTAGAGGGTGGAATCGCCCGTCGAGCGGTTGAAATCACCCACGGCGACGCGCGGCTCCATCGGGTTTGCAACCAGCCGCTGGTTGACCAGCTCCAGCGTGGTGACATGGGCCGCCTTGGAAAACGCCTCGTCGACCGCGCCCTTGTTCTCTTCCACGAACCCCCAGTCATAGCAAAGGTTGTTGTCCAGATCGTCATGCACCTTGGGCGCGCCCTCTTGCAGGGCGGCCTTCATGTCGATGACGGCGGGCAGATCTTCGATGTCGATCTCGATAGCTTCCGCCGCGTTGCGCGCCTGAGCCGGGGTTTCGGCCACGATCGCGGCAATCGGATCGCCCACATGGCGGACCTTGCCTTGCGCCAGAACCGGGTGCGCCGGTTCCTGCATCGGGTTGCCGTGTTTGTCGGTGACCTGCCAGCCACAGGGCAGGCCGCCCACGCCTTCGAAATCGGCGCCGGTAAAGACGCGGATCACGCCCGGCATTTCGGCAGCAGCCGAGGTATCGACCTTGGTGAGCCGCCCATGCGCCACGTCAGAGCGCAGGAAATGCACATAGGCCTGTCCCGCAACGTTGATGTCATCGGTATAATTGCCGTTCCCGGTCAGGAACCGGACGTCCTCGCGGCGCTTGGAACTCGCGCCTATGCCATGATCTTTCGGCATCGTTTCCTCCCTGTTATCTCGTGTCCCCCCGCCCACGACGCGGATGGGGGTGTATCACGTCACACCTGTCGTCCTGCCCCGTCCTCTGGGGGGGACCGGCGCGGTTATTTGTTGCCGCCACCGCCAGAGGGGCCGCCGCTGCCAACGGGATTGCCTTCCAACATGTCGATGAAATCCTCGACCGTTTGCAGGCGGTTGCCGTCTTCGGGCAGGCTGTAGCCGGTCACGGACGCGGTCACGCGGCCCTGATCTTCCGAGCAGATGATCGCCACCATGGTGTTGCCCGGCGGCACGTCGAACCCAAAGACCGAGAACGTCGCCTCGCCGGTATCGGGGTCCATCCCGAAGGCATGGAAGCGCGCGTTCATGGAACTGCGTGCGGTGTCCATGCATTCGGTTTCCGACACGAAGCCGGTCACGTAGCCCGAGGAAAACCCTTCAGCCTGCGCCAGCCCCGGCGCAAGCACCGTGGTCAGACCGATTGCGGCCAGCGCGGGCCGCATCATTCCGCTGCGACGGCAGACGCCTCCTGTCCGCTGGCGGCCATAATGGCTTTCACGATGTTGTGATATCCTGTGCATCTGCAAATGTTCCCTTCCAAATAAGCCCGAATCTCGGCCTCGGTCGGCTTCGGGTTCTCCGACAAAAGGGCGGCGGCGCTCATCACCATTCCGGGTGTGCAGAACCCGCATTGCAGGCCGTGATGGTCCTGAAACGCTTGTTGGATGGTGGACAAAGTGCCGTCGGCATCGGCCATTCCTTCAATCGTCCTGACCTCTGCGCCTTCGGCTTCGGCAGCCAGCATGGTGCAGCTTTTCACGGCATTTCCGTTCACATGCACCACGCAGGCACCGCATTGGCTGGTGTCACAGCCCACATGGGTGCCGGTCAGGCGCAGGCCTTCGCGCAGAAATTCGGACAGCAATGTGCGCCCTTCCACGGTACCGGAAACGGATTTGCCGTTCACGGTCATTGTGACCTGAGTCATTGAGATCCTCCCTTGATTATGCGGCTATCCAAACACGGAATCGCCTCATCACAAACGAAAATTTTTCGTGATGAGGCAAGTCGCCCATGACGGGCGCGGGGGCGCAAAATTCGCCCTCAGGTAGAGCGGCCCGCCCTGGGCTGTGGCCGTTGCGGAATTTCCTTGAGCAAACCGCCGACACCCATGGCTGCGATGTCACCAGCCTCGACCGCGAGGCCGCAGGCGATCCGCTCCAGCACCCAATCGGCACCGTTCAAGGCGGGCGACCGCGCACAGCCCGGCAGCCCGATCACAGGCACCGTGCCAATCCGGCCCAGAAACAGCAGGTTCCCTGGATCGACCGGCATCCCGAATCGCGCGATCTCCCCCCCCGCCGCGACAACCGCCGCCGGGGCCTCGTCATGGATGTCAGAGGTGGCCGAGGCGGTCAGGATCAAGGACAGATCGCCCTTTGCCGCGCGCAGCGCCGAGGCGATGGACCCGGCCTCGTGCGGGACGATCCTGAGCGCGTCCAGCGTGATCCCAAGCGCGTCGAGACGGCCTTGAACCGCGCGAATGCCCTTGTCTTCGGCACTGACCGGTCGGCCCGCCACTTCGGTTACGATCAGGGTGGCGCGGTGGCGGCTGACAGGGCACACCTGCATGGCCCCGCGCGCGACCTTTTCGGCCTGCGCCAGCGCCGCACCATCGACACCGTAGGAAATGATCTTGACCGTCCCCACCATCATGCCCGGCCAACTGCGTTGCATTGGCGGAACGGTGGCAAGCGTGATCATCGGATCAACCGCGTTCAGCCGGTGAACCGCCTCGGCATCGAGCAAGACAACCCCCCGACGATCCGCGCGAATGTTGACCCGTCCGGTAAATGCCTCCTGCACTGTCAGCCCCGCGCCTCGCGGATCTGGCACCAGGGCCTGGGCCAGCCGCATCGCTGCGGCGTTCTCTTCCACGTCGCCCGGATCGAGACGCGCGACGGTGATCTCGCTCAGCCCCGCCTCTTGCAAGGCGGCAAGGTCATCGGCACTCAGAACGCGGCCCTTGCGCAGCCGCCCGGCCTGAACTTGCACCGAATGGGCAAGGATCGCGCCTTGGGCGTCAACCAGCGGGACCGCGCCGAACCTCATGGCTGGCGCAGTCTTTGGGTGATTTCGGCCAAGATCGAGATAGCGATTTCCGCCGGTCCCTGCGCCCCGATATCAAGGCCAACCGGCCCGTGGATGCGCGCGATCTGCGCCGGGGAATACCCGGCCTCGGTCAACCGCTCGACGCGCTTGGCGTGGGTCCGGGTCGACCCGAGGCACCCGAGGTAGAAACAGCCGGATTTCAGCGCCGCCTCGATCGCTGGATCATCCAGTTTGGGGTCGTGGGTCAGGGTCACCACCGCCGTGCGCGGGTCCAGCCCGAAGGCCGCCAACGCCTCGTCCGGCCAATCTTCGAGAATGGTTTCCCCCGGAAAGCGGGCCTCGGCCCCAAAGGCCGGGCGCGGGTCGATCAAGACCGGATCATACCCCGCAAGCCGCGCCATCGGCACAAGCGCCTGCGCGATATGGACCGCACCGACGATGGCCATGCGCAGCGGCGGGTTGTGGATACCGATGAACCAGTCGCCTTCGAAGCCGGATTTGTCGCGGCGAAACCGCTCGGCGATTTCAGTCTCCAGCGCGTCGCCGGGTCCGGCCACCAGGCGCCGTGCGCCGGTATCGGGGTTGACCACGTAGGCCGCTTGTTCGCGCGCGGCACGCGCATCGACCAACGCCTCCAGCATCTCGACCGGCAGAACACGGCCCACCGGTTCCACCAGCACCCGGATACGCCCGCCGCAGGCCAGACCGACGGCGAAGGCCTGTTCATCGGCCACGCCGAATTCCAGCAAGGTCGCCGCGCCGGAGTCGAGGCATTCCATCGCCTCGACCACCACCGCCCCTTCGACACACCCGCCCGAGACGGAGCCCTCCATTTCGCCCGCGCCGGAAATCACCAATTGGCTGCCCACCGGGCGCGGCGCGCTGCCCCATGTTTCGACGACCGTGGCCAGAGCCGCGCCCTTGCCCTGCCGGTGCCAGTCCAATGCGATTTCGGGGATGCTGTCATAGGGTCGTGTCATGGCGCGACGGTGATCCTGATCTGAAAACAAGTATTGCTGTCAACATAGGCGACATCCCCCCGTCTGAGAAGCGGGGCGGCGCAAGTCTCTGCCTCGGCGGCGGGGCCAAACCGACCGGCACCACCGACGGTCCGGGCCGCCGGTGCCTGCGTCACATCTCCATCAGGCCGGGACGGCTGTTCAACTGGTCCACGTCGAAGCCCGCGATTTTCTTGTAGCCCGCGGCGATCCCGGCCAGTTCCTCGGCGCTCATGACCTCGGAAATATCGGTGAATCCATCCGGTGCGCGCGCGGCCACGGTATCCAGCACGATGTCAGGCCCGTCGCCCCGGTTGGCCAGCACCAACGCGTTGACCTCTTCACGCCGGGCGGCGTCATAGGCTGTCAGCGCCGCCTCGGTCTGGCCGTGTGTCAGCATTTCGCGCGCCAGAACCCGACCATCCATGATCGCCTGCGTCGCGCCATTCGAGCCGATCGGGTACATGGCATGGGCAGCATCCCCCAACAGCGTCACGCGCCCATGGCTCCAGCGGGGCAGCGGGTTTCGGTCGACCATCGGGTATTCCCAAACCCCCTCGGCCTCGCGGATGAGACGGGGAATGTCGAGCCAGTCGAAGGACCAAGCCTCGAACCGGTCGGCAAAGGCGTGCAGATGGCCCTCTCGGTTCCAGTCCTGCCGGTTCCATTCATACCCGGCGGGCATCGCTAGATCGGCAATCCAGTTGATCCGCACCTCGCGGTTGTCGAGATCCTGAATAGGGTAGCAGACGAATTTGCGGTCCGCCGTGCCCGCCATGGCCATCGTCCGACCACTCAGGAAAGATGGCCCCCGCGTCACCCCGCGCCACATCATCGTGCCGCGCCAATGGGCCGGGCCCTCGTCCGGGTAGAGCGCGGCGCGCAGGGTTGAATTGATCCCGTCGGCCCCGATCAGCAACTGCCCGTGCAGATCAGGCAGGGCCGTGCCGGTGCGACGATTGACAAGATGCGCAACGATACCATGGGCGTCTTCATCCCATCCCGCCAGCGCCGCGCCGGTGGTGATGACCTCGGGGCCGCAGCGCTCCAGCACCTCGTTGAAAAGCAAATATTGCAACTCGCCCCGATGGACCGAGAATTGCGGCCAGTGATAGCCCGCGTCCATGCCGCGCGGTTCCGACCAGATCAGGTTGCCCTGTTGCGAGAAATAGGCCACCTCCTTGGTTCGCAGTCCGATCCGGTCGAGCTTGTCCTCCAACCCGAGCGCGAACAGCTCTCGCACCGCGTGCGGTTGCAGGTTGATGCCCACCCCGAGAGGTTTCAACTCCTCCACCGCTTCGACCATGTGAAAATGAATGCCCGCCTCGTGCAGCGTCAGGGCAAGGCTTAGCCCACCGATGCCCGCGCCCGCGATCACTACCGTCATGATGAGGCCTCCTCGCCCGCCCGCGCCCATCCGCAGGGACGGGCAAATTGCCGTTTTCAGAGGCATAGCGGCAACGGCCCCGAGGGTGAAGCACGCAGATGGCCGCTGTGGGGCCGCCCCCGCTTGACCGCCCCCCCGGAATGCGGCATCGCCCAAGGGCCTTTCCAGCGGAGCCCTTTTCGATGATCCAACGCCTCTATACCTGGACCATGAGCTTGGCCGAACATCGCTACGCACTGGTTGCACTCGCGGTGATTTCCTTCCTCGAAAGCTCCGTCTTTCCGATCCCGCCCGATATCCTGATGATCCCGATGATCATCGCCGCCCCGCGCCGGGCGTTCCTGATCGCCACGGTTTGCCTGGTGTCGTCAGTGCTTGGCGGGATGTTGGGCTATTACATCGGCTATGGTCTGTTTGAGACGGTCGGTCGCCCGGTGCTCGAATTCTATGGCAAGGATGCCTATTTCGAAGACTTCCGCACCCGCTACAACGAATGGGGGGCGTGGGCCGTGCTGGTGGCGGGGGTCACGCCCTTCCCCTACAAGGTCATCACCATCATGTCCGGTGTCACGCAGCTGAACCTCGGCGTGTTCATGGTGGCCAGTGTCATTGCCCGTGGCCTGCGCTTCTTCGTCGTGGCGGCGCTGCTTTGGAAGTTCGGCGCACCCATTCGTGATTTCATCGAGAAGCGGCTCGGCTTGATGTTCATCGTGTTCGTGCTACTGCTGGCGGGCGGCTTCTATGTGGTGAAATATCTATGACCCTTCTCAACAGCCTGTCCCGGCGCAATCTCATCCTGCTGGCGGGCCTTGGCTCGGCCGCCCTGTTCCTTGGCGCGCTGTTCTTTCAGTTCGTGATCGGAATCGAGCCCTGCACCATGTGCTTCTGGCAGCGTTGGCCGCACCGGATCGGCATCGGTCTCGGGCTGGTCGGGCTGGCCTTTCCGCGCGCCATCGTGGCGTGGCTTGGCGGGCTGAACATGCTCGTTTCGACCGGGCTGGCCATGTATCACACCGGGGTCGAGCGGCACTGGTGGCTTGGGCCGACCACCTGCACCTCGCGCGGGGTGGACCTGTCGGCGGCCAGCGATTGCGGGTTGCTCGACCCCGATTGCGGCGCGCCGATCGTGCTATGCGACCAGATCGCATGGGACTTGTTCGGCCTGTCCATGGCCAATTACAACGTGATCATCTCGCTGGGTCTGGCTGTGATCTGGGTCATGGCGGCGCGGCGCAAGGCCTGAGGACGTCACACCCGGCTGTAGCGGCTGGTGGACAAGAGCAGGCTGGTTTCCGAGGTCGCCACCCCCTCCAGCCGCCGGATGTCGCGCAGGACGCCATCGAGGGCTTCCAGCGTCTCGGTCCCAAGCTCGACGATCAAGTCCCATTTGCCATTGGTCGAATGCACCGCCCGCACCTCGCGGCGACCGGACAACTGGCGGCGGATACGGTCCATCCCCGGCCCTTCGAGGCCCAGCATCGTCAGCGCGCGCACCGGGCTGGTCGCTACATCGTCACGGGTGACCACGGAAAACCCGCGAATTTCCCCGGCCTGCGCAAGTTTTTCCATCCGCGCGCGCACCGTGGCGCGGGTCACCCCAAGTTCGATCGACAGATCCGAGACCGAGGCCCGCCCATCATGGCGCAGCGCGGCCAGCAACCGGCGGTCTGTTTCATCCATTTCGCTCATTTTGATTGCTCATTATGGTAAACTAAACCTCATTATGGCCATTTTGATGGCTTCTGTCCAATCCGATCCGGGCGATATCCCTGCACCAACGCGATCAAGGATTTCCACATCATGCCCCAATCCCCCTGCCTTCTCATTGGCGCGCCCGTCGACAGCGGCAAGCGCACCCGCGGCTGCCTGATGGGCCCCGACGCCTTTCGCACCGCTGGTCTGGCCGAGCAGTTGACCAGCCTTGGCCGCGTCACCCGCGACCTCGGCAACGTGGCCCGAGCGCCGCTGCGCGACCTGCCCGGCCCCGCCCATCTGCACGCGCTGTCAGATACCGTCGCCTGGACCGAGGCACTGATTCCCGCCGCGCGCGACGCGATGGCCGAGGGCTTTCCAATCTTCATGGGCGGCGATCACAGCCTGTCGCTTGGCACCGTCGCGGGCGTGGCCGAACATGCCCAGGCACAAGGCCGCCCGCAATTCGTGCTCTGGCTCGACGCGCATTCCGACTTCCACACGCCGCTGACGACCGGCTCGGGCAACCTGCACGGCACGCCCGTGGGCTATGTCACGGGGCAGCCGGGCTTTGACGCGTTTCCATCGCTCAGCTCCCCGATCCCGCAAGATCGGCTTTGCCTGCTTGGCCTGCGCTCGGTCGATGCGGAAGAACGCGAGGCGTTGGAGCGGACCGATATCGCGCTGACCGACATGCGCACCATCGACGAACATGGTATCGCCGCGCCGTTGCGCGAATTCCTTGCGCGGGTCGATGCCGCCAACGGAATGCTGCATGTCTCGCTCGATGTCGATTTCCTCGACCCCTCCATCGCGCCCGCCGTGGGCACGACCGTGCCGGGTGGCGCGACCTTCCGCGAGGCACATCTGGTCATGGAGATCCTGCACGACTCTGGTCTTGTCTCCTCGCTCGACCTGGTCGAACTCAACCCGTTCCTCGACGACCGGGGCCGCACCGCGAGCCTGATGGTCGACCTCACCGCGTCCCTGATGGGGCGCCGCGTCTTTGACCGCCCAACCCGGAGCTTTGCCGCATGAAAACCCTGCCCCAACCCTCTGATCGCGCCTTCGTGCCCTTCGTCTCGGTCGAGAACATGATGCGGCTGGTCCATACCATCGGGCTGGAGCGGATGCTGGTCGAAATGGCCGCCTATATCGAAGAGGATTTCCGCCGCTGGCCGCTGTTTGACAAGACCCCGCGCGTGGCAGCGCATTCGGCCGAAGGGGTGATCGAGCTGATGCCGACCTCGGACGGCCAGCAATATGCGTTCAAATATGTGAACGGCCACCCGACCAACACCAAATCCGGCTTGCAAACCGTCACCGCCTTCGGCCTTTTGGCCGATGTGGCGACAGGCTATCCGACGCTGCTGTCGGAAATGACCGTGCTGACCGCGATCCGGACCGCCGCGACCTCGGCCATGGTGGCCAGGCACCTTGCGCCCAAGGGAGCGAGAACCATGGCGATGATCGGCAATGGCGCGCAGTCCGAGTTCCAGTCGCTCGCCATGAAAGCGGTCGTCGGCATCGACACCGTGCGCCTATTCGACATCGACAAGGGCGCCACCGCAAAGGCCGCGCGCAACCTGTCTGGCCAAGGTCTGACCGTGATCACCTGCGCCACGCCGGAAGAGGCGATGGAGGGAGCCGAGATCATCACCACCTGCACCGCCGACAAGCAATATGCCACCATCCTGAACGACAACATGGTCGGCGAGGGCGTGCATATCAACGCGATTGGCGGCGACTGTCCGGGCAAGACAGAACTGGCGCCCGCAATCCTGCACCGCTCGTCGATCTTCGTGGAATACCCGCCGCAAACGCGGGTCGAGGGCGAAATCCAGCAACTGGATGCAGACCACCCGGTGACCGAGCTTTGGCAGGTCATCACCGGCGCGGCCACGGGCCGAACCTCGTCGGGGCAGATCACGCTCTTTGACTCGGTCGGCTTTGCCATCGAGGATTTTTCGGCCCTGCGCTATGTGCGCGACAGGCTGGACGGCACCGAGTTGTTCCTGCAACTGGATATGCTTGCCGACCCCGACGATCCGCGCGATCTGTTTGGCATGGTGCAGCGGGCACGGCCTTAAAGCGCGCCCGCCCCATGGGTCACGTCGTGCCCATAGAGCCATTCGAAGGGTCGCGTCGCCATCTGCGGCGCGACACGGCTGCCGATGCGCAAGGCCATATGGGCAGCGGCGCGATACGGCCCCGGATGCAGGTGGTAATTCCTGGCGTTTTGCGACGCGGCCTCGACGATGCGGGCCGTGCGGCCCTTGCGCTGCGCTTCGTAGCGGGTCAGGGCCGTGGTGGTGTCATCCTCTTGATCCAGCGCCTCGGCCAGCACCCACGCGTCCTCTAGCGCCATGTTCGCCCCTTGGGCAAGGAAGGGCAGCGTCGGATGCGCCGCATCGCCGAGCAGCGCCACACTGTCGCCGCCCCAGCATTTGGCAACGGGATGGCGGAACAGGCCCCAAAGATAGACCTCTTGCGCGCGAAACAGCAGGTCGCGGATCTCGGGCGGGAAATCCGCAAAAGCGCGGCGCAGGTTCTCGGGAGAATCCTTGTGGTTCCAGCCTTCGGCGGCCCATCCATCGCGCTCTTCTACGGCGATCACGTTCATCAACTCGCCGCCCCGCAGCGGGTAGGTCACGATATGCCGCCCAGGCCCCATGTGAACCGTTGCCTCGGGGGGGGTGTCCGGGGCATCCAGGGGAATGGTGCAGCGCCATGCGACCTGCCCGGTGAAAAAGGGTCTGGTTGCCGGGTTCAGGGACGCCCGCGTCGGAGAATGCAGACCATCCGCCCCGATCAACAGTGGCACCGTCTCTTCCCCCCCGCTGGCAAACCGCAGATGGGTGCCCGCGTTGCCGGGGGTCACCTGCTCCACCGTGCGCCCCAGTTCTATGGCAACGCCCGCCGCCTGCGCTGCCTTGCGCAGCATACACACCAGATCGGCCCGATGGGTCAGGTGATAGGGGCGGTCGTCGCGGGTCAGCGGCATGCGAAACACCTCGGCCCCGCGCCGGAAATCGCGTAGCACGACGGCATGGGCGCGCGGCGCGGCCTCGGCCAATGCGCCCCCCAGCCCGAGGGCCCTTAGCACCACGGCGCCGTTCGGGCTGATCTGCAAACCCGCCCCCACTTCGCGGATCGCGTCGGCCTGTTCCAGCACCCGGACCACCGCGCCGCGCTGCGCCAGCGCCGTTGCCGCCGCCAGCCCACCGATGCCGGCACCCAGAACCGTGATCTTCTGCCCGATCAGCATGACCTGTCCCCTCATGGAAAAACACCGGGGCGCAACAGCCCCGGTGTCCTCACCCCGGTTGTGTCCGGGGCCGCGTTATCGTGGTCTCCCGCCCAGTCAGGGCGGAAGACCTCAGTCGTCGCGGTGGACTTTTTCGCGGCGCTCGTGACGTTCCTGCGCTTCGAGGCTCAGCGTTGCGATCGGTCGCGCGTCAAGACGCTTGAGTGAGATCGGATCGCCGGTTTCCTCGCAATAGCCATACTCGCCTTCTTCGATGCGGCGCAGGGCCGAGTCGATCTTGGCGATCAGCTTGCGCTGACGGTCACGGGTGCGCAGTTCCAACGCGCGGTCCGTTTCCTCGGACGCCCGGTCTGCCACATCGGGAATGTTGCGGGTATCATCCTGCAACACCGCGACGGTGCCCCGGCTTTCGTCCAGAAGGTCGTTTTTCCATGCATTCAGTTTGCGGCGGAAATACTCGAGCTGACGCTCGTTCATGAAGGGTTCGTCCTCGGCAGGACGATAATCCTCAGGCAGAAAGACTTCGGCTTTCATCGTGCTCCCCTTGGCGGGACCGAGGCGGTTGATCCGACTCATGCGGGCACCCGATCCCGGTCACATTGCGGTCCGATTACCCGACCGCGCCGCCCTTGTCACGCCCCGAGATGGCACGAAAGAGCGCAAGTCGCCCCGAATGATCGTTGCAATGGGCACGATCGGAAACCTGCGTAGCCCGTCGCCAGCCTTGCTTGAGGACGGATGACGTCGCGCTGATTGCCCGGTTTGGCCCCTCGCGTCGCCACGATCCCATGCCGCGGCGCTTGCATTGCCCGGCCCGGCCCCTTAGCACTTCGCCCCGGATCACGAGGCCAGAGGAAAGACCCGCAATGCGCTTTGACGGAACTGCCAACTACGTGGCGACCGAAGACCTGACCGTGGCGGTGAATGCCGCCGTCACGCTGGAACGCCCGCTGTTGGTCAAGGGAGAACCCGGCACCGGCAAGACCGAGCTGGCCCGCCAGGTGGCCGAGGCGCTTGGCCTGCCGATCATCGAATGGCACGTCAAATCCACCACCCGCGCGCAGCAGGGCCTTTATGAATACGATGCGGTCAGCCGCCTGCGCGATAGCCAGTTGGGCGACGAGCGGGTGCATGACGTGGCCAACTACATCCGCAAGGGCAAGCTCTGGCAGGCCTTCGAGATGGACGGCAAATGCGTCTTGCTTATTGATGAGATCGACAAGGCCGATATCGAGTTCCCCAACGACCTGTTGCAGGAGCTCGACCGGATGGAATTCTTCGTCTACGAGACCGGCGAGACGATCCGTGCACAGACCCGGCCCATCGTCATCATCACCTCGAACAACGAAAAAGAGCTGCCCGACGCGTTTCTGCGCCGCTGCTTCTTTCACTACATCCGGTTCCCCGAGATCGAGGTGCTGAAAGAAATCGTCGAGGTGCACCACCCCGGCATCAAGCCGCGCCTGCTGACCGAGGCCCTGACCCAGTTTTACGAAATTCGTGAGCAACAGGGGTTGAAGAAAAAACCCTCGACCTCGGAAGTGATCGACTGGCTCAAACTTCTGTTGGCCGAGGATCTGGACCCCGAGGATCTGAAACGCGACGGCGCCAATGCCCTGCCCAAGCTGCATGGCGCGCTGTTGAAGAACGAACAGGACGTGGCGCTGTTTGAACGTCTGGCGTTCATGGCCCGCCAGCAACGGCGCTGAGCCTGCGGTTTTCGGCCAATCTGGGGATGTTGTGGGCCGACCGCCCCCTGCCCGACGCGATCCGCGCCGCCGCAGCGGCCGGGTTCGACGCGGTGGAATGCCATTGGCCCTACGACACGGCCCCGGCGGATGTGCGCGTCGCGCTGGACGAAACCGGCCTGCGGATGGTGGGACTGAACACCGCGCGTGGCGATGTCGCCGCGGATGAGTTCGGTCTGTCCGCTGTGCCGGGGCGACAGGTTGCCGCGCGCGCAGCCGTTGATCAGGCGCTGGACTATGCCGCCGCGCTTGGGGCGCGGCATGTGCATGTGATGGCTGGCAATGCCAACGGGCCCGATGCCGAGGCCGCGTTCCTCGCCACCCTGTCTTACGCCTGCGACCATCCCGCGCGCGATGGCCGGGCGATCCTGATCGAACCGCTCAACCGGGTCGACGCGCCGGAGTATTTCCTGCGCGACACGGCGCAGGCCGAAGCGATCCTTGACCGTCTCGCGCATCCCGCGCTCAGGATCATGCTGGATTGCTACCACGTGGGCCGGACCGAGGGTGATCCACTGCCGGTCCTCTCTCGCCTGCTGCCCAAGGTTGGCCATATCCAATTTGCCGCAGTCCCGGACCGCGGCCCGCCCGATCATGGCGATCTGGATTATGGGCGGGTGTTCAAGGGCATTGCCGCACTTGGCTGGACCGCCCCGCTCGGGGCTGAATACAGGCCGGGACCGGATACCGACGCCACGCTTGGCTGGATGGCAGCATTCCGCGACGACGCGTGCCACGGTCATCCGCAATCCCGCACCCCACGCTAGCCCATTGATTTTGCGCGTCCAAGAAGTGCAAAACCGGGTCCCACTCCTGCACGACATGCACTACGACAGCGCCGCCACCTGCCGCGCATGAAAGGCGCTGTCGCTCTCGCCCGGTTCCGGCCCTTGCCCCAAGGCACTGGCTTTCTCGAAAAATCCCTTGCCCGGCAGATGCCCGGCCCGGCTGACAACGCGAGCGGCAACGAACGGACGCCCTGCGGCGGCGTCTTCGTCCATCGTCTCTTCCAACGCCTGCGTGACCTTGCGGACCGATCCAGGCATCCAAAGCCCCATGGCCCGCGCAAGGGCACCGTAGGTGATCGGCCCGTCCTCGGGCACAAGCGCCTCCAGATGTGCCCGCACACGCCCCCTGAGCGGGGTTTCGTCACACGGCGGCGGCACCTCGTAGGCGCGGCCATCGGTCGAGATTTCGGCAGCCCAGGCCCGTTGCGGCCCCCGCACGATGACGCGGGTGGTGCCCGGCTCTTTTCCCGGTTCCATCCGGCTTTTGACGGTGCCCGTGGTCATCCCGTCGCGCAGCGCCTCGGCAGTCAGGGAAAGGCGCGGGGCCAGATACTCGGGGTCCACCACGATCTGCTCGCCCCGCCAGCCAATGACCTCGGGCGGCACGGGCCGCACCAAAGCGGGCAAAGTGCCGACGTTGCGGTCATAAAACGGGTTCGCGCCCGAGGCGTGGTCGGTGACATCGACAATCGCCACGATTTGCGGCAAGGCCGCGCGCAGCATCCGCTCGACCCCGTCGCGCAGGGTTGCGGCAGAGGCCGCGCAGCCCTGGCATCCGCCCTCCATGCGCAGGTAGACGGTTCCGTCCTCTACCCGCTCGGCGGCGATGTAGCCGCCATGGCTGGCAATCGCGGGGTTGGCCTGCCGGTCGAGCAACTCGCGCACGGCGGCCAACAGCGCGGCGTCGGGGTCGTCCTCTGTGGCGACATCCCCAAGCGGCGCAGGGCCTTCCAGCGCGGCCCGGATCGCGGCGGCAATCGGGGCTTTCAGCGCGCCCCAATCGGCACCGGGCGCGCGGCGGACATGGATGGTCGCACCCGACACCTCGGCGCCCTCGACGCCCGAGACCGCGAACAAAGCCCGCGCCAAGGGCCTGTCATCCCCGGCGTTCAGGCGCAACGGCGAGTCCGCAACCGGCCCATCAAGCAGAAATCGCAGCGTGTCGGGATCTTTCGGTGAGGCCTGCACACGAATGCGTCGGCGGGTGTCGGTCTCAGACATCCTCGACCTCGGCACTTTCCATCGCGCGCAGGGCCTTGAAGGTGTAAATCCCGGTGTCGTGCCCGTCGCTGAACGCCACACCGATGGCGTAGTTGCCAACGCTCCAGATCCGGGTTGCCGCAATATCGAGCGGCACGTTTGCCGGATCGAGCAGCGGCGCGCCGGTCATCTCATCCCGGCAGGACGCACAGCGACAGGCCAGTCGCAGATCACGGATGGCGATCAGGCTTTCAGCCCCGTCCTGCCAATGGATCGAGAGGCCGGTCTCATCGAGGTCGAGTGCCACAGGCACCTCTGCCGCACCGCCCGCGACCGGGGCCGCGCCGCCGGGTCTTCCGCTGCCTTGCGCGACGTTCCAGTCGAAGGGCACAGACAGGCCCGCGGCCCCGCCCCCCTGCCCCGCCAAGGCCGTGGCAATGGCGCGATAGGCCTGCGCTGCGGGGCTGTCTGGGTGGCTCAGCACAAGGGGTGCGCCCGCATCGCCGGAATCGACCACGCCGGGGTCTAGCGGCACCGCGCCAAGGAATGGAACGCCAAGGTCAGCGGCAATCGCCTCACCCCCGCCCTTGTGAAAGATATGGGTGACTTCGCCGCAAGACGGGCAGGTAAAGCCGCTCATGTTCTCGACAAGACCGAGGATCGGGACATTCACCTGCTCCATCATCCGCAGGCCGCGCCGGGCGATCTTGAGGCTGACATCCTGTGGCGTGGTCACGACGACCGCACCGCTCAGCGGAAAGGCCTGCGCCAGCGTCAATTGAATGTCACCGGTTCCCGGCGGCATGTCCAGAAGCAGCACGTCCAGTTCGCCCCAGTCCACCTGCGCCACGAACATTTGCAGGTATTTCGTCACCATCGGGCCGCGCAGGATGGCGGGCTTGTCATCGTCCGACAGCATCGCCATCGAGATCACCTTGATCCCGTGCGCCTCGGCCGGGATCACCTTGCGGTCCGGTGTCATCGCGGGCGGTGTGTTGGCGGGAATGCCCAACATGCCGGGAATGGAGGGGCCGTAGATATCAGCATCGACGACACCGACGCGCAGGCCCTGCTGCACGAGCGACGCCGCCAGATTGGCGGTCACGGTGGATTTGCCCACGCCGCCCTTGCCACTGCTGACAGCGATCATGCGGCGCTCGGCGCGGGTCGGGGCGGGCTGCGGGTCAGCAGCGGTGCCCGCGTCGGGGGTGGCGGATTTCCGCGACCATTTCATCATTGCGGGGGCCTCTTGAGCTGGGGCGCGGCGCAGTCGGCTGCGTCCCGGTTGTGGTTGGCGCAGAGTTTGCCGATTTCGGTCGGGGCAAGGGCAGCGGCTGCACAAGCGCAATAGCCCCCACATCCGGCCTCGGAAAAATGCGTGCAATCGGCGCAGGTGCCGAAGGCAGAGGTGCCGCGCAGGGCACCAAGCCCTTCAGCGACATGCGACAGCGCCGCCAGAAAGACCTCTCGCATGGCGGGGTCCAGCCGGTCGATGGCAAAGACAAGCTCTCCCAAGGGATCGTCGGACAAGACCGCCCTGCCTGCCTCGGTCACTTCGAACAGCACGCTGCGTTTGTCGGTCTCGGACCGGCGGCGCGCGATCAGCCCCTTGCCTTCAAGCGTCTTGATGATTTGCGAGGCGGTGCCGCGTGTCGTGGCCTGAAACCGGGCAAAGGCCGAGGGCGTGCAGGAATTGCGCGTCGCCCGCGCGAAGAAGCGCAGGCAGGTCCATTGTGCGGCGGTCAGGCAAGAACCCGCATCCTCGCAACGGGCGGAGCGTCCGAGATGCACCAAGAGCTCGGCAATCTGGTCGGAAGGGGTGCAGGTGGTCTTCATGAGTTATTTGGTATCGAATCGAAACTAGTTTGACAATGGGGTATGGGATGATTTAGTTTCGATTCAAAATCAGTTTCCCCGTCTCAGGTCGGAAAGGCGCTTTCGCCATGAACAAACCGCTTATTCAACCCCGGTCCCGCCGTGCTGGCGGGCGCAGCCTGCCGATGCTCTCGGCAGAGGAAGAGCTGCGCTTGGCCCGCGCCTGGAAGGATGACGGCGATGTGGACGCCCGCAACAAGCTGGTGGCGGCGTTCATGCCGCTCGCCATGGCCACCGCGCGGCGCTACACCAAGGGCAACCAGCCGCCCGATGCCGACCTTGTGCAACAGGCGCAGATCGGCCTGATCAAGGCCGCCGACCGGTTCGACCCCGACAAGGGCTTTCGCTTTTCCACCTATGCCGCCTGGTGGCTGCGGGCCGAGATTCAGGATTACAGCCTGTCCAACTGGTCGGTCGTGGGCCGGGGCAATTCCGCCCAATATCGCAAGGCGTTCTTCAACCTGAAACGGGTGGAACAATCGCTGGAAGACGACGCCAGCGGATCGCAGCACGACAAGGACCAGAAGATCGCCAAGGCGCTCGGAATCACGATCGAAAAGGTCGACAAGGTGCGCCGTCAGGTGTCCGGCCCCGACCAGTCGCTGAACGCGCCCGCCATGGAAGACGGCGAAGACATGATGGCCCGGCTGGCCGACACCGATACCGATGTGGAACGCGACGTGATGGTCAAGATGGACACGGAATCGCTTGGCCATACGCTGGTTGAAGCAGTTCAGGCCCTGCCCGACCGCGAGCGCGAAATCATCATCGCCACCCAGATCCGGGAGCCGGCGGCGACGCTGGAAACGCTTGGCACCCATTTCGGGATTTCCAAGGAGCGCGTCCGCCAGTTGCGCGAACGCGCGTTCCAACGTCTGCGCGATGGCTTGTCGGACAAGGGCGTGGGCATCGACAGCCTCGTGTGATCGCAGAACTTCGGCGCCATGCCGGACACCCCCCGCCCGGCCATGAACCGGAAAAGGCGGGTGTGCTTGGCATTTGTTGCGACCGGCCCTAGCCGTGCGCCACCCGTGGCCGCCCCGAAGCGATGGCGGTCACGGTTCCCTCTATAAACATCGACTGCCCCTCAACCTCGATCTCGCGCAGCACGCGGCTGGTATGCACATGCACGTCCTGCGCCCCGGCGGCGCGGGCCCGGTCGGTGGCTTGCAGGCTGAGGGCGGCCTCTAGCGCCAGCAACGCCTCTTCCCGGTTGCCGTAGTCCCGATTGCCATCCACCAGGTGCACCGTAAAGCGGCCCTCGCCAGGGCTGGTGACGCTGCCGGTCAGGCGTTGGCTGACCTGTCCCACCACCGCACCGATGGCATTGGCGACCCCGGCATGGTCTGGCAGGACGACGCGGCATCCCAACCGGTCGCCCACGGCGCGGTAATAATTGGGGGCCGAGGCGCCAAGCCCGACAAGCGGCACCCCCAGGCGCAGGCTGGTTTCCACGATCCCACGATGCTGCGCAAGGCCCTGCCGGGTCAGGACATGGCGCGCCAGCGTGGTCGGATCTTCCCCGGCAAAACCCGCATCTTCGGCAAAGGCCGCTTCCATCAGGCAATCCACGGTCTGGGTGGTCAATTGATCGACGATCCGCGTTGCCAGCGCCTCGGCATCCGGTGCCAAACGGTCGCCCCTGGGCGTCTTTTGCCGGGCAAAGACCGTCAGGGCCTTTTCCGCAGCCTCGCGATCCCAGGCGTCGAGCCGCCCAAGAACATGACTGGCATCCGACGGGGTCACGCCCGAAATCATCACCAGCCCCCGCGCCACCAGCCGGTCGAGGGCTGGTCCCTCCAGACGTGTGTTCAACAGCTTGCCGACCGGCATAGGGGCGGAAATCCGGGCCAGAAGCGCGGCATCACGCGGCGACAGCCCAGGCGCCACGCCGCCCATGGGCACGGCGAACAGACCATCGTGATCGCCTACCAGATCACCCGCCAGCGCCTTGTCGAGCGCCTGATGCACCATCTCGGGATGGTCGATGGCCAGCGCCGACACCGGGATGCGCCGACGCGGCCCAAGGTGCAGGGGCGTGCCGGGCTGATCCGTTTCCATCCGCACTTCACTGTCACCGCCAAGGCCGGTGGTGCGCACCGCAACGGCCTCGACCATCGTGCGGAACGGGCCGACACGGGCGCCCGCCGGGTCGATCTCGGGCAGGCCATCCCGCAGAAGGGCCACGTCGGTCGTGGTGCCGCCGATGTCAGAGACCAGCGCATCGGCCTCGCCCGTCAACCAACGCGCGCCGACGATACTGGCGGCGGGGCCGGACAGGATCGTTTCGATCGGGCGTTCCCGCACCACGCGGGCGGAAATCAACGCCCCGTCGCCGCGCACAACCATCAACGGCACGGTCAACCCCAGCTCTTGCAAGTGCCCCTCGCAGGCCGTCACCAGCCGGTCGATCATGCCAATCAACCGCGCGTTCAACACCGCCGTCAGCGCCCGGCGCGGTCCGTTCAACTGCGCCGAAAGCTCATGCGAACAGGTCACAGGCCGCCCGGTCGCATCGCGGATCAGGTCGCGGGCACGGCGTTCATGGGCGCTGTTGCGGGTGGCGAAATGGCTGGCAATGGCAAACGCATCGACCTCGCTTGCGATCTTGCCGATTTGTCGGATCAGCGCGGCCTCATCCAGCGGCGCAGCTTCGGCCCCGGCATGGGTATGCCCGCCCATCACTTGAATCAGCGGATCGGACCCAAGCGCCTCGGCCAACCCGGCGCGGCCCAGGTCGGCCTCGTCAAAGCCGATGGCGACAAGCGCCACCCGCTCGCCCTGCCCTTCGACAAGGGCGTTGGTGGCCAGCGTGGTCGAGAGCGAGACCATGCCGATCTGCCCCACCTCGACGCCCGCCCCGGCGACCGCCGCGTCAATGGCCTTGCCGATACCGATGGCCAGATTGGCGCGTGTTGTCAGGGATTTGGCCGAGCCGATGATTTGATCTGCCCCGGTATCGAGGATCACCGCATCGGTATAGGTGCCGCCGGTATCGACCCCCAGAAGATAGCTCATGCCCCGCCCTTTCCTGTCCGCACGCGTTCAGCCAATGTGCGGGTGCGGGCGGGGCTGTCAAGCGCGTTCGGTTACACGCTGATCGTCGCCGCCACGGCACGTTTCCACGCTGCGTAACGGCCGTCCCGCGCGCTTGCGTCCATCTGCGGCTGAAACGACCGCTCCAACGCCCATGTGCGAGAGAATTCTTCCATCTGAGGATAAATCCCCGCCCGCATTCCCGCCAGCCATGCCGCCCCCAAGGCCGTGGTTTCCAACACCTCGGGTCGATCCACGGGGGCGCCGGTGATGTCGGCTAAAAACTGCATCGCCCAATCGCTTGCGCTCATCCCGCCATCGACGCGCAGGGTGGCGGCCTCTTGTTCGGCCTGCCAGTCGGCGGTCATCGCCTCCAGCAGGTCGCGGGTCTGGAACCCGACGCTTTCCAGCGCGGCGCGCGCGAATTCCTTGGGCCCGGAACTGCGGGTCAGCCCGAAAACCGCCCCCCGGCATTCCGCGTTCCAATAAGGCGCCCCAAGACCCGTGAAGGCAGGCACGAGGATCAGCGTCTGGTTCGGGTCGGCCTGATCGGCGAGCGGCTGTGTTTCCGCCGCCGTGTCAATGATTTGCAAACCGTCCCGCAACCATTGCACCACTGCCCCCGCAATGAAGATCGACCCTTCCAGCGCGTAAGTCGGTGTGCCGTCGAACTGGTAGGCAATTGTCGTCAGCAAGCGGTTTTTCGACGCCACCGGCGTGTCGCCGGTATTGAGCAAGGAAAAACAGCCGGTGCCATAGGTCGATTTCAGCATCCCCGGCTGGAAACAGGCCTGCCCGATGGTGGCGGCCTGCTGGTCGCCCGCGATTCCAAGGATCGGGATAGGCCGCCCGAACAGGTCCGGGCGGGCGGTGCCGAACTCTGCCGCGCAATCCTTGACCTCGGGCAGCATCTCCATGGGGATGTCGAAGAGATCGCAGATCGTGCGGCTCCACCGGCCCTTGAGAATATCGTATAGCATGGTCCGCGCCGCATTGGTCGCGTCGGTGACGTGAGCGGCCCCGCCCGTCAGTTTCCATGTCAGGAAGGTATCGACGGTGCCAAACAGCAGCTCGCCCTTTCGCGCGCGCTCTCGGGCGCCGTCCACATGGTCGAGAATCCATTTCAGCTTGGTGGCCGAGAAATATGGATCGACCAGCAGACCGGTGCGCGCGGTGATCATCTCGCCATGCCCGGCCTCGCGCAGTTCGGCGCAGAACGGGGCCGTGCGCCGGTCCTGCCAGACAATGGCGTTGTAAATCGGCTTTCCCGTGGCCTTGTCCCAGACCAGCGTGGTTTCGCGTTGGTTGGTGATGCCGATGGCGGCAATGTCCTCTGATCCCAATCCCGCCTTTTCGATCGCGGCGCGGCAGGTCGAGGCCGTGGTGGTCCACAGGTCGGATGGGTCATGTTCCACCCAGCCCGACTGGGGAAAATGCTGCGCGAATTCCTCTTGCGCCGCAGCGACGATCTGCAAATCGGAATCGAACAGGATCGCGCGGCTTGACGTGGTGCCCTGGTCGATGGCGAGGATATGGGTCATGTCTCGGTCTCCTCCCTGGAGGTCGTATTATTGGGCCGCGCGGCGGGCCTGCATCCAGTCGTCCAGCCGGGTGATCTGCTCGGCACTCAGCCGCAGACCCAGCTTGTTGCGCCGCCAGACCACATCCTCGGCCCGACATGCGTATTCGTGATCCATCAGCCACGCGACCTCTCGCGCGGTCAAGGTCGCGCCGAAGTCTTCGCCCAACGCCTCGGCGCTTTCCGCGCCATCCAGCATCCGCTCGGCGTCGGTGCCATAGGCTCGCACCAGCCGGGCGGCCCAGTAACCCGCCAGAAAGGGATAATCCGCCGTTAGCCGGTCGGTCAGGGTGGCGACCCCATCGACGGGGAAATCGCCACCGGGCAGCGGAACTCCCGCCGTCCAGTTGCCGGGCAAATCGGAAAACACCGCGCCGATCTGCGCCAGCGCGCTTTCGGCCAGTCGCCGATAGGTGGTGATCTTGCCGCCGAAGACGTTGAGGATCGGCGCCCCGTTGCAATCGGTCTTCAAGGTATAGTCCCGCGTTGCCGCCGTCGCCGATTGCGCCCCGTCGTCATATAGCGGTCGCACGCCGGAATAGGTCCAGACGACATCTTCTTCGTCTATGTCCGCCTTGAAATACTGGTTGGCGAAATCCATCAGGTAGCGCTGTTCCTCGGGCGTGCAGACGGGTTTTTCGGATGGGTCCGGGTGATCCTTGTCGGTCGTGCCGATCAGGGTGAAATCCTGCTCGTAGGGAATGGCAAAGATGATCCGGCCATCCGTTCCCTGAAAGAAATAGCACTTGTCATGGTCATAGAGCCGCCGGGTCACGATATGACTGCCACGCACCAGCCGAACGGTGTCGGGCGTGTTCACACGCAGTTTGCCTTGCAGGATGTCGCCCACCCAGGGGCCGCCGGCATTGACCAGCATCCGGGCCGTGACCACGCGGGTGTCGCCGGTTTCGGTATCTTCCAGTGTCACGCGCCATGACTCTGCGCCGCGCTCTGCCGAGATCACCTTCGTCCGGGTCAGGATCGTTGCCCCGCGCGCCTCGGCGTCGCGCGCATTCAGCACCACCAGACGCGAATCTTCGATCCAGCAGTCGGAATATTCATAGGCTTTGCGGAACCGGTCCTTCAACGGGTCACCCTCGGGGCTGTCATGCAGATCCAGCGTGCGGGTACCGGGCAGGATCTTGCGTCCGCCCAGGTGGTCATAAAGGAACAGCCCCAGACGGATCAGCCACGCGGGCCGCCGCCCGCGGGTCCACGGCATGACGATATTCAACAGGCGCGAGGTGGGCGTCGCCCCCTCGAACCGCATGTCCTTGCTGTAGGGCAGCACAAAGCGCATTGGCCAACTGATATGGGGCATCGCGCGCAACAGGGTCTCTCGCTCGATCAGCGCCTCTCGCACCAGCCGAATTTCGAAATATTCAAGATAGCGCAGCCCGCCGTGGAACAACTTGGTCGAGGCCGAGGAGGTGGCCGAGGCAAGGTCGTTCATCTCTGCAAGCACGACCGACAGCCCGCGTCCCGCCGCGTCGCGGGCAATGCCGCAGCCGTTGATGCCGCCCCCGATGACGAGAACATCGCAGATGTCGGGCCGAGATGGGGATGGGGTCACGGAACGTCCTCCGGTTGCACCGAACGGGCGGCGCGGCTGCTGCAATCGAGGCGATCCTGTCCAAAAGCGCGCAAAAAGGAAAGGGCGATATGTTCGCTTTCATGCGATTATCACATAAGCCCGTGTTTCAACGGGCAAATCGGCAATCATTGATGCACTTGCTCGCCCGGAATCCGCCCTGACTTGCCACCAGACACCGTGCGCGCTCCACCATCGAAGAGAATCGAACGAAAGCGAACATTTGCCCTCGCGCCCGCGCGTCGGATCGGCCATCATGCGAGGCGGAGGTGCGCCCATGTCACTCGGCTTTCGCCAGGCTGAAATTCTGGAAATTGCCCGCCGCGAGGGCAAGGTGACGGTCGAGGACCTTGCCAGCCGCTTCGGCGTGACCCTGCAAACCATTCGCCGCGACCTGACCGAGCTGGATCAGGCCGGGCAGCTCGACCGCGTGCATGGCGGCGCGATCATCCCCTCTGGCACCACCAACCTGCGCTATGAGCACCGGCGCGGCATCCTGTCCGAGGAAAAGGCCGCAATCGCGCGCGCCTGCGCTGCCGACATTCCCGACGACTGCTCGGTCTTTCTCAATATCGGCACCAGCACCGAGGCCGTGGCCACAGAGTTGATCCACCACCGCAACCTGCTGGTGGTGACCAACAACATGAACGTCGCGCACCTGCTGGCCCGTGCGCCGGGGGTCGAGGTGATCGTGACAGGCGGCAGCCTGCGCCCCTCGGACGGCGGCTTGATCGGCGCATTGACAGTCGAAACCATTCGCAAGTTCAAGTTCGACTATGCGGTGATCGGCTGCTCAGCCCTCGATGCAGACGGCGACCTGCTGGATTTCGACATCCAGGAGGTGGGCGTAAGCCAGACCATCCTGTCGCAATCCCGCCGCTGCTTCCTTGTTGCCGACCACTGGAAATTCCGCCGCAGCGCCCCGGCGCGCATCGCGTCGCTTGGCGACCTGGACGCATTCTATACCGACCGCCCCCTGCCCGGCGGTCTGGCCGGGAAATGCGCCGATTGGGATACCCGCGTGGTGGTGGGCCGTCCCGGCCTATAGCGAAAACTAATCTGCGGCCACGGGCTTCCGAATTGCCGGGAACGGGCCTGCGTGGGAACAGATGGGTCATCGCCCCGCAGGAGGTTTCCAATGTCCGCCGCAACGTCCGCGCTTGTCATTTCCGCCCATGCCGCCGACTTCGTCTGGCGCTGTGGCGGGGCCATCGCGCTGCATGCCGAACGGGGCTGCGCGGTCACCGTCTTGTGCCTGTCCTTCGGGGAACGGGGCGAGAGCGCGCGCCTGTGGAAAGAGGGTAGATCCCTGCAAGAGATCAAGGATATCCGCCGGGGCGAGGCCGCCGCCGCCGCCAAGGCGCTTGGGGTTCAAAGCCTCGTTTGCCTCGATCTGGGTGACTACCCACTGGATTTCTCGATGGAAAACAAGATGCGGATCGTCGATGTGATCCGGCAGGTGCAGCCCGACTTCATGCTCTCGCATTCCCAGTATGACCCCTACAACACCGACCACATGAAAACGACCGAGGCCGTGCTAGAGGCGCGGATGATCGCACAGGCATGGGGCCACAATCCGGGCGACCCGGTGCTTGGTGCGCCGCAGCTATACCTGTTCGAGCCGCACCAGACCGAACAGATGGGATGGCGGCCCGATACCTTCCTCGACATCACCCCGGTCTGGGACAAGAAGCGCGCCGCGATGGAATGCATGAACGGGCAGGCCCACCTGTGGGAATATTACACCCGCGTGGCCGAGCAACGGGCCAACCATTTCAAGCGCAATTCCGGCGGGCAGGCCGGTGGCCGCGACTGCCGCTATGCCGAAGGCTTTCAATCGGTGTTCCCGCGCACCGTGGATTCCCTCTAGGCCCTGTTCAGAAAGGCTCCGCTGATGCCCGTCGTCGTTCAGACCATCCCCCGCGCCGCGCCAGACACGATCGACCGGCTGGCACGGGCCGGGGCCGCCACCGTGCACGAAGCACAGGGGCGCACCGGGTGCCTTGCCGCCCGCCTGCGGCCAATCTTTTCCGGGGCGCGGGTCGCGGGCTCTGCCGTGACCATTTCGGCCCCGCCGGGGGACAACTGGATGCTGCACGTGGCCATCGAGCAGGTGCAACCCGGCGACATCATGGTGCTCTCTCCCACCTCGCCCTGCGATATGGGGTATTTCGGCGATCTGCTGGCCACCTCGGCCATGGCGCGCGGCTGTCGCGGGCTGGTGATCGACGCGGGCGTCCGGGATGTTCGCGAGCTTGCGTCCATGGGCTTTCCCGTCTGGTCCAAAGCGATCAGCGTGCAAGGCACGGTCAAGGAAACGCTCGGCTCGGTCAATGTGCCCATCGTCTGCGCGGGTCAGCATGTCTCGGCGGGCGACGTGATCGTGGCCGATGACGATGGCGTGGTGGTCGTACCCTGTACAACAGCCGACGCCGTGCGCGACAGGGCCGAGACGCGGATGACCTCGGAGGAGGCCCGGCGCAAACGGCTGGCGGCGGGCGAACTGGGGCTGGACATCTACGACATGCGCCCGCGTCTGGCTGCCAAAGGGCTGACCTATGAATGATCCCGTACGGGACGGCATCCCGTGCCTCTGGATGCGCGGCGGCACGTCCAAGGGCGCCTATTTCCGCGCCAGCGATCTGCCAGCCGACCCCGCTGCGCGCGACGACCTTTTGATCCGGCTCATGGGGTCGCCCGACCCGCGCCAGGTGGACGGCCTCGGGGGCGGCGACCCGCTGTTTTCAAAGGTTGCGATCCTGTCGCCGTCCAGCCGGGCCGACGCGGATGTGGATTACCTGTTCCTTCAGGTCTTCGTCGATCAGCCGCTGGTGTCAGCGGCACAGGGCTGCGGCAATATCCTTGCCGGGGTTGGCCCCGCAGCCATTGAACTGGGCATGGTCGCTGCCAAGGGAGAGATGACCGAGCTGCGCATCCACATGCGCAACACCGCGCAAATCGCGGTCGCGCGGGTGCAGACGCCGGGCGGGCGCGTCCGCTATGACGGCGCCACCCGGATCGACGGCGTGCCTGGCTGCCACGCCCCGATCCCGCTGCTATTCCAGGAGCTTGCCGGGTCGATCTGCGGTGCGCTGCTGCCCTCGGGCCATGTGCGCGACCGCATCGACGGGCTGGACTGCACGCTGATAGACAACGGTATGCCCTGCGCGATCCTGCACGCCGAAGCATTTGGCATCACCGGCACCGAGAGCCGAGCGGACCTGGACCACCGTGCAGACCTCAAGGCCCGGATCGAGCGGGTCCGCTTGCAGGCCGGGCCGATGATGGGGTTGGGAGAGGTGCGCGACAAGAGCGTGCCCAAGATGGTGCTTGCCTCTCCTCCCCGCGCGGGCGGCGTGATCGGCACCCGGTCTTTCATTCCCCATCGCTGCCATGCGTCCATCGGGGTGTTCGCCGCCATCACCGTGGCCAGCGCCTGTCGCGTGGCGGGGTCGGTCGCGGCCGATCTGGCGGTTCTGCCCACGGGCCACAGTCATGATGTGGAACACCCCGCAGGCGCGACCGAGGTTCTGATCGACCTCGCCCCGGACGGAGCGATTGCAGCGGCCGGGACAACGCGCACCGCCCGCAAGCTTTTCGAGGGGCGGGTGTTCCCAAGGCGGTAGGTCAGGCGGTCGTCACCCGGATCCGGTTTTCGGCCGATATCCGTGCCGGGCGTGGAACCGGGCCAGTTCCCGCTGTGACGGTGCGAGGCCGGAAAACGTCTTTACGTAATCGGGAATCCGCGCCATCCGAACCGCCAGATCCTCCTGCACCTGCATCGAGATATAGCCGATCTGCACAAGGTAGACCGTCCGCGCCCGCACATCGGCCTCGGACGGGTCATAGCCAAAGCGGTCGAACATCGCACGAATGGCTTCGAGTCGCGTTTCGTCCGCCACATTCACCCGTGCGGCAACCGCGTCCGATTGATGGGCCCATCCACGCACCGCCAGATCCAGCCGGGCCTCGAACGCCCCACCCTCCAGAAATTCCGATGCAAGGTTCAGAACCGCTTCGGTGATGGTCTCGGCATAGGCCTGTGTCGCGGCGATGAGGCCCCCGGTATTGGTCTGTTCCCACGTCTCCAGCAAAGCATCCAGCAGGGCGGCGCGGTCTTTGAAGAACCAATAAAAGCTGGTGCGCGACAGTTCCAGCCGCGTGGCGAGCGGTTGGATTTTCACCGCATCCAGACCGGACTCGATGAACGCCTCTTGCGCCGCCGCAAGCCAGACCTCGCGCGAGCCGCGCCAGCCTGTGGCTTTGCCCGCCGCGTCCTGTGTGTCAGCATCATTCATGGGCCTAACCTACCCCCTCGGCCCGTCGGGGGCAATAAAATCGTCACTGATGAACGAAAACTTGACATGTATGAACATTTTAGAAATGCTATGCGCGAACAACGGAGCGAGCCATGTCCAACGATCCCCTTCTTCAGCCCTATCAGCTCAAGCACCTGACCTTGCGCAACCGCATCATGACGACCAGCCATGAACCGGCCTATCCCGAAGACGGGATGCCGAAAGAGCGCTACGCGGCGTATCACGCCGAACGGGCCAAGGCGGGCGTCGCGCTGGCGATGACGGCAGGGTCGGCGGCGGTATCCAAGGACAGCCCGCCGGTCTTCAACAACATCCTCGCCTATAAAGACGAGGTGGTGCCATGGATCCGCCAGTTGACCGACGCCTGCCACGACCACGGCTGCGCGGTGATGATCCAGTTGACCCATCTGGGCCGCCGGACCGGCTGGTCCAAGGGCGACTGGCTGCCCTCGGTGTCATCCACCAAACACCGCGAACCTGCGCACCGGGCCTTTCCCAAGCTGGCCGAGGATTGGGATATCGAACGCATCATCACGGACTTCGCCGACGCGACCGAGCGGATGAAAGCGGGTGGCATGGACGGGATCGAGTTGCAGGTCTATGGCCACCTGCTGGATCAGTTCTGGTCACCGCTGACCAACGACCTCGACGGTCCCTATGGCGGGCAGACGCTCGACAGCCGGATGAAGCTGCTGATGGACGTGCTGACCGGCATCCGCACGCGGGTGGGCGATGATTTTATCGTCGGCCTGCGCTACACGGCCGACGAGGCCGAGGCCGGTGGCATCACCCCCGAGGAAGGCATCGAGATTTCCAAGCGGCTGGCCGACAGCGGCATGGTGGATTTCCTCAACGTGATCCGCGGCCGCATCCACACCGATCCGGCGATGACCGACGTGATCCCGGTGCAGGGCATGAAGAACGCTCCGCATCTGGATTTCGCGGGCACAGTTCGGACAGCCACCGGACTGCCCACCTTCCACGCCGCCAAGATCCCCGATGTGGCCACCGCGCGCCACGCCATTCAGGCTGGCCTGCTGGACATGGTCGGCATGACCCGCGCGCACATGGCCGATCCCCATATCGTTAAAAAGATCGTCGAGGGGCGCGAGGATGACATCCGCCCTTGCGTCGGGGCGACCTTCTGCCTCGATCGGATCTATGCCGCGGGCGAGGCGCTGTGCATCCACAACGCGGCCACGGGGCGCGAGCTGACCATGCCGCACACCATCGCCCCGGCCGAAACCCGCAAGAAGGTGGTGATTGTCGGCGCCGGCCCTGCAGGTCTTGAGGCCGCCCGCGTCGCCGCCGAACGCGGCCATGACGTGACCGTGTTCGAGGCGCAGCCCGATCCGGGCGGCCAGATCCGCCTGACTGCGCAGAACCCGCGACGGCGCGAGATGATTTCGATCATCGACTGGCGCATGGCGCAATGCGCGGCCCGCGACGTGGAGTTCCACTTCAATACCTGGGCCGAGGCCGGGGACGTGACCGCGCTGGACCCGGACGTGGTGATCGTCGCCACCGGCGGCCTGCCCAACACAGAGCTGTTCGAGTCCGGCAAGGAGCAGGATCTGGTCGTCACCTCCTGGGATCTGATCTCGGGTGACGTGAAGCCGGGGCAGACTGTGCTGATCTACGACGAAAGCGGCGACCATCCCGGCCTGATGGCCGCCGAGGTGGCCGCGAATGCGGGGGCCAGCGTCGAGGTGATGACCCCCGACCGCGTCTTCGCCCCTGACATCATGGCCATGAACCTGGTGCCCTACATGCGCGCGTTACAGGACAAGGACGTGACCTTCACCGTCACCCGCCGCCTGCTGAATGTCACCCGCGACGGTAACCGCCTGCGGGCCACCATCGGCACCGATTACAGCAATTTCACCAGCGATAAGACTTATGATCAGGTGGTGGTGAACTACGGCACCCTGCCGTTGGACGAACTCTATTTCGACCTCAAGCCGCTTAGCGCGAACCAAGGCGCGGTGGACTACGAGGCGTTGATCGGCGGACGCCCACAGGACGTGAGTCGCAATACCGACGGGGGCTTCATGCTCTACCGTATTGGCGATGCGGTCAGCGCCCGCAACACCCATGCGGCGATCTACGATGCGCTCAGACTGGTGAAGGACATCTGAGGCGTATCAAGGTGCCGTGAACCGGCACCATCGCCATGTCAGTGGTGCGCGGTTTCGCGGGGGACGGTCACGACATCACCGCCCGTTGAACGCGCAGTTGGTAAAGCCTGCGTCCCACAAGGCCTGCCGGTGGTAAACATTGCGCAGATCGGCAATGCGCGGCTTGGCCATCGAAGCGGCGATCCTTGGCAGGTCCAGCGCCCGAAATTCGTTCCACTCGGTCAACAGCACGATCAGATCTGCCCCCTCGGCGGCCTCGTAAGGGTCATCGTGCCACGTCACGCCGGGCAGCAGTGCCTCGCCCTCTCGGCGGCCCTGCGGGTCGACCACCCGCACCTGTGCTCCGCCCCCGATCATGGTGGGAACGATGGTCAGCGAGGGCGCGTCGCGCATGTCGTCGGTGTTGGGTTTGAACGTCACCCCGAGAACCGTGACCGTCTTGCCGCGAAAGCTGTCATCACACAGATCGCGCAGTTTCTCGACCATGCGGCGCTTGACCTCGTCATTCACCTTCATGACCGTCTCGACGATCTGCATGGGCGAGGCATGTTCCTGTCCGATCCGGGCCAGCGCCTTGGTATCCTTGGGAAAACAAGAGCCGCCATAGCCGGGACCGGCATGCAGGAACTTGTTGCCGATGCGGCCATCCAGACCGATGCCCTTGGCGACCTCTTTAACATCGGCACCGACCCGTTCGCACAGGGCTGCCACTTCGTTGATAAAGGTGATCTTGGTCGCCAGAAACGCGTTGGCTGCGTATTTGATCATCTCGGCGGACTCGATATCGGTGATGACGATGGGGAAATCGCGCAAGTAGAGCGGGCGGTACACTTCCGACATGATCTCGGCCGCGCGCTCGGACTCCACGCCGATCACGACGCGGTCAGGCTTCATGAAGTCCTCGATCGCGGCGCCTTCGCGCAGGAACTCGGGGTTCGAGGCCACATCGAAATCGGCCTCGGGGTTTTCGGTGGCGATGATCTCTCGCAGGCGGCGATTGGTGCCGACCGGAACCGTCGATTTGGTGACCACCACCGTGTAGGATGTGATCGTTTTGGCGATGGCCTTGGCGGCGGCGTCCACATAGCTCAGGTCCGCATGACCATCGCCGCGCCGCGTCGGGGTGCCGACAGCGATGAACACGGCCTGCGCGTCTTCCGTGGCCTCCGCCAGATCGGTGGTGAACGACAAGCGCCCCGCCCGCACGTTGCGGGCCACGACATCATCGAGGCCGGGTTCGTAGATCGACACCTGGCCAGCCCTCAGCCGGTCTATCTTGGCCGCATCGGAATCGACGCAGACAACGTCATGACCGAAATCGGACATGCACACTCCGGAAACCAGGCCCACATATCCCGTGCCGACGATGGCAATACGCATCCGCTCCAGTCCTTTCGTTACCCTACGCTTACCGGCGACAATAACCATCGCGCCCTCTGGCGCGCCAGCGCAATCAGACGCGGCCGGGCACCATTTCCCCCCGAAACGAGTGGCGTTTGCCGGGGGGTGTCGCCGACGTGTCCGGACCGGCACAACCGGTCACGCGCCCTATTCCTGCGCAGGGTTTCCAGACAAGGCCCCGTCGCGGCAGCCATAGATCCCGGCAGCGTCATGGGCGCGGTCCTGATGCTCGAATTCCAGCGTGGAATGACCGATTCCGAAACGCGCGTGCAGCATCGCTTTCAGCGCGGCCTTGACCCGTTCCTGCCGCGTCCATGCGGCATCGGTCAGCACGATATGCGCGTCCAGCGCCGCCTCATGCTCCTGCATCTGCCAGAAATGCACATGGTGGAGAGACGCGACCCCATCGACCCCGCGTAGCGCTTCCAGCACCTCGGCATTGTCGATATGGGCGGGGCTGCCCAGCATCAGCGTGCGCACAGGCCCGCCGATCTCGCTAATCGCCAGCCACAGGATGTAGACCGCGATGCCAATGGTCACGATCGGGTCCACCAGTCGCCAGTCATAAAGCAGGATCAGAGTGCCCGCGACGATCACCGCCACCGAGCCAAGCGCGTCCGAGAGGTTGTGCAGAAAAAGCGCCCGGATATTCACGCTGTCTTTTTGCATCGTCCATGTCAGCCATGCAGTCAGCGCGTCGATCACCAACGCCACCCCCGCCACGACAACCACCGTCCAGCCACCGACCGCAGGCGGGTCGATCAGGCGCATGGCACCTTCGTAGATCAGGTAGAGACCGACGATGATCAACGTGGTGTAGTTGATCAGGGCGGCAACGATCTCGATCCGGCCATAGCCAAAGGTCATTGCCTCGTCCGCCGGGCGGCGAGCCACCTTTCGTGCGGCAAAGGCGATGGCGAGCGACGCCATGTCCGACAAGTTGTGCAAGGCATCGGCCACCAGTGCAAGACTGCCGGACATGATCCCGCCCACGATCTGCGCGACGGTCAGCAGACCATTGGCCCAGATCGCCAGCGACACGCGACGGTCGCCGCTGTTAGCATCCAGATGATGATGATGGTGGTGATGGCCGTGGCCATGGTCGTGGGGCATAGGGGGCCTTTCCGGGGTCAGTCTCCGTGAGTCGGCCTTCTTGATAAGACCTACAGCAACTGTAGGTTCAAGCCCCGAATTGCCCTATCCGCCGATGTCTTCATGTTCGGTCAGGCATTCGGCGTGGTCGCGCAAGACGCTCAGCACCCGGCAATCGCTGCCGCTTTGTCCATCGCAGTCCTGCACCATTCGGCTCAGTTCCGTGCGCAGGGCCTCCAACCGGGCAATCCGCGCTTCCACCTGCCGCAATTGCCGCTGCGCAATGGAATCCGCCTCGGCGCAGGATTGGTGGGGGTTGTCCGCCAAATCCAGCAGCTCTCGGATCGCATCGAGCGAAAAGCCCAGTTGCCGCGCATGGCGGATGAAGGCGAGGCGGTCGAGCCCCGCCTCGTCATACCGTCGCTGGCCGCCCTCGGTGCGACCGGCCTCGGGCATCAGGCCGATCTGCTCGTAATAGCGGATGGTCTGGACCTTGGTGCCAGTCTTCTTGGCGAGGGTGCCGATGGTGAGCATCGCGTTCAGCAGGCCGCCGTAACGATGATTTCCACGCGATACTTCGGGGCGGCCAGCTTGGCCTCGCCACAGGCACGCACAGGCGAATGGCCGGACGGAACCCATGCGTCCCAGACGGCGTTCATCTCGTCGAAATCGGCCATGTCGGCCAGCCAGATGATGACTTGCAGCATTTGCTCGGTCGAAGATCCCGCCTCGGCCAGCAGGGTTTCCACCTGGGCCAGGCAGTCGCGCGTCTGGTCGGCCACGGTGTCGCCCTCTCCAACCTGACCGGCAAGGTAGACCGTGCCGTTGTGCTTGACGATCTGGCTCATCCGGGGGCCGGTGTGGTTGCGTTCGATCATGGAGGAACTCCTTGGAAATGGGGCCACGGCGGGCCGCCTGTGTCTGGTTCCATCCTGCTTATCGGCCCTGCCCCGGCACGGCAAGTCGCAGCCCGTCGGGCATATTGGCCATAACCTCTTGCACCGCGTCTTCGCGGACCGGACCATAGCCACGGATTTCCATCGGGGCGGCCAGCAGGTCCAGCACCATGTCAGGATCTGGTCCCTGCTCCACATGGGTCAACACCCGCTCGAACCAAGCCAGAAGCGCCCGGTCGAGCTGCCGGTCGGCGCTGTAGCCAAAGGGATCGAGCGCCGTGCCCCGCAGGCCTTTCATCCGGGCGAACAGCCGGAACCCTATGGTCATCCACGGCCCGAAGGCCCGTTTGACAGGCCGACCCCGCGCATCGCGGCGCAGCGACAGGATCGGTGGCGCGAGGTGATAGGTGACGGAGTAATCCCCTTCGAATGTCTCGGCCAATTCCGCCTCGAACCCCGTCTCGGTGAAGAGCCGCGCCACCTCGTATTCGTCTTTGTAGGCCATGAGCTTGAACAGGGATTTGGTGGCGGTCCTCACCACGACGTCCTCCGCCTTGGGCAACGCCGTCCGGAACCGCGCGATGCGGTCAGTGAACCGTTTGGCATAGGCGGCGTTCTGGTAGTCGGCCAAAAACGCCGCGCGCGTGGCAATCACCTCGTCCAAGGTCTCGTCGGCCGGGGGCGAATCGTCAAGATGGGGCACCAGCACCTCGGGTTGGGCCGCCATGATGCGCCCCAGATCAAAGGCCATGGCGTTTTTGTCCACCGCCACGCCATTAAGCAGGATCGCCTGCTTCAGCGCCACCTCGCTGACCGGCACCAACCCGTTCTGAAAGGCCGCCCCAAGCAGCAGGATGTTGGCGAAGACACTGTCGCCCATCAGCTTTTCCGCCGCCCGGTTGGCGTCGAAGGCCACAACCCGGTCGCCCACGGTCGCACGGATCAACGCCTCGCGCTCGTCAATCCTGAGGTGTGCATCACGGTGCAACACCAGATCGCCCGTCGGCATTTCGGCCCGGTTCAGCACCATCCGCGTGCCGTTGCGGTAGTGATGCGACGCCTTGGGAGACGAACACACAACCGCGTCACAGCCGATCACCGCGTCTGCCGCGCCTTGTTCGATCCGCACCTGATGGATGGCCTCGGGGCTGGCACCGATCCGCACATAGCCCAAAACAGTGCCGAATTTCTGCGCGAAGCCGGTGAAGTCGAGCACGCTTGCGCCCTTGCCTTCCAGATGCGCGGCCATGGTGATCAGCGCGCCCACGGTCACGACGCCGGTTCCGCCCACACCCGCGACAAGCAGGTCGAAAGGCTCGCTCAGGTCGGCCGTGTCGGGCACCGGCAGATCGGCTTTCAAGGTCTCAAGGTCCAGCGCCACCGGAGCGGGCTTGCGCCGCGCGCCCCCCTCGACCGTCACGAAGCTGGGGCAGAACCCGTTGAGGCAAGAGAAATCCTTGTTGCAGGACGACAGGTTCACTTTGCGCTTGCGGCCAAACGCGGTTTCGCGCGGCTCGATGCTCAGGCAGTTGGACTCGACCGAACAATCGCCGCAGCCTTCGCAGACCAGCGGGTTGATATAGGCAAAGCGCTTGGGGTCTGCCATCGTGCCCCGCTTGCGGCGGCGGCGTTTTTCCGTGGCGCATGTCTGTTCATACAGAAGAATAGAAACCCCCTGCACCTCGCGCAGCTCTTCCTGCACCGGCATCAACTCGGCCCGGTCATGGAAGGTGGTGCCCGCCGGGAATTCCCCATGCCGGAACTTGCCGATATCATCCGAAACCAGCGCGATCCGCTCGACCCCCTCGGCCCGGCAGGCCAGCGCAATTGCGGCGGGGCTGACGGGGCCATCGACAGGCTGGCCGCCGGTCATGGCGACGGCATCGTTGTAGAGGATCTTGTAGGTAATATTGGCCCGCGCCGCGACGGCCTGCCGAATGGCGAGCGAGCCCGAGTGATGCCATGTCCCCTCGCCCAGATTCTGAAACCGGTGTCCAAGACCGGTGAAGCGAGAGGCGGCGACCCATGGCACGCCCTCTCCCCCCATCTGCGCATATCCGAGCGTGTTGCGGTCCATCCACCCCGCCATGACATGGCAGCCAATACCGGAATTGGCGAAACTGCCCTCGGGCAGCTTGGTCGACGTGTTATGCGGACAGCCCGAGCAGAAATAGGGCGTCCGCGTCGCGCCGGGAACCGTCAGCACCGGGGCGGGCGTTGCAGTCAGGTGCCGCGCCTTGGCAAGCAACCCTTCGCCCGGAAAGAACCGGTCGAGCCGTTCTGCAAGAACCGGCACCAGCAACAGCGGGCTCAACTCTCCCGTCCACGGGATCAGCGGATCGCCCGCCGCGCGGTGCTTGCCCACCATTTTCTGCGGCTTGTGCCCCGGCCAGTCATAGAAATATTCCTTGAACTGGCTTTCGATGATGCCGCGTTTTTCCTCGACGACCAGAACCTCGTCCTTGCCCTCGACAAAGGCAAGCGCATCGCGCCGGGCCAGCGGCCAGACCATGCCGACCTTGTAGATGTCGATGCCAAGGCGGCGGCAAGCGGCGGCGTCCAGACCCAACAGGCGCAGCGCCTCCATCAGGTCGAGGTGCCCTTTGCCGGTGGTGACGATCCCGAACCGGGCGTCTGGCAGGTCATAGATGCGGCGGTCAATCGGGTTGGCCTCGACGAAAGCCTCTACCGCCTCCAGCTTGGCGCCGATGCGGCCTTCGATCTCGGGGCTTGGCATGTCCGACGCGCGCACATGCAGCCCCCCCTGCGGCGCGGTGGAATCCGGTTGCACGAACGCCCGCTCGGCCGGGATTTCGATGGACTGCCCGGACTCGACCGTTTCAGAGATCGCCTTGAACCCGACCCATGTGCCGGAAAACCGCGACAGGGCAAATCCATAGGCCCCAAACTCCAGGTATTCCGCGATGCTGGCGGGGTTCAGCGTCGGCATGAACCACGCCATGAACGCCACGTCAGACTGGTGCGGCATGGACGAAGACACGCAGCCGTGGTCATCGCCCGCAACCACCAGCACACCGCCCTTTGGCGACGAGCCGTAAGCGTTGCCGTGTTTCAGCGCGTCGCCCGACCGGTCCACACCCGGCCCCTTGCCATACCACATGGAAAACACGCCCTCGACAGTGCAGTCAGGGTCAAGCGACGCCTGCTGTGCCCCCAGAACGGCGGTGGCTGCGAGGTCTTCGTTGACCGCAGGCAAGAAGTCGATGCGCTCGTCCTTCAGCCGGGCCTTCTGGCGCCACATCTCCTGGTCCAGACCGCCAAGCGGCGAGCCGCGATAGCCCGAGACGAACCCGGCCGTATCGCGCCCCGCCTGCCGGTCGCGGCGGGCCTGGTCGATCATCACGCGCACAAGGGCCTGCGTTCCGGTCAGGAAGACGCGGCCCTCGGTCCGGGCATAGCGGTCGTCAAGGTGGTAGGTGTCGAAGGTGGGGGCATGTGCGGTCATCAGTGGTCTCCTTGCGGCCAAGGATAGCGCAGGAGAGCTGGAAGAACTGGCCAATTGTCTTGTCCAAAATGGCCAGTTCTGAAAGGATTGCCCGCGAAATGCCGATATAAGCGAAAAAATGCCGAAACTGGACCAAACCGACGAACAAATCCTTCGCCAACTGGAACAGGACAGTCGCATGTCGAATGCCGATCTGGCCGAGACCGTGGGCCTGTCGACCTCGTCCTGCTGGCGGCGCGTCAAGGCGCTGGAAGAGGCCGGCGTGATCGAGGGCTATGGCATCCGCATCAACGACGCCCGGCGGGGCCTGACGTTCAAGGCCATCGTCCATGTGCAGCTGACCCGCCACGACCCGGCACAGCTGACGGCGTTTCTACGCGCGGTCGAAACGCGGGAAGAAATCCGCGCTTGCCACGCCACAACCGGGCAAGCCGACTATCACCTGCACGTCGCCTGCCGCGATATCGACGCCTACAACCGGTTTCTCGAAGAGGTGTTGTTTCGTCTGCCCGCCGTGGCCAGCGCACAGACCAACGTGATCCTGCGCAGCGTGAAAGGCTAAAGCCGGCTCAGGGCCGCGCGTTGATCCTGCATCAGGCAAAAGGCGCGATAGTCCCGGTCGCGCGCGCCCTGCCCTTCTGGCGTCGGTTCAATGATCGGGGCGACCCCCGCCATCGCCGCGACCGCGCCAGAAAGGGTGTCCGCCATACCGCCCGCCATGGCCGCCGCCATGGCCGTGCCAAGCAGAACGCCGTCGCCGCCGCCCGGGGTGATTACTGGCCGACCGGTGGCGTCCGCAATCATCTGCAAGAACAGGCGGCTGCGCGTCAGCCCGCCCGCGACCGCCAGCGGCCCCTGCCCCGGCACCAACAGGCCCATGTGATCCGCGATCTGCCGCAGCCCAAGCGCCAGCGACACCGCCGTGCGCCAGTAGAGCGCGGCCAGCCCGTCAAAGCTGCGATCAAGGGACAGACCGTGGATGACCCCGCGCGCGCCCGGATCGGCCAAGGGGGACCGGTTGCCCTTGAAATCGGGCAGGACGTGGATGTCCCCGCCAAACCCCGGCCCGTCGCGCGTCAACAGTTCTTCGACCCGTGCGATCACCCGCTCGTGCCCCGGCGGCGCGCCGTCTGATGGCCACGAGGTCAGGATATGATCCAGCAGGGCCCCCGCAGCGGATTGCCCGCCCTCGCGGCTCCACCATCCCGGCAGAACCGCGTCCCGGAACGGCCCCCATATTCCAGCGGCAAATCTGGGGTCCGGCGTGGTGGCAAGAACGGTACTGGAGGTGCCCGCGATGATCGCCACGCCCGTGTCGCTGCCGGGCCGCAGACAGCCAAGCGCCCCGGCAAAGGCGTCGATCATGCCAGCGGCGACCGGCAGGCCCGGCCGCAACCCCATGGCCTTGGCGGCGTCAGGCGACAGCGGCCCGGCGCAGGTGCCGACCGGTGTTGCAACAGCGGGCAGTGCGGCCCGGCCCAGCAGGTCCCCCAACCCGATCTGGTCCAGAAAATCCATCTGCCATCCGCCCGCCTCGGGCAGGAACGGCCATTTCGCGGACAGGGTGCAGGACGAGGCGCCCTCGGCCCCGGTCGCGCGCCAGACAAGATCGTCCGCCAGATCGCGCACGCGACCGAGACGCGCCCAGATATCCGGGCGATTTTCCTTGATCCACAACAGCTTGGGCGTCTGCATTTCGGGCGACATGGTGCCGCCCAGATGCCGGATCAGCGCGTGCCCGGTATCGGTGCAGCGTGCGGCCTGTGCCACGGCCCGGTGATCGCACCATGCGATGGTGTCCCGCCCGTCTGCCGAAAGGGCCACGCCCCGCCCTCCGGTATCGCGCAGCACCAACGAACAGGTGGCGTCAAAGGCCAGCGCCGCCACGTCATCGGCGGCGATCCCCGCCTCGGCCCGCACAGCGGCAATGGCCGCACAGGTCGCGTGCCAGATCTCCTCGGACCGGTATTCCGCCTCGGTGCCGCCCTCTTCATGCAACGCGATCGGCTGCACCGCCCGGGCGATGCGCGCGCCCTCGGGGGTAAACAGGCCAGCCCGTGCCGAGCGTGTCCCGACATCGACCGCGCAGAGATATTGCGTCATCACCTCTCCCGGCACTTCAGTGGCCCGCACCAAGAAGCGCGGGCAGGTCTTCCATCGACGAGATGATGGCCGAGGGCGCGCGATTTGCAACCCGTTTGACCAGACCGGCCGGCCCGGCATGGCCGCCCCCGACAAAGCCGATCACCTGCATCCCTGCCGCCTGCGCCGCCTCGATTCCAGCGGGACTGTCCTCGATAACGACACAATCACCGGGATCGACGCCCATTTCCTGCGCCGCGTGCAGGAACAGGTCGGGGGCGGGCTTGCCACGATCCACCATGCTGGCGCTGAAGATATGCGGCTCGAACAGGTCGAGCAGGCCGGTCAGGCCAAGCGAAAACCGAATACGGTCGGGCTGGCTCGACGAGGCAACACAAACCTTTCCGGGCATCGCGCGGATTGCCTCGGCCACGCCGGAAATCGGTTTGAGGGACTGGCGAAAGCGGTCGAACAGGCGCGCACGCAAGGCCGTCAGGTGGGCGTCCGTCAGGTCAAGCCCGTGTTCTGCCCGCAGCCAAGCCCCGATCGAGCCGAGTGATTTCCCCAAAAGATGCGCATAGCCTTCTTCCGGGTCCAGCGTGCAGCCCGCCTGCGCCAGAACCTCCAGCATCACCTCCAGCGAAATCGGTTCGCTGTCGACCAGCACGCCATCACAATCAAAGATCACCAGGCCGGGGGAAGGCATCGCCATGGGTCAGCCGCGTCCGAGATAGGTTTCCAAGGTGGCCGCCGTACCGTGCGACCAGAGCAGCCCAAGCCAACGTGCAAACGCCTCGCACAGGCGCGGGTCTTGCCCCAGATCGCCATAAATCGCCCGTTGGTCGAGCCATGCCTGCGACCGGTCCTTCGCAGCCAGCGCCACCGGCTGCAAGGCGTCCCAGTTGGGGTCGTTGGGCGCGATCTCGGCCCCGCTATCCGTGGTCCCGGCGCAGTAACGGCACCAAAGCGCGCATTCCAGCGCCAGCCCCTCGACCGAGCCGCCGGACTTCAGGGCATCGCGCAGGGTGGGCACGATGAACTTGGGCTGGCGGTTCGATCCATCGAGGCAGAGCCGCCGCACCGTGTCGCCGATCTTGGGGTTGGAAAACCGCCGTTCGATCAGGTCGAAATAGCCGCCAAGGTCGGTGTCGGGAACCGGTGGCACATTCGGGATCACCTCGTCTTCCTCGATCTTGCGCAGGAAGGCGCGGATCAGCGGATGTTCCATCGCCTCATGCACGAAATGAATGTCCATCAGGCCGCCGGGATAGGCGATGATGGCGTGGCCGCCGTTCAGGATACGCAGCTTCATCAGCTCATAGGGCGCGACATCGGCCACGAATTGCACCCCCACCTCCTCCAGCGCCGGGCGGCCAAGGGGAAAATGGTCCTCCAACACCCATTGCGTGAAATCCTCGCAGAACACTGGCCAGCCGTCCTCGAGTCCGAACTGTTCGGCCAGCATGGCCCGTTCGCGGTCGGTGGTGGCCGGGGTAATCCGGTCCACCATGCCATTCGGGAAGGCGACGGTGTCGGCGACCCAGGCGGCAAAGGCGGGGTCCGACAACTCGGCCAGCCCCACGACCGCCTTGCGGGCGACATGGCCGTTATGGGGGATGTTGTCGCAACTCATCACCGTGAAGGGGGACAGGCCCCGCTCGCGGCGCAGGCGCAACGCGCAAAGGATCTGGCCAAACACGGTCTTGGGCGCCGCCGGGGTGGCCGCGTCCGCGACAATGGCCGGATGGGTCGGGTCGAACCGGTCGTCGGAGTCGAGGAAATAGCCACCTTCCGTGATGGTCAGCGACACGATGCGAATATCGGGGGCAGCCATGCGGGCGATGGTGGCGGCGGGATTGGCCGGTTCCAGGAACTCGATCATCGAGCCCAGAATCCGCGCCGTGCTGCTATCGGCCTCTTGTTCCACCAGCGTGGTCAGCCAGTCCTGCGCGGCCAGCACGTCGCGGCCCTTGCGCTCGCCCTCGAACACCCCGGCGCCGACCAAGGCCCAATCGCGGCTGAGGCCCTTGTTGAACAGCCGGTCCAGATACATCGCCTGATGCGCCCGGTGAAAATTGCCGACGCCGAAATGGACGATGCCGGGCGAAACGTCGGCGCGCGCATAGGCGGGCACGGCGACGCCGGTCAGGTCCGAGAGCGTGGAAAGGGAAAGGGTCACGGCCATGGCTCAGCTCATCCAGTTGCCGCCATCGACATTGTATGTCTGGGCGACGATGTATTCGGCCTCGTCCGAGGCAAGGAAAATGGCCATGCCGGTCAGGTCTGCGGCGGTGCCCATTCGTCCGAAAGGCACGGCGTCGCCGACCTCGCGTTTTTTCTGGCCGGGGGCTTTGCCCTCGTGTTCAGCAAAGAAGGCGTCAACACCGTCCCAATGCTCGCCCTCCACCACGCCGGGCGCGATGGCGTTCACGTTGATGCCGTGCTGGATCAGGTTCAGCCCCGCCGATTGGGTCAGGCTGATGACGGCGGCCTTGCTGGCGCAGTAGACGGCCACCAGCGCCTCGCCCCGGCGACCCGCCTGGCTGGCCATGTTGATGATCTTGCCGCCGCCGCGCGCCATCATGTGGCGCGCAACCGCTTGCAGGGTAAACAACGTCCCACTTACATTGATATCGAACACGCGGGCATAGTCGTCGCGGGTGATCTCGACGATCGGCGCGGCGGTGAAGATCGCGGCGTTGTTGATCAGGATGTCGATCTTTCCGAGCCATGCGACCGTGTCGGTGACGGCCTGGTCGATGCTGGCTTGACGGGTTACATCCATCTCGACGGCAAATGCCGCCTCGCCGATCGCTTCGGCGGCCTGCCGGGCGCGCGCGATGTCGATATCGGCAATCGCCACCCGCGCGCCTTCGGCCACGTAGGCCTTGGCAAAGGCAAGGCCGATGCCCCGCGCTGCGCCGGTGATCAGCGCGCATTTTCCGTCCAGCCGTTTCATGCGATGCGCAGTCCGGTTTCGTCGAAGCGGTGGATGTTTTCTTCCTGCGGGCTCAGCCACACCACGTCGCCATGGCGGGCGGTGACGCTGCCATCGACGCGGATCGTCATGGTTTCAGACCGGGCGCTGTCGGGGTGAATGTGCAGGAACGTGTCTGCGCCCAGATGCTCTGCCACGCCCACCGTGCCACGCCACGCGCCTTCGGTGGTCGACATGGTCAGGTGCTCGGGCCGGATGCCGATCGTATGTGCATTGCGTTTGGCGGCTTCCTCGCCTTCAAGGAAGTTCATCTTGGGCGAGCCGATGAAGCCTGCAACGAATTTGTTAAGGGGCGCGCGATACAGCTCCAGAGGGCTGCCGACCTGCTCGATCACACCGGCCTGCAACACCACGATCTTGTCGGCCATGGTCATGGCTTCCACCTGATCGTGGGTAACGTAGACCATGGTCGTGGTCAGCCGCTCGTGCAGCTCGCTGATTTCCAGCCGCATCCCGTGGCGCAGCGCGGCGTCGAGGTTCGACAGAGGCTCATCGAACAGGAAAGCCGCCGGTTCCCGCACGATGGCGCGACCGATGGCGACCCGCTGGCGCTGCCCGCCCGACAACTGGCCGGGCCGCCGATCAAGATAGTCGGTCAGGTTCAGCGCCTTGGCGGCAGAGGCAATCCGGCGCTCCTGCTCGTCCTGCGGCATCCCTGCCATCTTCATCGGGAAGGCGATGTTCTTTTTAACCGACATATGTGGATAGAGCGCGTAGCTCTGAAACACCATGGCAAGGCCGCGCTTGGCAGGGGGCACCATGGTGGCATCCTCGCCGTCAATGCGGATCTGCCCACCCGAGACATCTTCCAGCCCGGCGATCAGCCGCAGCAGGGTGGATTTTCCGCAGCCCGAGGGGCCGACGAAAACCACGAACTCACCATCTTCGATTGTCAGGTCCAGCGGCGGAATGACTTCGACGTCGCCAAAGGCTTTGCGGACCTTGTCCAGCGTAATGCGTCCCATATCCTTGTTTCCTTATTTGACGGCGCCGAAGGTGAGACCACGCACCAGCTGTTTCTGGCTGAACCACCCCATGATCAGGATGGGCGCGATGGCCATGGTCGAGGCGGCGGAGAGCTTGGCGTAGAACAGGCCCTCGGGGCTGGAATAGCTGGCGATGAAGGCGGTCAGCGGCGCCGCGTCGACGGTGGTCAGCGTCAGCGTCCAGAAGGCTTCGTTCCATGCCAGGATGATGTTGAGCAGAACAGTCGAGGCAATCCCCGGCACCGCCATCGGCGTCAGCACGTAAAGGATTTCCGAGCGCAGGGTTGCCCCGTCCATCCGCGCGGCTTCAAGGATCTCGCCGGGGATTTCCTTGAAATAGGTGTAGAGCATCCAGACGATGATCGGCAGGTTGATGAGCGTCAGGATCACGATCAGCGCGCCCTTGGTGTCCAGCAGGCCGGTCTGGATCAGGATCAGGCGGATCGGGTACAGCACGCCCACGGCGGGCAGCATCTTGGTGGACAGCATCCACAGCAGGATGTCCTTGGTCTTCTTGCCCGGCACGAAGGCCATCGACCAGGCGGCAGGCACCGCGATCAGGATGCCGAGCGCGGTCGAGCCCACGGCGATGGCAATCGAGTTCCACAGATAGCGCATGTAGTCCGAGCGGTCTTGCACCACGGCGTAGTTTTCCAGCGTCCAGTGGAAGTTCAGGAACAAGGGCGGGTCGGCGATGGCGTCGGCCTCGGTCTTGAAGCTGGTCAGGATCGTCCAGAGGATCGGAAAGAAGATCAGCAGGGCAATGATCCAGGCGACAGCGGTCAGCGTGATCTTGCGTTGTGTGGTGATTGCGCGGGCCATCGGTCAGGTCCTCCCTCAGGCGTCCAGGTTCTTGCCGACGATGCGCATCAGCACCAAGGCAACGATATTGGCGAGGATCACGGCGATGATGCCGCCGGCGGATCCGAGCCCCACGTTCTGGCTCTCGATGACCCGCTGGTAGACCAGATATGTCAGCGTCCGGGTGCCGAACGCGCCGCCGGTGGTCACGAAGATCTCGGCGAAGATCGACAGCAGGAAGATCGTCTGGATCAAGATCACAACAGTGATTGCACGGGCCATGTGCGGCAGGATCATATAGAAGAACCGGCTGAACGCGCCCGCGCCGTCCATCTCGGCGGCTTCGAGCTGTTCAGAACTCATCGATTGCACCGAGGTCAGCAGGATCAGGGTGGCGAAGGGCAGCCACATCCACGCCACAATCAGAATGATCGAAAACAGCGGCAGTTGAGAGAGCCAGTCTATCGGCTCCATCCCCAACCCGCGCCAGAGATGCGCGAAAAGGCCGTTCACCGGGTTCATGAACATGTTCTTCCAGACCAACGCCGAAACGGTCGGCATCACGAAGAACGGGGCAATGACAAGGATCCGCACAGGCCCCTGCCCCCAGATCGGTTGATCCAGCAGGAGCGCCAGCAGAATGCCCCCGATCACCGTGATCAGCAGAATGCCCCCCACCATCATCAGCGTGGTGACGACGGCATCCTGAAACGAACTGGAGGTCACGAAGCGTGTGTAGTTGCCCAAGCCCTCGCAGCAATCGAAGGTGCCGCGCATGGGTCGGTAGTCCATCACCGAGAACCAGAGCGTCAGGCAGAGCGGAACGAGCATCCACACCAGAAGAACGAAAACGGCGGGTGCCATCATCAGTCGGGCGGCGGATCGGGAATGCTGGGTGGCCATGGCGGGGTCCTCTCTTCCGGGCGGCAGGCTGCAAGCGTGCGGGGCGGCGACCGGACAGGCAAGGGAAACGGCAGGCCGGCAGATTTGCGGCCAACGCTCGGGACAGTTGGGAAAAGTGGGGGGCGGTTGAGGGCCGCCCCCCGAGAGGGAGGGAGATCAGCCGATCAGTAGCCAGCCGCTTCCATTTCCTCGGTGGCCAGGTCTTGTGCCTGTGCCAGCGCATCTTCGGCGGTCGTCTGACCCGCCAGCGCAGCCGAGAAGACTTGCCCGATTTCCGTCGCCAGCCCCGCGAATTCCGGGATCGCCACGAACTGAACCCCGGTATAGGGCACCGGGTCCACCGTCGGGTTGGTGGGGTCGGCCGAATTGATCGAGTCGAGCGTCATTTGCGCGAAGGGCGCCGCATCCAGATAGTCCTGGTTCTCGTAAAGCGAGGTGCGGGTGCCCGGAGGCACGTTGGCCCAGCCTTCGTTCTCGGCGACAAGCCCGACATAGCCGGGGCCGGTTGCCCAAGAGATGAACGCGCGCGCAGCGTCCGGGGCGTCGGACGAGGACGGGATCGCCAGTGACCATGCCCACAGCCAGTTGCCGCGCGGACCAAGACCATTGTCGGGCGCCAGCGCAAACCCGACAGAGTCAGCCACTTGCGAGTCGTCCGGGTTGGTCACGAAAGACGCCGCAACGGTCGCGTCGATCCACATGCCGCAATGGCCGGTCTGGAACAGGGCGAGGTTTTCGTTGAAACCATTGTTGGCGGCCCCCGGAGGCCCGGCTTGGTTCAGCAGGTCGAGGTAGAAATTGAGCGTCGTCGCCCATGCCTCGCTGTCGAATTGCGGGGTCCAGTTCTCGTCGAACCAGCGCGCGCCGAAGCTGTTGGACATCGCGGTCAGGAACGCCATGTTCTCGCCCCAGCCCGGCTTGCCGCGCAGGCAGACGCCGTAGATATCGTTGTCGCGGTCGGTCATGGCGATGGCGGCTTCGCGGATGAATTCCCAAGTCGGCGCATCGGGCATATCCAGACCGGCGGCCTCCATCAGGTCGGTGCGATACATGACCATGGAGCTTTCGCCGTAGAAGGGCGAGGCGTAGAGGTTGCCGTCAACCGTCAGGCCTCCGCGGATCGCGGGCAGCAGGTCGTCGATATTGTAGTCGTCGCCGAGGTCATTGAGCGACTGAAGCCAGCCACGTTCGCCCCAGATCGGAACCTCGTAGGTGCCGATGGTGATGATGTCATACTGGCCACCGCCGGTGGCGATGTCGGTCGTCACGTTCTGGCGCAACACGTTTTCTTCCAGCGTCACCCACTCGACAGTGATGCCGGGATTTTCTGCTTCGAACACGTCCGTCAGACCCTGCATGCGGATCATGTCGCCGTTGTTCACGGTTGCGATGGTGATGGTGGTGTCCTGCGCGGCCGCGGCAAAGCCCATGGCGGTCAGCGCGGTGGCACCCAGAAGGGCGCGGGTCGTTCTTGTCATGATATCCTCCCAAGGATGAGCAATTGCTAAGCTCATGGGCATTTATTCACTTTCCGTTACGAAAGGTCAACACCAAAATCCCGCCGCACCGCGGCGCGGGCGAGAGGGTCAGGCTCAAAAGTCTGGAAATCAGGGGTTTTTCAGAGCAGCGCGGTCGCTGTCTCTTCGTCGGTGATCAGTCCGTTCACAAGGCCGCCCCGCAAGGCACCCCGAATCGCGGGCACCTTGTCTGGCCCATGCGCCGCGGCGATGACCGGGCGATCGGCCTCATCCCCAAGACCGGCCGAGGACACGCGCTCGTTCAAGGCATCGTCCAGCAACCGGCCCTCGGCATCGTAGATCCAGCCGATGATCTCGCCCACGGCGCCCTTGTCGCTGACCCGCTGCTGGTCGTCGGGGGTGATGAACCCGTCCAGCAGCAGCGGCGCCCGGTCATTGATCGCCCCGATCCCGAGAAACCGGACATCGGTCTGACGGGCCAGATCGAGGGTGGTGGTCAGGGTCGTCTGCCCAAGCAGCACGGTGCGCTCTTCTGCGGACGCGGCGATGACAGGCAGGGGCAAAGGGTAAGTGGGGGCCGTGACCTTGTCGGTGATGGTGAACAGAACGTTGTAATAGGCGGTAGAGCCATCGGGCGCGATATTGCCGGTCAAGGAGACGACCTTGTGCTGATCACAGGCCAGATGCGGCAGGTGTTCGATGGCAGCGCGCAATGTTCGCCCGGTCCCGAGACCCATGACCATGGGATCGGGCTGCGACAACCAGCGTTCGATCAGGTTTCCGGTCGCGTGTGACACTGCCAGGCCCGACGCCGCGACCGAGGCCAGCGACGGCACCACCTCGCAGGTTCCCAGCCCGTACCGCTCGGTCAGCGCCTCGACCAGTTCCAGGCATCGCGCAATCGGATGGTCGATGCGCACCTTGACCAGCCCGGCGGCACTGGCCTGCGAGACCAGCCGCTGCGCCGATTGCCGCGAGATCCCCATGATCTCGGCAATCTCGTCCTGTTTGCGACCGGCCACATAAGAGAGCCAGGCCGCCCGCGCGGCATCATCCATCTTTCTGTCAGAAGTCACCATTCCCGCGCCGATCCCGGTCTCGTCTCATACCGGGCCAATCCTGTTGAGGATTTTCCGGTTTGGCAAGCACCGGTCCACGGCCCGCCCCGATTCCCGGCGGCGATCCCGACGCGGCTGACCTGGCAAATCATCCCGAGTCGCCTGCCCCAAAAAGCGTAATTTTCACACGATATGGGGTGTTGTCTGCTGGGGTGTGGGTCGGATGGGGTGTTACCGTTTCAGCGATGCGGTGTGGGTCTGGCAGGCGCCGCCCCGTCCAGTGTCGAGAGAGGGGGGGTCGACCGATACAGGCAACACTCTGTCTTTGCGACATATTTCCTGCCCCGGTTATCTGATAACACGGCATCGCACCTTCGTTTGTTTCTCACACGAAGTCGATGTTATCGCCTTTCCGCCCGCCGATATTGCCT
>NZ_MNBW01000010.1 GCF_001879715.1 Nioella nitratireducens | reverse complement strand
CGACCTTCGCCTTGAACTCGGGCGCGTGCTGCTTGCGTTTCGACATCTCTGATCTCCTTCTCGTCGAAGATCAGCAAACTGCAATTCGTAGCTTATGTCAGTGTCCGAAATTCGGGGGGGTAGCTCACTGTTCGAGGCGGCGGGGGGCGGTGCGGTGTTCGGGGAGGTCCTCGACACCTTTTATGGCGGCGCGCACTGCCCGCTGACCATGGATCTGCTGGGGCGGCAATGAAAAGCGCCGCGCGGGGCGCGGACCCGGCGGCGCAGTCAAACAGGTCCGGCGACCTTATGGTTCAGAGCTTTTGCAACTCGACCGCAGAGTCCCGACCGTCGCGGCCTTCACGCAGTTCGTAGCTGACTTTCTCGTTATCGGCGAGGCCGGTCATGCCAGAGCGTTCCACGGCGGAAATGTGCACGAACACATCCTTGCCGCCATCGTCGGGGGCGATGAAGCCATAGCCTTTGGTGGTGTTGAACCATTTTACGGTGCCAGTGGGCATATCCGTCTTCCTTCTCAAGTCCTTTTTTCCGCCCACGGAACTGCGGCGGTACGGTGCCGACAGATGATTCAGGCCGGCTTTCTTGAGAGCGCGGTTTCGCAAAATTCTGTTGTCACGGCACGCAAGATGAGGTGATTTCAGAAAAACGCAAGAATTTTTCGGCCTGTTTCATGGGATTGTCATGGCAGGGCGCGGCACGGAGGCAACATGCAGCTTTATGGTTTGAAAACATGCGACACATGCCGAAAGGCCCTGAAAACGCTGGCTGCGGGCGGGCATGAGGTGACGTTCCGTGACGTGCGGGGCGACCCGTTGGAGACCGCCGACCTGGCCGATTTCCTCGATGCCTTCGGGCCGTCGCTGGTCAACACCCGCTCGACCACGTGGCGCGGCCTGAGCGAGGAAGACCGCGCCGGTGCGCCGCTGGCGCTGTTGCAGGCGCACCCGGCGATGATGAAGCGCCCGGTGATCCGCGCGCGCGACGGAACGCTCTATCTGGGCTGGGGCAAGGAGGTTCAGGCAGCGCTGCTTTGACCTCGCCGCAGTAGGGTGTCGAGCGACAGCACGCCGCCCCCGCGCAGAACCAGCGTCAGCAGCAGAAACACCCAGAAGGCGCGTTGGTCGAGGATCAGGCTATCTGGCACGCGATCGAACCAGCGGCCCAGATCGTCAGCGGCAACGCCATGGCCGACCACATCGACCCAGCTTTGCGCGATCACGAAACCGATCATCCCAAGCGCGGCGAGCCGGGTGAAGAGGCCCAGAAGGATGAGCAGCGGAAACAGCAACTCGCCCCAAGTCGCGCCAAGCACCAGCAGGTGCCACGGCAAGGCGATCTGGCTGGTGTCATAGCTGACGGCCTCGGCCATGCGGGGCAGGATCTGGACATAGGCCGATACACTCGGGCGGAAGATCCCGAACAGCCCGTCGCCCAGCTTGGTGAGGGCCGAATTCCAGTAATAGAACATCAGCGTGGCGGCAAAAACGAGCCGGGCCAGAACCGGCAGGAGCGGGGCCAGATGGGCCTCGATCATGGCGAACAGGCGGTCATGCAGGTGGAGAAGGCGCATCATTGATCTTCCGGTTGGGGCAGGCAAAGCGCGCCCGAGGTCAGGAAAACGGTCAGAAGCGCGGCCACGTCCAGCCCCGGCGCGGCGTCGATGGCGCGTTCGAGGGCAAGGGACAGCGGCGTGTGGCCTGTCAGGGCTTCTGCGAAAGTGACACCGCCCTTGGGCAGCAGATGGGGCACCGGGTCAAAGCCGGGACGCGCGATCAGCACCGCCTCGGCGCCCGGTTGCGGTGCGGGCGCGTCCGGGTCGGTATTGCGGCGCCAGATCGACAGGATCGGATGCGGCGAGGCGACGACCCGGGTCGAGGGCGCAAGGCATGGGGTCAGGTCCATCAGCGCCTCGGGTGACAGGCCATCGGTCTGCAAGGCGTCGTGATCGGCGGCGTGGTAGGCACTGCGCATTGCCAGTTCCAGCCGGGCGATGTCCGGCAGATAGGGGTAGGCACCGAGTGCGGGAAGCCGTGCAATCAGGTCGGGCAGGGACGCGCCATACTGCGAGAGTTGTCGAGAACGCGGCGGATCATGGCGTGCCGCCATCAGGGCAAGAGTGCGAAAGCTCTTGTCCCCCAATAGCTTGTGCAGCACGGGAAACCCTGTCTGCAACGCGTCGATCAGGGACGCCGTGACGTTGTTGCGGTAGACATCGAAGCGTTTGCCCGCGGGGCGGCCCTGCGGGTCGGTCATCCCCTCTGGCATCGGGGCGGCGGGGTCGAGCAAGGCGGCGGCGAAGGTGCTGTGGTCCATGGCTCAGGCCCTCGCCGGGGTCAGGATCGCGGCGGCACGGGCGGCCTCGTCGCGCAGCACCGGAAAATCGGGCACATCATTGTCCCATTCGATCAGGGTCGGCTTTGGACCGCCTTGGGCGATGGTATGGGCGTAGAGCGACCAGACCGGGTCCACCACTTCGCGGCCATGGGAATCGATCAACAGCGGCGCCCCGTGTTCGTCGGTCTCCTCGTCGTGGCCTCCGAGATGGATTTCACCCACCTGCGCCAACGGGAAGGCGTTGATATAAGCGGTCGGGTTCCATTGCTGGTTGGTGGCGGAGACAAAGACATTGTTCACGTCCAAAAGCAGACCGCAGCCGGTGCGTTGGGCGATTTCCGTAAGAAACGTGACCTCGTCCATCGTGGACTCGTCAAAAGCGAGATAGGTGGACGGGTTTTCCAACAGCATCGTCCGACCGAGCGCCTCTTGCACCTGGTCGATATGCGCGCTGACGCGGGCCAAAGTGGCCGACGTATAGGGCAGGGGCAGCAGGTCGTTCAGGAAATGGTCGCCATGGGTGGACCAAGCAAGATGCTCGGAAAAACTGGCGGGGTGCACCCAGTCGCAAAGATGGCGCAGGCGGCTGAGGTGGTCGGTGTCGAGGGGCGCTTCGCCGCCAATGGACAGGCCCACGCCGTGCACCGAAATCGGGAAACGCTCGGTCAAAGCGCGCAGTTGCGCCAAGGGGCGGCCGCCATCCCCCATGTAGTTTTCCGCGTGGATTTCCAGCCATTTGACCGGGCCGGGGGCTGTTGTCAGGTCGGTGAAATGCTGTGCTTTGTAGCCGATGCCCACATGGGCGGGCAGGGCGGCGTCATGGCCTGTATCGAACATGGGTCTTGCTCCTGCGGGTCGAAAGACGCCCCCGGACCTGTCCCGGACCGGGGGCGTCAGGTGTCAGGGGACGTGTCAGCCGTCCATCATCTCGGTGGGGCGATACTGCGCGAGAACGTCGGCTGCGAGGCCCTCGGGCAGGTCGCGGGCGAGGCCGATATAGCCGTCCGCCTCAAGCGCGGCTTCGGATGCGCCGTGGCGGTCGCCCGGCAGGCTCACGTCGGCGCAGGTGCCGGCGGGAACGAGGGTCCAGGCGTTGCCCTGGTAGTCGATGGTCGACGTTCCGGCGCAGGTGGTGCCCGGTCCGGCGGCGCAGCTGTTTTCGCCCGCCAGCGACACGCCGTAGCATTTTTCCATGTCCTGGGCGTTGGCGCCGGTTGCGGCAACAGTGCCCAGTGCGGCGGCCACGGCGCCCATCAGCGCCAGCGATTTCATGTGAGTCGACATTGTGAAGTCTCCCTAGAGGTTTCGTCCGTTACTCTGTCCCACCCATGATCGGGTGATGGGGAATTGGTAGGTCGCGGGGCCGCTCACTGGCCAGTCACAGGGCCGTCAAGCACGACCGCGTGACGGGTTGTTAGGCCCGCGTGACAACCAATGGGCGAGCATATTGATTGAAATATAAAATGATATCAGATGGTTGGAGCTTTCCCCGTGGGCGCGCGGTCGTGCGGTCCGTAACAGATCCTGCGGCGTTCAAAGAAGAATGTTTCAATCTTTCGCCTTGGCGCGACAGCGGTGAGGTCTTATCTGGAGGATCGAAATCGCGAGAAAAAGGAGACACCCCATGCGCAATGCGGCCCTCGTTCTGGGGATCATCGCCGGTATTCTGGGAATGATCGTGGGGTTCTTCGGCTATGGCTACGTCGTCTTCATTGACATGTTCGGCGAAGTGCCGGATCTGGCCCGGCAGGTGGACAACCCCGACCTGATCAAGGCGGCCAGCCTCGTGTCGCCGATCCTTGCGATTGCCGGTGGTGCGATGGCACGGGCGCGGGCGCTGTGGGGCGGGATCTTTCTGCTGCTCTCGGCGGCGGGGATGTATTACGCCTTTGGCTTTGGCGTTTTCACCATGTTCCCGATCGCGCTGGCCGGGCTTGGCGGTGTTCTGGCGATTGCGGCGGGCAAGCCCGACGAAGAAGTCAGCCACTTCTGAGGGTCACAGCACCGCGCGCAGCGCTGACAGGGCACCGCGTTTCCACGGCACCCGATGGGTGACACCCGCCTGCGCTGCAATGCGGCCCCGATTGGCGAGATACCAGTCATAGTTCCGAAGAAGCGCGTCGATATTGGAATAGCGCGGCGCAAATCCGAGCGTTTGCCGCGCGCGGTCGATGCTGACGAAACTGTCGGTTGCGGCGGTCTCGTAGATCCATTTGTAGAGGGGCGACAGATGCACGGCCTCTAGCGCCCGCAACGTCCAGATCGCGGGGGCGGCGGGCAGGCCGACGATCCGCTTGCCGTGCCCGGCGCGGTCCAGAACCGCCTGAAAACTTTCTCGCATCGTGCCGAATTTGTCCGCCCCGATGTTGAAGGTCTGGTTGGCGGTGTCGGTCGGGCCGAAGGCGGTCAGGCATATGGCGTCGCACAGATCGGCCACGTCGAGCAACTGGTAGCGATTCGCGCCCGAGCCGAGCACCGGGAAACCGTGGCCGTCGGCGGCAAAATCGTAGAGCAACTCGAACGCGCCCAACCGTTCCGGGCCGACGAAGCTCTTGGGGCGGAGGATGGGCAGCACCATGCCGCTTGCGCGAAAGCTCTGGCAAATCCTCTCGGCCTGCACCTTGGACTCGCCATAAGGGCCGACGCCCTGCATTGGATCATCCTCGACCAACGGGTGGTGATCGGGGATGCCGTAAACGGCGGTGGAGGAAATGTGCACGACGCGCGGCGTTGCCTTCCGGCGCGCGGTGTCCAGCAGGGCCTTGGTGCCATCGACATTGGTCGAGTGGATCTCGGACGGCGCTGCCAAGGGCAGGGCGGCGGCGCAATGGACGACAACGTCCACGCCGTCAAAGGCACGGTCATGCAGGCTGGTGTCACGGATATCGCCTTGCAAAACCTCGATCCGCTCTGCCTCGGGGTAAGCAAAGGGGGCGATGTCGTAGCTGCGGACACGATGACCGCGCGCCAGCAGGTCACGGATCAGGTTGATCCCCAGAAACCCGGCGCCGCCAGTGACAAGGAACGTGCTGGACGTCGGGTCGGTCATGGTGCCTCGTGCCGTTGGATCGGTTTCCTGCACCATGCCGCCTGCCTGCACCCCCGGATATGACCTGCGTCAAGGCGAGGCGAGGACAGCGAAGGGCTGTCCTCGCGGAAGATCAGCGCAAATCCGGCGGTATCGCGTCGCCGCCGAGGCTGGCAACGATGTCGTCCAGCGAGACGACCGACGTCTGCTTTTCGCCCAAACGGCGAACGGTTACGGTGCGATCCTCGACCTCCTTGCGGCCAATGGCGAGGATCACCGGCACCTTGCCCACGGAATGTTCGCGGATCTTGTAGTTGATCTTCTCGTTGCGAATATCCGCCTCGGCCCGAACACCGGCGGCTTGCAGTTTTGCCACGGTTTCCTGCACGAAATCGTCGGCCTCGGACACGATCGAGGCCACCACCACCTGACGTGGGGCCAGCCAGAACGGCAGCTTGCCCTCCCAGTTCTCGATCAGGATGCCGATGAAACGCTCGAACGAGCCAAGGCAGGCGCGGTGCAGCATGAAGGGGCGGTGTTTCTCGCCGTCCTGCCCGATATAGACGGCGCCGAGGCGCTCGGGCAGGTTGGGATCGACCTGGAACGTGCCGCATTGCCAGACCCGGCCAATGGCATCGGTCAGATAGAAGTCGAGCTTGGGGCCGTAGAATGCGCCGTCGCCCGGTTCCAGCGTATAATCGCGGCCCACGGCCTTGATCGCGTTTTCCAGCGCGCCTTCGACATAATCCCAGCTTTCATCCGTGCCGACGCGCTTTTCGGGCCGGGTGGCGAAGCGGATTTCGAAATCGTCGAAGCCCAGTTCCTTGTAGACATTGGCGAGGAAGTCGATGAAGCGCGCGCATTCCGACTGGATCTGGTCCTCGGTGCAGAAGATATGCGCATCGTCCTGGGTAAAGCCACGCACCCGCATGATGCCGTGCAGCGCCCCCGAGGGCTCGAACCGGGCGCAAGACCCGAATTCAGCCAGACGAAGCGGCAGGTCGCGGTAACTTTTCAGCCCTTGGTTGAACACCTGCACGTGGCAGGGGCAGTTCATCGGCTTCAGCGCATTGATCCGCGTCTGGTCGCGGTTCTTGGCTTCGGCATCGTCATTTTCGCCGTCGCGGCTTTCATCCACTTCGACGATGAACATGTGATGCTGGTATTTCTCCCAGTGACCCGAGGCCTCCCACAGCTTGCGGTCCACGACTTGCGGCGTGTTGATCTCGCGATAGCCGCCGGCGCGTTGCTTGCGGCGCATGTAGTCCTGCAAGGCGGTGTAGATGGTCCAGCCGCCGGGATGCCAGAAAACCTGCCCCGGGGCCTCTTCCTGCATGTGGAAGAGTTCCATTTCGCGGCCGAGTTTGCGGTGGTCGCGCTTCGCGGCCTCCTCCAGCATCGTCAGATGCGCCTTCAGGTCGTTCTTGTTCTTGAACGCCACGCCGTAGATGCGCTGCAACATCGGGCGGTTGGAATCGCCACGCCAATAGGCGCCGGCCACCGTCATCAGCTTGAATGCGTCGGCGGGCACTTGGCCGGTGTGTTGCAGATGCGGGCCACGGCAGAGGTCTTGCCAATGGCCGTGCCAATACATGCGGATCGGCTGATCTTCGGGGATCATGCCGACCAGTTCGACCTTGTAGGGCTCGTTATTGGCTTCGTAATAGGCCACAGCCCGGTCACGATCCCAAAGCTCGGTCGTTACCGGATCGCGGCGGTTGATGATCTCGCGCATCTTGGCTTCGATCTGGCCAAGGTCTTCGGGGGTGAAGGGGTCTTCCCGGTCGAAATCGTAATACCAGCCGTTCTCGATAACGGGGCCGATGGTGACCTTCACGCCGGGCCAGATCTCCTGCACGGCACGGGCCATGATATGGGCGCAATCATGCCGGACCAGTTCCAGCGCCTGATCTTCATCCTGCATGGTGTGGATGGCAACAGCGGCATCGCCCTCGATCGGCCATTGCAGATCCCAGTGGGCGCCGTTGACGGTGGCGGAAATGGCCTTCTTGGCCAGGGATTTGGAAATGCTCTCGGCCACGTCCGCCGGCGTCACGCCAGCCGCGTAGTCACGGGAATTGCCATCGGGGAAAGTCAGGGAAATCTGGGCCATCGGCCTCAAGCTCCTCGTCGGTTTGGCGCCCACGGAACGCCCGGTTGCGGGTATTTGGTTCGGCCGAAGAGGTGACGTCTTCGCCCGCGACTGTCAAGACCGCAGCCCCGCTTTCAACTTTCGTTAAGGTTAACACCCCCCCGCGTGCCCCGCCTTCTTCTTGGCGAAAATACTCCCGCCGGAGGCATAAAATCTTGTTCCCGCCCGCTGCCAAGGGCACAAACAGGGACAAAACAGGAGGACGCGATCCCATGACCCCGCAGACGCTGACAACGCATCAGGGCCGCACCATCGCCTTTCACCAGACAACCGGGAAAGGGCCGGGGGTGGTGTTTCTCGGCGGTCTCAAATCCGACATGCAGGGCACCAAGGCGGTCCACCTGGAGGCTTGGGCCAAGCGCAGCGGCCGCGCCTTTCTGCGTTTCGACTATTCCGGGCATGGCGAAAGCTCGGGCAGCTTTACCGACGGCTGCATCGGTGACTGGGCCGAGGATGCCGAGGCCGCGATCCTGACGCTCACCGAAGGCCCCCAGGTTCTGGTGGGCTCGTCCATGGGCGGCTGGCAGGCGCTGTTGATGGCAAAACGACACCCCGAGATCTTGGCCGGCCTCGTCGGTGTCGCCGCGGCCCCCGATTTTACCGAAGACGGGATGTGGGCAGGCTTTTCCGACGCGCAAAAGACCGAGATGGAGCAGACCGGACGTGTGGCGCTGCCCTCGGACTACGGCGACGCCTATGTCATCACCAAACGCATGATCGAAGACGGGCGCAACCAGTTGGTGCTGCGGTCCCCGCTGCGCATCGACGCGCCGGTGCGGTTGTTGCAGGGCACGGCGGATACGGATGTGGACATGTCCGTGGCGCTGCGGCTGCTCGACCATCTGGAGGGCGACGATGTGCGGCTGCATTTGGTGAAAGGGGCCGATCACCGCTTTTCCGATGACGATTGCCTCGCGCTCATCGTCGGCGCGGTAGAGGAGGTGCTGGCCCGTGTTTAGGTGGATAAAACGTCTTGGCCTCGGCGTGATCGGCTTGATCGCGCTGCTGGCCGCCGCACTGGCCTTCGGTCCGCGCGACGAGGTGGCCCGTCACGGTCCCGCATCGCAGGTAGAGGACGCAGAGGCGGTTCTGGCAGCCCATGAAGCGGCGTTCGACGACATCACGCCGGGGGCGGAAGGGCGCATCGTTTGGGCTGGCACGCCGGGCGACCGCACGCCGCTTGTGGTGCTTTACCTGCACGGCTTTTCCGCCACCGCCGAGGAACTGCGTCCCGTGCCCGACCGCGTGGCCGAAGCGCTTGGCGCAAACCTGGTTTTCGCCCGGTTGCGCGGCCATGGGCGCGACGGGGCGGCCCTGGCGGTTGCGCGGGCGGGGGAGTGGGCGGATGACGCGGCCTTTTACCTGCAACTGGCCCGCGCCGTGGGCGACCAGGTGCTGATCCTCGGAACCTCGACGGGCGCGACGCTGGCGGCCTACGCGATGACCGAGCCGGACATGGCCGAGGATGTGATCGGGGTGGCGATGATCTCGCCCAATTTCCGGGTGGTCGACCCGGCGGGCGTGTTGATGGAACTCGGCTTTGCGCGCTCCTATGTGCCGCTTTTGGTGGGGCCGGAACGGTCCTTTGAGCCGTATAACGCCGATCAGGCCCGCTATTGGACCACGCGCTATGGTTCGCCCGTGCTGGCCAGCCTCGGGGCGCTGATGCGCGAGACGCGCGGGCGCGACTACGGGGATGTGACTGTGCCGCTGCTGGCGATGTTTTGCGTCCGCGATCAGGTCGTCTCTCCCGACGCAACGCGCGAATTTGTCAGGGGCTGGGGCGGGGCGGTCACGGTGTTGCCGCAAGATCCACCGACCGAGGGCATGGACCCGTCCTGCCACGTGATTGGCGGGGACATCCTCAGCCCGGCAATGACCGGGCCGATGACCGACGCCATCGTGGACTGGGCCGCGGACTTTACCGATTGATCCATTTGGCGATGGCCAGCCGTGCGCGATGTTGCCCCCCGGCCCGCCACGGGAGGCGGCAGCGGGGGTGTTCCGGGCGACGGCACCGGGGAATGTGGTGCGCGACCGGCACAGAATTTGTGCGGGTGGGCGGTTGACCGCCGGGGAATGCGCAGGACGGCTTGACCCGTCCCGTGTGCTGGCCGCAGATGGCCCAAGATCCGAGTCATTCGAGGGAGTGTGTGGTGGAACCTGTCCTTTTCCTGCCCGGGTTCATGAGCGATGTGCGGCTGTTCGGCCCACAGGTCGACGTCATGTCGCGCCACCGGCCCGTGCAGATTGCCCCGCTCTTCGGGTTGGACACGGTTCGGGACATGGCGCAACGGGTGCTGGAGTCGGCCCCGGAGCGATTTGCCCTTGTCGGGGCCTCGCTTGGCGGCATGGTCGCGATGGAGGTGCTGCGCCGCGCCCCCGAACGGGTCACGCGTCTGGCCCTGATCGCGACGGACGCCTTGGCGGAAAGCCCCGGTATCGCCGCCGCGCGTGAAGGCATGATGACCCGCGCGCGCGCCGGGCGGCTTGATGATGCGATGGCCGAAGCCGTGCCTGTCGCGGCACTTGCCCCCGGCCCGGAGCGGGGCGCGATCTGTGATCTGGTGCGCGAGATGGGCCGTGCGGCGGGCGCGGAGGCGTTCCAAAGCCAATCCCGCGCCATGCAACGCCGCCCTGATCAGCAAGGCACCTTGCGGCGCATTTCGGTGCCTTGCGTGGTGATCTGCGGTGAATGCGATACCCTGATGCCGCCACGTCGGCATCAACTGTTGTCCGACCTGATCCCCCGCGCGCATCTGGTGGTTCTGGAAGAGGCCGGGCACCTGCCGAGCCTGGAAAAACCCGGCGAGATGCAGGACATACTTGAGGCTTGGCTGACGCTTTAGTCAGGCTTTGGGGCCAGCCGCGGCGGGGCAATGGGCTGGCCGTCGCTGTCGAAAAAGGGGGTCTGCCGCCAGCGGCCAGACAGGCGTGCGGCGACCGTTCGTTTCAGGAACCGCCAGATCACCTTGCGCCCGTTCTGGTGGCGTTGCTTGCCGTCCGGCCCGGTGACAAAGCCATGGGCGACGATCGGACCGAGGGGCGCAGGGTCGGTCAAGGTGTGGACGAGAATGCCGGCAAACGGCAGGCCGGGGCTGCTGAACGTGTTGGCGATTGGCGTGTCACAGCAGCGCGCTGTCCAGCGATACAGCCCCTTCGGCGAAAGCTGCATCGGCTGCAACTGGTCGGCACCTGCGGTGATCTCGACCCGGTCGGGGGTCGTCTGCCATATATCGACCCCCTCGGCTGCCGCGTCCCCGAGCCCGGAAAGCTGCATCGCGCGGCGGCAGCTGTTGCAATGGCACATGGCATGGGTGCCCTCGGACGGGCGCACATCGTGCAGCAATCCGGTGACGGTGCCGCAGCGGCAGGTGAACGGGCTGGGCTGACCTGCCGCCATCGGTCTTATTCGGCAGCTTCGGAAACGCGAGAGGTGCCGGAATTCGCGTCGATGAAATTCAAAACCAGCGGGCGGATGTTGGTGCGCCAGCTTTTCCCGGCGAAAATACCGTAATGGCCGGCATTGGGTTCAAGGTAGTTGGCTTTCTTCTCTTCCGGCAGGCCGGTGCACAGGCGCAATGCGGCGACACATTGTCCGGGTGCCGAGATGTCGTCCTTGCCGCCCTCGACGGTTTTCACAGCCACGGTGGTGATCTTGCCGATATCCACCCGCTTGCCGTTCACGGTGAATCGATTCTGTGCGATTTCGAGGCCCTTGAAGATTCGTTCCACCGTTGAGAGGTAGAATTCCGCCGTCATGTCCATGACCGCCAGATACTCGTCATAGAACTTGTTGTGCTTGTCGTGTTCCTTGGCGTCGCCCTTGGCGACGCGCAGGATCTGGTCGGAAAAGGCCTTGGCGTGTTTTTCGGCGTTCATCGCCATGAACGAGCTGAGCTGTTGCAGCCCCGGATAGACCATGCGGCCCGCGCCCATGTAGTTGAAGCCGACCCGCTGCACGACATGGCGTTCGAGCGTGCCCATTGTGACACGGTTGCCGAAATCGGTCACGTCGGTGGCCGCAGCGTCGGGGTCGATGGGGCCGCCGATCAGGGTTAGTGTGCGGGGCTGTGCGTCGGGGTCTTCCTCGGCCAGGTAGGCGGTGGCGGCCAGCGCCAGCGGAGCCGGCTGACAGACGGCGATCACATGGGTGTCGGGGCCCATTTCGCGCAGGAAATCAACAAGGTAGAGCGTATAATCCTCGATGTCGAACTTGCCCTCGGACACCGGGATGTCGCGGGCATTGTGCCAGTCGGTGATGTAGACATCGCAGTCGGGCAGCAGGCTGACCACGGTAGACCGCAGCAGCGTCGCATAGTGGCCCGACATCGGCGCGACCAGCAGAACCTTGCGGCCGGTCGGCTCGCGGCCCTGCACATGAAAGCGGATCAGGTCACCGAAGGCTTTGGGCAGCACGCATTCGACCTCGATGATGTGGTCGCGGCCGTCGTCGCCGGGAATCGTATAGATGTTCCAGTCAGGCTTGGCGATCATGCGCTCGAAGCTGCGCTCCATCACCTCGCCCCAGGCTGCGGTAAGCTTGAACATTGGATTCGGGATCAACCCGAGCTGCGGATAGGAGCACATCGCGCGCGCCGTGGACCCGAGCCATTGGTTGGTCACACGGATCGATTCCATCATGTCGTAGGTAAGAAGATGTTTCATCGCGTCGTGACTCCTGCAAAACTAGGGAACGACCGGTCCGATAGCCGGACCCGGTTCATTTCGTCGCTTTGCCCCCTCACCCTGGCAAGGCTTACTATGCAAATGCAGCATTGAGAGGGCAAAATCAAGCATGGGACAGCAGCCTGAAGGAGGAGAGGCCGAAATGGGGGACAAGCTTGAAACGCTCAACGCCAACCTGGCCAAGATGGAAGAGCTGTCAAAACGGCTGGTCGCCGCACTTGGACAAAAGGATGGAACCCACGATGCCGGGCTGACCGGGCCGGGGCAGGATCTTTACGTCAAGGCGGGCTCGGCCCTGTTCAATGACATGATGACCAACCCCACGAAGATGATGGGCCAGCAAGTGGCCTATTGGTCCAAGGCAGTCGAGAATTTCATCGAAACGCAACAGGCGCTTGCCTCGGGGCAGTTCGATCTGCCCGAGGATGACGACGACGCCCCTGCGGACAAGCGGTTTTCCAACCCGATGTGGCGCACACATCCCTATTTCCGGTACGTGCGCAAGCAATACGAGCTGAATTCCGAGGCCATCGAACAGGCCGTGTCGGAACTGGACGGTCTGGACGGCAAGGAACGCAGCCGGGTCGAATTTTTCTCGCGCCAGATCATCGACCTGTTCTCGCCGACCAACTACCTCGCCACCAATCCCGATGCGTTGCAAAAGGCGCTGGATACCGACGGGCAGAGCCTTGTCGACGGGATGGAAAACCTCGTGCGTGATATCGAGACCAATGGCGGTGAGCTGTTGCCGACCCTGTCGGACCCCAATGCCTTCGAGGTTGGCGGCAATATCGGGACAGCGGACGGCAAGGTGGTCTTTCGCAACCGGATGATGGAAGTCATCCAGTACGCCCCCACCACCGAAACCGTGCATCGCACACCGTTGATCATCTTCCCGCCGTGGATCAACAAGTTCTACATCATGGACCTCAAGCCGCAGAATTCCTTGATCCGCTGGATCGTGGACCAAGGCTATACGCTGTTTGTGGTGAGCTGGAAGAACCCCGATGAGAGTTATGCCGAGGTGGGGCTGGAGGACTATGTCGAAGAGGGATATTTCGAGGCGATCCGCGTGGCGAAAGAGATCACCAGCGAAAAGCAGGTGAACGTGATCGGCTATTGTATCGCGGGCACCACCCTGTCGGCGGCGCTGGCGGTGATGCAGAAACGCGGCGACAAATCCGTGCGGTCAGCCACGTTCTTTACCACGCTGACGGATTTTTCGGATCAGGGGGAGTTCGTGGTCTTCCTGCAAGACGACTTCGTCGACGCGATCGAACGGCAAGTAACGGAGAAGGGCATTCTCGACAGCTTCTTCATGTCCAAAACCATGAGTTTCCTGCGCTCCAAGGATCTGGTCTACGGACCCGCCGTGCGCAGCTATATCATGGGCGAAGCCCCGCCCGCGTTCGACCTGCTGTATTGGAACGGCGACAGCACCAACCTGCCGGGCCGCATGGTTATTCAGTATCTGCGGCAGCTTTGTCAGGGAAATGAGCTGGCCGAAGGTGGCTTCAAGATCCTTGGCGAGACCGTGACGATCAAGGACATCAAGCTGCCGGTCTGTTCTGTCGGCACCAAGACCGATCACATCGCGCCGTGGAAGAACTGTTATCGCGGGTTCGAGCAATTCGGTAGCCGCGACAAGACCTTCATCATGTCCGAGTCCGGCCATATCGCCGGGATCATCAACCCGCCTTCGAAGAAGAAATATGGCCATTTCACCAACCCCAAGGTCAAGGGCACCCCGGATGAGTGGCTGGAGGGGGCCGAGTTCCACGAAGGGTCGTGGTGGCCGGTTTGGGAAGACTGGCTGAAGCGCCGGTCCGGGGCGCAGGTCGAGGCCCGAAATCCGGGTGAGTCGGGCTATGCGCCGCTGTTGGACGCACCCGGAAGCTACGTTCTGGAAGGCAAAAAAGCCTGATTTTCAAGGGATTGTGAAATAATTGCTGCGGTGCAGAAAAAACTTGATTTTCTGCACCGCAGCATTCATATTGTTTGCAGACGCAGAACAGAAACCTTCCAGTCCCACACCGGACAAACAGGAGATAGACAGATGGCCAAGACCAACGATTTCACCAAATACGTCAACGAAGCCATGGCAGCTTTCCCGGTTGACATGTCCGCCTACAACGAAGCCTTCAAATCGCAGGCCGCGCTTGGCGAGAAGTTCTCGAAAGTGGCTCTGGAAGCCGCTGAGAAGTCGACCGAGATCTCGACCCAGTGGACCAAAGACACCCTGACGAAACTGGCCGACGTGACCAAGGTCAAGGACGAGCCGACCGCCTACACGAAATCCATGACCGATTTCGCTTCGGCTCAGGCTGAAATGTCTGCCGAGACCCTGGCCGCCTTCGCTGAAGTCGCCAAGAAAGTGCAGATGGAAACCGTCGAGCTGATGATGGCTGCCGGAAAGGAAGCTTCGGAAGAAGCCACCGCAGCCGTCAAGAAAGCCACCTCGGACGTGACCACCGCTGCCAAGAAAGCCGCAACCGCCGCCTAAGGCCAAGCGATCGGCTCATTCGCTCGAATCTCCTCCCGTTTCGAGTGATTGCCAGAGGACGGACCCGCACCGCGGGCCCGTCCTTTTTCTTTTGTTCGCCCAAGCGATTGCTTTTTGTGGATAAGGGACTAGGCTCGCCTTTGCTGCAATGCAGTGAAAGGGACAAGGAGGTTGCCATGGCTGAGACCGATGCACCGCTGCTGATCAAGCGATATGCCAGCCGCAGGCTCTACAATACCGAGACGTCAGATTATGTGACCCTCGAAGACATCGCGGGATTCATCCGCGATGGCAGGGAAGTAAAGATCGTTGACCTTAAGTCAGGCGATGACCTGACCCGCCAGTATCTGCTGCAAATCATTGCAGAACATGAAAGCCGTGGCGAAAGCGTGCTGCCGATCGGGGTGCTCACCGACCTCGTGCGCAGCTACACCACGCAGGCGCATAGCGTCGTGCCGGAATTTCTGGCGATGTCCTTCGACTTGCTGCGCGACGGCCAGTCGAAAATGGTCGAGAACATGGCCGCGATGAACCCTTTGGCGTCGATGCCCGGCTTCGAAGCGATGCGCGCGCAGCAAGAAGCCTTCATGAAGGCGATGACCGGCGGAGTGTCCGGTCAGTGGTCGGGGCCGGGCACGGGCGACTCCGAAGAGTCGGACGGCGCCGAAGACGAGCTGTCGCAAATCAAGAAGCAACTGGCAGAGCTTCAGTCGAAACTGTCCAAGCTTTGACCGCAAAGGGCCAGATTTTCCGGAAAATCCGTCCCGCCCGTAGCGGATGATTTTTTGTGAAAAATCTGCCGCTTGGGTGAGGCAAGCTTTTCTGAAAAAGCGCGCCTCAGGTTCCGTAGGCGCGGGGTTCGATCTTGACCTCTTCCGCCGCGGCCAGCAGCGCGCTTGCCACGACGTCGAGATCGGCCTTGGTCAGGCGGGCCGGTAGGCGCACGTCGCAGGCGCGCATCAGCATTGCCTTGGTCTGCGGCAACTCGGGCTGACCGCCGGGGATGAACTGCCAGTTCCAGAAAGCGCGGGCGTTGTCCGTGGACAGGCCGAAAATCTGAACCTTCACGCCCCGTTCGGCCGCGGATTGGGCAAAGGCGCGGGCCTCTTCATCGCTGGCAAACCCAACAAGGTTGAACTGGATCGAATCCGGCGCCCGCTGTTCCGGTCCAAGGGCCGGCGGCACGCGCAGCCACGGCGACGCGTTCAACAGCCTGGCCACGTAGTCATGATTGGCGCGGCCATCGCGCACGCGGCGGCCTACTTCGGGCAACTGCGAACGGACGATGGCGGCGGACAAGTTCGACAGGCGCAGGTTGTAGAGTGGCAGCTTGTTTTGCCAGCGGGCAAAGGCGGCGGCCAGATCACCAGTGTTGTCGCCCTCGGGCGCCTTGTGCTTGGCCCAGTTATGCTCGTAGGCGCCGGACATGATGACCGCGCGCGCCACCAGATCGGCATCGTCGGTGATCAGGATGCCGCCTTCGCCGGAATTGATCAGCTTGTAGGACTGAAAGCTGAAACAGCCGACCCGGCCAATGGTGCCGATTTTCTGCCCGTGCCACATGGTGCCGAGCGAATGCGCAGCGTCCTCGACCACGGGCACGCCTGCCGCATCGCAAAGCGCCATGATCGCATCCATATCCGAGGTGTGGCCGCGCATGTGGCTGATGATCACCGCGCCGATTTCATCGGTCAGTTTCGCGCGGAAGTCGTCCATGTCGATGCGGTAGTTATCCGCCACCTCGACCAGCAAAGGCTGGCAATTGGCGTGCACCACTGCCGACGGCACGGCGGCGAATGTGAAGGCGGGGATCAGCACCTTGGTGCCCGGCTTCAGCCCGAGACCCAGAAGCGACAGGAACAGCGCGGCAGAGCAGGACGAGACAGCCAGCGCGTATTTGGTGCCCATCATGTCGGCAAATTCACGCTCCAACAGCGAGACGGGGGCGTCTTCCGGCGCGGTGTAGCGGAAAAGGTCGCCTGATTGCAGCAGCCGTTCAATCTCGGCGCGGGCAGAGTCAGGGATCGGCTCGGCGTCATAGACATTGGGGGCGAGCGCCATGATTTCACCTTTTTGAAAATCTCAATTTCGATTTTCTTTACATCGGATTCGTGAAGTTTCAAAGACAGAACGCGACGTCGTTCGGTCGGAACCGGCAAAATGACGCGGATCAGGGCCGGTTTTTCAGGAAATGCGCGGCAATCTGGGTGCCTATGGTGGCGTCTGCGATAGGGGTGGCAAGGCGGTCGCGCGCGGCTTGCATCACGTCGGCAGGCACTGGTCCGTCCGCCAGATGGGTCAACATGACCTCCATCACCTCGCGGTTGAATTCGGGATGCGGCTGAAAGCTGACGATCGTGTCACCATAGGCGAGGCCAGCATTCTTGCAGCGTCGGGACCGGGCAATGACCTGAGCGCCCGGCGGGATTTCGGTCACCTGATCCTGGTGCCAGGCGTTGAGGCTGAACAGCGCCTCGCCCATCTGATAGCCTTCCGGCCCGACCGACCAGCCGCCCGAGAATTTCTCCACCGTGCCGCCAAGCGCCTGCGCGATGATCTGGTGACCGAAACAAATGCCCACCAAGGGACGCCCGCTGGCCTGGATCTGCGCGATGAAATCTTGCAGCGGGCCGATCCACGGATGGTCCTCGTAGGCCCCGGCGGTTGACCCGGTGATCAGCCAGCCATCGGCCTCGTCCGGGGATTTGGGCAGCACCATCTGTTCGACAGGGTAGGTCTGGTAGGCAAAGCCGTTACCGTCCAGCAAGCGCGCGAACAGCCCCTCGTATGGGCCAAGAGCGGCGGCAATCGGGCCGGTGAATTGTTCGGCCAAGAGGATGCCGATGCGCATGGGATCACCGTATCAGGTTGGGCCGGTAGCGGATCTTGCGACGGCGTTCGGCCGGCAGATGGCGGTTAAGGCGGCGGTTGATCAGCCCGAAGACCGTAATCACTGTCAGGGTCAGCAGAATGAAGAAGACGGCCACGATCGGGTAGGGGACGAAAGGGTTGAACGTCCGGTCTGCGAAATAGCTGGCGTAATAGAGCGCGTCCCCCTGCTGTCGAAAGGCCGGAAAGCCCGAGAAATAGACCAGTGTCGTTGCGTGGAAGAGGAAGATCGCCTCGTTCGTGTAGGCGGGCCATGCCAGCCGCATCATGGTGGGAAAAACCACTCGGCGGAACCGCTTGAACCCGGTCATGCCATAGGCGTCGGCGGCCTCCAGATCGCCCTTGGGAACCGAGCGGAGCGCACCGTAGAAGATTTCCCCCGCATAGGCCGCCGTGTTGAGGAAAAGGACGATCAACGCCCCCAGCCATGCACGCGAAAACGGGTCGGTCAGCCAACTGATGTCGACCACGCCGTTGGCCGTCTGAATCTCCTCGGGCAGGCGCACAAGCGCGAAATAGGCCAGAAAGAACTGGATGAAGAGCGGCGAGCCCCGGAACACGAAGATAAACCATTCCGCCGGTTTGCGGATCAGCGCCGGCCGCGCGTTCTTGGCCACTGCCACTGTCACGGCCAGGAAGAACCCGAAGAACAGCGCCAATGCCCCGAAATAGATGTTCCAGATCATGCCCGAGCCGATCAGGGTGATCTGTTCGCACAGGCCAATATCGCCGCGCGGCAACAGGCGTTCCCCCATCCCGAGCGAGCGGAGCCCATAGGCCTGGATCGTCTCCCAACAGCTCATGCGGCGGCCTTTCGTTGCGCTTCGCCGCCCATCGTCGCCTGTCCGTGGCTGAGCCGACGGGTGATGCGGGACAGCACGGTTTCCGAGATCTTGGTGAAGCCGAGGTAAAAGACCAGAAGGGCGAGGAAATACCAAAGTCGCCAGTCGGGATGCGGATAGGCGAATTGCGAGGTGCGGCTGCCGCCCAGTTCCCGTGCCCAGTAGACGATATCTTCGACCCCCAGCAGGAACAGCAGCGGTGTGGCCTTGATCAGGATCATCCACAGGTTTGACAGCCCCGGCAACGCGTAGACCCACATCTGCGGAACGAGAATGCGCCAGAAGGTCTGGCGACGGGTCATGCCATAGGCTTCGGCGGTTTCAAGCTGCGCGTGGGGAACGGCCCGCATGGCGCCGAACAGAACGTTCGAGGCGAAGGCGCCGAACACAATCGAGAAGGTGAAGACCGCGATGAAATAGTTATAGGTCTCGTGCACCCATTGCGGGGCCGAGTTGAGTGGAATTTTTGCCGCCTGACAGACGATAAAGTTCGCGCCCTGACGGATCGGCTCATCCCAATCGGGGCAACGGATCTGGTGATTGACCCATTCCAGCGCCTGATCGAGGGCGATCACGAAAAACAGGAAAAAGGCGATGTCCGGCACGCCGCGCACCATCGAGGTGTAAAGCTTGCCCAGCCATCTGAGCGGCGCAATGTGCGATCGGCTGGCCGCCGCGCCGATGAAACCGAAGGTCAGCGCCACGGGGGCGGTGATCGCCAGCAGCGTCAGAACGGTGACAAAGCTTTGGTAAAACCGCAGGTGAACGCCGTTTGTCAGGTAACAGGCGAACCACTGGCCGGTTTCGAGCGAAGAGGGATCGGCGCAGAATTCGAACATCGGACCTCGGAGGGGTTGGCGCGCGGCAGGGTCGGCCCGCCGCGCGCCGGGTTCAGATCAGTCGTACAGCGGAACGCCTTCGCCGAACCATTCCAGCAGCAGGGCGTTCAGACTGCCGTCCTCTTTCATCGAAGTGATGGCCGCATCGAAGGTGGCGCGCAGTTCGGTATCTGTTTCGCGCAGGCCCATGCCGATACCGCCGCCAATCGACACCGGATCGCCCACCACCATCAGGTCGGGGTCTTCGTCGGTGATGTCGGTCAGGAAATCCCCGTCGGCAAAGACCGCGTCGGCCTCGCCGTTGCGGACGGCGGCCACGGTTTCATCGGCGGTGGCGTATTCCAGCAAGGTGGCCCCGGAATCGGCGATATAACCCGACTGGATCGTGTTGGCCTGCGCCGCGATCACGCCGCCCATCAGGTCGGCATCCGCATCCATGGCGACATAGATCGACGGGGTTGCCGGAATGTAGTCTTGGGTGAAGTCGATCACCGCATCGCGTTCCTCGGTGATCGACATGCCGGCGATGATGGTGTCGTAGTTGCCCGAGGTCAGATTCGGGATGATCGAATCCCAATCGTTGGTCACCCACACGCAGGTCAGACCGGCGCGGGCGCACAGCTCGTCGCCCAGAACCCGTTCGAAGCCGTCAACCTCGCCATTGTCGTTGACGAAGTTATACGGGGGGTAGGCGCCCTCGGTGCCCATGCGGATGGTGCGGTCCTGCGCCAAGCCAACACCTGCGGAAAGCGTCAGGATTGCGGCGGAAAGGATGAGTTTTTTCATTTGGATACTCCCTGATTTTGGTCGTCTTATTGTGACGTTGTGTGGCTGAGAAATTGTTGCAGCCGCTCCGATTTCGGATTGCCGAAGAGCTCGTCCGGCGGCCCTTCTTCTTCGATGCGGCCCTGATGCAGGAAGACGACGTGATCGGACAGATCGCGCGCCAATCGCATATCGTGGGTCACAAGGATCATGGTGCGCCCCTCGGCGGCGAGGTCACGGATGACCTTGACCACCTCTTGCTCCAGTTCGGGGTCGAGGGCCGAGGTCGGTTCATCGAACAACAGGGCGCGCGGCCCCATGCACAGGGCGCGGGCAATCGCCGCCCGCTGTTGCTGCCCGCCCGAAAGCTGCGCGGGCCAGGCATCGGCCTTGTCGCCGATCCCCACCTTGTCCAGCAGGGCACGGGCGCGGGTTTCCACCTCGACCTTGGTCTGGCCAAGAACCGTCACCGGGGCTTCCATCACGTTTTGCAGGATGGTCATGTGCGCCCACAGGTTGAACTGCTGGAACACCATCGACAGGTTGGTGCGGATGCGCCTGACCTGCGCGGAATCGGCGGGCACGCGGTGATGGGCATTGCCCTTCCACGTCACCTCTTCTCCTTCGAAGAGGATGCGCCCCTCCTGGCTGTCTTCCAACAGGTTGGCGCAGCGCAAAAGGGTGGATTTGCCGGAACCGGACGAGCCGATCAGCGACACCACGTCGCCTGCATTGGCGCACATGTCGACGCCGCGCAGCACATGCAGGTTGCCGAAGCTCTTGTGCAGACCGGTGATTTCGATGACGGGCGGTGCTTTTTCAGTCACGCTTGTTGTTCCCTGTAGACTTTAGGGATTTCTGCGCAAAAACTGCGCAATTGCAACGTGCATCTGCCGGTGGACCCTAGGTCACCCGACGGAAATGCCCGTCAGACGGGCAGATCGCCGGGCGATGGCGGGATCGGCAGCGCCATGTAAGCGCCGAGGTTGATCCGCGCGAATCCCCTGATCCCAAGGGTTTCCTTGTGCGCCTCGGGCAATGCGGCAAAGCCTTGCTCGACGGCGGCCCGCAGCAGGGCAGGGTCTTGTGCCATCCCGGTGATATAGGGCGTGGCCGGTGTGGGACGGGTGCGGTCGCGTTCGACCAGGTGGGCGACGGTCGGCTCATAGCGTTGCAACAGGCGCCATGTGTGCGCATCGACGGCAGCCAGATCGACCTCACCGGCCAAGAGCAACCGCACCGATTCCGCGTGGGCACCGGAGATTCGCGGGCGGTTGATGGCGACACCCCGGTCGCGGGCGTAGCGGTTGATCGAGCCCCAGCCGGACTGGCTCTCGGGTTCATTTATCGCAAGGCGCAGGCTCAGCAACGCGTCTACCGGGCGCTCGGCCAGTTCGGGCCGGGTCAGCAGCACCGAATTGTAGTGACCCGGCGGGCAGCCCGGCAGGCCGGTGTCGGGGGTGAAGATCAATTGCACCTTGTCGTGCAGCGTGGTGCGGACCGGCAGCCCGCAGGTCTGCGAGAACAGCAGGTCGGGGCTGGTCCACATCGCCCAAAGCTTCGGTTCGTCCCGTTTCAGGGCCTCGGGAGCGGCGACACCATGGTCGCGCAATGCGTCGCGGATGAGGGTCCAGAACCCGTCGGTGGCATCCCGCATCTCGGGGCGGTCGTACATCGGCAGCGAGGCGTGCAGGGTCATGAATCAGCCCTCGCTTTCGACCCGCTGGCGGGCCAGTGCGCTGTCGCGGTCGTTTACGCCAAGCAGGTTGGCGGCAAGACGCAGCAGCGCGTCCTCCTCGTGGTCGCGTTCGCCATCGGCCAGCACCACCGACCAAAGCGCCTCGATCACGCCTTCGCGGTCCTCGTAGGGTACGGCATCCTTGATCGCACGGGTGAAGCGGACGGTGTCGGGGGCCTCGGATTCCAGCACCTCGGCCTCGCCGCGCAGCTTGGTCGCCTCGAACGGAGACAGGCTATGGCGTTCGGCGAGGATGCGGTCGATGCGCCGGATCTCCTCGTCATCGTAAGACCCGTCGCTGCGCGCGATCCGCACCAGCAGGGCCGCAAGCGCAAGGCGAGCGTCGTAATCGGGCAACTGGGCCGGGGCGGGCGCCGTCAGGCGTTTGATCAGATCTCCGAACATAAAGCGTCAGATAAGCCCCCGGGCCGGAACTGCCAAGCAGGTTCTCTTACACATTTGGGGGAGCGATCTGCCCTGACATGACCGGAACCGCCGTGCCCGCGATGCGGATCGCGGCGATCTTGCCGCCGTCGCAAGCCACGGTCAGGCCGATTTCCGAGCGGCGCCCCATCTCGACCCCTTGGATCAGCGAAAACTCGGTCTCGCCATCCGGGTCCAGGTCGCCGCCCAGCAAAAGCTGTGCCGCCAATATGGCCGAGGCAGAGCCGGTGGCCGGGTCTTCGGGAATGCCATGGTCTGGGGCGAACATGCGGGTCCGGAAGGTGCGTTCGCCTGCGGGCGTGTAAAGGAAGACCGATTCGTTGGTGTTGCGCGCCAGTTCCGCCCAATGCGGCTGCGTCGGTTTCGCGGCAGCCAGCCCATGCGGCCCCGCCAGTGGAACGAACAGGAAATCGGGCCCGGCCTTCCATACTCGCGGGACGTGGCGGTCGCCATAGCCGATCTGGTTGGGCGACAGGCCAAGCGCGGGGCCGATCAACTCGGCACTGGTGTCGCCGCCAAGTGGCACGGGCCCCTGCGGCGCGGTGAACTGTGCGCGGACGATGCCGTCTTGGCGCACCACGCGGACAGGGACCAGCCCGGCCTGCTCCTCCAGCGTGATCAGGGTCTCAAAATCCCCGTCGCCGTGCTGTTGCGTGGCAAGGTGAATCGCGCAGCCGATGGTGGGGTGCCCGGCAAAGGGAATTTCGGAGGTGGGAAAGAAAATACGCACGCTGGCCGTGTGGGCCGGGTCGTCGGGCGGGCGGACGAAGATGGTTTCCGACAGGTTGAATTCGCGTGCGATGGTCTGCATTTGCGATGTGGTCAGGGCTCCGGCCTCTTCCACGATGGCCAACGGGTTGCCGGTATAGGGCGTGTCCGTGAACACGTCGTAGGTGGCGAAGGGCAGGGACGTCATGAATACCTCTGGCGATCTATGCGCTCAGTTGGTCCTGATTTCTGCTGGCGATGCAACCCTCGCGCACAATGGGGCGCCGAAGCGCCCCATTGTGTTGCAGCAAAATGGACAGATGTCAGAAATGCATCGCGATGCCGATCGAGACCGTGTTGGTGTCGAACTCTGCACCCGGAGGGCCCGAGTCGAGATCGAGGATGCTGTGGGAAAACTCGATACGCCCGGAGAGGTTTTCGGTGAACATGTGCTCGACACCCAGACCGAAGGTCGCCCCTTCGGCGCCAATGCTGGTGGCAAGGGTCGAGGGCTGAACATCCACGGTCTGGTAGCCGACGCGACCGTAAATCATCGTGCGGTTGATCACGTAACCCGCCCGGGCGCTGATGGTCAGGGCGTTTTCGAAATCGAGCGTGACAGCCGAGCCCGAAATACCATGCGCCCCAGAGGCGCCATAGCTGAGTTCGCCACCGACGACCCAGTCATTGCTGAGGGCATGGTTGTATCCGGCGAACAGGCTGTAGCCAAAGGCCGAGTCGATGGTGTTGGGAATGAAATTCGCGTCGGGAGAGACAGATCCGAGCGACAGACCGCCATAGAACCCATCGAACATCGCGGCGTCAGCGAAGGCGGCAGGGGCCGAGGCAAGGCCAAGTAAAAGAGCGGCAGCGGCGGAGGAAAGAGAGGTAAAGGTTTTGGTCATGGAAAAGTCTTTCTGTGGATGCCGGAATGCTCGGCGGTGAAACGAGCACGGTTTGAATTGCTTACAGGCATAGGTCGCGGCAGCGCTGCTTGTGGTTCAAAGAAAAAGCCCCCGCGACCGGATCGGGCGCAGGGGCTGAATTGGTGTCTGTTTTCAATGGATTGGGCGTCACACCAGCCGCGAGTTGTCCTTGGCGGCCCGAACGAAATCGGCAAATAGTGGATGCGGGTCGAAGGGTTTGGACTTCAGCTCGGGGTGGAACTGGACGCCGATGAACCACGGGTGGTCCTTGACCTCGACGATTTCCGGCAGGCGGCCATCGGGGGACATGCCCGAGAAGATCAGGCCCTGATCCTCAAGCGCTTCGCGATATTTGATATCGACCTCGTAGCGGTGGCGGTGGCGTTCCTCGATCGAATTGCTGCCATAGACCTTGGATACCAGCGAGCCGTCCTTGAGCGACGCGGTATAAGCGCCAAGCCGCATGGTGCCGCCCTTGTCGTCATCGAGGTTGCGTTTGACGGTGTAGTTGCCCTGCACCCATTCCTTGAGGTGATAGACAACGGGGGTAAAGCGTTTCTTGCCGGCCTCGTGGTCGAACTCTTCCGACCCGGCATCACCCAGGTTGGCAAGGTGACGGGCGGATTCGATGACCGCCATCTGCATCCCCAGACAGATGCCGAGATAGGGCACCTTGCGTTCGCGGGCGAATTGCGCGGCCTTGATCTTGCCCTCGGTCCCGCGCTCGCCAAAACCGCCGGGCACGAGGATGGCATCGAAATCTTCCAGATAGGGGGCGGGGTCTTCGCGTTCGAAAATCTCGGCGTCGATCCACTCGGCCCGGACCTTGACCCGGTTGGCCATGCCGCCATGGGTCAACGCCTCGGCGATGGATTTATAGGCGTCTTCCAACTGGGTGTATTTGCCGACGATGGCCACCTTCACGTCGCCCTCGGGGTTGTGCACGCGGTCGCTCACATCTTCCCATTTGGTCAGGTCGGGCTTGGGGGCGGGGCTGATCCCGAAGGCGTCCAGAACCGCCTGATCGAGACCCTCGTTGTGGTAGGCGAGCGGCGCGTCGTAGATCGAGGACAGATCCTGCGCGGCAATGACGGACTCGGATCGGACATTGCAAAAGAGCGCCAGTTTCTCGCGTTCCTTGGCCGGGATTGGCCCTTCGGAGCGGCAGACGAGAATGTCGGGGGCCAGCCCGATGGAGCGCAATTCCTTGACCGAGTGCTGGGTCGGCTTGGTCTTCAGCTCGCCGCTGGCCTTGATATAGGGCAACAGCGTAAGATGCATGAAGATACATTGCCCGCGCGGTTTATCCTGCGAAAACTGACGGATAGCCTCGAAAAAGGGTAGGCCTTCGATGTCGCCGACGGTGCCGCCGATCTCGCAGAGCATGAAATCCACGTCGTTTTCGCCGATCGAGATGAAATCCTTGATCTCGTTGGTGACATGCGGGATCACCTGAATGGTTTTGCCCAGGTAGGCGCCCTTGCGCTCTTTTTCGAGCACGTTGGAATAGATTCGGCCCGAGCTGACGGAATCGGTCTTGCAGGCAGGAACGCCGGTGAAGCGTTCGTAGTGGCCGAGGTCTAGGTCGGTTTCGGCGCCGTCGTCGGTGACGAACACCTCGCCATGTTCAAAGGGCGACATCGTGCCCGGATCGACGTTCAGGTAGGGGTCGAGTTTGCGCAGCCGCACAGTGAAGCCACGGGCCTGCAAAAGGGCGCCGAGCGCAGCCGATGCCAGACCTTTCCCAAGCGACGAGACGACCCCGCCGGTGATGAAAATGAAGCGCGCCATTTGGTGCAAAGTCTCCCGTGCCGGACCGGCGCCTCAAAAAAGCAAATCCCGGTCCTCAGTTCCCATATCACGGGATTTGAGGATAACAGGATTCGCGCGGACAAGGCAACCCGGCCGCTATATGATGTTGGAGGATGGGGCCGAAGCCCCAAGATTTACTGGGTTCAGTCGGCCCGTGGCGGGACCAGCGGGGCGTCTGCGGCCGGCGGCACCAGCGGCGTGTCGGTCGGCAGGGCCGGGGTGTCGGCCGGGGCGTCCGTCGTGCTCGCGGGGACCGTGTCGGAAACGCGGTCGAGCACCGAGGTGCCGGTCGAGTTCTGTGCCGAGATGATGGTGAGCGTGATCGAGGTGGCGAGGAAGGCAATCGCGAAGCCCCAGGTGATCTTGCCAAGGGCCGTGGCGGCCTGACGGCCGGTCATCACACCGCCGCCGCCGCCCATGCCAAGTCCGCCACCTTCAGACCGTTGCAGCAGCACAACCCCGATCAGACAGATGGCCAGGATCAGGTGGACGACGAGGATGACGTTTTCCATGAGCGAGCTTCCCGGGCCTTGAATTCTTTGCGCCTACTTATGAGATGCGGCAGCCTGCCGCAAGAGGTTCATTATGCAGATGCGGCACCGGGGCGGGCTGCAACCGGCGGTTGCCGCGCCGGGCCAAAACCGGGTGTCGCCATGCGTGCACCCCCGTACACCCCCTGTACACCCCCCGTACAGACGGAAGGCGCCTGTCGCGGGCGGGGGCCGGGGCCGCGCCGACCGGTGCGATGCATCCTGACGCGGGGCGCAGTTTCCTGTTTCACCGGACCGGGCGCACCGCTATACACGCCCCGGTTTGAGCCCGGAGAGACAGGAAGGACCCTCTATCATGGCCAATGTGGTTGTCGTGGGCGCCCAGTGGGGTGACGAAGGCAAAGGCAAGATCGTCGACTGGCTGAGCGAGCGTGCCGACGTCATCGCCCGCTTCCAGGGGGGGCACAACGCCGGACATACGCTGGTGATCGACGGCAAGGTCTACAAGCTGCACGCGCTGCCGTCGGGCGTGGTGCGGGGGGGCAAGTTGTCGGTGATCGGCAATGGCGTGGTTCTGGACCCGTGGCACCTGATGGGCGAGATTGAAACGGTGCGCGAACAAGGGGTCGAGATCACGCCCGAGACGCTGATGATCGCGGAAAACACCCCGCTGATCCTGCCCATCCATGGCGAGCTTGACCGCGCCCGAGAGGAAGCGGCCAGCACCGGCACCAAGATCGGCACCACCGGGCGCGGCATTGGACCGGCCTATGAAGACAAGGTGGGGCGCCGCTCGGTTCGGGTGGCCGATCTGGCCGATGACGCGACGCTGGAGGCGCGGGTCGACCGGGCCTTGCAGCATCACAACCCGTTGCGCCGGGGGCTTGGCATCGAACAGGTGGACCGTGACGCCCTGATCGCCCAGCTCAAAGAGATTGCGCCGCAGATTCTGGCCTTTGCCGCGCCGGTCTGGAAGGTCATGAACGAGAAGCGCCGCGCGGGCAAACGCATCCTGTTCGAGGGGGCGCAGGGCGCGCTGCTGGACATCGACTTCGGCACCTACCCCTTCGTGACCTCGTCCAACGTGATCGCGGGACAGGCGGCGACGGGCGTGGGGATCGGGCCGAATTCGATCGACTTCGTGCTGGGGATCGTCAAGGCCTACACCACGCGTGTCGGCGAAGGCCCGTTCCCGACCGAGCTGGAAGACGCCGATGGCCAGCGTCTTGGCGAGCGCGGGCATGAGTTTGGCACCACAACGGGCCGCAAGCGCCGCTGTGGCTGGTTCGATGCGTGTCTTGTGCGCCAGACCTGCGCGACCAGTGGAATTAACGGCATTTCGCTGACCAAGCTCGACGTGCTGGACGGGTTCGAGACGCTGAAAATCTGTGTCGGTTACGATCTGGACGGCAAGCGGCTGGACTACCTGCCGACCGCCGCCGACCAACAGGCGCGCTGCACGCCCATCTACGAGGAAATGCCCGGCTGGTCGGACTCGACCGAAGGGGCGCGGTCCTGGGCCGATCTGCCTGCGAATGCGATCAAGTATGTGCGCCGCGTGGAAGAGTTGATCCAGTGCCCTGTGGCGCTGCTGTCGACCAGCCCCGAACGCGACGACACGATCCTTGTCACCGATCCGTTTGCCGACTGATGGCCCTGTCTTACAAAGCCCGGCGACGCTGGTCGCTCGTCATCCTTCTGGTTGGGCTGCCGGTCTATATCGGGCTGGCTTGGTTCTTGCTGAGCCTGTTCGAGCGGCCGTCCATCCTGCTGGAACTGGGAATATATATCGCGCTCGGCGTGGTTTGGGCCGTGCCCTTCCGCGCCGTGTTCAAGGGGGTCGGTCAGGCCGACCCCGACGCGTCGTCGGACGAGTGACGCCAAAGGCCGGGGCTGCGGGCAGCGCCGGTCGGAAACGGTCCTGTGATAACGGGATCAGCGGCGGTGGTAGGGCGAATGCCGGGTCAGGCGGAACTGGCCGCGGCTGACTTTTTCGATCTCTGCGTCGTTGATCAGGATACCGAACACCCGCAGCGCGTCTTCGCGCCCGGCGGTGTCGTTCGAACCCGCGATGATCATGCGGATGATCTCGGAGCGCTGGAACACCTCTTGGCCCATCACGTGCGTCGCGTAGCCGGTCGCGGCAGCGGCGATGTCGCGCAGGTCGCTGGCGTCCTGGGCGACGAGGTAGTCGGCGAAGGTCTGGGGCTCGTCCGGTTGCGGTTCGGCGACGGCGGTCGGTGCCGGGCGGGCCGGGGCCACCGGTCGCGGCAGCATGGCCTCGGTCCGGGTCTCATCCTCGGGGTGTTCGGCGATGGCCGCGTTGCCGCGCACGATGCGGCGCGGGCGAACGACCGAGGCGCGCGGGGCGCTGCCACCGCTGCTTGAATCGACGCGCAGTTCCGACACCAGAACCAGCGGCGTCTGGCGCGGGCGATTGGCGGCGGCGGGCCGGTTCGAACGGCGCTGACCATCCTTCTGGACCCGGCGCGGGCGCATGACCTGTGCCAGATCCTCGCGGTAGCGGGCGGTGTCGTCCTGCGGTTCCTGCGGGCCGGTCAATTGTTCTTCGGCAGCGCGTGCGGCGACGGCGGCCTTGAGATGTTCGATATTGGCGCGGCGGCGGGCGTTTTCATCGGTGGACAGGCGGCTGTCGGTGGCGTCGAAGAGACGGCTGACATTGGCCTCGGTTACGTCGGCCTCGCCTTCCATGTGCTGGCGGCGGGCGGCGCGTTCGGCCCGGCGGGCCTGGCGTTCTGCCTCGATCTGGGCCAGTTCGCGCTGAAGATCGGCCTCGGCATCCGGGGCGAGGGTGGCTTCCGGTTCGGCCTCGGCCTCGGCTTGCGGGGTGTTGTCGGCGTCGGCCTCGTCGTCGGCGGTTTCGGTTTCCTGCGGCGGACGGCCCCGGATGACCCAGACGCGCGGGTTGCGCTGCGGCTGGGGGGCAGCTGCCTGTGCGGCGGCCTGCGGATCTTCGGCGGGCTCTGGCTGCGAATCCTCTGCGGTCTCGGGGGCCGCTTCGGGCTGCGAGTGATCGTCCGGTTCGGCAGGGGTGTCTGCGGTCGGTTCGGCCTCGGCCTCGGTGTCTTCGACGGCCTGCGCTGCGGCGCTTTCTGTGGCCGGGGCGGCGGCGGTGTCTGGGGTGTCAACCTCGGGGGCCGCGTCAGCGGCGGGGGCCTGAGTAAAAGGGGCGCTGTTGTCTTCGTCCTCGCTGTACTCGGCGGTCTCCGGGGCGTTTTCCTCGGCTTCTTCCATGGCCACGACACGGCGAATGCGGGCGAGCTTGGCCGCGACGCTGTCGGGGTCGGCATAGGAGGGGCTGGATGCAGGGGCCTCGTCCGGCATCGGGGCGGCGTCGTCTTGTGCGAGGGCGGGCTCTTCAAGCGTTGCTTCGTCGGCCTCGTCCGCGGCCATATCAGGGGCGGGGGCGGGTTCTTCTATCTGCGCGATGCTGTCTTGGTGCGAGACCAACGTGTCGTCGCCAGCCTCTGCGATCCGCTCGGCCAGATCGTCCTGGTCTTCGTCGCGGGGTATGACCTCTTCGGCCTCAGCTTCCGGTTGAACGGCCGCGTCCTCGGCGGAGTCGCGGTCGTCCGAGGCCATCGCGGACAGCACGGCAGAGATGGTGTCTTCTCCGCTGGTGTCGTGTTCTTCTTCCATGGTGGCGGTGTCGCCGGACGCGGCATCGTCGGTCGCGCCGGTGTCGGCCTGATCCGTTTGGGGCGCGTCGGCGTCCGATGGGATCGGGGCCATGGCGGCGGCGGCGGCGAAGCCTGCCATCGTGGCGGCGCTGGTGATGGCGGTGCTGGGGCGCGACGGGTGCGCGGCGGCAACTTGGGGCGGTTCGGCATCTGTGTCGGCGTCGGGTGCTTCGGCACCGTCCTCGGTCGCCCGGTCGTCTTCGGTGGTGTCAAAGCCCGCGTCGAGATGCACGTCCACCGGTTCCTCGAACGAGGCGGTCAGCGGCTGGTCCTGCGGGGCAGGGTCTGCCGCGCGGTCTTCGGTCGAAGGCTCTTGCGCGGCGGGGGCGGCTGCCTCGGGGGCATCGTCCTGCGCGGCGTCGGTTTCCGGCAGCGCCTCTTCTTCTTCGGGCGCGCTTTCTTCCGCGATCGTATCCGGGGCGTCCGTGGCCGGGCTGGCCTCGTCCGTCGCGATTTCGGCGTCTTCCATGGCGGGTGTGGCGGCTTCGGTCACGTCCCCGGCGTCGAGCGGCTGGGACTCTTCCTCGGCGCTGTCCTGCGGGCCCTCAAGATGCGGGCGCAGCAGCAGGCCGCTTTCTATAATACGGGCGTCAACGCGAGATTTGATCGCCTCTTCGGTGATGCGGTGCAGCATCTCGGTGTCCGGCGTCGGCGGTTCGGCCCCGAAAAAGCGGTCTCCGGCTGCCAGGTCACGGAAGTATTCCGCGATGGCCTTCATCGCCGAGAACGGATCGTCGAACCCTTCCAGCGTACAGGAAAAGGTGCCGTAGGAGACCGTCAGAATTTTGTTTTCATCACTCATAGGGTCAATCTCTGCTCGCCCGGGCTCGGTCCCGGAATTTACCATCTTCTCAAAAGGTGTAACAAACGTATTCCAGTCAAAGGCGACGTCATTGGGGCTATTCGGTGATTTCTAACGGAAAAAATGGCGAGAATGGGCCAGCCGATGCGGGGCCGTTGAAGTATGACACTTTGGTGACATTATTGGGCGGAGGTCAGGTGAGTCGGTCTGACCTCGACCTGTCGCTGTCGCTGGCCCCGGCCCTTGTGGCAGCGGATGGCGGGGCTGACAGGGCGTTGACGTTAGGGCATTTTCCCGAGGCGGTGGTGGGCGATTTCGACTCGCTGAGTGCGGCGGCACGCGCCAAGATCCCGGATCGTGCGCTGCATCATGTGACCGAGCAGGAAAGCACGGATTTCGAAAAGGCGCTTGGCCATATCGACGCGCCTGGGGTGATTGCGCTTGGCATGACCGGTCGGCGCACCGATCACGAATTGGCGGCATGGCACACGCTGCTGCGCTGTCGGGTGCCGGCCTGCATCGTGGTCGCAGAGGAGGATATCGTCTTCCTGTGTCCGCCAGAGTTGCGCCTTGATCTGCCCGTCGGCACGCGACTGTCGCTGTTTCCCATGGCGCCGGTCACGGGGCGGTCTGAAGGGCTGCATTGGCCCATCGACGGAATCGCGTTTGCGCCGGGGCGGGCGATCGGCACGTCGAACCGGGTCTCGTCGCCCGAGGTGCTGATTACGGTTGATCAGGCGGCCATGCTGGTCATTCTGCCGAAACAGCAACTTTCGGCGGCGCTTTCGGCACTGTTTTGAGGGTTTTTCCCTCGCCTGCGCGAGCGGGCTTGTGTAAGAGCTTCGTGACGCAACAATGACGGCAGACCCATGAGCGCAGAGCTTTCCCCCATTGATAAAGCCAAATTCGTCGCCGCGAAACGCGCGGTGGACTATGTCGAGGACGGTATGCGCGTGGGGCTTGGCACCGGATCGACCGCCGCGTGGATGGTGCGCTGCCTGGGGGAACTGGTCCGCGAAGAGGGCATGAAGATCACCGGCGTCGCCACCTCGTCCCGCACGGCAGAGCTGGCGCGGCAGGTTGGGGTTCCGGTGTCGACGCTGGATGACGTGAAATGGCTGGACCTGACCATCGACGGGGCCGATGAATATGACTCGCGCCTCAACCTGATCAAGGGCGGCGGCGGGGCGCTGCTGATGGAAAAGATCGTGGCCACGGCGTCGGACCAGATGATCGTGATTGCCGATCCGACCAAGCAGGTGGAGACGCTCGGCGCCTTCCCGCTGCCTGTCGAAGTGATCCCGTTCGGCTGGCAGACCTCGAAGGCGCTGATCGAGGAGATGCTGGGCAATTTCGACGTGCTGGGGCGGACGACCTCGCTGCGGCTGGCCAATGACCAGCCGTTCCGCACCGACGAAGGCAACTTCATTCTGGACCTGCACCTGCGCAAGATCGGCAACCCGCAACAGCTGAGCCTAGCGCTGAACCAGATCCCCGGCGTTGTCGAGAACGGGCTGTTTCTGGATATCTGTGACATCATCGTGATCGGCAATGGCGATGGCAGCGTCGAAGTGCGCGACATCAATAACGGCACGGTCGAGCACGAGCAGATTGACATCATCGACACCGATAACCTTTTTGTCGACATCGCCGACTGACCCCTGTGTCGCCGCGCGGGCGCCTGTGCGCCCATGCGCGTGGCCAAAACGGGGCGGGGCGCGGTAGACCGACGCCGACTCAGATGACCAGGGAGCCGGAGCATGAGCCAATTCGACTATGACCTCTTCGTGATCGGGGGCGGATCGGGCGGCGTGCGCGCGGGCCGGATCGCGGCAGAGCACGGCGCACGGGTTGCGCTGGCGGAAGAATACCGCATGGGCGGCACCTGCGTGATCCGGGGCTGCGTGCCGAAAAAGCTGATGGTCTATGCCTCGGGCTATCCGGGGCAGATCCATGATGCACAGCAATATGGCTGGGAGGCCACGGCAGGCCGCTTCGACTGGTCGAAATTCCGGGGCAAGCTGGACGCGGAACTGGACCGGCTGGAAGGCGCCTATCGCGGTAATTTGGGCCGGTCCGGCGTGACCGTCTACGATCAGCGGGCGGTGCTGAGCGATCCGCACAGGGTGACGCTGGCGGACGGGCAAAGCTTTAGCGCTGCGCATATTCTGGTGGCGACGGGCGGCTGGCCCTTCGTGCCGGATTTTCCCGGCTCGGATCTGGTGATGACCTCGAACGAGGTGTTCAAGCTTGATGAACAGCCCGAAAGCGTGCTGGTTGTGGGCGGCGGCTATATTGCCTGCGAATTTGCCGGTATCTTCAATGGCCTGGGCACCAAGGTGACGCAGTTCTATCGCGGGGCGCAGATCCTGCGGGGCTTTGATGACGAGGCGCGCGGACATGTGGCCGACGCCATGCGGGCGCGCGGGATCGACCTGCATGTGGGCTGCAACGTGATGGAAGTGAAACAGGTCGAAGGCGGCCTGTGGGTCAAGGCCACGAACGGCATGGAACAGGTGTTTTCCAAGGTGCTCTACGCGACGGGCCGGGTGCCCAACAGCGCGGGGCTGGGGTTGGAAGAGGCGGGCGTCGTGCTGGGCCGCAACGGCGAAATCAAGGTCGACGATTACAGCCAGACCAACATCCCCTCGATCTATGCCGTGGGCGACGTGACCGATCGCGTGAACCTGACCCCGGTGGCGATCCGCGAAGGCCATGCCTTTGCCGATACCGTCTTTGGCGGCACCCCGCGCAAGACCGATCACGAGCTGATCCCCTCGGCCGTCTTCACCCAGCCGGAACTGGGCACGGTGGGGCTGACCGAGGAAGAGGCGCGCGATGCCGGTCCGATCGAGATATATGCCGCGGCCTTCCGGCCGATGCAGACGCTGTTTGCCGGTCATGACGAACGGGTGATGATGAAACTCATCGTCTGCGGCAATACGCGCAAGGTTCTGGGCGTTCACCTGGTGGGCGACCACGCGGGCGAGCTGATCCAGTTGGCGGGCGTGGCCGTGAAGATGGGGGCCACGAAAGAAGATTTCGATGCTACAGTGGCGGTGCACCCGACCATGGCCGAAGAACTGGTGACGCTGAAAACTCCGGTGAGAACGGCTTGATTTTTGGGGCCTTCGGGCACAGTTAGCTAATGGATGTGGGCGCGCCCTTCGGGGGGCGCCCTTGGGATAAAAAGGGGAAAGACCGGCATGGCTGGAAATTCTGGCGGCCCTTGGGGCGGCGGTGGCGGCTCCGGTGGCGGAGGCAACAGGGGAAATGGCAATGACGATCGCGGCGGGCGACGCCCGGGCGAGGGTCAGCAGATTCCCGAAATTGACGAAATCGTCCGCAAGGGCCAAGAGCAACTGCGCGTCCTGATGGGCGGTCGCGGCGGGCGCACTGGCGGCGGCGGGTCCGGGGACGGACCGCAATTCGGCAAGGGCACCATCCTTGCCGCCGTGCTTGCGGCTGCGGGTCTGTGGCTTTACGTGTCGGTTTACACCGTGCGGCCGGAAGAGCAGTCGGTCGAACTGTTCCTCGGACAATTTCAGTCCTTCGGACAGCCGGGCCTGAACTTTGCGCCGTGGCCGGTGGTCACCGCCGAGGTGGTCGAGGTCACGACGAACCGCACCGAATCCATCGGCACCAACCGCTCCAGCAACGCGTCCACCGGGCTGATGCTGACCACGGACGCGAATATCGTCGATATCGACTTCGAAGTGGTGTGGAATGTCTCGGACCCGCGCGGGTTCCTGTTCAACCTTGCCGAGCCGGCCGCGACCGTGCGTGCGGTGTCTGAATCCGCGATGCGCGAAGTGATCGCCGCCTCGCAACTGGCCCCGATCCTGAACCGGGACCGGGGGCTGATCGCCGATACCGTGCAGCAATTGATCCAGGACACGCTGGACAGCTATGATGCCGGTATCAACATCGTGCGTCTCAACCTTGACCGGGCCGACCCGCCGATGGAAGTGATCGACGCCTTCCGCGACGTGCAGGCCGCCGAGCAGGAGCGCGACCGGCTGCAACGCCAGGCCGACGCCTACGCCAACCGGGTGCTGGCAGGCGCCCGTGGTGAAGCCGCGCAAAACCTCGAAGAGGCCGAAGGTTATCGGGCACAGGTGGTGAACGTTGCCGAAGGTGAGGCCAGCCGCTTCTCGTCTGTCTTGCAGGAATATCAACTGGCACCGGAAGTGACGCGCCAGCGTATGTACCTTGAAACCATGGAATCCGTGTTGGGTGCCATGGATATGACCATTCTGGACACTGGCACCGGCGGGGACACGCAGGGCGTGGTGCCCTACCTGCCGCTCAATGAACTTCGCCGGGGGAGCAACTGATGCGTAAAGCGACCTTCATCATCCCCACAATCGTCGTCATTCTGGCGGTGATCCTGAGCTCGGTCTTCGTTGTCGATGAGCGTCAGCGCGCGCTGGTGCTGCAATTCGGCCAGATCCGTCGGGTGATCGACGAGCCGGGCCTGAACTTCAAGATCCCGTTCATTCAGGACGTGGTCTATTACGACGACCGCATTCTTGCCCTCGATACCAGCCCGATCGAGGTGACGCCGTCGGACGATCGTCGTCTGGTGGTCGATGCCTTTGCACGGTACCGGATCGTGGATACCGAGCAGTTCCGCCTGGCCGTGGGTGTCGGCGGACTCTCGCGGGCGCAAACCCTGCTGGAAAACATCCTGAACCCGCAAATCCGCGAAGTTCTGGGGTCTGACGGCGTGACCTCGAACACCATCATTTCGCCCGAACGGGCCGCGTTGATGCAGCGGATCACCGAGCAGGCGCGCACGTTGGCGTTGCCGCTGGGGCTCGATATCCTTGATGTGCGTTTGAAACAGACCGCGCTGCCGCAGCAGAACCTTGAAGCAACCTTTGCCCGGATGCGGGCGGAACGCGAACGGGAAGCCACGGACGAGCGGGCGCGCGGTGAAGAAGCCGCACAGCGCGTGCGGGCGCAGGCCGACCGGACCGTGGTCGAACTGGTCTCGGATGCAAACCGGCAGGCCGATATCATCCGCGGTGAAGCCGATGCGGAACGCAACCGGATCTATGCCGATGCCTTTGGCGCCGATCCGGACTTCTTCGAGTTCTACCGTGCGATGATCGCCTACCAGAATGCGCTGCGGGGTGAGAACACCTCGATGGTTCTGAGCCCGGATAGCGCGTTCTTCGACTATTTCGGATCGCCGATGGGGCGCAGTGGCAGCCTCGTGATGCCGGACGCGGCGGCCGCGCCTGCCGCAATAGAGGCGGCTCCAGCCGATGCAGGCGGCGCTGCGGACACGGGTACCGCCCTGCCGGAAGGGCAGTAAGACCCATGATCCAGTCGATCCTCTGGGGGCTCGGACTGGTGCTTGTGATAGAGGGGCTGGCCTATGCGCTGGCCCCTTCTGTCATGAAGGACCTGATGCGCCGGATGCAGCACGAGCCGGAAGAAACCCTGCGGATTGCCGGGTTTGCCGCGTTGGTGATCGGGACGGTTCTGGCGGTGTTGAGTCATGTCCTGACCGGATGAGGATCGCCGCCTTGCGGCGGCGATCCGGGCGAGGGGGCCAGCCCCCTCGCGCTCCCTCGGAGTATTTTTGCCAAGAAGAAGGGATCAGAGCGTTTTTCGCATGATCGGTCTGGTCGGGGACCGGCGGGCGACCTCGGTGAAGCCGACCTTGCGGAAGGTGCCCAGAAAGCCGGTCCAGGCGTAAACGGCGGGGTAGTTCGGTTTCGGCGGGTCGATCGGGTAGCCTTCCAGCACGCTTGCGCCGCGGTCGCGGGCGAAGGTGCAGGCGGCGGCGAGCAGATCGACGGAGAGGCCGCTTTTGCGGTGCGCTGTGTCGATCAGGAAGCAGGACACGCTCCAGACCGGTTGATCGTCTACCGGTGTCAACACGCGCGAGGCGTCGAGCCGGGGGAAAGCGGTGCGGGCGTCGACCTGTATCCAGCCCACCGGCGTGTCCCCGGCCCAAGCGACCAGCCCCGGCACATGGCCCGCGTCGAAGAGCGCCTTCATCGCCGCGCGGTTGCCCGCGCCCTGGCCTGCCTCCATCTCGCGTTTCGAGAGCCGCCACAGCATGCACCAGCAGCCGCCGCAGCCGCCCTTGTCGCCCATCACGGCGCTGAACCCGGCCCAATCGGCCGGGGCGATGCGGGGTTGCATGGTTTCCTCCGAATTGGTCCAACATTGGCCCTGAGTTGCGGTATAGATCAAGAGAGCCGGTCTTTGCCGCGCCTGAACCGCGACGATCTGGGCGCTATCACGCCCATGTGACTCAAATGAAAGACGAGACGGTTGAATGCGGCCGCCGTGCCGCAAATATCTTGAACACGAGAGGGCAGGGACAGCCTACCTTTGGTTTGACAGGAGGAAATCGAGTGACCATGCAAACCGCACATACCAGGGCCGTCGCGCTGACCAGGCCCCAGGGCCGATCATTGGCCTATCCCGTGACGACCCTTTTCCTGATCATCGCCATGGCCTTGGCCACGCTGGCCGGCACTGCGGTGCCGTCACGGGCGCAGATCGCGGGGCCCGGCAGCTTTGCCGATCTCGTCGATGAAGTGGGCGACGCGGTCGTCAATATCACCACCACCAGCCTCGTGGCTGCGAATACAGGGCCTATGCCGCAGGTTCCGCCGGGGTCGCCGCTGGAGGATTTCTTCAACGACTTCATGAACCGCAACCCGGGCCAAGGTCCGGCCCCGGCGCCCCGGCGTTCGAATGCGCTCGGCTCGGGCTTCGTGATCTCGGAAGACGGCTATATCGTCACCAACAACCACGTCATCGACGGGGCTGACGAAATCATGATCGACTTCCGCGATGGCACCCGGTTGCCGGCCGACGTCGTGGGGACCGACCCCAACACCGATATCGCCCTGCTGAAGGTAGAACCGGCCTCGGCGTTGACCCATGTTGCGTTTGGCGACAGCGATAGCGCCCGCGTCGGCGATTGGGTGATGGCCATGGGCAACCCGCTCGGCCAAGGGTTTTCGGTCTCGGTCGGGATCGTCTCGGCCCGCGAACGGGCGCTGTCGGGCACCTATGACAACTACATCCAGACCGACGCCGCCATCAATCGTGGCAACTCGGGTGGGCCGCTGTTCAACATGGATGGCGAGGTGGTCGGTGTGAACACCGCGATCCTCAGCCCCAATGGCGGCTCGATCGGGATCGGATTCTCGATGTCGTCCAACGTCGTGTCGCACGTGGTGCAACAGCTTCAGGACTTCGGCGAAACCCGCCGTGGCTGGCTGGGCGTTCGCATTCAGGACGTGTCTGCCGATATCGCCGAAGGTCTGGGTCTGGATCAGGCCAGCGGCGCGCTGGTGACGGATGTGCCCGAAGGCCCCGCCCGCGAGGCCGGGATGGAAGTGGGTGACGTGATCACCACCTTCAACGGCGTGGCCGTCGATGACACCCGCGAACTGGTGCGGGTCGTGGGCGATGCGCCGGTGGGCGAAACCGTCCGCGTGGTGGTCTACCGCGATGGCGAAACTCAGACGCTTCTGGTGACGCTTGGTCGGCGCGAAACCTCGGAAAACGCGGCTTTCCCCGATCAGAACGGCGATACGCCGGTGGTGCCTGCCCCGTCTTCGGACGTGCTGGGAATGTCGCTGGCGCCGCTGACCGACGAGGCGCGTCAGGCCAATGGCATCGAAACCGGCCTGCTGGTGGAATCGGTCGATCCCACCTCGGATGCGGCTGATCGTGGGCTGATGGCGGGCGACGTCATCACCGAGGTCGGCCAACAGCCGGTGTCGGATGTTGAAGCCTTCCGGACCCGAGTGACGGAAGCGGAAGATGCCGGTCAGAACAGTGTTCTGCTGCTGATCCGCCGTGACGGCACCCCGCGGTTCGTGGCGCTGCCGATCAACAAGTAAGGCCTGCGGGTCTTTTGAAAGCCCCTGAGTCATGCCAGGGCAGCCCCCGCCGGAGACGATCCGGCGGGGGATTTTTTATCTGAAATCCTTGAGGAGACGGGTGGTTTCGGGGTCGAGGAAGCCCGCCACGGTGGCCTCTGTCTCCAGATCCAGCGCGCGGGACATGTCGGGCATGGCCGCCGCGTTCAGCACCCGTTTCATCGCGCGGGTCGAAAGCGGTGGCAGCGCGGCGAGGCGGCGCGCGGTGACGAGCGCCTCGTCCGCAAGCGCGTCATCCGGGGCAACGCGCCAGGCCACGCCGAGGCTGTGTAACTCGGTCGCCGTGTAGCGGTCGCCGAAAATCAGCATCTCGCGCGCCTTGGCAAGACCGACCATCGCGGGCAACAGGGTGGTGACCGCGCCGGTGACGAAGAGATTGAGCGAGACCTCGGGGAAGAACGCCTTGGCGCTGTCGCCCCAGATCGGGAAATCGCAGTTGATTGCCCATTCGAACCCGCCGCCCACGGCCCATCCGTTGATAGCGCCCACAACCGGCTTGGGGCCGAAACAGATCGCGCGGGTCGCGGCCTGAATGGCGGTGACCAGACTGCGGGCCTCTTCCTCGCTTGCGGGGTGGGTGTGGTCCTGCCGGTCGTCGCCCGCGCAGAACGCGCGGCCCTCGCCGGTGAAAATGATCGCCCGTGTCGCCGGGTCGGCATTGGCATCGTCGAAGGCGCGGGCCACGTCGCGGATGAGGGTCAGGTTCATCGCGTTCAGCCGGTCTGGCCGGTTCAGGGCGATCCGGCGCACGCCGTCGTCGACCAGATCGCTGAGCACGGTGTCATAGGTGAAATCGCTCATCGCTCAGTACTCCCGCAGGACGCGTTTGGTTTTGCCTTCGGTTACGGGGAAGGTGCCGTGCGGCACCAGCGTGACGCGGGCGCTGGCGCCGAGGGTGCGTTTCACGGCCTGTTCCACGCTGTTGCGCAGCCCATCGCTGGCCGCGACGCCGCGCGCCAGTTCCGCCGTCAGGGGCAGCGCGTCATAGGGTGGGGGCGTGTCCAGCACGATCCGGTAATCGCCCGAAAGCGCTTCGATCCCGCTCAGCACGGCGGCGACCATACTGGGAAACAGGTTCAGCCCGCGCACCACCACCATGTCGTCGCTGCGTCCCACCACCCGGAAGCGAAAGCCATGGCGCCCGCAGCGGCAGGGAGCGGTGTCGTCCACCGCGATGATGTCTCCGGTGCGGAACCGAACCAAAGGTTGGCAGTCGCGGGCCAGATGGGTGAGGACAAGCTCGCCCTCGGTTCCCGCCTGCAAGGGCAGGGGCGTGGCGCTGTCGGGGTCGATCAGTTCGGGCCAGAGCACGTCCCAAGCCATGAAATGCAGCCGCGAGTCATGTTCGCATTGCGCCGCGAAGTTCGAAAACACGTCAGACACGCCGTAGTTGGCATTGCGCGGCTCCATCCCCCAGGTTTCCCGGATACGGTCCCTGAGAGCCGGGTCGTCCAGCCCCGGCTCGCCGCCGAATAGGCCGAGTTTCAAACCCAGATTGCGGGGAACCATGCCGAGCCGGTCGAGCACCCGTTCCAGCACCGCCGGATAAGAGGGCGTGCAGGAGATCGCGTTGATGCCGACCTCTTGGATCGTGCGGATCAGCAATTCGGTCGAGCCGACGCCGAAGGGCACGACCAGCGCGCCGGTTGCCTCCAACGTCATGTGATCGGTCACGCCACCCATCCACATCTGGTAGTTCAGGCAATGCACCACCGTGTGATCCGCCGTCAGCCCCGCCGCGCCGTGGCAGCGCCCGCCGACCGCCGCCGTAATCGCGGCATCGCGGGCCGAAAGGGCAAGGTTCATCGCTTGCCCGGTGGTGCCCGAGGTGCGGTGCAGCCGGTTGGCGGTGGCGCGCGGCGTGGCAAGGTAGTCGCCGAAGGGCGGATGCGCAGCCTGACTCAGCCGTAGCCCAGCCTTGTCCGACAGCGGCAGGGTTGGCAGATCGCGCAGGTCGGTGGGCGGTGCCGCGCCGTCCCAGAGCCGTTGGTAAAAGGCAGAGTTGTCCGCCACATGGGCGCGCTGCCGGTTCCATGCCGCCTGCTGCGCGGGCAGCAGGGCGTCTGCCCTCTGAAATTCGGCCCCGTCGATCAGGCTCATCCCGTCATTCCTCTTTCCCAGATATGTGACAAGGTCTCGATCAGCGCGGTGCGGTCCTGCGACAGCGCGGCGAGCGTGGGGTCGTCCCCGAAATGCAGCATGATCAGGTATTGATCGACCATGCCGCCAAGCGCGTAGGCGCGGCGCAGCAGTTCATCGCGGGATGTTGCGCCCCGCCGCCCCCAAGCGTCGGCCACGGTCTCGGCCCAGTCGCGGTTGAGGCGCTGAAAGGCAGCGCTGGCCTCGGGGAAAGCATCGAGCCGCGTGACGAGGCAGCGCATCAGCCCGCGATTGGCTGCGAAAAGATCAAGATAGGCGGCGGTCGATCGGCGCGAGCGGTCCTCGGGCGTGGGGCCATTGCGGGCGGCTTGTCGCATCTCACCTTGAAGGAAGGTGATGAATTCGAGCAGCGTATCCGCCAGCGCGCCCCGAATGTCGGGGAAATAGGTGTAGAATGTGCCATGCGCGCTGCCCGCCACGCGACAGATATCGGCGACCTTCAGGTCTGCGGGTGGACGATCGTCCAGCAGTTCGGCCATCGCCGCTTGCAGGCGTGCGCGGGTGCGGTCGCGCTTGCTGGCGCCCCTGCAGCGGATCAGCAGTGCCTTGGCAAAGCGTGCGGGGGTTTGGGTGGTCTCGGTCATTGGATCTCGCATTTATGAAAATGAGATCAACGTCAAAAATGAGTCGAGTCAAGGTCGATCCGGCAAGCAAGGCTGTGATTATTCTTCAGATGCCGCGTAGTCGGGACGTGCCGCGGCGACCGGATCCCAGACGGCTAGGCCCAAGAGGCGCGCAGCGGCCAGCGACAGAACGCCCGAATCCAGCCCTTGCGGGTCTTGAAACTGGCGGATCGCGCGGCGGGTGGGTCGGTCCATCACGCCGTTGACGGGGCCTTGGTAGATGCCGCGCGCGGCAAGCGCCCGCTGGACCGAGGCGATGAATGCGGGGTCGGTCTCGGATTGGCAGGGGGTTTCGAACCACACTTCTTGTCGTTCCTGAACAATACGTTGCCGGGTCTCGGTGCGGAAAATCGCGGGCTCTCGCACGGCCCCGTCCGAGGCCAGTTGCGGTGGCTGGACCATCACCTGTTCCGTTACCGTTTCGATGACGGCAGGCGTCTGGTCGCGGGCATAGCAAGCGTCGGGACGGGCGTCTTCCGGGCCTTCCCCGCGCGAGATGATGGTGCCGTCCCGCTCCATCAGCCGGGCGACTTCGGCACCGGGGCCCGCGCCACAGGCGGCCAAGCCCATCAGGCCCGCAAGAAGGGGAAGGGAAACTTTCATGGGTCTGCCGTGCGCCTGTCTTGTGCCTGCCTCGGTCGGCCCGTCTGCGCGGGGCCCTTGTCTTGGGGCATAGGATACAGGGTTTTGGCCTTGCGGCAAAGGCTTAACGGTCGTCGGGGCGGGCCAGAAGCTCATCCAGCATATGCGAGATATCCTCGACCTCTTCGGCAACGACATGGGTGACGCCGTGGTCGCGCTGTACCCGGCCCGTCACCCGCAACAGCCGCCCGGCGATCACCGCGCGGCGAAAGCGTTCGTAGATCTTGCGCCAGATGATGACGTTGCAGACGCCTGTTTCATCCTCCAGCGTCAGGAAAATCACCCCCTTGGCGGTGCCGGGCCGCTGGCGCACCAGGACCAGCCCGGCCACTGTGACCCGCGCATTCAGCGGCGGTCGGTCGAGCAGCGCGTGTTGGATCGCCACGGGCGGGCGCGGCCAGTCTGGGGGGCGAATATCGGGCTCCATGGGAACAAAGATAGAACATAAGAGAGATGACGCAAGCGCGCAATTTCCCCGCGCAAAAGTGACGCATTCGGACTGGCAAAGCCCGTTTTGGGCCGCTACGTAATGCCCGGACTGAGTTTAAGGACAGGCACCCATGGCGAAGATCACCTATATCGAGTTCAATGGCACCGAGCATGTCGTCGACGTTCCCAACGGTCTGACCGTGATGGAAGGTGCGCGCGACAACAATATTCCGGGCATCGAGGCCGATTGCGGCGGGGCTTGTGCCTGCTCGACCTGCCACGTGCATGTGGACGCGGCGTGGAAGGACAAGCTGCCCGCCATCGACCCAATGGAAGAGGACATGCTGGAATTCGCCTATGAACCGGACGAGTTTTCGCGCCTGACCTGCCAGCTCAAGGTCTCGGACGAGTTGGATGGGCTGGTCGTGCGGATGCCCGAAAAGCAGATCTGATGCGGGTGGGGCTTGCCTGTGCGCTGGCCCTGTTCTGCGCGGGTGGGGCGGCGGCCTGCACGGTCGATCAGGCCAGCCTGACGGCCTATCCCGGTAGCGTCACGGTCGATGCGACAACACGGGGTGCCATCGGGCGCGCGTGGTTCGACGATCCCGTGACACGCTATCGCCATTTCGTGCTTGGACGACAGGACGAGCCCGAAACGCTTTGGGTCGATGCGCCGGGCAATCACGGGCTGTGCGGCCATGCGCTGACGCTGGAGGCCGATCACGTGTTCGAGGACGTGGCCCCCCGGCTGGTCGATCTGGATGGCGACGGCACCGATGAGGTGATCGTCGCGCGCAGTCACCGTCGGTTTGGTGCGCAGCTGGCGGTCTATCGCTGGACCGGGAGTAACTTGGTTCTGGACGCAGCCACCCCCTATATCGGCCAGCCGCGCCGTTGGCTGGCGATAGTCGGCGCGGGTGATTTTGACGGCGATGGCGCGGTGGAGATCGCGTATATTGACCGCCCGCACCTGGCCCGCACCCTACGTGTCTGGCGGTATACACCCGGTGCGCTGACCCAGGTCGCGGCGGTTTCGGGCCTGACCAATCACCGCATTGGCGACGCGCATATCTCTTCTGCGATCCGCGACTGCGGGCAGGGGCCCGAGATTTTGACCGCCGACAGCGATTGGCAGCGGCTTCTCGCAACGCGCGTGCAGGGCGCACAACTCGTCGCCCGTGACCTCGGCCCGTGGAGCACGGCGGCGTTGGAGGCCGCCAGTGCCTGCCGCTAGATCATGGCGCGCAAATGTGGAAACCGGTTTTGCGCTTCCTGGACCTGCGGCATCAATAGGCGAGAGTGGGCGGCGCGCATGTAAAGGACCGCGCGCCGCGTTGGATCAGATCGTCACCACGACCTTGCCGGTGGATTTCCGCGCCTTCATCAGCGCCATGGCGTCGGCGGTCTGATCCAGCGGATACGTCGCGCCGATATGAGGATGCAGCCCGCCAGCCTCGTACATGGCGAAGAGGTCGGACAGGCTGCCGGTCAGCACCTCGGGCGCGAATTGCATGTAGCCGCCCCAGTAAAGCCCGATCACGTCGAGGTTTTTCACCAGCAGGATATTGGCTGGAATCTGGGGCACCTCGCCGCTGGCAAAGCCGATGGGAATAAGCCGCCCACCGGGATTGGTGGCGCGAAGCGCGGCCTTGAACTGGTCGCCGCCCACGGCGTCATAGACCACGTCGGCGCCGCCAAGTGCCTTGACCTCGGTGCGGATATCCTGCGTTTCACTGTCGATCAGGTGGGTGGCCCCGGCGGATTTGGCGACCGCCAGCTTGGCCGTGCCACGGGCGCAGGCGATGACCTCGGCCCCCATGCGGGCGCCGATTTCAACGGCGGTCAGCCCGACACCCCCCGCCGCGCCCAGCACCAGCAGCCGCTCGCCCCTTTGCAGCCGCCCGCGATGTCCGAGCGCCAGGTGCGAGGTGCCGTAGGTCACGAGGAAGGCGGCAGCGTCCTCGAACGGCATCCCATCGGGGATGGGCGTGATCCGGTCGACCGGAAAACACCCCAATTCGGCCAGCCCGCCTTGTCCCGCGAAGACCGCAACGCGGGTGCCGGGGGCAGGGCCGTCGGTGTCGGGGCCAAGCGACTCGATTGTGCCGGCGATTTCCATCCCCATGGTGAAGGGCGGTTCCGGCGTGTCCTGATAGCGGCCCTTGACCATCAGAAGATCGGCGAAGTTCAGCCCGCAGGCCGCGATCCGCACGAGGGCCTCGCCCTTGGCCGGGGCCGGTGTGTCGATGTCCGCGATCCGTGGCGGGGTGTCGAAGCTGGTCAGGCGATAGGCGCGCATCCTGTGGTCCTTGTCTGGTCTGTTGCCGGGGCAGGCTAACGTGCCAGCGGACCGTTGCAACCGGGACAATGCGTCCTTTTGCGCGCGCTCCCGCAGAGGGTTATTGTTATTGCCAAGTATCCCGGGCGGCCTAGATCACTCCTCAGGCTTAGACGACGTCCAAAGCGGACCCGGCCCGGCGCTGCGAAGGAGATAAGAATGAAACATCCTGTCGACATCCATGTTGGCAAACGCGTCCGCCATCGTCGGTGGATGGTAGGCATGACGCAGCAGCAATTGGCCGAGCGCGTGGGGATCAAGTTCCAGCAGATCCAGAAATACGAAACCGGCATGAACCGCGTCAGTGCCTCGCGGATGTGGGACATCGCCGCCGCGCTGGAGGTGCCCGTGGCATATTTCTTCGAGGGTCTGGATGGCGGGGTGGACCCGGGCGCGACCCTGCCGGGCGATGTGCTGGCCGACAAGGAGGCGCTGGAACTGGTGCGCTCCTATTACGCGATCCCGGAAAATCAGCGCAAACAGATCTTTGAACTGGCCCGCGTTCTGTCGGGGGCGGCGGCCTGATCCGCGCTTGACGGGGTCGGGGCGGCGTGCCACCCGAGACGGGACAAACCCCGCACGAGGCCCCGCCATGTTGACCCGTTCCGATCTTTCGCAATCCCTTGCCTCCGAGCTTGTAGCCACGGGCCGGGCGCTGGCCGAGGCCGCCCGGCGCGCGACCCTGTCGCATTTTCGCAACGCGGGACTGGCTGCGGACAACAAGCTGACCGATGGGTTCGACCCGGTGACAGTGGCCGACCGCGAGGCGGAAACTGCCATGCGGGCCGTGTTGGCCGACCGACGCCCCGATGACGGGATTCTGGGGGAAGAACATGGCGTTGTCGCGGGCACCAGCGGTCTGACCTGGGTGCTCGACCCGATTGACGGCACGCGCGGGTTCATTTCCGGCACGCCCACATGGGGGGTGTTGATCGGCCTTCAGGATGCCGACGGGCCGTTCTACGGCATCATCGACCAGCCTTATATCGGCGAGCGGTTTGAAGGCGGGCTGGGGCAGGCGGCGGTATCCGGGCCGCATGGAGCGCAAGCCTTGGCGGTGCGCGGCGGGCGCCGTTTGTCCGAGGCGACGCTGTTTTCCACCTTCCCCGAGGTTGGAACCACTGAGGAGCGTCTGGCCTTCGAGCGGGTGCGCGACAGGGTCAAGCTGACCCGCTACGGCATGGATTGCTACGCCTACGGGCTGCTGGCCGCCGGGCAGGTCGATCTGGTGATCGAGGCCGGGCTGAACGCCTATGACATCTCCGCGCCGATTGCCGTCATCGAAGCGGCCGGCGGGATCGTCACCGATTGGCAGGGGCGCCCGGTGCATGAGGGCGGGCAGGTTCTGGCGGCGGCGAGTGCCGAATTGCATGGCGCCGCCCTGAAACTGCTTCAGGCGGGCTGAGGCTTGAGCCGCGCGGGCGGGCCGCGATAGGCTGGCCTCATCTGCGGCGATCCCCCCGAGTCCTTTGCCCTTTCTGTCGGTGCCGCGCCTCCCTCCACCGAAACGGGCGTCGGAGCGAAGAGGGTTGCCATGTCCGATATCATCATCAAATCTGCCGATCGCATTCTGACCATGGATGACGGAAACACGGAGCTTTCGGGCGCCGATATCCGCATTCGGGACGGGGTGATCGCCGAAATCGGTCCCGGCCTGACCGGCGGCGAGGCGCATCTGGCCGAGGGTTGCCTTGTGACGCCCGGCCTCGTGAATACGCATCACCACTTGTATCAGAGCCTGACCCGCGCGGTGCCGGAAGCACAGGACGCCCTGCTGTTTGGCTGGTTGCAGACGCTTTACCCGATCTGGTCACGCTTCGGGCCCGAGGAAGTGCATGTTTCGGCCCTGACCGGGATGGCCGAATTGATGCTGTCGGGGTGCACGCTGACCTCGGATCATCTCTATCTGTATCCCAATGGCGCGCGGCTGGACGATACCATCGCGGCAGCGGGTCTGATCGGCATGCGGTTTCATCCCACGCGCGGGGCGATGAGCATCGGTGAAAGCGATGGCGGATTGCCGCCCGATGCCTTGGTCGAGCGGGAAGAGGCGATCTTGCAGGATTGTATCCGTGTTGTCGACGCGTTCCACGATCCGGCCGAAGGGGCGATGTGCCGGGTGGGGATTGCACCCTGTTCTCCTTTCTCTGTCAGTCGTGAACTGATGCGCGATGCCGCGGCCCTGGCCCGAGACAAAGGGGTGATGTTGCACACCCATTTGGCGGAAAACGATGAAGATATCCTTTACAGCCTTGAAAAATTCGGCTGCCGGCCGGGGCAATATGCCGAAGACCTGGGCTGGACCGGCGCCGATGTCTGGCACGCCCATTGTGTGAAACTGGATGGACAAGAGATTGACCTCTTCGCCAAATCCCACACAGGCGTGGCCCATTGTCCCTGTTCCAATTGCCGCCTCGGATCTGGCATCGCGCCGGTCCGGGCGATGCGCGATGCCGGCGTCAGGGTGGGGCTTGGCGTCGACGGATCTGCCTCGAATGACAGTGGAAATCTGGTGGCCGAGGCGCGGCAGGCGATGCTGATGCAACGGGTGTCGCAAGGGGCGGACGCGATGAGCGCGCGAGAGGCGCTGCGTATCGCCACGCGTGGCGGGGCCGAGGTGCTGGGGCGTCCCGATTGCGGCCAGATCGCCGTGGGCAAGCGCGCGGACCTTGCGGTCTGGGATTTGCGCGGCGTCGAGGCGGCGGGCAGTTGGGACGCCGCAGCGATCCTGCTGGCGGGGCCCGCCAAGGTGCGCGATCTTTTCATCGAGGGACGGCAGGTGGTGGCGGGCGGCCAGGTGACAACCCTCGATCTGCCCATGGTGCTGGAACGACAACGGCGGCTGGCAACGCGCCTGATGGGGTGAGGGGCGCGACCCGTCTCAAGCCCCCCTTGAAAGGGGAGCCTTCGCCGGGCCGCATTGCCATGGACCGTTGGTTGCGGCCCGCAGTCGAATGCGGTCGGGCCTGATGCGCGGGTTCAGTTGAGTATTTCGACCAAGAAGAAGGGATCAGGCGCGCATTCCGGCCACGTAGGTCGCAGCGATGGCGCGGTCGTCGCCCATCATGATCGTGGGAAAGACCGCCTCCCAAATCGTTTCGGCGCGGGCGCTGCGTTGTGCGATTCCCGGGGTCGAGGCGAGGTCGAGCACGATGAGGTCGGCCTCCATCCCCGGCGCGATGCGGCCCACCTTGTCGTCGATGCGCAGCGCGCGGGCAGAGCCTTGGGTGGCGAGCCACAGGAGTTGGGCCGGGTGCAGCGGATTGCCCCTGAGCTGGCCGATTTCATAGGCTGCGGCCATCGTGCGCAGCATCGAGAAGCTGGAGCCGCCCCCGGTATCCGTGGCCAGCCCCACGCGAAGCGCCCCCGCAAGCCGCATGTCGAACAGCCCGGAGCCGATGAAAGTGTTGGAGGTGGGGCAGTGAACGAGGGCGGCGCCGACCTCGCTCAACCGGTCGATTTCGCGCTGTTCGAGGTGAATCGCATGGCCATAAAGCCCGCCCGCGCCCAGAAGCTCGTGCGCTTCGTAGGTGTCGAGGTAATCGCGCGCCTCGGGGAAAAGCGATTTTACCCAGGCGATTTCGTCGGTCTGCTCGCTGAGATGGGTCTGCATCAGGCACTCTGGGTGCTCGGCCCAGAGGGTGCCGAGGGCAGAGAGTTGCCCGGGCGTGGAGGTGGGCGAGAAACGCGGTGTGATGACATACCCGAGGCGGTCCACCCCGTGCCACTTTTCCAACAGCGCCTTGCTGTCGTCATAGGCCGATTGGGCGCTGTCACGCAGGCCGTCGGGCGCGTTGCGGTCCATGCAGGTCTTGCCGCCAAGCGCGCGGAGCCCGCGTTTTTTGGCCTCGTTGAAATAGGCATCGACGCTTTCGGGGTGAATGGTGCAGTAGCTCGCCACCGTGGTGGTGCCATTGGCCAGCGTCAGGTCGAAATAGCAGGCGGCGGCCTCGGCGGCATAGGCTGGGTCACTGAAACGCAGTTCTTCCGGGAACGTGTAGCTGTTCAGCCAGTCGATCAGGCGCTTGCCCCACGAGGCGATGATGCCGGTTTGCGGGTAATGGGCATGGGCGTCGATAAAGCCCGGCAGGATCAGGCCTTGACCGTGATCCACCCGCTCGGCCTGCGGGTGCCGGGCGATCAGGGCGTCGGCGGGGCCGGTGGCGGCAATCGCGCCGTCGCGGACCAGGATCGCGCCCCGGCTGTCATGATGGACCGCGTCCAGGCCCGCGACAAACGGATCGGCGGAAAAGGTCAGGATTTGCCCGATCAAAAGGGTTTCGCGCATTTTCGGGGTCCTTTGTCGGTTCCACACCTGTCATATCCTGCCCGCCGTCTCTATAGTATCCGAAAAAGCGGAAAAGACCTTAAGGGCGGGTGCGCATGGCGATAGAAGACCTCCAGAAACCGGAGCCGCAGGACGACGCCTATGCGCTCGACGCGTCGCTCTATGACAATGTTCTGGAGGCTATCGAGGCGACAGATACCGACAGGATCAAGGCCCTTTTCGAACCGCTGCACCCGGCTGACATCGCCGACCTTCTTGAACAGATGTCGCATGGCGAACGGGCTGCGCTTCTTTTGGTCTGGAGCGAAGGCATCGACGGCGAAGTGCTGTCGGAACTGGACGAGGGCATCCGGGAGGATGTGATCGAACTGCTGCCGGCGCTGCAACTGGCCGAAGCGGTGCGCGATCTGGAAAGCGACGATGTCGTCGATCTTCTGGAAGACCTTGAACAGGATCAGCAGACCGCGATCCTGAGTGCACTTGACGCCGCCGACCGGGCGGCCGTGCAAGAGGCGCTGAGCTACCCGGAATATTCCGCCGGTCGTTTGATGCAGCGCGAAGTTGTGCGGGTGCCGGATTTCTGGACCGTGGGCCAGACCATCGACTACCTGCGCGCCGAAACCACCGAATTGCCGGATCAATTCTACCACGTGATCCTCGTCGATCCGCGCATGAAACCGGTGGGCAATGTCACGCTTGGGCGGCTTTTGTCGACGGGGCGGACCGTGAGACTCAAGGATCTGGTCGAAGAGATCTTCATGGTCATCCCGGTCAGCCAGCCCGAGGCGGATGTGGCCTATGCGTTCAACCAGTATCACCTGATATCCGCGCCGGTCGTCGACGATGACGGGCGGCTGGTGGGGGTGATCACCATCGACGACGCCATGGCCGTGCTCGACGAAGAGGCCGAGGAAGACATCCTGCGCCTCGCCGGTGTGGGCGAAGGCAGCCTGTCGGACCGTGTTTTCGAGACCACCAAGCAGCGTTTTCCGTGGCTGTTCGTGAACCTGATCACGGCCATCCTTGCCTCGCTGGTCATTGCGCAATTCGAGGATACGATTGCGCAATTCGTGGCGCTGGCGGTGTTGATGCCGATCGTGGCCTCGATGGGGGGCAATGCGGGCACGCAAAGCCTGACGGTCGCCGTGCGCGCCATTGCCACCAAGGACTTGACCGGATCGAACCTGATGCGGGTGGTCATGCGCGAGGCCAGCGTTGGCCTGATCAACGGGCTGGTTTTCGCCGCCGTCATGGGCGCGGTCGGGCTGTTCTGGTTCGGCTCGCTGGCGCTTGGCGCGGTGATCGCGGTGGCGATGGTCATCAACCTCGTCATTGCCGGGTTGGCGGGCATTCTGATCCCGGTGGTGCTGGATCGGCTGGAAATCGACCCCGCCCTGGCCTCGGGGGCCTTCGTGACCACCGTGACCGACGTGGTTGGGTTCTTTGCGTTTCTCGGGCTGGCGGCGGCGGTGCTGCTTTAGTCAATCAGCCCGCAGGCACTTCGAGGGTGATGGTGCGCCCGCGTTTCACGTATTGCAGCGTGTCCTCTCCGATCGCGGCAACCTGCCCGCCATCGAGCCGATCACCCACCTCGACAGTCACGAACCGGCCCGTGGGCAAGCGGATCAACGCGCGGCGGGCCCCGGATGCGCCGGTGACACCGATCAGGTTCACGTTGCGCAGGTTGATGGCGTTTTCCTCGGTGGCGGCGCGGGTCACCGAGGCCGAGCTTGGGATGTCCGGCTGGAGGGTGTCGGACGTCGCCGTGTCGGCATCGGGCGGAACGTTTCCGGCGGCGCGGGCGGCGGCCACCATCGCCTCGATATTCGAGGGGCGGGTCCGCGGGATATAGGATACCGCCACCGCAAGAGTGCTGGCGTCGGTAATGTCGCCGGGCGTCGCATCGACGGCGGCCTCGGCGGCTGCCTGTTCCTGTAGGGATTGTGGGCGGCCTTCGGGGCGGATCGCGGCCAGTTCGTCATAGGTGATGCCGCCAAGGACGTAACGTTCCTGCTGTTCGACCAGATCGTTAGGCCGCGTGTCAGGCCGGAAGGATTGCAACAGCGCCGTTTGGACCGCCCCGGCGGTCACTGCGTCGGCGGCGGTGGCCTCGGCTTGGGCGTCGGCATCGGCTTGAACGGCGGCTTCTGCCGCGGCGGCGGCCAAGACTGCCGGTGCGTCGGTCGGGCGCGGTTCGGGCAGGACACCGGGCGGGCCGGAATAGATCAGCACGCCATAGGGGGCGAGGGTGCCATCGGGGCTGGGATCGACGAGATCCTCGGGGTTCAGGGCGACTTGCATTTCCGGGGCCAGCGGCGGCTCGAGGCCAGCGGGGCGCATGGCGGAGGGCAGCGGGCCGGAAGCGGCCAGCGCAATGGCGTCGTGGCTGTTCACATGCGGGTCGAGCCCGGCGAAGATCACGTCATCGGCGATATTGGTGTCGGGGGTGGGCAGCGTCAGGACCGGGGGACGTTGCCAAACCCCGGTGCGGGCATAGAAATTGGCGTTTTCTTCCTCTGACGGCAGCAGCGTTTCAGGATCGACCGGCGGGCCCGTGACCGGGGCAGGGTCCAGATCCAGCGGCGCGTCGATATCGGGCAGCAGGTCGGGGGCGTCCGGTGCCGTTGTGATCGGGCCGGGCAAAACCGCGTCAGGTGCAATACTCCCGAGGTCCATCGGCGAGTCAGGCTCGGCCGAGGGCGTCGTGGCCCCCGGTTCCGGCGGGGCGAGGCCGTTGGGCGCGGTTTCAGCAATGACCACAGGGTCGTCTTCGGGCGTCAGCCCCATCCAGCGGCCAAGCGCCGTTTCGGGCAGGTAGAACACTGCCCACAACCCGGCCAGGGCAAGCACGGCGAGCAGGATGAGCGTCAGGATCAGCCCGCCGCGCAGCGATGGCCCGCGCTGCGTGGCGATGGACCCGCGTGCCAGCAGGCCGCCGAGGATCGGCGCGTCCGCTTCCGAGATTTCCTGCGTCTTGCGGCGACCGCGCGAGGTGTCAAAGCGTGTGCGTTCGGGCGCGGCGGTCGGGGGCGGCGCGGCGGTTGGGGGCGTGATCACCTCGGCCAGAGCATCGCGGGCAGCGGCGTCGAGCGGCCCCTTGGGCGCGCCCTTGCGCCCGCGCAGCCCAAGCCCGCCACGGCGGCCCTTGTCCTGCGCCGGTTTGGCCGGCGTCGCCGGTTTTTCAACGGGCGGCGGGGTGATCTCGGTCTCGGCCTTTTTGGGGGTGGCCTTGGGGGCATCGCCGTCCTTGGCTTTGGGCGTTCGAGACGGTGCAAGGCCTTTCAGCCGGTTCCGGAGGCCGCCCTGCCCGGTGAGCTTTCCCTTGGCATCGGACGCCGCGTCGCGGGCCTTGGTCTGGGCCTTTTCCGATCCTGCCGAAATTTGCCGCCCCAGACTGGCGACCCGCGTCTTGAAGCTGCTGCTTGAAGGCGGCTCTGCGGTCGGCTTTTCGAATGGTTTGCGAGTCGGCAGCGGCAGCGGGTCTTTGGTCTCTGCCTTGCGGGTCTCTATTTCGGTTTTGAGCCGCGCAAGCGGGGGCATTTTCGGCTCGGGCCCGGCCTGCGCCGGGCGGCCCGGTGCCTTGGGGGTTTTGCGGCCACGTTTGCCGCGTGGGGCCTTGGCCTCGTCGTCGCTGTCCTTGGACTTGCCGCGCCCAAAGGTCGGCTGGGCGTTTTCGTCGCCGTCGTCTCGCGTGGTGCGGGGCAGGGTCGGGCTGTCGTCGGCCGCAGCAGGCCCAAAGCGCGAGCGGCGGCGGCTGACCAGCGCACCGGGCTGTCCCTCGGTCGCGCTGCGGCCCGCGCCGAAGCCTGCCGGAATCTGCAGCGGTGCGTCCACTGCCTCGGGGGGCTGGCCAGCGGCGCTGTCTTCGGCGGAAGCCGTGTCCGACGTCGGTCGGACGAGACCAGCAGACGCGGGCAGGGTCAACGTGCTGGCCGATGGGCGGGATTGGGCGCTGAGCGAGGTCTCGTCGACGCCGCTTGCGTCGGGGGTGCCCGGCGGGGCCATGATGCTTTCGCCGGGCGGTACGCCTGCCTGTGCGGTGGCCTTCGCCAGCGACCCGTCCGTATCGGTGGCGTTCTCCTCGGCAGGGTCAGGCTCTGCCATGGGCGCATCAAGCGGCGCAGCCTCGCCGGTTTGGGCGGGGTCTTTTGCGGCCTCGGTGGCAGGCACGGTGTCGTCACCGGCGTCGCTGGCCTCATCTGCGGCGGGCTCCGGTTCGGGGGGTTTGGGCTTTTGCCAGGTGTCCCGCCCGAATTCGATATCCGGAACCTCGTCGAGCCACGGCAGGCTGCGGTCAAAATGGGCGATGGTGGGATAGCGGTTGTCCAGTGGCCGCGCCGCCAGGCCAACCGGCGTGAACCCGTGTTCGACGGCGAAGGCGCGGGCTTCCTCCAAGGTCTCGTCGGCCACCACGGCCAGCTTGACCCGGCCATCCTCGACAGGCTCCAGCGGCACGAAGTCGAAGGCCAGATCGGCGACATCGTAGGGAGTCAGCCCCTCCAGCCCGGTGCGGATCTGTTCAAGCCGCTCCGCCTCGTCCGGGCCGGGTGCGGTGAGCGAGGTATAAAGCACCTGATCGTCGGGCAAGACCACCAGTGTCGGCAGATCGCCCTCGACCCGTTCCTGCGCCAGTTTGCGCAACACGACAAGGGCCGCGCCCAGATCGGGCACGTCAAGCGGAGTGTCGCCGAGCACGGCCCAATGGCCAGCCGTCTGGCGATGCGCAAGGGCGATCCCCTCGGGCGAAAGGAACAACGCGAATTGTGGTGCCATGCAACCCTCTGCCGGTCCGGGCCTCCCATATACACCGGGTTCCCGTTCGATCCTCGGCCTTATAGCAGAAAGCCGCCGGAAAAAACCCGACCCACCCGCGCCGGCTGCGGGTGGGCGGAATTTATCCTAAGCTGTTCCTATCCAACTTCAAAAGGAAAGTTCGAGGATGAAAAAGATTGCAGTCGCATTGGCGGTTCTGACACTGGCCGCACCGGCCATGGCCGCAGACATGGCGACAATGGTGGTCACAGGCCGCGCAGAGGTGGCCGCAGCCCCCGACATGGCCACGATCCGGGTGGGGGTTGTTACGCATGACGTGGCGGCGGCACGGGCGCTGGAGCAGAACAGCGCACAACTGGAACGTGTTTTGTCAGTCCTGTCGCGCGCCGGGGTCGCGTCCGGGGACATGCAGACCAGCCGCTTTCAGATCGACCCGATCTGGACCAACCGCAGCTACGATTCGCAAGACCCGGCGCGGATCGAGGGATACGAGGTCAGCAATGCCTTGTCGGTGCAGGTGATGGACCTCGACAGTCTTGGTGGCGTTCTGGATGCCGTGGCCCGCGCGGGGGCCAATGACTTCAACGGGATCGAGTTCGGATTGGAAGACCCGTCGCCGGTGCAGGATGAGGCGCGGCGCGCGGCGGTGGCCGACGCGATGGCGCGGGCCGAGCTTTATGCCGAGGCGGCCGGGGTCGAGATCCGGCGCGTTGTCGGCATTTCCGAGGGTGGCACCTCGTCTCCGGTGATGCGGGCCGACACCATGGCGATGCCGGTGATGAACGTGCCGGTGGCGCAAGGCACGGTATCGGTGAGCGCACAGGTGACGATCACCTACGAGATCGAGTAGCCTGTCGTCACATGGCCACGCGCCATGGCAAAGCCCCGCAGCGACGGCATGTCGGTGCGGGGCTTTGCCTGCGCCAAGACGGGCAAGACGGGACAGGGCCTATTTGAAGTTGCGACTGTCCTTGATCTGATCCCATGCCCAGACCACCTCTTGCAGCTGTTCTTCCTGGCTGCGGTCGCCGCCGTTCATGTCGGGATGCAGCACCTTGATCAACGCCTTGTAGGCCTTGCGGACCTCGGCCTTGGTCCAGTGATCCTTGGCCTCCAGTATCTCGATCGCGCGGCGTTCGGTGGGCGGCAGGCGGCGGCCATTGCTGGCGCCTTTACCGGGATTGCGGGTGGCGTTTCCACCCAGAACCTGATGCGGATCGTCGACGCCAAGCCGCGACCAGGCCCGTTCCTCGACCGATTTCTTGAACGTCTTGGTGGGGCGGTCCCAGACGCGGTCGCGTTCCATCTGCGCTTCCATCTCGGCTTCGGTGGTGCCTTCGAAGAAGTTCCATTTGAGATTGTATTCGCGCACGTGGTCCTTGCAGAACCAGTAATAGTCATCCAACACGTCCGGCGCCTTGGGCGCGCGGTATTGGCCGGCTTCCTCGCATCCGGGGTGCTCGCATTGCCGCTGCGACGTTTCGAAGGCGCCTGACATTCCGCGCCGCCCGGTGCGGCGCTTTTTCTTGTCCGTCGAGACGCGCAGATCGAAATTGAACGGGTCGTTATTGGCCATGGGTCATCCCTTCTCGACTCGGAGCAGGCAGTCTAGTGTTTTCCGCAGGGGAGTGAAGAGGTCAGGAGGCAGAAAGTTGAGCCGCGCAGAGAAAATACGAACCCGTCTGGAAACGGCCCTGTCTCCGCGCCGTTTGCAGGTGATCGACGAGAGCGAAAGCCATCGTGGCCATGCCGGGTATCAGGATGGCGGCGAGAGCCATTTTCGCGTCGTGATCGCGGCGGACGGGTTGGATGAAATGAGCCGCATTGCCCGCCATCGCGCGGTCCACGATGCTATCGGCAAGGATTTGTTGAGTGAAATCCATGCCTTGGCGCTGGTGGTCCAGGTCTGACGACTACTGCGCGGCGACATCCCGGCGTGGCAGGTCCGGGGCCTCTTCCTCGGGCGTTTGGACGTCTTGCGCGTCGTCCAACGGGGCCTCGCTGACGTCTGGCTCGACGGGGGGCAGGGCCGTTTCGGCGGACTGGACGTCTGGTTCGGGGGCAGGCATATCGGCGGCTTCCTGCCGTTCCCGGCGGAAGACCAGAAGGGTGTGGTAGACCGTCTGTTTCGAGGTCAGGCCAGAGCGTGTTTCGGTTGGCAGGATGTCGGCGCGGACATAGTCCCAGCCGTCCGCGCCGAGCGCATTCATGACCTGCGACAAGGCGAGGGCAAGGCGGTCTTCGGAGCGTTTCACGCCCTTGGCTTTCACCCCTTTTTCGGGGGCGGGGACCACCTTGTATTCATAATGGGCCATGTCGAAAACTGCCTTCGATCTCGTGTCAGGGGGGACATTAACGACTAAACCGTGGGGTGTAAAAGCCCTGCCGGTCACGGCGAAACGGGTGTGTCGCCCCCGGTACACCCCCCGTACACCCCCGGTGCACCCCCCGTACACCGGTTTGGCCGCTGGCCCGGCCCCCCGAAACCGGACCGGGTGTGGTTAATCCGGCCAAAGGCGGCTTAACCTTTGGGCAAGAACCCGCGGGATCAGGCGGCCGGGGTCGCCTCGTACCCCGCTTTGCGCAAAACCTCTTGCGCGGCGTCGGTCGAGGTGAAGCCGGCCAGGGCAACGGTCTTGCTTTCCAGATCGCAGGCCACGCCAAGGCCCGGTCCGGCGGCGGCCACGGCCTTTTCAATCGCGGCAACGCAATGGCCACAGCTCATGTCGGGGACAGTGAATTTCATGACAGGACTCCTTTTTTCGATGATCCGCCCTGTCAGGTAGGGTTTCCCCCAACTGGAAGGTCAAGAACAGGGACGAGCGAAATTAATCTTACGTCCTCCCTTGACCCTCCAGTAACTGGAAGCCCCATATACCTCCCATATCGGACCAAAGACGACCGGAGACCGCCATGGCAGAGACACAAACCGCAACCCTTCAAGTCGAGGGCATGAGTTGCGCATCCTGCGTGGGGCGGGTCGAGCGCGGCCTTGCCGCGCTGCCGGGCGTGTCGGACGTGGCGGTAAATCTTGCCACGGAACAGGCCCGGATGACGCTGGACGGTCCAGGGCGGTTGACCGAGGCGGTTCAGGCGCTTGACGATCTGGGCTATCCCGCCCGCACCGAAACCGTGACGCTGAGCGTCGAGTCGATGTCCTGTGCGTCTTGCGTGGGTCGGGTGGACAAGGCGTTGGAGGCGGTGCCGGGGGTGCTGGAGGTGAGTGTCAACCTTGCGGCGGAAACGGCCACGGTGACCTTTGCCGAGGGCGCGGTCAGCGTCGGCGACCTGATCCGGGCCAGCACCGATATTGGCTATCCGGCGACAGTGGCCACGGACCACGCGACCGAGGACCGCGCCAGCCGCAAGGAAGAAGAGGCGCGGGGGCTGGCCCGCCGGACGGCCTTCGCCGCGGTGTTTGCGCTGCCGGTCTTTCTGATGGAGATGGGTGGCCACGCGATCCCTGCCATCCATCACGCGATCAACGCCAGCATCGGGCAGGAGGCGAGCTGGATCATCCAGTTCTTCCTGACCACGGTCGTGCTGGTGGGGCCGGGGCGGGTGTTCTACGCCAAGGGCATTCCCGCGTTGCTGAAGGGCGCGCCGGACATGAACAGCCTTGTCGCCGTCGGCACTGGGGCGGCCTATGGCTATTCGGTGGTGGCGACCTTCCTGCCGGGGCTGCTGCCCGAAGCGGTGCGCGCGGTCTATTTCGAGGCGGCGGCCGTGATCGTCGTGCTGATCCTGATCGGGCGCTATCTGGAGGCGCGCGCCAAGGGCCGCACCGGCGCCGCGATCCAGAAATTGCTGGGGTTGCAGGCCAAGACCGCCCGTGTTTTGCGTGATGGCGAACCGATCGAGATCGAGATCGACGCGCTGGCGCTGGGCGATGTGGTGGTGGTGCGTCCGGGCGAACGTATCGCCGTGGACGGCGAGGTGACGGAAGGCCGCTCTCACGTCGATGAAAGCATGATCACGGGCGAGCCTGTGCCGGTGGAAAAGACCGACGGAGATGAGGTGACGGGCGGGACCGTCAATGGAGCAGGCAGCCTGCAATTCAAGGCCACGCGGGTGGGGGCCGAGACGACGCTGGCCCAGATCATCCGCATGGTGGAAGAGGCGCAGGGTGCCAAGCTGCCGATCCAGGGACTGGTGGACAAGATCACCCTGTGGTTCGTGCCCGCCGTGATGACCGCCGCCGTGCTGACGGTGCTGATCTGGCTGATTGTCGGCCCGACGCCCGCGCTGACGCTGGCGCTGGTGGCCGGGGTTTCGGTTCTTATCATCGCCTGCCCCTGTGCGATGGGGCTGGCGACGCCGACCTCGATCATGGTGGGCACGGGTCGCGCGGCGGAAATGGGGGTGCTGTTTCGCAAGGGTGATGCGCTGCAACGGCTGGCCTCGGTTGACGTGGTGGCGCTGGACAAGACCGGCACCGTGACCGAGGGCCGCCCGGAACTGACCGATCTGGTGCTGGCAGAGGGTTTTGACCGGGCCGATGTGCTGGCCCGCGTGGCCGCTGTGGAAGACCTGTCGGAACATCCGATTGCCGCGGCCATCGTGCGGGCGGCGCGCGCGGAAGGCGCGGGCCGGTTGCGGGCCAGCGACTTTCAGTCGATCACCGGCCATGGGGTGACGGCCAATGTGGATGGCCGCGCGGTTCTGGTCGGCGCGGACCGGCTGATGTTGCGCGAGGGCGTGGACCCCGGTGCGCTGTCTGATGCGGAAACCGACCTCGCCAGCCGTGGGCGCACGGCGCTGTTCGCGGCCATCGACGGCCGGATCGCGGCGGTGATTGGCGTGGCCGACCCGGTGAAACCCGCCAGCCGCGCGGCCATTGCCGCCCTGCATGACAAGGGCCTCAGGGTCGCCATGATCACCGGCGACAAGCGCGAAACGGCAGACGCCATCGCTGCGGAAACCGGGATCGACCACGTTGTCGCCGGGGTGCTGCCCGACGGCAAGGTCGCCGCGCTGGACACGTTGCGCGCGGGCGGCAGGCAGGTGGCCTTCGTGGGCGACGGCATCAACGATGCGCCAGCACTGGCCCATGCGGATGTGGGCATCGCCATCGGCACCGGCACGGACGTGGCGATCGAGGCCGCCGACGTGGTGCTGATGTCGGGCGACCTGCGCGGGGTGGTCAACGCGGTCGAGGTCTCGACCCGCACCATGCGCAACATCAAGCAGAACCTGTTTTGGGCCTTTGCCTATAACACCGCGCTTATCCCGCTGGCGGCGGGCGCGCTGTACCCGGCCTTGGGGTTGCTGTTGTCGCCGGTCATTGCCGCCGGGGCGATGGCGTTGTCGTCGGTCTTCGTGCTGACCAACGCGCTGCGGCTGCGCCGGATCGCGCCCGCGATGGACGAGGGCGCGCGGGTGCGCGGTGCCCCGACCGCGTCCGCCCCGGTCGCGGCAGAATGAAAGGGACCGCCATGAATATCGGAGATGTTTCGCGCCTGTCGGGCCTGCCTGCCAAGACCATCCGCTACTATGAGGATATCGGACTGGTCCGGCCCCTGCGCAGCGAAAATGGCTATCGCGCGTTCCGGGAGACCGACCTGCACAAACTGGCGTTCCTCGGGCGCGCCCGCGCGCTCGGCTTCACCATCGAGGATTGCCGCGCGCTGTTGGCGCTGTATGAGGACGAGGGGCGCGAAAGCGCCTCGGTCAAGCGGATCGCCCAAGAGCATCTGACCCAGATCGACGACAAGATTGCGCAACTGCAATCCATGCGGGCAACGCTGGCCCATCTGGTCCATGCCTGCGCGGGCGATGACCGGCCCGATTGCCCGATCCTGTCCGATCTGGACGTGCTGGGGGCGAAGAGCTGTTGCGGCCCGGACGACGCCTAGTCGTTATCCGACAGGCCCGCGCCTGCACCGGCAAGGCGGCTGGCCTCGGTCGCCGGGGCGTAGGTGCGGGTGGCGAAGGCGGTGAGCCGCTGCATTGTTTCGGGCGCGACCTCGGCCCGTGTGTGGGCCATTATCGGGGTGCCGCGCGGGGCGGCGACCGCCGACACCTCTACCCCGTCATGCGCTGACCCGGCCTCGGCGCTGCGCAGCAGGTGGCCATCGGGTCGTGTGACATAGCGCAGACCGTCGAACGAGACCGACAGGGCATCGCCCGCCGCCTCGGCCCGCCACGCCACGAAGGGCAGCAGCAACAGTGGCTCTTGGACGCCTTGCAGATGCAGCGCGAGGGGAGAGACCTCGCCCACGCCATCGCTGAGCAGGGTGCCCGCGACGATGGGGCAGGTGCCCTTGGGCGCGGCTTGCCAATGCTGGGGGTGCAGCATGGGCACCGTCGCGTCATGGTCGCGCAGGTCACGCCAGTCGAGCAGCCGCACCAGCGCCTCGGCCCCGGCGAGGCCGCGCGCGCAGAGCCAGCGGGTGGCGCGGCCCGCCTCTTCCGACAGGCCCCAGCTGTAGCCCGCGCCGCGCGCGGCCTTGCGCGACAGCGCCTCCAGTTCGTTGAGCGACCATGTGGGCGTCATGGGGCTGTCTCCTCAAGCTGCGGCAGGGTCCAGTCATCGGCGGCGCCCGCCGCCAGATCGGCGGGGAAGGGGGCGTTTTGATACATGTTGATCCGCACCCACCGGTCCGAGCGCGGGTCGAAATGGCAGGCTCCGAAAAAGGACAGCTTGGCGCGCAACAGGTCGATGGGCAGCATGTCGGCGGCAATCGTGTTGTCGCGGATCTCGGCATAGGGGAAGCGGGCGGCGATCTGGGTGCGGCGTGCGATATGGCGGTGTTCGGGATGGCGCATCAGGAACGCCGCCACGGTCGCGGCATCGCTGGCGATCAGGTCGGCGTTCATCCGCGCGGCATCGCGGCCGGGGCAGAGCGGCTGTTCGTAGGGTTCGATCTCTTCCTCGAAGCGCTCGCCAAGGCGGGGTTCCAGCTTTTCTTCCGAGGTGTACCAGACCCGCGCCTGCGCGTCGCGCGCGTCCCAGTCGATGGACAGGGCCCAACCGTAGATGTCCTCGACCAGTGCCAGCAGGCGGGCGCGCGGCATGGCTCCGTCGATCCGGGTGGTCCCGGCTTCATCGGCGGCCATGCAGCCCGACAGCCCATCGACCAGCTCGCCATGGGGTTCCAGCAGGAGCGAGGCGAGTTGTTCCTGCCCTTCCAGCCCGAGGGTGGTTTCAGCCCAGTTCCAAAGCCGGTTCCACGGCTGCCCAGAGTCGAGGTCGGCAGCCGCGAGATGGGTGGCCAGCATATCCATGTCGCGGCGCAGGCCAGCCAGTTTTTCCTGTTGCAGCGGGTGCTCGGACTGCCACGCATGGGCATTGGCCCGCGCGCGGCGGGCAAAGACGCGGAACGCCTCGGCGGTGCCGGGCAGGGCGCGCGGCAGGCTGCGGACGCGGGCCAGGGCCTCTTCCCGCGCGGCGATCCAGTTGTTCAGCAGGATTGGGTGATTGATCAGGTAAGGCGCCATTCCGAGGCCGGTGGAATTTCCGATCCCGAAGCGGCGGCGCAAGGCGGGGTCGAGCGGCACCGCTGTCTCGGGGGCGCGCCTTTGGGCCATGTGCTCGACAAGGTCCATGACGAAGGCGCGGGTCAGGAAAACGCTCAGCATCTCGATCTGGAACGGGGCTTGAAATTCGGGGCGATCCGCGGTGGCCTCGCGGTCGGCGGCCCCCAGTTTGCCAGAGCCGTAGACAGCGGTCGTGCGCATCAAATAGCCCACCTCGGTCACGCGGGCGGTATCGGGTTGGTGCCCGGCGGCGAGGCTTTCGACCACGTCATCCCACAGTCGGACAGAGCGGTTGGCGCGGCTGACGGAAAGCTCGCGCTCGCTGACGCGGCCGGCCTCTTGTTTCGGGATGTTGTGCGACAGCCGCTCGATATCAGCGTCGGACGGCACCCCGTCGTAAAGGGTAAAGGTCGCGTCCCATTCGGTGGCGATCACCCGATCAGAGCGTTTTTCGGGCGGCAAATCATTGGCGAAGGCGATCAGGGAATAGCTGTGCTTTGGCCCATGCGCGGAATAGACGGCGACGCCCACGCCGGTATCGTCGATGTCGAAACGCGGGCGGTCGAAGGTCCAACGTTCGGATTTCAGGCGGCGCAGCAGCACCCGCATGAAAGACAACCGCGACTGGTGGAACGAGCCAAGCCGCGCCAGCGTCATCACCGTCTGTGGATCGCGCGGGGCGATCGTGGCGTGGGTCGTCTGGTCCATGGGGTCTCCTCCTGCCGTCATATTCATATCATGCCGCGTTCAGGCAGGCGGGGTGAAGTTTTCCGCGAAAAAACGATACCAGTTGCCGCCCATGAGCTTGGCGATATCGGCCTCGTCAAAGCCCTTGGCGCGCAGCCCTGCTTCGATATTCCCGAAATCGCGGTTGTCGCGGAACCAGTCGGGCTGTGGCGGGAAGCCCGGCGCATCGGCAGAGCCTTCGCCGAAATCCACGCCCTTGGTCCAGCGCCCGGTGCGCATCCACTCGACCACGCTGTCGGGCTGGTCCTGACACAGGTCGCTGCCAATGCCGAAATGATCGACGCCGAAGCGGTCGCAGGCGTCAGCGACCATCGCGCAGAAACTTTCGACCGAGCAAGCGGATTTGTCTTTCAGATGGTGGGGGTAGAGCGAAAAGCCCATCATGCCGCCGTTTTCCGTCACTGCGCGCACCACGTCGTCGCGCTTGTTGCGCAAGGCGGGCTGCCAGCTGTGCAGGTTGGCATGGGTGATGGCGATGGGGCGGGTGGACTGCTCGGCCGCTTCGATGGTCGAGCGGTCCGCCGAATGGCTCATGTCCACCACCAGCCCGACACGGTTCATTTCGCTGATAACCTCGCGGCCCATGCGGGTCAGGCCGGGGTCTTCGGCCTCGTAGCAGCCCGTCGCCAGCAACGACTGGTTGTTATAGCTCAGTTGCATGAACCGCGCGCCGAGCGTGTGCAGGATCTCGACCAGCCCGATATCGTCCTCGATGGGGCTGGGGTTCTGGAAGCCGAAGAAGATCGCGGTGCGGCCATTGGCCTTGGCGATGTCGATATCGCTGGCCCACTGGCCCTTCATGATCAGGTCTGGGAATTGTTCGAACCAACGATTCCAGCGTTCGAAATTCAGCACGGTTTCGCGAAACATCTCGTGATAGGCGATGGTGACGTGCACCGCATCGACGCCCCCCTCGCGCATCTGGCGAAATATCTTTTCCGACCAGTTGGCGTATTGCAGGCAGTCGATACGATAGGTCATGCCGGGGTTCCTGCCGAGATGTAGGCGGTTTTCACGGTCGTGTAGAACTCTGCCGCTGTGCGGCCCTGTTCACGCGGGCCATAGCTGCTGTCGCCGCGTCCGCCGAAGGGAACGTGGTAATCGGTGCCTGCCGTGGGCAGGTTGACGGTGACGACGCCGGTGCGGGCGTTGCGGCGGAAATGGGTGGCGCGGGCAAGGCTGCGGGTGACGATGCCCGAGGTCAGGCCGAACCTGGTGTCGTTGACCGTCGCCAGCGCCTCGTCATAGCTGCCCACCTTGATGACCGAAGTCAGCGGCGCGAACATTTCCTCGCGGTTGATGCGCATGGCGTTGGTCGTGTTCAGGAAGACGCCGGGCGACATGAAATAGCCGTCGGTTTCCATGGTCAGACGCTGGCCGCCACAGGCCAGTTCAGCGCCCTCGGACTTGCCCAGATCCACATAGGCCAGGTTTTCGTCCAGCTGCTGTTGGCTAACGACCGGCCCCATCTGGGTGCCGTGCGCCAACGCATGACCCACCTTCATCGCCTTGGCCCCTGCCACAAGCTTCTCAACGAAGGCGTCGTGGATGCCTTCATGCACCACAAGCCGCGAGGACGCGGTGCATTTCTGCCCGGTGCCGCCAAACGCGCCGCCAAGGGCCAGCGTCACGGCCAGGTCCAGATCTGCGTCATCCATCACGGCCAGAGCGTTCTTGGAGCCCATCTCGGCCTGGATCTTGGTGAAGTTCTGCACGGCAGCCGCGGCGATGCCGCGTCCGACCGGAACAGACCCGGTGAAGGAAATCGCGTTCACGCGCGGGCTTTCGACCAGCCGCTGGCCCACGTCGCGGCCTGCGCCCATGACGAGGTTGAAAAGACCCTTGGGAATGTCCTGACGGCTGATGATCTCGGTCAGGGCAACGGCGCTGGCGGGGGTTGCGTTGGCGGGCTTCCAGATCACCGCATTGCCGTAGCAAAGGGCGGGGGCGATCTTCCAACTGGCGGTGGCGGTCGGGAAGTTCCAGGGGGAAATCACCGCGACCACGCCCACAGGTTCACGCCGGACATCTATCTCGACGCCCGCGCGAACGGAGTCGGCGTTCTCGCCCAACTGGCGCAGGCATTCGGCGGCGTAGTAGGTGAAGAACTGCCCGGCGCGATAGACCTCGCCCTTGCCCTCGGCCAGCGGTTTGCCTTCTTCGCGGGACAGCAGCGTGCCAAGCTCCTCGGCCCGTGCCATCAACTCGTTGCCTATATTCATCAGGACGGCCTGCTTGCGTTCCATCCCGTAGGCTGCCCATTCGGCCTGTGCCCGTTCGGCGGCATTCAACGCGTCGTCAAGCTGATCTGCGGTGGCCTGCGCGAACAGTCCCACCAGATCGCTGAGGTCCGACGGGTTGCGGTTTTCAACCTCGCAGGCCCCGGCGGCCCATTCCCCGGCGATATAGTTCAGCTTGGTCTCGGTCATCTGGTGGTCCCCTGTTCGCGCGTGCAAATCATCTGCGCAAAGAAAGGCACAGGGCGCCGCTTCAATCAAACGCAAAGAAGTTGAGGTTTATTCAGAAACGCTGAAATTCAGCCGTCGCTTTGCAGGTTGGCCGCCCGAATGGCGGCCACCAGGGCGCGGGCGGCGGGCGGCAGCCCGTGATGCGGTTGGCTGATCATCCAAACTTCCCGCCGGGCATCGGTATCGGCCAGCGGCAGGAAGGCGAGGCCGTGCGTTTCCGGCGACACCACGAGGCGCGGCAGGATCGTCACGCCAACCCCCGCGCGCACCAGCCCCAGAAGCGAAGCCGTGTTGCGCACCATCAGACGCGCCCCGGCAAGGATCGGCTGAAACCCGGCGTCACGGATCTGGTCGCACAGGCCGTTGGCGATAAAGGGGATATCCGACAGATCCTGCCACCCCAGCCTGTCCCAATCGCGCGCCAGCGGGTGATCGTCGCGGCAGAGCACGCCGAAGCGGTCGGTGAACAGGCGGTGCGCGTCAAGGCCGGGCAGGGCACCAAGGCTGGCCAGCCCGATATCGGCGCGTTCGGCCTGAAGCTCTTGCTGCACGGTGGCGGAATCCATGTCGCGCATATCCACCCGCACCTTGGGATGATCGGCCAGAAAGCGTTGCAGGATCGGCGGCAGCACCGATTGCGCCAGCGACGGCGTCACCGCCAGCCGCACATACCCCAATTCCGCCCGGCTCAACCCCTCGATGGTGGCGACCGTCCGGTCGAAATGCTCCAGTTCGCGGCGGGTTTCGTCCTGCACCTGCTGGCCCAGGGCGGTCACCCGCGACTTGCGGGCAGTTTCGAACAGGGGCGCGCCGACATGGTCCTCGAACTGCTTGAGCATCATCGACACGGCCGAGGGCGTGCGGCCCAGAACCACGGCGGCCTCGGCCAGGGATCCATGGTCGGCCACCGCCCGGAAACAGCGCAGCATCTCGATCTTGATGGACATGGCGCGACTCGTTTCAGTTTGACTGAAGTTAATTCACTGGATTTCAGGTTATGGTCGGCTTCTCCGTCTGTCTATCGTCGCCGGCGCCGCACCGGCCAAGGCCCATCCGCGACCCAGGTGTGTCGTGGATGGGCGGGCAGGGGGTTTGGCCGCTTTGCTAGGCAAGATACATCACACAGCATTGACCGGAGGACGCGCATGGCTTTGGCCGAGGATATTGGCGGCGTCGATGCCGCGCATCGGCGGGGGCTGATCTTCGTCTTCACGGCGGGTGTGCTCTGGTCGACGGTCGGGCTGGGGATACGGCTGATCGACGATGCCGTGGTCTGGCAGATCCTGCTTTACCGGTCGCTCAGCCTGTCTGTCTTCCTGTTCGCCGTCATCCGCTTGCGCACGGGGCGGTCTCCGTTCGCGCTGATCCGCGCCAATGGCGGGGCGTCCGTCATTGCCGGGCTGTCGTTGGTCGCGGCCTATTCCGGCGGCATCTACGCCATTCAGGCCACGTCGGTCGCCAATGCCATGCTGCTGTTTGCGACGGCGCCGTTTCTGGCGGCGGTCCTGGGGCGGGTAATCCTTGGCGAGCGGGTGCGCCGCGCCACTTGGGTCGCGATTACCGTTGCAATCTGTGGCGTCGGGATCATGGTGGCCGACAAAAGCGACGGGGCGGCCCTGCGCGGCAGCCTTGCGGCCATCGGCTCGGCCCTTGGGTTCGCGGTGTTCACCGTGGCGCTTCGCTGGGGCAAATCGGGAGAAATGCTGCCCGCCGTGTTCCTGTCGGGCCTGTTTGCCATTCTGATCACGGGGGCGATCTGCCTTGCCACGGGTCTGCCGCTGGTGCTGTCGGCGCATGATGGCGGCATCGCCATGGGAATGGGCGTCTTTCAGGTGGGATCGGGGCTGGTGCTCTATACCCTTGGCTCGCGCAGCCTGCCCGCCGCGGAACTGACACTGCTGTCGCTGGCCGAGGTGCTGCTGGGGCCGGTCTGGGTCTGGCTCTTCCTCGGGGAAACCGCGACGCTCAACACGCTGATCGGCGGGGCCATCCTGTTGGCCGCCATCGCGGGCAACGCCGTGTCCGGGGCGCGGCGCAAACCGCCCCCGATCACCGTGCCCTGATGCAGGCCCGCGCTTGAAAAAACAGTGCGCCCCTGCCATGCCTGTCTGACCAACCGAGGACAGCCCCATGCCACAGACGATCTACATCCTGAACGGCCCCAACCTGAACCTTCTGGGCCAGCGCCAGCCCGACATCTACGGGCACGCGACGCTCGACGATGTGGCGCAGATGTGCCGCGACACGGCGGCGGAGTTCGGGGTGGAAACGCTTTTGTTCCAGTCCAACCACGAGGGGCAGATCATCGACTCGATCCACGAAGCACGCGAGCGCGCGGCGGGGATCATTATCAATCCGGGCGGGTATTCCCATAGTTCGGTGGCGATCCTCGACGCACTCAATGCCTTTGAAGGCCCGGTGATCGAGGTGCATGTCAGCCAGATTCACAAGCGCGAGAGTTTTCGGCACCACTCCTATGTCAGTCAGCGGGCCGACGCGGTGATGGCCGGATTCGGTGTGCAGGGCTACGGGCTGGCGACGCGCCATATGGGGCATCTGCTGGCCGAGTGAGCTTGGAGTCCTGATTGGGCTTGGCTATCATGGTGCACGCCTTGATCGGGATTTTCTATCATGCTGGACAAACTGGAAATGTTCATCGCTGTTGCGAAAGAGGGCCATTTCGGTCGCGCGGCGCAGACGCTCGGGATTACCCAGCCGACCTTGTCGGCGGGGATCAAGAACCTGGAGGAACAGTTGGGTGTGCAGCTGATCTTTCGCGGGTCGCGCTATGGCGGGCTGACGCCGGAAGGGCAAAGCGCGTTGATCTGGGCGCGTCAGATCGTGGGCGATGCGCGCCAACTCAAGCAGGAAATGCGGTCCAAGCATTACGGTCTGTCGGGGCAATTGCGCATCGCGGTGATTCCGACCGCGCTGACTTGGGCAGGCAAGGTCACGACGCGGTTTTCCGAAAAGCACCCGAATGTGCGCTTCACAATCCTGTCAAGAACCTCGATCGAGATCCTGTCGATGCTGGAGAACCTCGAAGTCGACGCGGGCATCTCGTATCTCGACAACGAACCGCTTGGCCGGGTCAGCACCGAACCGCTTTGCGAAGAACGCTTCATGCTGATCTGCGGCACCGGCTCCCCCTTTGCCGGGCGGGGGTCGGTGGCATGGCAGGAACTGGACGGGCAAAAGCTGTGCCTGCTGACGCCGGATATGCAGAACCGGCGGATTATCAACAAGAATTTCTTGCAAGCGGGAATCGCGCCCGAAGCCTTTGTGGAGTCCAATTCAACCGTCGTTCTGGTCTCGAACGTGCTGCATGGCGGCTTCATCACCATCTTGCCTGCCGATATCGCGCAGTTCCTTGCTGCTGATAAACCGTTGGAGATCATCCCTCTGACCGGGGCAGGGCGGGGGCACACGGTCGGACTGGTCGCCCCATACCGAGAGATCCACACCCCGGTGCTGGAGGCGCTGCTGACAGAGGCGCGGCGGATGTCGGAGATTGTGCGATAGAAAAAATCTATCGTCCGACGGAATTACGATATTGATCTTTGGGGGTGTTGTCGGTGACTAAGTGGCAAGTTTTCCCGGAGGCCAGCCATGCTGTCATCAACGCTAGCCCCCTCCGATGAGGAAATCCGCGAGATCATCGCGGGTCAGCTTCATCTGGAAGGGCCGCTCCTGCCCATTTTCCATGCTCTGCAAGAGTCTTTCGGCCATGTGCCGCAGACGGCGCTGCAACCGATTGCCGACGCGCTGAACATCACCCGCGCCGAGGTGCACGGGGTGATGAGTTTTTACCACGATTTCCGCGAGGTTCCGGCAGGCCGCCATGTCGTCAAGATCTGCCGCGCCGAAGCCTGTCAGGCCAACGGGTCCGAGGCCCTGGCCGCTCGCACCTTGGAAAAGCTGGGCACCGCGTGGCACGGCACCACCCCCAACGGCGCGGTCACCATCGAACCCGTCTACTGCCTTGGCCTGTGCGCCTGTGGGCCGGCCGCGATGGTCGATGACAAGGTGGTGGGCCGCCTTGATGACGCCAAGATGGACAAGCTGCTGACGGAGGCGGGCGCATGAAAATCTACGTTCCCCTCGACAGTGCCGCCAAGGCGCTTGGCGCGGATGAAGTGGCCCAGGCCATCGCCTCCGAGGCGGCGTCGCGCGGCCTTGACGTGCAGGTTGTCCGTAACGGCAGCCGTGGCATGATCTGGCTGGAGCCGCTGGTGGAGCTGGATCAGGACGGCACCCGCATCGGCTATGGCCCGGTGTCGGTTGACGATGTTCCGGCGCTGCTGGATGGCAAGATGGCCTCTCTCGGTCCGGTGGAGGAAATTCCCTTCTACGCCCGTCAGACCCGCCTGACCTTTGGCCGCTGCGGCGTGATCGACGCGCTCGATCTGGCGGACTACGAGGCGCATGGCGGCCTCGTCGGTCTGCGTCGCGCGATTGCCATGAGCGGCGAAGAGATCGTCAAGGAAGTTACCGCCTCAGGCCTGCGTGGCCGTGGTGGCGCGGGCTTCCCGACCGGAATCAAGTGGAACACGGTTCTGGGCGCAACGGCGGACCAGAAATATATCGTCTGCAATGCGGACGAAGGCGACAGTGGCACTTTCGCCGACCGCATGATCATGGAAGGCGACCCGTTCAGCCTGATCGAGGGTATGGCGATTGCCGGTGTCGGCGTCGGCGCGACCAAGGGCTATGTCTACCTGCGCTCGGAATATCCCGATGCCATCAAGGTGATGGAAGAGGCCGTGCGGCGCGCGCGGGCTGGGGGCGTTCTTGGGGCCGATGTGCTTGGCTCCGGCACGGCGTTCGACATGGAAATCCGTGTGGGCGCGGGCGCATATGTCTGTGGCGAGGAAACCTCGCTGCTCAACAGCCTTGAAGGCAAGCGCGGCGTCGTCCGCGCCAAGCCGCCGCTTCCGGCGCTTGAAGGCGCGTTCGGAAAACCCACGGTGGTCAACAACGTGCTGTCGCTGGCCACCGTGCCGGTAATCTTCGAAAAAGGCGCCGATCATTACGCCAGCTTCGGCCTTGGCCGCTCGCTCGGCACCATGCCGATCCAGATCGCGGGCAACGTGAAATTCGGCGGGCTGTTCGAGACAGCCTTCGGCCTGCCGCTTGGCGAGCTGGTCAACGGTGTGGCCGGTGGCACGGCGTCGGGCCGCCCGGTCAAGGCGGTTCAGGTGGGCGGGCCCTTGGGGGCTTATTTCCACCCCGATCAGTTCGAAACGCCCTTTGGATACGAGGAATTCGATCAGGCCGGCGGCTTGATCGGCCATGCCGGTGTCGTTATCTTTGACGACACGGCCGACATGCTGAAAATGGCCCGCTTCGCGATGGAATTCTGTGCCGTCGAAAGCTGCGGGAAATGCACCCCTTGCCGGATCGGCGCGGTGCGCGGTGTCGAAACCATCGACCGCATTGCCCAAGGCGAGACCGACGCGATCCCGCTGCTGACCGACCTGTGCGAGACCATGAAAGACGGCTCGCTCTGTGCGCTCGGCGGCTTCACCCCCTATCCGGTGATGTCGGCGCTGACCCAGTTCCCCGATGACTTCGCAACCGCGAAGGAGGCCGCGGAATGACGGTGACATATTTCGCAGGCGAGCTGTCCATGGCTCGTGTCCGCGCTGCGTCGATGCAGTGCAACCCCCAATTCGGATCGGAGTGCGCGCAATGAAAGACATGATCATTCCCTGGGACGAGGACACCGATTTCGGCACCCCCGCGAAAGAGGGCAAGCCTGTCACGCTGACCATCGACGGCTTCGATGTGACCGTGCCCGAGGGCACCAGCGTCATGCGCGCAGCGTCGGAAGCGGGGATGCAGATCCCCAAGCTCTGTGCGACCGACAGCATCGAAGCTTTTGGCTCCTGCCGCTTGTGCGTCGTGGAGATCGAAGGCCGCCGGGGCACCCCCGCCTCCTGCACCACGCCGGTGGCGGATGGCATGGTGGTTCACACCCAGTCCTCCAAGGTCAAGAAGATCCGCAAGGGCGTGATGGAGCTGTATATCTCCGATCACCCGCTCGATTGCCTGACCTGTTCGGCCAATGGCGATTGCGAATTGCAGGACATGGCCGGGATGGTCGGCCTGCGCGATGTCCGCTACGAGGCGCCCGAGGGCGCAGGTCTGGCCAACCACTTCCAGACCCGGACCGGCGCGGGCGAGGCCAACCCCGAATGGCGCCCGGTCGATGCGTCCAACCCCTATTTCAGCTTCGATCCGTCCAAATGCATCGTCTGCTCGCGCTGCGTGCGGGCCTGCGAGGAAGTGCAGGGCACCTTCGCGCTGACCATCGAGGGCCGGGGCTTTGACAGCCGCGTGTCGGCGGGCACGTCGCTGGACGATTTCCTGTCCTCCGATTGCGTGAGCTGCGGCGCCTGCGTGCAGGCCTGCCCGACCGCGACGTTGCAAGAGAAGTCGGTGATCGAGCTTGGCACGCCGGAACGGTCGGTCGTGACCACCTGCGCCTATTGCGGTGTGGGTTGTTCGTTCAAGGCCGAACTCAATGGCGACGAACTGGTGCGCATGGTCCCCTACAAGCACGGCAAGGCCAATCGTGGCCATTCCTGCGTGAAGGGCCGCTTTGCCTATGGCTATGCCAGCCACACGGACCGCATCCTGAACCCGATGATCCGCGACAGCGTGGATCAGCCGTGGAAAGAGGTGTCCTGGGACGAGGCGCTCGGCTTTGCCGCCAGCAAACTGAAGGGCATCCAGAAAGAGCATGGCCGCCGCTCCATCGGCGTCATTACCTCCAGCCGCTGCACCAACGAGGAAACCTTCCTCGTGCAAAAGCTGGCGCGCGGCGTGTTCCTGAACAACAACACCGATACTTGCGCCCGCGTCTGCCATTCCCCGACCGGTTATGGCCTTGGCCAGACCTTCGGCACCTCGGCCGGCACGCAGGATTTCGACTCGGTCGAAAAGACCGACGTTGTGCTGGTGATCGGGGCCAACCCGACCGATGGCCACCCGGTCTTTGCGTCGCGGTTGAAAAAGCGGCTGCGGCAGGGGGCCAAGCTGATCGTGGTCGATCCGCGCCGCATCGACCTGGTGAAATCGGCCCATATCAAGGCGGCGCACCACCTGCCGCTGCGCCCCGGCACCAACGTGGCTGTCGTGACGTCGCTTGCCCATGTCATCGTGACCGAGGGCCTGATGGACGAGGCTTATATCCGCGAGCGCTGCGATTGGGACGAGTTCCAGGATTATGCCGCGTTCGTCAGCGATCCGCGCCACAGCCCGGAAGCGACCGAGATGCTCACCGGCGTCCCGGCGGAGGAGCTGCGCAAGGCGGCACGCCTGTTTGCCACCGGCGGCAACGGGGCCATCTACTACGGCCTCGGCGTGACCGAGCACAGCCAGGGCTCGACCACCGTCATGGGTCTGGCGAACCTTGCCATGATGACCGGAAACGTGGGCCGTAACGGTGTGGGCGTAAACCCGCTGCGCGGCCAGAACAACGTGCAGGGGTCGTGCGACATGGGCAGCTTCCCGCATGAACTGCCCGGCTATCGCCATGTCAAGCTGCCCGAGGTGCGCGAGATCTTTGAACAGGCATGGGGCGTCGAGATCGACCCCGAGCCCGGTTTGCGGATCAACAACATGCTCGACGCGGCTGTGGATGGCTCGTTCAAGGGCATCTACATTCAGGGCGAGGACATCCTGCAATCCGACCCCGACACGAAACACGTGGCGGCGGGCCTTGCCGCGATGGAGTGCGTGATCGTTCACGACCTCTTCCTGAACGAGACGGCCAACTACGCGCATGTGTTCCTGCCCGGGTCGACCTTCCTCGAAAAGGACGGCACTTTCACCAATGCCGAGCGGCGCATCAACATGGTTCGCAAGGTCATGGCACCGCGCAACGGCTATGCCGACTGGGAAGTGACACAACTTTTGGCCAACGCCATGGGCGCTGGATGGGACTACACCCACCCGCGCGAGATCATGGCCGAGATCGCCGCGACCACGCCGTCCTTCGCCGGGGTGACCTATGATTTGATCGAGGAAAAAGGCTCGATCCAGTGGCCCTGCAACGAAGCGCACCCCGAGGGGACGCCGCTGATGCATGTCGACGCCTTCGTGCGGGGCAAGGGGCGGTTCATCGTCACCGAATACGTGGCCACCGATGAAAAGACCGGCCCGCGCTTCCCGCTGTTGCTGACGACGGGGCGCATCCTGTCGCAGTATAACGTGGGCGCGCAGACGCGTCGGACCGAAAACGTGGTCTGGCACGATCAGGACGTTCTGGAAATCCACCCCCACGACGCTGAGAACCGGGGTCTGAAGGATGGCGACTGGATTCGGCTGGCCTCTCGCTCTGGCGAGACCACCCTGCGTGCCAAGGTGACGGACCGGGTCAGCCCCGGCGTGGTCTACACCACCTTCCACCACCCCGATACGCAGGCCAACGTGATCACCACCGATTTTTCGGACTGGGCGACCAACTGCCCGGAATACAAGGTGACGGCAGTGCAGGTCAGCGCGTCGAACGGACCTTCGGAATGGCAGGAAGACTACTCCGCGCAGGCCGAACGGTCGCGGCGCATCCTGCCGGCGGCGGAGTAGGCCCATGCCCTTCGCGCCCTCGCGCAGCCTGCCGGGCCTTTCGGTCCAGGCGGACGGTCAACTGGCCGTCCGCCGCAACCTGCCCGAAGAGGTGCCGGTTGCGGTCGTCTATGACGGCACCACGCAGGCCGTGATGATGGCAAGCCCCGGCGATCTGGCCGATTTCGCCTACGGGTTTTCGCTGAGCGAAGGGTTTATCGAGACGCTCGACCAGATCGAAGAGTTTGACCTCGTCGAGCACGCGGCCGGGCTGGAAGCGCGCTTCTGGCTGACCGGTGACCGCGCCAAGGCGCTGGAGTCGCGTCGGCGCAAGATGGCGGGGCCGGTGGGCTGCGGCCTGTGCGGGATCGACAGCCTCGAAGAGGCCACGCGCGATCTGCCCCGTATCGACGACGATGAGCTGCGCATTGCAGCGGCAGAGGTCGCCAACGCGACCGACATGCTGCGGGCGCAACAGCCCTTGCACGACCAGACCCGTGCCGTTCACGCGGCGGGGTTTCTGGTGCCGGGGCAGGGCATCGTGACGGCGCGCGAGGATGTGGGCCGCCACAACGCGCTCGACAAACTGATCGGGGCGCTTGCGCGCACCGGGATCGACCCCGCGACCGGAGCATTCGTCCTGACCAGCCGTGTGTCGGTCGAGCTTGTGCAGAAGGCCGCCGTCGCGGGCTGCCCGATGCTGATCGCGGTATCCGCCCCCACGGCCCATGCCCTTCGCCTCGCCGAGGCGGCGGGGCTGACCATTGCCGCCTTTGCGCGCGGCGGCGGTTTCGACCTTTATTCCCATCCACATCGCATCATCACCGAGGCGCCCGATGTCCCCTGACAAGATGGTCCGCATGGCCAACCAGATCGCAACCTTCTTCAAGACCCAGCCGGGTCCAGACCAGTCCGACAAGGTGGCTGCCCACCTTCGGGATTTCTGGGATCCCCGGATGCGTGAACAGCTTTTGTCCTACGTCTCGGATGGCGGAGAAGGGCTGGACGATCTGGTGCTGTCGGCTGCACAAAAGATCTGACCCGACCTTTCCGATCGAACCGGAAGCGCAGGCAAAACCGTTCAAAGCGGACATTTTGCGATGCCGCTAGTGCTTGAAGCTGCCCACGCGTCATGAAAGAAGGCGCCACCCGTTGTCTGGAATTGGACCACCCCGGGAGGGCCCGATGTTCGATCTTGTCACCATGCGTTCTTCGCTGGCCGAGGCCTATGACCTCGCGCCCAACCCCGATCTCGCCGCCGAAATGGCCGAGATCTATGCCCGCATGGATCGTGTCGTGTCACCGGTGGATTGGGCCATTCACGCGCCCTATGTCGCCGCGATCAACAGCCTCAAGGCGAAACGAAACGCGGTCATCCTCGCCCATAACTACATGACGCCCGACATCTATCATGGCGTGGCCGATTTCGTGGGCGACAGTCTGCAATTGGCGATCGAGGCGACCAAGACCGACGCCGATGTGATCGTGCAATGCGGCGTGCATTTCATGGCCGAGACCTCCAAGATCCTCAGCCCCGAAAAGACCGTGCTGATGCCCGACATGGACGCGGGCTGTTCGCTGGCCGAGAGCATCACCGCCGCCGGTATCGCGGAAATGCGCGCGAAATATCCCGGCGCGCCGGTCGTGTCCTATGTCAACACCACCGCCGAGGTAAAAGCTGCCTCCGATATCTGTTGCACCTCGTCCAATGCCGCGCAGATCGTGGCGGCGATGGACAGCAAGACCGTGATCATGACGCCAGACCAGTATCTGGCCCAGAACGTTGCCCGCGAAGTGCCGCAGAAAAACGTGGTCTGGTGGGAAGGGTCGTGCATCGTGCACGAGCAGTATACGGCCGAGGATATCAACAGCTTCCGCGAGTGGCACCCAGACACCCGCATCATCGCCCATCCCGAATGCCCGCCCTCGGTGGTCGATGCGTCGGACTTTTCCGGCTCGACCAGCGGCATCATCGACTATGTGACGCGCGAAAAGCCCAAGCACGCGATGCTGGTCACAGAATGTTCGATGGCTTCGAACATCGCCGATGCGTTGCCCGAGGTGGAGTTCGTCGGCCCCTGCAACATGTGCCCCTACATGAAAAAGATCACGCTGGAAAAGGTGCTTTGGTCGCTGCACACCCTCAACCCCGAGGTTGTGGTGGAGGAAGAGGTGGCCGTAAAAGCACGGCTGGCGGTGCAGCGCATGATCGACCTGTCCCGGCAGTTGGGGATCTGACCCAGTGATCCAGACCGACAGGATTGTCATCGTCGGCGCGGGTCTGGCCGCGCTCTACGCGGCATTGGAGCTGGCACCGCGCCCGGTCCTGATGGTCTCGCCTGAAGCCCTTGGTGAGGGGGCCAGTTCCGCTTGGGCCCAAGGCGGCGTGGCCGCCGCGATGGCCGACAGCGACAGCCCCGAGGCCCATGCCGCAGACACGGTGCGCGCCGGGGCGGGCACGGTGGATAAGGACGTCGCCGCCATGGTCACCCGCGTGGCGCGCGAGCATATTCTGGACCTGACGACGCTTGGCACGCCCTTCGACCGCGATGCGGATGGCGGCTACGTAATGAGCCGCGAGGCAGCCCATTCCGCCCCGCGCGTGGTGCGGGTGCAGGGTGATCAGGCGGGCAAGCAGATCATGGAAACCCTGATTGCCGCCCTGCGCGCCACGCCGTCGGTTCAGGTGTTGGAGGGCGCTCTGGCGACAGGGTTGGAGACCGAAGATGGCCGCGTCACCGGCGTCTGGCTGCGGTCTGCCACCCGTCAGACGGGCGACGTATTGGTCACAACGCCCGCCGTGCTGTTGGCTGGCGGTGGCTCTGGCGGGCTTTATGCCCATACCACCAACCCGCCGCGCATTCGCGGGCAGGTGATTGGCATGGCTGCACGGGCCGGGGCCGTGATGGGCGATCCCGAATTCGTGCAATTCCACCCGACCGCGTTTGACATTGGCGAAGACCCGGCCCCCTTGGCGACCGAGGCGCTGCGCGGTGAGGGGGCGGTGCTGATCAACAGCGACGGCAAACGCTTCATGCTGGACGTGCATCCTGACGCTGAACTGGCCCCGCGCGACATCGTGGCCCGCGCGATCTTTGCCGAGACGCAGGCGGGCCGCCGCCCGATGCTCGATACGCGCGCAGCCCTCGGGGCCGAGGTGCTGACAGCCTTTCCTGCCGTGGCCGAAACCTGCGCGCGGGCCGGGATCGACCCGGTGGCGGACCCGATCCCGGTGGCCGTTGCCGCCCACTACCATATGGGCGGCGTTGCAGCCGATGACCATGGGCGCAGCAGCCTAAAGGGGCTCTGGGTGGCGGGCGAGGCGTCGTCCACGGGACTGCATGGCGCAAACCGGCTGGCCTCGAACGGGTTGTTGGAGGCCCTGGTCTATGCCCGCAACGCCGGGCAGGACATTGCCGAAACCGTGCCGTTCGCAGACGCGACTGAGGTTTCATTGACCTTCCCCGAGTGCGGCGCAGCCCCGGACCCCGCCGCCGTGGCTGAACTGCGCCAGACCATGACCGCCCATGTCGGCGTGCGGCGCACGGGCCAAGGGCTGAAAACCGCCCTTCGCACCATTGCGCGTCTCGAAACCGAACACGCCGCTGATCCCATCTTTCGCAACATGACCGCGACGGCCACGCTCATCGCTGCTGCCGCACTGGCGCGCGAGGAAAGCCGGGGCGGCCATTACCGCGACGATTTTCCGAATCCGACCCCCGACCTTGCGCACCGCACCCGGATGACCCTGTCCGAGGCGATGGTCCTGCGCGAGTCCGTGTTGAACGAGGCCCCATGATGCTGCACGCTCCTTTGCCCGACCTGATCCTTGAGCCGCTGGTGCGGTCGGCCCTGATGGAAGATCTCGGCACCTATGGCGACGTGACCACGCGGGCGGTCATTCCGGCGGATGTGACCTACGACGCGCGGTTGAACGCGCGGGCCGCAGGCGTCGTCTCGGGTATGCAGATCGCGCGGCTGGCCTTTCATCTGGTCGATCCGTCCTTGCTGGTCGAGACTGTGACGCCCGATGGCGCGCCCTGCCAACCGGGTGACACGCTTATGACGATCAAGGGCAGCGCCGCCTCGATCCTTTCGGGCGAGCGCGTGGCGCTGAATTTCGCAGGCCGTCTTTCGGGTATTGCAACGCTGACATCGCAGTTCGTCGCCGAGACCACTGGCACCGCGACGCGGATCACCTGCACCCGCAAGACGACGCCGGGGCTTCGGATTTTGGAAAAACAGGCGGTTCTGCATGGCGGCGGCTTCAACCATCGGTTCAGCCTATCGGACGCCATTCTTATAAAAGATAATCATATCGCCGCAGCAGGTGGCGTGCGCGCGGTGTTGGAGGCGGCCAAGGCAACCGCCAGCCACATGATGCGGGTCGAGATCGAGGTGGATCGCCTCGACCAACTGACCGAGGTTCTGGAGGTGGGCGGGGCCGACGTGGTGCTGCTCGACAACATGGACACCGCGACGTTGGCCGAGGCGGTGCGGATGGTGGGCGGGCGCCTGATGACCGAGGCGTCGGGGAACATGACATTGCCCCGCATCGCGGAAGTTGCGGCGACCGGGGTAGACTACATTTCATCGGGCGCGCTCACCCATTCGGCGCGGACGCTGGACCTCGGCCTCGATTTCTGAAGGCCGCGCAGCGAAAATCTTTCAGAGGATTTTTCGAGGTTTCGTCACATGTCATAGACCAGCCGCATTCCCTGATGCGGCGTGCCGGTGTCGGGGGCATTGCCGTGCCGGGCGGCTATCCTGTAGCGATAGCAATAAGAGATATGGCACAGGAACGAGCCGCCCTTTTGCAACTTGTAGCCCGCTTTGCCCTGATGCGCGCGTTGCGCCGCTTTCTTGAGCGAGCGCACACGGAACGGTTCCGATGTCCATTCCCAGACATTGCCCACCATGTTGTATAGGCCGTAGCCATTTGGCGCGAAGGACCGCGCGGGGGCGGTGGCGACGAAACCGTCGGCCCCGGTGTTGTGCCGTGGAAACGGACCTTGCCAGATGTTGCAGGGCAGAAAATCGCTGTCGTCGGGTTCCTGATCGCCCCATGGAAAGCGCACATCGCCAAGGCCCCCGCGCGCGGCATGTTCCCATTCGACCTCGGTCGGCAGGCGCCCGCCCGCCCATGCGGCAAAAGCGGTGGCGTCGGCCCAGCTGATCTGCACTGCCGGGTGGTCGTCGTGATAGGCCTCGGGCACCAGCGGGCCGTGCGGCTGGCGCCAATGCGCCGCCTCGACCATGCGCCACCATTCGGAGCCGACAACGCCATGGGTGGGCGGAGCATCTGGTGGCAGGAAGCTGTGGAACACGAAGGAATTTCCAAACCGCTCGGCCTCGGTCACATAGCCGGTTGCGGCCACGAAGCGCGCAAAGCGGGCATTGGTGACGGCGGTGGCGTCTATGCGAAAGGGCTTGATCTTCCTTTTCCTGAGCGGCCCTTCGGCATCGACCGGGATGTCGGGCCTGTCGGTGCCGACCAAAGCCACCCCGCCGGGAATAACGACGCTTTCATCGCGGCCCGGATCGGTGACGCCGGGCCTGTCGATGGCTGCGGGCGCGGGTAAGGTCTGGCCGTTACGCTTGGGGCTACAACAGGAATTCAAAGTGTCAGTCATGGGGCCTCTTGCCACACAGGTCTAAGTTGGCAGACCCCCGCCGTCTAGCGGGTTTTCCGGGGGCTCAGAGGTGCGCGGCTCTTGTCGTTACCGGCATCCGTGGTCTTCTTCAGCAGCCGCAAGAGGTGATCCTTTTCCCCCTCGTCCAGCCCCGACAGGATATCGTCCTGTAGCGCCCGGACCTCGGGGCGAATCCGGTCCAGCAGGGCCCGGCCCGGCCCGGTGACCGTCAGAACCCGCGCGCGGCGGTCGGTCGGGCTGATTTCGCGCTGCACAAGGCCCTTTTGCTGGAGCCGGTCGATGACGCCACCAAGCGTTGTCTGATCATAGGCGATGGTCCCGGCCAACTCTGCCTGCGCGATGCCGGGCCGGGTGTCGATGGCCGAAAGGGCCGCGAATTGGACCGGCGTCAGTTCTACCCCGAGCGCGGCCATGTGGTCGGCGAAGACCGCGACCGAGATCTGGTTGAGGCGCCGGATCAAGTGCCCGGCCATGTTGTAGATTTCGACCATGCCGCCCTCCCATCCTGTTTGAAACTCGCAGAGTCGGGACGGTTTGACAAGCATACTAATAATCAGCATACTGACTAACATCGATTCCAAGGGAGGACCGCATGGCAGAGCAACTGGGAACGTTGGAAGAGCTTCCGCAGGACTACCGCGATGACATGACTGCGGCCGGGGTCGCGCCGCTGTGGCCGATGATGCGCAACGTCTTGCCGCATGGGGCGCCCAGGCCCGTGACGCGTCCGGGCTACTGGAACTATCAGGCAATCCGGCCGCTGTTGCACCGCGCGGGCGCCCTGACCCCGGTGGAAAAGGCCGAGCGCCGGGTTCTGGTGCTGTCCGACCCCGGTCGTGGGGCAGGGGCCATGCAGGCGACCGCCTCGATTTATCTGGGGTTGCAATTGCTGCTGCCGGGTGAAACCGCGCCCGCCCATGTGCACACGCCATCCGCCGTGCGTATCGTGGTCGAGGGCAAGGGCGGCTACACCGTGGTGGACGGGGAAAAGCTGCCGATGGAAGAGGGCGATCTGGTTCTGACCCCCGGCGGCGAATGGCACGATCACGGACACGAGGGGACCGAGCCGGTGGTTTGGCTCGACGCGCTCGACCTGCCGTTGTTCTATTACCTCGAAGGCTCCTATGCGACCGAAGGCCCGCTTCAGGCGCAGCGCAACCGCCCGGATGCGAGTCAGGTTGAATACCTGTCATCCGGCCTTGCGCCGTCGCGCAAATTGGGCGGTGCGGCGCGCCGCTACCCGATGATGCGGTATCCATGGGGCCGGACCGAGGCCGCGCTGACCGAAATGGCCGCCTATACCGATGGCGGCTTGGCTGAGCTGGATTACGTGAACCCCGAAACCGGCGCCGATGTGCTGCCGACGATGGGCTTCACCGCCATGCGGATCGGGGCGGGGCAGGCGGATCGCCCCCCCTTGCGCTCGTCCTCTGCCGCGTTCCATGTCATCAAGGGCCGCGGCATTGCCACCATCAACGGCGAAACAATCACGTTCGGCCCGAAGGATACCTTCACCGCCCCGGTCTTTGCCGAAATCACGCTGGCCGCCGAGGAAGACGCCTACCTTGTGCGTGTCCACGACCGGCCCTTGCAAGACAAACTAGGATATTACGAGGAACGCGCCCGATGACCGACTATCTTTTCGACACACCCAAGGTTCAGTCCATTCCGGTAAAAGGCGAAGCCGCCGAATACCCGGTGCACCGCATCTTCTGCGTGGGCCGCAACTACGCCGCCCATGCCGCCGAAATGGGGGTCGAGGTCGACCGCGAAGCGCCGTTCTACTTCACCAAGTCGCCGCAAGCGGTGCTGGCCAGCGGATCGACGCTGACCTACCCGCCGGGCACCAGCAACCTGCACTACGAGATGGAACTGGTGATGGTGATCGGGAAACCGGCCTTTCGCGTCAGTGTCGATGACGCGGCCGAGGCGATCTATGCCTATGGCTGCGGGCTGGACATGACCCGGCGCGATTTGCAGCAGGCGGGCAAGGACAAGCGCCGCCCGTGGGATCTGGGCAAGGATGTGGAAGGGTCTGCCGTGCTGTCACCGCTGACCACGGCGGGCAAGGTTGGCCAGATCGGGCCGCAGCGCATCCATCTGGAGGTGAACGGCGAGATCAAGCAAGACGCCCGCTTGTCGGACATGATTCACGGCGTGGCCGAAGTCATTGCCGACCTGTCCAAATTCTACCACCTCGCGCCCGGTGACGTGATCATGACCGGCACGCCCGCGGGCGTTGGCCCGGTCGTGGCGGGCGACAAGATCACCGGTGGTATCGACGGGCTGGACCCGATTGCCCTGACCATCGGCGCGCCGGAATGATCCACGTCCACGGCTATTTCCGCAGCTCCTCTGCCTATCGGTTGCGCATAGCGCTCAATCTCAAGGGCGTGGCGCATGACTTTACCTCGGTGCATCTGCGCCGGGGCGGCGGGGAACACAAAAGCCATGCCTTCCGGGAATTGAACCCTCAGAAGCTGGTGCCCGCGCTGGAGGCGGATGGGCTGGTGCTGACGCAATCGCTGGCCATCGTCGAATGGCTGGATGAGACCTATCCGGATCCCGCGCTGCTGCCCGCCTGTAAAGATCTTCGCGCGCAGATCCGGGCTTTTGCGCAGGTCATCGCCTGCGATGTGCATCCGCTGCAAAATCTGCGCGTTTTGGACTATCTGGAACAGAATCTCGGCGCCGATCAGGCGGTGAAGGACGCCTGGTGTCAATGCTGGATCGGGGATGGCTTGACCGCGTGCGAGGCGCTGCTGGCCAAACAGACCCACGGCGGCGCGTTCTGCTTTGGCGACACGCCGGGGCTGGCCGATATCTGCCTTGTTCCGCAGGTCTTTTCGGCAGCGCGCTTCAAGCTTGGTATCAGCCACCTGACACGGGTGAACGCGGTCTATGACGCCTGTCAGGCGCTGCCCGCCTTCGCCGACGCGGCCCCCGGCCTGCAACCCGACGCGGAACCGTAGGGTCCCGCCCAACCCATTGTGAGTTTCCCGAACCGGAAACGCCTCGCCCACGTGTCGGTCACGCGGGCGATCAGGACAGTCATGCTTCGAAAAGGAGTGCGCCAAATGGCACAAGACAGGATCATCATCGCAGGCGGCGGAATTGGCGGGCTGGCGACAGCCATCGGCCTAGCGCAAAAGGGCATCCGCTCGCTGGTGCTGGAAAAAGCACCGGAACTGGGAGAAATCGGTGCGGGCATTCAGCTTGGCCCCAATGCGTTTCATGCCTTTGATTATCTGGGCGTCGGCGACGCGGCCCGAAACATGGCGGTCTATATCGACAACCTGCGCCTGATGGATGCCATGAGCGGCCATGAAATCACCCGCATTCCGCTGGATGACGCCTTTCGCACGCGCTTCGGCAACCCTTATGCGGTGGTCCATCGCGGCGATCTGCACGGTGTGTTTCTGCGCGCCTGCCGGGATCATGACCTGGTAGAGCTGCGCACCAACGCCGCCGTCGAAGATTACGAGCAGGACGACAGCGGCGTGACCGCTGTGCTTGCCAATGGCGAGCGTGTCGCGGGCCGTGCGTTGATCGGGGCCGATGGCCTGTGGTCCAACATCCGCAACCGGGTGGTAGGGGACGGCAAACCGCGCGTGTCGGGCCACACCACCTATCGCAGCGTGATCCCGGTCGAGGACATGCCCGAGGATCTGCGCTGGAACGCGGCCACCCTTTGGGCCGGGCCGAAATGCCATATCGTTCACTATCCACTGTCGGGCTGGAAGCTCTTTAACCTCGTGGTGACCTATCACAATGATGCGGCGGAACCGGTGGCGGGCAAACCTGTCAGCCATGACGAGGTGCGCCGGGGGTTCGAACATGTGAACCCGGTCGCCCGGCAGATCATCGAGAAGGGCAAGGACTGGAAACTGTGGGTTCTGTGCGACCGCGACCCGGTGATGAATTGGCAGGACGGGCGCGTGGTGCTGCTTGGCGACGCCGCACATCCGCAGTTGCAATACTTTGCCCAAGGCGCTTGCATGGCGATGGAGGATGCCGTGGCGCTGGCCCACCAGATGGAGGCCTGTTCGGGCGATATCGACCGGGCGCTGCCTGCCTATCAGGACATGCGCCGCCTGCGGACCGCCCGCATCCAGCTGCAATCACGCGAGATCGGCGACCATATCTACCACGCGTCCGGTGCCCATGCGGACCTGCGCAACGCGGTGATGAGCGCGCGCAGCCCTGAGGAATGGTATGACATGATCGCCTGGCTTTACGGCTCGACCGGGCTGGATGGGGCGGTCTCGACCGAGACCATGCGCCGCGTTGTCGAATAGACATGTTGCGCGAGAGAGAATATTGAGTTACCGAACGGTTGGTCGTTTTATTTGAAACGGTATTTCGGGCCGCGAGGGTGGCTCGGAAAGGTATGGACAGAAATAGTTATGTCTAATACCTATATGCCGTGAGAAGATGACCCCGAAAGGGAGAATCACGTGGCGCCGATAAAAAATGGGGCTACGCTATCGGTCACAAGGGAGGAAACCACATGACCATTTCTCGTCGCCAACTGATCCAAGGCACAGGTGCGGCCGGTGTCGCCGTCATCGGTGCCAGCATTCTGCCCAAGGCAGCCAGCGCCAGCGAATTCACCCTGCGCTTGCACCAGTTCCTGCCCGCGCAAGCCAACGTTCCGGCGCATGTTCTGGATGTCTGGGCAGACACCATCGAAGAAGAATCCGGCGGCCGCATCACCGTGGAACGCTACCCCTCCATGCAGCTCGGCGGCACGCCGCCCGACCTGATCGACCAGGCCATTGACGGCATCGCCGACGTGGTGTGGACCGTGGCGGGCTATACTCCCGGCCGCTTCCCGCGGACCGAGGTTTTTGAACTGCCCTTCATGATGACCACCGCAGGCCCGACCAGCCGCGCCTATTGGACGATGGCAGAGCGTCACATGATGGATGCCGATTTCGCGGCCTTCAAGCCGATTGCCGTCTGGGTGCACGGCCCCGGCCTGATTCACTCGGCCGATCCGATCCGCACGCCTGACGACCTCAGCGGGGTCAAGCTGCGCGCGCCGACCCGCGTGACCAACCAGATGTTCTCGAACCTCGGCGCGACCACTGTCGGTATGCCGGTTCCGGCGATCCCCGAGGCGCTGTCGCGCGGCGTGGTCGATGCGACCGTGATCCCGTGGGAAGTCGTGGGTATCCTGCGCGTGCAGGAACTTGTGGAAAACCACACCGAGTTCCCGGGCGCGTCGCTTTATACCACCAGTTTCATCTTCGGGATGCATCAGGAATCCTACGATGCGCTGCCCGCCGACCTGCAAGCGGTGATCGACGCCAACTCGGGCGCCGACCTGTCCGAATGGGCCGGGGCCACGATGCAGGAATACGATGCAGGCCCGCGCCAGCAGGCCGTGGATCGCGGCAACAACATCATCGAGCTGACCCCGGAAGAGGTGGACATGTGGCGCGAGGCGGCCCAGCCGACCATCGATGCATGGGTCGCCGAAATGGACGAAGCCGGCATGGACGGCACCGGCCTCTTGGCCGAGGCCCGCGCGCTGATCGCTGATTACAGCGCTTGATTCAGACGGCCCCTGCGCCCGCAGATGGCGCAGGGGCCATTTGATTTCCGCAATTGATGGGGGATGAGATGCCCAATCTCGTGGACCGGCTGTCCCGCGGTATGGCCGTGCTTGGCGGCATGATTCTGACGATCATCGTGATCCTCGTGTTCATCAGCGTCCTGGGGCGCGGGCTGAACACGCTTGGCAATTCCGACTGGCTGCACAGCGTCGCCAGCGGTTTCGCCGATTGGCTGATCGGCACCGGTGTCGGCCCCATCGAGGGCGATTTCGAAGTGGTCGAGTCCAGCATCGCTTTCGTGATCTTCTGCTTCCTGCCGATCTGCCAGCTTTATGGCGGGCACGCCTCGGTGGATGTCTTCACCTCGATGATGCCCGGTGGCATCAACAAATTCCTTCAGGCCCTGTGGGAGATCACCCTCACGGCTGTCCTGATCCTGATCACCGTTCAACTGTTCGTGGGCACGATGGACAAATATGAAAACGGGCAGACGTCTTTCCTGCTGCAATATCCTGTCTGGTGGGCTTATGGCGCCAGCTTCATCGCCGCAGTCGCGACCTCGTTGGTCGGGGTTTACTGCGCCGCGTCCCGCGTAATCGAGCTGGTCAGCGGCCGCGCCATTCTGCCGGGCTCCGGGGGGGCGGTCCATTGAGCATGTTCGAACTTGGGCTCTGGTCCTTTCCCGCCCTTCTTCTGCTGATCTTCCTGCGTATGCCGATCGGCCTTGCCATGTTTCTTGCCGGAACCGGCGGGCTGTGGCTGGCCACGGGAACGCCCTCCATGTTCCTTGCGCGGCTCAAGACGGAAACCTACACGACCTTTTCCAGCTACTCGCTGTCGATCGTGCCGATGTTCCTGTTGATGGGGCAGTTTGCTACGCTGTCGGGCATGTCCACGTCGCTGTTCAAGGCGGCGGAAAGCTGGCTTGGCCATCGCCGGGGTGGGGTCGCCATGGCCGCCGTCGGGGCCTGTGCGGGATTTGGCGCGATCTGCGGCTCGTCGTTGGCCACGGCCGCCACCATGGGCCGGGTCGCCCTGCCGGAACTCAAGCGCTACGGCTATTCCGGCGGCTTTTCCACCGCGACGCTTGCCGCGGGCGGCACGCTCGGCATTTTGATCCCGCCCTCGGTCATCCTCGTGATCTACGCGATCCTGACCGAGCAGAACATCGCCTCGCTCTTCCTCGCGGCCATCGTGCCGGGGGTTCTGGCGGCCTTGGGATACATCATAACCATCTCGATCTATGTCCGGGTCAATCCCGACTCGGCAGGCACCCGCCCGGCGGTTCCGATGTCCGAGCGAGTCCGCGCCATGATCGACGTCTGGCCGGTGATCCTTGTCTTCGGGCTGGTCGTGGGCGGCATCTACCTTGGCTGGTTCACGCCGACCGAAGGCGCATCGGTCGGGGCCTTCGGCACCGGTCTGATCGCCTTCTTCAACGGCACGCTGACATGGAAGGTGTTCCGCGAGAGCATCATCGCCACGGCCATCGGTTCGGCCATGATTTTCTTCATCGTCCTTGGCGCGCATCTCTATAACGGCTTCCTCGCGCTGACGCAGGTGCCGCAGACCCTGTCTGCCTTCGTGCTGGAACAAGGGTTCAGCCCGTGGATCGTGCTGGCGCTGATCCTTGTCTTCTACCTCGTCTTCGGCTGCCTGATGGACTCGCTGTCGATGATCCTGTTGACGATCCCGATCTTCTTTCCCGTCATCTCGGCGCTGGATTTCGGGTTGGTTGACATGATCTCGCTGCAATCCGCCCGTCTGGATGCGGCGATCGTCCAGGGGTTGGATGCGGCGCCAGAGTTGATACGACAGGCGCAGGATCTCTTGGCGGCGGGCACCGAGTTGACCCGTGACCAGTTCCGCGATCTGGGGATGCGCCCGGTGACGGAATACCAGTTGGAAGACGTCACCACGACCATGACGGCGATCTGGTTCGGTATCCTCGTGCTGATCGTGGTGGAAGTGGGCCTGATCACGCCGCCCGTTGGCATGAACCTGTTCATTATCAACGCGATGGACAAGGAAACGCCGATCGTCGAGACCTACAAGGCGGTGATGTATTTCGTGACTTCGGACATCGTGCGCGTGGTCATCCTCGTGCTGTTCCCGGCGATCACGCTCTTTGCGCTGCCAATCTAGGCAAGACCTGTAAATTCAGACCCCCCGGTGCGCCGGGGGTTCTTGCGTCTCTAATAGTTATGAATTATAACTATTATACAGAAGACGGAAAGGGAGGAATCGACATGCTCATTCAGGGTCAGGTGGCGCTGGTCACCGGCGGTGGCTCGGGCCTTGGCGCCGCGACCGCGCGGCATCTTGCAGGGCAGGGGGCCAAGGTGGCGATCCTCGACTTTGACGCTGACCGCGCACAGGCCGTGGCCAAGGACATCGGCGGCATTGCCTGCCCGGTGGACGTCAGCGACGAGGCCGCCGTTGGCGCCGCTGTCGAAGGCGCAGCCAAGGAACTCGGCTCGCCCCCCCGCATCGCCGTCAGCTGCGCCGGGGTCGGCATGGCCGCCCGCATCGTCGGGCGCGAAGGCAAGATGTCCTTCGACGTGTTCGAAAAGACCCTGCGCGTGAACCTCTTCGGCACCTATTACATGATGAGCCATGCCGCCCGCCTGATGGCCGAGCTCGACCCGACCGACACCGGCGAACGCGGGGTGATCATCAACACCGCATCCGTCGCGTATCAGGACGGGCAGCTTGGCCAAGCGGCCTACGCGGCCTCGAAAGGGGCGATTGCGTCCATGTGCCTGCCCGCCGCGCGGGAATTCGCGCGTTCAGGCATTCGTGTCATGTCCATCGCGCCGGGGCTGTTCCACACCCCGATGATGGAGGGCCTGCCCGAGGACGTTACCGCACAGATCACCGCCAACATCCCGTTCCCGGCCCGCCTCGGCCAGCCGCAGGAATACGCGCTGATGGCCGCCCAGATCATCGAGAACCCTTATCTCAACGGCACCACGATCCGCCTCGACGGCGCGGTCCGGCTGCCCCCGCGTTAAAAGGTCCGCCCATGTCCGATATCCTGAAAATCGAGGTCGAGGACGGCATTGCCACCCTCACCATGAACCGCCCCGGCAAGCGTAACGCCATGTGCGACGAGTTGCTGGAAGCGATTGACGCCTTCTTTTCCAAGCCCCCGGCAGAGGTGAAGGTGGCCATCCTGACCGGCACCGAGGGGCATTATTGCTCGGGTCTCGACCTGGCCGAACACAAGCAGCGCGACGCCGAAGGCACCATGCGGCATTCTCGCGGCTGGCACACGATCATGGACAAGATCCAGTATGGCGGGCTGCCGGTGGTCTCGGCCATGTTCGGCGCGGTGATCGGCGGCGGGCTGGAACTGGCCACGTCGACCCATGTGCGCATCGCCGAACCCTCCGCCATCTTCCAACTGCCCGAGGGCAAGCGCGGCATCTACGTCGGCGGCGGCGCATCGGTGCGGGTGGGGCGCATCCTTGGTGCCGACCGCATGGTCGAGATGATGTTGACGGGCCGTAAATACGGCGCCGACGAGGGGCTGGCGCTCGGACTCACGCATTACAGCGTGGGGCAGGGCGAGGCGCTGCCGCTGGCGCGCAAGCTTGCCGCACAAATCGCGTCCAACGCGCCGCTGTCCAACTACATCATGATCCAGGCGATTTCCCGCATCGAAGATATGTCCAAGGCCGACGGGCTTTTCACCGAAAGCCTCTGCGCCGCGCTTACCCAGACCAGCCCGCACGCCTTGGAGGGTCTGCAAGCCTTCCTTGAAAAGCGCGCGCCGAAATTCGGCTGATCCCATGACCAAACCCAGGCAACAAGACGCCCCGCCCGTGGTCGAGCATGTCAGCGACGACACCCTGCGCCAGTTCGTCGGCTACCACGTCAAGCGCGCCATGAACGTGATTCAGGGCGATCTGGCCAAGACGCTGCGCCCCTTCGATCTGCGCATGGTGACCTATTCGGCGCTGGTGCTGATCGTCGACAATCCGGGCCTGCGCCAATCCCAACTGGCCACCGCGATGGATGTCGAACGACCCAACCTTGTCGTCATCATCGACGAGCTGGAACGCCGCGACCTGATCCTGCGCGAGAAAGTCCCGACAGACCGCCGCGCCTATGCGCTGATGCCAACCCTTGCCGGACGCCAGCTTTGCGACAAGGCCATCGCGGCGGTCAAAGCCCACGAGGCACGTTTGCTTGCCGGCCTCGCTCCGCCCGAAATCAAAGAGGTGGTCCGGGCGCTTTCACAGATCGAGCTTCGGGGATCGGAGGAGTAATCCCATGAAACGCACGTCGAATTTCCTGCCCCACAAGGTCACGCGCCAGACCCGCGCCGATGGCACGATCCTGCTTGGCTCGGGCTACCCGCTTGGCCCCGTTGCGCGCCGCACCGGCGACTGGCTGCACAGGTGGGCGGCAGAGGCGCCGGACCGCGTCTTCCTCGCTGAACGCTCTGGCGCGGGCTGGCGATCCGAAAGCTACGCCTCGGCGTTGCAAAAGGTCCGGGCGCTGGCCGCCAGCCTGCTGGCGCGCGGCCTCGGCAACGACACGCCCATCCTGATCATGTCGGGCAACGGCGTCGATCACGGACTGCTGTCGCTGGCCGGGCAATACGCGGGCATTCCTACGGTCCCGGTGGCCGAGCAGTATTCTCTGATCCATGGCGCCCATGGCCGCCTGCGCCACGCCATCGAGCTTGTGCGCCCGAAACTGGCCTATGTGGTCGATGCCGATCAATATGGCGAGGCTCTGGCACTGGAAGCGCTGGACGGGATCGAGATCGTCGCCAGCCACCCCCATGGCCGCCCCGGCGTGACCGCCTTCGATGCCCTGCTGTCGGGCGACTCGATCGACGTGGACGCGGCCTTCGATGCCGTGACGCCCGAGACAGTGGTCAAGATCCTGATGACCTCCGGCTCCACCTCCTCGCCCAAGGGGGTGCTGACGACGCAGGGCATGATGTGCGTGAACCAGACCCAACTGGCTGACTCGCTGCCCTTCCTGCGCGCCCGCCCGCCGGTGATCGTGGACTGGCTGCCGTGGAACCACGTCTTTGGCGGCTCGCACAATTTCAACATGATGCTCGCCAATGGCGGCAGCTTCTACATCGACGACGGCAAACCGGTGCCGGGGCTTTTTGACCGGACCTTGGAAAACCTGCGGCTGATGACCGGCACGCTCAGCTTCAACGTGCCAGTGGGCTACGGGATGTTGCTCAAGGCGATGCAGGCCGATGCCGATCTGCGCCGCCGCTTCTTCGCCGATCTCGATCTGGTCTTCTACGCCGGTGCCTCGTTGCCGCAAGAGGTCTGGCAGGGATTCGAGGCGATGGCGATGGAGGTGAAGGGCGAAGTGCCCCTGATGACCACCAGTTGGGGCCTGACCGAAACCGCCCCTGCCGTGATGATGCAGCAAGAACCCATCGACCGGTCGGGCGTGGTCGGCGTGCCGATGACCGGCACCACTGTCAAGCTGATCCCCGATGCCGACATGCGCTGTGAAGTGCGCGTGAAGGGGCCCAACATCATGCCCGGATATCTCGCCGCGCCGACAAAAACCAAGGAGGCCTTCGACGACGAGGGCTTCTTCATCACCGGCGACGCGATGGTTTTCGTCGACCCTGACGACATCGACAAGGGCATGAAGTTCGACGGCCGCATTTCCGAGGATTTCAAGCTGCTGACCGGCACATGGGTGCGCGCGGCGCAACTGCGTATCGACATGCTGGCCTGCCTGTCGCCGCTGGCGTCGGATCTGGTGATCACCGGTGCCGACAAGACCGAGATCGGCGTGATGATCTTCCCCAACCGGGCCGAATTGAAAGCCGAAGGATATGCGTTGGCCGAGGCTGACGGCGCGCTGACCGACCCGCTCTTGCTTGGCGACGTGCACCGCCGTCTGGCCGAACGCGCCCGCGAAGTGTCTGGCAGTTCGTCTCGCGTGGCCCGCGCTATCGTGCTGGCGGACCCCGCCTCGATGCCCGACGGCGAGTTGACCGCCAAGGGCAACCTCAACTTCCGCAAGGTGCTGACCCGCCGCGCCAAGCTGCTCGACCGGCTCTACACCGACGCCGATCCTGCCACCGTCACGCTCTGACCGACTGCCCCCGACAGGAGGACCGACCATGGTCGATATCACCAAGATCCGCGCCATCGACATCCACACCCATGCCGAGGAACCCTGCGGTTGCCACGCCGATGACGGCTATGACGACCTGCAATCCACCATGGCCAAATATTTCCGCGCCCCGTGGGACCACCCCCCGACCGTGCCGGAAACGGCCGCCCACTACCGCGAGCAGAACATTGCCGCGGTGATCTTCCCGGTCGATGCAGAACGCGAAACCGGCTACCGGCGTTACAAGAACGAGGAAGTGGCCGAACTGGCGGCGGAAAATTCCGACGTGCTGATCCCGTTCGCGTCCATCGACCCGTGGAAGGGCAAGATGGGTGTGCGCGAAGCCAAGCGCCTGATGCGCGACTTCGGCATCAAGGGGTTCAAGTTCCACCCCACGATGCAGGGCTTCTACCCCAATGACCGCATTGCCTATGACCTCTACCGCGCGATCGAGGACGAGGGCGGCATTGCCCTTTTCCACACCGGCCAGACCGGGGTGGGCAGCGGTATGCCCGGCGGCAACGGGATGCGCCTGAAATACTCCAACCCGATGTATATGGATGACGTGGCGGTCGATTTCCCCGACCTCAAGATCATCCTCGCCCACCCGAGTTTCCCTTGGCAGGAAGAGGCGCTTGCCGTCGCCCAGCACAAGCCCAATGTCTATATCGACCTGTCCGGCTGGTCGCCCAAGTATTTCCCCGACATCCTCGTGAAATACTGTAACTCGATCCTGAAGAAAAAGGTGCTGTTCGGCTCTGACTGGCCGATGATCACGCCCGAACGCTGGCTCTCGGATTTCGAGAAGATCGCCATCAAGGACGAGCTGCGCCCCGACATCATCAAGGGCAACGCCGCGCGCCTGCTGGGGCTGGAATGATGGAGGCCCCGCGCCTGACGCCCTTCTGCACGCTTCATGTGCAGCTTGGCCCCCTGCGGGAAATGGGGCCGGGCCGCGCCGGGCAGCGGCGGATCATTCCCATTGTCGGCGGTACGGTCACGGGGCGCATCGAAGGCGATATCCTCAGTCTCGGCGCCGACTGGCAGACCATCTTTGCCGACGGGGCCGCTGATATCGACACGCGCTACGCGATGGAAACCGAGGATGGCGCGCTGATCGAGATCGTCAACAAGGGTGTGCGCCACGGCCCGCCCGAGGTGATGGCGCGGCTGGCAAAGGGCGAGGTCGTGGACCCCGCCGACTACTATTTCCACACCACCGCAAGGCTGGAAAGCGGCGACCCGCGCTATCAATGGGTCAATCACCTGATCCTCGTCGGAAGCGGGGCGCGCGGCGCCTCGGGCGTCGAGATGCATCTATTCGCCGTGGAGTAACCGCCATGAAACCCTTCACCGCCCCATTGGACGATATCCTCTTCACGCTGACCCATGTGGCGGGCGCGGACAGCACCCCCGACTGGGACGCCGACATGGCGCGCGAGATCGGCGCCCATTTCGCGGCCTTCGCGGAAGGCGAGATTGCGCCTTTGGATGAACCGGGCGACCGGCAGGGCTGCCGGCTGGAAAACGGGCGGGTGCGGATGCCCGACGGGTTCGGTGCGGTCTACAAGGCCTATACCGATCAGGGCTGGCCGGGCCTCACCGCGCCGCAAGAGCATGGCGGCCAGGGCATGGGGGCGATGATGCTCGCCATCACGTCCGAGATCTTTTCCGGGGCCAATCACAGCTTGCAGATGGTCACGGGCCTCGTCCCCGGCGCGGTCCGCGTGCTGACCCGCTTCGGCACCCCCAACCAGCAGGCCCGCCACATCCCGGGGCTTGCCTCGGGCGCGACGCTGGCCACCATGTGCCTCACGGAACCCGGCGCGGGGTCCGACCTGTCGCGCGTGCGCTGCCGCGCAACCGAGACGGGCGATCACTGGCAGATCACCGGCGAGAAGATCTTCATCTCCGGCGGCGATCAGGACATGAGCGAGGAGATCCTGCACCTCGTTCTGGCCCGCACCTCCGACAAGGGTGTCAAGGGGCTCTCGCTCTTCCTCTGTCCCTGCACAAAGGCCGACGGCACCCGCAACACCGTTACCGTGACCCGGATCGAAGAGAAGATGGGCCTCCACGCCTCGCCCACTTGCCAGTTGGCTTTCGACACCGCCGAGGCCGAGCTGATCGGGGCCGAGGGGCAGGGGCTGGCCGCCATGTTCACGATGATGAACCACGCCCGCGCCGACGTGGCGCTGCAAGGCACCGCCCATGCCGCCCGCGCCTACGATGTGGCCGCCAGCTACGCCGCCGAACGGACACAGGGCCGCAAAGCGGACGGCGCACCCGCCGTTCTCGCCGATCATGCCGATGTACAGCGCATGCTGACCGAGATCGACGCGCTCGCCCTCGGCACCCGCGCGATCAGCCACGTCGCCTTCGTGGCGATGGAACGCGGCGACGCCCCGGCGCTTGTCGATTTCCTCACCCCCGTGGCCAAGGTCGCGGGCACCGAGGGCGGCATCAAGGCCGCCGACCTGGGTATCCAGATCCTTGGTGGCTACGGCTACCTGAGCGAATACAGATTGGAACAGACCTACCGCGACGCGCGTATCACCACGATTTACGAGGGCGCGACGGGCATCCATGAACGCATGCTCGCCACCCGCCTGCTGCCCGGCCCGGCGGGCGACGCGTTCCAGGCCTTCCTCGCGGGGGAAGACACTGCTGGCCTCTTGCCGCTCTGGCATCGGGCCCGCGCCCATCTGGCGGAACAGCCCGACCCGGCCCCGCTGGCCCACGATGTCATGGTGCTGACCGTCCAGACCCTCCTCGCCGCGCTCTACGCGCGCATCGAGGCCGCCGCCGATCAACACCCCGACCCGGCCCGCCTGCGTCGCGCCGCTGCCCATGGCCGCGCCACGGCCATGGCCTTCGGCCCGGCACATGCCGCGCGCATGGGGCTCTAACCTCGACGTCAGTGTTGTCGAAAAATCCCGGCCCGAAAGGGCCGCGTGGGTCGCCGTGCGCGGAACGGGGAAATCGCAATTTGTCTGCACGCCCGGTGTACGGGGGGTGTACAGGGGGTGTATGGGTGGCGACGGCCCCTCAGGCGGTTTTTTGCGGCACGCCCAGCATCTCGCGCGCCTGTTGCCAGCGCGCCACCGGTCGCTCGTATTTCTCGCAAAGATCCACCACCCGGCCCACCAGCGCGGCATTCGACGGCGCCAGCGTGTCGCGGTCGATGCGCACGTTATCTTCCAGCCCGGTCCGCGCATGCCCGCCAGAGGAAACCGCCCACTCGTTCACCACGATCTGGTTCGGTCCGATCCCTGCGGCACACCACGGCGCGCCCGTGCCAAAGAGCCGCTTGACGGTGTGGATGTAGAAGTCGAACACCTCGCGATCGACGGGCATCGCATTCTTCACACCCATCACGAATTGCACATAGGGCGTGCCCTGAAGTTCACCCCGCTCCTGCATCGCCTTGGCCTGAAAAATATGGCTCAGATCAAAGGCTTCGATCTCGGGCTTCACGTCATACGCCCGCATCTCCGAGGCCAGCCACTCCACCAGGTCGGGCGGGTTTTCATAGACCCGCGTCGGGAAATTGTTGGACCCGACCGAGAGCGACGCCATATCGGGGCCAAGCGGCAACATGCCCCCCCGCGTCTTGCCCGCGCCCGACCGGCCCCCGGTCGAAAGCTGCACGATCATGCCGGGGCAATGCGTGTTCAGCCCCTCCAGCAGGCGGGCGAACTTTTCCGGGTCGCTCGTCGGTGACTGGTCATCGTTGCGCACATGGCAATGGGCGATACTCGCGCCCGCCTCGAAAGCCTCCTGCGTGCTTTCGATCTGTTCCGCGACGGTGATCGGCACCGCCGGGTTGTTGTCTTTCGTCGGCAGCGATCCGGTGATCGCCACGCAAATGATGCAAGGGGTGGTCATCGCGTGTCGTCCTTGAAAATAAGGCCCCCGGCGGGCACGCCGCCGGGGGGCCGGGTCTCAGATGTCGAAGAAAACCGTCTCGCCGTCGCCTTGTAACCGGATGTCGAAGCGATAGACAATTTGACCATCGCGTTCGGTCCGCTTGGCGATCAGGGTCGCGCGGCGGCGTTCCCATTCGATGAGGCCGAGCACCGGATCGGCGGCATTGGCCTCTGGCTCATCCTCGAAATAGAGCCGCGTGTTCAGCCCGACATTGATGCCGCGCGCGACGATCCACAGGTTGATATGCGGCGCCTGCATCCCGACATTCCGGCCTGGGCAACGTCCCGGCTTCACGGTGTCGAACCCCCATTCGCCGGTGGCGAAATCGGTGATCACGCGGCCCCAGCCGCGAAACCCGTCTTCGACGTCGCCGCCGCCCTCGGGATGCGCATGGTTGCCGTCCGCATTCGCCTGCCACGCTTCCAGCAGCACGTCCTTCACCGGGCTGCCGGTGCCGTCGATGACAAGGCCCTCGACACGGATGCGCTCGCCCTTGGCATTGGGGCCGGCGATGTCCCAGCCAAGCTCTTCGCGGTAGATGTCGAACCCCGCCGCACCGGGAGCAAGGCCGATATGGACGTAGGGGCCGGCTGTTTGCGAGGCGGTTTCCTTCAGATAATCAAGTGTTTGGGTCATCAGTTCCCCTCCAGCCGGTTTTCAAACAGGGTCGAGCGGCGCCCTCGCAGAACAATGTCGAACTTGTAGGCGATGGAATCGAGCGGGATCGTCGCGTTGCGGTCGAGCGCCGCGATCAGTTGCCCGATGGCGGCCTTGTCGCGGATCGTGTTGACGATCGGACAGGTTTCGATCAGCGGATCGCCCTCGAAATATATCTGCGTGATCAGGCGCTGCGTCCAGGCGTGGCCGAAAACCGACACATGGATATGCGCGGGCCGCCAGTCATTGACCCAGTTGCGCCACGGATAGGCGCCCGGCTTTACGGTGCGGAAATAGTAATAGCCGTTCTCGTCGGTGATCGTCCGGCCACAGCCGCCGAAATTCGGGTCGATCGGCGCGAGGTAGGTGTCCTTCTTGTGGCGATACCGCCCCCCCGCATTGGCCTGCCAAATTTCCACCAGCGTGTTCGGCACGGGCCGCGCGTTTTCATCCAGCACGCGGCCATGCAAGATGATCCGCTCACCGATCGCGCTCTCGCCGGACTTGGCGTAGTTGAAGATCAGGTCTTTATCGAGCGGATCGACATCGTTGTGCCCGAAGACCGGCCCGGTGACTTCCGAGATCGAGTTCTGCAACGAGATCAGCGAATATTGCGGCGAGCGCGACACGCTGGTCTTGTAATCCTTGTCGTAGGCGGGCGGATGCCACATCCGGTCCCGCTGGTAAAATTCGCCGGGGCTTGTCATGACGGCGGTCTCCTCCTTGGCTCTGGGATTTCTTGCGCGTTTCCCGGATTATTTCTGTTCCATTTCGGCATAGGTCTGCTTGGCCAGCTTCAGCGCGTGGTTGGCGCGCGGCACGCCAGCATAGATGGCGACATGCTGAAACGCCTCCAACACGTCCTGTTTGCTGGCCCCGGTGCGCGCGGTGGCGCGGATATGCATCGGGATTTCCTCGAAATTTCCCGTGGCCGCCAGCAGCGCCAGCGTGATCATCGAACGTTCCCGATCGCTGATCCCGTCAGAGGCCCAGACCGTGCCCCACGCCCCCTCGGTAATCAGGGTCTGGAACGGCTCGTCAAAGTCGGTCTTGGTTGCCTCGGCCCGGTCCACGTGGGCGTCACCCAGGATCTTGCGGCGCACGCTCATGCCTTTGTCAAAGCGGTCAGACATGGGTGGTTTCCTTCAGAAAATCGGTGAGCAGCGCGGCATAGGCGACCGGGTCTTCCACGCAGGGCAGGTGGCCCGCCCCGTCGATCACGGCAAAGCGGCTGCCAGCGATCAACTCTGCCGTGCCTCGCACCAGATCGGGTGGGCTGGCGCCATCGTGGCTGCCCGCGATGGCCAGCGTCGGCAGGGTCAATTCGCGGGTGGTCGCACTCAGGTCACAGCCAGCAATCGCCGCGCAGCAGCCCAGATAGCCCTCGACCGGGGTGCGCGTCAGCATGTTGCGCCACGCCGACAGTTCGGGACGCGCACGAAAGGCGGGCGAAAACCAGCGCTCCATAACCGCGTCGGCCATCGCGTCGATCCCGCCCGCGCGGATCGCGTCGATCCGGGTCTGCCAAATCTCGGCCTCGCCCATCTTGGCCGCCGTATTCGACAGCACCAGTGCGCGGATCAGGTCAGGGCGGCGCGCGGCCAGCCCTTGCCCGATCATCCCGCCGATAGAGAGGCCCACGAAGATGCAGTCCGTGACATCGAGCGTATCCAGCAGCGCCTCGGCATCGCTCACCAGGTCATCCATGGAATAGGGTGCACGGGGACAGTCCGACAGCCCATGCCCGCGCTTGTCGAACCGGATCACCCGCAGCCCCTCGGGCAGCAGCGGCACCAGTTGATCCCACAGCCGCAGATCGGTGCCGAGCGAGTTGGCGAAGACCACGGGCGTGCCCGCCGGATCGCCATCTTCCTGCCAAGTCAGCTTGACGCCATTTGCCTCGACCACCCGCATCAGTAGGGCAGCCCGACATAGTTGGTCGCCATGACCTTTTGTGCATCCCGGTTTTCCCGCAGAAAGGCGATGTCGGCTTGCTGCATCCGCAGATCAAAGGCGTTCATCTCGGGGAAGCGGTGCAGCAACGTCGTCATCCACCAACTGAAGCGCTCGGCCTTCCAGATTCGGGCCAGGGCCTTTTCCGAATAGCGGTCGATGCCTTCGGCGTCCTTCTCTTCATACACCTGCACAAGCGCGTTGTAGAGGTAGTGGATGTCTGACGCGGCGGTGTTCAACCCCTTGGCCCCCGTGGGCGGCACGATATGGGCGGCGTCGCCGCACAGGAACAGGCGGCCCCACCGCATCGGCTCGGTCACGAAACTGCGCAGGGGGGCGATGCTCTTCTCGATCGACGGCCCGGTCACCAGCGCGTCGGCGGCCTCTTGCGGAATGCGGCGCTTGAGTTCCTCCCAAAAGGCGGCGTCGGTCCAGTCCTCGGCATGGTCGGACAGCGAACACTGGATGTAATAGCGGCTGAGATTGGCGTTGCGCATCGAACACAGCGCAAAGCCGCGCTCGGAATTGGAATAGATCAGCTCTTCATTCACGGGGGGCGTTTCCGACAGGATGCCGAGCCAGCCGAACGGGTAGACCTTTTCGTATTCCTTGCGCACGCTCAGGGGAATGGTCTGGCGGCTGACCCCGTGGAACCCGTCGCAGCCCGCAACATAATCGCAGTCGATGCGCTTGGTTTCGCCGCCGACGGTGAAGGTCACGAACGGCGCGTCGCTATCGGCATCGTTGATAACCACGTCCTCGACATTGAAGTAGGTCTCGGCCCCCGCGGCCTCGCGCGCATCATAGAGGTCGCGGGTCACTTCCGTCTGCCCGTAGAGCACCACGGAGTCCCCGATCAACTCTTTGAAATTGATGTGGAACATGTCTTCGCCGTCGGCAATCAGCGTGCCGTCATGGATGAAACATTCCTTGTCCAGCCTGTCGGATACCCCCGCCTCGCGCATGAGGTTGACGAAGCCGGTTTCCAGAATCCCCGCCCGGATGCGTCCCAGCACATAGTCGCGCGTTTTGCGTTCCAACACCACGGCGTCAATGCCCTTGCGGTGCAGCAACTGCCCCAGCAACAGCCCCGATGGGCCACCCCCGATAATCACGACTTGCGAGCGCATTACGTTCCTCCCCGAACCGAAAGACTAGACCTCTTGCGCCAGATTTAGCATAACTCTTTAGGTGGAAATATTGATATATTGGCCGTCATGATTAACCAAACGAATAACCATAACATGCGCCGCCGTATCAAGCTGCGCCATATCCAATGCTTTACCGAGGCTGTGCGCCAACGCAGCCTCAAGGCCGCCGCCGACCGTCTGAACCTGACCCAACCGGCCATGTCCAAGACCCTGAAGGAGTTGGAAGAGATCCTTGGCAAGACCCTGTTGATCCGTACCCGCGCGGGCACAAGCCTGACCGACGCGGGCGAGGTCTTTGCCCATTTCGCGCAGATGAGTTTGTCGGCCCTCGATCACGGGCTGGATGGCATTGCGCAGCTCGACGCCACCGGCAAACGGGCCGAGGTTGCGCTGGCCGCGCTGCCGTCGGTCGCGGCCGGGTTGCTGCCGCGTGCGGTTGTGGAATTCGAGCGGCTCTTGCCAAGCGCCACCCTGCGTATCGTCGATGGCCCGGTGGCCCATCTTGTCAACCTGTTGCGCGATGGGGCCGTGGGCATGGTGCTGGGGCGGCTTGGAGAGCCGGCGCTGATGCAGAACCTTTCATTCACGCAACTCTATCAGGAAGAAGTGGACTTCGTCGTTCGCCCCAATCACCCGCTGCTGTCGGCAGGCCCGAAGATCGAGGATATCGCCAATTGGCCGGTGATCTATCCCCCCGCCGCCGCCGCGATCCGGCCCTTGGTTGAACGCTTCCTGATCGGGCACGGGGTGGGGCGGCCCAATATCGCGGTCGAAACCGTTTCGGGCGCGTTCGGCCGTGTCTATACCCGCGAAAGCGATGCGATCTGGATCATCTCGCGCGGGGTGGTCTGGAACGAACTGGCCGAGGGTCGCCTTGCGCGACTACCCTTCGACACCAGCCTGACCCGTGGCCCCGTCGGCCTTTTGCGCCGCGAAGACGCCGAGCCGAGCGCGGAAGAGGGCCTGTTCCTGTCTGCCCTGACCAAGACCATCGCCAGCATGGGGCTGGACACCGCTGGCTGAGCTGCGCCGGACCGGGGTCCGCTCTGAAAATGGTGTGGCGGCGGGGGGCTGATCCCTGCCGCCCCAAGGCCGGTCAGGTGTCGCCGAAGACGCGCCGGAAGATGGTATCGACATGCTTGGTGTGATAGTCCATGTCGAAATTTTCGTTGATCTGCTCGACGCCGAGCGCCTTGACCACATCCTCATCCGCCAGCAACTGCTCGCGGAAATCGACACGGTCTTCCCAGACCTTCAGCGCGTTCCGTTGCACCATGGCATAGGCGTCTTCGCGGCTGACGCCGGCTTGGGTCAGGGCCAGCAGCACCCGCTGGCTCATCACGAGGCCTGGAAACTTGTTCATGTTGTCCAGCATGTTTTCGGGGAAGATCAGCATCTTGTCGATCACGCCCGCCAATCTGTTCAGCGCGAAATCCAGCGTCACGGTCGCATCCGGCCCGATGCCGCGCTCGACCGAGGAATGCGAGATATCGCGTTCGTGCCACAGTGCCACGTTCTCCATCGCCGGGATCACCGTCATGCGCACCAGCCGGGCGAGGCCGGTCAGGTTCTCGGTCAGCACCGGGTTCTTCTTGTGCGGCATGGCGGACGAGCCCTTTTGGCCCATCGAGAAGAACTCGGCCCCTTCCAACACTTCCGTGCGCTGCATATGGCGGATTTCGACGGCGACGTTTTCAATCGACGAGGCGATAACACCGAGCGTGGCAAAGAACATCGCATGTCGGTCGCGCGGGATGACCTGGGTGCTGATCGGCTCTGGTGTCAGGCCCAGCATCTTGCACACATGCTCTTCGACCGCCGGGTCGATATTGGCGAAAGTGCCGACAGCGCCGGAAATCGCGCCGGTGGCCACCTCTGCGCGCGCCGCTTGCAGGCGGGCCTTGTTGCGGTCCATCTCGGCGTAAAAGCGGGCGAAGGTCAGGCCCATCGTGGTCGGTTCGGCATGAATCCCGTGGCTGCGGCCCACGCGCACGGTCATCTTGTGTTCCATCGCGCGTTTCTTCAGCGCTGCCAGCACCTTGTCGAGGTCGGCCAGCAGGATATCGGCGGCGCGCACAAGCTGCACGTTCAGGCAGGTGTCGAGCACGTCGGAACTGGTCATGCCCTGATGCACGAAACGCGCCTCGTCGCTGCCCACATGTTCGGCCAGGTGGGTGAGGAAGGCGATCACGTCATGCTTGGTAACCGCCTCGATCTCGTCGATGCGGGCCACGTCGAATTCCACGTCCTTGGCCTTCCACACGGCGTCGGCATTTTCCTTGGGGATCACGCCAAGCTCTGCCATCGCGTCGCAGGCATGGGCCTCGATCTCGTACCAGATGCGGAACTTGGTGGCGGGCTCCCAGATGGCGACCATCTCGGGGCGGGAATAGCGGGGGATCATGCGGGCAGCCTTGCTTGTCTGGTGGAATTGGCGTCGTCATAAGGGCTAGACAGGCGGACCACAAGACGAGGGGTGTCGCAGCATGGCGCTGGACCTGGCCGATTTCGAAGGCGACTGGCGGCTTGACCGGGTGATCGAGGATTCACGCGCGGGCGTGACCGGGCATCTGACGGGGCAGGCGTGTTGGCGACCGGGGCAGGGCGGGCTGATCCTGACCGAGACCGGTGAGTTGCGCTATGGAGAAGGCGCGCCGATGCGGGCCGCGCGACGGTATCTCTGGCGATCAGAGGCCGGGGGGGTTGCCGTCTATTTCGAAGATGGCCGTCCGTTCCACTGGTTCTCGGCAGACGCGCCCGCGGCGCATCACGATTGCCCGCCAGATGATTACCGGGTCGCCTACCGCTTTGACGATTGGCCAAACTGGACCGCGACATGGGATGTCACCGGCCCGCGCAAGGAGTATCGGATGGTCAGTCGCTATCGCCCCGTCACCAAGAGGTAGGTTGGATTGGCCTTGAACGTGTCCATTTTAAACTTTTTGAGGCGAGCACCGCCCCCTAGCATGGTCGCATCCGTGTTTATGTCCCTTGATGAGAATCGTTTCATGTCCCGTTCCCTTCCCGGCCTTGCCGCCGCCCTGTTTGTCCTGTCGCCTGCACTCGCCCACGCACAGGGCGCCTTTTCATGGGGTCACCATGTGAACTTCGACGCCTCCAACGTGACGTTGGTCTATGGGGTGCCGGAAACCGACAATGTCCAATTCTTCGGGCGCTGTGTCGCCGAGGGGGCAACCCCCGTCGTCCAAGCGCAGATCTGGGCTGATACCGGCGCGAATGCCAACGGCACCCCGGTGACGTTGACCGTTTCGGGAATCGGCATGGCGCCGGTGTCGATGCCGGGGGAAATAACCGGGGTGAACGCCGACGTGGGGATCACGGGCGTGGCCGTCCGTCTTGGCTTTGATGACCCGTTGTTCAACCTGATGACCAACCAGCAATCGGTGAACTACCACCTTGACGAGGGCACGCCCCTGTCGCTGTCGACCGATGGCTTTCAAGAGCATCTGGCCGGTTTCCTCGCCGCCTGTTCGGCGATGACCTCTGCCGTTGCCCCGCCCCCTGAGCCGACGATGCCCGCGCCCGGCGCTCCGGCGCTAGATCTGTCCTGCGACCGGATCGGGGAATTGCGGTCGCTGGAAGGCGTGACGCCGCAGCGCGTGACCTTCACCAATCAGGCCGATGGCGTGCGCGGTATCGTCTGGATCGACTATGATGGCGGGTTTCTCGACATGGGCGGGCTTTCTCCCGGCGAGTCGATCACCATCGACACCTACCTGACCCACCCGTTCATGATCACCGATGGCCGGGGAAATTGCACCGAGGTCATGGCCCCGGTGGCGGGTGAAGCGAGCTTTCAGATTACGGTTCCCAACGCGCCTGCCCCGTTGCCCAACCCAGCGAAATAGGGTCAAGAGCGTGTGACGTTCATTCGCCATCACGCCCCCCACTCCGACCGATTGATGCCGCATGTCCGGGGAGCGCAAAACCGGTTGCCACTTTTGCGCGACATGCTTTACCGCTTGTCCGCCTTCATCAACCGGTCCGCCTTCTTGCGGACCAGGACGCTGCGCAGATCGTGCATCGCCATCAGCAGCCGGTCGGTCACGTCCTCCAGATCCTCGTCCGAGGCGCGGCTCTGTGCCCATTGGGTGGTGAGGTTGAGGTGATCGACCGCGCGGTGAATGTCGTCGATATCGCGGCGCGCCAGCAGGGCCTCGCGTTCTTTCATCCATGTCAGGATCGCGGATTTCTCGGCATCGCTCAGCTTGTGGTCGCCATGCGCCTTGACCTTGCCGTTCTTGATGTTGATGACCGCGAGTTCGGTCATCTCGATCCGGCGCTGCCGGTTCTGGGTGTCGACCCGGAACATCACGGCACCGTTATCGCGGACCCGGAAATAATACTCTGGTAACTCTGCCATGGATGCCGCTGCCTCGCCGGTTGGCCAATCTGAGGCAACTTAAAAACCGGCGGCAGGGCTGTCAAAGCTTCTCACAGCTTGCGGGCGGCCAGAAACGGTCTGTTGTTCGATTTGTGCACCTGTGCGGCCTCGATGATTTCGAACCCCGCCGCTTCGATCTGGCGTTCCAGCGCGGCGGGCGAGAAGAACTTGACCTCCGGGGCCTTGCCCAAGAGCTGCATGACCCCGATCACGGGCCGCAGCAGCCCCATTGCTCCGCTGAGGCAGGGCGTCTTGGACAGGAAGAGCCCCCCGGACGGCAGGCGCGACGCGATGTCTCGCAACGCGGCGGGCAGGTTGGGCAGCAGGTGCAACAGGTTGAAGGCCAGCACAACGTCGAACGGTCCCTCGGGCAAATCACCCTCGCCGGGGGCGCCTTGGTGGAATGACAGGGTGCGTGCGCCTGCGTCCCACGCTTTGTCGCGGGCGATGTCCAACATCGCGCCAGAGATGTCGCTGGCCACGTAATACGCGACCGAGGGCGCCAGTTTCAGCGCCGTGGTGCCGGTGCCGCAGCCCAGTTCCAGCGCGCGGTCACCGCTGCGCAGATGGCTGCGCACCCGGTCGAGCGTTGCCTCGTAGGCGGTTTCGTCCTTGATGGGGCTGGCGGCGTATTTCGTGGCAACCTTGTCCCAGAATGCAGGGGCAGTGATCATGGCGGCATCTCCTTTGACACTGGGGATAGCGCCGGGGGCGATCAAAAGAAATTGCCGAAATACCAATTCATGATATGCAAATATGCATGGATTGGCGCAGCATAACTTATGATTGGAACCAAGTTCGGGCCTTTTTGGCTACGGTGGAAGAAGGCAACCTGTCCGCCGCCGCCCGTGCCCTCGGCCTGACGCAACCCACGCTCGGGCGCCAGGTGGCGGGGTTGGAAGAGGCGCTTGGTGTGACCTTGTTCGAAAGGGTCGGCAAGGGGCTGGTGCTGACGCAGGCCGGGCTGGAACTGGTCGATCACGTGAAAGACATGGGCGAGGCGGCGTCGCGGATTTCGCTGATCGCCACGGGCCAAAGCCAGTCGATCGAGGGGCAAGTGCGGATTTCGGCGGGCGACGGCTATGCCACCTACGTGCTGCCTGACGTGTTGGCCCGGTTGCAACAGGTGGCCCCGGCCATCGAGGTGGAAATCATCGCCTCGAACCGGCTGAGCGACCTGCGGCGGCGCGAGGCGGATATCGCCCTGCGCCATGTGCGCCCGACCGAGCCCGATCTGATCGCGCGGCTGGTGCGCAAGAGCGAGGCCCATCTTTACGCTGCGCCGGATTACCTGCGCCGCTTCGGCACGCCGCGCAGCCTGACGGATCTGGGCCACCATGTCTTCATCGGCCCCGACAGCAATTCCGAGCAGATGATGGAATACCTGCATCGTCACGGGCTCATGATCGAGCGGCGGCATTTCCGGCTTTTCTGCGAAAATACCGTGGTGACTTGGGAAATGGTGCGGCGCGGGCTGGGGATCGGGGTGATGGGGGCCGATATCGCCGAGCGCACGCCGGGAATGCAGCGGGTGCTGCCAGAGTTCACGCCGATCCCGGTGCCGCTCTGGCTGACCACGCATCGCGAGGTGCACACCAGCAAGCGCATCCGGTTGGTGTTCGACCTGCTGGCCGAGGCATTGGGGTAGGGGCCTCCCCAACTCGGTGGCCGGGGCACGATGCCTCAGCTATTTCCGCGCCCCGAAAACAGGCTTGCTTCCTCGGCCGCCTTGCGGATGGCGCGCGACTTGTTCACCGTTTCCTGAAACTCGGCCTCGGGGTCGCTGTCGTAAACCACGCCGCCACCGGCCTGGATATAAAGCTTTTCGTCCTTCAACACGGCGGTGCGCAGCGCGATGCACATATCCATGTCGCCACCGGCGCTGAAATAGCCCACGCCGCCGCCGTAGACGCCACGCTTTTCCGGCTCCAACTCGTCGATGATTTCCATCGCCCGCACCTTGGGCGCCCCGCTGACCGTGCCCGCAGGCAGGCCCGCCAGCAGGGCGGACAGCGCATCGTGATTGTCAGACAGCTCGCCCACCACGTTCGACACGATATGCATGACGTGGGAATAGCGCTCGATCACGAATTCCTCGGTCGGGCGCACCGTGCCGATCCTGGAGACCTTGCCAGTATCGTTGCGACCCAGATCCAAGAGCATCAGGTGCTCGGCCAGTTCCTTCTGGTCCGACAGGAGATCCTGTTCCAGCGCCTTGTCCTCTTCCGGCGTGGCGCCCCTTGGCCTGGTGCCTGCGATCGGACGGATGGTGACTTCGCCACCGAATACCCGCACGAGGATCTCGGGGCTTGCCCCGATCACCTGGAAGCCGCCGAAGTTGAAGAAGAACATGAAGGGCGAGGGGTTGGTGCGGCGCAAGGCCCGGTAAAGCGCGAAGGGCGGTTCGCGGAAATCCTGTGTCCAGCGTTGTGACGGCACGACCTGAAAGATGTCGCCCGCGCGGATGTAATTCTTGGCGGTCTCGACGGCGGCCAGGTAGTCGGACTTGGCAAAGTTCGACACCGGCTCGGCCACCTCATGCGCTTCGCCCATTTCGCGGGCTGCCGTGGTCGGCGCGCGTTCCAGATCGCGCACGGCGTCCATCACCCGTTCCGCTGCCTGCGCATAGGCCGCGCGGGCCGAGAGGCCGGACTCGACCCAAGCCGGGGAAACCACCGTGACCTCGCCCTTTACGCCATCGAGCACGGCAATGACCGAGGGGCGGATCAGCACCGCGTCGGGCAGGCCGAGCGGATCGGGGTTCACGTCGGGCAGATGCTCGACCAGCCGGATCATGTCGTAGCCGAGATAACCAAACAGACCGGCCGCAGCGGCGGGCAGGTCGGCGGGCATGTCTATGGCGCTTTCGGCCAGCAGGTCGCGGATCGCCTGCAGGGGCGGCACGCCACACGGCTCGAACGCGTCGCGGTCATAGCGGGCGGCGCGGTTCAGGCGGCTCTCGTCCCCCCGGCATTCCCAGATCAGGTCGGGCTTCATCCCGATGATCGAGTAGCGCCCGCGCACCTCGCCGCCGGTGACGGATTCGAGGATGAAGGAATCGCGCCCGGCATCCGACAGCTTCATCATCACCGACACAGGCGTGTCGAGGTCAGCAGCCAGCCGGGTATAGACCAGTTGGTTGTGGCCTTGTGACCAGTCTTTTTCGAACGCCTCGAAGGAGGGTGTCAGTGCCATTGTGCCTCAGGGAAACTGCGCGTTGACCGCGTTGATGACATTGGAGTCCAGCGAGATGCCGATATCGGCCTCCAACGCCTGACCATAGGCCTGGAACAGGTCGCCCGCGATGGCGTTGGAAATCTGCCGGTCAAAGACGCTTTGCATCGCAATCACGCCGGCATCGTCGCGCGCGCCGGGGGTGATCGCATCCAGCCGCACGATAAACGCAGCCCGTGCGCCGGGGATCACCACGAGGTCGCCGGGCGCATTCAGTTGGAACACCTGAGCGACGAGGGTCGGGGGCGTGTCCGGCACGAAATCCTGCCGGCGGATCTGGGTCTCGGTGGCAAGGGTCAGGTTTTGGTCGTCCAACGCGCCGGAGAGGGCCAGATTGCCCACGATCGTGTTGGCGCGCTCTTCCAGACGGCGGCGCAGTTCGGACCCGCGCCAGGCCTGTGTCACCTCGTCGGTGATGTCGGCCAGCGGCGGCACGGTCGGCGCAACCACCTCGTCCAGGCGCAGCGCGAATTCCCCGCCGTCGGACAGGCTGGTCAGTTCGGGGAAATCGCCGACCTGTGCAGCGGCGGCAGCCTCGCCAAAGGCGGCATAGGCGGCAATGCCCTGATCCGAGCCGTCGGTCCAGTCTATGGTGCCAAGCTGCATGTCGGTTTCCTGCGCCAGTTCTTCCAGCGTGGCCCCGCTGGCCAGTAGGTCGTCGAAGGTTTCAAGCTCGGCATCAATGGCGCGGCGGGCGGCGTCTTCGGCCAGTTCGGTCCGCAGGTCGGCCTGCGCCTCTTCGAACGGCACCTCGGTCGCGTCCAGAACGGCGTTGATCCGGAACAGGGCCGGGCCGAAACGGCTTTCCACCGGGCCCAGAATTTCGCTCTCGGTGTCGGAGAAGATCAATTCTGCCGCAGCGTCTGACAGGTCGCGGGCCGAAACCTCGCCCATATCCACATCGTCGATGGTCAGCCCGCGATCGGCGATCAGCGCATCATAGTCGGCTTCCCCGGCATCCAGCGCGGCCCGCGCGGCATCGGCTTCTTCCTGCGTCGGGAATACCAGACGCTCCAACAGGCGGCGTTCCGGTTGCACGTAGTCGCTGATACGCTCCTGATACAGGGCGCGCAGGTCTTCGTCGCTGATCTGCATATCGTCCTGGATCATGTCGGGCGTGATCCAGGCATAGGTGATGCGACGGGTCTCGGGGCGCTCGAACCGTTGGGTGTTCTCGTCGTAATAGGTTTGCAGGTCGCCCTCGGTCGGGGCGGTCAACCCGGCAGAGAGGTTGGCTTCGGTCACGCGGGCGATGGTGAAATCACGGGTTTCGGTTTGGAACGCGACCATGGCCTGCGCGAAGGTGCCGGGCATGGTCAGCCCGCCCACAATCGCATCCTGAAGAATTTGCCGCGACACGTCTTCGCGGATCGTTTCCTCGAACTGGTCGGTGGTGTAACCCGCTTGGCTCAGCGCATATTCGTAGGTGTCGCGGTCGAATGCGCCGGTCGGGCCCTGAAAGCTCTGGTTGCTGCGAATCTGGCTGGCAACCTCGTCGTCGCCCACTGACAGGCCCATGCGTCCCGCCTCGTGGGCGAGTGCGGCCCGCGCGACCAGCCCGTCGAGGATGGCCCGGTCGATACCGGCGGCCCGCAGGGCCGACAAGGTTTGGTAGGGGCCGCCTTGGGCCGACTGTGCGCGCAGTTCAGACTGGATAGCGCGGGAATATTCATTGGCCGTGATCGCACTGGTGCCGACGCGCCCGACCTCGGTGGCGCTGCCGCCGAAATTGCCGATGCCAAAGCCGCCAAGCCCCGCCACGAGAAGCAGCAACAGCCCCCACACGATAAAGTCGGAGGCTTTTTTCTTCTTGCGTTCGGCCATGCCTGCACTCTCCCTGGTTTGGCCCGCGGTTCGGGACCTGCAGCGCAGGTTTATTGGCAAGCTGCAAAGGGAGCAAGGCCCTCAGAAGGAAAGCGCGGCAAGACGGCGCCCGACCTCGGCCAATCCTTGTGCATCGGCGTTGGCAAAGGCCAACCGCAGCGACCCTTCGGCCAGCCCGTCTCCGCCCTCGTCGCGCAGCGGGCCGAACATGGTGCCGGGCAGGGTCAACAGGCCCGCGTCGCCCACCATGCGCCGGGCCACGTCATCCGAGCGCATGTCGAACGGATGGCGCACATAGGCGAAATAGGCGCCGCAACCGAGCAGTTCCCACCCGGACAGCCGCTGGAAGGCGCTTTCCATCGCCGCACGGCGCGCGAGGATTTCCAGCCGTTCACCGGCCAGCCAGTCAGACAGGTTCCGCATCCCCCAGAGGGCCCCGATCTGGCCGATCTGGCTGGGGCAAATGGCGACGGAGTCGAGGAATTTCTCGACCTCGAACAGCCGGGAGGGCGCGGCCACGATGGCCCCCACGCGATGCCCGGTCAGCCGGTAGGACTTGGAGAAGGAATAGAGATGGATCAGGGTATCGTCCCAGTCGGGATCGGCAAAGAGGTCGTGCGGCGCGCCCTCTCGGCTGTCGAAATCGCGGTAAGTCTCGTCTACAATCAGGGCGATCTGGCGGCGGCGACAGAGGTCGCGGAAGGCCGCCAGCACATCTGCCGGGTATTCCACGCCGCCGGGATTGTTTGGCGAAATCAGAACGATGGCGCGGGTGCGGTCGCAGATCAGCGCCTCGGCGGCCTGTGGGTCGGGGATCAGGCTTTCTCCGGTCGAGAGCGTTTTTGCCTCGATCCCGTTCATGTCGAGCCACATCTTGTGGTTGAAGTAATAGGGTGTCGGCAGGATCACCGCATCGCCCGCCTGCGCCAGCGTTGCCGTCACCGCGCAAAAGGCCTGATTGCAGCCCGAGGTGATTGCCACCTGATCGGCCCGCACGCCGCCGCCGTAATGGCCGCCGGTCTGGCTGGCCAGTTCGGCGCGCAATTCCGGCAGGCCCAGAACCGGACCGTAAAGGTGGCTTTCGGGCCGGGTCAGCAGCGCGTTGGCCATGGCCTGACGCAGTGGTTCGGGGGGCGGATCGACCGGCGCCGCCTGGCTCAGGTTGATCAGTGGCCGGTCGTCGGCAAAGGTGACCCCCTCGATCCAGCGCCGCGCCTCCATCACCGGGGGCGGAAAGGTGGCGGCGAATCTGGGGTTCAGCACATGCATCTGGGGCCTCCGACAGGGCGTCCGGCTAGGGGTTTCAAAACGTCCCCGCCGGGGCTTTCTGCCGAAGAAAGCCCCCGCAGGCTTGATGACGCCGCTTAGAACGGAATCTCGTCATCCATGTCGTTCGAGCGTCCGCCGCCGAAGCCGCCGCCCTGATTGCCGCCACCGCCGCTGCTGCCGCCAAAGCCGCCGTCGCGGTCATCTGGGTAACCGCCGCCGCCACCGCCGCTGCCCGATCCGCCGCCGTAACCGCCGCCACCGCCGCTGTCACTGCGCGAATCCAGCAAGGTCAGTTCGCCGCGATAGGGGCGCAGCACGACCTCGGTCGAATACCGGTCTTGCCCGCTCTGGTCCTGCCATTTGCGGGTTTCCAGCTGGCCCTCGATATAGACCTTGGAGCCCTTGCGCAGATATTGCTCGGCGATGCGCGCCAGCGGTTCCGAGAAGATGGCGACCGAATGCCATTCCGTCCGTTCGCGCCGCTCGCCGGTGTTGCGATCTTTCCAGTTTTCAGACGTGGCGATGCGCAGGTTGCACACCTTGCCGCCATTCTGGAAGGACCGCACTTCGGGGTCGCGGCCCAGATTACCTACCAGAATGACCTTGTTGACCGAGCCTGCCATGTTCTCTCCCCGTTCGTTCGATTCAGACGCACCTTAGACCATCGCATGTTGGTTAAGAAAAGCCGAATGCGCGAAGCTTTGCCTGATTTTCCGTGCATATCTTTTCATCCTGCGGGTTTTGCGTATATTTTCGGGCGGTTGATGACGGGGGGACTGCAATGATGGCAGCGCGTTTCTTTGCCGGGCTTCTGGTCGGGGCGGTGCTGTCGTCCGGGCTGGCGGCGGCGCAGGGCGTGTCCTCGGACCGGCTGAGCCGCTTTCAGAACCAGCTCGACCTGCTCGATTCCCGCGCGGCCACGCAATATGAATTCTCGGACCGTCTGCGCCCGGATGCCGATCAGGCCGAGTCCATTCCCTCCTATCGGGGCGGCTATGACGGCCCTTGGCTGCAAGTGGCACGCGAAGCCGCCCGGCGCCACGGTGTGCCAGAAGACCTGTTTCTGCGGCTGGTCACACAGGAAAGCGGCTGGGATCCGCGTGCGGAATCGGTGCGCGGTGCGCTTGGACTGGCGCAGTTGATGCCCGACACCGCCGCGCGGCTCGGCGTCGATCCGTTGAATGAGACCCAGAACCTCGACGGTGGCGCGCGCTATCTGGCGCAGCAATACCGCCGCTTCGGCTCGTGGCGGCTGGCGCTTGCGGCCTACAACGCGGGGCCCGAGGCGGTGGTGGCCCATGACGGCATTCCGCCTTTTGCCGAAACCCAAGACTACGTGCGCGCCATTCTGGGCGTGTGACACCGGCAGACACGGGCCGGAACCAAGGGAGGCCCCCATGATAATCGCAATTGTCAGAATCCCGATCGACGGCCCGAAACGTCCGCACGATCAGGTCGCGGCCCGTTCCTTGCAGGACACCGAGATCTTTCACGCGGTCAAGGGCTTGCGGCGCAAGTATTTCCTAAACGGCGATACGGGTGGCGGCGGGGTCTATGAATTCGACAGCCGCGAGGCCGCCGAGGCATGGTTCAATGACGGGTGGGCCGACTGGATGGAGGGGCGCTTTGGGGGTGCGCCCCAGCCTTGAGATTTTTGACAACCCGGTGATGCTGGACAACGAGGCCGGCGAGGTCCGGGTCGATGGCTCCGCCGTGCGACCGCCCTGGACCATGGGGGCCTGAGGTCTCACTCTGCCGCTTCGGCCCCGAACGCCACCAGCCGCGCCCGCAAGTCTGCCGCCACGGCCACGCCAGCCTCGAGGGCGAAGACATAGGCGTGGGTCAGGAAGAAATTGCGCGCAACGGTCTGGGTCGCCATCTCGGCGGCCTCTGTATAAAGCGCGATCAGCGCCGACCGGTCGTCTGCCGCATGGGCCGCCAGAAGCCGCCTGTCCAGATCATCCCGCATCTTGCTCGCTCCGCAAGGCGTTCACCTTTTCTGCCACCCAAGCGTGGAACAGATGCGTCGGGCCATCCATCGCGGGCGAGAAGCGACCGCCGTCGAAGCCCGGCGCGCTGCGGCCCTTTTGCATCCCTTCCACCACGAAGACATCTTCGGTGAAGACGGTCTTCCATTGGGTCGCATTCTTTTGCCGCAGGGCCGCGTCGGTTTCGGCTGTGGCGTAGTAGAGATGCACATGTTCGCGGGTCTGGGTGTGGCTGACCGGCTCCAGCACGATGGCGAAGGCATGGTCGCGCTGCGCGCCGAGCAGAACATTGGGGTAGACGGCTACATATTCGCCGCCCGCATCCCAGAACTTCGGCAACCCATCGAAATCGGGGAATCTCTCGCCTTCCTGACCTTCCAGTTGGCGATAGACATAGGTGCCCTGACCCGAGAACTGGCCCGGCTCTTCGATATGGTAGTGATCTTCCAGCCGCGAATAGCTGTTCAGGCCGGGGTGGACCCATGGCAGGTGATAACTCTCGCAGTAATTCTCGACCGCGAGCTTCCAGTTGGTCTGCACGTCGAGGGCAAACTGGCTGTCCCATCCCCCGTGAAAGAGCGGCTTTTCCACGTCTTTCCAGCGGCTGAGCAGCGTGGCGTGGATCTCTTCGAAGGGGGCGGCATCGCCCGAGAGGTTGACGAAGACCACGTCGCGCCAGACGTGGCTGCGCACCTCGACAAGGCCGAGCGTGGCGCGGTCCATGTCGGGGTGTGTGTTCTGGCCCGGTCCGCCCACATGCGGGGTCGAGACCAGGCGGCCGTCCTTTGCGTAGCACCAGCTGTGATACGGGCAGCGGATCGCGCCTTCGATCTTGCGGGCGTCTTCGACCAGGATCATGCCCCGGTGGCGGCAGATGTTTTCAAAGACGCGCAAGGTGCCGTCCTTGTCGCGCACCAAAAGAAGCGGTTGGCCGAGGAATTCGATCGGCTTGCAGTCTGACGGTTCCGGGATATCGGCGCCCACGGCAAGCCCCGCCCATGTCCGCCGCAGCACGGCCTCGTTTTCTTCGGCGATGGTGGCCGGGTCGGTGTAATGCGCATTGGGCAGGCCACGGGCGACGGCGATGGGCGCGCGCACCGCATCCAGTGCGTTCAGATCCTGATCTCTGGGCATATCCAATCCTCCACTCTCACCCTGTGTTGATAGCCCCTGATAGTCGGGGCCGACCGATGCGTCTTGCCCGCCAACGACAAGCGCGTGACGGAAATTGACATGGGTGTCGGGTTTTGGGGCAAAGAGGCGGCGGCGTCAGTCCATAAGGAAGGTCACCGGCGCGCCGGCGGGCAGGTCCAGCCGGTCGCGCAAGGAAGCGCGGGCCCGCGACAGCCGCGAGGTGACGGTGCCAGGGGCCAGATCGAGCCGCGTGGCGATTTCCTCGTAGGACAGCCCGTCAATGGCGCGCAGACGGATCAGGGTGGCCTGATCCTCGGGCAGGCCTGCAAGTGCCGCCAGCGTTTCCGCGCAGGCGAGGCGGGCGGGGGCCTCGGTCTCGGCCCGTGGGTCGGCGGCGTCGGCAAGGGCGTCGGGGGGCGCGGCATTGGGGCTGCGCCGGTCGCGCAGCCGGTTACGGAGGGACGTGAAAGCGTAACTGCGGAGATCGTCGATCGGGGGGGCCTTGGGGTCAAGCATCCTCGTCCACAGGCGCAGGACGATGTCCTGAACCATGTCCTCGGCCGCGGGTCTGTCGCGCAGCAGGTATGTGGCAAGGCGCAGCAAGTCGGGCATCAACGCTTCAAGCTGGGGTGCAGCGCGGGGCGGGATCGTGCGGGGGGCAGGGGGCATGGGCGGCTCCAACAGGTCTCGCCGGTGATCTTGCGGTCTGGGCGCGCCGGGACAATGGCCCGGTGCCGCGATCTGCGAAAACCGGCCACGTCCCGCCCGTCATGCGCGGTGTCCCGCGCGGCGGAATTTTGCCCGGCGTCTTGTCGCGTGCAAGACAGCGCGCTTTCGGCGGACCGTCGCGCAACCGTAGCGCGACTTGGCCCTGCCGGGAAGGAACCGTGCCCTGCTGCGTCCTGTAAGGTCGGGAGCTGCAATACCGCAGCGTCCCGCCCTGACACTGAATAGGAGCACAGGACATGACCTTTTCCAAACTCACCCGCACCGGGATCGACGGCATTTTCGGGTTCACGCTGGCAGGCGCGGCCCTGCTGGCGGCCTCGGTTTCGGCCGAGGACATGACCCTCGACGCGGATTCCGACGGAATGGTGACGCTCGAAGAGGTGCAGGCGGTGATGCCCGAGATCAGCGCCGAGGCCTTCGTGACCATGGACACCAACGGCGACGGCGCGCTTGACGACGCAGAGCTGTCGGCGGCGATGGACGCTGGTTTGCTGCCGGCTGACGAGTCCTGAGGGCTGACCCATTGATATGGATCGGGCGCGGCGGGATGGCCCGCCGCGCCCGATCTATCGGAGATCCATGTGGGTTTTACAGTCCGCGGGCCATCGCCGCGACACCGGTGCGTGCCATGCGCACATCGCCGAGCGGGCGCATCAGGTCTGCGAAGGCGTCGATCTTTTCAGGGGTGCCCGTCATTTCGAAGATAAAGCTTTCCAGCGTCGAGTCGACCACATTGGCGCGGAAGATCTCGGCGATCCGCAGGCTTTCCACGCGGGATTCGTCCTTGGCCTCGACCTTGATCAGGGCCAGTTCGCGGCTGACATGGGGGCCTTCGACGGTGAGGTCGGACACTTCGTGCACCGGCACCATGCGTTCGAGCTGCATCTTGATCTGCTGGATCACCTGCGGCGTGCCGCTGGTGACGATGGTGATGCGCGAGCGGTGCCCGGCGTGGTCGACCTCGGCCACGGTCAGGCTTTCGATATTGTAGCCGCGCCCGGAAAACAGGCCGATCACCCGTGCCAATACGCCAGCCTCGTTCGCGACCAGAATGGCGAGGGTGTGGGTTTCCACAACGTCGGACATATGGCTGCGGAGATCATAGGCGGAATGGCTGGACGAGCCTTTTTCGATGTTGAGCGGCGACATGGGGTTCCTCGCGCTTTGAGTTGGTCGGAGTTCAGTTACACGAAGCCCCCGCGCGATCAAGGCCGGATCGGGCGGGGGTGTCATTCTGTGGCGTTTCGCGGTGCGGTATCGCCGCCTTGCGGCGGCGACCCGCGGGGGGCGCTGCCCCCCGCACCCCCCGGAGTATTTTCACCAAGAAGAAGGAGGGGGGGCGGAGGGCAGTGACCCGTCAGTTGCGGCGTTCGGCGATCAGGCCGCGCAAGATTGCCCAGCACATCACCAGAAGCACGATGGTGAAGGGCAGGCCAGTGGAGATCACCATGGATTGCAGCGAACTGAGCCCGCCGACCGAAAGCAGCAGCACGATGGCCACGGCCCCTTCGAACACGCACCAGAACACACGCTGCGGCACCGGGGCGTCGACCTTGCCGCCCGCCGTGATCGTGTCGATGACCAGCGAGCCGGAGTCCGACGAGGTCACGAAGAAGACGATCACCAGCACGATGCCGATCAGGGAGGTGATCTGCGTCAGCGGCAGTTGCTCCAGCATCAGGAACAGTTGCAGCGGCAGGTCGGCTTCTTGCGCGGCGGTGTAGCCGTCTTGCACCACCTGCTGGATCGCCACGCCGCCAAAGACCGACATCCACAGCACGCAGACCAGCGACGGGATCAGCAGCACGCAGGTGATGAACTCGCGCACGGTGCGGCCCCGGCTGACGCGGGCGATGAACATGCCGACGAAGGGGGACCAGGAAATCCACCAGGCCCAGTAGAACGACGTCCAGCCCTGGCTGAAGTTCACGTCTTCGCGGCCAACCGGGTTGGAAAGCGCGGGCAGGTATTCGATGTAGGCCCAGAGCGAGTCGGCAAAGCCGGTCAGGATTGCCAGCGTCGGTCCCGCGATCAGCACGAACAGAAGCAGCAGGAACGCCAGCCCCATGTTGATCTCGGACAGCACCTTCACGCCGCCATCAAGGCCGCGCAGGACCGAGATGAGCGCGATCGAGGTGATGCCGGTGATCAGGATGACCTCGGTCGTGTCGCTGACTGGAATGCCGAACAGGTAGTTCAGACCGGCATTGGCCTGTGTCGCGCCAAAACCAAGCGACGTGGCCAGCCCGAAGAGCGTGGCGAAGACCGCAAGGATGTCGATGGCGTGGCCCCACCAGCCCCAGACGCGTTCGCCCAGAATCGGGTAGAACGCCGAGCGGATCGTGAGTGGCAGACCCTTGTTGTAGCTGAACAGCGCAAGTGCCAACGCCACCACCGCGTAAATCGCCCATGGGTGCAAGGCCCAGTGGAAGATCGTGGCCGCCATGCCAAGCCGGATCGCCGCCTGTTCATCGCCACTGGCCGCGCCAAGTGGCGCCCAGTCCGAGCGCGCCCCGTTCTCTCCCATGGCGGTGCCGCCGAAGGAACTGGAGAAGTGGCTCATCGGTTCGGACACGCCGTAGAACATCAGGCCGATGCCCATACCGGCCGCGAACAGCATCGCGAACCAGCCGATATAGCTGTAATCCGGTGTCGCCTCTGCGCCGCCAAGCCGGACCGAGCCAAAGGGTGTCACGATCAGGAACAGGCAAAACAGCACGAAGATGTTGGCCGCACCGATGAAGAACCAGTCGAAGGTCTGCGTGGTCGAGTTGAACAGCCACGTGAACAGCGATCCTGACTGCTCTGGCAGGGCGAGCGCGTAGAAGACAAAGGCCACGATGGCCAGACCCGAGATCACGAAGACCGGGTTGTGAATATCGAAACCGAAGGGGCCTACTGTCCCTTCGAGGTTGTCTTGACCGATCTCGTAATCGGTGTCGATCAGGTCCGCGGCGCCCTCTGGCGCCGGTATGCCCTGAAGCTCCGTATCGTCCGTCATGAAAAGTCCTTTCCTGTCCGTTTCCGTTTCCCGTTCGCGTGCTGGGAAGGTGGAGGTCGGGGGATGTCAGTCGGCGTCGCGCACCAGCATTACGGAAACCGGGGTGTGCGAGGCCATCCGGCCCCCATGCGACCCCATCTCGAAGCGGCGCGGAATATGCGACCCCATCACCACCAGATCGGCCCCGACATCGGTCACGGTCTTGGTCAGCAGGGTGTCGATCTCGACCGCCGGGTCGTGGGCGATCACCGGGTGAGCGGTGGCCTTGGACACGCCGCGCTTGGCTGCGTCTTCCTTGGCGAAGGCATCGAGTTTCGCGGCATATTCCTCAGGGTTGTGGGCAAGGTTGCTCGGTTGCTCGCCGCTGAGCCCCACATAGACCACCTCGGCGCCGTAATGGCCCGAGAGGTCCGCCGCGACCTGAAGCGCGCGCTCCAGAGCGGCGATGTGCCCGAGATCAACCGGTATCATGATCCGTCTGAACACGTCATTCTCCCTCGTTCGTTGGTAAGTGTTTTCGATTGTCGCCCCGGCGCAAAATCGCAACCAAAGGTTGTCCGCCATGGGGACGCGAAATACCCCGATGGACATGGGGCAGTGCGACCAGCCTGCGCCGAAAAGCGACATTGAAGGTCGTATTTTCGAGGGTAGTGCAGAAGTTTTTTGATTGCAAACCGACTGCGGGCGGCTGCCGTGCCGGAAAGCCGCCCGCGTCAGCAGCGCTTGGGACGGGGGCTTCGTGCCATCAGAACGGGCCGCAGGGCAAGGGCGAATGCCACCAGCATCAAGGGCACGGCGACCAGACGCGGTGGCGGCAAAGGCCCGAGCCCGGCGACGGTGGCAACGGTGATCGGGCCAATGCCAATCCAGTAAAAAAAGGCAAAGATCAGGCCCGGCGTCGTCATTGGCAGTGCCCCCGATCGCAGCAGGAACAGCAAGGCAGGGGCAAAAAGCGCGGTCTCGTTATACCACAGATACGGTGTGCACAGCGGAATTGCCGTCAGCAGCATCGCCGCACGCAGGTCGAAGGACAGGCCGGGGCGACGCCAGCCCAGCCAGACACCGACGCCAGCCAGCACGGTGGCCATGCCTTGCGTCGCGAAGGCCACCGGCTCGGCCAGTCCAAGCCTGGCCAGAAAGGAATAGACGCTGATCATGCGCGGGCTGCCCGCCACATCGCTGCGCAAAACCTCAAGGTGAATGCCCGCCAGGTCACGCCATGCGGGCCAGTAATCCAACCCGAACAGGGCTGTGGCGCCCCCCATCAGCAGAAGGGTTGTCAGGGCTGCGCCGCCGATCGTGCGCCAGTGTCCGGCGGCGATCAGCGCCACCGGGATCAAGAGGCCAAGCTGCGGTTTCGCGGTAAGCAGGCCAAGAAAGACGCCGGCCAGAAACGGCCTGTCGCTGCGCAACGCCGCGAGGGCCGCCACCAGACCCGCGCCCCAAAACAGGCTGATCTGCCCCAGCATCAGGGTGACGAGCGCGGTGGGTGCCAACGCGAACCCGATCCAGAGCGCGGGGACAGTGCGGGTAAACGGCCGCAGGGCCGCCAGCATCGCGGCGATCGAGGCCCCGGTGTAGACCGTCCATGCCATGAAGAAGGACACAAGCCCAAGGGGCAGGATCATCAGCAGAAAGCCCGGCGGATAGACCCACGGCATCCAGTCGTCGGCAGGAAAATCCTGTACCTCGGCCAGCCGGTTCACGTCGAATGCGTCGAGTGGGTGGCCGTCGATGGCCAACCGCGCCGCCGCCCAGAACACCCGGAAATCCACGTTGAAGACGGTGGCCCCGGAGGCGGTGCTCAGGCGCCACGTCAGTGCGATGTAGAGGGCCGTGATCAAAACTGTAAGGCCCGCGCCAATCAGCGCGAAACGGGTTGCGGCGCGCCCCGTCAGGGGCCGCAGGCGACCCTCCCCCGACGGATCGGGAGAGGGCGGAGCGGGGGAAAGGGGCACCCGTGTGGTCCTCAGACCAGAACCGCGCCGCCGGTCTCGATGGCGCCCTGCGTTTCGGCCTCGCCAAGCAGCATTTCGTTATGCGCCTTACCCGAGGGGATCATCGGGAAGCAGTTTTCGTGCTTCTCGACGAGGCAGTCAAAGATCACCGGGCCGTCATAGGCCAGCATTTCCATGATCGCGTCATCGAGGTCGGCGGGATCGGACACGCAGAAACCCTTGGCACCGAAGGCCTCGGCCAGCTTCACGAAATCGGGCAGCGCTTCGGACCAGGAATGACTGTAGCGTTCGCCATGCAGCAGCTCCTGCCACTGGCGCACCATGCCGAGCCGCTCGTTGTTCAGGATGAACTGCTTGACCGGCAGGCGATACTGCACCGCCGTGCCCATCTCCTGCATGTTCATCAGCCATGACGCTTCGCCCGCCACGTTGATGACCAGCGCGTCGGGGTGCGCGACCTGTACACCTATGGAGGCAGGGGTGCCGTAGCCCATGGTGCCCAAGCCGCCCGAGGTCATCCAGCGGTTGGGATCGTCAAAGCCCAGGAACTGCGCCGCCCACATCTGGTGCTGGCCCACTTCGGTGCAGATATACCGGTCGTGGTTCTTGGTCAGGGCCTCCAGCCGTTCCAGCGCGTATTGCGGCTTGATGGTCTTTTCAGAGGGCTTGTAGTCGAGGCAGCGGATCTTCTTCCAATCCTCGATCTGGCCCCACCACCGTTTCACCGCGTCCGAGCGTGTCTTTCGCCCGCGGCTCTTCCAGATGCGCAGCATGTCTTCCAGAACATGGCCCACGTCGCCGATGATTGGAAAGTCGGCATGGATGACCTTGTTGATCGAGGACGGGTCGATATCGATATGCGCCTTGCGGCTGTTCGGGCTGAAATCGGCGATGCGGCCGGTGATCCGGTCATCGAACCGCGCGCCGATGCAGATCATCAGGTCGCAGCCGTGCATGGCGAGGTTGGCCTCGTAGAGCCCGTGCATCCCCAGCATCCCCAGCCACTTCTCACCCGAAGCGGGGTAGGCGCCGAGACCCATCAGGGTCGAGGTGATCGGAAAGCCAGTGGCCTCGACCAGTTCGCGCAAGAGCTGGCTGGCGCCGGTGCCAGAGTTGATGACGCCACCACCGGTGTAGAAGATCGGCCGTTCGGCCTCTTCCATCGCGGCAACGAGGGCGGTGATCATCTCGGCATCGCCCTTGACGCGGGGCTGGTAGTAAGACTGGCTGACCTTCGGCTTGGCCTTGTATTCACCGGTCGCGAATTGCACGTCCTTGGGAATGTCGATCACTACTGGACCGGGACGGCCAGAGGTGGCGATGTGGAACGCCTCGTGGATGGTGCTGGCCAGTTCGTCGGTTTCCTTGACCAGCCAGTTCATCTTGGTGCAGGGGCGGGTGATGCCCACGGTGTCGGCCTCTTGAAAGGCGTCCGAGCCGATCATGAAGGTGGGAACCTGCCCGGTCAGGCAGACGATCGGGATCGAATCCATCAGCGCGTCGGTAATTCCGGTCACGGCATTGGTCGCGCCGGGGCCGGACGTGACGAGCACAACGCCGGGCTTGCCGGTCGATCGGGCATAGCCCTCGGCCGCGTGCACCGCGCCCTGTTCGTGCCGCACCAGAATGTGGCGGATCTCGTTTTGCTGGAAGATCTCGTCGTAAATCGGAAGCACGGCGCCGCCGGGATAGCCGAATACGGTATCGACACCCTGTTCCTTCAGGGCTTCGACAACCATCTTGGCGCCGGTCATCTGTGTCATGGCTTTTGCTCCTTCCAGCCGCTGCCCCTCATGGGCATGTCATCGTTTGGGTCCGGTCTTTGTCGCATAAAAAAGCCCCCGGTCTGACGGGGGCGCATGGGTTTCCAGTATGGATGCCGTTACCGACCCATGCGCGTGTGTCCTACAAGTACGAGAATGCCAAGCATTCGCGGGCTCCTTTCTGCAAGTGGCGGCAGCTTATGCACGGCTGAAAAACATCGTCAAGCGCACATGGCCGAAAGAATGTCGCGGGGTGGCGTTTTTCAGCAACTTTCTGTCCCAAGATGCCGTGGCCGCGCAATGGGCCGCGTCGGCTGCCCACACAAGCCGCGGCAATTGGGGGCCGCCGCCGCCGTTGTTCCGGGCTGGCTGCGCCATCTGCGGCCTGGGCTGACGGCACTGAAAGGGCCGCGTTGCGCCCCAAACTGGGCGGCAGAGCAAGGGGTGCGACACTTTTTCGAGCCATATTGGTAAGAAGATTTTACAATTTTCTGGCCAAACGACCGAATTTAAGGTTTGTTCAAAACCGAGGCTTCGGTAACGTGCCTTCACTAATAACCTAGATCTGCGGCTCAACGGGGGTCGTGGACTGCCAAATGGGGAGGATACCATATGGATCGTCGTTCTTTTCTGAGAACGTCTGCAATCGGCACGGCTGCTGCCGCGTCGACCACGCTGGCTGCACCGCTTTACGCGCAAGGCAATCGGACACTGACCATGGTCACGACCTGGGGTCGCGGTCTGGCCGGTGTGCATGACGCCGCGATGCATGTCGCCAACTCGATCACCGAAATGACGGACGGTCAGCTGACCGTCGATGTGCGCGCCGCAGGCGAGCTTGTCGGTGCGTTCGAAGTGTTCGACGCCGTCAGTTCTGGTCAGGCCGACATGTATCACGGTGCAGACTACTATTTCGTGAACCAGCATCCCGGCTACGCGTTCTTCACCGCCGTTCCCTTCGGCATGACCGCGCAGGAACTGGCTGACTGGTACTACCACGCGGGTGGCCAGGAACTTCATGACGAACTGGGCCAGATCTTCGGCCTCAAGTCGTTCCTCGGTGGCAACACCGGCGCGCAGTCTGGCGGTTGGTTCCGCAACGAGATCACCGGCCCCGAAGACTTCCAGGGCCTGCGCTTCCGTATGCCCGGTCTTGGCGGTCAGGCCCTTGGTCGCCTTGGCGCATCGGTGCAGAACCTGCCCGGCGGCGAAGTCTACCAGGCGCTGGCCTCTGGCGCGATCGACGGCACCGAGTGGATCGGTCCCTGGGCGGACCAATCGGCGGGTTTCCAGGAAATCACCCAGATCTACTACACCGCTGGCTTCCACGAGCCGGGCGCCGGCCTGTCGGTCGCCTTCAACCGCGACGTGTTCGACAGCTTCACCCCGGCACAGCAGAAGATCTGCGAAGTCGCTGCTGCCGAATGTCACCAGTGGAACCTCGCCCAGTTTCTCACCAACAACGGTGCGGCACTTCAGCAGCTGGTTGCCGGTGGCGTGCAGGTCCGCTCCTTCCCCGACTCGGTCTGGGATGCGTTCGGTCGTGCGTCGCAGGAAGTGCTCGACGAAAACATGAGCGACGAACTGTTCGCCCGCATCCGCAACAGCGCGATGGAGTCGATGGCAGCCTCTTCGGCCTGGATCCAGGCGTCGGAAGGCACCTATCGCGCGCAGCGTGACCGTGTGCTCGGCTAAGCCGGTGTGACGGACCAATGAACAAGCCCCGCCCCCCGGCCGAAAAGTCGGGGGGCGGTGGCGTCATTTCAGACCGCTTCGGGGGGCGCTGACAGCGCCGGGACGGTCCAACGGGGAGCATCTTCATGTTCGATGGCATTCTCTGGGCGCTGGAGAATATCGCCATGTCCTTCTACAATCTCGGCTATGCGATTACGCATCCGGGGTCGTGGCTGGCATGGCTTGGCGGATGGGCCAATGCCGAAGGCGAGCGGGCCCTTGAGATCAAGCAATCTCTGGCGCGTTTCATCTACTACGGCGGGTCGGTCGAGTTTTTCTTCGTGGTGTTCACCACATTCCTGGTGCTGACCGCGATCGGGATCTGGAAACGCAGCTTCATGTGGGGTCTCGTGCGCGGGCTTGAAGGGCTGGCCAATGGAGTCGGCCGGTTTTTCGCTTGGGCCGGCCTGATCATGGTGCTGCAACAGATCATTATCGTGTTTCTGCAACGGATCTTTCGGGTGGCGGAAATCTCGTTCGGCCCGGGTGGCCTGAGCTTCACCCATGACCTGAGCTGGTTCTCGGAAGAACTGAAACTCTATAACGCCATGATCGTCGCGCTCTGTGTCACCTACACCTTCGTGCAGGGCGGACATGTGCGGGTGGACCTCGTCTACGCCGCGGTCAGCCACCGCACCAAGCGCATGATCGACATGTTCGGCTCGATCTTCTTCATGATGCCGGTGGTCACGCTGACATGGATGTATGCGTGGTTCTTCCTGTGGCGCCATCTGGTGACGCCGAACCCGAACGCGGGGGCGGCGCTGGACCGGCTGATGATGCAGGCCCGGGCGTTGCGCTGGAACGTGGAAACCATCGGGTTCAGCCCCAACGGCTTCAACGCCTATTTCGTCTTCAAGATCATGATCATCGGATACTGCGCGTTGGTCTTCCTTCAGGCCATGGCGTTCTTCTGGCGCTCTTTCCTGGAATGGGCCGAAGGCGAAGAATCCATTGGGCGCTATCAGGACAAAGACACGCTTGGCGAGGGCGAAGAAGCCTACGAAGGCGCACATTAAGGGGACGAGGGACTAATGCTATTCGGACTTGACGGAGTCGAGGTCGGCCTGATCGTGGTCTTCCTCTGTCTCTTCGGAGGCATCATGACCGGCTTCCCGGTGGCCTTTGCCATCGGTGGGGCAGGTGTGATTTCCTTCGGAATCATCGCCGCGCTGGACAATGCGGGGCTTCTCATTCACGCCGCCATCGACACCGGCTCGGCGGATTACGCATCGCTTCTGGCAGAGGGGATAACGCGGGAATCGATCTCGATATTCCGATACCCGGATTTGCCAAGGGTCGAAGAACACCTGTTCCCCGGCGGATGGGAACAGGCACTGGACCGCAATCTCGGCTTCATCGTCAACCGCATGAACGAACGCGTCATCGCGGGCCAGTCGATCGAGACTTTGCTGGCCGTTCTGATGTTCGTGATGATGGGCATCACGCTGGAACGCTCCAAGATCGCAAACGATCTGCTGACCACCATGGCGCGGGTCTTCGGCCCGCTGCCCGGCGGTCTGGCCGTGTCCATTGTTATCGTGGGCGCGTTTCTGGCGGCCTCGACCGGGATTGTCGGCGCGACCGTGGTGACCATGGGTCTGCTGGCCCTGCCCACCATGCTGCGCAACAACTACAGCCCGGAACTGGCGACGGGCGTGATCGCCGCCTCGGGCACGCTGGGGCAGATCATTCCGCCGTCCATCGTGATCGTGCTTCTGGGCACTCTGGCCGGGGATCTCTATTCCATCGGGCAGGAAAGCCGTGCCATCGCGGCGGGCTGCCGTGACGCGCTGACCTATCTGGGCCAGCCGGCGGTTCTGTCGGTCGGCACGCTCTTTCAGGCGGCGCTGCTGCCCGGCGTGTTCCTGGCGTTCCTTTATGGCGCTTATGCCTTTGGATATGCGTTGCTCAACCCGTCCAAGGCGCCCGCCGTCATCAGCGAAGGCGGCACCGGCGAGGTTGTGACCCGCAATGAGGCGCTGACCTGGTTCCTCGGCGTGCCGGTGGCGCTGATACTTGCGATCGTGCTGGCCGGACAGGCGGGTCTTGTGGGCAGCCAGTCGGTGTTCATCTCGTCCTATTCCGAGGCCGGGGACACCGCCGATCTGCGCACCACCGTGTCCGACACCTGCCGGGCCGCGATGATCGACCTGCACGGGCAAGAGGCATGGGATGCCGCCGTCGCCCAACAGGCGGCCATCGACGCATCCGGCGGGGCCGAGCAATCACATGCCCGCAGCGACGAGGAAATGGCAACGGCCCGCTCGGACGCCCTGTCCAACATCGCGCCCATCGGCACCGGTGTTGCGGTCTTGTTCCTGCTGCTGTCCTTGGTGCTGGCCACCGCGCGCGGCATCATGCCGTCGGCCGATCCGCGCCCGCTGATCATCGGTGGTCTCGGGGTGGTTGCCGCCTTCGTTACGGACATCGTGGCCATTGGTCCAAATACCACTCCGGGCACGACCTTCCTGATCCTCGCCATCCCCTTCGCGGTGACGATGTATGGGGTCGTGGAAGGGATGAAGCGGCTGGCAACCAACGATCTCCTGCGCGTGGTCTTCCCGCCGCTGGTCCTGATCGTGGCCGTGCTCGGCTCGATCCTCGGCGGTATCACCAACCCGACGCCCGCCGCGGCTCTTGGGGCTGGTGGGGCGATCATGCTGGCGGCCTACCGCAAGCTGACCGAGGACAACAAGTCGGGCAAGGTGATCCTATGGGCGAGCCTGTCGATCGTGGTCATGATCCTCTTCGGCATCAACTTCGATCTGCGGGTGACCCGCAGCGATGTGGCCGTGCAGGACTGGATCGCTTACCTGATCACGCTGGCGGCCTATCACTTTGCGCTGTTCGGGCTGCTCTACGGGTGCTGGGTGTTGCTGAAAGGCAAGGTGCTGACACCGATCGTGCGGGAAACCGCCAAGGTGACGTCGATGGTCTTCACCATCCTGATCGGGTCTCAGTTGCTGAACCTCGTGGTGATCTCTTTCGGGGGCGAGCACTATATCCAGGCCTTCCTGCGCAGCTTCGATGAAGAATGGGTTGTCTTCCTGCTGGTTATGGGAATCCTGTTCCTGCTCGGGTTCGTGCTGGACTTCCTCGAAATCATTTACATCGTCATTCCCATCGTGGGGCCGGTCATCTACGGCGGCACGATGGACCCGAAATGGGTGACGATCATGATCGCGGTGAACCTGCAAACCAGCTTCCTGACGCCACCGTTCGGCTTCGCGCTGTTCTACTTGCGCGGGGTGGCCCCGGCGAGCGTGACCACCGGACATATCTATCGCGGGGTCATTCCCTTCGTGCTGATCCAGGTTCTGGGGCTGGCGATCCTTTGGTGGTTCCCCGATATCGTGACCATCGTGCCGGACCTGCTGCCGAACAACTGACAGCATCACATGAAAAAAACGGGCCTCCTTCGCGGGGCCCGTTTTCGTTTGAGGCCGCTTGCTGCCTTGGACACGGCGAGCGGTCTTTGGCACCCGGCTTTCTGGACGGGCTGATCCATGTCAACGCGTCATCCAACCGGCGATGTATGCCTTGACCGTAACGGACCATCTACCAAGGGAAATACAGATGAATCGCCTGCTTGCCACCGCATTGAGTCTTTCACTTCATGTCGCCCCGGCCATGGCCGGTCCGGTGGAGGATTTCGAATCGGTCTACGACACTGCCTATGCGCAGTATCGAACCGCCCTGTTCGCAACGAACGCGGGCAATGCCGAACGCTCCGTGGCCGTTCTGGGGCAATTGGACAGCGCGTGGTCCGCGTTGATGGCGCAATACCGTGCCAGCCCGCCGCCGCAATACGAAGCCGATCCGATGTGGGATGAGACCATCGAAGAGGTCACGACCATTCTTGATGCGGCGACCACGCAGGTCGCTGCCGGTGATCTGCCCGCGGCGCATGGCACCTTGGAGGGCATCCGCGAGGCGCTTGGCTCGCTGCATGCCCGCAACAACATCGAGACCTTTTCCGACCGGATGAACGCCTATCACGCCGAGATGGAAGCGATCCTTGAAATGGATCTGGACCTTGTCGATGCGACCGCCCGGCAACGCCTGTTGGAGCATTCCGCGGTGCTCGCCTATCTGGCCCGCGACGTCCTGTCGGCTCCGCCCGCCGTGGCCCGCGACAACGCCGAATATGCCCCCCTTGCGGCGGCCATGCAGGCCTCTGTCGATCAGTTCGTGGCGGCGGCCCGAGCCGGAGACGATGCTGCCCTGCGGACGGCTGTTGGCGGGTTGAAAGTGCCCTATTCCAGATTGTTCCTCCAGTTCGGCTAGGGAGGGACCAGCCCGGCCCCGCCCGTTCCTTCGGCGCTTGGGCGCTGCCCGTCTGAGGGGCGGCGTCCCACAACCCGACCCCGCGTCTGCGGCCCATAGGCCGGACGCGGGCCTATTCGGGCCGCAGCAGTTTGGTAAACAGCGTGGTCAGAAACCCCTCGGCCTCGGCCAACGGGTCATGGCCCGGTCCCAGAACCGCGCGCACCTGCACGTCGAAATCGGCGTAGTGCTGGGTCATGGCCCAGATCGAGAAGAGCAGGTGATGCGGGTCCATCGCTGCGATCTTGCCCGCGGCGATCCAGCCGCGGATAACGGTGGATTTTTCTTCGACCAGGTCACGCAACTCGCCCTCCAGTGCGCCGATCATGCGGGGCGCGCCTTGCAGGATCTCGTTGGCGAAAAGGCGGCTTTCGCGGGGAAAGTCGCGCGACATCTCCAGTTTGCGGCGCATATAGCCCAGCAATTCCTCGGTCGGGTCGCCCGCGGCGTCCATTTCGCGCAGCGGGTCGAGCCATGTTGTCATAAGCTGCGTCAGCAGGGTGACATGGATCGCCTCTTTCGAGGGAAAATAATAAAGCAGGTTGGGTTTCGACAACCCGGCCTCGGTGGCGATCTGGTCAAGCGTCGCACCGCGAAACCCCTGCCGGGAAAACACCTCCAGGGCCGCGTCCAGAATCGCCTGCGTGTTCTTGCGCTGGATGCGCGTCTTGGGCGTGTTGATCTTCATACTCGTCATCTCACTCGGTCCTCGGCCCTTGACGGGCGGCATTGGGCGTTCTTCCAGTGCCGCCATCCCCTGCACCACGCCCGCCTTGTGCCCAATGGACTGGCGTTTATGCAAGCCGGGGCATTCAATTTCTTGACTGGCTCCTGACCTTTGATAGCGTGTTCTTGACCAGTTGGTCAAAACAGCATTGCGCAGGCGACCCGGCCCGAGTGGCAAGGGCGGCTGCGCCGACCCCGTGCTTGCGGGGCCGACGCCCCACAAGATGGCCGCCAAGGTCTGGTGAACAACAGGGAGAGTTTACATGTCCGCCCCCGGCGAAAACCTCAAGATCAACGGTGCGCGTCTTTGGGACAGCCTGATGGAAATGGCCAAGATTGGCCCCGGTGTCGCGGGCGGCAACAACCGCCAGACCCTGACCGATGACGACGCCAAGGGCCGCGCCCTGTTCCAGACATGGTGTGAAGAGGCGGGCTGTTCCATGGGACTCGACACGATGGGCAACATGTTTGCCTACCGCGAGGGCACCGACCCGGATGCGTTGCCGGTCTATATGGGCAGCCACATCGACACACAGCCCACGGGCGGGAAATATGACGGGGTGCTCGGCGTGCTCGGCGGCTTGGAGGCCTTCCGCACCATGAATGATCTTGGCATCAAGACCAAACACCCGATCGTTCTGGTGAACTGGACCAACGAAGAGGGCACGCGGTTCGCGCCCGCCATGCTGGCATCTGGCGTCTTTGCCGGGAAACACACGCAGGACTGGGCTTATGATCGCGTCGATGCCGAGGGCAAGCGTTTCGGCGACGAGTTGGAACGGATCGGCTGGAAGGGCGCGGAAACGGTTGGCGACCGCAAGATGCACGCCATGTTCGAGTTGCATATCGAGCAGGGGCCCATCCTTGAAGCTGAGAAAAAGGATATCGGCGTCGTCACCCACGGGCAGGGGCTGCGCTGGATCGAATGCACGATCACCGGCAAGGAAAGCCACACCGGTTCCACCCCGATGGCCATGCGCAAGAACGCCGGGCGCGGTCTGGCGCTGGTGACCGAACTGGTCCACGAAATCGCGATGAAGAACCAGCCCAATGCCGTGGGCGCGATCGGCCATATCGATGTTTATCCCAACAGCCGCAACATCATCCCCGGCAAGGTGGTCTGCACCGTCGACATGCGCACCCACCTGTTGGACAAACTGAACGGCATGGTCGACGAGTTGATGGAGCGCGCGCCCAAGCTTTGCGAAGAGATCGGGGTGGAATTCTCGTGCGAGATCGTCGGCCAGTTCGACCCGCCCGCCTTTGACGACGGCTGTGTGGCGGCCGTGCGCGATGCCGCCGAACGCCTTGGCTACAGCCATATGGACATCGTCTCGGGCGCGGGTCACGATGCTTGCTGGATCAATGATGTGGCCCCCACGGCGATGATCATGTGTCCCTGTGTCGATGGATTGTCCCATAACGAGGCCGAAGAGATCAGCCCCGCCTGGGCCGAGGCCGGGGCCAACGTCCTGTTCCACGCGGTCGTCGAAACGGCGGAGATCGTGGAGTGAGGGCCTCTGGCGTCTTCGCGGTCTCGGCCTCTTGCTCTAAGGTCGGGGCGCAGAGGGCCGGGCCGGGATCGGCGCCGCCCCTCGCTTTCTGTGACAAAACCAACAGGGGCCGGGAACCATATGCGCCATAACAGTTTGAACGTGATCGGGATTGCGGGGCTCTGCGCCCTGCTTGCGGGCTGTGTCGGGACCAGCTCGACCCCGACCAGCCGGGATCAGGTGCCGCAGGCAGTCTGGGCGCGGGTTCCCGCCTCGACCCCGCTGGATGAGCTGCTGCAAGGGCCGGATGGCTGCTTTTGGTACCTGCGCTACGGCCCGCTGGAAACCGTCTGGGTTCCGGTCCGCGACGAAGAGAGCATTCCGGTCTGCGACCCGCCGCGCGAAAGGCCCGACGACATGTAACAGGGCAAGGTGGTGCGCCGCCCGTGTCCTGAAACCGAAAAGCCAATCGCCGCGCCGAAAGGGCGGGGCGACAGACGACAGGGAGAAACGACAATGACGACCAAGGTCATCAAGGGCGGCATGGTCTGCACCGCCGACCGCACGTGGAAAGCCGACGTGCTGATCGAAGGCGAGACCATCAAGCAGATCGGCGAGGATCTGAAGGGCGACGAATATATCGACGCCGAAGGGGCCTATGTGATCCCAGGCGGGATCGACCCGCATACCCATCTGGAAATGCCCTTCATGGGCACCACGGCGGCGGAAACGTTTCAGACCGGCACTTGGGCCGCTGCTGTTGGCGGCACCACGATGCTGGTCGATTTCTGCCTGCCGGGGGCCGATGGCAGCATCAAGAACGCGATCAATGAATGGCACCGCAAATCGGCGCCGCAGATCTGTTCGGATATCGGGTACCACATGGCCGTCACGGGCTGGAACGAGAGCATTTTCAACGAGATGAAGGACGCCGTCGACATGGGCGTCAATTCGTTCAAGCACTTCATGGCCTACAAGGGCGCGTTGATGATCGAGGATGATGAAATGTTCGCCTCGTTCAAGCGGTGCAAGGAACTGGGCGCGCTGCCCATGGTCCATGCCGAGAATGGCGACCTCGTGGCCGACATGCAGCAGCAGATGCTGGAGCAGGGCATCACCGGACCCGAGGGCCACGCCTATTCCCGTCCGCCCGAGTTCGAGGGCGAAGCGGCCAACCGCGCGATCACCATCGCCGATGCGGCGGGCGTGCCCCTTTATATCGTGCATGTCAGTTGCGAGCAGGCGCATGAGGCGATCCGGCGCGCGCGGCAGAAGGGGATGCGCGTTTACGGAGAACCTCTCATACAATTCCTAACGTTGGATGAATCGGAATATTTCAACAAGGACTGGGACCACGCCGCGCGCAGGGTGATGAGCCCGCCTTTCCGCAACAAGGAGCATCAGGACAGCCTGTGGCACGGGCTTCAGGCCGGCAGCTTGCAGGTGGTGGCCACCGACCACGCCGCGTTCTCGACCGAGCAGAAGCGGATGGGCGTCGAAGATTTCACCAAGATTCCCAATGGCTCAAACGGGTTGGAAGAACGGCTGGCGGTGCTGTGGACGCGCGGTGTCGAAACCGGCCGCCTGACGCCCAATGAATTCGTTGCCGCAACCTCGACCAATGTCGCCAAGATCCTGAATATCTACCCGAAAAAGGGCGCGCTGGTTGAAGGGGCGGATGCCGATATCGTGGTGTGGGATCCGAAGATTTCGAAGACGATCAGTTCTTCGAACCACCATTCGATCCTCGATTACAACGTTTTCGAGGGCTTCGAGGTCAAGGCGCAGGCGCGCTACACGCTGAGCCGGGGCGAGGTGATCTGGGCCTGGGGGCAGAACAGCCAACCGCAGCCGGGCCGGGGCCGTTTCGTGCCACGCCCGCCGTTCCCCTCGGCGCATGAGGCGCTGTCGAAATGGAAGGCGCTGACCGCGCCCAAGCAGATCCATCGTGATCCGATGAACATTCCGGCGGGGATCTGAGCCGAAAAAAACCGTTGCCGCCCCGCGTGTTGCGGGGCGGTTGCCAGCCAAGATCCGGGGCACGAACCCGGGCAGCCGAAGGGATAAGGTTTGAGCCAGCAAACAGTGATCAAGGCCGAGGGCCTCAATCTCGTCTTCCAGACGAATGACGGCCCGGTCCATGCGTTGAAGGACGTGGATCTGGGGATCGACAAGGGCGAGTTCGTCAGTTTCATCGGGCCGTCGGGCTGCGGGAAGACCACGCTTCTGCGGTGTATCGCGGCGCTGGAAGAGCCGACGGGCGGCAGCCTGACGGTGAACGGGATGAGCCCGGACGAAGCGCGGCGCAACCGGGCCTATGGCTATGTGTTTCAGGCGGCGGGGCTGTATCCGTGGCGCACGATCGCGGGCAATATCAAGCTGCCGCTGGAGATCATGGGTTTTCTCCGGTCCGAGCAGGAAAAGCGGGTGAACAATGTCTTGCAACTGGTTGATCTGGAAGGGTTTGGAAAGAAGTATCCCTGGCAGCTATCGGGCGGGATGCAACAGCGGGCGAGCATTGCGCGGGCCTTGGCCTTCGATGCCGATCTGCTGTTGATGGACGAGCCCTTCGGCGCGCTGGACGAGATCGTGCGCGACCACCTGAACGAGCAGCTTCTGCAGCTTTGGGCGCGGACCGACAAGACCATTGCCTTCGTCACCCACTCGATCCCGGAAGCCGTTTATTTATCTACGAAAATCGTGGTGATGAGCCCGCGACCGGGGCGCATCACCGACATCATCGACAGCCCTCTGCCCAAAGAGCGGCCGCTTGATATTCGGGACACGCCGGAGTTTCTGGCAGTGGCCCACCGGGTGCGGGAGGGGCTGCGGGCTGGCCATGCCTATGATGACTGAGGGCGCTGAAATGGGCCGTTGTCAGGCGTGCACCCCCCGTACACCCCCTGTACACCCCCCGTACGCCGGTTTGGACACATTCCGGGGGGGTGGCCATGCGTAGCGCGGTTCCCATCCTGACCGTGGTCGCGGTGATCCTCGGGCTTTGGTATCTGGCCGTGGGGCCGATGAACTTTCGCCTTGCGCTGGATGCGGCGACGCGAGGCGGCGAGGCGGTGACGCCGGCGACGCCTGATGAGCAATCCGAGACCGGGCTGATCCGCCTGATGCTGGACAATCCCGATGTTCTGCCCGCGGCCTATGCCTTTGAACGGCCGCGCCTGCCGCAGCCACAGGACGTGGTGGTCGAAATCTACGACAATACGGTCGGCCTTGCCCGCGGTTGCGAATGGCAGGGCTGGGGGGCCGAGAGCGACAACTGGACCGGCCTGTCGGACGGCTGCCTGCGGGTGATCGAGAACCGCCGGTCGCTGATCTACCATGCGTGGAAGACGCTGGCGCCGACGCTGGTCGGCTTTGCCATCGGCACTGGCCTTGGCATCCTGCTGGCGGTGGGGATCGTCTATAACCGGACGATGGACCTGTCGGTCATGCCTTGGGCGATTGCCAGCCAGACCATCCCGATCCTTGCCATTGCACCGATGATCATCGTGGTGATGAACGCCATGGGCATCCAGGGCCTGCTGCCAAAATCGCTGATTTCCAGCTATCTCAGTTTCTTCCCGGTCGTGGTCGGCATGGTGAAGGGGTTGCGCAGTCCGGGGTCGATGGACCTTGACCTGTTGCGCACCTATTCCGCGAGCCGCCCGCAGGAGTTCTGGAAACTGCGCCTGCCAAGCTCGCTGCCCTATCTCTTTGCCTCGCTCAAGATCGGCATCGCGGCGGCGCTGGTCGGCACCATCGTGGCAGAACTGCCGACAGGGGCCCGCTTCGGCCTTGGGGCGCGGCTGCTGTCGGGCAGCTACTATGGCCAGACGGTGCAGATCTGGGCCGCTCTGATCATGGCGGCGGTCTGCGCGGCGGGGCTGGTATGGTTGATCGGGGCGATCGAGAAGCGGACGCTGACAAGACTGGGGCTGGTGCGATGACGGCGATGAGTCTGGGACAGACGCAGATTGGCCTGCGCGGGATTGGCGTCGCGGTTGCGGCGGTGGTGATCGGCGCGGTGACGGATTGGCGTCTGGGCCTTGTGCTGGCAGTGTGGCTGGCGGCATGGGGGCTGAACATCGTGCTGTCGGGCAGGGGCGGCGCGGCCAGGCGCTTCGTCGTGCCTGCGATCTTCGGCATCACGCTGTTGGTGCTGTGGCAGATGGCCGTTCGGCTTTTCGAGATCAGCCCGGTGATCTTGCCAGCGCCGTCGGATATCTGGGTGGCGCTGATCGACTCGCCCGCGATCCTGTGGGCCGATTTCGTGCAAACCGTCGTGAAGGGCGCGCTGTCGGGCTATGTCATGGGCGCGGTGCTGGCCGTTGGGGCGGCGATTGCGGTGGACCGGTCGTCCTTCCTGCAACGGGGCTTGTTGCCGGTGGGCAATTTCATCGCCGCGTTGCCCATCGTCGGCACGGCGCCGATCCTGGTGATGTGGTTCGGCTTTGGCTGGCAATCGAAGGCGGCGGTGGTCGTGGTCATGGTGTTCTTCCCGATCCTCGTGAATGCGGTGGCGGGGTTGAAGGATACGCAGGCGATGCAGCGCGACCTGATGCACACCTATGCGGCCAGCTATTGGCAGAGTTTTCTGAAATTGCGGCTGCCCGCGGCGATGCCCTTCATCTTCAACGGGCTGAAAGTTTCGACAACGCTGGCGCTGATCGGGGCAATCGTGGCCGAATTCTTCGGTTCGCCCATCGTCGGCATGGGCTTTCGCATCAAGACCTCTTTCGGCACGCTGGAATTGGCTATGGTCTGGGCAGAGATCGCGGTGGCCGCGGTCGCGGGCTCGGCCTTTTACGGAGTGGTGACGCTGGCGGAGAAACGGCTCACCTTCTGGCATCCCTCGCAGAGGGCCGGGCGGTAAAAACGACACGACAACAACCTGAAAAAACCAACGACCAACACGGAGGTACTTCCCATGAAAATCCTGATGACAACGGCGGTGGCGCTTGGCCTGACCGCAAGCGCGGCAGCCGCACAGGACGCGGTGACGCTACAGTTGAAATGGGTCACGCAGGCGCAGTTCGGCGGCTATTACGTGGCGTTGGAGAACGGCTATTACGAGGACGAGGGGCTGGATGTCACGATCAACCCCGGTGGCCCGGACATCGCGCCGCCGCAGGTGCTGGCCGGTGGCGGGGCCGATGTGATCGTGGAATGGATGCCCGCCGCGCTGGCGGCGCGCGAACGTGGTCTGCCGCTGGTCAACATCGCGCAGCCCTTCGCCCGCTCGGGCATGATGCTGACCTGCTGGGCGGATGCGGGCATCGCAAGCCCCGCCGATTTCCCCGGTCATACGCTGGGCGTGTGGTTCTTCGGCAATGAATACCCGTTCCTGAGCTGGATGAGCCAGTTGGGCATTCCGACCGAGGGCGGCGCCGACGGCGTCGAGGTTCTGCAACAGGGCTTTAACGTCGATCCGCTGTTGCAGCGTCAGGCGGATTGTATCTCGACCATGACCTACAACGAGTATTGGCAGGTGATCGACGCGGGCGTCAGCCCCGACGACCTGATCACCTACCAGTATGAAGATCAGGGAGTGGCGACGCTGGAAGACGGGCTTTACGTGCTGGAAGAGTCTCTTGACGATCCGGCCTTCGTCGACCGCATGGCCCGCTTCGTGCGCGCGTCGATGCGTGGCTGGGACTGGGCGGCGGAGCACCCGGAAGAGGCGGCGATGATCGTGTTGGATTATGACGAGAGCGGCGCGCAGACCGAACAGCACCAGATCCGCATGATGGGCGAAGTCGCGCAGCTGACCGACGGCTCGGACGGGACGCTGGACGAGGACGCCTATCAGCGCACGGTGGACACGTTGCTGGCCGGTGGCTCGGACCCGGTGATCACCATGCAACCGGACGGCGCGTTCACCCATGTGGTGACGGACATGGCGCTGTCTGAATAAGCGGTTCGTCCTTTTGTCAAAATGTGGCGCGGTCCGCTGGTGCGGGCCGCGCCGCTCTATTCTGGTGCCTGTGGGCCCCTGTTGCAGGGAGCCCGGCCAGAGCGGGAATGGGGTAGTTGCAGAGATATTTTTGCCAAGATGAAATGGGGCGGCGCGAGCTGTGATATAGTCTGGTTTTGTGGGAGGACATGACCATGGCCATGACAGTTCAGGTGATCTACCCGACGGGGGAAGGCAAGACCTTCGACTTTGACTACTACGTCAACACGCATTTGCCGCTGGTGAGCGAGGTCTGGGGGCACACGGTCGCCGAAAACGCCTCTGTTTCGCGCGGGCTGGCGGGCGGACCGGATACGCCGCCGGGTTATTTCGCCATCGCAACGTTGTCTTTTCCCGACGAGGCGGCGATGAACACGGCGCTGGCCAAGGCCGGGCCGCTGTTGGAGGACATCCCCAATTTCACCAATAGCCAGCCGGACATGTTGATCGGGGTGACGTTGTAAACACGACAACAGGTCTTTGACCAAAAACAGTTTTCCTGTTAACTGGCGGTGTCAAGACCGGCCGGAGCCGCTGCCATGCCCGTGAAACCCCCGCCCCCCCGCCGCCAGACCCTGACCGGCACCCGTATCCGCGAACGGCGGCTGGCGCAGGCGGTGCGGCAGGGCGACCTGGCGCAAATGGTGGGGATTTCCGCCAGTTACCTGAATCTCATCGAACACAACCGGCGCCGGATCGGGGGCAAGCTGCTGCTCGATATCGCCAAGGCCTTGCAGGTGGAACCGGCGCGGCTGAGCCAAGGCATGGACGCGACCTTGCAGGACATGTTGCAGGCCGCCGCGCGCAAGGCGGGGCCCCGCTTTGGCCCGCCACCCGAGACCGCGCGGATCGACGAGTTGGCCGGGCGGTTTCCCGGTTGGACCGGGCTGATCGCGGACCAGCAGAAGCGGATCGCGGCGCTGGAGGCGGCGGTCGAGGGGTTGCAGGACCGGTTGGGCCATGACCCGGTGCTGGCGGGCTCGATGCATGAGGTGTTGTCGACCGTGGCCGCCATTCGCTCGACGTCGGACATCCTTGTGCGCGAGGCCGACCTCGATCCGGTCTGGCGCGGGCGCTTTCACCGCAACCTGCACGAGGAGGCGGAGCGGCTGTCGTTGAGCGCCACCGACCTGTTGGCGCATTTCGAGGGGCAGGGCGCGCGCAAGGGTGTGCTGACCACCCCGCAGGAACAGGTCGAGGCGGCGTTCGAACAGTCGGGCCATCATTTTCCGGGGATCGAAGCCGAGGGAGCGGCGGCGATTCCGGCCGTTCTGGATACGATGGAGACCTTGCAGGAGCCGAGCGCGCGGGCGTTGGCCGAGCAGGTGTTGACCCGGTATGCCGAGGACGCGGCGCGATTGCCGTTCGAGGGGTTTCTGGCGGCGGCGGCGGCGGCGGCGTTCGAGCCGCAGGCGCTTTTGGCGATGGCGGGCGGGGATGCGGCCTTGTTGTTGCGACGGCTGGCGACCTTGCCGGAGGGTGGCTCCGAGGCGGTGCCGGCCTTTGGCCTTGCGATCTGCGACGCCTCGGGGGCGCTGTTGTTCCGTCGCCGGATCAGCGCCTTTTCGATCCCGCGTTATGGCTCGGGCTGCCCGCTGTGGCCCATGTACCGGGCGCTGGGGCGGCCTATGGTGCCCGACAGCGCGGTGCTGGACCTGCCCGAAGGGGGGCTGTTCCGGGCCTGGGCCGTCAGCCAGCCGGTTGGCCCGGCGGGGTTCGGCGGGGCACCGGTGCTGGAGGCGACCATGCTGCTGCGCGCCCTGCCGGAGGACGAAGCGACCGTGGGCGAGACCTTGCCGGTGGGACCGGGCTGCGCGCTGTGCCCGCGCGAGGCCTGCCCTGCGCGTCGCGCCGAGGGGCGTTTCGGATAGGGGGATGTGCGGAGGGGGCTGCGCCGAGCAAGCGTCAAAAAGGAACAAATGTTTGACAATGGGCGGGCCATCGGCAACCTATCCCGACAGTCCGCAAAATGGTGGGGAGGACCAGGTTGGGGAGCCGCGTTCTGCTCGTCGAGGACGAGATCAACATTTTCGAGGCGATCAGCTTCATCCTGTCGCGTGACGGATGGGAGGTCAGCGGCCATGGCAACGGCGCCACGGCGGTGGCCGAGGTTGCCCGGCTGAACCCCGATGTGCTGGTGCTGGACGTGATGCTGCCGGGGCGTTCGGGGCTGGATATCCTGCGCGATCTGCGCGGGCAGGCCGAGACCGCCGACCTGCCGGTCTTGATGCTGACGGCCAAGGGCCAGTCCAAGGACCGCGATCTTGCGCTGGCGCTTGGGGCCAATGCCTATCTGACCAAGCCGTTTTCCAATGCCGAGATGGTCGAGACCCTACGCCGGGTGGCCGAGGGCGGGGCGGCGGCCGGGACATGAACCGGCGGCTGTTTCTCGAACGCCGGACCTATCGGCGCAACCGGTTGCAGGATGCCGCGCGGCTGGCGCCGGTGCTGGGCACATTCCTGTTTTTCGGGCCGGTCTTCATCCTGACCTCGGATACCGGGGTGGGCGGCGGCACGGCGGGCTGGCTGGTCTATTTCTTTTTCGTCTGGCTGGCGCTGGTGGGGCTGGCCGCGGCGCTGTCGGTGCCGCTGGGGCGGGCCTTTCCGAGCGAGGACGGCCAGCGCGGGCCCGGTGACGGGCCGGAGGGCGGCTGATGCTGTCGCTGGACCGGCTGGTCATTTTCTGCCTTGTCTATGTGGCGGGGCTGTTCGCGATTGCCTTTCTGGCGGAAAAGCGCGCCGATCAGGGGCGGGCGGCGTGGCTGAATTCCCCTTTCGTCTACACGCTGTCGCTGTCGATCTACACGACCGCCTGGACCTTTTACGGCGCGGTCGGGTCGGCGGCGCGGTCGGGGCTGGAGTACATGACCATCTACCTGGGGCCGACGCTGGTCTTCGTGGGGTGGTTCTGGCTGTTGCGGAAGATGGTGCGGATCGGGCGGGCGCAGCGGATCACCTCGATCGCCGACATGATTTCCAGCCGCTACGGCAAATCGGGGATGCTGGCGGCGCTGGTAACGGTGCTGGCGGTGATCGGCACGACGCCCTATCTGGCGCTGCAGTTGCAGTCGGTGACGCTGTCGTTCTCGGTCTTTGCCGAGCCGGGGTCTTTCGCGGCCTATGGCACGGACACGACGGCGGTTTATGTCGCGGGGGGGCTGGCGCTGTTCACCATCATCTTCGGCACGCGGTCGCTGGATGTGAACGAACGCCACCCCGGTCTTGTCTCGGCCATCGCGCTGGAGGCCATCGTCAAGCTGACCGCGCTGATTGCCGTGGGCTGTTTCGTGGTCTGGGGCGTGGCAGACGGCCCGGCGGATATTCTGGCGCGGATCGAGGCGAGCCCGATTGCCGACTGGACCTCGAACGGCGCCCGTTGGGTCGGGCTGACGACCTTGTCGGCAGCGGCCATCCTGTGCCTGCCGCGCATGTTTCAGGTGCTGGTGGTGGAAAACGCCGACGAGCGCCACCTTGCGACGGCGGCCTGGGCCTTTCCGCTCTACCTGCTGCTGATGTCGCTCTTCGTGGTGCCGATTGCGGTGGTGGGGTTGCAGGTGATGCCCGAGGGGGCGAACCCGGACCTGTATGTTCTGACCCTGCCGCAGGCATTTCACCGCGACGGGCTGGCCCTGCTGGTGTTCCTTGGGGGGTTTTCCTCGGCCACGTCGATGGTGATCGTGGCGGCGTTGGCGCTGTCGACCATGCTGTCGAACCATATCATCGTGCCGATCTGGCTGAAGGTGACGCAGGGCGAAGACCCGATGTCGGGCGACATGCGGCGCGTGGCGCTGATGGCGCGCAGGCTCAGCATCATCGGGGTGCTGGCGCTTGGGCTGATCTATTATCAATTATCCGGCGGGTCCGAGGCCCTGGCGTCGATCGGGCTGATCGCCTTTCTGGGCGTGGCGCAAGTGCTGCCAGCGTTGTTGGGCGGCATTTTCTGGCGCGGGGCGACGCGGGCCGGGGCGGCATCGGGGATTTCGGTGGGGTTCGTGATCTGGGCGTGGGTGCTGCTGTTGCCCAATGCGGCCACCTCGGACCTGATGGGCGGGGTTCTGGCGCATGGGCCTTTCGGGATCGGCTGGCTGCGGCCCTCGACCCCGCTGGGGCTGCGCGGCGCCGATCCGCTGTTGACCGCGATGGTGTTGTCGCTTGGGGCCAACGCGTTTTTCTTTACGTTGATTTCGCTGATCACCTTTCCGTCGCCGATGGAACGGTTGCAGGGCGCGCAATTCGTCAATGTCTTCGACCATTCCGCCCCGACGCCGGGCTGGCAGGGGGCGGCGGCTGCGGCGGATGATTTGCTGATCATGGCGCAGCGGATTCTGGGCACCGGACGGGCCGGGCGCCTGTTTCAAGAGGCGGCGGCGGCGCAGGGGCGCGCCGCAAGCCTGCCCGACCCGAACCCCGATTTCCTGAAGATGCTGGAACGCGAGCTGGCGGGATCGGTGGGCGCGGCGACGGCCCATGCCATGGTTTACCAGATCACCGGGGGGGCGACGGTATCGGTGCATGATCTGCTGGCAGTGGCCGACGAGACCGCGCAGATGATGGAATATTCCAGCCGGTTGGAACGGCAATCGCTGGAACTGACCCGCACCGCCGCCCGGCTGCGCGAGGCCAACCAGAAGCTGACCGAACTGGCCGACCAGAAGGACACGTTCCTGAGCCAGATCAGCCACGAGTTGCGCACGCCGATGACCTCGATCCGCGCGTTTTCCGAATTGCTGATGCAAGAGGACGCGCTGGATGCGGAAACGCGGCTGCGGTTTTCCAACATCATCCATGACGAGAGCCTGCGTCTGACGCGGCTGCTGGATGATCTGCTGGACCTGTCGGTGCTGGAACATGGGCGCGTCACCCTGAACGAAAGCGATGCGACGCTTTGCGAAGTGCTGGACAAGGCCGAGGCGGCCTCGGGCGTGCTGGAAGCGGGGGGGCGCATCCACATCCTGCGTGACCGTGCCGCCGAGCAGATCGCCCTGCACACCGATGCCGACCGGTTGGTGCAGGTCTTCATCAACCTGATCTCGAACGCGCAGAAATATTGCGATGCCGACCGTCCCGAATTGCGCATTCGCGTGGTGCGCCAGCCGGGGCTGGTGGAGGTGGAATTCGCCGACAACGGCTCTGGCATTCCCGAACGGCAGCGGACGCTGATTTTCGAGAAATTCACCCGGCTGGAGACCGCCCGCGATGCGCAGGGGGCTGGGCTGGGTCTGGCGATCAGCCGCGAGATCATGCAGCGCCTTGGCGGCCGCCTGACCTATAACCATCGCGGCGGCGGCGGCTCGTTCCGGGTGCGGCTGCCGTCGCGGTCGCTGAAGGCAGCTTGACGGTTTCTTAACCTCCTGTGGCTGATAACGGGGGATGCAGGGCGGCCCCCGTCCCGCATGAGCAGGAGAGTCATGTCCAGCAGCGGCTTCAATCCGGGCCTGCGGCGCAAGATCCGCGCCCGCGGCGCGCGCGCGCCCAATGCCCCGCCCCGTCCCAAGGGGGTGGAAACGGCGCTGGCCCGCGCGCTTGGCAAAGCGGGCGCGCCCTATGCCGGCCTTCGGCCACAGGCCACGGGCGAAGCCCCGCAATGGGATGTGCACGTGGCCGACCTGATGGCGGCGATGCCCGAGAACGGGTTGATCGCCCTGTTGGAGGCGGGCGAAGACCGGCGGGCGGTGTGCCTCTTCGACCCCGGTCTGGTCGATGCTCTGGTCGAGGTGCAGACCACGGGCCGCGTCGATGACGGGCCGGGACTGGCCCGCGCGCCGACACGGATCGACGCGGCGCTGGCCAAGGATTTCACAGGGCTTTTCTTGGGCGCGCTGGAGGGCGAGTTGGCCGATCTGACCGGAATCGACTGGCCACAGACCCTGACCTATGGCGCGCCGCTGCTCGATGCCCGCCAGTTGGATTTGCTGTTGCCCGAACGGCCCTATCACCTGCTTCGTGCGACGCTCGACCTTGGTGGCGGGGCCAAGACCGGTTGGGTTCTGTTGGCGGTTCCCGTCACCGGCGCGGCCGATCCGCCCGACGGGCCGCCGCCCGATGACAGCGCATGGCGTGCCGCGTGGCGCGAGGCGGTGCTTTCGGCACCCGCGGCGCTGGAGGCGGTGCTGCAGCGCCGCTGGCTGCCGCTGCACCGGATCGAGGCGCTGTCGGTGGGGGATGTGCTGCCGCTGGATCGGGGCGATCTGGCCGGAGTTGAGCTGTGCGACCTGTCCGGCACCCGGCGGTTCCGCGCCCGGCTGGGGCGGGTCGATGGCCACCGGGCGCTGCGGCTGACCCAAGGGGCGGGCCTGACCCCGCCCGCGCCGCCGCCATCCGCCCCTGCCGCGACGCCGCTGACCCTGTCGAAAGAGGCTGCGCCACCGGCTTGACCTCTGTGCCGGTTGCCCCTTTGATGCGCGCCGAAATGGTAAAGGAGGGGCGACCCAATGAAATTCGTGCGCTACGGTGAAAAAGGCCGGGAAAAACCGGGTGTTCTGGATGCGGATGGCAAGCTGCGCGACCTGTCGGACCAGATCCCGGATCTGTCGGGTGAGGTTTTGGGGCGGCTTGGCACGCTCAGGGCGGATGGTCCGCTGGTCGAGGGCAACCCGCGCCTTGGGCCGCCCGTCGCGGGCACCGGCAAGATGGTCTGCATCGGTCTGAACTATTCCGACCACGCCGCCGAGGCCAAGATGACCCCACCGAAAGAGCCGATGATCTTCATGAAAGCGACATCGGCCATTTGCGGCCCCAATGATCCGATCGAATTGCCGCGCGGCTCGGTCAGCACCGATTGGGAGGTCGAGCTTGGCGTGGTCTTCGGCAAGAGCGCCAAATATCTGGAGCCGGACGAGGTGATGGATCACATCGCGGGCTTTGTTGCCATCAACGACGTGTCCGAGCGCGATTTCCAGATCCACCGCTCTGGCCAGTTCACCAAGGGCAAGAGCTGCGACACCTTCGGTCCGGTCGGCCCGTGGCTGGTGACCGGGGATGAGATCGCCGATCCGCAGGCACTGTCGCTGAGCCTGTCGGTGAATGGCGAGACGATGCAGAATGGCACCACCGCCGACATGGTCTTCGGCATCGTCGAGTCGATCGCCCATCTGAGCCAGTTCATGAGCTTTCAGGCAGGCGACATCCTTGCCACCGGCACGCCGGCGGGCGTCGGCATGGGCATGTCGCCGCAGCGCTTCCTGCGCGCGGGCGATGATGTGGTGCTGGAGGTCGAGGGACTCGGCCAACAGCGTATGCGCGTGGTGCAGGGCTAAGGCCGGACGCGCGGGGGCGTGCGGGGTGCGCCCCCGCGCGCCCCAGCCCTGAATACGCCACAATTCCGGGGCGTTTGGCCGGATGTTGCAGGAATCGCAGGTCCGCAATTGCAGAAATCGCGGGAATGCTCAGATCTCTCCACGATCGTGCCCGATTTCGGGGTCAAACCTGTCGCCAGTAAAAAAGCCGTTTGAAGCTTTTCAGGCAGGAGACAGAGACATGAACCGTATCGCACTTATCCTTGTTGGACTGGCCGCCATGGCCGTATCCGCATGCAGCAGCCTTCCCCCCGTTGACGTGACGCAGAATGTTACCATGCCGTCGCGCCTTGCCATCATGGCACAAGAGGCCGATTGGCGGGTCGAAGAGATCAACGTCGTCGTGCCCGAGAGCTTGACGGTCTCGGAAGCCAACTCGATCAAGCCGCGCGCCGATATCGTCTGGCGTGAAGACCCGCTCGGCGACCGCCGCGCGCAGGTGCAAGCCATCTTTGACGAGGCTTTGGGCGTCGCCCTTGCCCCGATGTCCGAGGGCACGACCCCGATTTCCGTGAACCTGGAAATCACGCGCTTTCACGCCTTGACCGAGCGGACCCGCTATACCATCGGCGGCGAGCACGAGATCGAGTTCATCTTCACGGTGCGCAATGCCGAAACCGGCGAGACGCTGACCGGCCCAATGCCGATCGACATCACGTTCCGCGGTCTTGGAGGCCAACACGCCATCGAGGCAGAGGCGCAGGGCATTTTCCAGCGTGACCGCATCCAGGCCCAGATCATCGGCTGGGCGCGGCAGGAATTCGGCCTCGCAAGCCAGACCACCGACATGGTGTTCTGACAGTTTGCAAGACCGCTGAAACCGGGTAAGGGGGCGTATGACAACGCCTCCTTTTCCCGTTTTGCGCCTGAAACCCAAGGGCGACTCGCGCCGCATCCGCCATGGTCACCCCTGGGCCTGGGCGGATGAGCTTGTTCTTGACCGCCGCTCGCGCGCCATCGCGCCGGGCGCCTTGGCCGTGCTGGAGGACGCCGAGCGAAACCCGCTCGCCATGGGCGTCGCCACGGTCGATGCCAAGATCGCCTTTCGCGTGCTGGACCGCGACCCCGCCGCCCGGATCGACGCCGACTGGCTGCGCGCCCGGCTGGAGGCCGCGCTCGACCTGCGCAGGCGGCTGTTCGATCAGCCGTTCTACCGGCTGGTCCATGCCGAGGGCGACGCGCTGCCCGGCCTGATCGTCGACCGCTTCGGCGATGTATTGGGGGTGCAGCCCAATGCGATCTGGCTGGAAGAACGGCTGGACATGATCGCCGACTTGCTGGCCGACCTGACCGGCGCGACCACCATTCTGAAAAACGGCAGCGGCCGTGCCCGCGCGCAAGAGGGCCTGCCGGAAGAGATGGCCGTGCTGCGCGGCGCGGCCCCCACCGCGCCGATCCCGGTGCAGATGACCGGGGCCACCTATCTGGCCGATGTGATGGGCGGACAGAAGACCGGCCTCTTTTACGACCAACGGCCCAACCACGCCTTTGCCGCCAGCCTTGCCAAGGGCGCGCGGGTGCTGGACGTGTTTTCGCATGTGGGGGGCTTTGCGCTGGCCGGTCTTGCGGGCGGTGCGGCCCATGCCCTGTGCATCGACTCCTCGGCACCCGCGCTGGAGCTTGCCGGGCAGGGCGCTGCGGCCATGGGGGTCGCGGATCGGGTCGACACCCGTCAGGGCGATGCCTTTGCGGTGATGGAGGCGCTGGCCGACGAGGGCGCGCATTTCGATCTGGTGATCGCCGATCCCCCCGCCTTCGCGCCGTCCAAGACCGCGCTGTCACAAGGCCTGCGCGCCTATGAACGTGTGGCGCGCCTTGCCGCGTCGCTGGTGGCGCCGGGGGGCACGCTGATCTTGTGCTCCTGCTCTCATGCCGCAGACCTGGGCAAGTTCCGGCAGTCCTGCCTGCGCGGCATTGGCCGGGCGGGGCGGGATCCGCGCCTGATCCATACCGGGTTTGCCGGTCCCGATCATCCGCAGCATCCGGCCCTGACCGAGACTGGCTATCTCAAGGCGCTGGCATTCCGACTGTTGCCATGATCCTCTGCGTTGACGCCTGCGTGCTGTACCCCACGGTGCTGCGCGAATTGGTGCTGGGGGCGGCGGGCGAGGGGCTGTTCACCCCGATCTGGTCGGACCGGATACTGGAGGAATGGCGCCGCACCGCGATACGCCGCGGCCCCGGTGATGCGGCGGTGGCCGAAGGCGAGATCGCACTGCTCAATGCGCGGTGGCCGGGGGCGCTGGTGCCCGCAGATGCCGCGTTGGAGCAGTGCCTCTGGCTGCCCGATCCCGATGACATTCACGTTCTGGCCACGGCGATTGCGGGGGGGGGCGAGGGGATTGTCACCTTGAACCTGCGCGATTTTCCGGCCGGGGAATTGCGGCCCCACGGCCAACACCTGCACCATCCCGACGCTCTGCTTTATCAATTCTGGCTGGATGGCCCCGACCGGATCGAGGCCGTGGCCAAGCGCGTTCATGCCACGGCAGAGGCGCTGTCGGGCGAGAGTCTGCCGTTGCGCGGGCTGCTGAAACGCGCGCGGCTGCCCCGCCTTGGCAAGGCGCTGTCGTCCCTCGGCTGACAGGGAATGGCCCGCGCGGGCGTGGCGGGGATCAGGTCGCGATCAGCGTGACGCCGGGAACACGGGCGATGGCATCCATGTCGTCCTCGTAGGCCGCGGTCATCTCTTCCAGCATGTCATGCGACCAGCCGGGCGTGTCGAGCTCTTCCTCCAGCGCGTCGTCGAGCGCGTATTTGTCGAGGAAGGCCGCCACCACGCGGCGGCGCAGCACCTCGTTTTCCGGCTGGTTTTCTTCAAGGTAGCGCTGCATCCGGCGGAAACCGGCGGGGTCCATCAACTCCTCGATCAGGTCATCGACCCCGTCGAGGGGGTGCAGCGGCTCGCACCCGGCCATTTCGCGCAGGATCTCGCCCCAGATCAGCGGCGTATCCTCGTTATACCACGTGGTCACCGGGCATTCCGGGGCGGCCTCGCGCAGGCGGGCCAGCATTTCCGACCATGCCAGTGCGTGCGGCTGCATGTCTTCGGTGAATTCTTCGAATTTGCGAAAGGCCGAGCTTTTGAACAAGGCCGGGATCAGCGTGGCCGGGTCGCGCAGGCCGAGCATGAATTCGACCTGATCGCGCGGGAAGAGGTTGCGCAGCGACCGCGCCACGCGGTCGATCATCGGCCAGAATTGCGGGCCGATCACCACCAGCCTGTTGATCGACACCATCTTGGGATCGGAGAAAATCACCCGTTCCGTCCCCTCGGGCACGCGGGCGGTTTCCAGGATCGCGCGGCTCATCTCTTCCGGGGCCGGGGCCCCGTCGAGGGCGCGCAGGGTGTCCTTGATGACATCGCGGTAAAGCCCCGGCGTGGGGACGGCCACGCCATCCTTGCTCAGCGCGTCGCGGTTGCGGATCAGCGACTTGACCAGCCGGTCGTCATCCGTGCATGGCGCGCCGATATGAAACACGACCTGCATCTGACTTGTCCTCTCTGCTGCCCAACAGGGACGACCCTATACGGGCGCGTCGGCAAGAAAAAGGCCTTTGCTGTCAACGCACCGGGTATCCTTGCCAGAACTTGATCGGGCGCAGGGCAAAGGTGGTGTGCATGGCCGAGACATCGGGCAGGGCGGCGAGGCAATCGCGGTGGATGCGGTCATAGTCATCCATGTCACGGGCGGCGACCCGCAGCGTGTAATCGGCCTGACCACTGGTCAGGTGACATTCGAGGATGTCAGGCGAGGCGCGGACTGCCGCCTCGAACCCTTCCAGAACGCTGCGCTCCTGACTGCGCAGGGTGATTTCCACGAAGACGAGGATGTTGAAGCCCAGTTTGCGGCGGCTGAGGCGGGCGGAATAGCCCTTGATGATCCCGGCCCCCTCCAGCGCCTTGATGCGGCGATGACAGGCCGAGGCCGAGAGCCCAAGCTCGGCGGCCAGGTCGGCCACGGGGCGATTTGACTCTCGCTGCAAGGCGCGCAGGATTCGGGTGTCTGTCTGATCCATTTTTTCCTGAAATCTATCTGAATGGCGCAAGAAACTTGCACATGTTCCGCAAATTTCCGGTGAAATATCAAGAAAATTCCATCCATATCCGCATATCATCCCTGAAAGATAAACGCGCAAGGAGGAGGATCCGATGATCGTCGGCTGCCCCAAAGAGATCAAGAATCACGAATACCGGGTCGGTCTGACCCCGGAAAGCGCCGGCGAACTGGTGGCCCATGGCCATAGCGTCCTGATCGAGACCCAGGCCGGCGCCGGTATCGGCGCGATGGATGACGATTACCGCGCTGCGGGCGCGACCGTCGTGGACAGCGCCGAAGAGGTCTTCGCCAAGGCCGACATGATCGTGAAGGTCAAGGAACCGCAGGCGACCGAGCGCAAGATGCTGCGCGAGGGTCAGGTGCTGTATACCTATCTGCACCTTGCGCCGGACCCGGAACAGACCGCAGACCTGATCGCCTCGGGCGCGACCTGTATTGCCTATGAAACCGTGACCGGTGCGGGCGGGGGCCTGCCGCTGCTCAAACCGATGAGCCAGGTCGCGGGCCGCATGTCGGTTCAGGCCGGTGCAACCGCATTGGAAAAATCCCATGGCGGGCGCGGTGTGCTGCTTGGCGGCGTGCCGGGTGTGATGCCGGGCAAGGTTGCCGTGATCGGCGGCGGTGTCGTCGGCTTCAACGCCGCGCAGATGGCCGTGGGCCTTGGTGCCGATGTGACGATCCTCGATCGCAGCCCGGAAGTGCTGGAAAAACTGGGCACCTATTTCGAAGCACGGGCGAAAACCCGGTTCTCGAATCAGGCCAACCTGGCCGAATGCGTGGCCGAGGCCGACCTGGTGATCGGCGCGGTTTTGGTTCCCGGCGCCGCCGCGCCCAAGCTGGTGACGCGTGCGATGCTGCCGACGATGAAACCCGGCGCGGTGATGGTGGACGTGGCCATTGACCAAGGTGGCTGCTTCGAGACCTCTCATGCCACCACTCATGCCGACCCGATCTACACCGTGGACGGGATCGTGCACTACTGCGTGGCCAACATGCCGGGCGGCGTGGCGCGCACATCGACCTATGCGCTGAACAACGTGACCCTGCCGCATGCCCTGCGCATCGCCGATCTGGGCTGGAAGGGGGCGCTGGCCCGCGACCCGCATCTGGCCAACGGGCTGAATGTCTGGAACCACAAGGTGACATACGAGGCCGTGGCCCGCGACCTGGGGCTCGACTTCACGGCAACCGAACAGGCGCTCGCCGCCTGATCCTGCGAATCCTCCCTTGCCGGGCGCTCCAGTCCCGGCAGGACAGGCCCCGGACGGTTTCCCTTCCCGTCCGGGGCCATTTCGTTTCACTGGTGGCATCCGCCCGCCCGCGACACTTTCCAACAGGGTTTCTCGCTGGACCTTGGCGCTGACATGCGGCATTAGACAGGAAAGCGTATCTTGCCGGAGGCACCGCCCATGCTCTCTTTCCTCAATCGTCTCGTGACCTGGTGGAATGGCCAGACCATCGGTACGCAGCTGTTCACCTGGCGCAAAGGCCAGAAGGTCGGCGAGGATGAGCAGGGCAATATCTACTACCAGACTGCCGACGCCAAGCGCCGGTGGGTGATTTTCAACGGCGAAGCCGAGGCGTCGCGCGTGTCGCCCGACTGGCATGGCTGGCTGCACCACACCTATGACGAAACGCCTGCCTCGCGGCCAATGGTTCACAAGCCGTGGGAAAAGGCGCACTTGCCCAACCTGACCGGCACCGCGGGCGCCTACGCCCCGGCAGGCTCGCTGCGACGTGTGCAGCCGGTCGAGCGCAGCGATTACGAGGCGTGGAGCCCCGAATAACCGCATCAATCCTCCGTCTACCCTAAAGGGGAAGCCGATGTCCGAGAATGCCACAGAGGTTCTTGTCGGCGGCGCCGTTCTGGCGGCGGCGGTCGGCTTTTTCTTTTATGCAGGCCAGATCACCGGGTTCAATTCCGGCAACAGCGGCAATTACCCGCTGACCGCGTCCTTCCGGTCTGCTGACGGGATCGGCGTCGGCACCGATGTGCGCCTTGCCGGTGTCCGCGTGGGATCGGTTCTGTCGCTGGACCTGAACCCCGAGACGTTCCGCGCCGATGTGGATTTCTCGGTCAGCGAGGGCATCGAGGTGCCCGATGATACGCAGGCGGTGATCGCCTCCGAAGGGCTGCTGGGGGGCAATTTCCTCGAACTGGTGCCCGGTGGCTCGCCGTTCAACCTTGCCTCCGGAGACGAGGTTTACGAAACCCAGAGCGCGGTCAGCCTGACCACACTGATCCTGCGCGCCGTGGGGGGCGCCACAGGCGGCGGCCAATGAGGCTGGCGTGGATCGCCCTTGCCCTGATGCTGTGCGCCCTGCCACTGGCCGGGGCGGCACAACAGAGCGGCGTTCAACTGACCATTGAAGACGGCCCGTCGGTGGCCGATGTCGGCCCCGTCGCCACCGCCGTCGGTGCAAGGTTGCGGGTTCTGGACAAGACCGTGGGCCGGTCGAACGACCTGACCCTTGCCAATGGCGAGACATCGGTTCTGGGCCGCATTTCAGTGCAATTGCTGGAATGCCGCTACCCCGAGGAAAGCCCCGACACCGATGCCTATGCGCATCTGCGGATCACAGACCTTGACGGGGTGGAACTGTTCAATGGCTGGATGATCGCGTCATCGCCCGCGCTGTCGGCGCTGGAACATCCGCGCTACGATGTCTGGGTTCTGCGGTGCAACACCTCGTCCGGCGGCACCGAGGACGGCTGAGCAAGGAAATCCGCGTCCCAGCTTAGCGCCCGCTCCAGACGTTTGTGATACTCCGCGCGAGGGATCTCGATGGCCCCGAGGGACAGCAGGTGGTCGGTCACGAATTGCGTGTCGAACAGCTGGAAGCCGCCATAGCGCAGCCGGTTGACCAGATAGGCCAGGGCGATCTTCGAGGCATCGGTGCGGCGTGAGAACATGCTTTCCCCGAAAAAGGCCGCGCCAAGCGCCACGCCATAGACGCCGCCCACCAGGTAAGCCCCGTCCCAGACCTCCATCGAATGGGCAAACCCGGCCAGGTGAAGCTGCACGTAGAGGTCGAAAATCTGCGGGTTGATCCAGGTTTCCTCGCGCTCGGCACAGCCGGTGACCGTGGCCGCGAAATCGTGGTTTACCCGGATCTGATAGGGCTGTTGGCGAATGCGCTTGGCCAAACTGCGCGAGATGTGAAGGCCGCCAAGCGGGATGATTCCCCGCATCCGCGGATCGACCCAGAACACCTCGTCGGCTTGGCGCGATTCCGACATCGGGAAAATTCCGGCTGCGTAGGCCCGCAGCAACAAGTCGGGTGTCAGCGCCGGGCGCGCGGGGTGCAGAACGTCATGAGCCATGCAGAGACACTAACAGCAGAGCGGCGGAAACGCTTGTGGTTTCCGCCGCTTACTTGGTGAACAATGTGTTGACTGGCAAGGATCAGCCGAGATTGGTTTCAAGCCATTTTTCCAGCCAGTGGATGTTGTAATCCCCGGTCAGGACCGCCTCTTCATCCAGCAGCGCGTGGAACAGCGGAATGGTGGTGTCGATTCCGTCAATGATCAACTCGCCCAAGGCCCGGCGCAACCGCGACAGGGCTTCTTCCCGATCCCGGCCATGCACGATCAGCTTGCCGATCAGGCTGTCGTAATAAGGCGGGATGGAATAGCCGGTATAAATCGCCGAATCCATCCGTACGCCCAGACCGCCGGGGGCGTGATACTGGGTGATCTTGCCGGGGCAGGGGGTAAAGTTCGGCAGCTTTTCGGCGTTGATCCGCACTTCGATGGAATGGCCCTCGACTTGCAGATCGTCCTGCGTGAAGGACATTGGCAGCCCCTCGGCCACGCGGATCTGTTCGCGCACCAGATCGACGCCGAAAATCCCTTCGGTTACAGGGTGTTCCACCTGAAGGCGGGTGTTCATTTCAATGAAATAAAACTCGCCGTTTTCGAACAGGAACTCGATCGTGCCCGCCCCCTCATAGCCGATGGCGGCAATGGCGTCGGCGCAGGTCTTGCCGATACGGGCGCGTGTTTCCGCGTCGATCGCGGGGCCGGGGGCCTCTTCAAAGACCTTCTGGTGGCGGCGTTGCAGCGAACAATCGCGTTCCCCCAGATGGACCGCGCCGCCCTTTCCGTCGCCGAACACCTGCACCTCGATATGGCGGGGCGCGCCAAGGTATTTCTCCAGATATACCTCGTCATTGCCGAAGGCGGCCTTGGCCTCGGACCGGGCCGAGCGAAAGGCGTTGTCCAGATCGGAGGCGGTCTTGGCCAGCTTCATGCCGCGTCCACCACCGCCTGCGGTGGCCTTGATGATGACGGGATAGCCGATCTCTTCGGCCACCGTGCGGGCGGTTTCCAGATCGGGAACGCCCCCGTCCGAGCCGGGAACACATGGCACGCCGAGGTTTTTCATGGTTTCCTTGGCGGTGATCTTGTCGCCCATGATGCCGATATGCGCAGCCGATGGGCCGATGAACTTGATGCCGTGGTCTTCCACGATCTGCACGAAGCTCTGGTTTTCCGACAGGAAGCCATAGCCGGGGTGGATCGCCTCGGCGCCGGTGATTTCACAGGCCGAGATGATCGCGGGAATCGACAGATAGCTCAGCGTGCCCGAGGGCGGCCCGATGCAGATCGCCTCGTCGGCCATGCGCACATGCATCGCGTCACTGTCGGCGGTCGAGTGCACGGCGACGGTCTGGATGCCCATCTCGCGCGCGGCGCGGATCACGCGAAGCGCGATTTCGCCCCGGTTGGCAATGAGGATCTTGGTGAACATAGGCCCGCCCCTCAGGTGATGATCAGCAGCGGGGTGCCGAATTCGACCGGGTCGCCGTCACCGACGAGGATTCGGGCCACCTTGCCCGAGCGGGGCGCGGGAATCTGGTTCATGGTCTTCATCGCTTCGACGATCAGGACGGTCTGCCCCTCGCTGACCTGGTCGCCGACACTGACGAAGGGGGGCGTGCCCGGCTCGGCTTGCAGGTAGGCGGTGCCCACCATCGGCGAGGTCACGGCGCCGGGGTCGTCTGCCGGATCGGCCGGTGCGGCGGCGGCCGGTGTCGCTGCCGGTGTCGCTGCCGGGGCAGGGGCCGGGGCGGCGGCTGCTGGGGCCGGTGCGGCCAGCGGGGCCGGTGCGGCAACGGGCGCGGCGTAGGTCTGGCGGCTGACACGGACAGTCAGGCTGTCGTTGTCGCTATACTCGCGCATGACCTCCAGTTCGGTCAGATCGTTGTCGTTCAGAAGCTCTGCAAGCGCCTTGATGAAAGCGACATCCCCGTCATGCGTCTTGTTTGCCATCTCTGCCCTCGGATGTTTTGGCGGGGGGTCGGAACCGGCCCCGCACGAATGATCATATCGGGGGGTGTATACGCGTTCCCCTTCGAGGTGAAAAGGCAAACTGGCCCGGAAAACGTGTCAGTCGAGCAGCGCTGGCTCTGTCGGGTGCCCGTTTTGCAGGCAAGGGCGCAGGAAAATGTCGTTTGTGGCTGCGTCTCGGCAGTATTCATTTTTTACCAGTTGATAAAAAAACGACCCTGTGCCAGCCTTTCTGACAGCGAAAACACGCCATTCGATCAGGGAGGCCCCATGACGAACAGCCCGTTTACCCCGGGAATCGCCCCCGGCCGGCTTCGGCCCGAGGACTACGCCGCGAATTTCGACGATCTGCACGCGCCCTTGGATGCGCATGAGGCTCTGGTGGCAGCGGATCGCTGCTATTTTTGCCACGATGCGCCTTGCATGACCGCGTGTCCCACGTCGATCGACATTCCACTTTTCATCCGCCAGATTTCGACCGGCACGCCCGAAGCGGCGGCCAAGACGATTCTGGAACAAAACATCCTTGGCGGCATGTGCGCCCGCGTCTGCCCGACGGAAACGCTCTGCGAAGAGGTTTGCGTGCGCGAAGAGGCTGAAGGCAAACCGGTCGAGATTGGCCGCCTGCAACGCTACGCCACCGATACGCTGATGACGCAGGGCGTGCACCCCTTTGCCCGCGCCGACGCCACCGGCAAGCGGATCGCCGTTGTCGGGGCCGGGCCTGCTGGCCTGTCCTGCGCGCACCGCCTTGCCATGAAGGGCCATGACGTGGATCTGTTCGACGCGCGCCCCAAGGGCGGCGGTCTGAACGAATACGGCATCGCGGCCTATAAAACGGTGAACGGCTTTGCCGGGGCCGAGGTCGACTGGCTGATGCAGATCGGCGGGATCACCCTGCATACCGGCAAGGCGCTTGGGGCGGATCTGTCGCTCGATGCGCTGAAGGCCGGGTATGAAGCGGTTTTCCTTGGTATGGGCCTGGCCGGCGTCAACGCGCTGCGGGCCGAGGGCGAGGACAAGGACGGCGTGTCCGATGCCGTTGATTTCATTGCAACCCTGCGTCAGGCCGGGGATGTCTCCTCGCTTCCGGTCGGGCGCAACGTGGTGGTGATCGGCGGCGGGATGACCGCCGTCGACGCCGCCGTGCAATCCAGGCTGTTGGGGGCGGAAAACGTCACCATCCTGTATCGCCGCAGCCGCGATGACATGCCTGCCAGCCGCTTCGAACAGGATCTGGCCGCGTCGAAGGGCGTGCGTCTTGTCTTCAATGCGCGTCCCGTCCGCGTCACAGGGAACGGGGCAGCGCAGGCGCTGGAGGCGGAATACACCGTGTCCGGGCCGGACGGTCTGAAAGGGACGGGCGAAACCTTCACGATCCCAGCCGATCAGGTGCTCAAGGCCATCGGCCAGACATTGCAGGGCGCGCCGGACGGGGTCAGCATCGAGGGCGGCAAGATCGCTGTCACCGGCGCCGGGCGCACCAGCGTTGCCGGGGTCTGGGCCGGGGGCGATTGTGCCGGCGGCGGCGATGACCTGACCGTGACCGCCGTGGCCGAGGGCCGCGATGCCGCCGAAGACATCCACACCAGCCTGACGGGAGGGTAAGACAATGGCCGATCTCACCACCAATTTCCTGGGCATCAAAAGCCCCAACCCGTTCTGGCTGGCTTCGGCGCCGCCCACGGACAAGGAATACAATGTCCGCCGCGCCTATGACGCGGGCTGGGGCGGCGTCGTGTGGAAAACGCTCGGCTCCGAAGGCCCGCCCGTCGTCAACGTCAACGGCCCGCGCTACGGCGCGATCTACGGCGCCGACCGCCGCTTGCTCGGCCTCAACAATATCGAGCTGATCACCGACCGCCCGCTGGAGGTGAACCTCGAGGAAATGACCCGCGTGAAAAAAGATTACCCCGACCACGCGCTCATCGCTTCGATCATGGTGCCCTGTGACGAGGCGTCTTGGAAAGCCATCCTGCCCCGCGTGGCCGATACCGGCGCCGACGGGATCGAACTGAACTTCGGCTGCCCCCACGGCATGAGCGAGCGCGGCATGGGCGCCGCCGTGGGACAGGTGCCGGAATACATCCAGATGGTCACCGAGTGGTGCAAACAGTATTATGACCGCCCGGTCATCGTGAAGCTCACCCCCAACATCACCGATGTGCGAAAACCTGCCCGCGCAGCCAAGGCAGGCGGGGCCGATGCGGTCAGTCTGATCAACACCATTTCGTCGATCACCAACGTCAATCTCGACACGATGAGCCCCGAGCCGTCCATCGACGGCAAGGGCAGCCATGGCGGGTATTGCGGCCCGGCGGTCAAGCCCATTGCGCTGAACATGGTGGCCGAAATCGCCCGCGATCCCGAAACCTACGGCTTGCCGATCAGCGGCATTGGCGGGGTCACCACCTGGCGCGACGCGGCCGAATTCCTGTCGCTCGGCGCGGGCAATGTGCAGGTTTGCACCGCCGCCATGACCTATGGCTTCAAGGTGGTGCAAGAGATGATCTCGGGCCTGTCCCAGTGGATGGATGAAAAGGGCTATACTTCGGTCGACCAGGTCGTGGGCCGCGCCGTGCCCAACGTGACTGACTGGCAGTATCTGAACCTCAATTACGTCGCCAAGGCCAAGATCGACCAGGATGCCTGCATCAAGTGTGGCCGCTGTTACATTGCCTGCGAAGATACCAGCCATCAGGCGATCTGGATGAAAGAGGGCCGCGTCTTCGAGGTGAACGACGCCGAATGCGTGGCCTGCAACCTCTGCGTCGATGTCTGCCCGGTCGAGGGCTGCATCACCATGGAGCGGATGGAGGCCGGCACGACCGACCCGCGCACGGGCAAGGTGGTCTCGGACGATTACGCCAATTGGACGACGCATCCGAACAACCCCGGCGCGACGGCGGCGGAATAGGGCATCGGGTCCGGCCGGGGGCGCATCGCCCTTGGCCGGGCCGTTACGGTTTGACGGGGCGGGTGTCGGGCAGGCTCAGCCGTGCGACCTGTTCCGCGATCGGGTCAATCGACAGCGGGTGGGTCTCGGCCTCGTAATCCTTGGGGTCTCGCAGGCGCTGCCATTGGCCGCCGACATAGACCTCCAGCTCCGAATACTTGGCCTTGTAGCCCATCTTGTCGCTGCCGGGCACCCAATAGCCGAGATAGACATAAGGTAGCCCCGCCTCGCGGGCGATCTCGATATGATCGAGGATCACGTAACTCCCGAGCGAGCGTCGCTCCAGATCCGGGCGGAAAAAGGAATACACCATGCTCAGCCCGTCATCGAGAACATCGGTCAGGCAGACGGCGATCAGGCTGTTGTCGTCGTCCGGGTCACGATATTCGATCACCCGGCTGCGCACCGGCGTCTCTTCGATCATCGCGGCGAATTCGAACACGTCCATATCGGCCATGCCGCCATCGGCGTGGCGGCTGTCCAGATAGGTGCGGAACAGGGTGTATTGCTCTTCCGTGGCCCACGGGCTGCGCGCCTCTCGGGTCAGGCCCTGATTACGGTTGCGGGCGCGGCGCTGGCTTTTCGATGGGTTGAAATCCGCCACCCGGATACGGGCCGACAGGCAGGCCGAACAGTCCGAGCAGGACGGACGATAAAGCACGTTCTGCGACCGGCGAAAGCCTTGCTTGGAGAGCGAATCATTCAGCTTCTCGGCATGATCGCCTTGCAGGGCAGTGAACAGCTTGCGTTCGCGCTTGCCCTCTAGATATGGGCAAGTCTGGGGGGCAGTCACATAGAACTGTGGCGCGAGTGGAAGACTGTGGCGCATTTTGATGGGTCCGCGTCGGGCTTTTGTTTCCGTCCTGTGACAAAAGCCTGCAACAGGACGCAACGCCGGGCAATACCTTTTGACCCGACGTTGCCCAAGCAGGCAGATCAGCGCGGGCGGTTGATCGCGGCAGTGCCCAGCAAAAGATCGGGCACGCTTTGATGTCGCTGGCCAAGCGCGATCGAGGCGATCGACAGGATTTGCGGCAGGAAGAAGCTGGCGCAGATCAGGTAAAGGCCGGTGTGCACCATCGCCTCGCTGCCGTTCAGCACATGGCCCTCGGCGTTGCGAAGCTGGATATTCATCAACCGCATCCCCAGCGTGGCCGAACCGGTGCCGATGGTCAGGCTGCGATAGAGAAAACTGACCGCGACCCAAAACAGCGGCCACAGCCACCACGCCAGCGTCAGGGTCGCCAGACCGACCACGATCATGGCGGCGAAAATCAGGATGACATCCACCACCCACGCCAGCAGGCGCTTGGCGGGAATGCCATCATAAAAGACGGGTTGGCGGTCGGGGTCGGGCAAAGTGGACGTCATGGCGAGAATCATAAGTGTCATCCGGTGTCAAAGAAAGGGCCGGTTGCGCGGGGGACATCGCGCAACCGGCGGGGCAGGGGCCATGCTTGGGGCGTCAGGCCTCTACGGTTTCGGCATCCACCGCCTCGTCGCGGGCGCGGCGGGCACGGTCATCCATGAACTGGTCGAACTCGGCCTTGTCCTTGGCGTCCCGCAGGCGTTGCAGGAAGGATTCGAACGCGTCCTGTTCCTCTTCCAGACGGCGCAGCGTGTCGGCCTTGTAGCTGTCGAACGCGGTGTTGCCAGAAGTGCGGAAATTGTGGCGTGCGTGGATGCGGTGGCTTTTGCGGCAGCCGGATTTGAACATGCGTTTGCTCCAGATCATGTAGGCAAGAAAGGCGAGGCCAACGGGCCAGAAAAAGATGAAGCCAAGCACCATTGCGGCGATCCAGGCCCCTTTTCCCTTGTCGTCGAGCCACGCTTCGGCCTGGGCGAAATAGCCTTTGGCCGTGGTCTCGGTTGCGGTTGCGGTCATTGTGTCCTCCGTCTCGGATGTGAATGTAAATTCGCTTTACATTACATCAGATGGGGAGGCCGCGCGGCCCTTCAAGAGGGAATGTAAAAAGATTTTACATTTTCCACGACCATCGCCCGCCGCCCCGGCGGATCGCCAACCCGCACCCCGTCCGTCGCGTCGCTCCGACAGGTTGCAACGGCGGCGACGGGCTTGCCCGTCCCCGCGGGCGCTGTCACCTTGGCAAAAGCCCCAAGGAACCCGCGCGCCATGTCCCATCTTCTCCGTTCTCTCGGCCCCGCCGTTGCCGCTACATCCCCGGTCGAGGCCATCCGCGCCGGGCTGGGCGCGCTGATCGGGTTGGGGCTGGCTGGGCTTTTGGTGCTGTCGCCGTCAGTCGATCTGCGGCTTGGCCTCTACCTGATCGCCCCGTTCGGGGCGACGTCCGTGCTGCTCTTCGCCGTGCCCAACAGTCCGCTGGCGCAACCATGGTCCGCCGTGGTCGGCAATTCGGTGGCCGCCGCCGTTGGCGTCGCGGTCTGCCGATTGGTGCCCGACCCGACCTTGCGCATTGCCCTTGCCGTTGGGCTGGCGATCACCGCGACCATCCTTGTGCGCGCCGTTCACCCCCCCGCCGGTGCCGTCGCCATGACCGCCGCGATGAGCCCGCAGGCCGTCCAGCATCTTGGTTTCTGGTTCGTGCTGATGCCGGTGGCGCTTGGCACTATCGTGCTGGTGCTGGTCGCTATCGCCTATGCGCGCGCCACCGGGCGGCACTACCCGTTCCGCCAGTTCGACGATCCCAACACCCATGGCACGGGCGATCCGGCCCCAAGCGAGCGTCTCGGCCTGTCCGAAGGGGAATTGTCCGACATCCTCGACCGCTATCGCCAGTCCTTCAACCTCGGGGTCGAGGATCTGGCCCGCCTGATCGGGGCGGCGGAATTACAGGCCGCGACCCACAGGACCGGGCCGATGACGGTCGCCGATATCATGTCGCGCAGCCTGATCACGGTTGGCCCGCGGGCCGGGCTGGGCGACGTGGCGGCACTGTTTCGCCGGCACAAGTTCACCGCGCTTCCGGTGGTCGACCCCAAGGGGGGCTATCTCGGCGTGATCTTCCAGATCCACCTGATTGCCCGTGCCCAGCAAGATGCCGGGCGCCTGCGCCGGGGTCTGGGGGCCGCGATGGCCCGGCTGGTCGACCGCGGCCGCGAGGCCCCGGCACACGCCGAAGAAATCATGAATGTCTCCGGTCCTCGCGCGCTGCCCGAAACGCCGATTGCCGCGCTTCTGCCGATGATGGCCGATGGCGAGGTTGATGCCGTGCCGGTGCTCGATGGTCCGCGCCTTGTCGGGATCGTGACCCGCACCGACCTGATCGGTGCCCTCGCTCGCGGCAGCCTGCGCGGCGGCTAACCCCTCAGATCTGCACCCAGACCGATCCCGCCTCGGCGCTGTCGGCACAGGCGGTCATGAAGCGCACGCCCTCCAGCCCGGCGGCGCCGTCGGAATATTGCACCAGCCCCTCGGGCAGATCCACCCCGGCACGATGGGCGGCGATGGTGATGCCGATTTCGGAATATAGATTGGCCCATGCATCGGTCAGCGCCTCGCCATGGCCGCGCGGCAGATGCACCAGACGCTCGGCACTCGGGCGCATCCCCGCGCCATGCCCGCGCAGGATCACCTGCGTTGGCGCATCCAGCAGGGAGACATGCAGCCGTTCCGGATCTTCCTGATCCCACGCGATGCCGCCTTTTTCGCCATACACCCGGATGCGCAGCCCGCAGGCATTGCCCGGCGCGGCCTGTGTCACCCAGATATGGGCCGGGGCGTCATTGTCCAGGCGCAGCTTGATAAAGGCCGTGTCCTCCAGCGCCGCAGCCCCGCCGCAGCGGTGGAAATCGGCCCGCAGCGCCGTTGCCCGCAGCCCCGTTGTCACCCTCAGAAGGTGATAGGCATGGGTGCCGATATCGCCGGTGGCCGAGGTCCGCCCGACCACCGCCGGATCCCGCCGCCACGGCGCGTTGGCCGGGTCTTCCGGTGCGGTGCCCCAATCCTGCACATAATCCACCACCACCTGCCGCACCGTGCCGATCACGCCCTCGCGGATCATGGCCTGCGCCTGTCGCGCCATGGCGTGATGGGGATAGGGGTAAGTGACGGCCAGCACGCGACCGGTTTCCTTGGCCAGCGCCACCAGCGCCGCGCCCTCGGCCACGCTGATCGTCATCGGCTTGTCGAGGATCACGTCGATCCCCGCCCGCAAGAAATGGCTGGCGATCCCGGCATGGCTGCTGTTGGGGGTGCAGATCGTGACCGCCTCGATCCCGTCGGCCCGCGCTGCCTCTGCCGCGGCCATGTGTCGATAGTCGGCGTGGGCGCGATCCGGCGCGATGCCCCAATCCGCCGCCGATATCCGCGCCCGTTCGGGGTCGGTCGACAGCGCGCCCGCCGCCACATCCCATTGCCCCGACAGCCAAGCGCCGTTGCGATGCCACGTGCCCACGAGGGCGCCGCGCCCGCCGCCCACGAAGCCAAGCCGCAGGCGGCGGCCAAGCGGCGGCACCCGCAGCCCTTGCGACAGGGAAAAATCCGGGGTCCGGGTCATCTGGCGTCCTCCGCTTTGGTCCGGGCTCAGATAGAGCCTGCTTCGACCATGAAATTGCTCGCCGTGCACATCGCCGCGTCGTCCGAGGCCAGGAACAGCACCATCCGCGCCACGTAGTCCGGGTCGATCAGGTCGGGCAGGCATTGGCGTTTGCGATGGTTTTCCAGCGCCTCGGGCGTCGCCCACAACTCTTTCTGCCGCTCGGTCATGATCCAGCCGGGCACCACCGTGTTGACGCGGATGCGATGCCCCCCCAACTCGCGCGCCATGGTGCGCGTCAGCCCGTGCACGGCGGCCTTGGCGGTGGCATAGGCGGGAAAGCCCGCGCCCGCCTCCCACCACGAGTTGGACCCCATGTTGATGACCGACCCGCCGCCTTTGCGGATCATGCCCGCGGCCACGGTCTGCAAGACGAAGAACATATGGCGAAGGTTGGTCTGCATCCGCTCGTCCCAATACTCCGGCGTCACCTCGCGCCAGTCATGGCGGTCGTCGCGGGCAGCGTTGTTCACCAGCACGTCGAAATCGCCGGTCCGGGCCGCCAGCTCTGCAATCGCGGCGCGGGTGGCCGCGATGTCACGCAGATCGCATAGTGCAAACGCGGCCCCGTGCCGCGCCGCGATGTCCTTGGACAGGGCCTCGTCGCGGTCCAGAAAGCCCACGGTCGCGCCTTGCTCGGCAAAGGCCGCCACCATCCGGGCGCCGATGCCCGACGCCCCCCCGGTGATCAGCACACGCTTGTCCTTGAGGCTGGGGTAAGTCGCAAACTGGCTCATCGGTGTCTCCTTTCAGGTTTCCCCCCGGCCTAGCGCAGCTTGCGTCCGGGCGCCAGATGTTGACAATGCCAACGACAGGACAAGGAGAGTGCAAAACATGACCGACCGCATTGGATTCGTGGGCGTGGGCCTGATGGGCCACGGCATGGCGAAAAACATCCTCGCCGGGGGCTATGCCCTGACCGTGATTGCCCATCGCAACCGCGCGCCCGTCGAGGATCTGACGGCCATGGGCGCGACCGAGGCCGAAACCCTCGCCGATCTCGCCGCCGCCAGCGATGTCGTATTCCTCTGCGCCCCCGGCTCGCCGCAGGTCGAGGCCATTGTCGAGGCCCTGGCCCCCGCGCTGGCCAAGGGCAGCGTGGTGGTGGATTGCTCCACCGCCGATCCGGTCTCGACCGAAGCCCTCGCCAAGCGTCTCGCCGCGCAGGGGGTGGCGCTGGCCGATGCGCCGCTTGGCGGCACCCCGGTGCAGGCCGAGGCAGGTGACCTCTCGACCATGGTCGGCGCCGATGCTGCCACCTTCGCCCGAATCGAGCCGATCCTGAAAACATGGGCGGGCGCCATCGTCCACATTGGCCAGACTGGCGACGGCCACCGCATGAAGCTGATCAACAACTTCCTCTCGCTCGGCTATGGCGCGCTCTATGCCGAGGCGCTGGCGCTCAGCCGCAAAGTCGGGATCTCGATCGAGACCTTCGACAGCGTGATCCGGGGCGGCCGCATGGACAACGGCTTTTACCGCACCTTCATGGGCTACGCGCTGGAAGGCAACCGCGAAAGCCACAAGTTCACCCTGACCAATGCCCACAAGGATATGCGCTACCTCGAAAGCATGGCCGACGCGGCGGGGCTGTCCAATCCCATCGGCAACGCGGTCAAGAACAGCTACGCGCTCGCCTGCGCCACCGGCGGCAACGGGGCCGAGGATTACGTGCCGCATCTGGTCGACTACATCGCCGACGCGAACGGGCTGCCGGAGCAGGCTGAAACCTAGGCTGCCCCACATGACGAACGATCCCCGCCCAGCCCCTTTTGCCACCCTGCGCCCTGCGTGAAACAGCGGCGGCAGGCCGCCGCGCATCGCCGGGCCGCGAAACAGCTTGCAGGACGCAGCGTGGCCAAGACCGCCACCAAGGATCGCCAGACCCCGGCCGGGGGCTTGATCCCGATCATCGAGCATCCCCCAACCCGCCTTTACCCTCAAAGAGGTCATGCGGCGGAAGGGGGAAAGATGAGAATTGGGACAAGCCATACCCCACGCCAGAAACGCGTTGGCTGGATCGGACTTGCCACCGTCCTTCTGGTCTTGTCCACCTCGCCAAGCGCCCGCGCGCAACCTGCCGCCTGTCGGCCCGAGTTGGTTCGGAACGGCGTGTGCGAGGAAAATATCTTCGGCAGCGGGCTCTGCCCGAGGGGATCGGACTGGGTTGATTGCAGCGCCGGGGATAGCTGTGAAACCGCCGCCAACGATGTCTGTGACGAAGTTTATATCGGCAACGGCACCTGTGCGGCCGGCACCGATGGGTATGATTGCTATTTCGGTCTGAATGCCTGTCGGCTTGCCCGTGACGGCGTGTGCAATGAACCCGTCATCGGCACCGGAAATTGTTATGCAGGCTCGGATACAGCAGATTGCGCCACCGCCCGCTCCGACAATAGCTGCGCGTCCGCATCAAATGGTATCTGTGACGATCCCGGTGGCACCGGCCTGTGTCCGGCAGGGACGGATCTGGTCGATTGTCAGGCTGCGGGGCCCCCTGCGGCGTGCCCGACGGCCCGCGACGGTATTTGCGACGCCCCGACCTTTGGCACCGGCCAATGCGAGGCAGGCAGCGATGCCGAAGACTGTCGAGAGGTGATGGCGCGAAACAGCTGCGATCGCGCTGCGGATCGGATCTGTGACGATCCGGTCATCCTCGGGGGAACAGGCTTTTGTCCCGCCGGAACCGATGATCTGGATTGCAATGCCTGTCCAACGGCGCGCAATGGTGTCTGCGACGAAGACGTCATCGGAACCGGGCTCTGTCCCCTTGGCACAGACGTTGCGGATTGCGCGGCAACACGGCGCGCAAACACTTGCGAATACGCGTTCACCGGGATGTGTGATGAACCGGGGATCGGGACAGGGCTTTGCGAGACCGGGACAGATACCGCAGATTGCAGTCTCCCGGTCGGCGGGCCGGACTCCTGTTCATTCGCGCTCAACGATCAATGCGATGAACCACGGATCGGGTCGGGCCTCTGCCGTCCGGGCACCGACCAGACCGATTGCACAGAAGAGATGCTGAACAGCTGCGACAGCGCCTTTGATGGCGAGTGCGATTATCCCGGCATTGGCAATGGTGCCTGCGCGCCGGGGACGGATACCTTCGATTGCGAGCCGAACATCCAGCGAAATTCCTGTGCCCTCGCCGATAACGGGCGGTGCAATGAGCCGGACCTCGGCGACGGCGGGTGCGCCTTCGGGACGGATTCGCGCGATTGCCGGGCGCGCCGTGTCGATCTGTGGGAAGAGGCGTGCCCTTGGTCAAACAATGGCCGCTGCGATGAACCGGGCGGCAGCGGCGGCGGCCGGTGCCCGGCCGGGACCGATCTGACCGATTGCTGGAACGAAGGGGTTGGCCTGTCGCGCTTTGGCGGCGCAAACCAGTGCCTGTTCTCCTTCGACCTTGCCTGCGACGCCCCCGGTTCCGGGGGCGGGCGCTGCGCCGCTGGCACCGACGCGTTCGATTGCGACACGCCCGGTGCAACAACGGGCGGGGTCAATGCCTGTCCGACTGCGCGGGATGGGGTGTGCGACGAACCGATCCTCGGCACCGGCATGTGCGACCTGCTGACAGATACCGCCGATTGCGCGCCTGTCCGCGCGTCCAATACTTGCGACACGGCCTTTGACCGTCAGTGCGACGAACTCAGGATTGGCCGTTTCCTGTGCCCCGAAAGTGGCATAACCGCCTCTGGCCAGCACTGCGAAGAGCTGGTCACCCTCGAGGACATCTGCGCACCCTTCAGCGACAGTGCCGATTGTGATCCGCATCGCGGCACGCCCGGTCGCGCCGATGCGCTGAACAACAGTTGCGACCTGTCCTTCGACGGCATCTGCGACGAGCCATCCGGGGGAACCGGCCTCTGTTTCGAATTCACCGATGCCATGGATTGCGCCAGTGCAAACGGGGCCACGCCCGGCTCTGGTGACCGCAAGCCCTGAACCGCTCCAGACCCCGAAAGCGGCCAAACCGGTGCACGGGGGGTGTACCGGGGGTGTACGCGGGGTGCACGGGGGGGCGACGGGGGGTTTTGGGGGATCGAAGGGAAATTCCCCCGCGCCGTGGGACCATGGCGCGGGGGGCTTGGCGGCTCGGGCGGGGTCCAGGAAAGCCCGTGCGGCCAATGGGGGACAGCGGGGTCTCGCGCCGGTCCGGAGCGCGGGGGTGGCGCGAGAAAGCCGAGTGGGACCAGGGGGTTGGCGCTTACCAGCCGTATTGGATCAGCATACCCGTCTGGCAGCCA
>NZ_MNBW01000001.1 GCF_001879715.1 Nioella nitratireducens | reverse complement strand
CCGTATGGACGCATCTCTACAATTGGCACCGTCCGCACTCGGCGCTAAAGTCAAAACCACCAATCAGCCGATTAGGATTGGATCGGAACAACCTGTTGACGTTCCACAGCTAGAGCATGTCGCGCAAAAGTGGGAACGGGTTTTACGCTCCTCGGACATGCGACATCAATAGGTTAGAGTGGGCGGCGTGATTGCGAAAGACCGCAACGCGCGCGAGGGATCGCATGGGCGCATGCTAGCGATCGGCGCGAAGGGTCAGCGTGGTCAGGCCGGAGCCGACGATCAGCAGCAGCCCCGTGACCGAAAGCGCATCGGGCAGCGCCCCGAAAACCAGCCAGCCAAGCGCCGTGGCCGCGAAAAGCTGGGTGTAGACGAAGGGCGCAAGTCGAGAGGCCGGGGCCATGCCCATGGCGGTGATCAACAGCAGGTTGCCAAGCAGCGAGCCAAGCGCCGAGGCCAGCGTCAGCCCCGCCACGGGCAGGGACAGCTCTGGCGCCAGTGCTGGCCCGACCGGCAACAGCACCACCGCCCCGATGATCAGTTGCGACATCATCAATGCGCGTGGCCGCCCGATCCCGGCCAGCCAGCGCGAAGCGGTCAGGTAGGAGCCATAGCAAAGCCCTGCCAACACCGCGAATCCGAGGCCGGGGGTCATGCCGAACCCCGGTTTCACCACCAGCAGCACTCCGCCAAAGCCCACCAGCAACAGCAGCGTGCGGCGGGGCGAGATCGTCTCGCTCAGGAACATTGCCGAGAGGAAATAGCTCAGGATCGGGCCAACGAAGAAGGCACCGAACACGTCGGCAATCGGCTCGGTCCGCAGGGCGGTCAGGATCGAGCAGATGCCCCCCACGAGGAACGCCGAGCGCAGCCAGATCCGCCAGTCGCCCAACAGGCGGAGCGCACCGGTGCGCAGGGCAAAGGGGGCCAGCAGGACCGCGCCAACGGCAAAGCGGCTCCACGCGGTGAAGAAGGGGCTGACGCCATGATCGCCGCCAAGCAGCTTGCCCGCGGTGTCGCCCATCGGGACGAAACACATGGCCAGCAGCATCAGGGGCAGGGCGCGAAACATCGAAGCAGTCATGGCTCGGGCAATAGGCGCTTTTTGTGATCGCTGAAAGGGTTGAGCGAAAACGCCGGGTAGGGTTTAGTCGCCGGGGCAATGAACAAAGCTATTTGAGCGATATGGTTTCACGACGCGCCTTTCTGGGGGGGGCCTTGGCCAGTGTGGCCGGTGCTGCCAACGCCTTCGCACCCGAGGTTTCGCGTATCCCGCTGCCACGGCCAGACGGGTTTTTCCTGCGCACGCTGCCCTCTGCCGCCGATCTGATCGCGCGCGCCGGTTTGGGCGGGCGTGTCGCATGCGTGGTTGCGGACGCGCGGTCGGGGCAGGTGTTGGAGTCTGTGAACCCGCTGGTCGGCTTGCCGCCTGCCTCTGTCACCAAGGCGTTGACCTCGGCCTATGCGCTGGACCGCCTTGGGCCGGGGTACCGGTTCCATACGCAGGTCGTGGCCGAAGGCACCCTGACGAACGGACGGCTCGACGGTGATTTGTGGCTGGTCGGCGGGGCGGACCCTGTGCTGGATACCGACGCGCTCAATGATATCGCCCGGGATCTGGCCGAGTCCGGCCTGCGTGAAGTCACGGGACGGTTCAGGGTGGCGCACGAGGCGGTGCCGCATATTCACGAAATCGACCCCGATCAGCCTGCACAGGTCGGGTATAACCCGGCGGTCTCGGGGCTGAACCTGAACTTCAACCGCGTGCATTTCGAATGGGAACGAGGCGCCAACGGTTACACCGTGCAGATGGATGCGCGCTCGGCCTCGTTGCGCCCGCCCGTGACGGTGACCCGGATGGACGTCATTGATCGCGGCGCGCCGATCTATGATTTTGAGGAAAGCGACGAGATCGAACAATGGAGCGTTGCGCGCGGCGCCCTGGGCCAGAACGGGGCGCGATGGTTGCCGGTGCGCCGCCCGCATATGTATGCCGCCGAGGTCTTCCAGGTCTTGGCCCGGTCGCGGGGCATCGTGCTGGACGCGCCGGTCTTCGGCAGTGCCCCGCCCGAAACGGCGCAGGTGCTGGTCAACCATGTCTCGGACCCCTTGGAAGAGGTGCTGCGCGGCATGATGCGCTGGTCCACCAATCTGACCGCCGAGGTGGCCGGGCTGCTGGCGACCGAGGCCGGGGGTATTCGCCCCGTGGACCTGCGTGAATCGGCCGACCAGATGAATGCGTGGCTGATGGAACGCTACGGGCTGCGCCGCCCCCGACTGGTCGATCATTCGGGCCTTGGGGATGAAAGCCGGATCAACGCCCGCGACATGGTGCGGGCGCTGGTCGGCAGCGGGGCCAATGGCGGGTTGCGCCGGATCATGAAAGACATTCCGATGCTCGACGATCACGGAAATCTTCTATCAAATCCCCCGGCCGAGATCGTGGCCAAGACCGGCACGCTCTATTTCGTGTCCTCGCTTGCGGGCTATGCGCGGCTTGCCTCGGGCCGAGATCTGGCATTTGCCATTTTCTGCGGAGATCTGGAACGGCGCACGACCTTCGATCCGGGGCAAGAGGCGCGCCCGCCCGGCGCGCGCAGTTACAACACCCACGCCAAGCTGTTGCAGCAGGCCCTGCTGCGCCGGTGGACCGCGATGCACGGCTAGGGTGCCGGTAGCGACTGGCCGGAATCCGGTGCCCGGATATGCACAACATGCCCTTGGGGCCAGTTGCTGCCCGCGGATCTGTCGCAAACCGGCGCGACAGGGGGCGTTTTTCGACATTTGATGACATGGGCCGCGCCGGGCATTTCGCCGACGCGCCATACCCATGATTGAAAGGCTGCGCCCGTGTCGGATGTTTCGCCACAGGCCCTTGCGGTTGCGACTCCACGCGCCGTGGAAGGCATGTCCAGCGCTGTGATCGGCATGGGGTTTTTCGTCGTGCAGGACGGCATGATGAAAGACCTCTTGCACAGCTACACCGTGTGGGAACTGATCCTGACGCGCGGCCTGATGGCGGCCCTTCTGGTCGGGCCGCTGATCCTGTGGCTGGGGCACCCGCACCGATTGCTGACGCCGCTTTGGCCGCTGCACCTGTTGCGTGCGGTGTTGCTCGCGTCGGGCTTTGCGATGTTCTATGCGGCGTTTCCGTTCATGGGGCTGGCCGAGGTTTCAACCATCTTCTTCTCGGCCCCGCTGCTCATCGCGCTGTTGGCTGCCGTCTGGCTGCGCGAAAGTATCGGCCCGCACCGCATGGTGGCGTTGGCCGTCGGCTTTGTCGGTGTGGTTATCGCGATGACCCCGTCGGGCGAGGCATTCAACGCCGTCGCCATCCTGCCGCTGCTTTGCGCCCTGTTCTACGCCATTGCGCAAATCCTCGCCCGCCGGATCGGGGATCGGGAAACCACGCTGACCACGGCGCTCTATACCCTCGTCTTTTCCGCCATTCTGATTGTGCCATTCGGCTGGCTGACCAACCAGATCGTCGCCGTCCCCGAGCACCACACCCACTTGCTGTTCACATGGGTCTTGCCGCCGGGGTGGGAGGCAGGACGTCTGGCGCTGCTGGGGGCCGTGGGCATCCTTGGCTACATGGCCCTGACCCGCGCCTATCAGGTGACGAGCGCCAGTCTCGTGGCGCCCTTCGACTATTCCTACCTGCCGATCGCGACGGTCATGGCCTATGTGCTGTGGGGCGAGGTGCCCCGACCGGCGATCTTGATGGGCATGTCCCTGATTATCACCAGCGGGCTTTACCTGGGATATCGCGAGTTGCGCACCAGCCGCGCCACGCCCTCGCCGTTGCCGGTGGCCGAAAGCTCGGTCGCGCCGGGCAACCCGATCGCGCCGATGACGGTGGCGCGCGATGTGGACGCAGAGGGGCCCGGTCAGACCACCATGTGACGCGCGCGCGCCCCGCGTTCGATGGCGGCGGCGTGCAGCCTGTCGATGTTGAACTGGTAGCGGATTTCTTGCAGCATTTGCAGCTCGGTCTGGCGCAAGAGGCCATCGGCGGCGGCCACGTCGCAAGCCAGTGCATAGCCGGTTTCGAACAGCCGTTCGGGCAGAGCGTCATGGATCAGCCCGAAGAGGGCATCCAGCCCGTCTTCTTCCTCGAACAGGTCGAACACGATCTGGGCCACCACGCGCATCCGGTCCGAGTCGAAATCGGCAAAGACCGGCAGGTGATTCACGATGCGTTCGATCGTGACCAGTTCCGAGGTGCGGATATTTTCATCCGACACGGAAACGGCGATCATCAATGCGACAAGCGCATCCTGCGGCGATAGGGAGGGTTGTTCGGTCACGGCGAGGGCCTTTCAACGGGATCTGTCCCCGGTATTTATTGACCCCGCGCGCATGGGGCAATAGGGGCATTGCGCACACGCGGCATGGGGCCGCGAGATTGCCGATGAAAATGGAAGCAGGACATGTCTGACCTACGTGACGTTGCAATGAGCTCGAAAGCCTGGCCCTTTGAAGAAGCGCGCCGGCTGCTCAAACGTTATGAGAAGGTGCCGCCTGAAAAGGGCCATGTCCTGTTCGAGACCGGCTATGGCCCCTCGGGCCTGCCGCATATCGGAACCTTTGGCGAGGTGCTGCGGACGACGATGATCCGCCGTGCGTTCGAGGTGATCTCGGATATCCCCACGCGGTTGATCTGTTTCTCGGACGATCTGGACGGGATGCGCAAGGTGCCGGGCAATGTGCCCAACCAGGACATGCTGCGCGAGCATCTGCAAAAACCGCTGACGTCGGTGCCCGATCCGTTTGGCACGCATGACAGTTTCGGCGACCATAACAATGCCATGCTGCGGCGGTTCCTCGACACGTTCGGCTTCGAGTACGAATTCTACTCGGCCACCGACTTCTACAAATCCGGCCGGTTCGACGAGGCGCTGCTGCGCGCCTGCGAGCGCTATGACGACGTGATGAAAGTCATGCTGAAAAGCTTGCGCGAAGAGCGGCGGCAGACCTACTCGATTTTCCTGCCGATCCACCCGGAAACGGGGCGGGTGCTGTATGTGCCGATGAAAGAGGTGAACGCCAAGGACGGCACCATCACCTTTGACGACGAGGATGGGCGCGAATGGACGCTGCCCGTGACGGGCGGCAACGTAAAGCTGCAATGGAAGCCCGATTTCGGCGCCCGGTGGGCCGCGCTCGGCGTCGATTTCGAGATGTATGGCAAGGATCACTCGACCAATACGCCGATCTACGATTCCATCTGCCGCATCTTGGGCATGCCCGCGCCGGAACACTTCACCTACGAGCTGTTCCTCGACGATCAGGGACAGAAGATTTCCAAGTCCTCGGGCAACGGGATCTCGATCGACGAATGGCTGACCTATGCCTCGACCGAAAGCCTGAGCTACTTCATGTATCTCAAACCCAAGACCGCCAAGCGTCTGTATTTCGACGTTATTCCCAAGGCAGTGGATGAGTATCATCAGCAACTGCGCGCCTATCACACGCAGGATGCCAAGGCGCAATTGGCCAATCCGGTCTACCACATCCATGGCCGCGACGTGCCGGTTTCCACCATGGTGGTGCCGTTCGCCATGTTGCTGAACCTGGTGTCCGTGTCCGGTGCGCAAGAGAAGGCAAAGCTCTGGGGCTTCATCAACCGTTACGCGCCGGAGGCGTCGCCGGAGGGGAACCCGGATCTGGATCAGGCGGCTGGGTTTGCGATCAGCTATTTCAACGACTTCGTGAAGCCGACACGGGTCTTCCGGCTGGCGGATGACAAGGAAAAGGCGGCGATGGAAGAGTTGCTGGCCTGCCTTGGCGACGCGGACAAGGCGCTGGACGTGATCGCCCGCAAGACCGCACAGGCGGGGTCGGACGAGGCGCTGCCCGAGGTTGATTGGCAGGACGAGGAATTCCTGCAATCCATTGTTTTCGCTATCGGAAAAACCCATGGGTTCGAGCCGCTGCGGGACTGGTTCAAGGCGCTTTACGAGGTCTGCCTCGGGGCCTCTCAGGGGCCGCGCTTCGGGGGGTTCATCGCGCTTTATGGCATCGACGAGACCAAGGCGTTGATCGAGGATGCGCTGGCCGGCAAGCTGGCTGGCTGAGGCCAAAAACAGGGGGGTGCCATGCGTGCACCCCCCGTACACCCCCTGTACACCCCCCGTACAGACAAACCGGCGCACGAAACGGCGCCGGTTCTTTCGTTTCTGTGCGTGGGCGCGCGCCGGGTGACGCGCCCGGTGACGCGCCCGGTGATCGGCGATTTGACCGGCCCCGCCGGGGCGCTACCTTTCGCTCAGGGACAGGCGCTCTACGGGAGGCCGATATGCGTAAATTTTTACTGATCTTCACCCTTCTGGTGATGCCGCTTGGCGCGATGGCGCAAGAGCGGTTGCCAGCGAACCCCGATATCGAGGGTGTCATCCAAAGCCAACTGGACGCGTTTTCCACCAACAGCGTCTATGCCGCGTGGCGCTATGCCAGCCCGCGTATCCAGGAACTGTTCGGCAGTGCCGAAGCCTTTGGCGTGATGGTCGAGCGGGGCTATCCGATGGTCTGGCGACCGGGCGAGACCACGTTCCTCGGGCTGCGGCAGGAGGGCGAGTTGCAGGTACAACAGGTCCAGATCGTCGACCCGACCGGGCGGCTGCACCTGTTGGACTACGCCATGACCGAGGTCGATGGGGACTGGAGGATTGCGGCGGTGACCGTCCTGCGTGGGCAGGGTGTCGGGGCGTGATCCCCCACGGTTAACGTCTTTTTAAGACCTCTGGCGTAAGTCTCTGGGGCATCCGGATGGCCGAAGCGTCTGTCCGGGCCCAATCCAGACATTTGTGAACAATCGAGACACCCCTCGGGCGGAGCGGCCCGTGCGGGGTCTTTTGCGTGGGCGGGTGCCGGCGCGACAGCATAAGGGGTTTGATATGAACCAAGTGATCACCGACGGGCTGAACCTGATGCCGCCAGCGTTTTCCGACGGGTTGAGTGTCTGGTCGCAGGAGGACGGCACGCCCGGCGGCCAGACCTATGCGACCGCGACCAATGCCGCGCTGGTGCCAGCCGATCAGGATTTTGGCCCTTGCCTCGAACTCTTGAAAACCACGGGCACGACAAGGCTGCGATACACAGGGGAAACGCCGGTCACGCCGGGGCTGTATGTGCGCGTGTCGGCGCGGGTCAAGGTGCTGTCGGGCACGATGCCTGCGGTGCGCATCGCCGCGTGGGCGGGCCGCGCGAACGACACCCATATCGCGGGCGTGACGGAAACCGGCCCGGCAACCCAGTTGTCGGCCTATGGCGCGGTGGTGACGGTTTCGGCCATTATCGGTGTCGGCGCGCGCAGTGGCGTCGATATGGCGTGGGGTGACGAGGCTGCTTATGGCCATGTCGGGCTGGACCTGACGGGTGGCAATGGCGGCACGGTGCGCATCGAGTCGATCAAGGTCGAGGACATCACCCACGCCTTCTATCGCAAGCTGATGGACTGGGTGGATGTCAAGGATTTCGGGGCCGTGGGCGATGGCAGCACCGATGATCGCGCCGCCTTTGCCGCAGCCGACGCGGCCGCCAATGGGCGCGAGGTGCTGGTCAGCGAGGGCAGCTATTACATCGGGTCCAACCTGACAATTCAAAGCCCGGTCCGTTTTCAGGGGCGTCTGGTCGTGCCCGACTGGGTGCAGCTGGTATTGCAGGAGAATTTCAACCTGCCGGCCTATGCCGACGCCTTTGGCGGCGATGAGCTGCAAGGCTTCAAAAAGGGCTTTCAGGCGATGCTGAACGATGGCGACCACGACAGTTTCGACATGATGGGGCGGCGGGTGTTGCTGAGCGAGCCGATCGACATGGCGGCGGCCGTGGGCAACAAGGTCAGCTATGCCAACCGCCGGGTCATTCGCAACGGCCAGTTCAGTTGCCTGACCAGCACCGGCTGGGACGACGCGGTGGTGACGCGCACCGGCACATGGGCGGCCACAAACCCGCGCCAATTGGACAACGTGACCAACGCGGGCAGCGTGCCGGTGGGCGCGCTGGTGACGGCGGCGCAGGGCGTGGGGCGCGAGGTCTATGTTCGCGCCGTGAACGCGGCGCAGAACCGGGTCTATCTGTCCAGCCCGCTCGGGGTGCCGCCCACCAACCAGAGCTACACCTTCACCCGGTTCAAATACATTCTCGACTTCTCGGGGTTCGAGAACCTGCAACGTTTCGCGCTGGAAGGGGTAGAGTTCCTGTGCGCGGGCAAGGCGAGCGGGATCATGCTGCCCAAGGGCGGGCTGATCTTTCACGTCAAGGATTGCTTTTTTACCGGGCCCAAGGATCGCGGGATCACGTCCTTTGACACCGGCTGTGCGGGGATGATGCTGGACCGCAACCAGTTCCTGTCGAACGAGCAGACGCTGCGCGTCCAGGACCGCAAAACGATCGGGTTCAACACCAATTCCAACGACGTGAAGATCCGCGACAACCGCTCGGTCAAGTTCCGACATTTCGGCGTGTTCGGTGGCGGCGGCAACCTGATCACCGGCAACCACTGGTTTCAGGGCGACAACGAGACCAATGGCCAGATCAGCGGCGGGATCGTTCTGACCAACACCAACATGAAATCGACGATCATCGGCAACTATATCGACAACAGCATGATCGAATGGGCCAATGAACATGACCCGGCGCCGGAACTGTCGGGCGAGTATTCCTTTGGCGGGCTGACGATCAACGGCAATATCTTCACCGCCAACGGCATCGCGTCATGGGCGAATTTCATCCTGATCCGTCCGCACGGGCCGGGGCACTACATCAACGGGCTGTCGATTTGTGACAACGTGTTCAAGCATTTGAACGGCGGGGCCATCGACTCGGTCGAAGGGGTGGACCCGTCGATCGCGCCGCTGGATGGCAGCCGGACGGCGAATTTCGTGATGCAAGGCAATGTCTATCACGGGGTCAGCAAGAATTCGCAAAACCCGGTGACGGTGAAGATGAGCGAGGCGTCCGATCTGGATGTGTGGGAGATGGACCTGCGCGACTGGCTGCCCTTCATGGGCGAGGCGCGGGTGGTTGTGTCGGCGATGCCCGAGGGCGCGGTGCGGTCGTCGTCGAACGTCGCTGTCTACACGATGCCCTATGCCACCACGCGGCACGGGGTCGGGCGCGGCTCGGTCCGGTTGACCTGGTCGCAGCCGGTGCACGGGGCGGTTCAGTTGACGGCGCGCAGCGATACGGTCTGACGCTCAGCCGCGCGCGGCCCCGCCATGTGCCGGGGCCGCCGATGCGTCTGATGCGGGGCGTCGGTATTCGACCAGCTTGTCCCACGTTTCGGGGTCCAGCAGAATCCAGCTTTCGGCATCGGCGGTGTAGCCATAGGTCACCGCCGGTTCCGAGGGCAGCACAAAGGTAATGCGGGCACCATCGGTTTCCACCTGCCCGCGATATTCACGGGTCCACAGGCTGTAGTCGCTGTCGCGGTGCACCCAGATGCCCGTGGTTTTTTCCCCATCCGACCAGCGTTGCAGGTAGGTGCCGTCGGCCTGAAACAGCCATTCATCGCCATGATCGCGGTCGCGCCAGGCGCCCAGAGGGGCCGCACCGTCGCCGCCGATCCGGGCCAGCCGCGTGCGGCCCCAGATCATCGTCGCCCCGTCGCCCGCCACGGTCAGCGGCTGCGCGGGGTCGGCGACGTGATAGCTGCCGTCGGGTTCGATTTCATAGGTCGTTTCTTCACCGGGAATGATCCAGATGCCAGGCAGGTCAGGGTCAATCTGCGGGGAGCTCATGGGCTGTCCTTTGGCGAACGACTGTGCGGGATGATGCACGGTTTTCGATGCAAAGGCAATAAAACCTGCTCTTTTCGGCAGGTTAGCCGGGATTGGGCAAATCCAGATCGGCGGGTGACAGCGAAAACGCTTTTCCGAAGCCGCCATTGAGATGTGCGCAGGTCACCGTAAGGCGCAGCATTCGGAAATCGCTGAAGTCATAGTAGAGCGTCGCCTTGGGGTGTTGCGACAGGTAGAGCGGCTTGATCTCGTCCTTGTCGACCGGTTCTGCCGTGCATTGCAGGGTCAGGCGCGGATGGATCAGCGCATCCCCCCGCGCGCCTGGTTCGCCCACCAGAAGCGAGCAGAGCGGGTTCCTGGCCAAGGCGGTGGTGTGCAGGGACAGGTCTGAAATCAGGGTGACGGGCATTCCGGCGGCGTCGGTGCCAACCGAAACACGAGACACCATCGGAGCGTTGCTGTCGGGACAGATCACCCCGAGCGATCCGAACCGGGCGCGACGCAAAAGATCTTGCCCCACAGCGCGCGCTTCGTCGTCCGTTTCGCGCAGCATGGGCTTTTGTCTGGACATAGTCACCATCCCTCCTGCGGAGGGAATAGCACTCGTTTCATTTAGAATAAACATGGCGATAAGTCAGAATCGATGCCAAAGACCCAGTTCCAGACCCACGCGAGTCTGCCCGTCAAAGGCCACGCGCGCCCCGATCTCGACAGAGGTCGCCGCGCCAAACCGGACCACCAAAGACGGGTTTACCGCGTAGGCGACCTGCTGTCCGGGCCATTGTTCCACCATGGCCTGCAGGATGACATCGACCCGGTCGCCGCTGTGCAGGCCGAGGGTGGTTTCCAGTTTCCAGCGCGTCTGCCCGGTGATGCGGTCGAGGATGGCAACGGCATCGGCCGCGATCCAGCCGCCGTGCAGATGCCCCGGAATCCAGTCGGGCGGAGAGAGGTCGAAGCCGTGGCCGAGCGACAGGCCGACACGCCACAGGTCGCTGTCGTCCAGACCATCGACCTGCCGCTGCCCGGCGCCCAGATCGACGGCCAGTTGCCACCGCGCGTCGGGCCGGGTGAGGGTGTAGCGCAGGAAAGCCATACCTTCGCGCGTGTATTGCCCGCGCCCATAGTCGAGGCCGAAGGTCAGGCGATTTCCAAGGCCGATTTCAGCATAGGCGGAGTCGTAGCGATCGAGCAGGAGGCGACCCGTGCCAAGGGCGCTGACGGGGCTGGAGATATTCGAGGAATAGGACAAGAAGACCTGACCCGGCATTCGCGCCCACGCCCCGGCATGGGCAGAGGGTGCAAGGCAGAGCGTGAGCAAAAGGGCGAAGAGGCGTCGCATGGCATGGCAGAGCCTGCTGCAATCTGGTTAACAGGTGCCTAACGCGGGCCGTGGATGGGGCAGGGAATGAGCGATAAACGCATGAAAGTGGTGCTGGTGACGCCGGAAATCCCCGGCAATACGGGCACCATCGGGCGCACCTGCGTGGCGCTGGATCTGGAGTTGATCCTGATCCGGCCCTATGGCTTTTCCATCGACGACAAGCAGGTGCGGCGGGCGGGCCTCGACTACTGGAAACATGTGCGCCTGTCCGAGTATGACGATTGGCCGGAGTTTCTGGCCGACCGGCGGCCAGCGCGCGGGCAGTTGTTCTTCTTTGAAGAGAACGGTGCGGGCAGTGTCTATGACCCCGACTATCCCGAGGACGCCTATCTGGTCTTTGGCCGCGAGACCAAGGGGATTCAGACCGAGATTTTGCAGGGCATGGACGACCGGGTTTTTCACCTTCCGATGCGCAGCCCGCATATCCGCTCGCTCAACCTGGCCAATGCGGCGACGGCGGTGGTCTATCAGGCGCTGCGCGGGCAGTTCACCTGACGGCATCGGCCACGAAAAGACCGGCTTTCCACCTTCCCCGCGTCAAAGCCACGGGGTAGGATCGAACGATCTGGGGGGCAGCACTGCCCGGAAAAAGGGGACGCACCTGCGAGATGCGGCCCCTTTTTTTCCGTCTGGATGCCAACCGCGCCGCGCCGGTCGCGGAATCAAGGCCGCAGGCCGCCGCGCATCGCCGGGCCGCCCCCGGCACGGCGATTTGGCAGGGGTCGCGCGCTGGTCTGATCTTCTTCGAATATGGCTGGCATGAATCGCCAGGTTCGACGGGTTGGATCGCCATGCCGCGGCCCGCCGATGCGTGGCCCCTTTTTTTCGTCTGCACGCGGGGATTTGACCCGGCTGCGCCCTGTCTCGGCCCTAGGCTATCTTCGATGGCCCTGCTAGGCTTGACCCCAAAGATCGCCCAAGGAGACCGTCCCATGCCGTCAATCGCAAAGGGCGCTGCCCTGCAGACCGTCATCACCACCTTTGAAACCACGCCGGGCACCTGTCAGGACCTGCTGGATGCGTTGACCTCGGCCTATGACGATTTCATCTCGCATCAGCGGGGCTTTATCGCCGCCGGCCTGCACGTGAACGACGCGCAAACCCGCGTGGCGAACTATTCGCAATGGGAAAAGCGCGAGGATTTTCAGGCCATGCTGCGATCGGACGAGATGCGCAAGCGCAACCGGGTGATCAACGAGCTGTGCAAAAGCTTTGAGCCGGTCATGTACGAGGTCGCGGAGTCGTACAATTGAGCCAAGAGGAAGAGCAACTCGATCAGGAGTTGCGGCTGCTGCGCAAAGAGGTGCAGCAGATCACGCAACATCGCCTGTTCACCACGCAAAGCACCGTCGGCAAGATCCTTGCGCTCAGTTTCGGGCGCGGGCTGGCCTTTGGCCTCGGCTCGGTGATTGGGGCGTCGTTCCTTGTCTCGGTGGTGGTCTATTCGCTGAGCCAGATCGACTTTATCCCCGTGATCGGGGAATGGGCGTCGCGCATCGCGGAGCAGATTCAGGGCGTGGAATGACCTGTTGACGGATGGGCTTGCGCGGCGCGCGCCCGGTGCTACCATCATATTCGCAAAATTGCATTTGATGGGAGGATTTTCAATGCGCCGCCTTTTGTCCGCCGTCGCCGTGCTGGTCCTTGCGGGGCCCGCGTGGGCGCAAGAGCCAGTCGGGATCACCCGCGAGTTCATGTCGGTCACGGTTGAAACCGCCTCTGGCCCGCGCGAGATTTCGCGCATTCAGGACACGGACCATGTGATCGAGGACGCGTGGGGCCGGACCTCTCGGCCCTGTCCCAATTTCTGCATCCAGCCGATGACGCCCGCCGAGGGCGTGACGCCGATTGGAGAGCTGGAATTGATCGGGTTTCTACAGGATCCGGAGGTGACGGTGGTCGACAGCCGCACGCCAGACTGGTTCCACGGCGGCACCATCCCCGGTGCGGTCAACATGCCCTATACGCAAATGACCGACCGGCTGGGGGAATTGGGCTGCCAGATCGACTTCGATGGCTGGGACTGCACGCAGGCTGTGCAGGTGGCGCTTTTCTGCAACGGGCCGTGGTGCGGGCAATCCCCGACCGCCATCCGCCGCATGATCGAGGCGGGCTATCCGGCGGAGCGGATTCATTATTACCGTCCGGGAATGCAGGGCTGGCGGATGCTGGGGCTGACGGTCGCGGGCGAATAAGCTGGCCGGTGCATTGCATGGGCGCGCGGCGTTCCTATCTGCTAGGGAACCCAACCGCCAAGGAGACACCGCCCATGCAATGCCCGATTGACGGAACCGCCCTCGTGATCGCCGACCGCGCCGGAGTCGAAATCGACTACTGCCCAACCTGCCGGGGGGTCTGGCTGGATCGTGGCGAGCTTGACAAGATCGTCGAGCGCAGCGCCTTGGCCGACGACCGCAGGGATGACGGCCGAGAGGCCCCGTCGAAGCGCAAGAAGAAGGACGGCGTCGGCTCGTTCCTGAGCGATATTTTCGATTTCTGACTGGGGGGCGGCAGACAGCCGCCCTTTTCATTGGCACACTCGCCCCGAGCAGAGGGAGGTTAAGCCATGGCAGATTTGCCCATCGTCGGGGCGCAGTTGAGCGTTCTGGACCTGGACCGTCACCGCGACTGGCTGTTCGAGAAGAACCGCGATCTGGAACTGCCGGAGTTCTGCCTTGGCGATATTCTGGCGGCGCCGCAGCCCTTTATCGACATGGCCAAGGCCAAGCTGGATGGCTGGTCCGGGCGGCTTGGCATTCACGGGCCCTTCGCCGGGTTCGAGCTGGACGTGAAGGACAAGGACATTCGCACGGTGGTGCAGACGCGGCTGGAACAGGCGCTGGATGTCTGCGCGGCACTGGAGGCGCGGCAGATGGTCATTCATTCGCCCTATGATGGCTGGGATGCCTGCAACCTCGACAACGCGCCTGCCGACCGCAAGCGACGGGTGGCGGCGGTGCTGGATACGCTGGCCCCGGCGCTGAAGCGGGCCGAGGCGTTGGGCGTCGAAATGGTGATGGAGAACATCAAGGATACCGACCCGCGCGACCGGGCCGAAGTGGTGGCGGCGGCGGACAGCCCGGCGCTGCGCCTGTCGGTCGATACCGGCCACGCGCATTGGGCGCACTGGGTCTGCGGTGCGCCGCCCGCCGATCGCTATATCGCATCGGCGGGGGCGGGTTTGGGCCATGTGCATCTGCAGGATACCGACGGGTATGCCGACCGGCACTGGGCCATCGGGCAGGGGAATATCGTCTGGCACGCCATCTTTGCCGCGCTGAAACAGGTCAGGGCCACGCCGCACCTGATCGTGGAAATCAACGATTTCGACCGGGTGGAGGACAGCGTCGCCCATCTCGAGGCGCTCGGTCTGGCGCAATAGCGGTCAATCGGTTAACGGGCAAAGCACGACTTCGCGCGTGTCACAAAGGGTGTCGAGGCAGGTGATCTGCTCGACTGTCTGGGGGGTGGTCGGATACTGCCCGGCGGTGAAAATGTGGCGCTGACAAGCCGGGTGCGGGGTGGGGGGCAGGCCCGCGAGGGTGACGCCGGCTGCCTGTGCGGGGGTCGACAGGATCGGCCCCGCGACATGGGCCTTCACGGGGGCCGCGACCGCCAGGGCGGCAAGAAAGGCGGGAAGCAGGCGGAACAGGCAGCGAATGGGCGATCCTCCTCAGGGTCTTGCCCATGGGTCGGACGCCGCGGCGCTATGGTTCAATCCACACGCGTCCCGATGCGGTGTCGCCCGCGATCACTCGTCGTCGCGCGGATCGAAGGTCACGAAGAAGCCGTAGGCAGCGTAGGCCCCGAGCCCGAGAAAGACGAAGGCCCATCCCGTTGCGTCATTCGACAGCTCGAACAGGCCCCAGCCACCGCAGACTGCCACCACGGCGATGCGAATCCAGAGCGGGCGGAAAAACGGGTGGTCGAGATCGAACATCGGCGGGCCTCTTTCGGCAGGGCAGGGTGCCCTTGTCCTAGGCGGCGCGGGCGGGCGGGTCCAGCCCGCATGAAAAACCCGCCCCCGAGCCGATCGGGGGCGGGCAAAGTCGCGCGGTGTTGGACCAGGTGCCTGTCAGGCCGCTTTTGGCAATGCCTCGTGGCTCGCCTCGATGAAGGCCGCGTGAAGCGCCTTGATCGCCGGCTTCAGGTTGTCGCGTTCGAGGATGAATTGCACATCCACGTTGCGCGGGCCCTGCGTGGCGCCAAGGGCTTCGAACCCCGCGTCGGCGATGGCCTGCAAGCCCCGCGTCAACACCGAGAGCCCGTTCAGGTCGCGCCCGATGGCCGAGGCCACGGACAGGCGACGCGACGTGATCAGCGCCGCCGGATAGAGCCCGGCAAGGTCTTTCTCGACCCGGCGCATCGTCTTGAGCGAGCTGTCGACATAGTGGGTGATCGTGTTGGCGTTCGACACCTTGGACACGATCCGCACGTTGTGCCGGGTCAGCACGTCAAGGATCGCGGCGTCATAGCCTTTGACCCCCACCATGTCCTGCTCGAATACCTCAAGCGCGATGATGTCGAGGCCGGTCACGATCTCGACCGCCGGGGTGTCGGTCGGTTGATCGTCGATCAGAGTGCCCGGATCGTGCGGCTCGAACGCGTTGGTCACGCGCAGCGGCACGTCGTTCTGGCGTAGCGTCTTGGCGGCCTTGGGGTGGATCGCTTCCATCCCCATGTTCGACAACTGGTCGGCCACGTCATAGTTGGTCCGGCCCAGTTTGCGCACGGCCTCTTGCCCCACCAGATTGGGGTCAGCCGACGATAGGTGGAATTCCTTGTGAATGATCGCTTCACGCGCCCCGATTAGGGCGGCGAGACGCGAAAACGTCACCTCGGAATAGCCACGGTCGAATTCGCGCATCAGGCCTTCGGCGCATTGCGCGTAGCCGGTGACGATGGGCATCTCGGTCGCCGGGTCGACGCCTTTCATGGCGCTGGTCAGACGGTCCTCAAGGGTGATGTCGCCATCGTCGCGCCAGCCCGACAGATCCACCAGCCGGGCATTTACGCCCGCGCGCTGCAACAACAGCGTGGTGGTGAGCGCCGAATGCGCCTCGCCCAGACCGGACAGAAGTTCGCGGATCTGGAGCAGGTGTTCGGCCAGACGGAAGTGCCCGTAAGAGCACAGCCGTTGCAGGTCGATCAGGCAGTTGCGGGCCCCCTCGATTCGTTCGCGCAGAAACTCGTCCGCGCGTTCGATATCGGCGGGATGCTCCAGCACCTTTTCATGGGCCTTGGCCATCGCTTCTGCCGCGTGATCCAGCGCCTCGTGCCAGCCGTGATCGTTGTCGGCATTGGCATATTGCGCATAAACGCCGGGTTTGCCGGTCTTCTTGTGTTCCAGAAGCAGGTTGGTGATCCCCCCAAAGGCAGAAACCACGAAGATTCGACCGTAAAGGTCGTCTTCGGATCGGTCGCCGATGAACAGGGTATCGCGCAGCGCGTCCACGCGGGACATGGACGTGCCGCCGATTTTCTCGACTGTATAGGTCATGGGTTAGCTTGCGATTGCCTCTTCGGCTGGCGCGTAGGAGCCGTCTTCTTGGTGCACCTCGGTGCCCGTGACGGGCGGGTTGAAGACACAGGCCATCACCAGTTCTTCCTTGGCGCGCAGGATGTGGCGGTCATGTTCGTTGAGGGCATACATGACGCCGGGCTTGATCTCGTGGGTTTCGCCTGTGGCGAGGTCGGTGATCGAGCCCGAGCCTTGCATGCAGTAGACACTCTCGAAATGGTTCTTGTACTCGAACGTGTGTTCCGAGCCCGCGTCGAGGAAGGTGATGTGGAAAGAGAACCCCATCCCGTCCCCGGCCAGCAGCATCCGCACGCTGGTCCAGTTGGCGTCGGCGACCACGCGGTCACGCTGTTTTTCGAGAATTTCGTTGAAGTCACGTACGATCATATCGGTTACTCCGCCGCGATTTTGGTTTTGACCAGCACGTCACGCGCCGAGTCGAGCAGGATGTTCAGGCCCTTGCGGAAGGTCGCTTCGGGCGTGGTCAACGGGGCCAGCACCTTGACCACTTCGTCATTCGGACCCGAGGTCTCGATGATCAGGCCCTTGGTGAAGGCGCGTTTGCAGATTTCGCTGGCCAGCTCGCCCGAGCCGACATCGACACCTTGCATCAGGCCACGGCCCTTGAGACGCGCGCCCTCGACCATGCCGGCCAGTTCCTCCAGCGCGGTGGTCAGCATCAGCGACTTGACCGCGATATCCTGTTGGAACTTGTCATCGGCCCAGAACTTCTCGATCGCAACCTTGGCGGTCAGAAAGGCGTGGGTGTTGCCGCGGAAGGTGCCGTTATGCTCGGCCGGGCCGAAAACATCGTGCTGCGGGCGGATCAGGGTCAGCGCCATCGGCAAGCCAAAGCCCGAGATCGACTTGGCCATGGTGATGATGTCCGGCTCGATTCCCATCCCCTCGAACGAGAAGAAGGTGCCGGTGCGGCCACAGCCTGCCTGAATGTCGTCGACGATCAGCAGCGCGCCGTGCTCTTTGGCGAGGTCCGCCACGCGGCGGACCCATTCGGGGCTCGCGGCGTTGAGGCCGCCCTCGCCCTGCACGGTCTCAAGAATGATCGCGGCGGGCTTGTCCATTCCCGAGGACGCGTCCGTCAGCATCTTTTCCAGCAATTCGGTCGTGTCGTAGGACTCGCCCATGTAGCCGTCAAAGGGCATCCGGGTCACACCATTCAGGGTGATCCCCGCGCCACCGCGGTGATAGCTGTTGCCGGTCGCGGCCAGCGCGCCGAGCGTCACACCGTGAAAGCCGTTGGTGAAGGCGATGATGTTGGTGCGGCCGGTGACCTTGCGGGCCAGCTTCATCGCGGCCTCGACCGCGTTTGCACCGGTTGGGCCAGTGAACATCACGCGATGGTCCATGCCGCGCGGCTTGAGCACGTGCTCTTCGAACGCACCAAGGAAGTCGGCCTTCACATCGGTATGAAGGTCGAGCGCATGGGCCAGACCGTCGCCCGCGATATGATCGACCAGTGCGGCCTTCATGTCGGGGTCGTTGTGGCCGTAGTTCAGCGAGGAACAGCCGGCGAGAAAGTCGATGTAGCTCTTGCCATCGGAGTCGGTCATTTTCGAGCCCTTGGCAGAGGTGAAGGTGGCGGGAATGCCACGACAGTACGAGCGCGCCTCGGATTCGCGGCGCGCGAAAACGGTGATGTTATCGGAGGTCATGAGAGATCCTTTGGGATTTTTGTCCGGAGAACGGCAGAGAAGGGCACGGGGGCCGCGATTTACGCGGCCTTGGCCAGTTCCCCGCTTTCGAGGTCAATGGTGACCATGTGTTCGGTCCGGTGCCGGTCCTGGAAATGCAGCGATTGGGTGTAGTAGGCCTGCACGCCCAGATCCTCGCCATTCAGGCGGGCAAATTTGCGGAACAGCGCCCAACTGGCGTCGTTATCCGCGGTGATGGTGGTCTGAAGCCGCGCTACACCTTCGCAGGCGGGACGGTCGATCAGGTGTTCCAGCATGGAAAGGCCAAGCCCGCAGCCGCGCGCGGCGTCGGACACCGCAACCTGCCAGACGAAGACCGTTTCGGGATCGTTCGGCATCACATAGGCCGAGATCCAGCCAGCGACCTTGCCGTCCAGTTCCGCCACGACGCAGGTGTCGCGGAAGTGGTCGGCTTGCAACAGGTTGCAATACATGGAGTTTTCGTCGAGCGGCGCACAGGCGCGCACCAGCTCCCAGATTTCGGCCCCGTCTTCAGCAGTTGGTTTGCGGAAGCGGGGCATCCGAGTTCGGGGCTGTGAAACGTCTTTCGGCATCGAGAAGCACTCCTTCGTTGGTTCGCTTGCCTAAATAACGAATGCATCCGAAATTTCAACCTTCAAAGCGTTTATTCCCAAGATATAGCGGAAATAGGCCAGGATCGCGGGAAAAACACCACAATTTGCTAAGTTTTGCCTTTTGATAATTGCTTAGCTATATGAAGCAAGTGTTCATCTGCTTTGAGAGTTGAAGGAATCTGCCCATGCATGCGACACTGGCCCTGTTTCCGGAGTTTGGCATGGACCGCATTGATGAAAGCCTGATTGCTCTGCGGCGCATCCTGCGCTCGACCGAGCTTTATTCCAAAGACCTCGCGCAGGCGGCGGGGCTGACCCCGGCGCAGTTGCGTGTCTTGCAAATCGCTGTCGGAAACGGTGGCAGTTCCACCCCCAAGGCGTTGGCAACCCAGATGGGCGTGAGCCAAGCCACGGTCACGGTGCTGGTCGACAAACTGGTGGCGCGCGGGCAGGTGACGCGCGTGCGGTCGTCCACCGACCGGCGGCAGACCAACGTTGTCGTCACCGAAAAGGGCCGGGCCGCCACAGAAGAAGCCCCCGACGCTTTGCAGCAGCGTTATGTCAAAGCCTTTGAAAAGCTGGAAGACTGGGAACAGGCGCAGCTCGTATCGTCCTTGGAACGGGTCGCGGCGATGCTGGACGCCGAAGCGATTGACGCCGCCCCGGTGCTGGCCATCGGAGAACTCAAGCAAGCAGGCCCGGAACACTAGGCCCGATGCGCGCGTTTCTCAGCCTCGACTTGCCGGAAGCCTGCCTCGATGCGCTGGTGGCGCGGATTGGTGGCTTGCGGGCGGGACGGCGGGTGCCACCAGAAAACCTGCACCTCACCCTGTCCTTTCTCGACGATCAGCCGGAAGAGGCGCTGGAGGACCTGCACGTCGCGTTGGAGGCGCTGTCGCTGCCAGCGGTTCCGCTGCATTTCGGCGGGCTGGAATGGTTCGGACCCGGCCACGCGCGGATGCTGGCAGTGGTGCTTGAGCCGGTGGCGGACCTGATGACCCTTCAGTCCGAAGTCGAACGGCAGGCCCGCAAGCATGGTCTGCGGCCAGAAAAACGGCCCTTTCGCCCACATGTCACGCTGGTGCGGTTCCGGGCGAAGATGAGCGCAGAGGATCAGGGCGCGCTGGCAGCCTTCCTTGCCGCGCCGCCCGTGGTCGAAGGGCCGGACGCGCTGGCCACCAGCTTTTCTCTTCAAGGCTCTGCCCTTACCCACGCGGGCGCGCGCTATCAGGCCTTGGCCATCTACCCCCTGCGTCAGCCGGGCTGAACCATCGCCGCTTCCCATTCTTCCATGAATTGCTGGCGTTTGAGCCGATCAAGATAGACCAACAAACCGGGGCCCAGTTGAATCGGCCGCAGGCTGGCGTTCTCGGTCAGGCTGTCAGAGGTGATGCCGGGAAAGGCAAAGCGTCCGCTGTCCTCGAACCAGACATTTTCAATCAGGTGGTCGATGAACAGCCCGGCAGCAGCAGGTTGTTCCGCCGCGACGGGGATCACGACCGTGCGCATGAGGACTGTCGTGAAATCTTCTGGCGCGATCACATGGATGCGGTCATGCAGGTCTTCGCGCGCCTGCGCGTAACTGCCAAGCACGTTGTAGGCCACCGCGATGCGGCCCGAGGCCGTGTCTTCGATCATGTCGCTGGAGCAACAATACAGCCGTGGCCCCAGACCGCCGATCACCTGTGTCAGACGCCAGAAGGTTTCAGAGCTGCGCCCGTCTTGCGTGGCGAACAGGTAGCCCAAGCCGCTTTCGCGCACGTCATAGGTGCCAATCCGGCCTTGAAACCGCTCGGGATGCTCACGCAGGGCGGTGATCAGGTCTTGGCGGGTGCGGGGCAGGGGCAGCCCCTCGAAATCGGCGCGCGACAGGACAATTGCTGCTGGTTCTTGCGTAAAGGCGAACACCCGGTCGCGCCACCGGGCCCATGTCGGCAGGCTGGCGGTGGCCGTTGAGCGATAGCTCTGCACCAGCCCGTCATTGGCAAGCCGCAACTGCTGATCCATTGCCGAGGAAATGGCGAGGTCGAATTGCGCGCCGTCTTCGGTCAGGGCAATCTCGATCTCGGACGAACTGACCATGTAGTAGTCCACCGAGATGCCCGGATTTCGCGCCTGAAAGCCAAGGATGAACGGCGTGAAAAGATCGACATCAGCGGTCGAGATCACCCGCAATTCCGGCCCGGCCCGCTCGGACGGGAAGCGCACATGTTCTTCGACCTCATAGGCGCGCAGCGGCAGCGCCAGCAGGGTCAGCGCAAGGGAAAGGATAAGCGTACGCATGCGCCGGGGCCTCCTTGGGTATTGGCGACGGTCAGTTTGCCGTGATGGGCGCGGGCGACCTCGTCGGCGATGGTCAGGCCAAGACCCGACCCGATGACGCCGGCGGCATTCTCGCCACGGGCGAAACGACCGGTCAGATGGGCCGCCCCGCTTTCGGGAAAACCGATGCCTTCGTCCTGGATGGTCAGCACCGCCGAGCGGCCTTGGTGCGTCAGGGTCACGCGAATGGGGGTGTCGGCGGGGGCGTATTTGATCGCGTTGTCCAGAAGGTTGCGCACCGCGTTCTGGATCAGGATGGGATCGCCGAGAATTTCCAGCGGGCCGTCGCCCCGATACCGCAGGTCCATGTCCTTGAGATCGGCAACGGGGCGCAGGCGATCGACCAGTTCCCCCACAAGCGCGTTCAAAGCCACAGGGCTGAGGTCGAGCTGATCGGCGCGGATCGACACCATGGCGTGGTCCAGCAGTTGCCCCGCCGCGCGGCTGCTCTCGTCGATGGCGCGGATCATCTCGCGCAGGGCGACGCGGTTTTCCTCCTTGTCGACCCGGCGCAGCGTGTTTTCCGCGTGGGCGCGGACGGTGGCGAGCGGTGTGCGCACCCGGTGCGCGGCCTCGGCAATGAAATCCTCGGTCCGGGTCAGGGCGGTCGAGAGGCGCGCAATCAGGCTGTTGAGCGAGGCCACAAGTGGCCGCATCTCGCTTGGCACCTCGGCCACCACCGGGCGCAGATCCTGCGGCCCCCGGCGCGATACCGACCCGGCCAGCCGCCGAAGAGAGTTGGCCGTGCTTTGCCCGGCCAGCACCGCCAACATCGCCGATGCGGCAAAGAACCCGATCCCGAGGATCACCGTCACCCGAAGGATGCGCGACAGGACATCGGCCAGCGCGTCACGGGTCTGGCCCACGGTCACGGCAATCTGGACCGGCGTGCCGCCGATGGACAGGCGCCGCGACAGGGTGGCGACGCGCAGGTCTTCGCCCCGGAACCGCACTGTGTCGAAGCCCGGAGCCGCCCCTGCTTGCGCGGCGGCGGGCAAATCGTCGTATCCGGTCAGCCCGGCCCCATCGCGGGTGATACGGTAAAACACCCGGTCGTCGCTGGCGTTGTCGAGCATCGAGAAGGCGGAATAGGGGATGTCGATCGCGATCCGGCCGGAAATGACCGAGGTTTCATCAAGGATCGAGGCGGCCGATGCTGCAAGGATGCGGTCTTGCGATTCCGAGCCGATCTGGCGGGCGAAGTTGAAGACGATCACGAAAAGCACAAGGGCGATCAGGGCCGCCCCTGTCACCAGTTGCAGCGTCAGACGGCGGCGAATCGACCGAGGTGCATGAAACGCCCGCCTCATGGCACTGCCAGCCGGTAACCGAGGCCGCGCACCGTCACGATGGACACATCGCTGCCCTCAAGGTGGCGCCGGACCCGGCCCACATAGACCTCGATCGCGTTTTCCGAGACATCCTCGTCATAGGAAAACAGCCTGTCGACCAGCTTGGATTTGGGGATGATCTGGCCGGGCGCGCCAAAGAAGACCTCCAGCAGGCGCAACTCTCGGTTGCGCAGTTCGATCACCTTCGATCCGTTGCTCAGGGTGCCCGCCAGCGCGTCTAGCGCCACCTGACCGAATCGAATCGTGTTGGTCGCGGTCCCCGTGCGCCGCCTGAGGACAGCCCGGCAGCGCGCCTCCAACTCGGAAAAATCGAACGGTTTGGCGATGTAATCATCCGCCCCCATGTCCAGCGCGCCGACCCGGTCCGACACCTCTGACCGTGCCGTCAGCACGATCACCGGGGTGTTTTTCCCCCGCGCCCGCTCGGCGTTCAGGAAGCTGCGGCCATCGCCATCGGGCAGCATTATGTCCAGCAAAATCAAATCGTAATCCGTGGTAGACGTGTATTCCTCTGCGGTCGCCAGATCCTCGGCATGGTCCACCACATGCCCGTCGATGGCCAGCCGGTCGAGAATGGCTGAGGCCAACTGTCGGTTGTCTTCTACAAGAAGGAACCTCATGGGGGCGATCCTTTCGGGGCGGAAGGGCGTGACAGGTCAATGTCAGGTTGCGGTGTTTGTTGGTCAGTCATGGGCAAGCAGGCCCTGCTTTGTCAATTTGGGAGGATACAATGGCAAAACTGACCCTGACCCGTCGGGCCTTTGCGGTCGCGGCGGCGGCTGCGATGAGTTTCGGCACCCCGGCACTGGCCGACAGCCACGGCGGCGGCCCGATGATGGACAGCATTCACTTTCTGATCCCCGGCGGCGCCGGCGGTGGCTGGGACGGCACCGCACGCGGCACTGGCGAGGCGCTGACCGAATCCGGTCTGGTGGGCACTGCCAGCTATGAAAACATGTCCGGTGGCGGTGGCGGTGTCGCAATCGCCTACATGATCGAAAATGCCGAGAGCCAGCACGGCACGCTGATGGTGAATTCCACCCCCATCGTGATCCGCTCGCTGACCGGCGTTTTCCCGCAGAGCTTTCGTGATCTCACCCTGATCGCGGGCACCATCGGCGACTATGCCGCTATCGTGGTGAACACCGACAGCCCGATCCAGTCGATGGACGATCTGCTGGAAGCCTACCGCGCAGATCCCGGTTCAACCGCTGTTGGCGGCGGTTCGGTGCCGGGCGGCATGGACCACCTTGTCGCGGCGATGGCGTTCCAGGCGGCGGGTGAAGATCCGCTGGAAGTGCGCTACATTCCTTACGACGCGGGCGGCGCAGCCATGGCGGCCCTGCTGTCGGGGGAAATCCAGGCGCTTTCGACCGGCTTTTCGGAAGCCATCGACCTGGCCAATGCCGGCGAAGTGCGCATCCTTGGCGTAACCGCGTCCGACCGTGTGCCCGCCTATTCCGATGCCCCGACCATGCAGGAACAGGGCATCGACATGGAGTTCATCAACTGGCGCGGCTTCTTCGGTGCACCGGGCCTGTCGGATGAAGAGGTGCAGGCCTACCAGGACGTGATCTCGGCCATGTACGACACCGACGCATGGGAAGAGGTCCGGGCACGGAACGGCTGGGTCAACATCCACAACTCGGGTGACGATTTCCGCACCTTCCTGGAAGCACAGGAACAGCAGATCGGCGACCTGATGCGGACCCTCGGCTTCCTCTGATTGCCTTGTCCCGCGCTCCCGGCCCGAGCCGGGGGCGCGGCCCCTTTTTGGCGCCATGCCGCGCCACCCCTGATCCCGTGGCAGACCGCCCCAATGGCGCGGTGCGACGGCGACCACGTCACGAAACCCTGAGCGGAGGAGAAGAGCGATGGCGCTCGACCGATGGATTGCTTTTGTAATCCTGATCATATGTCTGGCTTACGGCTACACGGCCTTTTTCACGATGGACGCGAGCCTGCCCCCCTTCATGCAGCGCAACCCTGTCTGGCCCTCGACCTTTCCCAAGGCATTGGCCGTCATGGCGATTGTCACGTCGCTGGTGATCCTGCTGGGGCTGGAAAAGCCGCCCGCCGACCCCAAGCCGCTCGACATCAACTATCGCCGCCTCGGGGACTACAAGGTCGGACAGGCCCTGATGCTGCTGGTGCTGATGGTGGCTTATGCGCTGCTGTTGCGGCCTGCCGGGTTCCTGATTGCAACAGTGGGGTTCCTGATCCTCGGCTCGACCATTCTGGGCGAGCGCAAATTCCACATCCTGATCCCCGTCGCGCTGCTGGCTGCCGGGATCATCTGGTACCTGGTGCAGGGGGTGCTTGGCATCTACCTGCGTCCGTGGCCGTTCTTCCTGGGGGTTTGACAGATGCTTGAAGGTTTGATGATCGGCCTGACAACGGCCTTTTCCGTCACCAATATCCTGATGGTCATCGGCGGCTGCCTGATCGGCACCTTTATCGGGATGCTGCCCGGCCTTGGTCCGATGTCCATCATTGCGATCATGATCCCGGTGGCGATCACGCTTGGCGATCCTTCGGCGGCGCTGATCCTGCTGGCGGGCGTCTACTATGGTGCCATCTTTGGCGGTTCGACCTCGTCGATCCTGATCAACGCGCCCGGCGTGGCCGGGACCGTGGCCACCAGTTTCGACGGCTACCCAATGGCGCGGGCCGGCAAGGCGGGCAAGGCCCTGACCATCGCCGCGATTTCGTCCTTTGCTGGCGGCACGATCGGGGCGATCCTGCTGATGATCTTCGCACCGGCCCTGTCGTCGGTCGCCCTGCTGTTCCACTCGGCCGAGTATTTCGCGCTGATGGTGGTGGGCCTGTCAGCCATCGCGGCCTTTGCTGGCACCGGCAACGTGGCCAAGGCGCTGCTGATGACCCTGCTTGGCCTGATCATGGCCACGGTGGGCGAGGGCGCGCTCTACAATCTGCCACGCTTCACCATGGGCCTGATGGACCTGCAATCGGGCTTTGGCTTCATCACGCTGGCCATGGCGATGTTTGCATTGCCCGAGGCGATGTACCTGGTGCTTAACCCCGGCCGGTCCAAGGCCGAAGACGGCAGCGGTGGCGATAGCAGCGAGATCAAGGATCTGCGCATCACCCGTGAAGAGGCCCGCAAGATCGCGCCGGTGATCGGGCGGCAATCCGTGCAGGGTTTTTTCATCGGTGTTCTGCCGGGCGCGGGGGCGACCATCGCCTCGTTCCTTGGCTACGCGGTCGAGCGTAATATCGCCACCAAGGAAGAACAGGACGAGTTCGGCAAAGGCTCGATCAAGGGGCTTGCCGCCCCCGAGACGGCCAATAACGCCGCCTGCACAGGGTCTTTCGTGCCGCTGCTGACGCTCGGTATTCCGGGGTCGGGCACCACGGCGATCCTGCTTGGCGCGCTTATTGCGCTGAACGTGACACCGGGGCCGCGCCTGATGATCGACGATCCGCAGATCTTCTGGTCGGTCATCATCTCGATGTATCTGGGCAACCTTGTGCTGTTGATCCTGAACCTGCCGCTGATCCCCTATATCGCCAAGGTGCTGGCGGTGCCGCGCAGCTTCCTGATCCCCTTCATCCTCTTCTTCACGCTGATGGGGGCCTATATCGGGCAGAACAACGCGACCGAACTGCTCATTCTGGTGGGCTTCGGTTTCGCGGCGACGATCCTGCGCTTTGCCGACTATCCGCTGGCGCCGCTGTTGATCGGGTTCATCCTCGGCTCGATGCTGGAAGACAATTTCAGCCGGGCCATGCAACTGTATGACGGGCTTGGCTTCATCCTTGAACGGCCCATGACGCTTGGCCTGCTGGTGCTGGCGGGGCTTTTGGTGATCGTGCCAAGCTACCGTTCGCGTCGTGCGCGTCTGAGGGCCGAGGGCGTCGCGGACGACTGACGACCGGGGGCGCCGCGCGGCTGTGCGGCGCCCGTCGCGGGGGATATTGCCCCGCATTCGATCCCACCGGGGGGGCGGCGACACCCAAGAAGGATTGTTGCCTTTCGCGGGATCTGCGCCTAAGCCGGGGGCGATTTTCCGGAGATGACCATGCCCACATTCACCGCCCTTACCACCCTGTCCGAGAAAGACCCCGCCGAGGCGCTAGGCGTTGCGTTGGAGGATCTGGAGCCCGAGCCCACCGGGGTCGGTGTGTTCGAGATGGAGGATGGCTCGGGCCTGTGGGAGGTCGGGGCCTATTTCGTCGAGGCCCCTGACGAGGTTGCGCTCGATCTGCTGGCGGCAGCCTACGGGGCCAAGCCCTTTGCCGTGTCGGAACTGCCCGAGACCGATTGGGTCGCCCATGTGCGGCGCGAATTGCACCCGGTCGAGGCCGGGCGCTTTTTCGTTTACGGCAGCCACGACGCCGACAAGGTTCCGGGCGACAAGGTGGCGCTGTTGATCGAGGCGGCAATGGCCTTTGGCACCGGGCATCACGGCACGACGCAAGGCTGTCTGGAGGCGTTGGAGCGGCTGATCGGGGCTGGCGCGGTCAAGAAGAACGTGGTCGATATCGGCTGTGGCACCGCGGTGCTGGCGTTGGCGGCGGCCAAGACCTGGCCCGAACCGGTGATGGCGTCGGATATCGACGAGGTGGCGGTTGAGGTGGCCGAGGCCAATGTTGCCGCCAATGGCGAGGCGGGGCGCGTGCGCTGCCTTGAGGCGGCGGGGTTCGATCACCCGGAACTGCACGCCGCCGCACCCTTTGACCTGATCTTCGCCAACATCCTGAAAGGGCCCCTTGTGGACCTGGCGCCCGATGTTGCGGCCCATTGTGCCGAGGGCGGGCACGTCATCCTGTCGGGGCTGCTGAACGCGCAGGCCAAGGATGTGATCGCCGCCTACGAGGCCGAGGGCCTGTCGTTGGAACATCACGCAGAGATCGGCGAGTGGAGCACGTTGACCCTGTGCAAGTGAGCGGCACAGTTTTGCCATAATCGCCGCTATACTATGCGGGCACTGGGTGGGGCTATCGAACAGGTGCCCGCATGGATGCGAATACCCGCCGGTTTCACGAAAGACTGCAACGGATCGAGGGGGCCTCGACCCCGCAAACGTCGCGCGAACAGCGCGTTCGGCCCGATGGGCTGATCGTGACAGTGCGGCGGCGGCGCGGTCGCCTGCGGGTTCCTTGGCGCAGCCTGATGCTGGCCCTGACCTGTTGTTTCCTGCTCAAGGCCGGGCTGATCTGGCATCAGGGCGAGGCCGCCTATGCCGTTCGGCTGGCGGCATTGCAGGACCAGAGCCAAGGTCATCGGGTGGCGGCGTGGTTGCTGGCAACCGATCCCGTCTCGGTTGCCCTGGCACGGCAGGCGACCTATTGGATCGGCCCGGCGCCGCATTGATCCCCCATATCCCGAAATGAAAGAAGCCGCCCCGATCGGGACGGCCTCTGACAGGGAGAGAGAAAAGAGCGGGATCTTAGCGGTAGGAACCGGATGCGATCGACTCGATGTCGCCACGGTTCAGGCCCAGATCGTCGAGTTCGCGATCCGACAGACCCTCCAGAGCGCGGCGGGTCACGCGAGCGTCGTTCCATGCGGCGACGAACCCGACGAGGGTGGAGAGAACCTTAGTGGCGCTGAAACCTGCGCCGACGGTGCGGTTGGTAATAATGGCCATCTGTCTTGTCCTTTCCTGGAGAGCGGGTGGCGTGCTGTCATTGTCTTCTGAAGCCGCACTTAGGGGGGGGCGGATCACGCAAGCAATAGGCATTTTCTGCATAGGTCACATGCAATTCGTGCATGGGTTTGTTTCGACGTAAGCTTATGAAAAAACGACGAAAATCTGGCCTGAAATCTGTCGGGATCGAACCATCGCATTGTCCGAAATCGACAGGAAATCCGCTGCGTGTCGCAATCAGGACAATCCGCGCCGAAAAGCGACAATGACTGGTCAATGTTCCCCTTTCGTGCTAGTCATGCAAAAAAGTCACAAGAACTTGGACGGGATCGGGCAAATCATGCGGATAATCGGGATCGACCCCGGTCTGAGGAACATGGGGTGGGGCGTGATCGAATCGCACGGCTCGCGGCTCAGCCATATCGGAAACGGCGTGTGCCACAGCGAGGGCCGCGATCTGGCGGCGCGTCTGCTATCCCTGCACCAGCAATTGTCCGAGGTGATCGCCCGCTTTCAACCGGTGCAGGCCGCCGTGGAACAGACCTTCGTCAACCGCGATGCGGTGGCGACGTTGAAACTGGGGCAGGCGCGGGGGATTGCCCTGCTGGTCCCGGCGCAGGCTGGCCTGCCGGTGGCGGAATATGCGCCCAATGCCGTGAAGAAGACCGTGGTTGGCGTGGGCCATGCGGAAAAGCAGCAGGTCGAGCATATGGTGCGGATGCAACTGCCCGGTGCGAACCCGGCCAATGCCGACGCGGCCGATGCGTTGGCGATTGCGATCTGTCACGCGTTTCACGCGCAAACGGCGGGCCGTCTGGCCGCCGCGGTGGAGGCCGGACGATGATCGGGAAACTCACGGGACGGGTCGACTACAAGGGCAGCGACCATCTGCTGCTGGATGTGAATGGCGTCGGCTATGTTGTCTACTGCTCGGACCGGACCTTGGCCGCATTGCCGGGGCGGGGCGAGGTGGCGGCCCTCTTTACCGAGCTTTTGGTGCGTGAAGACCTGCTGCAACTGTTCGGCTTTCCTTCGCTCTATGACCGCGAATGGCACCGGTTGCTGACCTCTGTCCAAGGGGTAGGTGCCAAGGCGTCGATGGCGATCCTTGGCACCCTCGGGGCCGAGGGCGTTGCCCGCGCGATCTCGCTTGGCGATGCGGCGGCGGTCAAGGCCGCGCCGGGGCTCGGACCGAAACTGGCGCAGCGGGTGGTCAACGAATTGAAGGACAAGGCGCCCGGTGTGATGGCCATGGGCGGTGAGGTTCTGGACGCCATGGGCGATACTCCGGGGTCGGCCGCTCCATCCCCCGCGGTCGACATCGCCGCTGGCGGGCCTGCGCCGCGCCCGTCCTCGTCCTCGTCCACGCAGGCCGAGGCCCTGTCGGCGCTCAGGAACCTCGGCTATGCTCCGGCCGAGGCTGCGATGGCGGTGGCGCAGGCGGCGGGCGATGACCCGTCTGCCGAAACCCCGGCCCTGATCCGTGCGGCCCTGAGGCTTTTGGCGCCGAAGGATTGAAATGACCGACCCAGACCCCACCCTGCGCGCCACGCCGTTGCCGGAAGACCAAAGCCCCGATCGCGCCTTGCGTCCGCAAGACCTGACCGAGTTCATCGGGCAAGAGGAGGCGCGCGCGAACCTGCGCGTCTTCATCGAAAGCGCCCGGCGGCGCGAAGAGGCGATGGACCATGTGCTGTTCCATGGCCCCCCCGGTCTTGGCAAGACCACGCTGGCGCAGATCATGGCGCGCGAATTGGGCGTGAATTTCCGGATGACCAGTGGCCCGGTGCTGGCCAAGGCAGGCGATCTGGCGGCGATCCTGACCAATCTGGAGGCGCGGGATGTTCTGTTTATCGACGAGATTCACCGGCTGAACCCGGCGGTGGAGGAAGTGCTCTACCCCGCGATGGAGGATTTCGAACTGGACCTCGTGATCGGCGAGGGACCGGCGGCGCGTACCGTTCGGATCGAGTTGCAGCCCTTCACGCTGGTCGGCGCGACCACGCGGCTGGGGCTGTTGACGACGCCCTTGCGGGACCGGTTCGGCATTCCCACGCGATTGCAGTTTTACACTGTGCCGGAATTGCACGAGATCGTGACTCGGGGGGCGCGGATGCTTGGTATCCCGTCCGATCCCGAAGGCGCGCTGGAAATCGCGCGGCGTGCGCGGGGTACGCCCCGGATCGCCGGGCGGCTGCTGCGCCGGGTGGTGGATTTCGCGCTTGTCGAAGGGGACGGGCGGCTGACTCAGGCGATTGCCGACAGCGCGCTGACCCGGCTTGGGGTTGATCACCTCGGGCTTGATGGGGCGGACCGGCGCTACATGCTGCAAATGGCTGAAAACTACGGCGGTGGACCGGTGGGGGTGGAAACCATGGCGGCGGCGCTTTCGGAAAGCCGCGACGCGATCGAAGAGGTGATTGAGCCGTTCCTGCTGCAACAGGGCCTTGTCGCCCGCACGCCACGGGGCCGGATGTTGGCCGCGAAAGGCTGGTCGCATCTTGGTCTTGCCGCCCCGAAAGCGCCGGATCAGGGAAGCCTTCTGTAAACGGGCGTTACGCAAAGACCTGCCGATGGGGGTTGATCGTGCGCCGCCCCCGCAGGAGGATGGCGACACATGGGCCGGTCCGGCCGGACAGGCCCCGAGCACAGTTCTTCAGGGGGGTGATCCAGATGACCCGTTTTCTACTCGCATTGATTTTTGGTCTCGCCACGGCCCTCGCCGCGCAGGCGCAGGTTCAGCTTGGTGACTACGCCCGGTTCCAGACCCGATACGGTGCCCTTCAGGTGACGGGCGAACGCGGGCAGGGCAATCAGGGCCTCGCCTTTGAGGGCACTGCCCTGCCAGTCGAAGACAACTATTCCTATACCATACTCGGGGCGTGGGCGCTTGAAGGCTCGGACCATGATTGGGTGCTGGCGCAATCGCATCATGGTGGCAACATGTGCGGTCCGGGGATTACGGTGATCCACGTCTCGGAGGGGCGCGTGCAGGTGGTGGGCGTCACCGAAGGGTGCGAGGGCCAAGTGAGCGACCTGCGCGTGACGCAAGATGCGCTGGAACTCGACATCTTCGAGGACGGTCTGCAACAGCGTTTCAATACGTATCGCTTCACGACCGAGGGGATGACCGTCACCCCCGCAGCGGCCCCGTTCAGCGCGGATGATCCGGCGGGCAGCGGGGCGGATGCCACCCGGTGGATCGGTCAGCATCCCTACCGCATCTTCGAAGACCCGACCGAGCGCGCCCGTTTCCTGACGATCATGACGGAAGAACAGATTCGCGATCTGGCTTCGCGCATCGGCCCGGCCAACAATGTGGTGCAGCGCGGCGACTGGGTTCTTGGGGCCGGGTGTCAGGCGCACGCCTGCAACGCGGCGGCTGGGGCGTGGGGCATTCGCATTTCCGACGGAGCGGTAGCGGCGGCCATCTTCGACAGTGGAGCGGCCCCCGTGACCTATGGCGCTGCGGCCAGTGAGCCGGTATTCGCCGGGTGGATTGCCGAAAACAGCCTCTGAGGATCGCCTGCCCATGATGGACCACGCCGCCGTCGCCCGCCTGTTCACCCGTTCCGACGGAAGCTACCTGTTTGCCCGGTGGGGCCGCCCGATCGTTCCCGTGGTGTTCGGGGTCGAGGATGAAACCGTCTCGATCCTCAAGGGCGCGATCGAGGCGGTGGTGGCGCTGGCTGGCCACAAGATGGCCGAGACCGACCCGGAACTGGGCGCGAACCTGATGGTATTTTTCCTGCGGGACTGGGACGAGTTGACCGAGACGCCCAATCTCGACCGGCTGATCCCCGACCTGACGACAACAGTCCGGCGCTTGAAGGCGGCGGAGGCGAACCAGTATCGCAGCTTTCGCTTCGACGATAGCGGGGCGATTCAAGCGGCGTTCGTGTTCGTGCGGATGGATGGCGACATGGCCAGCCTGCCGGCGGAAACCGTTGCTTTGTCCCAAGTCGTGCAGGTGATCCTGCTGTGGTCCGACATGGCCTTTACCGACAGCTCGCCGCTGGCCTCCGCCCCGAACGGCACGGCCCTGCTCAAGCCCGAGGTCGCCGAGATCATCCGTGCGGGCTATGATCCGGTGATGCCCGCATACGCCACGGATGAAAGCCATGCGTTGCGACTGGCGGCGCGGCTGCGGACATCGCAACTGACATGAGACAGGTGACCGCCGCCGCCGCGACCTACGCCGGATGGGTCTTTGCGGCAGGCTTCTGTCTTGGCACAGTGCGGGTTCTCGTGTTGCTGCCCCGGACGGGTGCCTTCTGGGCCGAGGTGATCGAGGTGCCGTTCATGTTGACCCTGGCCTATTTCATCGCCCGGTGGCGGATCGCGCGGCATGAGGTGCCCGCCCGCGTTGCCGAGCGTCTGGTGATGGGGGGCGTGGCCTTTGTCCTGCTGATCTGTGCCGAAATCGCCTTGTCCGTTTTCGGCTTCGGACGACCGTTGGCAGACGTCGTCTTGGCCTATGCCGATCCGCTGAAATGGGTCGGACTTGGCGGGCAGATGGTCTTCGCCCTGCTGCCGGTTGCCCTGCTGCTGCAACGGAGGCCCGCGTGACCCACAGCTTTACTTGCCGCGTCTATTACGAAGACACCGATATGGCGGGCATCGTCTATCACGCCAATTACCTCAAATTCATCGAACGAGCGCGGTCCGAGATGGTGCGAGAAGCGGGCGTGTCGCAGGCCGCGTTGAAGGCGGGGCAGGGGATGGTCTTTGCCGTGAGGCGGATGGAAATGGATTTCTTCCTGCCTGCCAGATTCGAAGACCTGTTGACCGTAACGACCGAGATCACCGCCCTGAAAGGCGCCAGTTTCGACCTCGAACAGGTGGTCTGGCGGGGCGAAGACAAGCTCTTTCGGGCCGGCGTGCAGGTTGTTTCCATGACGGAAACCGGACGCGCGGTGCGGATTCCGGCGGATATTCGCCAAAAGCTGTCGGGCACGGGGCACTAGGTCCGCCGCAATCGCTTGCCAATGGCGTTTACCCTTTCCCTTTGCTACACTTAAACCCAAATGAGATGCCGTAACCGATAACAGGCATCCGCCTAGAGGCCGGGCAGACAGGACGCATTTGGTATGAATACAGAAACGCTGAGCATGGCGCAGGAGATTGATTTTTCGCTCCTCGCCCTCTTCCTTCGCGCCACAGTGACCGTGAAGCTGGTGATGATCCTGCTTTTTGCGGCATCCATCTGGGTCTGGGCGGTCGCTTTCTCGAAATTCTCGACCTACCGCCTGTCGCGCCGCCGTGCCGCGCAGTTCGACGCGGCCTTCTGGTCGGGGGAACCGCTGGACGAGCTGTATGAAAAGGTCGCGGACCGGCCACGCTCGGCGTCAGAGCGTGTGTTCGTGGCGGGGATGACCGAGTGGCAGCGCAGCCTGCGCGATGACGGGGCGTTGATACCGGGGGTGCAGCAGCGGGTCGACAGGTCGATGGATGTCGCCATCGGCCGCGAGGCCGAGCGGCTGACACACGGGCTGAATTTCCTTGCGACCACCGGCGCGACGGCTCCTTTCGTGGGTCTTTTCGGCACGGTCTGGGGCATCATGCGGTCGTTTCAGGAAATTGCCACCAGCGGTAACACCTCGCTCGCCATCGTGGCCCCGGGCATTGCCGAGGCGTTGGCGGCCACCGGGCTTGGCCTGCTGGCGGCCATTCCTGCGGTTGTTCTCTATAACAAGCTGTCAGCCGATGCCGACCGGCTGGTGGCAGGCTACGAAGGCTTCGCCGACGAGTTCTCGACCTTGCTGTCGCGGCAGTTGGATTGAGCCATGGCGGCGGGTATCCAACAGCAGCGTCGCACCAGCAGGCACAGGCGGGCCCCCCGCCATTCGCGCCATGCGGCGATGTCGGAAATCAATGTCACGCCCTTCGTGGACGTGATTTTGGTGCTTCTCATCGTATTCATGGTTTCCGCCCCGCTGATGACGGTGGGCGTGCCCATCGAATTGCCGGAAACCGCGGCCGAGGCGCTTCCGGGGGAACAGGAAGAACCGCTCGCGGTGACCCTGACCGTCGATGGCCAGATGATGATTCAGTCCACGGTGGTGCCGGAAGCGGAACTGGTCACGCGCTTGCAGGCCATCGCCGCCGAACGCGACAGCACACAGATATTCCTGCGGGCTGACGGGGCAATTCCCTATCAGGACGTGATGCGCGTCATGGGTGCGCTCAATGCGGGCGGCTTCAGACAGATCGGTCTGGTCACCGATGCGGGCGGGCCGCGTCTTGACGCCCCGACCGGGGAGTGAGGGCCGATGCGGCGCGCGCTCTATGCTTCGGGCGGGGTTCATGCGGCCCTGCTGCTGTGGGCCTTGATCGGCAACCCGTTCTTCTCGTCTCGCGAAGATCAGACCTTTGAAGTGACGGGGGTCACGCTGGTCACATCGCAGGCGTTTGACCAGATGACGGCGCAGTCGATGCAAACCCCGCCAGTGGTCGAGCAGCCCGCGCCGCCACAGCCCACGCCCGACACCACCGAGCCGGACCGCCCGGCGGCCGAGGCCGCCGCGCCTGATGTCACCCAACCGGACCCTGCGCCGCAACCACCCGCCGAGAGCGCGCCGGATGTGAGTGCCTTGATGCCGCCGCCCGAAACCGTGGTGCAGGATGAACTGGCGGCGCTGCCAAGCCCGCCCGCGCAAGACCCGACCGCCGCGCCCTCTGACACGCCCGCACCGAACGCTGCGCCGCGTGTGGCACCAATGCCTGCACCAGCCCCGCCGCCCGATGTCGAAATAGCGCCGGAAGTGGTCACGCGCCCCGACCCGTCTGATAGCCCCGCCCCGGTTCCCGATACGCCCGCCACCGCACCGGAAGAGGCCTCGACCGAGATCGTCACCGAGGCAGAGACCCCGGCGGCGAGCCTTGCGCCCGTCTCCTCGACCCGACCCGCCGCGCGGCCCGAGCGCCGCCAGGAACAAACGCCGCGCCCGATCCAGACTGTGGCCGAGACGCCGACGCCGGACCCGGCCCCACAGGTCGAGGAACGCGACCCGATGGCCGATGCCATTGCCGCCGCCGTGGCAGAGGCCGCGACCGAACCTGCGCCGCCCGCCGCGCCCTCTGGTCCGCCACTGACCGCTGGCCAGCGGGATGGGCTGCGGATCGCTGTTCAGCAATGCTGGAATGTCGGGTCGCTGTCGTCCGAGGCGCTGCGAACGACGGTCACTGTCGAGGTGACCATGGAGCGCGATGGCACGCCGCAATCAGGGTCGATCCGGATGATCGATTCCGAAGGGGGCTCGTCCGACGCGGCCCGGCAGGCCTTTGAGGCCGCCCGGCGTGCGGTGATCCGCTGTGGGGCGTCCGGTTTCAATCTGCCGGTTGAAAGCTATGATCACTGGCGCATTATCGAAATGACCTTCAATCCCGAGGAGATGAGGCTCAGATGACCCGATTTTACACGACCCTTCTGGCCGTATTGCTGGCCATCGCCTCGCTTGGCCCGCAAAGTGTGGTCGCACAGGACAGCCCCGGCCCCCTGCGGATCGAGATCACCGAAGGCGTGATCGAACCCTTGCCCTTTGCCCTGCCGCAATTCATTGCCACGAACAGCGGGGCCGAAGATGCGGCCGGCGATATTACCCGGGTGATCGCGGCCGACCTGTCGGGCACCGGCCTGTTCCGCGAGGTTCCGCGCAGCGCGCATATCTCGACCGTGACCAGTTTTGACAGCCCGGTGCAATGGAACGATTGGCAGGCGATCAATGTGCAGGCGCTGATCACCGGGTCGGTGACGATGGAGGGGGGGCAGCTTGTGGTGCGGTTCCGTCTGTTTGATGTCTTCGCTCAGCAGCCGCTCGGATCGGGTCTGCAATTCGTGGGCAGCCCCGATAGTTGGCGGCGCATGGCGCACACGGTGGCCGACAACGTCTATCAGCGGATCACCGGCGAAACCGGCTATTTCGACAGCCGCGTGACCTTCGTCGCGCAGGATGGCCCCAAGAATGCCCGTCTGCACCGACTGGCGATCATGGACTACGATGGGGCGAACGTGCAGTTCCTGACCGATAGCCGGTCGCTGGTGCTGGCCCCGCGCTTTTCGCCCGACGGCGACCGCATCCTTTATACCAGCTACGAAAGCGGCATTCCCCGCGTCTACCTGATGGATCTGGACACCGTGAACCGCCGCCCGTTGGAAGATGACACGCTGACCATGACGTTCAGCCCCCGGTTTTCCCCCGATGGGCAGAGCGTGGTCTATTCCGCCGAGCGTGGCGGCAATACCGATATCTTCCTGCTGAACCTCGCCACCGGGGACCGTCGCCGCCTGACTGACGCCCCCTCGATCGAGACCGGCCCGAGCTTTTCGCCCGACGGCACGCAGATCGTTTTCGAAAGCGACCGCTCCGGGTCGCAGCAACTCTACATCATGCCCGTCAGCGGCGGCGAAGGCCGCCGGATCAGCCGCAACGATGGCCGCTATGGCACGCCGGTCTGGTCGCCGCGCGGCGACCTCATCGCCTTTACCAATCAGCAGGACGGGCGGTTCCATATCGGCGTGATGCGCACCGATGGGTCGGAAGAGCGTCTGCTCACGTCCTCGTTTCTTGACGAAGGTCCGACATGGGCCCCCAATGGGCGCGTGATCATGTTCACCCGCGAAACGGCGGGGGCAAATGGCGCGCCCGCGATCTACTCGGTCGATATCTCGGGGCGGAACCTGCAACGGGTCTCGACCCCGGGCATGGCGGCTGACCCGGCGTGGTCGCCGTTGTTGCAATGACAGGGCCGGGCGGCTTGACCATGTTCAGCCGCCCCGCCGAATGATACCCTGACGCCGAACCGGTGCGAAACGAGGATGACAGCAGTATGAAACATCTGGCGAAACTGACCCTTTTGGTGGCCGTGCTTGGGCTGTCGGCCTGCGGTGGCAACAATTTCCTTGGCGGCGGCGGCATGGGGGCCGGGGCCGGCGGGGCCGGAGCGGGGGCAGCGGGCGACCCGAACTCGGTGGCCTATTTCAACGAAACGGTCGGCGACCGGGTTCTGTTCGAGGTGGACCAGTCCACCCTGACCGACCAGGCCCGCGCGACGCTGGATGATCAGGCCGACTGGCTGCTGCGCAACATGGAATACAATGTTCTGATTGAAGGCCATGCCGATGAACAGGGCACGCGCGACTACAACCTTGCCCTTGGCGCCCGCCGGGCGGCGGCGGTCGAGGCCTACCTGATGAGCCGCGGCATCACCGATGCCCGCCTGAGCACGATCAGCTACGGCAAGGAACGCCCGCTGGCGATCTGTTCCGAAGAGAGCTGCTATCGCCAGAACCGCCGCGCGGTGACGGTGCTGCAAGCTGGCGGCGCGGGGGCCTGAGCCGATGCGGCGTGCGATGATTCTCGCCCTTGTACTGGCGCTGCCGTCGGGCGGCGCCATGGCGCAGAGCCAACAGGAAACCCTTGCCGATATCCGGCAGGAACTGTCGGTGCTCTGGGTCGATATCCAGCGGCTTCGGACGGAATTGTCGACCACCGGCTCGCCGCAAGGTGTGGCCGGGGGGGGCAGCACGCTGGAACGGGTCGATGCCATCGAGCGGGAATTGCGGCGCCTGACCAGTTCGACGGAAGAGTTGCAGTTGCGCGTTGACCGGATCGTGTCCGATGGCACCAACCGGATCGGCGATCTGGAATTTCGCCTGTGCGAGTTGGAGCCTGACTGCGATATCGGCGATCTGGGGGAAACCCCGACCCTTGGCGGCGGTGACTTGCCGCAAGCGGCCGCGACCGCCATCGCGCCTGCCGCCGACAACAACAGCCCGCGTATGGCCGCGGCCGAGCAGAGCGATTTCGACGCTGCCATGACCGCCTTTGACAACGGTAACTTCGCCGCTGCCGCGCAGGGGTTCCAAGCCTATACCGAGACCTATCCGGGGGGCGCTCTGAGTTCCGAGGCGCACTATTGGCGTGGTCGCGCCGAAGCGGAACAGGGCGCATGGAACCGCGCCGCGCGCGCCTATCTTGCCAGTTTCAGCGGTGCGCCCGACGCGCCACGCGCGCCCGAAAGCCTGTTCCGCCTTGGCTCCAGCCTGAATGAACTGGGGCAGCGTGACGAAGCCTGCCTGACCTTGGGCGAGGTGGAATTGCGCTATCCGTCGTCGCAGGTCGTGCTCGACGCGCGGTCGGCGATGGCCCGCATCGGCTGCAATTGAGCCTGGAGGCCCGCTTTGCCACCGCGCTGGAGCGGATGCTGGCGGGGCAAATCCCCGACCGGCTGGCCGTGGCCGTGTCCGGTGGCGGCGATTCCCTTGCGTTGTTGGGGCTGGCCTGTGACTGGGCCGAGGGGCGTGGCTGCGACATCCATGCCCTGACCGTGGATCACGGCCTGCGACCCGAGGCCGCCGACGAGGCCCTGATCGTCGCGCGCGAAGCGGTGCGCATGGGCGCGCAGCACAGGACGTTGAAATGGCGGCAATGGGACGGCAAGGGCAACCTGCAAGCCGCCGCCCGCGAGGCGCGTTACCGGTTGATGCGGGGGTATTGCACCGATCACGGGATCAAGGCGATCCTGCTTGGCCATACGCAGGACGATCAGGCCGAAACCGTGCTGATGCGGCTGGCGCGCGGATCGGGTGTCGATGGTCTGGCCGCAATGCCCGAGGGGCGGTATGGCACGGACGACATCCTGCGCCCGCTGCTGGCGGAACCCCGATCCGATCTGCGCATCTGGCTGACCCGGCAAGGGATGCGGTGGGTCGAAGATCCGACAAACGACGACCCCCGCTATGACCGGGTGCGGGCGCGGCGGCTGCTGACCCAACTGGCCCCCTTCGGACTTGATGCGTCTCGACTGGCCGAGACCGCCGCCGCCATGGCCCGCGCGCGAGTGGCCCTGGGCGCGCGTGCCGCCGAACTGGCTGACGCGATCGTGACCGACCGGCGCGGCATCGTGTTGTTCGATCGGGATCGACTGGCCGCGGTCGAGGAAGAGACGCGGCTGCGGCTGGTGGCCCATGGTCTGGCGTGCCTGTCGGGCGCGCCCTACAAACCCCGCCTTGCCACCTTGACAGCCACGCTCGACCGGGCCTTGCAGGGGCGGGGCGGCACCTTGCAGGGCTGTCGCCTGATCCCGTGGCGTGACCGGCTGGTCATGGCCCGAGAGGCCAAGGCCGTGGAAAGACAGGAAATCCCTGCCGATGGCACGGCCTTCTGGGACGGGCGGTGGCGCATTTCCCTGCCCGATGTGCCGGGGGCGACCATTCGCGTGCTTGGCGAGGAAGGGGTGGCAATGATAGACCGGTCAGGAAGCCTTCCGCATGCGGCGTTGCTGTCTTTTCCCGGTGTCTGGCTCGGCCCGACCCTGATCGCCGCGCCCGATCTTTGGAATGCGGAGCTACTGGTTTGCGAATATGCCGCATCGGCGGTCTTCCACGCGTCTGTAAATTCACGTTGAAGTCGCGCCCCGCATCCCTATTTTAGGCCAAGTGCCCGGCGCGGACATTCCCCGGGCGCAGATGTTAAGGAGAATTCTCTTGGGCAATGCGAGAAATATCGCTTTCTGGGTCATCCTGTTTCTGTTGATCCTCGCGCTCTTCAACCTGTTCAGTGGCAACCAGACCACCATGAACGCGCGCTCTGTCGCGTATTCCGATTTCATCAGTCAGGTGGAAAGCGGCGAGGTGACTTCGGTCGTTCTGGATGGTGAGTCGGTGCAGTTCACGACCGGAACGGGCACGTTCGAAACCGTGAAACCCGCCGAGGTTGATGTCACCCCGGTGCTCCTGGAGAACGGTGTGCGCATTCAGGCGCGGCCGCAGGAACAATCGGGCTTCGTGTCCGGCCTGATGATGTGGCTGCCGGTGCTGGTGCTGATCGGTGTCTGGATCTTCTTCATGAACCGGATGCAGGGCGGCGGACGTGGCGGCGCGATGGGATTTGGCAAGTCCAAGGCCAAATTGCTGACCGAGAAGCACGGCCGCGTGACGTTCGATGACGTGGCCGGCATTGACGAAGCCAAGGAGGAGCTGGAAGAGATCGTTGAATTCCTGCGAAACCCGCAGAAATTCAGCCGTCTTGGCGGCAAAATCCCGAAAGGCGCGTTGCTGGTGGGCCCTCCGGGCACCGGTAAGACGCTGCTGGCCCGCGCGATTGCGGGTGAGGCGGGCGTGCCCTTTTTCACCATTTCCGGCTCTGACTTCGTGGAAATGTTCGTGGGTGTCGGTGCCAGCCGTGTCCGCGACATGTTCGAGCAGGCCAAGAAGAACGCCCCGTGTATCGTGTTCATTGACGAGATCGACGCCGTGGGCCGGTCGCGTGGCGTGGGCTATGGCGGCGGCAATGACGAGCGTGAGCAGACGCTGAACCAGCTGCTGGTCGAGATGGACGGTTTTGAAGCCAACGAGGGCATCATTATCGTGGCAGCCACCAACCGCCCCGACGTTCTGGACCCTGCGCTGATGCGTCCGGGCCGGTTCGACCGTCAGGTGCAAGTGCCCAACCCCGACATCAAGGGCCGCGAGAAAATCCTCGGTGTGCATGCCCGCAAGGTGCCGCTTGGCCCGAACGTGGATCTGCGTATCATCGCCCGCGGCACACCCGGATTTTCGGGGGCCGATCTGGCCAACCTCGTGAACGAATCGGCGCTGATGGCCGCGCGTGTGGGCCGACGGTTCGTGACGATGGAAGACTTCGAGAACGCCAAGGACAAGGTGATGATGGGGGCCGAGCGACGGTCGATGGTCATGACCGAGGACGAAAAGAAGCTGACAGCCTATCACGAGGCAGGCCATGCGATTGTCGGCCTCAACGTCCCGCAGCATGATCCGATCCACAAGGCGACGATCATTCCGCGTGGCCGGGCGCTTGGTCTGGTGCTGTCCTTGCCCGAACGCGACCAGCTGTCGGTAAGCTACACCAAATACACCTCGAAAATCGCAATGGCCATGGGTGGGCGTGTCGCGGAAGAGTTGATCTTCGGTGAAGAGAACGTGACCTCGGGCGCCGCGTCGGACATCCAGCAAGTGACCAAGATCGCCCGCGCGATGGTGACCCAGTTCGGCTTTGCCGAAGAACTGGGCTTTGTCGATTACGCCAACGAGCAGCAGTCCTATCTGGGCGCCTATGGCGGCGGGGCCAGTCATTCGGCAGCCACCCAAAAGCTGATCGACGAGAAGATCAAGGAACTGGTGGACACCGGCTATCAGACCGCCAAACGCATCCTCACCGAAAAAAGCGAGGATCTGGAGCGGCTGGCACAGGGCCTGCTGGAATACGAAACCCTGACCGGGAACGAGATCACCAAGGTAATCGCGGGCGAGCCGCTGAACCGTGGAGAGGACGACGATGACACCGGCGCCGACACCGGGGGCACCGCCTCGGTCACGTCCATTCCCAAGACCAAACCCAAGGCCAAGCCTTCGGATGGCGGGATGGAGCCGGAACCCTCGGCCTGATCCAACAAAAACCCCCGGCCAGGTGCCGGGGGTTTTCTTTCTCGGGACGCTGAAAAGAGGTCAGTCGCCAGAGTAGCGCTTGCGCGCTTCGGTCATGCTCTTTTCCATTGCGCTCCACGCATCCTTGGCGCCGGATTGCAGGTCGCTCCAGGCTTGCACATTGGCCTCGCTGGCCTTTTCCAGTTGGGATTGCACTTGCTTGCGCTGTTCCTCGACCTGCGCGAGTTGTTCCTTCAACTTCGCTTGACCCTGCGCCTGCATTTTCTCGGCCTCGGCCTGCATTTTTTTCACCTCGGCGTTCCAGACGTCGAGCTGTTCCTTCGCTTTCGCAACGAATTCGTCTTGGTTCATTCAATCATCCTCCAGTCTACAAAACAGCCCGACTCTAACATGAACAGCGCGTAGTGCACGTGACGTAGGTTGCATCCGGGTTGCGAGCGGAAGACTGCCGGGGTTAAGTGCCCGGAAACTGTACCGGAGACGCCCCATGCCCGCCCTCATGCCGACCGACCTCACCGCCCGTATCCTGTGGCTGGGGGCGAATCCCGACCGCGACGCGGGGCTGCCCTCGCACCCGTTGCAAGAAATGCCACTGGGTTTCGCGGGCTATGCCGAGGAGACCCATGCCGGGCTGACCCGGCCATCTTGCAGCCGGGTAGTGGCGCAGCATCCGCGTGGCACCGAGATTCGCAATGTCCGGCAAATGACGATCCTGAGCGCCGAGGATCTCGCCGCGATTGCGCAGACCATGGGAGTAGAGCGGCTCGACCCCGCGCTTGTGGGGGCCAGTATGGTGATCGAGGGAATCCCGGATTTTTCCCGCTTGCCGCCATCATCGCGGCTGCAAGGCGCGGATGGGGTCACTGTTGTGGTGGATATGGAAAATCGCCCTTGTCATCTGCCGGCCAAGCCAATCGACGCCGAGGGGCCGGGGCAGGGAAAGAGCTTCAAGACAGCGGCCCGGGGCCGTCGGGGCGTGACGGCGTGGGTGGAACGGGAAGGCGTGCTGCGGGTGGGCGAAACCTTGCGGCTGCACATCCCGGATCAACCGGTCTGGGCGCATCTGGCAGCGACGCGCGGCACCTGAGCGCGGACCCGGCCAAGGCCCCACGGGTCATAGCATCAGGGCGACCAGTGCAATCCCGAGGCCAAGGCCGATGCCAAAACCGGCGTGGATCAAAAGGATGGGTGCAGACATTTTGTTTCTCCCGGCAGTGCGTGGCATTCGGGTATAGGTCGAAACACCTTTCCAAATGGTTCACAAAATTTTCTGCCGCCGCGTATCGGAAACGGGAATTGGCGGATGAGGACAGAATCTGGTCGGAAACGCTCCTGTTAGCGGTCGTCTTCTTCGTTATGCCTGTCGCCAGCACAACCGCCCTCGCCAACAGGACTGACCACCATGGCTTTCAAGACCGACATCCAAATCGCCCGCGAAGCGTCCAAACGCCCGATCCAGGAGATCGGTGCCAAACTGGGCATCGCGTCCGAGCATCTGCTGCCCTATGGCCATGACAAGGCCAAGGTCAGCCAGGACTTCATCAACTCGGTGCAGGATCGCCCCGACGGCAAGCTGATCCTCGTGACCGCGATCAACCCGACCCCCGCGGGCGAGGGAAAGACCACCACCACCGTCGGTCTGGGCGATGGTCTGAACGCGATCGGCAAGAACGCCGCGATCTGCATCCGCGAAGCGTCGCTCGGGCCGAACTTCGGCATGAAGGGCGGGGCCGCTGGCGGTGGCTATGCGCAGGTGGTTCCGATGGAGGAAATGAACCTCCACTTCACTGGCGATTTCCACGCCATCACCAGTGCCCACAACCTGCTGTCGGCGATGATCGACAACCACATCTACTGGGGCAACGAGCTGGAGATCGACGAGCGTCGCGTGTCCTGGCGCCGTGTGCTCGACATGAACGACCGCGCGCTGCGCGACACCGTGACCTCGCTTGGTGGCGTATCCAACGGCTTCCCGCGTCAGACGGGCTTCGACATTACCGTGGCCTCGGAAGTCATGGCAATTCTGTGCCTGTCCAACGATCTGGAAGACCTGCAACGCCGCCTTGGCGACATGATCGTGGCCTACCGCCGCGACCGGTCTGCCATCTATGCCCGCGACATCAAGGCCGATGGTGCCATGACCGTGCTGCTGCGCGACGCGATGCAGCCGAACCTGGTGCAGACGCTGGAAAACAACCCCGCCTTCGTGCATGGTGGCCCCTTTGCCAACATCGCGCATGGCTGTAACTCGGTTATCGCCACCAAGACGGCCCTGAAACTGGCCGACTACGTCGTGACCGAAGCGGGTTTCGGCGCCGACCTCGGTGCCGAGAAGTTCATGAACATCAAGTGCCGCAAGGCGGGTCTGGCCCCGTCGGCGGTGGTCGTCGTGGCCACCGTGCGCGCCATGAAGATGAACGGCGGCGTTGCCAAGGCCGACCTCGGCGCGGAAAACGTGGATGCCGTGCAAAAGGGCTGCCCGAACCTCGGCCGTCACATCGAAAACGTCAAATCTTTCGGCGTGCCGGTTGTTGTGGCGATCAACCACTTCGTTACCGACACCGACGCAGAAGTGCAGGCGGTCAAGGACTACGTCGCCTCGATGGGGTCAGAGGCGATCCTGTGCCAGCACTGGGCCAAGGGTTCGGACGGCACCAAGGAACTGGCGACCCGCGTGGCGGAAATCGCCGATGCCGACATGGCCAACTTCGCGCCCCTCTACTCGGACGACATGAGCCTTTTCGAGAAGATCGAAACCGTCGCCAAGCGCATCTACCGCGCTGACGAGGTTCTGGCCGATGCGAAGATCCGCAACCAGTTGAAGGAATGGGAAGACGCAGGATACGGCAACCTGCCGGTCTGCATGGCGAAAACCCAATACTCCTTTACCACCGACCCGAACCGCCGTGGCGCCCCCACGGGCCACTCGGTTCCAGTGCGCGAAGTGCGCCTGTCGGCCGGTGCTGGCTTCGTCGTGGTGATCTGCGGTGAGATCATGACCATGCCCGGTCTGCCCCGCACCCCGGCTGCGGAAAACATCCGCATCAACGAAGAGGGCCTGGTCGAAGGCCTGTTCTAAATCCATGAGACAAGGGGGCGGTTTTCGGGCCGCCCCTTTGCCTTGCGCTTTTCACGATCCCACATGAGGAAGTCTCGCACATGCGTGCAGCCCTGATCGACGGAAAGGCCATCGCTGCGGATATGCGGGCACGGGTCCTGCAAGAGGCCGAAGAACTGGCTGCCGCGGGGTGGAAACCCAAGCTCGTATCGGTCTCCGTGGGCGACACCGCTGCGGCAGAGCTTTACGTGCGCAACCAGCAGAAAAGTGCGCAAAGCGCCGGGGTCCAGTTCGAGGCGCGCAGCTATCCGTCCGAAACCTCGCTGGAACAGCTGACTGGCATCTTGCAAGGCCTGAACGCGGACCCGCGCGTCAACGGCATCATCATCCAGCGCCCGCTGCCCGACCACATCCCGGTGAAGGTATTGCAAAAGGCCGTGCACCCGCTGAAAGACGTGGAGGGGATGCACCCAGCCTCGATCGGCAATATCGTCTACAACGACCTCGCGCTTGGTCCCTGCACCGCCGTTGCTGCGGTGGAAATTCTCAAGACGCTGCCCTTGCCGATGCAGGGCCTGAACGTCACCGTGATCGGCCATTCCGAAATCGTGGGCAAACCCATCGCCTTCCTGTTGATGGGCCTTGGCGCGACCGTCACCGTTTGCCACCACATGACCCGCTCGGTCGCCATGCACAGCCGGGCCGCCGACGCGGTCTTCGTTGCGGTCGGTAAACCGGGTCTGGTCACTGGCGACATGCTGAAACCCGGCGCGGCCCTGATCGACATCGGCATCAACCGGATCGAGACGCCGGACGGCCCGAAAACCGTAGGCGACGCCGATTTCGACAGTTGCGCCGAGGTGGCGGGCTGGATCACCCCGGTGCCGGGGGGCGTTGGTCCTGTCACCGTAGCCACGCTGATGAAAAACGCCGTTCTGGCAACGCGGATGCAGATGGAGCATTACCGCGCCAGCTACGCCGAAACTGAAGTCTGAGAGAAAAGGGAGAGGGGCCATGACCGCCACTATCATCGACGGCAAGGCCTTCGCGGCCGATGTCCGTGCCCAGGTTGCAACCCATGTTGGGCGTTTGAAACAAGAAAATGGCATCACGCCCGGTCTGGCCGTGGTGCTGGTGGGTGAAGATCCCGCCAGCCAGGTCTATGTCCGCTCGAAGGGCAAGCAGACCGTGGAAGTGGGCATGAACAGCTTCGAGCACAAGCTGCCCGCCGATACCTCTGCCGAGGATCTCTACGCGCTGATCGACCAGTTGAACAACGACCCGGCGGTGCACGGCATCCTGTGCCAGTTCCCGGTGCCCGATCACCTGTCGGAATCCGATATCGTTGCGCGGATCGACCCGGCAAAGGACGTCGACGGGCTGCATATTCTCAACATCGGACGCCTTGCCAGCGGTCAGGACGCGATGGCGCCCTGCACGCCGCTCGGGTGCCTGATGTTGTTGCGGGATCAGCTTGGGTCTTTGTCGGGAAAATCGGCCGTTGTTGTTGGGCGGTCGAATTTGGTGGGCAAGCCGATGGCGCAGCTTTTGCTGCGCGATAGCTGCACCGTGACCATTGCCCATAGCCGCACCAAGGATCTGGGCGCGGTGTGCCGGGAGGCCGATATTCTGGTGGCTGCCGTGGGGCGGCCGCAGATGATCCCCGGCGATTGGGTCAAACCCGGTGCGACTGTCATCGACGTCGGTATCAACCGCATTCAACACCCTGAAAACCCTGAAAAAACGAAGCTCGTCGGCGATGTTGATTTCGCCGGATGTGCCGAGGTTGCGGGCGCGATCACGCCGGTTCCGGGGGGCGTCGGGCCGATGACCATCGCTTGCCTTCTGGCCAACACTCTGACCGCCTGCTGCCGTGCCAACGGGCTTGCGGAACCTGAGGGCCTGACCGCCTGAGGCGGGCCGGTCCAGGCCAAAACGGGGGTGTCGCCGCCCGTGCACCGGGCGTACACCCCCTGTACACCCCCCGTACAGACAAATGGCCGGTTTCGACGCGGCCCGCCGATGTGCCAAAACCATGCCTTGGGCCAGGAACAATGCTAGGTGACCGGCACCATCGTGCCTTGCAGGATGGCGACGACCTTGCGGGTGCCATCGGCGTATTCCGTTTCCACCGTGGCCCGCGTCACAACAAGGCGGCGGCCGGGTTTCACGACCTCGCCGGTGGCGACAAGGCGCTGGCCGTTCGAGGGCGCGACGAGGTTGATCTTCATCTCGGCGGTCAGCACCTCGGCGTCTTCGGGCATCACCGTCAGGGCCGAATAGCCCGCCGCGCTGTCGCCAAGGGCAAAGACCATCCCGGCATGAGCAAAGCCGTGCTGCTGGCTGGCCAGGGGTTGGATCGGCGCGGTGATGATGACCTGCCCCTCGCGAATGCTGGTCACCTTTGCGCCAAGGGTCTGCATCATGCCTTGTTTGCCGAAGCTTTGCCGAATGCGTTGGTCCATGTGGCGTCCTCCTTGTTGGAGGGAGTGTGCCGGGGGCGACGGTTCGGGGGCAAGTGGGAACGCAGCGTCTGTCAGCGCGGCATCGGCACAGCCAACGGCGGCGCGGCCAGCAGGAGTGCCTTGGCCTCGGGGGCCATCAGGGACGCAAGCGGCTCGGCATGGCTGTAGAGCCCGCCGGTATAGGTGCCATAGGCGGGCAGGATCAGGCGCGCGGCATCGACGAGGAAACAGGGGCGGGTCAGGGTGCGGCCCCTGAGCGGCAGCCGCGCCTTGGGGTGGTAATGGCCCGAAACCTCGCCTTGTGCCGTGTCCGTGGCGATATGGCAGAAGGTGAGGGGGCCGTCGGTGAGGGCCTCAAGATGCGTGCCGCCCAGATCGACCGGACCAGCATCGTGATTGCCCTCGATCCAGATCCAGCGGCGGCCCGCCATCAGAGTGGTCAGCATTTCGCGCGCCGCGTCTTCCAATGCGCGCATGGCGGCGAGGTCGTCGAAGCTGTCGCCGAGGCAGATCACCGTATCGGGGGCGGTCGCGCGGATATCGGCGTCGAGCCGCGCCAGCGTTTCGCGCGCTTCGTAAGGGGGCAGCATGGGGCCGCCGCGCCGGGCCATGCGTTCGGATTTGCCCAAGTGCAGGTCGGACACGCAGAGCAGTCGGCGCGCGGGCCAGTGCAGCGCGCCGGACGGCAGGGCGGCAAGGGTTTCGCCAGCGAATGGGAAGGGCAGGCCGTTCATGCTTCGTTCCTTGCCATGGGGCGGGGGGCGGATCAAGGGGGATGCCGGGGGATTGCCTGACCGTGGGCTGGCAGCCTTGCGCCCCTCTACTCCAGTCCCGCTGCCTGCATCAGATCCTGCCGTTCGCGTTCGATCATCGCGGCCTCGGCACTGCCCTTGACCGGCACCTTGCCCATTTCGAGGAACAGCGGCGCGGCAAGCGGCGTGACACGGGGCAGGGCGACATGGTCGATGCGGCCGCCGATCCGACCGAGCATCTCTTCGATCCGCCCGAAATCGACGAGTCCGCGCATCGCCTCGACCCGCGTGATCCGCAGAAGCAGGTGGTCGGGGTCGTATTTGCGCAGCGTGTCATAAAGGATGTCGGTGGAAAAGGTCGCCTGCCGCCCGGATTTGCGCTTGCCGCCGGGCGCGTTGCGGTCGATCAGCCCGGCGATGATCGCGGCGGATTTGAAGGTGCGTTTCATCACCGCGTTTTCGGCAAGCCAGCCTTCCAACGCTGTGTGCAGGCCATCGCGGGTCAGAAGTGGCGCGGGGTCGCGGACCGGGTCGAGCCCCCAGATCAGCGTGGCGTAATCGGTGGCGACGAAGCCCAGGGGGTTAAGGCCCTGCGTCTCCATCCGTTGGGTCAGGAGCAGACCGAGGGTCTGTTGCGCGTTGCGGCCCGCAAAGCCGTAGGCGCAGAGATGGTGCAGCCCGTCATGGGGGAAGGTTTCTACCAGCAGGCGGTCGCGTTCGGGCAGCTTCGAGACCTGTGCCTGAAGCGCCAGCCAGTCGGCGGTATGGGCGGGCAGGGCCGGCCAGTCGCGGGCACCGAACATGGCGAGGATGCGGTCGGAAAGCTGGGTGGAGGTGGCGAATTTTGTGCCCATGTAGGTGGCCACGCGGGGTTTGCGGCCCTTGTCGCGGCTGACCTCGACAACCATTTCCCGCAGCCCCTCGTAGCGGACGATCTGGCCGCCGATCAGGAAGGTGTCGCCTTGGATGAGGGTGGCGGCGAAAGCTTCTTCGACCTCGCCCAGGGGCGCGCCACCGCGGGAATGGCGCAGACGGACCTTGAGGCGGTCGCTGTCCTGAATGGTGCCGATATTCATGCGGATACGCGACGCACCGCGCGGGTCGCGAAGCTGCCATTGGCCGTCGGGGCGTTGCGCCAGACGTTGCCACTGGTCATAGGCGCGCAGGGCATAGCCGCCGGTGGCGATGAAGTCGAGGCAGGCATCAAAGGTGGCGCGGGGCAGGGCAGCGTAGGCGCCGGTGGTGCGGACCTCTTTAAAGAGGTCGTCCGCATCGAAGGGACCAGCGGCCGCGCGGATCAGGATGTGCTGGCAGAGCACGTCGAGGGGGCCGGGGTCGCGCGGGTCGCCGTCGAGGGCGTGGGCGCGGGCGGCTTCAAGGGCTGCCACGCATTCCACCACTTCGAAGCGGTTGGCGGGCACCAGCAGGGCCTTGGACGGGGCGTTGTAGCGGTGGTTGGCGCGGCCGATGCGCTGGACCAGCCGCTTGACGTTCTTTGGCGCGCCCACCTGGATCACCAGATCCACGTCGCCCCAGTCGATGCCCAGATCGAGACTGCCGGTGCAGACGATGGCGCGCAATTGGCCTGCGACCATCGCGGCTTCGACCCTTTCGCGCTGTTCGCGGGCCAATGCGCCGTGGTGGATGCCGATGGGCAGGGCGTCTTCGTTGGCGAGCCAAAGGTTGTGAAAGAAGATTTCGGCCTGCGCGCGCGTGTTGTGAAAGATCAGCGTCGTCTTGTGGCGCTTGATCTGTTCCAGCACCGCCGGGATGGCGTAGGCCCCGCCGCCGCCTGCCCATGGCGGGGGCGTGTCGATCCGCAGCATAGAGATATCTGGGTCGGGGCCGGGATCGGCTTGCAAGATCGCGCAGGGGTCGGGGTGGCGGGCCAAGAGGCTGGCCAGCGCGGGCGGGTCTTCCACCGTGGCCGACAACCCCACACGGCGCAGGCCGGGGGCGAGGGTTTCCAGCCGCGAGAGGGCGAGGAACAACTGGTCGCCGCGTTTGCTTTCGGCCAATGCGTGGATTTCATCGACAATGACCCGCTTGAGCCCGCGAAAGGTGCGCGCGGCGTCCTCGTAGGACGTCAGCAACGCGAGGCTTTCGGGCGTCGTCAGCAGGATATGCGGCGGGTCGGCGCGTTGGCGTTTGCGGCGGCTTTGCGGTGTGTCGCCGGTGCGGTCCTCGATCCGGATGGGCAGGCCCATGTCCTCGACCGGGCGGCGCAGGTTGCGCTTGATGTCTGCGGCGAGCGCCTTGAGCGGCGAGATGTAGAGCGTGTGCAGGCCCTCGTGGTCCCCTTCGGCAAGCTCTGCCAGCGTCGGCAGGAAACCCGCCATGGTCTTGCCGCCGCCAGTCGGCGCGATAAGCATGAGCGCAGGCTCGGTGGCACGGTCGAACATGTCGCGTTGGTGGGGGTGGATGTCCCAGCCCTGCCGGGAAAACCAGTCTTCGATGATCGGGGGCAGGGCGGTCATGATGCCAGAGATAGGGCAGAACCCCGGCTTGGGAAAGGCGTTTGGCGTGGGGGGCGCGTGCCCCGTTGGCAGCGGGCAGGATCGCATCATCGAAACCGCGGTCAAGGCGTGCCTCGATCCGCCGACCCGGCGTCAGTCGTCGCGCTCGACCGGGATCGTGGGCAGGCTGGCCGCGAGGTCCGACACACGGTCTTTCAGGTGGTCGGGCAGGTGTTCGGTGCGGTCCGACCACGCGCTGAACCGCTCGAACAAAGGCAGAAACTGCTGAATTTCCTGCGGCGTCCATTCCGACAGGAAATCGCCGAGCGCCATGAACTTGTAGAGCCGCACCGCCTGCACCACCTGTTCGCCGGCGTCTGTTGTTTTCAACACGCTGCGCCGCCCGTCGCGCTGGCTGACAGCGCGGCGCACCAGCCCCAGCCGGATCAGCTCGCCCGTCAGGCGGCTGGCGCGCGAGGGGTCGATGCCAAGCCGGTCTGCCACGGTCGAAACCATGGTTTCGCCGCAGGGGGTATCGTCAAACTCGTTGCGGGGCGCACGCACGGCCATCAGTGCGTCAAGCTGCGCAAGGTCCAGCTCCAGCCCCAGATCGGCCAGTGCGCGTTGCCCCAGCTCTCGTTTCACCACCCGTCGGCGCCAGCGTTGCAGCACGCCGTCGATGTCCAGCGCGGCGGCGATGACCGGTTGCGCGATCCCGGCCCCGGTCAGGTTTTTGATCAGGTTTTCATCTCTTTCGGCCATGGGTCTGTCCTTCGCAGTTGAGGCAAATTACATGTGGTTGACATGCAATTGCAATTGGCATTTAATGGAGTGCGACATTGAATGCCGTTTTCTCTCCTGTACATCGCGCCGTCTCCCTGCGGCGCGATGTATCTATGAAGGCCAGTCCCTTATGAGCTCTGCTTCCGATCCCAACCCCGACGTGACCACCGCCGAGCCGGTTCCGATCCGCCTTGTGCTGACGGCCGTGGCGATGACGCTGTTTTTCGCGTCTCTTGGTCAGACCATCGTCTCGACCGCCTTGCCGCTGATCGTGGCGGATCTGGGCGGGGTCGATCACATCACATGGGCGATCACCGCCTATCTGCTGGCCTCGACCGTGGGGGCGCCGATTTCGGGCAAACTGGGTGACCTTTACGGGCGCAAGATTGTCATGCAGGCGGCCATCGGCGTGTTCGTCATCGGGGCCGTGCTGTGTGGCACGGCGGGCAGCATGGGCCAGTTGATCGCGGGGCGCGCGGTGCAGGGGCTGGGGGGCGGCAGCCTGATCGTGCTGTCCATGGCCGTGGTGGGCGACGTGCTGCCCGCGCGCGAGCGGGGCAAGGCGCAAGGGATGCTGGGCGCGGCCTTTGGCCTGTCGACCATCATCGGGCCACTGGCGGGGGGCTTTATCGTGCAGACCCTCGGCTGGCACTGGATCTTTTTCGTCAACCTGCCCGTGGGCGTCGCGGCACTGGCGATTCTGGCGGTGGCGCTACCGGGACGGGTGAGCGGCAAATCCTACCGGATCGACTATGTCGGCGCGCTGTCACTGGCGGTGTTGCTGTCTACTGCTGTGCTGATCGCCAATCTGGGCGGGTCGGTTCTGCCGTGGGGCAGTGCCGGGTTCCTGTCGCTGGTGGGGCTGTTCGTTCTGGCGGTCGGCAGCTTTGTCTGGGCCGAGGCGCGGGCGGAAGAGCCGATCTTGCCGCTGCGCTTGTTCACGATCAACACGTTTCTGGTGGTGAACGGCGTCGGCTTCATGGTGGGGGTCGCCATGTTTGGCACTATCACCTTCCTGCCGCTTTATTTGCAGATCGCCAAGGGCGTGTCGCCCACGGCCTCGGGGCTGTTCCTGCTGCCGATGATGGGCGGGCTGATCGGCGGGTCGACCCTGTCGGGGCAGATCATGTCGCGCACCGGGCGTTACAAGCTGTTGCCGACCCTGTCTACGGCGGTGCTGGCCTGCGCCATGCTGTTCATGACGACGCTGTCGGGGACCAGCCCGCTTTGGGCCATCGCCATCGCCATGCTGGGGGTCGGGATCGGCCTTGGCCCTGTCTTTGCCGTTGGCGTGGCAGCGATCCAGAACGCGGTGCCGCAGCAGATGATGGGCGTGGGCACGGCCAGCGCCAACATGTTCCGGCTGATCGGCGGTTCGCTTGGCACGGCGCTGTTCGGGGCGTTGTTCGCGTCGGGTCTGGCGGGGGCGTTGGAGGGGAGATTCCCCGAGGCCGCGGGACAGGGCGGTTTGCGGTCGATGAGTGCCGAGATGCTGGACACGCTGCCCGCCGCGGCGCGCGCCGAGGTGATCGAGGGGATCAGCCAAGCCTTGCATCCGGTCTTCATGATCGGGGCGGTGGTGGCGGTGATTGCCTGCGTCCTGTCGACCCGGTTGGAGGAACTGCCGCTATCCTCGGTGCTGCCCGGGCGGTGAGGGCGGTGGTCAGCCTTGCGCGGACGAGAGCGTGTTGCGGTCTTTCGCAAACACGCCCCCCGCGCCAACCTGTTGATGTCGTATGTCCGAGGAACGCAAGACCGGGTCCCCATCTCGCGCGACATGCTCTGGTTGGTGTCAGCCCGCCGCGCGCGTCGTCGCCCGCGCGGTCTGACTGGCCCGCGTCAATGCGCGATCATTTCCTGTTTCACGAACAGGTTTTCCCATGCCCGGTCCAGCAGGTCAGGGCGCATCTGGGGCGGGATCCCCTCGAATTCGCAGATCGCGATGATCTGGTCGAGCAGGAACGGCGCGTGGTAATTTGCGTAGAGATTGTCCACCGTGGGGTATTTCTTCTTCAGCAGGTGCAGCAGCGAGGGTTCGTCCAGCGGCACGTTCTTCTTCTTGGCGACCATGGCAAAGATCTTGAGGAACTCGGCCTGCGTCGGGCCGTCGATCTTGACCTTGAAGAAGATCCGGCGCAGCGCGGCGCCGTCGAACAGGTCGTTGGGGTGGAAGTTGGTCGAGAATACCACCAGCGTGTCGAAGGGCACTTCGAATTTCTCGCCCGATTGCAGGGCCAGGATGTCGTATTGCGCCTCCATCGGAACGATCCAGCGGTTGATCAGCGCCTGCGGTGCCTCTTCCTGACGGCCAAGGTCATCGACGATGAAGACGCCGCCGGTGGATTTGAGCTGGAGCGACGCCTGATAGGTGCGCGAGGTCTTGTTGTAGTTGAGGTCGAGCATCGAGAGCGTCAGCTCGCCCCCCGTCATCACCGTCGGTCGCTTGCACAGAATGTAGCGCGTGTCGAAGCGGGCGGATTGGCGGCGCAGGCTGTTGGTTTCGGCCTGTGGCTGTGCGACGGGGGTGTGCACGATCGGGTCGAAAAGGGTGATCACCTGCCCGGCATAGCTGATCGCGTGGGGCACATAGATCGTGTCGCCAAGCGCGGCGCGGATGCCTTCTGCAATCGAGGATTTGCCGTTGCCCGGCGGACCATACATCAGGACCGAGCGGCCGGAACTGACCGCCGGGCCAAGCTGGTTGATCAGGTCAGGGGGCAGGATCAGGTGGCCCATGCTGGCATTCAGCGCTTCGCGCGTGATGCGGACGTTCTTGACCGATTGGCGCTTGGTCTGGTCCTTGTAGGCCTCCAGTGGCACCGGCATCGCGCCGTAGTATTCCGACTGCGACAGCGCATCCAGCGCGCGCGCCTTGCCCGCGTCGGTCAATTGATAGCCCATTTCGGAGGACGAGGTGGCGTGCATCGTGCCCATGGCTTGCATCAGCCCCATCTCGCGCAGCGTGTCGATCAAGGCTTGCGTCAGGGGCATCGGCAAGCAGATCGCGGCGGCGATTTCACTGACCCGTTCGACATTCTTGCGGAAGGTGGTCTTGAGCAGGATATCCCGCATCATGACCATGGGCAGGCCGGTATCTTCCAACCGGCGCAGCATCGGCGGCGCGAAAGAGTTGGGTTCGGCAGTTTGCACGTTCATCGGGTGAAACCCTCTTGCCTTTAACCGCCCCCGGTCAGTTTTGTTTCAAGGATCACTGGCGATCCGGTAAGAGCGTGTCGCGTTCATGCGGGGGAACACGAAACCTTCTTGTCCTTTTGATACCGCGTGTCAGGGCGCAAGACTGCCAGCCCTTTTGCGCGGCATGAGTCAGTCAAGCCGATCCGCCCGTCAGGCCGAGGGCCAGATAGACGACCAGGGCCCCCGCCAGCGCGACGCCCATCGGAAACAGTTTGCCCCGGTCCCAACTGGCCCAATCCGGGGTCGCGCGGCGCACGGCGGGCACGGCGCGCGCGCCCCGGTGCGTGATCCACGATCCGATCAGGACGGCGGCGAAGAGGATGAGGAACATCAGGTAGTCGCCCGGCGCGACGAACGGTGCCATGGCGGCGGCGAATTTCGCGTCACCCGCGCCGACAAGGCCGAGCGAGGTGATGATGAAGCCCGCCAGCAGCACGACCACCAGTTGCAACAGCCGCATGTACCACGCGCTGAAGGCCATCGTTTCGGTGGCGACCTGCGCCAGCCCGATCGCCACGAAGACGCCGGTCAGGGCCAGAACGCTGATATTGGGAATGCGCATGTCGCGCAGGTCCGACCACGCGACCCAGATGCAGATCGGCAGGACGAAGGGCAGGAACCAGAGCGCTTCGGTATAGGTCAAGGCAAGTGACATGCGGACTATCCTTGCGCTTCGAGCGACCGCAGTGCCCGCACGGCAGCCTCGAAATGTTGCGGGTGGGTGTCGATGGCGTCTTCCAGCAGGCCCCGCCCGATATCCACGTCGCCCTGCCGGATCGCGGCCAGCGCCATGGTGTGCAGCAATTGCGCGCGTTCGATCTGGGTCATTTCGACCAGTGGCAGCGTGTATTGCCCGCGTGCGGCGCGGGCCAGAACGAGGTTGTTCTTTGCGGTGAACAGGCTGGGATCGTAGCGGACCGATTCGGTGAACAGGCGTTCGGCATCTTCGTAGTCGCCACGGGTCAGCTTGGAAAAGCCCCAGTTGTTCAGCACTCCCGCCGGGCGCATGGTCAGGCCCACGGCGGTTTCGTAGAAACTGTCGGCACGCTCCCATTCCTGGTTGGAATCGGCCACCATCGCTTCCAGACGATAGCGTTCGTAGGTTTCGAAGGTCGGCGGCACCTGGTTAAGCTGTGCTTCTGCCCCGTCCCAGTCGTTGTTGCGGATCAATGCGCCCGCGTAATCGACGCGGTCCTGATCGGTGACCTCGTCGCTTTCGACCACCCGGCGCCAAGTCGCGGCCCCTTCGGTGTAAAGCCCGGCGCGGATCAGGCTGCTGGCCAGCCCCCGGCGCAAGTCGATGCGGTCGGGCTCTTCCTGCGTGGCGCGCCGGAAATAGGCCACGGCCTCTTGCGGGTCGGCGGCGGTCAACATGATGTCGTTGAGGTTGGTTTCGTCGATGACGTTGACGCTATCCAAGGTGCGGTCAACTTCGGCAGACCCCGACTGGTCGCAGCCTGCAAGGGCAAGCCCGACAGTCAGAACTGCCGTGATCCGGGTTACTGGTCGCATGCGCGGCCTCTTACTGCTCAATTTATTTTCGATCATGGCGCATACAGCAGGAGGTATCTGCCCCCTCCCAAACGTTCCAAGTCGAAACTTTCGTTTGTATTAGGGGAACTATAGCCGGGATTTTCCATTCGCGCGATAGCCAAGCGCAGGTTTTCCCGGATCGAGTCGCTTTCGCCACTATCGAGCGCATAGGCCTGCCGGAAAACCTGCCGTGCTTCACCGTATTGGCCCTGCTCCATCAGCACGACGCCGAGGTTGTTCCACGCTGGCACGAATTCCGGGTCGGCGTCGGTCGCTTGCCGCAGAAGGTCTTCGGCCTGACCCAGCCGCCCGAGCCGCAGGTTGACCGATCCGAGGGACGACAGGGTTTCGGCGTTCATGCCCTGTTCGCCCGCCGCGCGAAGATAGGCGCGCAGGGCCAGTTCGTATTCGCCGGATTCCATCAACCGGTGGCCGACGATCATCGGATCGACGCCGTCACGCAGGACGGTGATGTCTTCGGGTGGGGCGACGCCCTCGTTCAACGGATCAAGCCGCGCGGGGGTGCCACACGCGGCCAGACTGCCAAGCATCAGGATCGTCAGACCAAGGTTGCCCCACTTCATTCCGGTCAGAATCCTCCCGACGTGCTGCTGAGGGTCTGCGAGATGCCGTAGACCGATGGTCCGATCAGGATAATCAACAATGGGGGCACACAAAACATCATTGTTGCCAAAGTCAGCTTGGTGGGCAGTTTGTTGGCCTTTTCCTCGGCCCGCATCACGCGTTTATCGCGCATCTCTTCGGCATAGACCCGCAGCGCCTCGGCGATCGAGGTGCCGAAGGTGGCCGACTGGATCAGCACGGTCACGAAGCTGTTCACATCCTGCACGCCGCAGCGTTCGCCGAAATCCTTGAGCACGCGGACCTTGTCCTTGCCGGCCTTCATCTCGTAGGCGACAATCTCGAATTCATCGGCCAGATCCTCGAACGAGGCACGGATTTCCTTGGCGACGCGGATGATCGCCTGATCCAGTGATTGACCGGCCTCGACGCAGACCAGCATCAGGTCGAGCGAATCCGGAAAGCCCTGAACGATCGCCTCTTCGCGTTTCTGCACGCGCTTGTTAACCCAGTATCGCGGAAGGTAATATCCAAGGCCGCCGGGGATCAGGACGGTCAGAATGCTTTTCTGGGTGCTCGGTTCATTCGCGATGATCGTGTAGATCACCCCAAGGATCAACAGCCCCAGCCCAAGCGCGAATTGCGCGAAGTGGTAGGTCTGAACCGCGCCTTTCGACCGATACCCTGCGCGCAGCAGGGTCAACTGGATCTGGGAAAACTCTTCCTGATCCTGCGGTTCGAGGAATTGAGCGAACTTGTCGAGCTTTTCGTTCTTGCCACCGACGCGCAGGGCCGTCGGCAGATCGCTGTCACCGTCCTGGCGACGGGTCTGATCCTTGAGCCTGGTCAGCGGGTCAGCCTTGCGAAACAGGATCGTCGGCAGCGCCAGCAGCACCGAGATGATCCCGAGTGCGCCCGCGAAGAGGTAGGGCCCGAACGGACCCAGATAGTAAACGATGAGGTCGTTGAACTGTTGCAGCATTCGCTTGCCCCTAAACCTTGATGTTGACCATCATGCGCATGAAAAAGAAGTTCGCTGCCAGCATCACGGCCACCACGGCACAGGCCGGGATGAAGGCAGCCGATTGCATGACATCGTCGTAGTAATCGGGCTGCATCACGTTGATGGCGATCAGGGCCAGAAGCGGGAAGAAGGACAGGAACATTCCCGACCATTTGGCCTCGGCGGTGATCGCCTTGACACGGCGGAACAGTTTGAACCGGGCGCGGATCACCTTGGCCAGGCCAGCGAGGATTTCGGCCAGGTTGCCGCCCGATTTCTGCTGGATGCCCACGGCCACGGCGAGGAAGCGCAAATCCTGATTGTCCAGACGTTCTGCCATGGCACGCAGCGCCTCGGACACGTCGCGCCCATAGGCGGCCTCGTCGGCGATGATGCCCAGTTCCGAGCCGAGCGGGTCGGCCACTTCCTTGGCCACGGTGTTGATCGCGGACACGAACGGGTGGCCAACGCGCAGACTGCGAACCATCAGTTCCACCGCGTCGGGCAATTGTTCCTCGATCATCGCGATGCGCTTCTTGGCCTTGGAATTCACCCAGAAGATCACGGCGCCCACGCCCATCACAACCGATACCAGAATGCGGATCGGCAGGGCGGCGGTGGTTGCGATGGACAGGCCGACAAAGGCCGCGATTCCCAGACCCAGCATGACCAGCATCAATTGTTGCGGCGAAAAGGCGATGTTGGCCTTTTGCGCCTTGTCGGCGATCAGCGCGTAAAGCGGGATCGAGCGAGAACCCTTGTGCTGATCCAGTTCCTTGCGCAGCTTGGCCAGGACGTCTTCGCGGTTCAGGCCGGTATTGAGCAGTTCCAGCCGCCGGTTGACCCGGCTGTTGAGGCTGATCGACTTGCCGAAGGCCACAAGATAGACGCCCTCGACCAGCATCAAGACGCCGACGAAGATGCCAATGTAAATAAGCGGTTCGGTTCCCAGTTGCATGGCAGTCAATCCCCCACGGGTTCATAAATCGAGGCTGGCAGATCATAGCCCCACTGGCGGAACCGCTCGGAATAGTACGAGCGGACACCGCAGGCGGTGAAGCGGCCAATGATCTTGCCATCGGGTTGCAGGCCGAGGCGCTCGTAGCGGAAAATCTCTTGCATCGAGATCACATCGCCTTCCATCCCGGTCACTTCAGTGATGGAGACCATGCGGCGAGAGCCGTCCTGCAAGCGGCTGGCCTGCACGATCAGGTTCACGGCCGACGCAATCTGGCTGCGCACGGCCTTCAACGGCATTTCGATGCCCGCCATGGCAATCATGTTTTCCAGGCGGCTGACACCGTCGCGCGCGCTGTTGGCGTGGATCGTGGTCATCGACCCGTCGTGGCCGGTGTTCATGGCCTGCAACATGTCGATCACTTCCTCGCCGCGCGTTTCGCCGACGATGATCCGGTCGGGCCGCATCCGCAGGGCGTTGCGCAGACAGTCGCGTTGCGTCACCGCGCCTTTGCCCTCGACGTTGGGCGGACGGCTTTCCATCCGGCCCACATGTTCCTGCTGCAATTGCAGTTCCGCCGTATCCTCGATGGTCAGGATGCGTTCGGAATTGTCGATGAAAGAGCTGAGCGCGTTAAGCGTGGTGGTCTTGCCCGAACCCGTCCCGCCCGAGACGACCACGTTCAGGCGGCAGGCTACGGCGGCCTGAAGGTAGGCGGCCATTTCTTCGGTGAAGGCGCCGAACTTGACCAGATCGTCGATACCCAGCTTGTCCTTCTTGAACTTACGAATCGAGACCAAGGAGCCATCGACCCCCACGGGCGGCACCATCGCGTTGAACCGCGAGCCGTCTTTCAGACGGGCGTCAACGTACGGGTTGGATTCATCGACGCGGCGGCCCACGGCCGACACGATCTTGTCGATGATCCGCAGCAAGTGGCGTTCGTCCTTGAAACGGCAGTCGGATTTTTCCAGCTTGCCGTTCCGTTCGATAAAGACGTTGAACGGCCCATTGATCAGGATGTCGTTGACGGTGTCGTCCTTCAGCAGCGGCTCTAGCGGGCCAAGGCCGGTGACCTCGTCGAACAGTTCGGTTTGCAGGGTCGAGCGGTCTTCGCGGTTCAGGACCACGCCCATTTCGGTCAGCTCGTCGGTGACGATCGAGTTGATCTCGCTGCGCAGTTCGCTTTCCTTGGCGGTTTCCAGCGCCGACAGGTTGAGGTTGTCCAGAAGCCGCGAATGCATCTCGGTCTTGATTTCGTCCAGACGCGCCCGACGCTTGGTTTCCTTGTCCACGGCCACGGGCTCGGCTGCCACGGGGGCGGGCTTTTTCGGACGGCGCGCGACCTTGGTCTGAGTGCCAGAGGGTTGGACCTCGGGCCCTTCGGGCGCAGGCGCCTTGTGATCCGGCGCCGTTGTCAGGGCCGGATGCACGGGGCGAGCGGAAGACGGTTTCTTGTAGCGCGAAAACATTGCGGTTCCTCAGGTTGCCGAGGCTTCGGCTTTCATGGCGTCGTAAAGGGCCTTGGCCTGCTTGGCGATTTCTTTGCGCAACGGGTTTTTCGGGGCGAAATCCGACAGCGGTTCGCCGTGATCGCAGGCTTGCGTGACCTGTTTGGCCCCGTCCGGCAGGTGGGTGCTGATCGTGATGCCAAGGCTTTCGGCAAGCCGCTTGATGCGGGCCTTGCCGCCGATATCCAGCCCGCGCGGGGCACGGTTGAGAACGTAGTGCACCTTGTCGAGCGGCAGGTCTTCGGCTTGCAACGCCTTGATGAAGCGCATCGTGTTCTGGGCCGATCGCATGTCCAGATCCAGGGTCGCGAAATAGACATCGGCCGCGTTCAGCACCGTTTCGGTCCATTGAACGATGGTAGACGGCATGTCGATCACGACGATATCGGCGCATTCCTGAGCCAGCGCGATCAGCGCGGCAATCTCGTCGGGGCCCACGATGTCGAGCGGCAGGATATCGGCGGGGGCGGTGAAGACCCCCATCTTGTCCCCATAGCGCTGAACCGCCTGCTTGAAGGCGGGCAGGTCCATTGTGGTCGCCTCGGTCAGGATTTCGAACACCACCTCGCGGCGCGGCAGGTCCAGATAGGTCGCGGCCGATCCGAATTGCAGCCCGAGGTCGATCAGGCAGACCGATGGCGGGGCCTTCTTGTCTATATTGGCCAATTCCCAGGCCAGGTTGACGGCAAAGGTCGTGGCGCCGCTGCCGCCGGCCATGCTTTGCACCGCAAAGATCACCCGGTCGCCCATCGTGGTTGTCGTGGGCTGCAACTGGACCTCTGGCGGTGGCGCCTGTGGCGTGGCGGGGGCGTCGGGGGCCGCCGCTTCCGGCGCGGGGGGCGTTTCGGCCTGTGGCGCGGCGGCGGGGGCTTCGGCTTGCTCCGGTGTGGCGATGGTCTGGCCGCCGCGCACACGTTCCAGCGAATTGTGAAAGGCGCGGTCGGGCAGGGGGTAGGGCACGAAATCGTCGGCCCCGGCCGTCAACAGGCGATGCAGGATAGGCGGGCTGACATCTTCGGCGACAAGGATCACCTTGACCCCGGCTTCCTTGGCTTGGGCAATCACTCGGCAGATCATTTCGACATCGGGTTCGTCGGCGTCGTCGACCGCGACCGCCACGAATTCGAGGTCATCCGCTTCGGGCTGTGCAAGAAAGGCCTGAGCTTCGAGAAAGTTCAGATCGCCCCAGGCTTCGCCCAGTTCCGCCTCGATGTCATCGATCAGCAGGTCGAACGTCTGCACATCGCGGGCGATGGTGCACGCCACGATCGGTGCAGGATTCGATTTCAGCGCAAGGCCTCCACTCATCGTCATTACCCCGGATCGCCCGGATTGTTCCCGGGTCGGTTGTCAGATCGGCACCAACAGGATGCGGCTACCGGAAGACAGCGCACCCGCCCGCTCGAACTGGGCCTCGGGTCTCTGTCTCCAGTATCGTTTTTGGTCGCCAAGTTAGGCGACAATACGACCAAAAAGCCGAAACTATTGGGTATTCGTGGGAAGTTGGGGCGACCTGCGGTCAGCCATTGGTCGAAGAGCGCGGCCCGCCATAGGCCCGATAGACGATATCGGCATAGCGCCCGTCAAGGACGGTCGGATGATTCTGAACGAAGCCGCTGACCTCGGTTACGGTGCGGCGGTTGCGCTGTTCGCGGTCTTGGGTGGCGACAAGCGGTTGCGTCTCGCCAAGGCTGACAAGCGCCTCAAGTCGGCTGCGCTCGATCCCTTGACTGACAAGGTAATTCACCGCCGTGCGGGCGCGGCGCAGGCCAAGATTATAGTTGTAGGCATCGCTGCCAACCAGGTCGGTGTGGCCATAGACGCTGAACCGCACCTCGGGGAATTGCAGGATCCAGCGGGCCTGCTGGCGCAGAACGGCGCGCGCGTCTTGCGTCAGAGTGGCCGAGTCGAAGGCGAAATTGATGGTGGTGGGCACCTCTTGTGCGAACCGCGTCGACAGCTCTTCGACGTAGGACCGCTGGCCGGTCATCACCAGAACGTTGTTCATCGTCGGGTCGCCAAAACCGCCCTCGTCGAGGAAGCGGCCTGCCTCGCCGACATTGCGGATGCGGTCACAGCCCGTCAGCGACAGGGCCGCGACGCTTGCCAAGAGAAGTGCAGTCAGCCGAAAACCCATGTCCTTACTCCATCACGTAGCCGTAGGAGCCACTGAAATCTTGCTGCGCGACATCCCCGGCGGGGGTGCCATCGGCGGGGGCCCGACCGGCGGTCTGGCCATAGAGGAACAACTGCGATTCGGAGGGGATGCGAATCCTGTCCGTCGGCAGGGCCAGTGCTTCACCCCGTGTGGGCGACACCAGATGCGCGCTGACGATGATCACCAGTTCCGATTGCTCCCGCTGGTAATTTGCGGACCGGAACAGCGCCCCGAGAACGGGAATGTCGCCAAGCCACGGTACTTGGCCGATGGCATCGCGGAAATCGTCCTGAAGCAGCCCTGCGATGGCAAAGCTTTCACCGTCCCGCATTTCAACGGTTGTCGAGGCGGTGCGGGTGCGCAGGCCCGGCACGCCGGTTTGTGTATTGATCAGATCCGCGTCGATGGCCGAAACCTCGGCGGAAAGGTTGAGGTTGATCACTTCGTCATCGACAACAGTCGGAGTAAAAGAAAGGTTTACGCCATAGGGCCGAAATTCGACCGACACGCCGGTATCCGTTTGAACGGGAACGGCAAATTCTCCGCCAGCGTTGAATGTCGCGGTCTGGCCCGACAGGGCGCTGAGGTTCGGCTCGGCCAAGGTGCGGACGACACCGTTGCTTTCCAGCGCCTCCAGCAGAACCGAGAGTTGCAGGCTATTGTTGCCGAAGCTGATGCCAAGGGCGCCTTCGCGGCCGGTCATGTTGGTCGCGGCGGTCGAGCCGAGTCCGAAGGTCGCAGGCCCCGACGCGTTCGACGCACCGGTGCCGAGGAAGGCACCGCCATCGCCACCAAAGGCCGTGCCGGTGAGACCGAGCGAGGCACCCAGCTCCCGGCGCACGCTGCGCGACATCTCGGCAAAGCGGACACGCAGCATCACCTGCTGCGATCCGCCGACCATCATCATGTTGGAAACCCGTCCGGGGGCGTAGCGCGCGGCCAGTTCCAACGCCCGATCCACCACCTGCCCAGAAGATACGGTGCCCGACAGAACGATCCCGTCATTGGCGCTGCGCACCTCGACCGGTTCGTTGGGCAGGATTTCCTGCAACCGCTCGCGGAACTCGGCGAGGTCAGGAACAACCTGCACCTCGACATTGGCGATCAGCGTGCCCTCGGCGCTGAGCAGCGTCATCGTGGTGCGCCCCGGCGCCCGGCCCAGAACGTAGATGGTATTTTCCGAGAGGGTCGCGATATCTGCGATCTGCGGGTTGGCGACGGAGAGTTCGGCAAAGAGTGCCTCGCTTTCCACCACGACGGCCCGGTTCATCGGCACCCTGAGGGTCGCCGAGGTATTGCCCTCCAGCACACGAAGGGATTGCGCCCGCGCGGTCGGAGCGGCCACGAAAGCCAGCGTTATGCCCAACAGGGCTACGCCTAGGTGACGCCAAATGCTCATTGTGATCCTGCCTCTCTGATCACGATTTTTGGGGAGCTCTTGCGGCTCTTTTGCCTGCACAATGCCCCAAATTGGTTTCTGGCGCAAGAATCAGGCGCTTGGGGGCCTGTGTTCATGTGGTGAACAGGGCACGGTGGGGCAGGGGTGGGGTCAAACGACGAAAGGCCCCCTAGATGAAGGGGGCCAATCGCAGGGAAAATCCCGATCAGTTGGTGCATGGCACCTGTGTAACCACCACTTCGGCGCCGCGCCGGTTGCGCACGGTGCAGATGCGGGGGCCTTGCGGGGCGGCTTCGGCGACGACGCCAAGCAGGCTGTCCTGATCGACTTCGACGTTGGCCGAGAGGGTCTGATCGCGCACGCCGACAAGCGCGAGGGTCAGGTTGCCGGTGGCCTGGGCCTGGGCCAAGGCCGCGACCTGGTCTGGCGGAGCCTCGACCGTGATGGTGCGGGCGATGGTCGGGTTGTTGCGGTCTTCGTCAGCGATCTGGTCGATGGCGATGATCTGCACCGAGGCCTGGATCAGGCGGGTGACATTCTGGCCACGGGCGTTGCCCGTCCAGTAGACATCGACCCTGTCGCCCGGGCGCAGAAAGCCTGACACGCCACTGGCCACGTCGACCCGCAGCGCGAGGGCCCGCATGCCATCGGCAAGACGAGAGGCGACGCCAGCGTCTTCGCCCGGTCCGGTGACCTTGGCGACCAGCACCGGTTCATTGCGTTCCATCACACGCAGGACGGTGCGCAGACCGTCGGTATCCGGCGGGAAGAGATCTTCTTCACTGGTGAAGGCGCCGAAGGGCACGTTGCCCTCGGGCCAGCGGATGGCGCTGACATCTTGCGGGCGAATCTGCTCGCCGTAGCGCATCTGGCGATTGACCACGTAGACCGTGGTCGTCGGCACAATGGCATCCTGCTGCGAGGCGATCGCCGCCTGGTATTGGGTAAAGCGGTCTTTGGCCACGTACACGGCAAAGCCTGCGAGGCCGACCCCTATGATAAGGACAAGTCCGAAGATAATTCGCATGTCACTGCCCTTTTTTGATTTGCTTCGGGACGCGGTCGCAAGATGCGGCCGCTGGTTCATCTCGGTGACAATGCCAGTGAAATCGGGCGAAAGAATGGTGCGGGCGCGACCTTCCTTCGGCGCGCCCGACCTTGGCACCAATGCCATGCACCAGTGCCATGCGACGGGGGGCGATTCAGTCCGTGGTGGTGGTCGTGCTGGTCGAAGTGGACGTGGAGGCAAAGCCGGCGTTCACATGGTCGACCTCGAGCTGGTCCTTGATGTCGCCGGACAGGTTTTCAAGCCCTCCGGACACGACCGACATCACGGCGAGGCCCAGGCCCACCAATGCGGCGGTCAGAACGACCCAGTCGACGGTCACGGCGCCGGATTCATCAAAGGCGAAGGCGGTCAGGGATTTCATTGGCATGGTATGCTCCTGCAACTGCTGTGATTGGATGGCTCTGCGGTAGATGCAGAGCAGCAGCGCATTCTGTCGCCGGTCCTCGGGGGGATATGCCCCCAAGGGACCGTACGCACAGGGCAGAAACAAGGCAAAGGCAGGTCGTGGGAACGCCAATTCCCAAAAATTTTCCTCCAATCCTGACGGCCCCCGCCGCCGGGATCGGTTTCGATCAGTTGAAACCGTCCGAGATCATGTCGGTTTCCAGCTGAGCTTTGATTTCGCTCGACAGGCTTTCCAGCCCCGAGGACACGGTATTGGTGACGGCAAGACCAAGACCGACAAGCGCGGCGGTCAGGACAACCCAGTCGACGGTAACAGCACCGGAATCGGACAGGGCAAAGCTTTTGAAACGGGCCAAGGCACGCATTGCAGATCCTCCAGGTATTTAGGGATGTGGCAGCATCCCGGGCAGACCATGGCAAGATCGCGGCGAATTGGGGCAAAAGTGCGGCAGAAATGCGCAATTATGGACAGAATGTGGCGGAAATCGGGAAACAGCGAATGGGGATCGTAGAGGGAAAGGAAACAAGAAAAAGGGCCGCTGCCCGAAGGCGCGGCCCTTTCCTTGGGAAAACCAGTGGTTGGCGATCAGTCGCCGAACGTGGTGGTGATATGGTTGGTTTCCAGTTGGGTCTGGATGTCGCCCGAGAGGTTCTCGACGCCAGCCGACACGACGGCCATCACGGCCAGGCCGAGGCCAACGATTGCGGCGGTCAGAACGACCCAGTCAACAGTGACGGCGCCGGATTCGGAATTCAGGAAGGTCTTGATCATTGTCTTGCTCCAGGTTTGGTCTGCTTTGCCCTATGGGTGTCTGCCCCCTTGGGATGAGGTGAATGTCGCCTCGAATCCGGGCGGGAATTGGGCATTGCAGAGGAATTGTCTGGAATTTTAGTGATTTTTTCCTGACCGGCTGGTGCGCGGCGGCCTGCGAATCCCGCGCAAAGAAAAAGGGCCGCTGCCCGATGGCGCGGCCCTCTTCGATGGGGTGTTGGACGATCAGTCGCCGAACGTGGTGGTGATGTGGTTGGTTTCCAGTTGGGTCTGGATGTCGCCCGAGAGGTTCTCGACGCCCGAGGACACGACGGCCATCAGGCCAACGATTGCGGCGGTCAGAACGACCCAGTCAACAGTGACGGCGCCGGATTCGGAATTCAGGAAGGTCTTGATCATGGTATTTGTCCCTCGATAGGAGTTGTGTTGCTTGTCTGCGTCCGCCTCACGTTTCGCAGGATCTTGTTTTACGATGCGATCCTGTCCGCTTCGGGGACAGCCATAGATAGCCGGTCAATTCGGGCGGCTTTGGGGCGTGTTTTCGGTCTTTTGCAGTAAAATTTTATTCATCCCGGTCAAATCAGATTCCGAGAAATATTAGCAAAAACAGTAAGTTGAAATTTTCCGGCCCGGTCTGGCACCCAGGTGGACACAAGAATGGGATATTTATTAACGCATGCAGGTCTGGCAGGCTGTGGAAAACAGCGAGCAGCGGGCAGCCGATGGGCCTTGTGAAAACCACGTTCCTGAGCTTTTGCGCCGTGTTGGCGTTGGCGGCCCCCTCCTTGGGGCAAACCACTGCCGGTGCGCCCCCGCCCTTTCCCGATTTCACCTTTCGCATGGTGCCAGCCCGGACCTCGGATCAGAGTGGCCCGCGGATCAATGTCCAGATCGGCGACACCCAGCCAGAGGCGCCGATGCCCACTGTGCGGCAAACCCCGCCCGACCCGATTCCCACGGCTTCGGATTGGTTCTGGGCCGCGATTCCCGCCGGGCGCGAGGCGGGGGCGGGCCGATTCTCGACCGCGCTCGACCTGCTGGCGACCGCGCCAGAGGCGGCGGACCTGCCGGTGATGCGCGCCGATGGTCTGCTGGCATTGGCCGAGGAACATGGGGCGCAGTTGATGCAAGCGACCGTGGGCACGCGGATCTCGCCCGCGCTGGCCCTTGCCGTGATGGCGGTCGAATCGCGCGGCGACCCGGCGGCGCACAGCCGGGCCGGGGCCCAAGGTCTGATGCAGTTGATCCCCGCAACGGCCGAACGGTTTGGTGTCGCCAACAGCCTTGACGCCAGCCAGAACATCGCGGGCGGGGTGGCCTACCTCGATTGGCTTATGGCGGAATTCGACCGTGACCCGATTCTCGTGTTGGCGGGCTACAATGCCGGGGAAGGGGCCGTGCGGGCGGCGGGCGGCGTGCCGGACTTCCCCGAGACGCGCGACTATATCCCCCAGGTGCTGGCCACTTGGCGCGCGGCGCGGTTGCTGTGCCTGACCCCGCCGGAACTGGTGTCGGACGGGTGCGTTTTCCGCACGATGGTTGCCACCAGCGGCTAGACCCCTGCTGCGCCGCGCGTTTTTGCGGTATAGTGCCGACAACAGCCTGCTGTAAGGAGCCGCCCAGATGGTCAGGTCTATCCTTGTCGTTCTCTTCCTGTGTGTCGTGTCACCGGTCTGGGGCCAATCGTGGTGCACGAATGCGCCACTCAACCCGACCGAGCAAACGATCTGCGCCACGCCCGACCTTGGGTGGCGTGATGCGCAGATGGTGCAGGCCTATGACGCGGTTCGCCACCTGCCCGGATTGCCTGCGCAACAACAGGGCTGGTTGGCGCAGCGCAATGCCTGTGGATGGAATGCGGGCTGCATTGGCGCGGCCTATGACCGTCGCATTGCCGCCTTGCAGGGCCTTGTAACCGGGGGCGGCAAGCCGCACGCGCCCATGGGCCCGTTGCACCCGACGGGGCCGGCATGGTGTGCCGACGGTGCGCTCAATCCCACCGAGCAGACGATTTGCGCCTCTCCAGAGCTTGGGCAGATGGATCGTTACATGGGCGATCTCTACAATCAGGTGCGGTCCTATCCAGGCGTGGCGACGGATCAGCGCAACTGGCTGGCCGCGCGCAACGCCTGCCGCGCGGATCACACCTGTATTCGTGCCGCTTATGAAAGCCGCATCTCGGGTTTGCAGTCGCGCTACGGGATCAACTGAAAACGCCGCCCCGAAGGGCGGCGCTGTCTTGTCCATAGATCCGGGCCGTCAGTCGACGATTGTCGCCTCGGTCGCGGCGCGCAATTCATCTTCGGTCACGCCCTCGGCGCATTCCACGATTCTAAGACCGCCCTCGACCACGTCGAGCACACCGAGATTGGTGATGATGCGGTTGACCACGCCCTTGCCGGTTAGCGGCAGGGTGCAGGCCTTGAGCACCTTGGAATCGCCATGCTTGTTGGTGTGGTCCATCACGACCACCACGCGGCCAACGCCAGCCACAAGGTCCATCGCGCCGCCCATGCCCTTGACCAGCTTGCCGGGGATCATCCAGTTGGCGAGGTCGCCGTTCTCGGCCACCTCCATCGCGCCAAGGATCGCAGCGGCGATCTTGCCGCCCCGGATCATGGCAAAACTGGTGGCGCTGTCGAAGAAGGACGTGCGCGGCAATTCGGTGATGGTCTGCTTGCCCGCGTTGATCAGGTCCGGGTCTTCTTCGCCCTCATAGGGGAAGGGGCCCATGCCGAGCATACCGTTTTCCGATTGCAGGGTAATGTCCTTGTCGCCCACGTAGTTGGCCACCAGCGTCGGGATGCCGATGCCGAGGTTCACATACATGCCGTCTTCAAGTTCTTCCGCCGCGCGGGCGGCCATCTGGTTGCGGTCCCAGGGCATTATGCTTCCTCCCGCTTGCGCACGGTGCGCTGTTCGATGCGTTTCTCATGCTCGCCTTGAATCAGGCGGTGCACATAGATGCCGGGCAGGTGAATCCCATCGGGATCGAGGCTGCCGCGCGGGACGATTTCTTCGACCTCGGCGATGCAGACCTTGCCGCACATGGCCGCGGGCGGGTTGAAGTTGCGGGCGGTCTTGCGGAACACGAGGTTGCCGGTGTCGTCGGCCTTCCACGCTTTCACGATGGAAATGTCCGCGAAGATGCCGCGTTCAAGGATGTAGTCCTCGCCGTCGAACTCTTTCACTTCCTTGCCCTCGGCAATGACGGTGCCCACACCGGTTTTGGTGTAGAAGCCGGGGATGCCAGCGCCACCGGCGCGCATCCGTTCGGCCAGCGTGCCTTGCGGGTTGAATTCCAGCTCAAGCTCGCCCGACAGGTATTGCCGCATGAACTCGGCGTTTTCGCCCACGTAAGACGACATCATCTTCTTGATCTGGCGCGTATCCAGAAGCTTGCCAAGACCGAACCCGTCAACGCCTGCGTTATTGGAGGCCACCGTCAGATCCTTGACGCCCGCTTTCACGAGCGCGTCGATCAGCAGCTCTGGAATGCCGCAGAGGCCAAAGCCCCCCGCCGCAATGAGCATGCCGTCGAAGAGCAGCCCATCGAGCGCCTCGTCGGCTGAGCCATATACTTTCTTCATGGAGGTACTCCCATAAAATTCCCTGCCGCACCGTGCCGCGCGTCATGGGGGGAGTCAACGCGCCCCCGCCGCGCAGCAGCGATGGCCCTTTGCAATACGCATCTGCCCCCTTGGAGCAACCGGTTTCCACCCAGGTAGGTATTACTACGGACCCCGCCCGACCGGATCAGAGCGCTGCTTCCATCTCGGCGATCAGGACCGAACAATAGTGGTCGAACCGTTCCGAGGGCTGGCGCTGTGCCAGGATCTCGGCCAGCGGATCGGGGGCGCTGATGCGGCTGCCCGCCAGTTCCGCGATCACGGCATGGCCGCAGAACGGCACATAGGCCTCGGAATAGCCGCCCTCATGCACCATCACCAGTTTGCCGTCGCACAGCTGCGTTGCGGCCTCCTTGATCATGGTGGTCATCACCCGGAACGTCTCGACCGAGGCCAGCATCCGACCCAAAGGGTCCATCGCCGCCGCGTCATAGCCTGACGCCACGATGATCACGTCTGGCCCGTAATCGGCCAGCGCCGGGATCACCAGCCGCTCGACGGTCTCTATATACGTTTTGTGTCCGGCACCGGGCGGCAGCGGGATATTGAGGTTGTAGCCACTGCCCCGGCCAGAGCCGCGATCTGCGAAATCGCCGGTGTCGAGCGGATAGTTCCGCTCTTGGTGCACGGAAATCGTCAACACGTCCTGACGGTCGTAGTAGATCGCCTCTGTCCCGTTGCCGTGATGCACGTCCCAATCCAGCACCGCGACCCGGTCGGCCAGACCGGATTCGAACGCAGCCTCGATGGCGATGGGGATGTTGGCCAGCAGGCAGAAGCCGTTGGGCATGTCCGGCAGACAGTGATGCCCCGGCGGGCGCGACAGGGCGTAGGCATTGTCCATCTCACCCTCAAGAACAGCGAAGAGCGCCGCCTTGGCCAACCCCGCCGAGACCCGCGCGATGTCGTAGCCGTCGGGGCCGAACGGCGTGCGCAACCCCAGCTCTCCGCCGCCCGCTGCCGCCATGTCCCGAAACCGGGTCAGGTAGCTTTCCGGGTGGACGCGCAGCATGTCTTCATCCGTGACCATCGGGGCCGACCGCACGTCCAGTGCGGCCAGCAGCCCGGTCACATCCATCAGGTTCTTGAGCCGCCGCTTGGTTTCGGGGTTTTCCGGCAAGGTCGCGCTGGCCGTGGGCTGAACCAGCCCGCCGACATGCAACATCTGTGCGTAGTTGCCGCCTGAATGCCAGAAACAGCGTTCGTCCCAGAAAAATCCCGTGGCCATGTTTGCGCCTCCCGTCTTGTCCGGGCAGAGTGGCAATGGCGCGACGCTTGCGCAAGGGCACGAAGGCGTTAGGACTGGGGGGGAAGGAGCGTGCCGCCATGGCCAAGACCAGCCCAGACCTGTGCCATCTGGCCGTGCCCGGCGCGCGGCTGGCGCTGCGCGTGACGCCCAAGGCCTCGCGCAATGCAGTGACGCCGCCCGAGGCAGACGGCGACCCGCTGCGGGTCTATGTCACCACGGTACCTGAGGGCGGCAAGGCGAATGCAGCGGTGCTGAAGCTCTTGTCCAAGGCGCTTGGCGTGCCGAAATCCCGGCTGGAAATCGTGCAGGGCGCAACGGGCCGCGACAAGGTTGTCGAGGTCCGATAGGTTGGGGCCGCATCACCCGCCGACCAGCGATCTTTCGGTGTTGTGGAACGGGCAGAAGCCAACAAGGAGGCCCGAGATATGACAGATCCGACCGATGCCGAGCTTGCCGCGCGCTATCGGCCGCTGCTGGAACAGGAGCGGACCGACCTGCTTGCCGCCTCTGACGATACCGCCGAGGCGCGAAAGCCGGTGACGCTGGACCAGACCTCGGTCGGCCGTCTGTCGCGTCAGGATGCGTTGCAGGGGCAGGCGATGGCGGCGGCGATGGAAACCCGGCGGAACGGGCGGCTTACGGCAATCGCGGCGGCCTTGGCGCGGATCGACGAGGGCGCGTTCGGCTGGTGCGAGGATTGCGGTGACTTCATCGGCAGCAAGCGGTTGGATGTTGACCCCTGCGCCATGCGTTGCGTGGCCTGCGCGTCTTAGGGCCTGTCGCGCAAAAGCGGGAACCGGTCTTTCGGTCCTCTGACTTGCGATACGCTCTACTCCTGATCCGGGCGATGCAGCCGGTAGACGCCTTCCGGCAGGTCCAGCGCCGCGGCCAGATCCAACAATTGCGCCTCTGACAGGGTGATTTTCTGCACCGAGTTTCCGCGCGCATCGAACTGCTCCAGCGTCACGCATTCCTCGAAGGCCGAGATCACCACATCCTCTTGCAAGGGGGCGTCGCCCTCGTCGACCAGCGTGACCACGGTCGCGTCGAATTCGTGCTCGATCGTAAACATGGAAGCAGGGTAAGCCTGTCGCGCGGGAATGCCTAGCCCCTGCCTGATCCGATTTGCCGCAAGCCTGCTTGATCTGAGTCAAGGCCCTGCCGGGCCGTTTCCGTTTGGGTAACGGGGCAAGGCTGTTCCGCCCGGAATGGTCGCCAGCGATGGAGGTGCGGATGCCCGGACAGAAAGTTCTCGATCATCACGCAAAGCTCATGGGGCAGATGGCGGATCGGCTTGGGGCCGATCTGGACGAAGCCGAGTTGCGTGGAGAGTTGACGCCGTCGGAACGCGACGACATGGTGCTGAGCTGCTCTAACTGCACCTCGCCAGAGGATTGCGCGAAATGGCTGGGCAGCCACGCAAGCGCCGAAGACGCGCCCGCCTATTGCCGGAATGCCGAGAAACTCAAGGAACTGCGCAAGGGGTGAACGCCCCTGCGGAACGAGGCCCGAGACCATGCCGAACCGCTGCCTGCGCCCCTTGGGCGACCCCGTGCGCCACTTCTGGCTGGCGCAATCCATGGCCAAAACGGCGGGGGTCGACTTGGCCGATGCCGCGCATAAAGGTCTGATATCGCAACAGGAATGGGCCGGGACCGTGACACGATGCCGGGGCTGTTCCTGGGTGGAAGAGTGTGAACGCTGGTTGCAAGGGCATGATCTGTCGGGGGCCGAGGCCGCGCCTGCGGATTGCGTCAATGCTGGTGTGTTTGACCGCCTCCGGGGCTGATATTTCCCGGCTGGACCTTGTTGGCGTGGCGTGGCAGCCATGAGGAATGCGCCAGATTGAGAACGTGATCAGCGACCGGGGGTCGAAATATGCCGTTTCGGGTGGGCCTGTCGGTCGCCGGGAAGATGTGGACGAGTTCCTCAAATCACTGAAAAAGAAGAAAAAATACGCGAAGGCCACGCATAACAGTTGGGCCGTTCTGTTGCCTGACGGGCCGCTCAAATCCGACGACGGAGAAAGCGGTGCGGGCAATATCATCCTCAAGATGTTGGAGGGCGCGGACCTGCAATCGCATCTGATTGTGGTTACACGGTGGTATGGCGGCAAGCATCTGGGGGGCGACCGCTTTCGCCACGTGGCCGAGGCCTGCCGCGTCTATCTGGGTGAAAAATAGGGGGGCGCCGGGCGTGCACCCCCCGTACACCCCCTGTACACCCCCCATACAGACAAAACGGCGATCAGAGCTTGGAATGCGTTCCGTCGCAGAGCGGCGATTTGGCGGTATTCTTGCAGCCGCAGAAAAAGACCTTGCCGGTTTTTTCGGCGGTGTATTTCACCGGGCTGAACGCGGTGTCCTTGTGCGAGCCATCGCAGAATGGTTGCCGCTTGCTTTGACCACAGGCGCACCAGAAGTAGTTTCGGCCCTCCTCGACCTCGACCGGGAAGGGGGATTTCTGGGCGATGACGGGGGCGTCGGACATGGTGGCTCTCCTGTGGTGATTTGGCTTTGGATCAGACCTAGCACGCCGGGCGCGGGCCACAAGGGTGGCAGAGCAGACGGTGGCGGGCAGGATCGCCACCCGGCGCAAGGGGCAGGATCGCTATCCGGTGTTGAACAAGAGGCGGACGCCGCCCCTTGCGGTGATTGCCGACGACTGATGATCTATTCCGCCGCCATGGCCCGCGGAACATCGGGGGCATCCCCGAACGGGGCCCATGTCAGGTTTCCGCGATAGCGCCATGCCAGTGTGCCGTCATCGGACATGGCGATCAGGTGCAGCCAGCCATTGTCGAACAAGGCCCGCACCGCCGGGTGGCGGTCGAGGATACCCGACAGGGCGTCACGCGGGGCTTCGACAATCACCGACAGGCGCAGGGGATCGTGCTGGAACTGGTTGCCATCGTGAACCGACTGCCATGGCAGGCCCGGACACGGGGCACCGTTGTTGCCCTCCAGAACGCCGATGCCGCCGACCACGTTGTGCAACAGCTTGTTGCCGCCCCCGAACAGGGTCGGCGCGACGGTCGAGCCGTAATATTGCAGGCTGATCCAGCTGGCGACCACCACCGGGGCGGTCAGGATCAGTTCCAGCACGCCGAACCCGTCATCGCGGCGCCAGTCGTAGTTGTGCAGGAAAGCCTGCCCGGCGAGGTCGGTGCCATCGGTCCGGTGCCGGGGCGCGGCGACGAAGGCCCGGCATCCGGCCAGCCCCCATTCGGGGCGTGTCTCGGCCCAGTTCCTTGCCCGCTGCGGGATCGTCCGCGCCCTGGCTGCGCGTGGCAGACGTGCGGCCCGCTCGGCACGGGCAAGGCCCCCGGCTGCTGTCAGCCAGTCTTTCAGGTGCGCGAGGCCGGGCACCGGCTGGTCGCCCGGCAGGTCCTGGTCGTAAAGCGTGACACGATCCGTGGTGGTGTAGTGCATGGCGGGCAGAAAAACGGTGTCGGATGGGATCTCGATCCCGTGGTCCCGCAGCCCGCGCCGCAGGTCAGGGTCATTCAACAGACCGGCCAGAAGCCGTGCGTTGACGTCGCCCGCGTGACCGCCGCAGGCGCCACAGTGCAAGGCGCTTTCATGCGGATTGTTGACAACCTCGGCACCGTGACCGGCCAGCAGCACGATCGGGGCGAAATTGTCGGTCAAGGACATGGCCGTCAGCACCGACCGGGCCATGCCGATACGCGTTTCCAACGGGATTGCCGGGTCCAGCACCGGGGCCGGGTCCGTCTTGGGCCGTGTGCCAAGGCCGAAGGCATCCCGCAGCAGCTTCCCGGCATAGACCGGCCCCATCGCCTCGACGAAGGCGAAAGAGGAGACGGCGGCCAATTTGAACCGGCCCCAGGCCCGCTTGGCCCGCGCGGTGTAGCGGCGATTGAGATCGGCCTTTTGCGGTTCGGCTGCCTGCGATGTCACGCCGGGGCGCAACAGAACCGGGCCGCGCAGATCGGCCACATCCGAGCCGGCGGGCTTGTGCGCACTGGCCAACCCGAAGAACCCGGCGAAGCCGATGGTCTCGATCTTGCTGTCCTGTGCCTCCAGCGCCCGACGGAACACCTCGGAGCGCACGTCGATACAGAATGCCGCCTGCACATGGGGGCGTTCCCCGGTCTTGGGCGGCGGGGCAGAGGGCAGTTTGTCGGCAAGCTTGCGCTGTTCGGCATGTTCCGCCGCGATTTGCAGGACCGCGTCGATGACATCGTCCCGCGACGCGGTGACCGGGGTCTGGTGGGCTGCGACAACCCCCGTCCAACGCGCAGCGATCTGGTCTTCGTACAGGTCGAAGAGCGCCTCTTCGAACACCATGCGGATTGCCAGAAGCTCGGTCACGGTGTTGTCCTGTGTGCCGTCCAGTTCCGCTTGCCAAAGGAGGTGCCGCGCGTATTGGGCCCATCCGCCAAGCGTCATCAGCCAGCGGTGGAACACGGTCGTTTCTGTTCCGGTGGTCAGGCCGAGCCGGGCGGTTGCGCGGCCCATGGCCCGCCAGTGCGACCGGTCGGTTTCGGCGACGAAGGTGCAGAAATTCGTCAGGCCCATGATCTGGGGCGTCAGGTCGCGCGATGCGAAATCCCGCCATGCGGAAAACGCGCCGCCGGTTCTGGCCTGCTGCCAGAGGGCCTGACCCTCGTCGAAATGGCCAGCGGCCCAAACCCCGATGCGGTCTTCGATCAGGCCCGGCCAGTCGATGCCGGAGACCTCGGCCGCCAGGTCTGCCACGGTGGGCAGGGCCTTGGGGGCGGGCGCATCCTTGTCCAATGCCGCAGTGATGTCCGCAAGGCCCAGGTTGTGGGAAGGGTCCGCGATGGCCGACAGGGCCTGGCGCAGGTCGGTCTCGATGACGTCGCCTGCGGCCAGCTTCGCGGCCCAATGCGCCCGCGAGAGGGTGATCCGGACGCCGCCGACGCGCGCCAGGCGCGCCGATGTGATGGGCAAGGGCTCTCCGGTCTGGCCCAAAAAGGGGTTCACCGCGACATTGGCGGATAGCGGGAACAGCGGCGGGATCGCCTTGGCGGCTGCATTCGCCTCGGCCACAAGGTCGAGCAGGGCGGCGGTGGAGGTTTCGAGCTTGGCATACATGGGGGCGTTCCTTTCAGGCGTCAGACCGCTGGGACCAGCCGTCAAGCAGCTTGTCGAAGAGGGCATTTGCATAGAGGCCGTTGGTGAGATGAACCCGCAGACCCGCCGAAGCCGGGTGCGTGGCCCACAAGGGGAATGTCGCCTGCGCAACCGCGACAAGGCCGAAGCTGGCAAGCGCCAGAAGGATGAGCGCCCATTCCAGCGGCCCCGGACCTGGGGTTGGGGGCAGGCTGCCGGCGGTCAGGGCCTGTGCCGTGAGTTGCAGGGCGAAATAGCTGACCGACGCCAGCAGGGCGTAAATGACGGTGCGCTGCGTCAGCATTCGCGGTGCCGCGTCGGCAAAGCCCTGCGCCAGCAGGTAGGCGACGCCGAAGATCAGGATCACACCCAGGGCGATGGCCTGCACCGATTTGTCCTCGAACCCCAGCACAGCGCCGACGAGACCATAGATCAGGATGGCGATGGTGAAGGATTGCAGGACGTTGCGCGCGCTTGGCACCGCGATCGGGCCGGGGCGGCGGATCGCGGCGACATTGCGCACGGCCTCGCCCGAACTGAGGAAGGCATGCGCCTTGTACAGGGAATGGGCCACGATATGCAGCAAGGCCAGTGGGAACAGCGCCAGACCGCATTGCATGATCATGAAGGCCATTTGCGCGATGGTCGACCACGCCAGCGAGGTCTTGACCGCGGGCTGGGTCAGCATCACCAAGCCCCCGAACAGCGCGGTGAACCCGCCGAGCATGACCAGAAACGCCATCACCCCCTGCGCCAGCAGCATCACGTCCGCGAACCGGATCAAGAGAAACCCGCCCGCATTGATGACCCCGGCATGGAGCAGCGCAGAGACCGGCGTCGGGGCCTCCATCACCTCGGTCAGCCAGCCATGGACCGGGAACTGCGCCGAGGCCATCAAGGCCGCCGCCCCCAGTAGCAGCGCCGCGAGCATCGTCATCCAGCCGGGGCCTGCCGTGGACAGGATGGTCTGGATGTCGGTCGTGCCGGTTTCCGCCGCCAGCAGGATGACCGCGCCCGCGAGGCTGACTTCACTCAACCGCGCGACAAGCGCCTTCTTGCGGGCCGCGCGTTGCGCCGTGGCTCGTTCGGGATAGAACAGCAGCAGCCGGTTTAGGGACAGGCTGGTGATCGTCCAGGCCACGAAGAGCTGGACGAGGTTGCCCGACATCACCAGCAGCAGGACCGCAGCCAGCGTTGCGCACATCCAGCCGGTGAAGGCGCCTTGCCGGGCCTCTCCGTCCATGTAGGTCCTGGAATAGCGCAGCACGACCCAGCCGATGAAGCTGACCAGCACCATCATCACCGCACTGACCGCGTCGAGCCGCACCGACAGGCCAATGCCGATCAGCCCGACCATGCCGGATGTTCCGGGGCCTTTGACGGTCAGCAGCAGCGTTGCGGCGACGGCCGCCAACAGGCCGCCAAACGCCGCTGCCTCGGCCAGTCCCGGCACGATGCCGGGGCGCTTGCCCGGCCGTCGGACGGCAAAAAGTGCCGCAAGCAGCAGCAAAAGCGGGATGAGAAACGGAAGGTGTAGATAGGCCATGATCGGGTTCCTGTGGTTTTCGGGACTGAAGACCGTCGCGGTCCCGCTGTAAGGCAGAAGCAGGCAGCAAAAAAATTCATTGTTTTTAAGTTTTGGTTCGATTTATTAGAACGTCATGCCGCTGAACTATCATCACCTTCGCTATTTCTGGGCCGTCGCGCATGACGGAAACCTGACGCGCACGGCGCAACGGCTGAACCTGTCGCAATCGGCCCTGTCGGTTCAGATCAAGCAATTGGAAGAGCGTCTGGGGCATCGGCTGTTTGAACGGCGCGGGCGGCAGCTCCACCTGACCGAGGCGGGGCGCATCGCGCTGGACCATGCGGATGCGATCTTTTCGACCGGGCAGGAACTGGTCGCGACGCTCACCGGCACGGTGCAAAGCCGCAAAGCCCTGCGCGTGGGGGCGTTGGCAACCCTGTCACGCAACTTCCAGATCGGGTTTCTGAGACCGATCCTTGCGCGCACGGATGTCGAGGTGATCCTGCGGTCGGGCAGTGCCGCCGAATTGCTGGAAGGCTTGGCCACGCTCAATCTTGATCTGGTGCTGATGAACCGGACACCGCCCGACGACAGCCTGACCCCCTATGAAACGCACCAGATCGGCGAGCAGGAGGTCAGCATCGTCGGCACCCCGGAACGGTTGGACCCCGACCGCCCGATCCGCGCGCTTTTGCGCGAACAGGCGTTTATCCTGCCCACGACGGACAACAGCCTGCGCACCGCCTTCGACGCCATGGCCAGCCGCCTGTCCGTAAGCCCCCAAATCGCGGCCGAGGTCGATGACATGGCGATGATGCGCCTGCTGGCGCGGGAAGATATCGGTTTGGCCCTTGTGGCGCCCATCGTCGTGAAGGACGAGCTGATGTCGGGGCGGCTCAAGGAAGCCAAGGAGCATCCGAGGATCAAGGAAACCTTTTACGCCGTCACGCACCGCCGCCGCTTCCCGAACCCGTTGGTTCAGGATCTTCTGGACCGAAGCACCGGGTCGCCGTCGTTGCTGTAACGGAAGAAGTGGCGATCCCGCGAGGACTCGAACCCCGAACCTGCTGATTACATAACTTTTCGGAGCCACTGGGTACAAAACCGCGAATGGACGCCAAATACGCCTCGATCAAGACGGATACCCTACAGGGACGGGCCAGCCGGACATTGCCAAGGCTTCAGGCCGCTTCCCTTGATGTAACGGACTTGGTGCGATAGCCGCCGAGCATCAGTAGCGCGGTTGAGCGTATGTCTGGCTGGTCCATGTGGTTTCGCGGCAATAGTTCAAAAGCATCGTGTAGCTGCGATGGAATCCGTCGGGGTCAAACGTCAACTGCACATTGCCCCAGTTGCGGGATGACCAACCGTCTGGAGCGGTGACGGTCTGGGGGCAATCGCCGGCGCCGCCGTTGGTACTGTCAATCCAATACCCGCTGTATGTCCCGGAATTCTGACTATACTGCCCGCCGAGCCCATCAATGTAGATTTGAAAGTCAACACCCACCGAGAAGACCGCGGTCGAGCCGACGTCAGTAAGATAGGTGATCTGACCAAGACTGGAATTCCAGACCTCGTCGGCAAGGGCAATTGTCGGCATGACCGCCAAGCAGAGTGCGGCAAAATAGGCTTTCATCACTGTATCCTTGATTTATTTCGCTGGTCCAAAGACTCATCGAAAAATGCCGACACGCCCCAAATGGCCTGCCGTTCGACTGTAATAGTGAGCGAGCTTTGTCCGGTTTTGTCGCAAGATCAAGTGGTTTGGCGATGCAACAATGCCGCTAAATGATGGTTTTGGCGATCCCGCGAGGACTCGAACCCCGAACCTGCTGATTAGAAGTCAGCTGCTCTATCCAGTTGAGCTACGGGACCGCTGCCCCCTAGATGCGCGAGCTTCGGGCCGAAGGCAAGAGTGATCCGGGGCCGAGATCGGGTGGGTCGTGAGGGTGGAGTGCGGGCCGTTGGCAAAGGCGCCACAGGGGCCGGTTTTCGTGAATCCGGAAGGGCATGGAGCGCGGGAAGCAGCGCGGTCGGCGACCGGCCCGGTTTCAAGACTGAGGCCGCGGGCGCGGGCATCGTCCAGCGCGACGCGCCAGCCCGGCACCGGGTTTCAGTGGGTCCAGACCTGTCGGCGGTCGGTGGCGAAGTTCTCGCCATAGCCGCGCGCGCGGACGTTGGCCTTGCGCTTGTGGGTGCGCAGCACGACCGCGTCGATACCATGTTCCCGGGCGTAGTCCTGCGCGGCCTCGCAGCTTTCGAACCGCAGCCTGACCTGGCTCGACATGTCGCCCGATCCGGTCCAGCCCATCAACGGATCGACTTCGCGTCGTTCGGTCGGGGCAAATTCCAGAATCCAGGTCTTGGTCTTACCCATGCCGGACTGCATGGCGTTGCGAGAGGGCTGATAGATTCGTGCGCGCATCAGGGCAACTCCTTCGGGGTTACGTGTGTCTTATCGTGAAAGCGGGGGCGGGATGCAACGGTCATTCTGGTCGCGCTTGGGCACCATCCGCGCGAGACCGGGTAAAGCAGGTTGCCGACCGACCCCGTGGAGCGAGGGTGGGGTGGGTGGTGCGGGGCCAGCCGACAACCGTTTTGCTGCTTGCCTGGGCACCCTAGGGGCAGGTGGCCCGACCCAGCAAGGGAATACTCCCGCAGAATTCTTGCAAATTCGTTTAAAGATTGAGCGGTCGGGTGCGGGTCCGGGGCCGATGGCTGACAGGCTACTGACAAAACCCTGTCAGCAGGGATGTGCTAGACCGGCGCCGCGCGTTGGCCCGCGCGGCGTGTTTTTTCCGCGGCCCCCTTGCAGCGGAACAAAATGCGATCATTCTTAGGGGCAACCGAAGGACCAAGACATGCCCTATTCTTCCACGGACCGGCGCGAGATTGCCGACACCATCGAGACGCGCGACAAGCTGGAAGGCGGCAAGCGCTTCGAGATGCACACCACCTTTCAGCCCGCTGGCGACCAGCCTACGGCGATCGCGGAACTGGCCGGCGGGATCACCGAGGGCGAGCGCAATCAGGTGCTGCTTGGCGTGACGGGCAGCGGCAAGACCTTTACCATGGCCAAGATCATCGAGGAAACACAGCGCCCGGCCATCATTCTTGCCCCCAACAAAACGCTGGCCGCGCAGCTTTATGGAGAGTTCAAGGGCTTCTTTCCCGACAACGCCGTGGAATATTTCGTCAGCTACTACGATTACTACCAGCCCGAGGCCTATGTGCCGCGCTCGGACACCTACATAGAAAAAGAAAGCCAGATCAACGAACAGATCGACCGGATGCGCCACTCGGCCACCCGCGCGCTGCTGGAACGCGATGACGTGATCATCGTGGCGTCCGTGTCCTGCATCTATGGTATCGGCAGCCCGGAAACCTACACCGCGATGACGCAGGATATCGAGGTCGGGAAAGAGTATGATCAGCGCGCCGTCATGGCAGATCTCATCGCGCAGCAATACAAACGGAACGATCAGGCGTTCCAGCGGGGCACCTTTCGTGTGCGCGGCGACAGCCTTGAAATCTGGCCCTCGCATCTGGAGGATCGCGGCTGGCGGCTGTCCTTTTTCGGTGAGGAGCTGGAGGCGGTCACCGAGTTCGACACGCTGACAGGCGCCAAGACCGACACGCTGGAAAAGGTGCGGGTCTATGCCAACAGCCACTACGTGACGCCCACGCCGACGATGAAACAGGCGATCAAGGGCATTAAGGCAGAGCTGACCCTGCGGCTGAAACAGATGGAGGACGAGGGCAAACTGCTGGAAGCGCAGCGGCTGGAACAGCGCACGCGGTTCGATCTGGAAATGCTGGAGGCCACGGGCGTCTGCAACGGGATCGAAAATTATTCGCGCTACCTGACGGGGCGCGCGCCGGGCGAGCCGCCGCCGACGCTGTTCGAATACATCCCCGACAACGCCATTGTCTTTGCCGATGAATCCCACGTGTCCGTGCCACAGATCGGCGGCATGTATCGCGGCGACTACCGGCGCAAGTTCACGCTGGCCGAACACGGGTTTCGCCTGCCGTCCTGCATGGACAACCGCCCCCTCAAGTTCGAGGAATGGGACGCGATGCGCCCGCAATCCGTCTTCGTGTCCGCAACCCCGGCCGCGTGGGAGCTGGAGCAGACCGGCGGCGTCTTCACCGAACAGGTGATCCGACCCACGGGGCTGCTGGACCCCGAGGTCGAAATTCGCCCCGTCACGACGCAGGTCGATGACGTTATGGACGAAATCCGCAAGGTTACCGCTGCAGGCTTCCGCACGCTCGTCACCACGCTGACCAAACGCATGGCCGAGGATCTGACCGAATACCTGCACGAGCAGGGCATAAAAGTCCGCTACATGCATTCCGATATCGACACGATCGAGCGGATCGAGATCCTGCGCGACCTGCGTTTGGGGGCGTTTGACGTGCTGGTGGGGATCAACCTGCTGCGCGAGGGGCTGGATATTCCCGAATGCGGGCTGGTGGCCATTCTGGATGCGGACAAGGAGGGCTTTTTGCGGTCCGAGACCTCGCTGGTCCAGACCATCGGGCGGGCGGCGCGGAACGTGGAAGGCCGCGTCATCATGTATGCCGACCGCATCACGGGCAGCATGGATCGCGCCATCGGCGAAACCAACCGCCGCCGCGAAAAACAGATCGCCTATAACGAGGAACACGGGATCACCCCGGCCACGGTCAAGCGCAATGTCGACGACATTCTGGCGGGTCTTTACCAAGGCGATGTCGATATGGCCCGTGTCACCGCCCAGATCGACAAGCCCATGCACGGTGCGAATCTGGAAGCGCATCTGGACGGACTGCGCGAGCAGATGCGGAAGGCGGCGGAAAACCTCGAATTCGAGGAAGCCGCGCGCTTGCGGGACGAGGTCAAACGGCTGGAAACGGTGGATCTTGTGGTGTCCGACGACCCATTGGCGCGTCAATCGGCGGTGGACGCAGCCGTCGAGGGGGCCGCGAAGGCAAGCGGGCGGTCAACGGCGGGCCGGCCGGGGCAGAGAGGTGGCAAGAGGCGGAGGGGGTGATGTTTCTTCAAATAGTGAAGCAAGCCGTAGGGTGGGCAGTTTTGCCCACCACGCTGCCCAGCCCATTGCCTCAGAGGTGGGCAAACTGCCCACCCTACGGGCGCCCTTGTTCCGCGCCGGGGCGCCGTTCACCCACACCAACCCCCGCCGCTGCTTTCACCGCGTCCGCCACATGCGCCAACTGGCCCGCCAGCGGCGTCGTCTTGCGCCAGATCATGCCGATGGTGCGTTTGGGGCGGGGGGCGTCGAAGCGGGCGAGCGCGACCGAGGCCGAGCGGGTCTCGACCGGGACCGCCATCTCGGGGATCAGGGTCACGCCAATCCCGGCGCTGACCATTTGCACCAGCGTTGTCAGCGAACTGCCGTCCAGCAGCTCGCGCGGCAGGGTCGAATTGATGGCGCAAAAAGACAGTGCCTGATCGCGGAAACAGTGGCCTTCTTCCAGCAGAAGCAGTCGCATTTCCCGCAGCGCCTCGCGGTTGGGCACCGGTTTGCCCTCGTCCGTCTTGGGGCGCACCAGCACGAACTCTTCGGAAAACAACGCCACCTCGGTAAAAGCTGGCTCCGAGATCGGCAGCGCCACGATGGCGGTGTCCAGCCGACCCTCCTCCAACTCGTGGATCAGTTTCGGCGTCACCGTCTCGCGCACGCGGATGTCGAGGCCCGCGTGGTCACGGGTCAGCCGCCCGATGATCGCAGGCAGCAGATAGGGGGCGATGGTGGGGATCACGCCGATGCGCAGCCGACCTGCCAGCCGATCCTGTGACGCGCGGGCCATGTCCCCCAGTTCGTCGACCGAGCGAAGGATGGCCCGCACCCGCCCCGAGACTTCCTCGCCGAAGCCGGTCAGCCGCACCTGCCGGGCGCTGCGTTCGAACAGGGGGGTGCCGAGGGATTCCTCCAGTTCCTTGATCTGCACGGACAGCGCCGGTTGAGAGATCGCGCAGGCCTCTGCCGCGCGGCCGAAATGCCCGTGGCGTGACAGGGCGTCGAAATAGCGAAGCTGGCGAAGGGTGATGTCTCTCATAACTTCAAGTTATCAGTCCAATCAGTAAATGCAACTTTGTCCAATACACATGCTATGTTAGAACGATTCCAGTATTGATGGGGGGAGAGCCGTCGCGGGACCGCGTGCACCGAGGCACACCGGTCCCTTGCCCGCGCTGTTTCCCCGTTTCGCCAACGCGACCACTGCAAGGATTGGAGACGGAAATGGACGGAAATGACGTGACGAGCACCGGCAAATGCCCGGTGATGCATGGCGGGATGACCGAGACCGGGACGACGGTCATGGACTGGTGGCCCAAGTCGCTGAATCTGGACATTCTGCACCAGCATGACACCAAGACAAACCCTTTGGGCGCGGATTTCAGCTACCGTGACGCGCTCAAGGATCTGGATGTCGAGGCGCTCAAGGCCGACGTCAAGGCGCTGATGACCGACAGCCAGGATTGGTGGCCTGCGGATTATGGCCATTACGGCGGGCTTATGATCCGTCTCGCATGGCACTCGGCCGGGTCCTATCGGCTTGCGGATGGGCGCGGTGGTGGCGGTGCGGGCAATATCCGCTTTGCCCCCCTCAATAGCTGGCCCGACAATGGCAACCTCGACAAGGCGCGCCGCCTGTTGTGGCCGATCAAGAAGAAATACGGCAACAAGATTTCATGGGCCGACCTGATCCTGCTGGCTGGCACGATGGCCTATGAGTCCATGGGGCTGAAAACCTTCGGCTTCTCTTTCGGGCGCGAGGATATCTGGCACCCCGAGAAGGACACCTATTGGGGCGCCGAACGCGAATGGCTGGCGCCGTCCGACACCCGCTATGCCGACGTGGGCAAGCCCGACACGATGGAAAACCCGCTCGCTGCCGTGCAGATGGGCCTGATCTACGTGAACCCCGAGGGCGTGAATGGTCAGCCCGACCCGGCCAAGACCGCCGGTCAGGTGCGGGAGACCTTTGCCCGCATGGCCATGGACGACGAGGAAACCGCGGCGCTGACCTGCGGCGGCCACACCGTCGGCAAGGCGCATGGCAATGGCGACGCCGATGCACTCGGGGCCGAGCCGGAAGCGGCAGAGCTTGAGACGCAGGGCCTTGGTTGGCTCAACCCCAACATGGGCGGCAAGGCGGCCAATGCCGTGACCTCGGGGATCGAGGGCGCGTGGACCACCAACCCGACGCAGTGGGACATGGGCTATTTCAAGCTGCTGTTCGGCTATGAATGGGAACTGACCAAGTCGCCCGCCGGGGCCAACCAGTGGCGTCCCGTCGACATCAAGGAAGAGGACATGCCGGTCGATCCGACCGACTCTTCCAAGCGTGTCATGCCGATGATGACCGATGCCGACATGGCGATGAAGGTGGACCCGGCCTACAACGCCATCTGCCAGAAGTTCATGGCAGATCAGGCCTATTTCGACGATTGCTTCGCCCGTGCATGGTTCAAGCTGACCCACCGCGACCTCGGACCGCGCAGCCGCTACATCGGCCCGGACGCGCCGCAGGAAGACCTGATCTGGCAAGACCCGATCCCTGCGAGCAACAGCGATTACGACGTGGCGGCGGTCAAGGCCGATATCGCGGCGTCGGGCCTGTCCGTGGCCGACATGGTGGCGACCGCGTGGGACAGCGCCCGCACTTTCCGCCAGTCGGACATGCGTGGCGGGGCCAACGGTGCCCGCATCCGGCTTGCCCCCCAGAAGGATTGGGCGGGGAACGAGCCGGAGCGCCTGGCAAATGTTCTGTCGGTGCTGGAACCGATTGCCGCCCAGCATGGCGCGTCGGTTGCGGATGTGATCGTTCTGGCCGGCAATGTCGGGGTCGAGCAGGCCGCCAAGGCTGTGGGCTTCGAGGTCGAGGTGCCGTTCACCAAGGGCCGTGGCGATGCCACCGAGGACCAGACCGACGCCGACAGCTTCAGCGTGCTGGAGCCGCTGGCCGACGGGTTCCGAAACTGGCTGAAGACCGACTATGTGGTTACGCCCGAAGAGATGATGCTCGACCGGACCCAGTTGATGGGCCTGACAGCACCGGAAATGGTGGCGCTGACGGGCGGTATGCGGGTCATGGGCACCAACCATGGTGGCACCGGGCACGGTGTCTTTACCGACCGGGAAGGGGCGCTGACGACCGACTTCTTCGTCAACCTCACCGACATGGCCTACACATGGAAGCCGACCGGCGAGAACCTCTATGACATCGTCGATCGCGCCTCTGGCGAGACCAAGTGGACGGCAACCCGCGTGGACCTCGTGTTCGGGTCGAACTCGATCCTGCGCGCCTATGCCGAGGTCTATGCCCAGGACGATAGCCAAGCCAAGTTCGTGCAGGATTTCGTGGCCGCATGGACCAAGGTCATGAACGCGGATCGCTTCGATCTGGCATGACCTGACCCAAGCCTGACAACATCGGCGCGTCCCTGACCGGGGCGCGCCTTTTCGTTTCTTGGGCCAAAAGGCGCGGGCCGGTGTCGTCAGCCAGCCTGTCTGGCTGTCCGGCTTGTCATCTGCTCGCGCCAGATGACATAGAGCCCGGACAGGATTGTGATCGTGATGCCGATGGCGGCCAGCCCGTCCGGCAGGTCACCGAAGATCAGCCAGCCGATCAGGGTTGCAATCGGAATTTCCAGATACTGCATCGGCGCCAGCGTGGCCGAGGGCGCAAAGCGCAAGGACCACGTCATCAACAGATGTGCCGTGGTCCCGATCACCCCGATGGCAAGCAGCAGCAGCGCCTCGGACACTTGCGGCCAGACTAGTCCCAGATCGGGCAGGTCCGACGGCACCAGCAGCGCAAGGCCAAGGATCGGCACCGCCAGCACGCCGCTGATCCCTTGCAGGGCGATGGGGTCCGTCTCTTTCGCCACTTGCCGCGTGACCAGCATGAAAAAGGCAAAGGACACGGCCACCGACAGCGGCAACAGGGCGGGCCAGCCGACCTCGGCAAAGCTTGGCTGCACCACCATCAGCACGCCCATGAAGCCCACACCGCAAGCGGCCAGACGCCGTGGCCCCACCTCTTCGTCAAGCACGAAACGCCCGAGGATCAGCATGATGAAGGGCATAACGAAGGCAATGGCGATGGCATCGGCCAACGGCAGGAACCTGAGGGCAGTGAACATCGACCCGATGCCGATGACATGCAGCACCGTTCGGATCATCGTCAGGCGCAGAATGCGGGGCGTCATCCGCAGCGGCACGCCCGTCGCCATGGCATAGGGGATCAGCGCCGCCTGCATCCCGAAGCGGACCAGCAAGAGCTGGATCAACGGTATGGTGCCGCCAAGCAGCTTGGCGATGGAATCTCCAAGTGGCGCAAGGCAGCAGAACCCCAGCATCAGCAAGATCCCCAGAACGGGGCGGTCGACGGTCATGCCTCGGTCTTCCTGTCGAAGAGACCCGACAGCGCCCGGCGCACGAGGCTGGAGGCCGAAGGCCGGGTGCCTTCGCGGAACGGCATGGGACGGCACACATCCATCGCGGCCACGCCCACGCGGGCGGTGAGCGCGCCATTGACCAGCCCCTCGCCAAAGCGCCGCGACAGCTTGCCAAGCAGCCCGCCGCCGATGAAAGGCTCAAGCATGTCATCGCCCACAGCGACCATGCCGGTGGCGACCAGATGGGTGATGACCGCGCGCGTCAACCGCCATGCGCCAAGGGTGCCGGCGCGGCCACCGTAGATTTCCGCGATGCGGCGGATCATGCGCAGGTTGGCGGTCAGCGCGGTGAAGACATCGGCCAGCGCCAGCGGCACCAGCGCGGTGACCGTGGCAACTTGTCTGGCGGCGGCTTCGACCTCGGCCTTGGCGGCGGCGTCCAGCGGCGTCAGCAGGGTGCGTTCGGCCAGATGCAGCAGGGCGTCGGCGTCGAACACGTCGCCCCTCCGCGCGGCCAGTTCCTCGCGCCCAAGCCGCAACTCGGCCCGGTGCCGGTAGAGCGTTTGCAGGTCGTCCACCACGCCCGACGCTGCCGACATGTCGCCGGTGGCAAGGGCCGCCTCGGCCTTGCGGCGCAGGTGGTCCAGCTTGCCGAGGCTGAAAAAGGATGCCGCTTCGCGCAGGGCGATCAGGGTCAGTGCCAGCAGCACCAGCCCGATCAGACCTGTCGCGATCCATCCCAGAACGGGATGTGAGGCCAGCAGCCCGGTGACATAGTTCCACGCCGCGAGCGACACCGTGAAGCCGATCAACCCCGTCACCGACGCCCAGAAGAATTGCGCCAGCCGCGAGGGTTTGCGCGCGGCCAGCGTCGCCACGGTCTGCATTGCACGGCCCGTGGGGGCAGGCATGTCGAGGTCGGGCACCGGCGGTGCGGCGGCAGGGCCTTCGACGGGCGTGTCGTCCAGTTCGATCAGGATCGGGCCTTTGCGCTCGCTCATGCCAGCTTGTCCCCCAACAGGAATTCGGCGGCGCGGTCCAGCCGGATATGCGGCGGCCCTTCACCGGGTTTCAGGATCAATTGGGCCGGGGCGAAGCGCATCACCTCGTAATCCGCGTCCAGCCACGCCTCGGCCCCCTTGCGCGCAGGGGCGAGCAGGTGGCCGGGGTCTTCGGGCAGTTCACCGGGGTGGAAGGCGGCCTGCTTGCCGGTCGCCAGCAGCGTGCCACGCACGAGATCCAGATCCTTGCCGTCATGCGGCCGGGTCTCTTCGACCGTGGCGCGCAGGGCCGCGATTGCCATGGCCTGAGTCGTGGCCCCGGCGAAATCGGCCCGGTCGCGGGCGTCGCGCAGCAGCGCCTCCATGATCGCGGTCAGGCGCGGGTGTTGTGTGTGGTGCAGGTGATCGGCCTTGGTCGCGGCAAAGAGGATCTTCTCGACCCGCCTGCCCATGATCGCCGACAGGAATGAATTTCGCCCCGGCCGGAACGCCCCCAGAATACCGGCCATGGCGCGGCGAAGATCTTCGACGGCTTGCGGCCCGGAATGGATCGCCCCGAGCGCATCGACCAGCACCACCTGCCGGTCGATCCGGGCAAAATGATTGCGGAAGAAGGGTTTGACGACCTGTGCCTTGTAGGCCTCGTATCGGCGGGCCATTTCCCGGCGCAGGCTGCCGCGCGGGGCGTCGCCCATGGGCAGGGGCGCGAAGGTCAGCACGGGGCTGCCTTCCAGTTCGCCCGGCAACAGGAAACGTCCCGGCGTGCAATCGGAAAAACCATCTTCGCGGGCGGTATTGAGATAGGTTGTGAAGCTGTGGGCCAGCCGCTGCGCGGTGGACTCTGCCAGCTTTTCGTTGCCGTTGGTCGCGGCGAGGTCCGCGAGGAACGCCTTGGCCTGCGCGCGCGCCTCGGCACGGGCCAGCGTGTCGGCGCTCCATTCATCATAGGTTTGGTCCAACAACGCGAGGTCGAGCAGCCATTCGCCCGGATAATCCACGATATCCAGATGCACGGTGCGGGGCCCCGACAGGCCGGACAACAGCCCCTTCGGCTGGACCCGCAGCGACAGGCGCAGTTCGGACACGGCGCGAGTGGAGTCGGGCCAATGCGGCGCCGTTCCGGTCAGCGCGGCAAGATGGGTCTCAAAATCGAAACGCGGCACGGTATCGTCGGGCTGCGGTTGCAGGAACGCGGCCTGAATGCGCCCGGAACTGGCGGCTTGCAGCCCCGGCATCCGGCCCCGGTCCAGCAGGTTGGCCACCAGCGAGGTGATGAAAACCGTCTTGCCAGCCCGCGACAGGCCGGTCACGCCGAGGCGGATGACCGGTTCGAAAAAGGTCTCTGACAGGGCCGAGCCCATGCTTTCCACCCCACGCCCGAGCGTGTCCGAGAGGGCACCGATGACCAAGTGAAACCACCTTTCCAATTCCGATAGCCTTGAGAATAGGCATTCGCCCACGCGGTTTACAGGGCTGATTGCCCTTCGCCGCGCTTTGCGGTAGCGGAAAACCATGCCCCGTTATGCGCTTCTTGTGGAATATGATGGCCGCCCCTTTGTCGGCTGGCAGCGTCAGGTCGATCAGCTCTCGGTTCAGGGCGCGATCGAGGCCGCGTTGGCGCGGTTGGAAGCTGATGTGCCGACGATTGCGGCGGCGGGGCGGACCGATGCGGGGGTGCACGCCACCGGTCAGGTGGCCCATTGTGACATGGCGCGGGACTGGAACCCGTTCCGCTTGTCCGAGGCGCTGAACTACCATCTCAAGCCGCAGCCGGTTGCAATCCTCGCGGCCAAGCGCGTCGCGGACGACTGGCACGCGCGGTTTTCGGCCCTCGAACGGCAATATGTCTTTCGCCTGATTTCGCGCCGCGCGCCGCTGACCCACGACGCGGGGTTCGCGTGGCAGGTCAAGAACCGACTTGATCCTGACGCGATGCGGGAAGGGGCCAGGTATCTGATCGGACACCATGATTTCACCACTTTCCGCGCCACGATCTGTCAGGCGGCCAGCCCGGTGAAGACGCTGGACGAGATCTCGATCACCGAGGTGGCGTGCCGCCATGGCCGAGAATTCCGCTTTTTCCTGCGGGCGCGGTCGTTCCTGCACAATCAGGTGCGCTCGATCGTCGGTACGCTGGAACGGGTCGGCGCAGGGGCGTGGGCGCCCGAGGATGTGAAAACCGCGCTGGAGGCCCGAGACCGCGCCGCCTGCGGGCCGGTCTGCCCGGCCGATGGGCTCTATCTCAGCCATGTGCGCTATCGCGAGCCGCCGTTCGGCGACGGGTGAGGCCCCGGATTTCCGACGGCCGCGTCGGAAATTCCTGACAGGTCTGTCGGAAAATCTTTACAAACGATGCGGCGGCGTAGGGACTCGCCGCGCGCGGCGCGGGCGGGTAAGGCTGGTCGCAGCACTGCCGAGGAATGACCATGCACGCCACCTTGCCCATCGTCAGCGATATCGTTCTTGTGGGCGGTGGCCACACCCATGCGCTTGTGCTCAGGATGTGGGCAATGCGGCCCTTGCCGGGGGTGCGGCTGACCGTGATCAACCCCGGCCCGACCGCCCCCTATTCGGGGATGCTGCCGGGCCATGTGGCGGGGCATTACGCACGGGACGAATTGGATATCGACCTCGTGCATCTGGCGCGGTTCGCGGGCGCGCGGGTGGTGATTGGTGCCGTGGACGGGATCGACCCCCTGGCGCGCCGGGTCAGCGTGCCGGGGCGCGCGCCGATCGGCTATGACCTGCTGTCCATCGACATCGGCATTCATGCGCGGATGCCCGAAATCACAGGCTTTGCCGAGCATGGCATTGCCGCCAAGCCGCTGGATGTCTTCGCCGACAGATGGGCCAGCTTCGTCGCGGAGGGCGGTGGCCCGGTTGCGGTGGTCGGTGGTGGGGTGGCGGGCGTCGAACTGGCCATGGCAGCGGCGTTCCGACTTCAGGCGGCGACGGGCCGATCCGAGGTTGCGCTGCTCGACCGGGGCGAGGTTCTGGAGTCCGTTCACCCCAAGGCGCGGGCCCGGCTGCTGGCGCGGCTGTCTCGGTTAGGCGTCGTGCTGTATGAGCATTCCGAGGTGTCCAGGATCGCGGCGGATCACCTGCTGCTGGCCTCTGGCGACCGGATCGAGAGCCACTTTAGCCTTGGGGCAGCGGGGGCGCGGCCGCATGACTGGCTCGCCACCACAGGGCTGCCCTTGGTCGACGGATTCCTGCCGGTCGATCCGCATCTGCGCGTCGCGGGGCATCCGCAGGTCTTCGCGGCGGGCGATTGCGCCGCCCTGACCTTTTCGCCGCGCCCCAAGGCGGGGGTTTTCGCCGTGCGGGCGGCGCCGGTGCTGCTGGCCAACCTGCGCGCGCTGGCCGAGGGGCGCGAGGGCGATCTGAAGCGGTTTCGCCCGCAACGCGATTACCTCAAGCTGATCTCGCTTGGCGGCAAAGAGGCGCTGGCCGAAAAGGCCGGGATGGTCGCGGACGGACCGCTGTTGTGGCGGTGGAAGAATCGGATCGACCAGGCCTTCATGGACAAGTTCCGTGATCTCGACCCGATGGCAGCGCCGCCCTTGCCGCGCCTGCGGGCCGCCGGGGTGGATGCGGTGTTGGGGGGCAAGCCGCTTTGTGGCGGCTGTGGCGCCAAGCTGGGGCCGGGCAGCCTGTCGGAGGCGCTGATGGTGCTGCCGGCGGGCCACCGCGCCGATGTGCTGTCGGCCCCCGGCGACGATGCGGCGGTGCTGCGGGTTGGCGGCGCGACCCAGATCCTGACCACCGATCACCTGCGCGGGTTTTGCAACGATCCCGGCCTTCAGGCCCGTATCGCGGCGGTCCATGCGCTTGGCGATTGCTGGGCCATGGGGGCCACGCCGCAAGCGGCCTTGGCGACGCTGATCCTGCCACGCCTGTCGCCCGAATTGCAGACCCGCTGGCTGACGGAGATCATGGCCGAGGCGAGCAGCGTTTTTGCCGCCGAGGGGGCCGAGATCGTCGGCGGCCACAGTTCGATGGGTGATGAGCTGACCATCGGTTTTACCGTGACTGGCCTGCTGGAGGGCGAGGCGATCACGCTGGCGGGCGCGCGGCCAGGCGACAGGCTGATCCTGACCAAACCGCTCGGCACCGGGGTGGTGCTGGCCGCCGAGATGCAGATGCGCGCGCCGGGGGCGGTGGTGGCGCGGACATGGGCGCAGATGGCCACCGGGTCTGGCGCCGCCGCGCGGGCGCTGCGGCCGGTGGCGCGGGCGATGACGGATGTCACGGGGTTCGGGCTGGCCGGGCACCTGATGAATATCTGCGAAGCGTCCGGCGTGGCGGCGCGTCTTCACGCGGCTGCCCTGCCGGTGATCGACGGCGCGCGGGCCTGCCTTGCGGCGGGTCTCCGCTCGACCATTCACGGGGCGAATGCGGCGGCGGTGATGGGCCGAATGGGGGGGGCAAGCGACCCGATCCTGTTTGATCCGCAGACTTCGGGCGGTCTGTTGGCGGCGGTGCCGGAGGATCAGGTCGCGGCGCTCTTGGCGGCGGTGCCGGGGGCGGTGGTGATCGGAGAGATCACCGCGGGCTCACCCCGCATCGACCTCGTTTAGCGCGTCGCTCAGGCGGTCGGCGAGATCGGGCAGGTCTGCCCCGGACAAGCCTGCGCTCGTCACCGTCGCGGCCACCGGCGCATCGTCGCGCGCGCGCGCCCGGGCATAGGCCGGGTCGTAGTGATGCGTGACCAGTTCCGCCGCCAGATCGCGCCACGCGGCGGCGCGGGTCAGGTCTTGCCAATGGGCCACCCGTTCGGCCCCCACCAGCGCACGCAACCCGGCCAACAGCTCGATCAGTTCTGCGGGTTCGGCCAGCAGGTCGGCATAGGCCTCGGCCAGGTAGGTCGCTCGGGCCGCCAAAGGGGCCTCGACCACCACGCGCGGCGCGGCGATCATCGCTTTCCACAGAGCGGGCGGCAGGCGCAGGTTGCCGATGCGCGCCGATTCCGCCTCGACCACCACCGGACGGTCGCGGTCCAGCGGGCGCAGCGCGTCGATGAGGGCGCTTTCGAACCCCTTTTGCGCGGGCTGCCCCCCCGCCGTCGCCCCGAGGATCGAGCCGCGATGGCCCGCCAGCCCCTCAAGATCGACGACTTGCACCCCCCGCTTGGCCAAGAGCGGCAACAGTGCCGTCTTGGCGGTGCCGGTATTGCCGTCGAGCCGGATCAACCGAAAGGGCAGGGCCTGTTCGTACAACGCCGCGACCACCTTGCGGCGGTAGCTGCGATAGCCGCCCTCGACGACCTGCACCCGCCAGCCAATCTGCTCGAGGATCGTCGCGAAGGCATTGGACCGTTGCCCGCCGCGCCAGCAATAGACCAAGGGCTGCCAGCCGCCATCATGGGCCATCAGGCGCTTTTCGATATGGCGGGCGGCATTGCGCGCGACCAGCGCCGCGCCGATCTTGCGCGCGGCAAACGGACTGTCCTGCTTGTAGATCGTGCCGACGCGCGCGCGCTCCGCGTCCGACAGCACCGGCATGGACACGGCCCCCGGAACGTGATCCTCGGCAAATTCCGCCGGGGCGCGCACGTCGATCAGGGTATCGAACCGCTGCCAGCCCGCCTGCCACAGATCGCCAAGCTCCACCGCCAAATCCGTTCTCCTTCTTCTTGGTAAAAATACTCGCGCCGCAGGCAGCGTCCGGGCGAGGCCCCCTTGGGGGGTTGAGACCGGGCGCTTTGCGGGTCGGGTGGCCGTCAGGCCGCCCGAAACCTCAGATGTCTTCGCCGTGCATCTTGCGGAACCGCTGGATCAGGCTCGACGTGTCCCACCGGCCGCCGCCCAATTGCTGCACCTCGGCATAGAACTGGTCGACAATGGCTGTCACCGGCAGCGACAGACCCATCTCCTTGCCTTGTTCCAGCGCGATGCCCAGGTCCTTGCGCATCCAGTCCACGGCGAAGCCGTGCTCGAAATGGTTGTCCACCATGGTGTCGGCCCGGTTGGCCAATTGCCACGAGCCGCCCGCGCCCTGGGATACCAGCCCCGCCACCTTCTTGGCGTCGAGCCCGGCCTTCATGGCAAAGAACAGCCCTTCGGACACCGCCTGCACCAGCCCGGCGATGCAGACCTGGTTGACCATCTTGGTCAACTGGCCCGCGCCGACGTCGCCGAAGCGGTCCGTGGCCTTGGCATAGGCGTTCATCACCGGCACGGCGGCGTCATAGGCGGCCTGCTCGCCGCCGCACATGATGGCAAGCTGGCCGTTCTCGGCCCCGGCCTGCCCGCCCGACACCGGCGCATCGACCCATGCGACGCCCTGCTGGGCGCCAAGGGCCGCCAACTCGCGCGTCACGATGGCCGAGACCGTGGTGTGATCGACGAAGATGGCGCCCGTGCCCAACCCGGCCAGCGCCCCGTCGTCGCCTGTCACCACCGAGCGCAGGTCATCGTCGTTGCCCACGCAACACATCACGAGATCGCAGCCCGCGACCGCCTGGCGCGGGGTGGCCGCCATCGCGCCGCCGTGCTGCGCGACCCATGCGTCGGCTTTTGCGGCGGTGCGGTTGTAGACGGTCACGTCATGGCCCGCGGCCCTGAGATGCCCCGCCATCGGGTAGCCCATCACGCCAAGCCCAAGAAATGCTACTTTTGCCATTGATCAATCCCTCCGGTCGCGGGGCACCCATCCGGCCCCTTTTTCCCTTCATCGCGGGATATGCGGCGCTGGGCAACCCCATGACGGCGCGTCACGTTGATATCGGTCAAGGTGGTGGGCAGGCTCTGCTGGCAAGGATCGGGCACCCCGCCCCAGGAGCGTTTCAGATGAGCATCCCGACGTCGCAAGGTCTCAGCAGCCGCGAGGCGGCCCTCCGGCTGGAAAAATACGGACCGAACAGCCTGATCGAAGCGACACCGATTTCGCCCCTGCGCATCCTGCTGCGGCAATTCACCGGCGTGCTTGTGCTGGTCCTGATCGCGGCGATGGCGATTGCGGCCTTTCTAGGGGAATATGTCGATGTGCTGGCCATCGGGCTGGTTGTGCTGCTCAATGGCGTGCTTGGCTTCGTACAGGAATGGCGGGCCGAGACGGCGCTTGCTGCGTTGCGCAAGATGCTGGATGTCAAGGCGCGGGTGGTGCGGGACGGGCGCCAGAGGATGCTGGATGCGGCGCAGATCGTGCCCGGCGATCTGGTGGTGCTGGAAGCGGGCGACCGGGTGCCCGCCGACATCGCGGTGCAGACCGGGTTGCAGCTGCGCGTTGATGAAAGCGTGCTGACCGGGGAATCGGCCCCGGTGGACAAAGATGGGGACGGGGACGGCAACGGGCGGCTTTTCATGGGCACCTCGGTGGTGCATGGCCGCGCCGAGGGCGTGGTGACGGCCACCGGCAGCGCGACCGAATTTGGCCAGATCGCCGAACTGACGGGATCGGTCGGTGAAAAGACCACGCATCTGTCACGGCAATTGGCGCGGCTGGCCCGGCAGATGGGCATTGCCTCGCTGGGGCTGGGGGCGCTGGTGGTGCTGGCCGGGACGGTGGTGGGGCAAGACCCGATCGACATGGTGATGACGGGGCTGTCGCTGGCGGTGGCCATCGTGCCCGAGGGCCTGCCCGCCGTGGTCACGATCACGTTGGCGCTTGGCGCCGCGGCAATGGTGCGACACAACGCGTTGGCGCGGCGTTTGCAGGCGGTGGAGACGCTTGGCGCGGCCTCGGTGATCTGCACGGACAAGACCGGCACGCTGACCGAGAACAAGATGACGGCAGCGCAGATCTGGCGGGCCGATGGACGGGTGCTGACGGTCAGCGGGACCGGCTATGACCCGGCGGGGCGGATCGAGGGGCCAGAGGGGCCATTGCGTCATGGCGATGACCCGACCCTGTCGGACCTGCTTGAGTGCGCGATCACCTGCACCCATACCGAGTTGCTGCGCGAGGGGGACGCATGGCAGATGGTGGGCGACCCCACCGAGGGCGCGCTGATGGTGCTGGCCTACAAGGGCTGGACGCCGCTGCCCGAGGATGCCCCGCCCCTGCACGAGGTGCCGTTTACCAGCGAGCGCAAGCGGATGAGCGTCGTTGTTGCGGGCAAGGACGGGATGCGCATGTTCTCGAAGGGGGCCCCGGAGGCGATCCTCGACATTTGCGACCGCGTGGCCGCGCCTGACGGGGCGCAGGATCTGGACGCCGCGATGCGCGACCGGGTCGAGGCGGCCTATGGCGGGATGGCGGCAGAGGGGCTGCGGGTGATGGCGCTGGCCGTCGGCCCCGCCGCCACCGCCGATGCGCCCGAGGCGGAGCTGACCTTCCTTGGGCTTGTGGGCATGATCGACCCGCCCCGGCCCGAGGTGCGTGGCGCGGTGGCGGCCTGTCGGGCGGCGGGTATCCGGGTGATCCTGATCACTGGCGACAGCCCGGTGACCGCACAGGCTATCGCCAAGGCCATCGGTCTGCCGGTCGCCACGGTGGCGACCGGGCGCGATGTGGACCGGGCCGACGACCCGAGCCTGCGCGCGCTGCTGCGGCAGGACGTGATCTTTGCCCGCACCGCGCCCGCCCATAAGATGCGGCTGGTCGAGGCGTTGCAGGCCGAGGGGCAGATCGTGGCAATGACCGGCGACGGGGTGAACGACGCGCCGGCGCTGAAGCGGGCCGATATCGGCGTGGCCATGGGTATTCGTGGTACGGACGTGGCCAAGGATGCCGCCGATCTGGTGCTGCTGGACGACAATTTCGCCACCATCGTGCGGGTGGTGAAGGAAGGGCGGCGGCAGTTCGAGAACGTGCAACGGTTCGTGCGCTACCTGCTGTCGTCGAACGCGGGCGAGGTGGTGGCGATCCTGGCCAACCTGTTGATCGGGGGGCCGCTGATCCTGCTGGCGACCCAGATCCTGTGGATGAACCTGATCACCGATGGCGTGACGGCGGTGGCTCTTGGGCTGGAAAAGGCGACGCGTGACCAGATGGAGCGCCCGCCGAGGCCGCTGGCGCAGGGCATTCTGGGGCGGGCCGGGTTCCTGACGATCCTTGCCTTCGGGGCCTATTCCGGCGCGGCGGCGCTGTGGCTGTTCTACACGTTGCTGCCGCAGGGCGAGGCGCTGGCCCGGACAGCGGCCTTCACGGCGATCGTGGTGTTCGAGAAGGCGAGCGTGTTCGCCTTCCGGTCGTTCCGCAAGCCGTGCTGGCGCATCGGGCTGCTGTCCAACCCGATGCTCTTGCTGGCGCTGTTCGCCATGCTGGGGGCGCAGGTGGCGGCGGTCTATTGGCCGCCCTTGCAGGTGTTGTTGCGCACCGTGCCGCTTGGGGGGAACCATTGGCAGTTGATCGGCCTGCTGGCGCTGCCGCTGATCGCGGTTCCGGAAGCGGTGAAGACGCTGCGGCGGCGGTAGGGGCGCCACTTCGCCTCTGGCAGGAGGGCATCGGGGATGACCGCCTGGCAGAGGGGGGAAGCGGCGCCGCCTCTGTCAGCTTGCCGCCGCCAGCAGCGAGGCGTTTCCACCTGCCGCCGTGGTGTCGATGCAGATGTGGCGTTCCAACCGGCAGAGCGCGGCCAGATCGGTGCGCGATGCCATCGGGATGAGTCGCCCGTCGCGGGCCGCCAGCGTCTGACGGATCGCGCGCGCCTCGGCCTCTGGCCCGTCAAAGGCGACCACGGCGAGACCCTGCAGATCGGCCAGCGCCGTCGGCGAGAGCCGCCCGTCGATGGCGGCCCCCGGCGCGACGGCCACGGCCTGACACCCGGCCCATTCGGCCAGCCTGACCTGCTCGGCCGCGGCGTCGGCAGTGGGGCCGAGGCACAAGACCGTGCCCCGCGGGAAGATCGACAGGCGGTTCGACTCGCCCGTGGGGCCCGGCAGGCTGGTGGTGGAGCGTCGCACCAGCGTGTCGGTGGGGGCGGCGTCGAGCGCATGTTGCACCTCGGCAGGATCGGCGGGGGTGGCGGCAGGCAGGGGCAGGGTGGCGTGGCTTTGGGCCCGGAAGCGGGCCACATAGGCCGGGCCACCCGCCTTGGGGCCAGTGCCTGACAGCCCCTCGCCACCGAAGGGCTGGCTGCCCACGATGGCGCCGATCTGGTTGCGGTTGACGTAGATATTGCCGACCTTGAGCCGCTCGGTCACATGCTGCACGCGGTCGTCGATACGGGTGTGCAGGCCGAAGGTCAGGCCGAAGCCCTTGCCGTTGACCGATGCAATCACCTTGTCGATGGCCTCGGCCTTGAAGGTGGCGACATGCAGGACCGGGCCGAAGACCTCTTTCTCCAGATCCTCGATACCGTTCACCTTGATCGCCACGGGGGCGAGGAAGGCGCCATCGGCGGGGGCGGTGATTTCGTGCAGCAGGCGGCCTTCGGCGCGGGCGGCCTCGACATAGGCGGCGATGTCGTCGCGGGCGGGGACCGAGATGATCGGGCCGATATCGGTGTCGATCGCCCATGGGTCGGCAACCCTGAGTTCATCCATCGCGCCGGTCAGCATCTTGAGGAAGCTCGGGGCTATATCCTCTTGCACGTAGAGGCAGCGCAGGGCCGAGCAGCGTTGGCCGGCCGACTGGAAGCTTGAGGCCACGATATCGCGCACCGCCTGTTCGGGCAGCGCGGTAGAGTCGACGATCATGGCGTTGAGACCACCGGTTTCCGCGATAAGTGGCGCGTGCGGGGCGATGCTGTCGGCCATGGTGCGGTTGATGCGCTGTGCCGTGGCGGTGGAGCCGGTGAAGCACACGCCCGCGACCCGCGCGTCGCCGGTCAAGAGCCCGCCGATGCGGCTGCCGCGACCGGGCAGCAATTGCAGCGCGTGGCGGGGCACCCCCGCCTCGTGCATCAGGCGCACCCCGATGGAGGCCATGAGCGTGGTGGTTTCCGCCGGTTTCGCCAACACCGCGTTTCCGGCGGCCAGCGCCGCCGAAATCTGCCCAGTGAAAATGGCGAGGGGAAAGTTCCACGGCGAGATGCAGGTGAAGATGCCGCGCGGCGCATCATCTGTCGCCTGATCGGCGTAGTAGCGCAGGAAATCCACCGCTTCGCGCAGTTCGGCGATGGCATCGAGCAGCGATTTGCCCGCCTCGCGCGACAGCACGGCGAAGATTTCGCCGAAGTGGTCCTCGTAGAGATCAGCGGCCTTGAGCAGCGCCGCGCGCCGGTCGGCGGCGGGGGCGTCCCAGATGCGGGCCGAGCTGAGGGCGGTTTCCACGTCGGCCTCGGTCGATTCGCTGACGTGGCCGACCAGATCGTCGGGGCGGGCGGGGTTGCGCACTTCTTGGGCGGTCTCGCCCTGCACAGGGCCGGCCAACACGGGGGCCGCGTCCCAGACATGGGTGGCAAAGGGGGTGCGGGCGGCCTCGATGGCGTCGAGGTCGTCGCGGTTGTGCTGGTCGAAGCCCTTGGAATTGCGGCGGTTGCCGTAGAGGTCCGGCGGGTCGATGACGCCGGGGGCGGGGTGTTTCGCGGCCTCTTCGAGTTGCACAAAGGGGTCGGCCCCGACCACGGTGGCGGGCACGTTTTCATCGACGATCTGGTTCACGAAGCTGCTGTTGGCGCCGTTTTCCAGCAGGCGGCGCACGAGATAGGCCAGCAAGTCACGATGGGCGCCAACGGGGGCGTAGATCCGACAGCGGGTATCGTTGCGCTTGTGCAGGATGTCGTGCAGCGCCTCGCCCATGCCATGCAGGCGCTGGAATTCGAAACTGTCGAAATCCTCGGCCATTTCAAGGATTGCCGCCGCGGAATGGGCGTTGTGGGTGGCGAACTGGCCATAGATGCGGTCGCAATAGCGCAGCATCTTGCGGGCACAGCACAAATAGGCCACGTCGGTCGCAGGTTTGCGCGTGTAGACCGGGAAGCCCGGCAGCCCCTCGACCTGTGCGCGCTTGATCTCGGTGTCCCAATAGGCGCCTTTCACCAGCCGGACCATCAGCTTGCGGTCGAGCTCGCTGGCCAGCGTATAGAGCCAGTCGATGACGGCGGGCGCGCGCTTGCCATAGGCCTGCACCACGACGCCGAACCCGTCCCACCCGGCAAGGCTGTCGTCGCGCAAAACGGCTTCGATGATGTCGAGCGACAGGTCGAGGCGGTCGGCCTCTTCCGCGTCGATGTTGAGACCCATGCCAGCGGCTTTGGCGTCGCGGGCCAAGTCCAGCACGCGGGGGACGAGTTCTTCCATCACGCGGGCGGTCTTGGTTTCCTCGTAGCGCGGATGCAGCGCCGACAGCTTTATCGAGATGCCGGGGTTGTTGCGGATGTCGTCTGACCTGGCCTCGGCGGCAAGTCTGTCGATCGAATCCTTGTAGGCGTCGAAAAAGGCCTGGGCATCGTCGGCGGTCATCGCCGCCTCGCCCAGCATGTCATAGGAATAGGTAAACCCCTGCGCGGTCTTGGGGCGCCCGCGCTTGACGGCCTCGGCAATGGTTTCGCCGAGCACGAATTGCTGACCCATTTCTTTCATCGCGCGCTGCACGGCGCGGCGAATGACCGGTTCGCCAAGGCGGCGCACGGCGCTGCGCAGGGTCGCGGTCAGGCCCGGCTCGGCGTTGTCCTTGAGCACCTTGCCAGTCAGCATCAGGCCCCATGTCGAGGCGTTTACCAGCGACGAGGTGGAGTGGCCAAGATGCTTGCCCCATTCCGATGGCGCGATCTTGTCTTCGATCAGCGCGTCCATGGTCTCGGCGTCGGGCACCCGCAACAGGGCCTCGGCCAGACACATCAGGGCAACGCCCTCTTCGGTCGAGAGGCCGTATTCGGCGAGGAAGACCTCCATCAAACCGGGGCGGCTGTCATGGCGGATGGCGTTGACCAGCCCGGCGGCGGAGTCGGCCATGCGGGCGCGGGCGGCCTCGTCGGGGGCAAGCGCGGCGGTCAGGCGAGAGAGCAGGGCGGCCTCGTCGGCGAGATGATCGGCGCGGATCGTGGCGCGCAGGTTGGCAAGGGTCGGCATGTCAAACCTCGAAAAGCAGGAGATGTCCTGAAGGTATCACGCAATCAACAGGCAGGTTGCCTTTCGTTATTGCGAATTCGGGCGAACAGACCTAAATTTTTCCGTGAAAAAGGTAACATGGGTGAAATTGTGAGCAAGGAAAGCCAACTGGACCAGTTTGACAGGAAGATCGTCGATTTGCTGCTCGCCGATGGGCGGATGCCGGTCACCGAGATCGCCTCGCGGATCGGGCTGTCCAAGACGCCGTGCCAGATGCGGGTCAATCGTCTGCGCAAAGAGGGGGTCATTCGCGGCTTTCGGGCCGCGGTTGACCCGGCCAAGCTGGGGCGTAACCACGTCGCCTTTGTCGAGGTGCGGCTGACGGACACGACCGAGGCGGCGCTCAAGGCGTTCAACGCCGCGACCTTGGGGGTGCCCGAGATCGAGCAGGCGCACATGATCGCCGGGGCGTTCGATTACCTGTTGAAGGTGCGCACGCGGGATATTCGGGACTATCGGCGGGTGTTGGGCGAGGTGATCTCGGCCTTTCCGCATGTCGGGCATACCTCGACCCATGTGTCGATGGAGGCGGTCAAGGATCAGGCTTTCTGAGGGGGCTTCCACCCGCGCCCGCCTGAACTGTCCGGGCCAGAAAGACGGATCAGGCGGCGCGTTTGCCGTAGTAGAGCCCGACCACATGTTCCGCCTCTGCGAAGAACAGCCAGCGCGAGGCGAGAATGCCGGCCAGATGGCTGAGGATGGCGAGCGCGCCCAAGAGATGCGGCGCGGCGGGGATCACCAGCAGGACCACCGGCAGGCCGTAGCCGAAGGTCAGCGCGATCAGGCGCAGCTTGCGGGAATGCCTGCGGCCCACGACATGGACAAATTCCCGAAGCAGGTAGTTGGTGCCGGTATGGGGGGGCTCGAACGCGCGGACGCGGCCGGGCGCGCCGAGGCCGGTGGCGGATGCAAGGTTGGTGCCCGAGCGGGCAAGCGCGCTGTCGCCCACCTGCCAATGGGCCACCTGCACGGCGGCCGCCACGGCGAGCAGGGCAGCCGCGACGGTCATCTGACCTGCCAGCAGCGCGCCGCCCGCGAGGGACAGGCCAAGCATATGCGCCGGCGTCAGCCAGTGATGCCAGCGCGGCACGGTCTTGAGCTGGGCGTAGATCATCGAGGTGCTGGACACGGTGGCGAGGGACAGGGCCGCGCCGAGAATGCCGACCGGGGTCAGGCGCGTATCGAGGAAAACAGCGGCAAAGGCGTAGATCCCCATCACCAGCAGGGCCGCAACCGAAAGCCACGCCTCGCGGCTGAGCCAGCTTGTGCGCCATTGGGTGAAAGCCTTGAGCGCGCGCTCGGGGTGACCGAGGTGGAAGGTGGAGGCGAGCAGGCCGCCGACGGCGCAGGCATAGGCGATGGCATAGAGGAAAAACGCCACCCAGCCGGTGACGGGCGGCAGGCCAAGTCCAAGGAACAGCAGCAGGCCGAAGCCGAGGCCGGAAAAGGTGGTGAAGATGATGACGGAAGGAGCGGGATGCATCAGGACATCTCCTCGTCAGAGCGGGCACCGGGCAGGCGGTCCAGCGCCTTGTCGAGCCAGCCGAGAAAGCCGGACTGATCCTCGGCCACCGGGGCCAGATAGGGGGCGAGACTGTCGAGGTCTTCGGCACGGTCCTGCTTGGGGCGCGGGGGCAGGTATTTGTTGACCGGCTTGGTGCCTTGTTCGGGCATCAGATCCATCCCGCCGCGTGCGGCCACAAGCTGCGACACGTCGCTGTCAGGATCGCCCAGATCGCCGAAATGACGGGCCCCGGCGGGACAGGTCCGCACGCAGGAGGGCACCCGGTCAATTTCGGGTAAGGTGTTGTTATATATGCGATCTACGCAGAGGGTGCATTTCTTCATCACGCCTTCCAGCGCGTCGAGTTCGCGCGCCCCGTAGGGGCAGGCCCAGGCGCAAAGGCCGCAGCCGATACAGGCATCTTCGTTGACCAGAACGATGCCGTCCTCGGAGCGTTTGTAGCTGGCCCCGGTGGGGCAGACGGTGACGCAGGGCGCGTCTTCGCAATGCAGGCAGGATTTGGGGAAATGGACCAGTTGTGCGGGGCCCTCTTCGGGGGTGATCTCGTAGCTGTGGACCCGGTTCAGGAACGTGCCCGACGGGTCGCCGCCATAGGCGTCGGCGTCAGAGAGCGGCGCGCCGTAATTCTCGGTGTTCCAGCCCTTGCACGAGATCACGCAGGCGTGGCAGCCGACGCAGGTGTCGAGGTCGATCACCAGCCCGAGTTTGCGGTCCGTGGATGCGGGAAGATCGGTCATTTTTGCCCCGTTGTCATGCGTGCACCCCCCGTACACCCCCTGTGCACCCCCCGTACATACGTCATGTCAGTTCCTCCTTATGGACGGCGGCAGTGACGAAATCGGCCAGATCGGTCGCGAAACGATCGGGGTCTTCCAGAAACGGCGCGTGGCCGATGCCCGGATAGGGCAGGAAACGTCCCTTGGGCATGGCTTTGGCGGCGGCGGCGCCAGTGGCGGGGGACACCACGCGGTCGGCCTCGCCATGGATCACGAGGCCGGGGCAGGTCATCGCCGCGTAGGTCGGGCGCATGTCCCAATCGGCGGCAAAGAGTGCGCGGCGCACCAGCGGCGGGGCCAGCATGTTGGCGGCGACCAACTGGCCATAGGTCTGGCGGTCGAGCGGCCGCGCGGTGCAGGCATCGACGAAACGGGCGGTGGCCGGGATCAGGCGGCTGAGGTCGGAGGTGTAGAGGTCGCGGTCGAGGCCGGGGCTGGACGCGCCCATCATCCAGTCGTCGCGCGCCTTGCCGAGGGCGAGGATGCCGCCCGCCAGCACGACCCCGGCAAGGGCAGCGTCGCCATGAGTGGCGAGATAGCTGGCGATCACCCGGCTGCCATAGGACCAGCCGACAAGGGTGACGTTCGACAGGTGGTGACGAGCGATCACGGCGGCAACGTCATCGCCCCAGAGCGCGGTGTCGGTATAGGCGGCCGGGTCCATCGGCTTGTCAGAGGCACCATGGCCGCGCAGGTCCATTGCAACGAGGTGGAACCGGTCCTTGAGCCGGTCCATCACCTGCCCCCAGCACAGCGATTGCTGCGCCCATCCGTGGATCAGCAGGATGGCCGGGTTGGCGGGGTCGCCCGCCGTGTAGGTGGCGATGCGGGTGCCGTCGGTGCTTGGGATGTTCACAGCGTTCATTTCCCCACCTTCCATGCGAGGTCTTTCGGGCCACGGCCCACCGGCGACTTGATCGGCGGGAAGACCGGCTGCGACTCATCCGGGGCGGGGACTTTCTCGATCTTCACGCGCAGGTCGAACCAGGCGGCCTGACCGGTGATGGGGTCGGAATTGGCCCACCGCAGACCGTCGCCCTTGGGTGGCAGAAGTTCATGTATAAGATGATTGAGCAGGAAACCCTTGGTTGCCTCGGGCGCATCGTCCGACAGCGCCCACGCGCCCTTGCGCTTGCCGATGGCGTTCCATGTCCAGACGGTGTTCTCGTTCAGCGCGGCCATATGCGCCACGGGCACGGTGATCGCGCCATGGGCGGAGCTGACCCTGGCCCAATCGCCCTCGGCAAAGCCGTGCTGCTGCCAGAGCCTGGTGGGCAGGTAGAGCGGGTTGTGGCCATGCAATTGCCGCAGCCACGCATTCTGGGTGCCCCAGCTGTGATACATCGCCATCGGGCGTTGCGTGAGCGCGTGGATCGGGTATTCCACCGGGTCGATATGGCCGTCTTCAAAGGGGGGATACCAGATTGGCAGCGGGTCCATCACGGTCTTGATGCGTTCGCGCAGATGCTCGGGCGGCTGACGGTCGCCGTGGCCCTCTGCCGCCAGTTGAAAGCGGCGCATCGGTTCCACGTAAAGGCTGAAGAGGAAGGGCTGCGGCGTGTCGAAGAGGCCGAGCGATACGGCCCAGTCCTGATAGGCGCTGTTCCACGGTTTGTAATAGAGCGCCTCGTCGGGGATATGCTCCACCGCGAAGCCGCCGTTCTCGATATAGCGGTCGAGTTGGTCCGGGTTGGGTGCCCCGCGCCCGGTCTGGTCGCCGTCCTCGCCGCGAAAGCCCATCAGCGGGCCGATGCCCGGGCGGCGTTCGTGGCTGGTGATGTAGTCTGCGTAGTCTGTCCATTTCGGTGTGCCGTCCTCGTGCACGAAGCCGGGCAGGGACATGCGGTTGGCCAGTTCGATCAGCACCGACTGAAAGCCCTTTACGTCGCGGTCGGGTTCCACCACCGGCCAACGGATGGCGTCGGCGGCGGCGTCTGCCTCGCAGATGGGGCGATCGAGCAGGCTGATGCAATCGTGGCGTTCCAGATAGGTGGTGTCGGGCAGGATCAGGTCGGCATAGGCCACCATTTCCGAGCTGTAGGCGTCGGAATAGATGATGCGCGGGATGACGTAGCGCCCGTCCTCGTGCCGGTCGGTCAACATCTTGATCACGCCGCGGGTGTTCATCGACGAGTTCCACGACATGTTCGCCATGTACATGAACAGCGTGTCGATCGGATAGGGGTCGCCCGCGTGGGCGTTGGAAATCACCATGTGCATCAGGCCATGGGCGCTGAGCGGGTTTTCCCATGTGAAGGCCTTGTCGATGCGGTCGGGGATGCCGTTTTCGTCGATCAGCAGGTCTTCGGGGCCGCGCGGAAAGCCCAGATGCGGGCCGTCGAGCGGGCGACCAGGGCGGTCGTGGCCGTGCGGCGTTGGGTGCGCCTCGATCGGTTTGGGGTAGGGCGGTTTGAAGCGGAAGCCGCCGGGCACCTCGACGCTGCCCAGAAGGATTTGCAGCACATGCAGCGCGCGGCAGGTCTGGAAACCGTTGGAATGGGCGGAGATGCCCCGCATGGCGTGGAAGCTGACCGGGCGGCCGATCATCTTGTCGTGTTTTACACCGCGGAAATCGGTCCAGGGCTGGTCGATTTCGATCTCTTCCTCGAACGCGACGCGGGCCAGTTCCGCCGCGATGTGGCGGATGCGCTCGGCGGTCAGGCCGCAGGTCTCGGCCACCGCTTCGGGCGCGTAGTCGTCGGACATGTAGCGCTCGGCCAGCAGTTGGAACGAGGGGCGGTGCGTGATGCCCGCCTTGCGCCATGTGCCGGCCAGATCGGGCTGAACGCCGGGGGCGTCGAAGGCAGCGGGTTTGCCGGTGCGGCGGTCGAGCACCAGCATCTTGCCGTCTGCATCGCGCAGCAGCAGCCCGTGTTCGGGCGAATGCGGATCGCCGTTCACCAGCACCGGCGCGTTGGTGAACCGGGTGAGGTAGGACAGGTCGATCTTGCCCGCCTTGAGCAGGCAATGGACCAGCGACAGGATGAAAAGCCCGTCGGTGCCCGGCGTGATGCCGACCCATTCATCGGCCACCGCGTTGTAGCCCGAGCGGATCGGGTTGACGCCGATGATCTTGGCACCGCGCGCCTTCATCTTGCCGATCCCCATCTTGATGGGGTTGGAGTCGTGATCCTCGGCCACGCCGAAGATCATCAGCAGCTTGGACCGATCCCAGTCTGGCTGGCCAAATTCCCAGAAGGCGCCGCCCATGGTGTAGATGCCTGCGGCGGCCATGTTGACGGAACAGAAGCCACCATGCGCGGCATAGTTGGGGGTGCCGAAATTCTGCGCCCAGAAGCTGGTGAAGCTTTGCGACTGGTCGCGGCCGGTGAAGAAGGCGAGCTTGTGCGGGGCGGTTTCGTGCAGCTCGTTCAGCCAGCCGACGGCGGTGGAATAGGCCTCGTCCCAGCTGATTTCGCGGAACTCGCCCGAGCCGCGCGGGCCGGTCCTGAGAAGCGGTTTCTTGAGCCGCGAGGGCGCGTTGACCTGCATGATGCCCGCGCTGCCCTTGGCGCAAAGCACGCCCTTGTTCACGGGGTGGTCGCGGTTGCCCTCGATATACGCAACCTTGCCGTCCTTCATATGGACGTCGATGCCGCAACGGCAGGCGCACATGTAGCAAGTGGTCTTGCGAATCTCGTCCGAGACTTTCGGCGAAAGCTCGACCGCCGGTTGCGAATAGGCCATGCGGCCCCCCTGTTGGCGTTTTTCTTGTGTCCGGGCGGAGATTTGCAAGGTCTACCGGACAATGCAATGACCATTCCGCGCCTATCTTGGGGGAAAGGCGTAACATTGCTTGACCTGTCGGCCTAAGGCCAATTTGCTGCAAGGGCCCATGCCAGTTCCCATGTCAGAGGCCCGTCGATGCCCATGTTGCGCCGCCCGTTGCTGTTGATTGCCCTGCTGGTGTCGGGCTGTGTGCCGACCGCAGGCGGGGTGGAATTTTCCTGCGGTTCGGCAGATGGGGCCGCCATTGCAGGCCGCGAGGTCTTTCGCCCCGGTGCGGTGACGGTGGCCGCCGTGGGCGATGTGCTGATGCATATTCTTCTGCAAGAAGATGCCGCCGCGCAGCCAAGCGGCTATGCCGCGCAAGTCGTTCATATGGCGCCCTATCTGCAAATGGCGGATGTGACCGTGGCCAATCTGGAAGGGCCTGCGGCCCGCAACGTGCTGCCCGGCGGGCGCGAGGGCGATGTCGCGCCGGGTGTAATCTATGACGGTCAGATCTATTCCGGCTACCCGACCTTCAACTATCACCCGTCGCTGATCCCGGCGTTGCGGGGGGCGGGGGTGGACGTGCTGCAAACCGCGAACAATCACGCGATGGACCGGGGGCCGTTGGGGGTGGACCGGACCCTGGCGGCCATCGACGCGGCGGGGCTGGCCCATACCGGCAGCCGGACGCGCGGCGCGGCGGGGCCATGGCATACGGTTGTTGAGGCGGGCGGGCAGCGAATTGCCTTTCTCGCCTGTTCCTATTCGACCAACGGGCACCCCGACCCGGCGGGGCAGATCCTGCTATGCTATGACGACGAGGCCGAGGTGCTGGCTGATATCCGGGCGCTGGCCGCCGATCCGCAGGTTGGCGCGGTGATCTTCCTGCCGCATTGGGGCACGGAATATGTGGCCACGCCCAACGCCAACCAGCGGCGGCTGGCGCGGGCGGCGCTGGAGGCCGGGGCGGCGGCGGTTATCGGCACGCATCCCCATGTGCTGCAACCGATCGAGCCCTATCGCACGGCGGATGGTCGGGACGCGTTCATCGCCTATTCGCTTGGCAATTTCATCGCCTCGCAATGGGAGCTGCCGCAGCGCACATCGGCCCTGCTGCTGTTCGATCTGGTCCCCGGCCCGCAGGGGTTGGAAGCACGGATGCCGGCCTATTTGCCGACGCGGGTGACGCGCTATGTCTCGGGCATCATCGTGCAGCCTGCGGAACAGGCCGTGGATGGCGAACAGAGCGTGGCCCATGCGGCGCAGGTTCTGGGGCGCGAGGGGCTGCTGAGTCTGGCGGACATGGCCCGGTTGCAGGGACGTGCGGCCTGCCCGCGCGGGGGCTGACGCGACGGGGTGCCTTGCGCGGGGGTGCCCCCCGTGTCACGCTGGCCCCTCTGGCAACCAAAGACCCGAACCATGACCAAGATTCCCGTTCAGACCGCGCCGGACACGGCCACCGCCGCGCACCTGCCGCAAGTCAGCGCCCCGCGCAATCCCGGCATGGCGCTGGACCTCGATTGGGTGGCCTCGGCGCAGGCCAATACATCGGCCATTGAACGCCGGGCCGCGAGCCTGCCGGGGCGGAGATCCGTCAAGAAAGAGTTTCAGGCGGCGTGGCTGGCGCGGGCGATTTCCTGCATCGACCTGACCACGCTGGCGGGCGACGACACGCCGGGCCGGGTGAAACGGCTTTGCGCCAAGGCGATGCAACCGGCGCGGGCCGATCTGCTGGAGGCGATCGGCTTGCCCGACCTGACCACCGGCGCGGTCTGTGTCTATCACGAGATGGTGCCCACGGCGGTCGCGGCGCTGGCGGGGTCGGGCATTCCGGTGGCGGCGGTGTCGACGGGCTTTCCAGCGGGGCTGTCGCCTTATCCGTGCCGGTTGCAAGAGATCGAGGAAAGCGTCAAGGCGGGCGCCGATGAGATCGACATCGTGATTTCGCGCCGCCATGTGCTGACTGGAAATTGGCAGGCGCTGTATGACGAGATGCGAGAGTTTCGCGCAGCCTGCGGGGATGCGCATGTGAAGGCGATCCTGGCGACGGGCGAGTTGGGGACGCTGCGCAACGTGGCGCGGGCGTCGCTGATCTGCATGATGGCGGGGGCGGATTTCATCAAAACCTCGACTGGCAAGGAAAGCGTCAATGCCACGCTGCCAGTGTCGCTGGTGATGATCCGGGCGATCCGGGCCTATTATCAGGCAACGGGCGTTCGCATCGGTTACAAGCCCGCGGGCGGCATTTCCAAGGCCAAGGACGCGTTGGTATACCTGTCGCTGATGAAAGAGGAACTGGGCGACAGGTGGTTGCGCCCCGACCTGTTCCGCTTCGGGGCGTCGTCGCTGCTTGGCGATATCGAGCGGCAGTTGGAGCACCACGTGACCGGGGCCTATTCCGCCGGTTGGCGGCACGCGATGGCGTGAACGGAGTTTGCAGACCATGACCATCCCCGAGATCTTCGAAACCATGGAATATGGCCCCGCGCTGGAGGATGCCTCCGAGGCGCGGGCGTGGATCGCGCGCCATGACGCCCGGTTCGGGCCGTTCATAGGCGGTGCCTTTGCCGATGCCGGCGAGACCTTTGCCACGCGAAACCCGGCCACGGGCGAGGAACTGGCGCAGGTCAGCCAAGGGTCGCAAGCCGATGTGGATGCCGCCGTGGACGCCGCCGCAAAGGCATTTCCGCGCTGGTCGAAGCTGTCGGGCCATCAACGCGCCCGGCATCTCTATGCGCTGGCGCGGCTGTTGCAGAAACACAGCCGCCTGTTCGCGGTGCTGGAAACGCTGGATAACGGCAAGCCGATCCGCGAGGCGCGCGACATAGATATTCCGCTGGCGCAGCGGCATTTCTATTATCACGCCGGGCTGGCGCAACTGCGCGACAGTGAATTGCCGGGGCATGTGCCGCTAGGCGTCTGCGGGCAGGTGGTACCGTGGAACTTCCCGCTCTTGATGCTGGCGTGGAAGATCGCGCCCGCGCTGGCGGCGGGCAACACCGTGGTGCTGAAGCCTGCCGAATACACCTCGCTCACCGCGCTGCTCTTCGCCGATATCTGCCGCGAGGCGGGGTTGCCCAAGGGGGTGGTCAACATCGTCACCGGCGACGGCGCGACAGGGGCGGCATTGGTGGAGCATCCCGGTATTGCCAAGGTGGCGTTTACCGGATCGACCGAGGTGGGGCGGAAAATCCGCGCGGCTACGGCGGGCAGCGGCAAGGCGCTGACGTTGGAGCTGGGCGGCAAATCGCCTTACATCGTCTTTGACGACGCCGATATCGACAGCGCCATTGAAGGGCTGGTCGATGCGATCTGGTTCAATGCCGGGCAGGTCTGTTGCGCCGGAAGCCGCCTTTTGGTGCAGGAAGGCATTGCCGAGGATTTCCACGCGCGGCTGAAGGCGCGCATGGGCAATCTACGCGCGGGCAACCCGTTGGATAAATGCATCGACATCGGCGCGGTCGTGGACCCGGTGCAGCACGCGCGAATCGCTGCGCTTGTTGATGGCAATACCGATGGCGAGACCTATCGCGCGCCGATCGACCTGCCGGACGCGGGCTGTTTCTATCCACCGACGCTGATCACCGGGCTGGCCCCGTCGGATCGGCTGATGCAGGAGGAAATCTTTGGCCCGGTGCTGGTGTCCACCACGTTCCGCACCCCGGACGAGGCGGTGCAACTGGCCAACAACACGCGCTACGGCCTTGCCGCGACGCTGTGGAGCGAAAACGTGAATCTTGCGCTCGACGTGGCGCCCAAGCTGGCGGCGGGGGTTGTCTGGGTCAACGCCACAAACCTGTTCGACGCGGCGGCGGGTTTTGGCGGGGTGCGCGAAAGCGGGTTCGGACGCGAAGGCGGGTGGGAGGGGCTGTTGGCCTATCTCAAGCCGTCGAACGCGGGAAAACCGGTGAAGCCCGCCAAGGTCCATGACGCGGGCGAGACGGATTTCGAGGGCATCGACCGCACCGCCAAGCTCTATATCGGCGGCAAGCAGGCGCGTCCCGATGGGGGCTATTCCCGGCCCGTGCACGGGGCCCGTGGCAAGCGGCTTGGCCATGTCGGGTTCGGCAACCGCAAGGATATTCGCAATGCAGTGGAGGCGGCGCAGAAGGCGGCCGGGTGGGGAAAAACCACCGGGCATCTGCGGTCGCAAATCCTGTATTTCCTTGCTGAAAACCTGTCGGCGCGGGGTGGCGAATTTGCCGACCGCATCCGCGAGCAAACCGGTCGCTCCGCGGCTTCGGCCAAGGAAGAGGTCGAGGTCGCGCTGTCGCGGCTTTTTTCCTACGCGGCCTGGGCGGACAAGTTCGACGGGGCGGTGAAATCGGTGCCGATCCGGGGCGTGGCCTTGGCCATGAACCAGCCTGTGGGCGTGATCGGGGCGTTCTGCCCGGAAGAGGCGCCTTTGCTTGGTCCCGTATCGCTGCTGGCGCCCGCGATGGCGATGGGCAACCGGGTGATCCTGATCGCCGGGGAAAGCGCGCCGCTGAGCGCGACGGACCTTTACCAAGTGCTCGACACCTCGGACGTGCCGGGGGGCGTGGTGAACATCTTGACCGGCAATCATGGCGACCTGGCGAAACCGCTGGCCACGCATATGGATGTGGACGCTGTCTGGAGTTTCTCGTCCGCCGATCTATCTGCCACGATCGAGGCAGGCAGTGCCGGAACGCTGAAACGCACATGGGTCAATAACGGGCGCAACCCGGACTGGACCGGCGCGGGTGGCGAAGGCCGGGCCTTCCTGCGGGCGGCGACCGAGGTCAAGACGATCTGGGTGCCCTACGGCGAATAGGGGCAGGGTGAACAGGCGATCATGACGGCGAAATTCACGCATCTCATCAAGCTGAGCGTCGGCACCGAGTCGGTCGATGACCTTACCGATTGGCAGGCGATGTCCGGCCAGCGATGGGGCGATGGCCTGCCGCGCCATGTCACGCGGATGTGGCCCAAGCGCGAGGCCGAGGTACTGGACGGCGGGTCGATCTATTGGGTGATCAAGGGGTTCATCCAGGCGCGGCAGCGGGTGCTGCGGCTGGACGAGGTGATGGGCGAGGACGGTGTGCGGCGCTGCGCGATCGTGCTGAACCCCGAGGTGGTGCGCGTCGAGGCGACGCCGAAACGCCCGTTTCAGGGCTGGCGCTACCTCAAGCCCGAGGATGCGCCGCGTGACCTGTCAGGCACACGGGCGAGCGAAGAGCCGCTGCCCGCCGATCTGCAAGCGGCGCTGGCCGAGCTTGGGGTGTTATGACCGGCCGGAAGATATCCGACAAGTGTGTCGGAAAAATCGCCGCATCGCGTCGGGCAAAAGCGCGAGCCGGTCAAACGCGATCCCGCGACCCGATGTGGCCTGATGGTGTCGCATGTCGTATATCGCGGGCGCGAAGAACCGGTTTCCGCTGTTGCGCGACCTTTCTCAGGACAGCTTGTCCAGAAGTTCTTGGAGCGTGGCGCGTTTTTGTGGCGACCATTCGGCCATGCGCGACTTGAACAGCACGGCCTGGCTGCGGTGGATCAACCCGCCTTGCAGGATCGTCAGGTGATTGGCGCGCAGGGTTTCACCGGTCGAGGTGATGTCGGCGATGGCCTCGGCGGTCAGGTTCTTGACGGTGCCCTCGGTCGCGCCCTGGCTGTCGACCAGCTGATAGTCGGCCACCCCGGCTTCACGCAGGAATTCCCGCACCAGCCGGTGATACTTGGTGGCGATGCGCAGGCGGTGGCCGTGGCGGCGGCGGAAATCGGCGGCGGCGGCGTCGAGATCGTCGATGCTGTTCACGTCGATCCAGAATGCGGGCACGGCGATGATGAGATCTGCAAAACCGAAGCCCATCGGGTGCAGTTCCTTGACCACGTCCTGCCACGCGGGGATGCGTTCGCGGACAAGGTCGCTGCCCGTGACGCCAAGGTCGATGCGGCCCGCCTGCAATTCACGCGGGATTTCCCCGGCGGAGAGCAGCACCAGGTCCACGTCCGCGCCATCGACATGGGCGGAATATTCCCGGTCCGATCCGCTGCGGCGCATTTCGACCCCTCTGTCCGCGAACCAGTCGAAGGTCTTGTCCATCAGCCGGCCCTTGGAGGGCACGCCAAGCTTGAGTGTCGTCATGCCAGACCCTCCCGCAATTGCTGCACCAGTTCGGGGCGCACCACGCCCCCCACAGCGGGAATTTCCTGCCCGCGCCCCAGAACGCGGGTCAGCGCGTCGTAACGGCCACCGGTGGCGACGGGGGGCAGGTCGGGCCTGGCCTCGGCGAGGAAGCCGAACACGAAGCCGTCGTAATATTCCATCGTGGTGCGGCCATAGCTGGCCTCGAACGGCAATTCGCTGACCTCGACCCCGGCATCCTGTAGCGCCGCCATCCGCCGCGCCATGCGTTCGACCGAGGGGCCAAGGCCCGGCAGGTCCACGGTGATGTCGCGCAGATGCTGGTGGGCGTTTGGCAGCGTCTCGCGGATGGACAGGATTTCGTCGAGCACCTGCGCCTGGTTACTGCTGATCGGCGGCACGGCGGCTTCGGCCTGAAGCGCTTCGATCCGGGCCAGCACGTCGGCGCGGCTGCGCAGGCCGATTTCGGGTCCAGCGGCCATGATCAGCTTTTCGGCCCCTTCTTTCGCCACTTTTTCCAGCAAGAGCTTGCGCGAGGGGTCCATCTCGACCCGGCCCGTGAACCGGTCGAGCAGGGTGCGGAACCGGCGCGGGCGCCAAATATGGCGCATCAGGGCGTTCTTGCGCCGTTCGGTGGTTTCAAGGGTTTCGACGGCGGCCTTGAGGATGCCGATATCGCCGGTCGCGGGCCGCAGCCCAAGGGGCGATAGCGCCTCGTTGAACAGCGAGAATACCTCGGCATCGGCGCGCTCGGGATCTGCCCGGTCAAAGACCTCGTAACCCACTTGCAGATATTCGGTGGCGCGGCGCGACCCGGCTTGCTGTTTGCGGAAGACCTCGCCCAGATAGGTGTAGCGCGCAGGCTCACCGCCATGTTCCATATGGGTCTGCACAACGGGCACGGTGAAGTCGGGGCGCAACATCATCTCGCCCCGGTCAGGGTCTTGGGTGACGTAGGCGCGCGCGCGGATATCTTCGCCGTAAAGGTCCAGCAGCGTATCGGCGGGTTGCAACAGGTCGGCATCGACGGGCATCGCGCCCGCGGCCTTGAAAAAGGCGAACAGGCGCTCGGCCTCGGCCCGGACGGTGATCTTGTCGGTCATTTGCCCCGGTCCAGAATGGCGCGCACTTCTTTCACAAGATCCTTGACGGGAACTTCGCGTTGCGCGGGCTGGGATTTCCACTCTTCAAGGCTGGCCTCTTCGGCGATCTGCGCACCAAGAACCAAGTCCTTGATCTGCACAACGCCCCGCGCGGCCTCGTCGCTGCCTTGGATAACGGCCACCGGGCTTTCGCGCTTGTCCGCATATTTCAGTTGGTTGCCGAAATTCTTCGGGTTGCCCAGATAGACTTCGGCCCGGATGCCTGCCTGCCGCAACTCGGTCGCCATGCGCTGGTAGTCCACCATGCGGTCGCGGTCCATCACGGTCACCACCACCGGGCCTTGCGCGCCGCCGCCGATGCGCCCCTTGGCACGCAAGGCGGCCAACAGCCGGTCCACCCCGATGGAAACCCCGGTTGCGGGCACGGCCTGCCCGGTGAAGCGCTTGACCAGATCGTCATACCGCCCGCCGCCCGCCACGCTGCCGAACTGGCGCGGGCGGCCCTTGTCGTCGAGCACCTCGAAGGTCAGCTCCGCCTCGTAGACCGGGCCGGTGTAATAGCCGAGGCCACGCACGACGGACGGGTCGATGACGATGCGGTCGGGGCCGTAACCCTGCGCGTCGAGAAGGGAAGCGATGGTTTCGAGTTCCTCGACGCCTTGCTCGCCGGTCGAGGAGGTGGCGATGGCCGCGCGCAGGTTGGCCAGCGTGTGCTCTGCATCCGTGCCCTTGGAGGTTAGGAAAGCGATCACCGGTTCTGCCTGCTCATCGGTCAGGCCGACGCCGTCGATATAGGCCCCCGAGGCATCGAGGCGTCCCTTGCCGAGCAGCTCGCGCACGCCCGCTTCGCCGACCTTGTCGAACTTGTCGATGGTGCGCAGGACGGCGTTGCGAGTGTCTTCATCGTCCCCCACGCCCATGGTTTCCAGAACGCCCGTCAACACCTTGCGGTTATTCACCCGCACGATGTAATCGCCGCGCGGGATTCCCACGGCTTCCAGCGTGTCGGCCAGCATCGCGCAGATCTCGGCGTCGGCGGCGACAGAGGGCGCGCCGACGGTGTCCGCGTCGCATTGGTAGAACTGGCGGAACCGCCCCGGCCCCGGCTTTTCGTTGCGCCAGACCGGCCCCATGGTGAAGCGGCGGTAGGGCGCGGGCAGGTCGTTGCGAAATTGCGCGGCGACGCGGGCCAGCGGCGCGGTCATGTCATAGCGCAGCGCCAGCCATTTGCCGTCGTCTTCTTCCTGCCACGCGAAGACGCCCGCATTGGGCCTGTCCACGTCGGGCAGGAACTTGCCAAGCGCCTCCACGGTTTCGACGGCCGAGCTTTCCAGCGGATCGAAGCCATAGCGGTGATAGACCTCGGCGATGGTGTCGAGCATCGCCTTGCGGTCGGTCACTTCCGCGCCGAAATAGTCACGAAAGCCCTTGGGCGTCTCTGCCTTGGGGCGGGGCTGTTTCTTTTGCTTGGCCATCGCTGTCGTCCCTTGCGATCGGGTTCCGCGTGGCGTCTAGCCTAGGGGGCGCTTGGGGGCAAGGCGGCGGGGTGGCTTTCGGCGGGAAACCCTGTAGGAGAGGCATATGAGCGACGTTACCCAGATTCAGGAAACACTGGCCCACCTGACTCGTCAGGTCGAGGAGTTGTCCGACGTGATCGCCCGGCAGGACGCCGAGATCGCCCGGCTCACCCGCCGGGTTGAAATGCTGCTGCAACGCGAGGCGGAGCGTGAACTCGACATTGGCGGCACGGTCCCGCTGGCCGACCAGAAACCGCCGCACTGGTAACGGCTCTTCCTTCTTCTTTGTAAAAATACTCCGGGGTTTGGGGCTGGCCCCAAGCGGATCGGCGATGCCCCCGCCTTGGCGGGGGGTGAGCCGAGCCGCCCGCGGATCGCCGCCGTCAGGCGGCGACACGCCACGGTCACGCGGCGGCCTTCCCGGCCCCGAACCGGGTGTGGTGGCGCGGGAAGGGCACCAGCCGTTCCTGATCCTCGTCCCATAGCTTCAGGGTGAAACTGCGGATCGCCTCGGGCCAGTTGATCGTCGGCAGGTTGAACTCGTCGCGGATCGCCCGGTGGCATTTTCGCAGGCGGTAGCTGGGGATGTTGGCGTTGAAATGGTGGATGTCGTGATAGGCGATGTTGCCGGTCGCCAGGTCGAACCACCAGCCAAGGTCCAGCGCCGACGAGCCCTGAAGCGCCGCCAGGTCGTGGCGCAGATCGGGGCGGCGGTCCCAGTAGGTGTCTTCGAAATTGTGTTGCAGGTAGACAAGGAACACCCCCGCGCAGGCGGCCACGAAAACGGTTGCGCCATAGACGACCATCGCGGGCACGCCCCCCAGCCAGTAAAGCAGCGCGATCCACGCCGCCAGCAACAGGTTATGGGCCAGCACCCCGGCCGGGCCGATCTTCATCGTGTTCTTGGGCCAGCGATAGCGCAGGGCGTAGACGAAGATACCGCCCACCGGGATCAGGAAGAACGGGTTGCGGTACAGCCGGTAGCCGAAGCGGTGCAGCGGCCCGGCGGCTTCCCACTCGCGCAGGGTCATGGTGTGAATCTCGCCCGAGCGCCGCTCTTCCAGGTCGCCGAGGAACTTGTGGTGTTGGTTGTGGTTGTTCTGCATCGCCCGGTACGGCGTGAGGGTAAAGGTGGACAGGCCGTAGCCTGCCCAATCGTTCATCCAGCGCTTGGTGAACAGCGAATTGTGCCCGCAATCATGTTCCAGAACGTAAAGCCGGACACCCGCCAGTGCGTTGATCACGATCAGCGGGGCAACCAGATACCACGCGTCATAGAAATAGACGGCGAGGTAGAGGGTCAGGAAATAAACCGCGAAGGTGCCGAAATAGCTGGTCGCGGCCAGCCTGTCGCTGCGGTGGCAATAGGCGCGGGTGACGTCTCTTATTGTCATCGACTCTGTCTCTCGCTTTGCGACCCTGCGGGGCTAGGCTCGATCGCCCTGCTTGGTCAGAGATGTGTCCATCCAAAGGCCATTTCAATTTTATGTGACAATATTTTAGCGCCTGCCGCGACGTCGGTCGACTCTTGCCGAAAAAACCGGCGTCAGACCGCCAGCGCGGGGCCGCGCCGGGGGCGTGAGCGCAACAGGATCGTGCCGATGATTGCCATGTTCAGCAGGTTGAAGGCGATGCCGTTGAGGAAGGCCATCTGGTAGCTGCCGGTCAGGTCGAAGATCCAGCCCGACATCCAGCCGCCAAGGGCCATGCCGCCGATGGTGGCCATCATCACGAAGCCGACACGGCTGCCCGCTTCGCGCGCGGGCAGGTATTCGCGGACGATGATCGCATAGCTTGGCACGATCCCGCCCTGGCTGAGGCCGAACACGAGGCTGACGATATAAAGCGGGGTCAGACCCGAGGTGGGCAAGTAGAGAAACAGCGCGAGGCATTGCAGCGACGAGCCGATCAGCAGCGTCGTCACGCCCCCCAGCCAATCGGCCAACGCCCCCGAGACGAGGCGCGAGGCGACCCCGCCAAGCAGCATCAGCGACAGCATCTCGGCGCCGATGGCAGGGCCGAACCCAAGGTCGGTGCAATAGGCGACGATATGGACCTGCGGCATCGACATGGCCACGCAGCAGCCGACGCCCGCCAGTCCCAGCAGGATGGTCAGCGTGCGCGGTGAAAAACTGGCGGTGCGGGCGCGCAGGGCAGCCGAGGTCTCGGCCTCCATCCGGGCGGCCTCGGGCACCTTGGCGCGCAGCAGGAAGGCCAGCGGGATCATCACCACGATCGTGGTCAGCGCGATGACCGCGTAGGCCGCGCGCCAGCCTTGCCCGGCGAGGATGCCCGACAGGATCATCGGCCAGATCGCGCCGGACAGGTAATTGGACGAGGCCACCACGGCGACCGCGATACCCCGGCGCTTGAGAAACCAGTGCGACACATCGGCGATGAGGGGGCCAAAGCTGGTGGCCGTGCCGAAGCCGATGGCCAGTTGCGCCCCTGCCAGCGTCACGAAATTCGGTGCCATCGCAGCGGCGGTAAAGCCCGAGGCGATCAGCAGCGCTGCGCCCACCATGGCGGCGGTGATGCCCCAACGGTCCACCGCGCGGCCAATGAAATAGTTGCCAAGCGCAAAGCCCACCATGGTCATGGTATAGGCCAGCGAGGCATCGGCCCGGTCGAGGTGAAACTCGGCCTCGATCGCGGGCAGGATCACGATGATCGCCCACATGCCGACATTGCCCACCAGCCCGATGGTGAGGGACATGGCAAGGCGCAGCCACGAGGCGCGCGAGTCGAGGGCGGAAGGAGGCGTCATGGTGGCGACGTTAGGGGGCGTCCGGCGGGAAGGGAAGAGGCGAGATCGCGGGCCCGTTGTGAACTGGCCGGGAATCGGGGATGGTGAACGCCGGGATGTCAGGGTCACGTCTGGCACCGCTGCGGGACTCGGACGGGAGGCTTCCTCGTGAAGAGGCTGAAACACTGGGCGCGCAGGCTGAAACGGGACCTGCTGGCGTTGTGGATCGCGGCCCGAGATCCGCGCACGCCGCTCAGCGCAAGGATGGTTGCCACAGCGGTCGCGGCCTATGCGCTCAGCCCGATTGACCTGATCCCCGATTTCATCCCGATTTTGGGCTATGTCGATGATCTTCTGCTCTTGCCGCTCGGTATCCTGGTCGCCATTCGGTTGATCCCGCCGGCCCTGATGGCCGAGTTTCGGCAGCGCAGCTGCGAATGGAAATGGCCACCGGCCAGCTTGGCCGGAGCAGTGGCCATCATCGTGATTTGGGGTCTGTTGGCTGCACTCGCCGCTGGCATGATCCTGGCGCGCGGATGACCCGCTTGCCCCGCCCTCTTTCGCGGGAAGGTGAACGCGGGTGGGCAGGCACGGCACTGGTCGGGGGGTGGCTTGCGCCCCATCTCTGCCTCAAGGCATGATGTGCCATCAGGAAAAGGAGACGTGCGATGTTCGGTTTTGCCCGCAAGAAGACTGAGATGGTGTCGAAAGACGAGGCCCTGCCCGGGCGGGAGACGCCGATCCCGACCGCCGAGACCCATTTCGTGACCGGTCGTCCTCTGACGGCTGAGGTGCCCGAGGGCATGGAGGCCGCGATGTTCGGCATGGGCTGTTTCTGGGGCGTGGAACGGATGTTCTGGGGCCTGGACGGCGTCTGGTTGACCATGGTGGGCTATGCTGGCGGCCACACGCCGAACCCGACTTACGAAGAGGTCTGCACCGGGCGCACCGGCCACAACGAGGTGGTGCGTGTGGTTCATGACCCCAAGGTCATCTCCTATGCGGCGCTGCTCAAGGTTTTCTGGGAAAACCACGACCCGACGCAAGGGATGCGGCAGGGCAATGACGCGGGCACCCAGTATCGCTCGGGTATCTACAGCTTTTCCGACGCACAGCGGCAGGCGGCGCTCGACTCGCTGCCGGAGATGCAGACGCGGTTGAAAAAGGCCGGGTTCGGCGCGATCACGACCGAGATCCTGCCCGCGCCCGCGTTCTATTTCGCGGAAGATTACCACCAGCAGTATCTGGCCAAGAACCCCTCGGGCTATTGCGGCATTGGCGGCACCGGCGTGACCTGTCCGATCGGCGTCGGCGCCTGAGGCACCGATCCGGGGGGCGGCCCGTTCACGTCCCTTGCGGGGGCCATCGCCGGGCCGCGGCTGCCGGCGGACCCGGGCGACAGGCGGTGCCCATGCGCGCGTGCGGGTCCGGTTGCCTGGTCGCGTGAGGATTTGAACCAGGCAAAAGGTCAGTAGGGGTGTTTCGGGGTGCGGTCGTCCGAGAGGCTTTGCTGGCGGCGCTCCACCAGCATCTCGATCGCGTCGGCCAGATGCTCTTCGGCGATGTTGTAGTCGCCGCGCGCGACGCGCAGGCGGTGCGCCTCGATCATCACGTCGGCATGGGTGCAGCCCACCGGCGGTTCGAACCTGTAGGAGGCCAGTTCGATGAGCAGCCCCATGGGGTCTTTGAAATAGATCGAGTCCATGAACCCCCGGTCCTTGGGGCCGGAATGCGGGATCCCGCGCGCGTCCAGCCGTTTGACTGCCTGTGAAAAAGTGGCCTTGCTGACATTGAAGGCGAGGTGATGCACGCAGCCCGGCTCGGTCGGGGTGCGGCGCGGGTCGGGGCTGCGATCTTCGTTGGTGAAAACGGTGATCAGCCGACCGTCACCCGGATCGAAATAGAGATGCCCCTCTCTCGGGTTGTCCAGATTTGGCTGGTCGAAGATGAAGGGCATGCCCAACACGCCTTCCCAGAAATCAATCGAGGTTTGCCGGTCCGCGCCGGTCAGCGTGATGTGATGCACGCCCTGGGCCTGAAGTTTGCGCATGGGATCCTCCGCCGCTTGCCTGTGGAACAGGATAGGGCATGTGGCCCGGCAGGCAACCGCCGACACGGCAGCGCAATCCGGCAAAGCCCCGCTGATCTTTGCGCGGGGGCGGCGGTGCCATCTTCTGACCAAGGATCGCCCGCTAGGCTGTGGCCTGCGTTTCGCACAAGATAAAGAAGGAAAGCCCATGTCGTGGACAGGACGTAAACCAGTTGTAACCAGTTCCCTGATTGCGCTGATGGTCACCTTGGGGCCGATTGCAACCGCGTTGACCGTGCCCACCCTGGCCCATGCCCAAGGCAATGGCCAAGGGCATGGGAACGGCGGCAATTCCGGCAACGGGGGTGGCCATGGTAATGCCGGGGGCCAGTCCGGCGACCATGAAAACGCCGGGGACAACGGCAATGGCCACGGACAGGTCGCCAGCGCGCTTGGCGGGTTGAACGCGGCCCATGCCTCGGATCAGGCCTTTGCCCATGCCGCCGCCGAAAGCACCGTGGGCCAGCTTGCCCCCTATCGCGAGGCCGTGGGCGCGGTGGACGATGCCTATCTCGACTGGCAGGTGGCCTATGCCGCCTATATCGCCGAGCAAAACGGCTATTCCGGGCGTGGGTCAGGGGAAATTCAGGCCGATATCGACGCGCTGGACCAAACCTCGGACACCTATGACGACGATCTTGCCGCGCTCAACGCCGAACTGGACGCCGCGGTGAACCACGAAAACGATCTGGTAGCGTTGGCCACCACTTCGAACGAGGCCGCCGCGGTCTATCAGGATGCGCAGGCAACGGCGCAGGAGGACCTGTCCCGGCTCGCCGATGCAGGCGACCTGTCGGACGAAACGCTGGCCGAGTTGCGTGCGCTGCTGAGCCACTGAGCCGCCACTGGCCGTGGCCGTGAAACGGAAACGGGCGCGTCCGTGGATCGCGGCGCGCCCGTTATCATGTTGGTGATCCGGCCTGAAAGCGTGTCTCGGTCATTCGCAATCACGCGGTCCCGCTGTGGTGTTTGCCACCCGACGCAAGATACCCGCCCAGCACCATATGCCGCGATGCACCCCGCGCGGGCCCCATGGGTCGGGCGGGGACCGGAACAACCTGTTGAAAGCTCACATCTAGTCAGCCGAGCGGGATTGCCGCTTTCGTTCATGCGGGTCGAGGAAGCGTTTGCGCAGGCGGATCGCGTTCGGCGTGACCTCGACCAGTTCGTCATCGTCGATATAGGCGATGGCCTGTTCCAGCGACATGGTGACCGGCGTGGTCAGGCGCACCGCTTCGTCGGTGCCGCTGGCGCGCACGTTGGTCAGCTTCTTGCCCTTCAAGGGGTTCACTTCAAGATCGTTGTCGCGGGCATGTTCGCCGATGATCATGCCGGTATAGACCGGTTCCTGCGCGCCGATGAACATCTTGCCGCGCTCTTCGAGGTTCCACAGCGCGTAGGCGACCGAGGTGCCGTTTTCCATCGAGATCAGCACGCCTTGGCGGCGGCCCGGAATCGACCCCTTGTAGGGGGCCCATTCGTGGAACACGCGGTTCAACACGCCCGAGCCGCGCGTGTCGGTCAGGAATTCGCCGTGGTAGCCGATCAGTCCGCGAGACGGCACATGGGCGATGATCCGGGTCTTGCCCGCACCGCCGGGGCGCATCTCGACCAGCTCGCCCTTGCGCGGGCCGGTCAGCTTTTCGATCACCGCGCCAGAGTATTCGTCATCCACGTCGATGGTGACTTCCTCGACCGGTTCCAGCTTTCGCTCGCCATCGTCGCGCATCAGAACCTGCGGGCGCGAGATCGACAGTTCGAACCCTTCGCGGCGCATGTTCTCGATCAGCACGCCCATCTGCAATTCGCCACGGCCCGCAACCTCGAAGGCTTCGCCGCCGGGGGTGTCGGTGATCTTGATGGCGACGTTCGATTCGGCCTCTTTCATCAGGCGTTCACGGATGACACGGGACTGCACCTTCTTGCCGTCACGGCCCGCGAGCGGGCTGTCGTTGATGCCGAAGGTCACGGTGATGGTGGGCGGGTCGATGGGCTGCGCTTCCAGTGGCTCGTCCACCGCGAGGGCGCAGATCGTGTCGGCCACGGTCGCCTTGGACATGCCGGCGAGCGAAACGATATCACCGGCCACGGCCTCTTCGATGTCTTGCTGTGCAAGGCCACGGAAAGCCTGAATGCGGGTGACGCGGAACCGCTCGATGTTTTCGCCAAGACGGCTGAGGGCCTGCACGGTCGCACCGACCTTGAGCTTGCCCGATTCCACCCGACCGGTCAGCAGACGGCCCACGAACGGGTCGGCACCGAGGGTGGTGGCGAGCATTCGGAAATCGTCATTTTGATGGGCGATCTGCTTGGGTTTCGGCACATGGTTGACGATCAGGTTGAACAGCGCGTGCAGGTCCTTGCGCGGTCCGTCAAGCTCGGCGTCGGCCCAGCCAGAGCGGCCCGAAGCATACATGTGCGGGAAATCGAGCTGGTCTTCGGTGGCGTCGAGCGTTGCGAAAAGGTCGAACACTTCGTCGAGGGCGCGGTCCGGTTCGGCATCGGGTTTGTCGACCTTGTTCAGCACCACGATCGGGCGCAGGCCGAGGGCGAGCGCCTTGGAGGTCACGAACTTGGTCTGCGGCATTGGCCCTTCGGCGGCATCGACCAGCAGGACAACGCCGTCGACCATGCTCAGGATGCGCTCGACCTCGCCGCCGAAATCGGCGTGGCCGGGCGTGTCGACGATGTTGATGCGCGTGCCCTTCCATTCCAGCGAGGTGGGCTTGGCGAAAATGGTGATCCCGCGCTCGCGCTCGAGGTCGTTGGAATCCATGGCCCGTTCGGCCACGGCCTGGTTTTCGCGGAACGCGCCGGATTGTTTCAGCAGCTCGTCCACAAGCGTGGTCTTGCCATGGTCAACGTGCGCGATGATCGCGATATTGCGGAGGTCCATCACATGGGCCTTTCGAAAAAGAAGTGATTTGGCATGGCCGTTACAGGGATGCGGCTGCAATGACCAGCGGAAAAGGAGGCACCCGTCGCCGTCGCACCCGCGAAACCGAGGGGGGACAGGCGCGTGCGGGCCGTTCGGCGGGGCGGATCAGCCCTTCTTGCGCAGGCGCACCACCACGTCGACCTTGGCCACTTCGTAGCCCTCGGGCGGGGTCGGCAGAGAGGCGATGCTGAGTTCGGCCTTGGCCGCATCGGTCAGCGCGCCTTCGTCTTCGAAGTAGAAATGCGGGTGGTCATCGACGCGGGTGTCGAAATAGCTGCGGGTGCCATCGACCGTGACTTCCTGCATCAGCCCGGCATCCGAAAAGGCACGCAGGGTGTTGTAGACCGTGGCCAGCGACACTTTCTCGCAAGCGTCCAGCGTGGCCGCGTGCAGCCCCTCGGCGGTGACGTGGCGATGCTGACCATCGCCCACCAGAAGCGAGGCGAGCGACAAGCGCTGCCGGGTCGGTCGCAACCCGACCGAGGCGAGCCACCGGGTGCCGCGTTCGAGGGCTTCAGGCGTCATTTCTGGTCCAATCTTGCCATGGTCCATGCAATATATGCGAGCGGACCCATGTTTTTCAAATGGAATCGGTTTGCAAGGCAGGTCGCCGCACCCAAGCTGTTACCTTGCGTCCCCGCGGGCACAGGTGCTAGGGGAGACCGAATTTGACGGGCCATGACCAAGGGCCGAAGGGAAGGGGCAAACAACATATGGCAGACTATCCCACGAGCTTCGATCGGGACGATCTACTGAAATGCGCGCGGGGCGAGCTGTTCGGCCCCGGCAACGCGCAACTGCCCGAACCGCCGATGCTGATGATGGACCGGATCACCGATATCTCGGGCGATGGCGGCGCGCATGGCAAGGGCCACGTGGTGGCCGAGTTCGACATCAACCCCGACCTGTGGTTCTTCTCCTGCCACTTCCCCGGCAACCCGATCATGCCCGGCTGCCTTGGCCTTGACGGGCTGTGGCAGCTGACCGGCTTCAACCTGGGCTGGCGCGGCTGGCTGGGGCGCGGTTATGCGCTCGGCGTGGGCGAGGTGAAGCTGACCGGCATGGTGCGCCCCGACCGCAAGATGCTGACCTACAGGGTCGATTTCACCAAGGCCGTGCAGACCCGCCGCCTGACCATGGGCGTCGCTGACGGCATCGTCGAGGCCGATGGCGAGGTGATCTACCAGGTCAAGGACATGAAAGTGGCGCTCAGCGAGAGTTGAGGGGCTTATTCGCGAGAAGATGGAAAGGGGCCTGCGGGCCTCTTTTTTTGGAAATATGGATTGGACCTTGGCGACCATTGGCTGTGAAGTCATTGCTTCACAGGTTCATTTTTCTCTTTCGTTGTTGCAATAGGTTCCTTAGGCGTGTCGTGGAAAAATATTTTTTAGTTGAATGAAGCATGATCGAAGAGTTTCCTGCCGTCGCCCTGCCAACCCTGTACATTTTCCTCGACGAAGGTGGGAATTTCGATTTTTCTCCAACAGGTTCAAAATATTTCACGCTAACGTGTGTCAGCATGTATCGTCCTTTTACGCTTCACACTGAACTGGACACATACAAGTATAATCTGATTGAGCATCGGATAACCCCCAGAATTTCAATGGAGTATTTTCACTGCGCGGACGACAATAGGCACGTTCGAGGCAGGGTATTTTCGATGCTCGCGGGCTCGGTTCCTCATGATTCGGTCGACTCGGTAATTGTTGAAAAACGAAAAACCGGTCCAGCCTTGCAGCCGCCAGAAAAATTCTACCCCAAGATGTTAGGTTTTCTTTTGCGGTACTCTGTTGACAGAGCATCGCAGGGCATTGGCGAGGTCGTTGTCATCACAGATAGTCTGCCCGTCGCAAAGAAGAGAAGAGCCATTGAAAAGGCGGTGAAAACCGTATTGGCCGACATGCTTCCTGCAACCACTCCATATAGAGTGATGCATCACTCTTCCCGTGCGCACTATGGACTTCAGGTCGCCGACTACTTCAACTGGGCCATTTACAGGAAATGGGAACACGGTGATGACAGGTCTTATGTAACCATTTCGCATCAGATACGAAGTGAGTTTGACATATTCAGCAGCGGTGTTCGCTACTATTACTGAGAGATGTGACCCCTCCGACTACCAACTGGAGAACCCCTTGGGTTCTTATCATCAGAGGGGAACCTTTGACTAGGTATATACGCACCATGGTTGTGAACATCAAGTAAAGAAGGCCCGACCCGCCTCCTCTCCCTACGCCTCCTTGCACCTTCCCCCGGCAATGCCCTACTAAGACAAGAGCAAAGCAAGGGAGGCCACATGCGCCGAGTAGTTGTCACGGGCCTTGGGATCGTCTCGTCGATCGGGAATACTGCCGAAGAGGTCACCGCCAGCTTGCGCGCGGGCACATCCGGCATCGAGGCCAGCCCCGAAATGGCGGAACACGGCTTCCGCAGCCAGATCGCGGGCACGCTCAAGATCGACCCGAAAGAGCATGTGGACAAGCGTGCGCTGCGCTTCATGGGGCCGGGCGCGGCCTATGCCCATATCGCCATGCAACAGGCGATTGCCGATGCCGGGCTGGGCGAGGATGAGGTCGTCAACGACCGCACCGGCCTTGTCGCCGGGTCGGGCGGGCCATCGACCAGCGCCATGCTCAGCGCGCATCAGACGGTGCTGAAAAGCGGCGCGACCAAGCGGATCGGGCCCTTCGCGGTGCCAAAATGCATGTCTTCGACGATTTCCGCGAATCTCGCTACCGCGTTCAAGATTAAGGGAATCAACTATTCCATTACCTCGGCCTGTTCGACCAGCCTGCACTGCATCGGCAACGCCGCCGAGCAGATTATGATGGGCAAGCAGGACATCATGTTCGCGGGCGGCGGCGAGGAACTGGACTGGACCCTGTCCTGCCTGTTCGATGCCATGGGCGCGATGTCCTCGAAATATAATGATACGCCGCAGAAAGCCTCTCGCGCCTTTGACGAGGGCCGCGACGGCTTCGTGATCTCGGGCGGCGGCGGCATCGTCGTGCTGGAAGAGCTGGAGCACGCCTTGGCGCGTGGTGCGACGATCCATGCCGAAGTGACCGGCTTCGCCGCCACCTCGGACGGGCACGACATGGTCGCCCCCTCGGGCGAGGGCGGCGAGCGGGCCATGCGGCTGGCGCTGCAAACCCTGCCCGAAGGCCGCAAGGTCAGCTATATCAACGCGCACGGCACCTCGACCCCCGTCGGCGATGTCGGCGAGGTCCAGTCGGTGCGGCGCGTCTTCGGCGAAGGCCATGTGCCCCCGATCAGCTCGACCAAGTCGATGACCGGCCACGCGCAAGGCGCGGCCGGCGCGCTGGAGGCGATCTTCTGCCTGCTCATGCTGAAGGGCGATTTCATCGCGCCCTCGATCAATGTCGAAACGCTCGCCGACGGCATCCAGCCCGGCGAGGTTGCGACCTCTCTCATGGACAACGCGGGTCTCGATACGGTCATGACCAACAGCTTCGGCTTTGGCGGCACCAATGGGTCGATGCTGCTCTCCAGATATAATGGATAAGAAAACATGGCTGATCTGATGACGGGAAAGCGCGGGCTGATCATGGGCGTTGCCAATGATCGCTCGATTGCCTGGGGCATTGCCAAGGCCATGCGGGCCGAAGGGGCAGAGCTGGCCTTTTCCTATCAGGGCGATGCCTTTGGCAAACGGGTCAAGCCGCTGGCCGAACAACTGGACGTCGAGTTGCTGGTCGATGTGGACGTGACGGATGACGAGTCGCTCGATGCCTGTTTTGCCGAGATCGAGGCCAAGTGGGGCAAGCTCGATTTCGTGGTCCACGCCATCGCCTATTCCGACAAGAACGAACTGGCTGGCCGCTTCATCAACACCTCGCGCGACAACTTTCGGCACTCGCTGACGATCTCTTGCTATTCGCTGATCGACGTGGCCCGCCGCGCCGAGCCGCTGATGACCGATGGCGGCACCATCCTGACGATGACCTACATGGGGTCGAACCGGGTGACGCCGTTCTACAACGTCATGGGGGTGGCCAAGGCGGCGCTGGAAAGCTCGGTGCGCTATCTGGCCAATGACATGGGGCCGAACAAGATCCGTGTGAACGCGATTTCGCCGGGTCCGATGAAGACGCTGGCGGGCGCGGCCATTTCCGGCGCGCGCAAGACCTTCAACACCACCCGCGACAATGCCCCGCTGCGCGACAACGCGACATTGGACTCGATCGGCGGCACGGCGGTTTACCTCGCCTCCGACTACGGGTCTTGCACGACCGGTGAAATCATCACCGTCGATGGCGGATATCATGTGCTGGGGATGATGCAGCCGGAGAACCTCTGACCGGCCCGCTGGTTGCGGCGCGTGCGGCCTCTCCTTGCCAAAAGCCTGCGACGCAGGGGATGAGCGGCGCCAAAAGGCGCCGCTCTTGCCGTTTCAGCCGACCGAGACGACCTTGACCGCAAAGGTCAGATCTTTGCCCGCCAGCGGGTGGTTGGCGTCCAGCGTCACGTGGCTGTCCGAAACCTCTGCCACCACCACCGGGATCGCCTGCCCGTTAGGGGCCTGCATTTGCAGTTGGGTGCCCGGATCGGTCGGGATGTTTTCGGGGATCTGGTCGCGCGGGATCTGCTGCATCGCGTTCGGGTCGCGTTCGCCATAGGCCTGCTCGGCTGCCACGGTGACGGTCTTTTCGTCGCCCTCGCTCATGCCTTCGACCGCGGCTTCCAGACCGGGGATGATCTGACCCTGGCCCATGGTGAAGCTCAGCGGATCGCGCCCTTCGGAACTGTCGAACACGCTGCCGTCGGAAAGCGTGCCGGTGTAATGGAGTGCAATGGTGCTGCCTGCAGTGGCCTGTGTCATATGGTCGTCCTGATTTTTGGGGGGTGAATTTGGGGGCGGGCGCCCTTGTCTGGCCCGGCCCCTTGAGGTGCGCACCAAGGCTATCAGCCCATGTCCTGATGTAAACCGGGAATCCGGGCAGCGATGTCGCGGTGCCTTTCCCCCGCCGATGGGCTGTGCAACTGTCTGCCGAAAAGGGAGGATACACATGACCATCAAGGCTTGCGTCTTTGACGCCTACGGAACGCTCTTCGACGTGAATGCCGCCGCCCGCGCCGTGGCCGACCGTCCGGGGCAAGAGCGGTTTGCCGCTGTCTGGCAAGAGGTTTCGGCCCATTGGCGCGCCAAACAGTTGCAATACACGTGGCTGCGCGCGATCACCGGTCATCACGTTGATTTCTGGCAAGTAACGCAGGACGGGCTGGACTGGGCGCTGGAAAAATGCGGTCAGAACGACCCCGAATTGCGCGAGGAATTGCTGGGGCTTTATTTTACCCTCGCGGCCTTCCCGGAAGTGCCCGACATGCTGGCGGCGCTGAAATCCGAGGGGCTGCAAACCGCGATCCTCTCGAACGGCTCGCCCGACATGTTGCAAGGTGCGGTGGACAGTGCCGACCTTGCCGCGTTGCTCGACGATGTTCTGAGCGTGGAAAGCGTCGGCATCTTCAAACCCGACGCGAGCGTCTATCAACTGGTCACCGACCGATTCGCCTGCGCGCGCGAAGAGGTGCTGTTCGTGTCGTCCAACGGATGGGACGCGGCGGCGGCCAGCGCCTTCGGGTTTCGCGTCCTTTGGGTCAACCGCGCGGGCGAGCCGCAGGACCGTCTGCCGGGCACCCCCGACCGGGTCGCCGCGGACCTGACCCACGTTCCCTCCATCGCAAAGGAGCTTTGATGCCCGACTTCCAGACTGCCGACGGGCTGCGCCTTGCCTATGACAATCAGGGGCAGGGGCCGGTTCTGCTCTGCCTGCCCGGCCTGACGCGCAACATGGCCGATTTCGAACCGGTGGTGGAGCATTTCGCCGACCGTGCCCGCATCCTGCGCATGGACCTGCGCGGGCGCGGCGCCTCGGACCACGACCCCGATTGGCACACCTACAACGTCCTGCAGGAAAGCCGCGACGTGATTGCCCTGCTCGACCACCTCGGTATCGACAAGGCCGCGATCCTCGGCACCTCGCGCGGCGGCCTGATCGCGCTGACCCTTGGCTATGGCCACCATGACCGGCTGTCGGGCGTCTGCTTCAACGATATTGGCCCGGTGGTGGACCCGGCGGGGCTGGCCTATATCATGGGGTATCTCGGCCTGCCGCCCGCCGACCCCGATTTGGCGTCTGCGCTGGTCAACCTGCCCAAGCGGATGGGCGCTCGGTTCCCCAATGTCCCGCTGGAAACGTGGGAGACCTATATCCGCCGCGTCTGGCACGTCGCCGAGGATGGGGCGCTCAGCCTGCGCTACGACCCCAACTTGCGCCACGCGGTGCTGGAACAGTCGGCCGACGGGGCATTGCCCGATATCTGGCCGCTGTTTCACGGGCTCGACGGGCTGCCGCTGGCGCTGATCCGGGGCGCGAATTCCGATCTGCTGTCGCCCGATACGGCCGCGCGGATGCGCGCCATCCGCCCCGACATGATGTTCGCCGAAGTGCCCGACCGGGGCCACGTGCCGTTCCTTGACGAGCCCGAAAGCCGGGCCCTGATTTCGCAATTTCTGGACCTTCTGAAATGACCGACATCGCCATGATCGAAGCCGCCGCCGCGCGGCTCAAGGGCCATGCCCGCCGCACGCCGCTGCTGTCCTCGCCCTTCCTCGACGAGATCGCGGGCCGCCGCGTCTTCATCAAGCCTGAGGCGTTGCAGCACACCGGCAGCTTCAAATTCCGGGGTGGCTGGTCCGCAGTCTCGGCGTTGGACCCGGAGGCGCGCGCGCGCGGTGTCTTCGCCTTTTCCTCGGGCAACCATGCGCAGGGGGTGGCCTATGCTGCCAAGCTGCACGGCGTGCCTGCGGTCATCCTGATGCCCGCCGATGCGCCCGCGCTCAAGATCGCCAACACCCGCGCCCTGGGGGCCGAGGTCATTACCTATGACCGCGCGACCGAGGATCGGGATGCCCTGGGCCAAAGCATCGCCGAGGAACGCGGCCTGACCCTGATCAAACCTTTCGACAACCCCTATGTGATCGCGGGCCAAGGCACCGTGGGGCTGGAGATCGCCGAACAGGCCGCCGAGGAGGGCGTTGAAAAGGCCGACGTGCTGGTCTGCTGCGGCGGCGGCGGCCTGACCTCTGGCATCGCACTGGCGTTAGAGGCCCGCGCCCCCGGCCTGCGCGCGCGCCCCGTTGAGCCGGAAGGCTTCGACGATGTGGCCCGCTCGCTCGCCACAGGCCAGATCGAGCGTAACCACCACCTTACCGGCTCGGTCTGCGACGCCATCATCACGCCGCAGCCGGGGGCGCTGACCTTCCCGATCATGCACCGTCTCTGCGGCCCCGGCGTGGTCGTCCCCGACCGCGACTGCCTGCGCGCCATGGCGGCGGCCTTCACCCGGCTGAAACTGGTGCTGGAACCCGGCGGCGCCATCGCCCTGGCGGCGGCGCTGTTCCACCCCGAGACCGTGCAGGGCGAGGCCGTCATCGCCGTGGCCTCGGGCGGCAACGTGGATGCGGGTGCCTATGCGAAGATGCTGGAGGCGTTCGGCGAGGGGGCGTGAGTCATCCTCAGCCGTAGGGGCGGACAGTCTGCCCGCCATCCCCTTACACCCGCTCCCGCGCCCCCAAGCCGACCCGGAACAGCCCCAGGGCCACCAACATCAATACCAGCCCCAGCAGGAACGGCGCGCCGGGGAAATGGACCGCCGCTCCCTCTCGGGTGAACCAGAAAAACACCTGTGTCATCGCCACCGGCGCCACGATCACGCAAAGCGCGTTGATCGAGCTGATCACCCCCTGCAGCTCGCCCTGCTGGTCGTCGCCCGCCTGCCGGCTCATGTAGCCAGAGAGGGCCGGGGTCGCGATCGAACCGAGGGCGGCCAGCGGCGTGAAGACCCAGATCATCCAGCCGTGGCTGGCCAGTGCAAAGGCCAACAGCATCACCGCGTCGAGGATCAGCGAATAGAACACCGCGCGCACTTCGCCCAGCCACGGCATCACCAGCCGGATCAGCACCGCCTGCACAAAAACCATGGTGATCCCGTAGAGCGTCAGCGACGCCCCTACCAGCCCGGTGCTCCAGCCGAAGGCCGCCTGCGTGTAAAAGGCCCAGATCGCCGGATAGACATAGCCCGCGACCGAGTAGAAGAAGAGCATCAGCAGCATCCAGCCCAACCCCGGCAGTTGCCCCATCTGCCTCAGCCCGCCAAGCGGATTGGCCCGGCGCCACTGGAACGTTCGGCGTTTGGCTGGGGCCAGCGACTCGGGCAGCACCAACAGGCCAAAGGTCAGGTTCACGCCCGCCAGCGCCGCCGCCATCCAGAACGGCGCACGCGTATCCACCCCCGCCATCAGCCCGCCCAGCATCGGCCCCAGCACGAACCCAATCCCGAAAGCCGCCGAGATCAGTCCGAAATTCTGCGCCCGCTTCTCGGGCGGCGAAATATCGGCCATGTAGGCCGCCGCGGTGGAATGGGTGGCCGAGGTGATCCCGCCCAAGAGACGCCCGGCCAGCAACCAGCCGATCGACCCGGCCACTGCCATGATCATGTAATCCAGCGCCAACCCCGCCATCGACACCAACAGCACGGGCCGCCGCCCCAGCCGGTCCGACAGGTTGCCAAGGATCGGGCTGAAAACGAATTGCATCACCGCGAAGGCCGCCGCCAGCAGGCCACCCCACTGCGCCGCCCCCGCCAGCCCCACATGCTGCACCTCGCGGATCAGGTCCGGCATCACCGGCATGATCAGCCCGATCCCCATCGCATCCAGCGTGACGGTCACAAGGATGAAGAGGATCGGCAGCCGGTCAGCCATCGAGCCGCTCAGCCACCGCCGCCGCAAAGGCCCGCGCCTCCTCCGGCGCCTGCCCCATGGCGGCGAGCGGTTCTGTCACCTCGGCCAGCCCCAGCCCCGGATGCGCGGCCTTCAGCAAGGCCAACAGCGGCGTGCCCGTCGCTTGCGCGTCCTTGCAAAGCGCCTTGACCTCCGCCTGCGCCTCGGGCCGCGGCATGTGGCCTGCCAGCGCGAAAGACAGCGCCTCCGCATGGATCAGGCCGAGCGGGTCGTTCAACGTGTCAGCCATGCGCGTGACCTGCGGCTGCAACCCCTCGGCCAGCTCTGCCGCGGTGCCCAGCCCCTTGGCCACGCCCATCACCATCGCGGGCAAGCTCAGCCATTCGGTGAACCATGCCGCCCCGTCCCGCTGTTGCCGGTGCAGCATCGCCCCCTGCATCGCGCCGTTCAGCGCCAGCACATGACGCGCCAGCGCGATCAGCACCGATGCCCCCACCGGGTTCTGCTTCTGCGGCATGGTCGAGGACGCCCCGGCAGCGCCGAACCGCACCTCTCCCGTATCGCTTTGGGCCAGCAGCATCAGGTCTTCGCCCATCTTGCCAAGGCCGCCCGCCACCAGCGATAGCCACCCGGCCAGCTCCGCCACATGGTCGCGGGTCGAATGCTGCGAGCGGCCCGGATCGGCCAGCTTCAGCGCCTTGGCCAGCGCCGCCCGCGTTTCCGCCGCCTTGCCGCCAAAGGCCGCGCCGGTGCCCGCCGCCCCCGCCAGCGTCACCGCCAGCAACCGGGGCCGCAGCGCCGCCAGCCGGTCCTTATGCGCCAGCCCCGACCAGCCCCAGCCTGCCACCACCGCACCGAAACTGGTAGGGTTCGCCGTCTGCCCATAGGTGCGCGCAGTCATCGGCGTTTCCGCATGGGCCTCTGCCAGCGCTGCCAGCGCCCGCAGCAACCGGTCGGCCCGCGCCTCGATCAGTGCCAGCGCCTGCCGCAACCGCAACGCCAGCCCGGTGTCGATAATGTCCTGCGATGTGGCCCCCCAATGGGCGTATTGCGCGTGCTCCGGGGCTTCCATCTCCTTGCGAAAGGCCGCGACCAGCGCGGGCACGCAGACCCCGTTCTGCCCGGTCGCCCCGGCCAGCGCGGCGGGGTCGATCTGCACCTCCAGCGCCGAACGATGGATGAACGCCGCGCTTTCCGCCGGGATCACCCCCAGGTCACCCTGCACCTTGGCCAGCGTGCCCTCGACCAGCAGCATCGCGCGCATGTCGGCGCTGTCGGAAAACAGGCTCGCCACGTCGCGGTCGGTGAACAGGTCACGATAGAGGGCGCTGTCGAAGGGGCTGATGCTCATTGGGTCGCTCCGTGGCCGATGGCGGTAAGGAAGTCGCTCAGCTTTTCGGTGAAAAGCGGGGCCGAGTCCACACACGGCAAATGCCCCGCCCCGCGCAGTAACTCGAACCGCGATCCGGGGATCAGGTCGGCCAGCTCGCGCACAAGGTCTGGCGGGGTCGATCCGTCTTCGCTGCCCGCCAACACCTGCGCGGGCAGCCGCAGCCCACTTGTGGGCGTGATGAAATCGGTGCCCGCAATGGCGGCGCAAACGCCTATATAGCCCTCGGGATCTTGCCGCTCCACCATCCGCCGCGTCGGCAGGTCGGCGCCCTCGGCCCGGTCGCGCCGCGAAAACCAGCGCGCCATCAGGTCATCGGTCAGCGCGGGCAGGCCCTTGGCGCGCACGGTGGCGATCCGCTCGTGCCAGCCTGCCTTGGTGCCGATCTTGGGGGCGGTCCCCGACAACACCAGCGCGCGGATCTGGTCCATCCGCTTCACGGCCAGCCCCTGCGCCACCAGCCCGCCGACCGAGAGCCCGACAAAGACGGCATCCTGCACGTTCAGTGCATCCAGAACCGCCTCGGCGTCGCGCACCAGCGCGCCCATGGAGTATGGTCCCGGCGGCACGTCGCTTTGCCCATGCCCGCGCATGTCAAAGCGGATCAGCCGGAACCGCCCCGGCAGCGCCGCGACAACCGCGTCCCAGATCGTAAGGTCCGTGCCAAGCGCCCCGGCGAAAACGACCGGCGCGCCGCCGGGGTCGCCGTCCTCCACGACGTTCAGCGAAATCGTTCCCGTGTCGATCATCGGCATGACGTTCTCCTTCCCCTCCCTTCTCCGCCACCCTCCTGCCGCCCGCAACCCCCGCCCCGATCTTCGTTGTTCCATAAACATCGTGGGCAGCGCCCCCGGTCCGGTCACCGCCGTCAGGCGGCGATCCCGCGATTTTGTCTGCACGGGTGGTGTACAGGGGGTGTACGGGGGGTGTACGCCCGGCACCCCCCCTGAAATGCCCCCTGCGGAATGTCGCTACGGAACAGAAATTTTGCCGCTTCAGGGCCTTGCGTCGCCCGCGCGCCGCTCGCAGTCTGGCCCAAAGACATTGGGAGGACTCGACGGATGACAAGAGTAAAAGCCGCCGTCTGCCACGCCTTCGGCGAGGCCCTGAAGATCGAAGATATCGACTTGCGCGCGCCCGGTCAGGGCGAGGTCGAGGTGCGCCTCGACGCCGTCGCCATCTGCCACTCGGATATTTCTTATATCGACGGCGGCTGGGGCGGCACCCTGCCCGCCGTTTACGGCCACGAGGCGGCGGGCCGCATCGCGGCCGTTGGTCCGGGGGTCACGGCCTATACGGTCGGGCAGAAGGTGCTGGTAACATTGATAAAGTCTTGTGGAACCTGCGGGTCTTGTGCCAGCGGTTCGCCGGTTTATTGCAGCGGCAATGCCCCGGTGGAACCGGCCATTCGCCTGACCGATGGCAGCCCCGTCGAGAAGGCCATGGAATGCGGCGCGTTCGCCGAGGCCGCCGTAGTCCATCAAAGCCAGCTCGCGCCCTTGCCCGACGACATGCCCTCGGATGTGGCCAGCCTGCTGGCCTGCGGCGTCATCACCGGCGTCGGGGCCGTGGTGAACACGGCGCAGGTCCGCCCCGGTCAGAACGTGGTGGTGATCGGCGCGGGCGGGGTTGGCCTCAACGCCATTCAGGGCGCGCGCATTGCCGGGGCGTCCCGCGTTATCGCGGTGGACCTGTCGGAAGAAAAACTGAACGATGCCAAGGACTTCGGCGCAACTGACGGTGTGCTGGGCAGTGTCGAGAAGCCGTGGAAAGAGATCGACCGCATCACCGGCGGCAAGATGGCCGATGCGGTTTTCGTGACGGTCGGCGCGATCCCGGCCTACGACCAAGCGCTGCGGTTCCTTGCCCGTGGTGGCATGATGTACGCGGTCGGAATGCCCCATAGCGGGGCCGTCGCGGAATACGAGCCAGTGATCATCGCTGCCGTGGGGCAGGGGATGAAAGGCTCCAAGATGGGGGATGCGGTGCTGCCGCGCGACATCCCGTGGATGGTCGACATGTACAGCCAGGGCCGCTTGAAACTGGATGAACTGATCTCGAACCGCTGGCGGTTGGACCAGATCAACGAGGCCATTGCCGACACCAAGACGGGCCATGCCCGCCGCAACGTGATCGTGCTGTCATGAAGCTGCAAGGCCTTGAAATCTTTGTGATTGCGCCGCCCAATTCCGGCATGGGGGGGCGCTATTGGATCGTGCCCAAGCTGACCACGGCCTGCGGAATCGTGGGCTATGGCGAATGCTATGCGTCTTCGGTCGGGCCCGACGCCATGAAGGCCGTGATCGCGGACGTGTTCCAGCGCTATTTCGAAGGGGAAAACCCGGAAAACATCGAACGGATGTTCCGCCGCACCTATTCCTCGGGCTTCACGCAGCGCCCTGACCTGACGGTCATGGGGGCCTTCGCGGGGCTGGAAATCGCCTGTTGGGATATCCTCGGCAAGGCCCGCGACCGGCCCGTATGGGCGCTGTTGGGCGGCAAGATGAACGAGCGGCTGCGGAGCTATTCCTACCTCTACCCGCTGGCCCATCACGACCCGTCGGCCTTCTGGATTTCCCCCGAAATGGCCGCCGAGTCCGCTGCCGATTACGTCGCGCGCGGCTGGACAGCGGTGAAATTCGACCCCGCCGGCCCCTACACCATGCGCGGCGGGCACATGCCCGCGATGTCCGACATCACCCGTTCCGCCGCATTCGGCAAGGCGATCCGAGAGGCCGTGGGCGACACGGCCGACCTGCTCTTTGGCACCCATGGCCAGTTCACCCCCGGCGGCGCGATCCGGCTTGGGCAGGCGCTGGAACCCTACTCTCCGCTGTGGTTCGAAGAGCCGACCCCGCCCGACAACCATGCCGCCATGGCCGAAGTGGCCCGTGCAGTGCGCATTCCAGTGGCAACGGGCGAACGGCTGACCACCAAGGCTGAATTCGCCGATGTCCTGCGCGCGGGGGCTGCCACGATCCTGCAACCGGCGCTTGGCCGGGCGGGTGGCATCTGGGAAGGCAAGAAGATTGCCACGCTGGCCGAAACCTTCGGCGCGCAGATCGCTCCGCATCTTTACGCCGGGCCGGTGGAATGGGCGGCGAATATCCATCTGGGCGTGACCTGCCCCAACCTGCTGCTGGTCGAAACCATCGAGACCGAGTTCCACCGCGACCTGATCGGTGGCACCATCCGGGTCGAGCAAGGGTTCATCCCCGCGCCAGAAGGGCCGGGGCTGGGGATCGCGTTCGACGAAGATCTTGCCCGCGCGCATTCCTGCGATCGGGCCGGGCTGCATCTGGAAATGCAGGATGCACCTTGCGACTGGCAGAACGGCAATGCCTTTGCGGGCGGCTCGCCAGAGTAAGAAGGGCCACCGTGTCCCGGGCCTGCCGGGGGCAGGCCTGTGCGCCGGTGTCGCGCCTTAGCGTTCCTGCTCGTGGGCGTAGCGCAGCTTGGCGATGCCCTCGTTGCGTTCCAGCCGCTTTTGCTGCTTGAGGGCATTTTCGACGAAGGTCAGATGGTCGCTGACGGCCTCTCGCGCCGCGTCCGGGTCGCGGGCCTGAATGGCTTCGTTCATGGCGCGGTGATGCTCCAGCAGGATATCGCGGGTGTTGCGCTGTTTGAACATGACCTGCCGGTTGTAGAAGACGCCCTCTTTCAGCAGATCGAACATCGAGCGCATCATGTGCAGCATGATCACGTTGTGGCTCGACTCGATGATGGCGATATGGAACTGCGCGTCCAGTTCAGCCTCGTCGGTCGGGTTCCGCTTGGTGTGCGCGGCCTCCATCTTCCTGAACAGGGTGTCGATCACCTTGAGGTCGGTTTCGGTGGCCGAGGTCGCGGCGCGGGCAGCGGCGACGCCTTCCAGATCGCGGCGAAAGGCGATGTAGTCGAACACTGCCTCGTCATGGTCGGCAAACAGGCGGATCAGGGCAGGGGCAAAGGCGCTGCCCAGAACATCGGCGACGTAGATGCCTGCCCCGGCACGGGTCGACAGCAAGCCGCGGTCCTGCAATTCCGAGATCGCATCGCGCAACGACGGGCGCGACACGCCAAGGCGTTCGGACAATTCCCGCTCGGATGGCAGCCGTTCGCCGGGGCGAAGAATGCCCCGCAAGATCAGCTGTTCGATCTGGCGCACGACGGATTGCGACAGTTTCTCGGCGTCTATGCGTTGAAACGGCATACGCGGACCTCCCTCTGATTGGTCAAGATAAGTGACCAGATCGAGGGAAGTCCAGCAAAAGCGTGCCGTTAGCGGGTTGGGCGAATGATGACTTCAACCCGGCGGTTTTGTTGGCGGCCCTCTGCGGTAAGGTTGGTGGCCACCGGTTGATCCTCGCCCCGGCCAAAGCTGCGGACGCGGGCGGGATCGACGCCTTGTTCCAGTAGAACGCCGGCAACCGCATTGGCGCGGCGCGCGGACAAGTCCTGATTGTATGCGGCCGATCCGGTGTTGTCGGTATGTCCGATCACGTCCACGGTCGAACCGGTGTATTGTTGCAGGTTGCGGGCCATGGCGCGCAGGTCGGCTTGCAGACCGGCGCGGATCGAGGCGCTGTCTGTGTCGAAGAGGATGCCGTCGGGCATGGTCACTTGCAGGTAGTCGCCCTGATTGCTGACGGTGATATCCTCGTTCGCCATCGAGGCGCGCAGGTCGGCGGCCTGCTGGTCCAGCGAATAACCGATAGCCCCGCCCACGGCGGCCCCTGCCGCCGCGCCCAGCACGGCATTGCGGCCACGGTTGTCGTTGTCCGCGGTTGCGCCAAGGAAGGCCCCCAGCATACCGCCGATCACCGCCCCGTCGCGGGTGCGGTTCTGGTTCGGATCTTGCAAATAGGCCGGTTCACAGGCGGCAAGGCCGAGGGCTGAAATCAGGCTGAGCGAGATCAAACGGGTGCGGGTTTTCATGTGGCTGCCTTTCCCAATATCCGGGCCCGGTCTGTCGCGGGCGTCGGGGGCGACCCTAGCAGTCTTTGACAGCGGCGGCAGCGGAAAAATGCCGAATGGCAATTTCCTGCCGGTCACGGATCAGGCGCTTTCGCGGGCGTCCTTTTCCGCCGCTTCCCACGCCAGCATGGCGCGTTTGACGGGCAGGCCCCAGTGATAGCCGCCAAGCCCGCCAGACTTGCGCAAGGCGCGGTGACAGGGGATCAGCCAACTGATCGGGTTGCGGCCCACGGCGGTGCCCACGGCGCGGACGGCCTTGGGGCTGCCGATGGCCTCGGCTATTTCGGAATAGGTGGTGACATGGCCGGACGGGATGTGCAGCAGCGCCTCCCACACCTTGATCTGGAAGGGCGCCCCGATGAGGTAGAGCTGCGCCGCGCCCGGTGCCGCGCCAAACGCCGCGTCGGCCCATGGCTTCAAGGCCATCGGGTCTTCGGAAAAGCGCGCCTCGGGCCAGCGGGCCAGCATGTCGGCCATCGCGGCCTCTGGTCCCGTTTCGGCGGCGAAGGCGATGCCGCAAATACCCTTTTCCGTGCCCATGATCAGGGTTGGGCCAAAGGGGCTTTCATACCAGCCCCAGGCAATCTCCAACCCCGCGCCGCTGCGCGCGTAGTCGCCTGGACTCATCGCTTCCCAAGTTGCGAACAGGTCATGCAGGCGTCCCGAGCCTGAGAGGCCAAGTTCATTGGCGGTGGCCAGCGTTGTGAATCGCTCGCGCAAGAGCCGCTTGGCGTGATCCAGCGTCAGGTATTGCTGATAGCGCTTGGGGCTGACGCCGACCCACCGGGAAAACACCCGTTGCAGATGGGCGGGGCTCATCCCCAGTGCGGCGGCCAGTTCTTCCAGCGACGGGCCGGGGGCGGGGGTGCTGTCGATCACCTCCAGCGCGCGGCGGACGACGTTAAAATGGTAGGCGGTTTCGGGCGTGTCGGTCATGGGCTGTCTCCTGCCTCTCTGGTGTAAGCCTGCAACCTTTTGCATGCGACCCGAAACCTGCGCTTTTCGAGGGTCTTGCCAGCAGGAACGGGGCAGGCCATACCGCGCGCCATGGTCAAGCAACTGCCCTACCAGACGATCCATGAGATCTTTGCCCGCTTTCACGCGGCCGAGCCAGAGCCGAAAGGTGAGCTAAACCACACCAATGCCTACACGCTGGTGGTGGCGGTGGCGCTGTCGGCGCAGGCGACGGATGTTGGGGTGAACAAGGCGACGGAAAAACTGTTCCAAATCGTCGATACGCCTCAGAAGATGCTGGACCTTGGCGAGGAACGCCTCATCGAGCATATCAAGACGATCGGCCTTTATCGCAACAAGGCCAAGAACGTGATGAAGCTCAGCCGCATTCTGGTCGAGGAGTATGGCGGTGTCGTGCCTTCCAGCCGCGCGGCGTTGCAAGGCTTGCCCGGCGTCGGCCGCAAGACCGCGAACGTGGTTCTGAACATGTGGTGGCATTATCCGGCGCAGGCGGTCGACACGCATATCTTCCGCGTCGGCAACCGCTCTGGCATCTGCCCCGGCAAAAACGTGGACGCCGTGGAACGCGCTATCGAGGACAATATTCCGGTCGAGTTCCAGCAGCACGCCCATCACTGGTTGATCCTGCATGGCCGCTACAAATGCAAGGCGCGCAAGCCCGGTTGCCCGACCTGCCTGATCAATGACCTCTGCGCCTTCGAGGAGAAGACCGAATGACCAAGAAATATGACGTGGTCGGCATCGGCAATGCGATTGTCGATGTGATTTCCCACGGAACCGATGATTTCCTTGCCAATATGGGCATCACCAAGGGCATCATGCAGTTGGTGGAACGGGACCGCGCCGAATTGCTTTACGCGTCGATGAGCGACCGTGTTCAAGCGCCGGGCGGGTCCGTCGGGAACACGCTGGCCGGGATCGGCACGCTTGGGCTGGAAACCGCCTTCGTGGGCAGGGTCAAGAACGATCCGCTTGGCCAGTTCTATGCTGAACAGATGGTGGAAGAGGGCACGGCCTTCCCCAACCCACCCACTGATGACGACCCGTCGCCGACCTCTCGTTCGATGATCTTCGTCAGCCCAGATGGCGAGCGCTCGATGAATACCTACCTGGGCGCCGGGGCCGAATTCTCGTCCGATGACGTGGACCCGAGCGTGATGGAAAACGCCCGCTACCTGTTCCTTGAGGGCTACCTGTTCGACAAGGACAAGGGCAAGAGCGCCTTCCGTGCCGCCGCTGCCGCCTGCCGGCATTCGGGCGGTCAGGCCGGGCTGACCCTGTCCGATCCGTTTTGCGTTGACCGGCACCGTGAAAGCTTCAAGCAACTGATCGAAGACGAGATGGATTTCGTGATCGGCAACGAGGAAGAGTGGCTGTCGCTATACGAAACCCGCGATTTGTCCACCGCCCTGCAAGAGGCCGCCATGGTTTGCCCGCTGGTGGTCTGCACCCGGTCGGGCCACCCGGTGGTGATCCGCGCGGACGATCAGGAAATCCATGTGCCGGTGGTCGAGGTGACGCCGGTCGATGCAACAGGCGCCGGCGATCAGTTCGCGGCTGGTTTTATCTATGGGCTAGCGACGGGGCAGGATCTGAAGACCTGCGGCAAGATGGGGGTCGCCGCGGCAGCCGAGGTGATCGGCCATGTCGGCCCGCGCCCCAAGCGCCCGCTGCGCATCGTGTTCGAGGAAGCGGGCCTGCACTGAGGCCCTGTGCACGGAGATTGACAAGGCCCGTCGGTGGACCCGGCGGGCCTTGTCATGTCGTGCTTGCAGCGAATGCGCGAAACCCGTCTTCTACGGTGGGCAGGATGGTGCGAACCTCGAAATAGGGGTGGGCCAACAAGGGCGTATCGCGCAGCCGTTCCACCGCGAAATAGAAGGCGGCGAGGTCATCGGTTTCGACGGTCATGATGTCGGTGACGTCAGCATTGAATGCCTCGGCATCGAACAGGCGCACGGTGCCGCAGTCGGACAGGCCGCAGCGATCAAGACATTCCACGGCCAGTGCGTCCCGCTCGTCACGCGGCAGGGCCAGCCAAGCGGGCGTTGTTCTGAGCAGGAAGAAGATGGTCATGCGCATGGGGTGTCTCCTTGGCAATTCCGGACATTGGCGGCATGATGCGAAGGATTGCTCAGGTTTCAAACTCGCCTTCCATGTCCCGCCGCGCCGATCCGATCGCCCCCCGCAAAACCCCGCGTCAGGCGCGGGCGCAGGCCACCTATGCGGCGGTTCTGCAAGCGGCTGCTCATATTTTGACGGAGCAAGGGCGGGGGGCGCTGACCACGAATCGGATTGCCGAGAGGGCGGGTGTCAGCATCGGATCTCTCTACCAGTATTTCCCGTCGAAAGAGGCCATCCTGGCCGACTTGCTGCGCGGTATGCGGCGCGAGATGCTGGCCGATATCGAGGCGGCGGCTGCTGCGTGCGGCGGGCTGAACCTACGGGCACTGACCGAGGCACTGATCCGCGCCAGCGTACGCCATCATGCGCAAGCGCCGGACTTGGCGCGGGTTCTGGAACAGGTCGAACTGGAACTTCCGGGTGATCCGGAAACCGCCAGGATCGAGGCGCAGTTGCGCGACCTTCTGGCTGCGGCGTTGGCCGACCGGGGGGTGCCGGGCCCGACCGTTGCCGCACAGGATCTGGCCGCGATCACCAAGGGCATCACGGACGAGGCCGCGCGCGCGGGCGAAACCGATCTGGATTTTGTTATCGCCCGCGCTGTCCGCGCGGTGCACGGGTATCTGGGGCTTTAGGCGGCGCTGTCCACGATTTCGAAATCATGGGTGACTTCGGCTGTCTTGGCCATCATCGCCGAGGCCGAGCAATATTTCTCGACCGATAGCTGAATGGCGCGTTCGACCTTGGCAGGGGTCACGCCCCGTCCCGTCACGATGAAATGCATGTGGATGCGGGTGAAGACGGCGGGCGTTGCATCGGCGCGATCGGCGTCGAGTTCCACAACCACATCCTCGACCGGCTCTCGCCCCTTTTCGAGGATCGACACCACGTCATAGGCCGAACAGCCTCCGGTGCCGATCAGCACCAGTTCCATCGGGCTGGGACCGGGGGTGGTGCCATCCTCTTCCTTGGTGCCGAAGACGATCTTGTGACCGGTGCCGGAGGTTCCGATAAAGGTCCGGTTCTCGGCCCATTTGACGCGTGCTTTCATGGGGCTGCTCCTGTCTGCGTTCGGCGCCTCATACAGCAGGGGCGCGCCGCTGTCACAGGGTCAATCGCCCAGTTTCGCGTGAACCTCGTCAAGGTCGATCTCACCCACCGGCATCTTGTTGGCGGGGTTCTCGAAGTCGTATTTGAAGAGCTGAAAGTCCTTCTTGTAGATTTCGTAGACCAGATGCATCGACAGGTCGTCGAAATAGTCCTCGACCGGGTGCGCGCGCTTGGGCCCATGGCCTTCGGATTCGTTGAAGCGCGGAATCTGGTCCAGATCTATCGGATGCTTGGTCTCGATATTGTCGAGCACGCCCTGCATCCCCTCGTTGAACTTCTCGGTCCAGAAGATCTTGTCGTAGCGCCCGCCATTGACGATGAAAGTCGAGATATGGCCCGACATGGCCGACCAGTGGATGTCCGGGTCCATCGGACGGCGCCATCGGATGGTGTCACGGGTAAACAGCAGGAAACGGCGAAAACTGGCGATCTGGTCGAACTCGCCCTTGCCGTCCTCGCCCCCCACCTCGATGCCGTATTTCTGGATCAACAGTGGCACAAGGTTGCCGCGATAGCGTTTGCCGTTCCTCTGGATGCCGCAAATCTTGTCGAAAAAGCTCGACAGGATGCGCGTGTAGGGATTGCGCACGCAGGAAAAGGAATAGGATGTATGCCCCCGCACATTCGCCTCGATCAGCGGCTGCGAATGCTCGAACGCCCATTTGTGCATGCCGCCGGTCGCATCGTGGATGTCACCGTCGAAAAAAGTGCCGTTGTCGGAGTAGTACATGATCTGCCCGATCGTCGAGCAGGCACATTTCGGAACCACCCGATAGACGACACTCTGGCTGTCTGTCATCCACGTTCCCGGGAAACCCATTCTGGTCGTTCTCCTCAATTTCGCCTCGTCAGCAGTGGATTGATCCACCTTTGCCGAACATCTAGTCTGTCTTTACCCGCAATTCAGCGGTAATGGCACTACAATAAGGAAAGTTTGGGGCGGCTGTTTCGCGTATGGCAAAGATTGCCTTTATCCTATTGTGCCACAAAGATCCTGAAGCCATCGTTCTTCAGGCCCGTCGGCTGACGGCTGCCGGCGACTGCATTTCGATCCATTTCGATGCCCGCTCCGGTGCCGCGGCCTATGCGCAGATTCGACAGGCGCTGGACGACAATCCCAACGTGACCTTCGCCGCCAAGAGGATCAAGTGCGGATGGGGCGAGTGGAGCCTTGTGCAGGCCACGCTGAACGCGGTCGAGGCGGCCTTCAAGGCCTTTCCCGATGCCAGCCATTTCTACATGCTGTCCGGTGACTGCAACGCGATCAAATCGGCGGCTTATGCGCATGATTTCCTCGACAGGCAGGACAAGGATTATATCGAAAGCTTCGATTTCTTCACCTCGGGCTGGATCAAGACCGGGATGCGGAAAGAGCGGCTGGTGTATCGGCACTACATCAACGAACGCAAGAACAAGGCGCTGTTCTACTGGATGATGGATGTGCAGCGGCGCTTTGGGCTGGAACGGGCGATCCCCGATGATCTGGAGATCATGATCGGCAGCCAATGGTGGTGTCTGCGCCGCGAAACCATCGAAAAGGTGATGGCCTTTTGCCGCAAACGCCCCGACGTGACCCGCTTTTTCCGCACGACGTGGATTCCGGATGAAACCTTCTTTCAGACCCTCGTGCGCCACCTGGTGCCTGAACGCGAGATCGAGACGCGCACGCTGACCTTCCTGATGTTTACCGACTACGGGATGCCGGTGACTTTCTACAACGACCACTATGACCTGTTGCTGAGTCAGGATTTCCTCTTCGCACGCAAGATCAGCCCGGAATCGACCGAGTTGAAGGAACGGTTGGGCGAGTTGTGGGCCTCGGAGCGGCAGGATTTCGTGGTGTCGGGCGAGGGCAAGAAGCTGCATGAATTCCTGACCGGTCGCGGTCGTATCGGTCGTCGCTTTGCTCCGCGGTTCTGGGAAAGCGAAAGCACCCTTGGGCAGGAACGCGAGCTGCTGATGGTCGTGTGCAAGAAATGGCACGTCGCCAAGCGGTTGCTTGCCACCGCGATGCGGGTCACGCGGACGCGGGGCTTGGAGTACATGTTCGACGAGGGCAATTGCCACGTGCCCCATCTGGGCGGACTGGAACGCACGCTGGAAAAGCGCAACCGACACCGCAAGGCGGTGATGCGGCTGCTGTTCGACTATTACGGGGAAGACCGGCTGATGATCTGCCTTGACCCCAACAATGTCGATCTCATGCGCGATTTCATGTCGGACCGGTCCAACAACCGCATCCTCGAAATCCAGTGCCGGTTCGACGACGCTTACCTGATCGGGCACGCGCACCGGGTGGGGCTGGCCCACGAGGACACGCCGCCCGAGGTGATCGAGCAGCTTCTGCCGACCCTGCGATACGAGTTCGACTATGAAACCGTCCGCATCCGCGAGGCCGGCTTTGACAAGCATTTCCGGATCGCCGAGTCGCGCAGCGTCGACGAGAACGCCGCCGTGTTGGCCGAATACTTCAACATCGACATGGACACGGCGCGCGAGATCGCCGAAACCCCATACCTGTTTGACGACTGAGGAGCGCCTTGATGGCCTACGCCTATGACGACCAGAATATCTTTGCCAAGATCCTGCGCGGCGAAATTCCGAATGATACCGTGCTGGAAACTGCGCACACGCTGGCCTTCAACGATATCGCCCCTCAGGCCCCGCATCATGTTCTTGTCATCCCCAAAGGCGCCTATGTGACCCATGACCATTTCGCCGAAGACGCGTCTGACGCCGAGATCGCGGACTTTACTCGCGTGGTGAACGAAATCTGCAAGCGCCTCGGGATTCGCCCCGGGGATGGCGGTGAGGGCTATCGCCTGATTTCGAACGCGGGCGAGGCCGGGGTGCAGGAAGTGCCGCATTACCACATGCACATCCTCAGCGGCCGCCCCCTTGGCCGGATGCTGAAAAAGGCGGATTGACCGCCGGTCTGGCGACAATTCACCGCCCGGTTGCCTTTGCGGGGCGGGGCCGCTCTGGCCTTGCCCGTCTGGGGCCAATTTGTAATATGGCCCCGTTGCAAGCCCCCTGAGAGTGCGAAGGACAGCCCCAATGACCATCGAAGCCCCCGAGACCGAAGTTGTGACCAGCTGGCGCGTGGCCTGCGATGGCGGCGAAGGGGCGCTTGGCCATCCGCGCGTGTGGCTCTCGCTCGACCGTGAAACGGGCGAGGTCGAGTGTGGCTATTGCGACAAGAAATTCATCCACGCCTCGGTTGCGGCTAAAGCCCAAGGCTGACTCTGCGCGGCGATTGGCCGATCCTGACAGGTTCCGCCGGGGCGGGCTTGCATGGACGTGCCGCTGCGTTACGTCTTTGGTATGACCAATGCACCCGATCCAACGCCCCTGCCGCATGCTGGCCGCTTCTACAGCCGTGCCGAACTGATCAGCGACGCGATTGTTCACGTCGCGGCCATCGCCCTTGCCATCGGGGCGGTGCCGGTGCTGATCACGCTGACGGCGATCTGGGAAGACGGCGCATTGGGAACGGTGGGTGTGTCTGTTTACGGCGCGACGCTGATCGGGATGCTGACGGCGTCCTTGCTTTATAACCATCTGCCGAAGCCGGAATGGCGCGATCTGTTGCTGCGGTTCGATCAATCGGCCATCTACCTCAAGATCGCGGGCACCTATACGCCTTTCGCGTTGCTGTCGGGGGCGGGGCTGACGATTCTCGCCGTGATCTGGGCGGTTGCGGTTCTGGCCACGGCGGCCAGCTTTCTTCTGCGGCGCAGACCGACATGGGCCGGGGTGGCCATCTGCCTTGCGATGGGGTGGGCGGTGCTGATCGGCGGGCGTGACCTGATCGCGATGCTGTCGACGCCGGTTCTGGTGCTGATGATCGTGGGCGGCGCGCTCTATTCCCTTGGCACGGCCTTTCTGATGCTGCCCGGACTGCGCTTTCACAATACCATCTGGCACGGTTTTGTCGTCGCCGCCTCGATCGTGTTTTTCGTGGCTGTTTTCATGCACGCAGCACAGGCTGCCTGACCCTCGCCAAAGCGCGGCCCCCACGCTAAGAAGGGGGCCACGGAAACCAAAGGCGCGGGCGGAAAATGGCATTCGGAAAAGGGCATCATCTGCATCTGGTCGACGGGTCGGCCTTCATCTTCCGGGCCTATCATGCGCTGCCGCCCCTGACGCGGAAATCGGACGGGCTGCCGATTGGTGCCGTGGCTGGATTCTGCAACATGCTGTTCAAGCAGATCGAGGCCAATACCGGCCATGATGCGCCGACCCACGTGGCGGTCATCTTCGACTATTCGGGCAAGACGTTTCGCAACGACCTGTATGATAAATACAAGGCCAACCGCCCCCCGGCCCCCGAAGATCTGGTGCCGCAGTTTCCGCTGACGCGCGATGCCACGCGCGCCTTCAACATCGCCTGTATCGAGCTGGAAAACTACGAGGCCGACGACATCATCGCCACGCTGGCCCGGCAGGCGCGCGAGGCGGGTGGCCGTTGCACCATCATCAGCTCGGACAAGGACTTGATGCAGCTTGTCGGCGGCGGCGTCGAAATGCTCGACGCGATGAAGAATGCCCGTATCGATTCCGAAGGCGTGGAGGCCAAGTTCGGGGTTCGCCCCCAGCAGGTGATCGACGTTCAGGCGCTTGCGGGCGACAGCGTCGACAACGTGCCGGGCGCGCCGGGAATCGGGGTCAAGACCGCCGCCCTGCTGATCAACGAATATGGCGATCTGGAAACGCTGTTGGATCGTGCGGAAGAAATCAAGCAACCAAAGCGCCGCCAGACCCTGATCGACTTCGCCGACCAGATCCGCCTGTCAAAGCAGCTTGTCACACTGGACGATCATACGCCGGTGGCCTGTTCGCTCGACGATCTTGAACTGCGCGAGCCAGAGCCGAAGGTGCTGCTCGACTTCCTCGCGCAGATGGAATTCCGCACGCTGACCGATCGGGTGGCAAAGCAATTGGGGATGGAGGCCCCCGCGATTCCCGACCCGGCCGCCGCCCCGGCAGATGGCGCGGGCGATCCGCCGAAGGACGTGCCCTTCGACCCCGATAGTTATGAGTGTGTCCGAGATGCCACCCGGTTGTCGGAATGGATCGCCAAGGCCCATGCCAGCGGTTATGTGGCCGTCGATACCGAGACCACCAGTCTTGACGAAATGACCGCCGATCTGGTCGGCGTCTGCCTGTCGGTAGTGCCGGGCGAGGCCTGCTATGTGCCGCTGCAACACCGCGACGGGGGCGATGACCTGTTCGGTGGAGATGCCCTTGTCGAGGGGCAGATTGGCCTGCAAGACGCGCTCGACCTGCTGAAACCGATGCTCGAAGATGCAAGCGTTCTCAAAATCGGTCAGAACATGAAATACGACGCCAAGATCTTCGCCAATTACGGCGTCGAGGTGGGGCCGATCGACGACACCATGCTGATCTCTTACGCGTTGCACGCGGGGCTGCACGGGCACGGGATGGACACGCTGTCGGACCGCTATCTCGACCACAAGCCGATCCCGATCAAGACCCTGCTCGGCAGTGGTAAATCCGCGATCACCTTCGACCGGGTCAAGATCGAAGACGCGGTGAAATATGCCGCAGAAGATGCCGATATCACCCTGCGCCTGTGGCAATGCTTCAAGCCGCAGTTGCACCGCGAAAAGGTCACGACCGTCTACGAGACGCTGGAACGCCCCTTGGTGCCGGTGCTGGCGCGAATGGAACGGCATGGCGTCAAGGTCGACCGCGAAACGCTTTCGCGCATGTCCAACGCCTTCGCTCAGAAAATGGCAGGGCTGGAGGCCGAGATCCACGAGCTTGCTGGCCACAGCTTCAATGTCGGAAGTCCCAAGCAACTGGGCGAGATCCTGTTTGACGAGATGGGTCTGGAGGGCGGCAAGAGGGGCAAGACCGGCGCCTATGCCACCGGCGCTGATGTATTGGAAGATCTGGCGGCCGAGGGGCACGACTTGCCGGCGCGGGTGCTGGATTGGCGGCAACTCAGCAAGCTCAAATCGACCTATACCGACGCTTTGCAGGAACATATCAACCCCGAGACCGGTCGCGTCCATACCTCTTACATGCAGGCCGGAGCTTCGACCGGGCGGCTTGCTTCGACCGATCCCAACCTGCAAAACATCCCCGTGCGCACCGAGGAAGGCCGCCGCATCCGCGAGGCGTTCGTCGCTGAAAAAGGCAACGTTCTGGTCAGTCTCGACTATTCCCAGATCGAACTGCGTATCCTCGCCCATATTGCGGGGATCGACCAGTTGAAACAGGCGTTCATGGAGGGGCAGGACATTCACGCGGCGACCGCGTCGGAAATGTTCAACGTGCCGCTCGACGAAATGACGCCAGAGGTGCGGCGGCAGGCCAAGGCGATCAATTTCGGGGTGATTTACGGCATCTCCGGCTTCGGCCTCGCGCGGAATCTGCGCATTCCCCGCAAGGAAGCACAAGGTTTCATCGACCGGTATTTCGAACGCTTCCCCGGCATTCGCACCTACATGGACGAGACCAAGGCCTTCGCCAAGGACCATGGTTTCGTGCAGACCCTCTTTGGCCGCAAGATCCACACGCCCGAGATCAACGCCAAGGGCCCGCGCGCCAGTTTTGCCTACAGGGCCGCGATCAACGCGCCAATTCAGGGCACCGCGGCCGACGTGATCCGGCGGGCGATGATCCGCATGGACAGCGCCATTGCCGACCTGCCCGCCAAGATGCTGCTGCAAGTGCATGACGAATTGATCTTCGAGGTCGAAGACGCCGCCGCCGAGACGCTGATCGAACGCGCCCGCGCGGTCATGGAAGGCGCGGCAGAGCCTGCGGTCAAACTGGCGGTGCCGCTGGTCGTCGATGCGGGGCAGGGGGCCAATTGGGCCGAAGCGCATTGACCATGCGCGCCCAGTCTTCCCCTTTTCTTTATTAAATACCTTGGGAAGCGCGAGGGGCGCCGACGCTCAGGCGGTTGCCATCACCTGCCCGATCCGGTGGCGCGAGGGGCGCAGAACCACACGCCCCCCGGTGACGCGGGCGTAGTCGCAGGTCAATTCCTCACCCGCAGCGATATCGCGCGCGGCGACGCCCCGCTCGGGGTTGGTCAGGTCGACATTGGGCACGTTGGCGTGGTTCATGAACCGCGCCTCATCGCAATCGAGCACGAGATAATCCGCGTCGCGGGGATGGTCATGGGTGTAGCGTTCCAGAAACTCGCGGAAATGCGCGGGAACGCGGCCAAGTTCATCCCTTTCATAGGTCACATCGAAGCGACTGTCATGGACCCGAACCAACGCCCCCTTTCGGATTGCCGTTGCGGCGAAAACGCCAAGGCCTTCGATCGAAGAGGGGCCGAGATAGCAGCGCACCATCATCATGCGGGGGCATCCTGTCATGAGGCCGGGTTGCCAGATACGGCATGTTCTTGGTCTGGGGCAACGCCCCGCGCCGGGGCAGACAGCGCGTGGGAATGCCAGCGCGCTTTTTGCGAGTCTGTCAAAGACCAACGACGGTGAAACAGAAGAAGTGATCGTGGGTGGGCCTCAGGCGGGGTAGGCGATCTCGGTGCGATAGGCCGGGCGCGCCACCCAGTCCCAGTAGATGTCCCGCGCGCGGGGTGCCAAGGGCCCCGGTTTGCCGTTGCCGAAAAGACGTTCATCGACCTGCGCAATCGGCAGGATGCCCCCGCCAGACGAGGTCAGGAATACTTCGTCCGCCGACCACAGCCGATCGAGCGGCACTGGTTCGACCCGCGTTTCCAGCCCCATTTCAGTGCAGATTTCCAGCGCGGTGCGGCGGCTGACACCTTCCAGAATGCCGGTGTCGGGGGTGCGGACGATGCCGTCTTCGATGACGAAGATGTTGAAGCCGGGGCCTTCGGTCAGGTTGCCCTGATGGTCCAGCAGAACCACGGTTTCAAAGCCATTGTCCTTGGCCTCGAACAGACCTTGGGTGAAATCGCCCCAGTGGTAATTCTTGGCGCGGGGGTTGACGCTGTCGGCAGGGATGCGGCGCACGTCCTTGGCGATCCAGAGCTTGGCGCCCGCTGCGATCACCTCGGGCCTTATCACGTGGATATAGGGCACCGCCCACGCGTAGAAATGATTGCCGCAATCGCGTGGGTCGCGGCTGCCGGGGATCATCGGCACACCCCGTGCGGCGACCATTGCGCAATAGGCGTCGCGCAGGCCCGACGCTGCAACCATCTGGTGCAGGGCCTCGGCGATTCCGGCGCGGGACAGGCCCACATCCATGCGGACCGCCGCCAGCGACTCCATGAACCTGTCCAGATAGGCATCGAGCCGGAAGAACCCGCCCGACACCACCGGCACCACGTCATAGGCGATGTCGGAATGCGTCACGCCCCAGTCGGTGACGCCGATCTTCGCCTCGGAGATGGGCAGGATTTCGCCCTTCATCCATGCGGCACCCTTGGACAGGTCAGCCATCGTATTCCCCTTTGAACCGGTCGATCAGGGGCAGGCTACGGGGGACGGTCCAGCTTGGAAAGGGGGCCTAGCTGCGGCCCTCGCGCAGCCACGCCGCCAGCATCAGGCCTGCGGCGACCAGAAGGAACAGCCATGCCGAAATCAGCGGCGTCACCGTGACATCGGTGGTCAGGTAGGCCGCGCGCGGTGTCACGCCGATCCAGCCGCGTCCCGCGGCGTTGCGGCCTTCGTTTACGCGGCGGATGTCCGGCACGCCCTCTTCCAGCCGCAAGATACCGCCTTGACGGGCATCAACCGGGGCGGCCACGTCTTCGCCGCTGGCCAGAGTTTGCTCGAACTCTCGGGGCGCGGCGGGGCCAAGCGCAATCACGGCCTCCTGATCGCCTTCGCGCAGGCGGTACAGGCCGATGTCGGGACCGGTCACCTCGGCTGTAAATCGGCCGGGGCGGTCTTGTTCCAGCGTGATCTGGTGCTCGGACCCATCGGGATAGGTCACGGTCACGCTGCCGACGCTGTCGGACAATGTCTGGCGGGTGATGAAAACGGTTTGCCCGTCGGCCTCGGCGCGCAGGGCCTCTTCCTCAAGATCCGGCTCGCCCATCATCCAGTGGGCCAGACGCCGCAGCAATTCCAGTTGCGGGCCGCCACCCTCATAACCCCGGTCCCACAGCCACGCATGATCCGAGGCCAGGAGCGCCACGCGCCCGTCCCCGACACGGTCGAGCATCAGCAAGGGGCGTCCGTCGATGCCGGTCATCACGGTCTCGCCCGACTGTTCGGTCACCTCGATCTGGCGCAACCACCGGCCCCACGGATCGTCGCTGCCCGGCAGCGGCGTGTGAGTCTGGGCAAGGCCCGCCGTCACCGGGTGGCGTTGGCCGATATCCGAGACCTCGGGCAAGAACGGCTGTTCCAACACTTGCGCGGTTGGACGGCCCGGCAGGATATCGGCCAGTGGCGTGCGGAACAACGAGGCGGCAGTGGCGTATTCCGGCCCCGTCGCCATCAACAGGGCACCGCCCCGTTCCACGTATTGCCGCACGTTGTCGAGATAGAGCATCGGCAGGATTCCGCGCCGCTGGTAGCGATCGAAGATCACGAGGTCGAACTCGTCGATCGTCTCCATGAACAGCTCGCGCGTGGGGAAGGCGATAAGGCTCAACTCGGTCACCGGCACGCCATCATTGCGATCGGGCGGGCGCAGGATGGTGAAATGCACCAGATCGACGGCAGGGTCGGATTTCAGCAGGTTGCGCCATGTGCGCTGGCCCGGATGAGGTTGCCCCGAGACCAGCAGAACCCGCAGCCGGTCGCGGACTCCGTTGATCTGCACCACGGCGGCATTGTTGCGGTCGGTCAGTTCGCCATCGGCCTCGGGCAGGTCGAATTGCAGCACGTTCATGCCCGCGTGGGGCAGCGTCAGTGGCAGGTCCATATCGCGCCCGATGGGCACCATGTAGCTTTGCGGCGGGCCCCCGTCGATGGCGATGCGCAGCTCGGCCCGGCCCGGCGTGTTGGCGGGCACCGCGCCGGAATCCTCCACCCGCAGGGTCATCACAAATTCTTCGTCCAGAATGGCGAAGGACGGGGCATTGCGGATAATCAGGCGGCGATCCCAGTCGGTGTCATGCCCGGTGATCAGGGCATGTAGCGGTGCGGGCAGATCGGGGGCCAGCCCGGTATCGTGGATGCGGCCATCGGTGACGATTACGGCCCCGGCGATCCGGTCGCGGGGTTCCTCGGCCATCAGGTCATTGAGGGCGGTCATGGCCAGTGTGCCTTGGTTATCCTCCGAGTCGCCCACGCGGGCCTCTCGCAATTCCATCCCCAGATCGGCGACATTGCGGCGAATGGCGGCGGCGGCCTCGGCGGTCTGGTCGGGGCGGTCCGACAGGCCCTGAGAGGCGCTTTCGTCCACGACCATCAATACGATGTCCGATAGCGGTGCACGCTCTTCGCTTTGCAGTGACGGGTTGGCCAATGCCGCCAACAGCGCCAAGGCCGCCAAGGCGCGAAAGGCCCACCCCGACAGCCCGCGCCAGACCTGTAGCGCCAACACCAGCAGCGCCGCCCCGGCCAGCGACCAGATCAACGCCCAAGGCAGCAGCGGATCGAAGAGAATTGCATCCACCATCGTTACTGCCCCAACCGTTCCAGCAGGGCCGGGACATGGACCTGATCTGATTTGTAATTGCCCGAAAGCACATGCATCACCAGATTGACCCCGAAGCGGTAGGCGATTTCGCGTTGGCGTTCCCCGGCAAAGCCGCGCCCGACCGGGTAGATCGGCTGGCCGACCTCGTTCACCGCCCATGCGGCGGCCCAGTCATTGCCGCCGATCACCACCGGTGTCACCCCGTCATTGAGGTTGCGGAACGGCATCCCCTCGACTTGCTCCGCATCGGGCGGCGCGGCCTCGACCCAGACATCGCGGCTGGCGAAGCGACCGGGGAAGTCCTGTAGCAGGTAGAACGAGCGGGTGAGGACATGATCGTCGGGGATCGGCTCTAACGGCGGAATGGCCAGGGGCGCGGCCAGGTCGCGCAGGCGGCGGCCATTGGGCGTCGCGGTGCCGAAGCCACCAATATCTGCATCGCGCGTGTCGAACAGGATCATCCCGCCGCCGCGCAGATAGGCGTTGAGACGGGCATAGGCGGCGTCCGAGGGTGTGGGCTGGTCGGGGCTGATCGGCCAATAAATGAGCGGGAAGAAGACCAGCTCATCCGTTTCCAGGTCGACGCCCATGGGAGCGGCCGGTTCGACCGAGGTGCGCTGCGCCAGTGTCAGGCCGAGGCCCCAAAGTCCGGCCCGAGAGGTTTCGTCCAGCCGCGCGTCGCCGGTTTCGACATAGGCAAAAGTGATCTCTGACGTGGCGAGCAGCGCCTGAATATCCTCGTCCGACAGGTCCTGCGCGTCTGCTGGGAGGGCCAGCGTCGCAGCCAACAGCAGGGCGGCGCCGGTGCCGGCCTTGCGCAGGGTGACGGACAGGCGGCCAGACAGCCAGAGCGCGGCAAGCGAGTCGATCAACAGCAGGATCAGTGCGCCGAAAAGGAACCATCGCGCAAGGTTTTGCGCCTCGCGCGTGGTCATGCCTTCCACCGTCACATCGGGCGGCCAATCGGCGGCGGCGAGCGTGGTGTCCGCGGTGACCACGTTGCGGGCGACGCGGCGGTCGGTGCCGGAATAGAGCCCCGGCAGCAAATTTGCCGACAGGGGCGCGGTGGCCAGTGCCTCGCCCGTCACGCCCGGCAACGCCCCCGCGTCGCGGCGTTGGCCGTAGCCGTCAAGCACCACCTCGGGCACCCAGGTAATGCCCTCCAGATCGCTGGCGTCAGTGGCGATTGGCCGGGTCGAAATGGCCAGCCGTTCCAGCATCTGCACGAACAGGCCGGACAGCGGCAGGGTTGACCATTCGGCATTGGCGGTGACGTGGAAGAGCACCACCTGCCCCTGCCCAAGTCGCGCGCGGGTGACCAGCGGCGTGCCATCAGCCAGCGCGGCAATGGTGCGCCCGGCCAGTTCCGGGTCCGGTTGGGCCAATACCTGGCTTGTCACCCGCACGTCGCCGGGCACGGGCAGGCCGTAAAAGGGCGAGTCCTCGTCGAACGCGCGCAGGGCCTTGGGTTCGCCCCAGCTCATGGTGCCGCCAACGCTGCGCCCGCCCTCGCGCAGGCGCACGGGCATCAGCGGATCGGCGGCATCGCGCGCCACGTCAGACCCCGCAAGGCGCGGTCCGGCAAAGCGGAGCAGCAGACCGCCACGCTCGACCCAATCCTGAAGGTTTGCCGTCTCTTCCGGGCCGAGGCGGGCGACATCGGCAAGGATGATAACGTCGGGGCTGGCAAGGATCATGTCGGGCAGGCTGACCTCGATCAGGTCCGCCGTGGGCGACAGGGCCTGACGCAGGTAATGCAGCGGCGACAGCAGATCTTGCCCCTCTTGATCCTGCGCGCCAGCGATCAGGCCCACTTGGCGGCGTTGCAGCGCGTCGTCGGTCAGGGTCACGGCGCCTGCCGTTCGCTCGCCCGCGATCTGGAAGCGGCTGATGCGGTTGCGCAGTTCCGGGGGCAGGGACAGGTCCAACTCGGCGGCGGTTTCGCCCGCCGGAATTGTCAGGGATTCTCGTGCAAGTTGCCGTTCGATCCCGGCAGGGTCGAGGCCAAAACCCTGAATGGTGATGTCATGCGCGCCCATCTGACCAAGACGACGTATCGGCACCCGGACCATCCCGTCTTCGAACCGGGGCGAGGCGAGGGCCAGCAGATCGCGGTCGCCCTGAAAAGCGGTGACAGGGCCTGCGGCCTGCAAGGCGGCAAGCAGCGTGCCACGGCTGTCACGGGCAAGGCCGTCAGAAAACCAGAAGCTCTCAACGCCCGTGTCCAGCCCTTCGGCCCATGCGGTCGCTGCCTGCATGTCGGGGGCGAAGGGGGCGGGGTCGAGATTGTCGAGCCGGGAGAGCCACGCACTGGCCGATTGGAACGGAATGTCGCCCTCGGGCGGAAGGTCTGTCAGTTGCACCAAGGCCGCGGGGCGCCCGTCGCGGCCCGCTTCCTCCAACAGGGCGCGGGCGCGGTCGATGCGAGCGGGCCAATCGCGGGCCGAGGCCCAAGAGGCATCCATCACCACCAAGAGTGGTCCGTCCGAGGGGCGCTGTTCTTGCGGGTTCAGGACGGGGCCTGCAAAGCCGATGATGACGGCGGCCACGGCCAGGACGCGGAGCAGAAGCAGCCACCACGGGGTCTTGTCCGACTGGCTGTCCTCGTCCTTGAGCCCTATGAGCAGCGCGACCCCGGGAAAGCGGCGGCGGATCGGCGCGGGCGGCACGGCGCGCAACAGCCACCACAGGATCGGCAGCGCGACAAGGGCCAGCAGCAGGAGCGGCGCGGAAAAGGCGATGGGGCCGATCATGCTGCTGCCCCTTTCTCCAACGCGCGGTAGAGCCACAGCAGCGACGGCTCGGCGGTGTCACCAGTGTGATGGCAGTGATAGCGCCAGCCGGTGCGCGCCGCGATCTTCCTCAGCGCGTCCTTTCGGGCGGCAAGCCGTTGCAGATAGGCGGCGCGCAGCCCCCCGGCCTTGAGCGTTTCGAAATGCAGCGTGCCCGCCATGCTTTCAAATACGGTGCGTCCGTCAAAGGGAAAGCGCTCTTCGTCCGGGTCCAGAACCTGCACAAGCGCCCCTTTCACACCGCGGTCCGCGGCCTGCCCGAGCGCCTGTTCCACCGGGGCAAGATCGCCGAGGAAATCGGAAAAGAACACCGCGCGCGCGCCAGCAGGCAGGATCTGCGGCGCGGGCAGGGCGTAGTCGTCTGGCCCGGTCTCTTCCATCAGGGCGGCGGCCATCCGCATCAATTGCGCCTCACCGCCCCTTGGCGGGTCGGGCATCCGGGTCAGTCCCACCCGCTCGCCGCCGCGAATGGCAAGGATGGCCAGGGCCATGGCCAGCGTCTGCGCCCGGCGCAGTTTGGCGGGCCGCGTCTTGGCGCCGGAATAGGTCATGCTTTGTCCGTCATCGACGCCGATCATCACCGATTGCGCGGCCTTCCATTCCGTCTGCCGGACGTAGAACCCATCGGCCCGCGCCGATCGCCGCCAGTCGATTGCACGTAGGGAATCCCCCGCCTCGGCGCTTCGATATTGCCAGAACTCGTCGCCGGTGCCGTGCCGTTTTCGCCCATGTTCTCCCAACAGGATCGTCGCCGCCAGATGCTGCGCATCCGCCAGAAGGGCGGGCAGGCTGCCTGCGACGCTCTCTGACCGGGAGCGAAGCGTTTCTTGGGTATGCCGCGCAGGTTCGGTCAAGCGGCGGCCTCGACCCGCGTGGTACGGGCGGTCACCTCGTCGATCACTTGGGTCAGCGAAATGCCTTCGGCGCGGGCGGCAAATGACAGGGCCATGCGGTGCATCATGACAGGGCGCGCCAGTTCCGCCACATCCTCGGGCGAGGGCGCGAGGCGGCCATCAAGAAGCGCCCGCGCCCGCACAGTCAACATAAGCGCCTGCGCGGCGCGTGGACCGGGGCCCCACGCAACATGATCGCGCACCAGATTCGGCGCTGTCGGGTCGTCGGGGCGGCAGGCGCGAATCAGATCGAGGATCATCTCGACCACGCTGTCGCCCACGGGCATCCGGCGCACGATTTCCTGCGCGTCGATCAGGGCGGCAGCATCGAAGACCTGGTGGGCCTCGGCGCGCTCGGTGCCGGTGGTGGCCAGAAGAATGCCGCGCTCGGTGTCGCGGTCGGGGTAATCCACGTCGATCCGCACGAGGAACCGGTCAAGCTGCGCCTCGGGCAGGGGATAGGTGCCCTCCTGCTCGATCGGGTTCTGCGTTGCGAGCACGTGGAAGGGCCGGGGCAGCGCATGGTGCGCGCCTGCGACGGTCACCTCCATCTCCTGCATCGCTTGCAGCAGCGCGGACTGGGTCCGCGGGCTGGCGCGGTTGATCTCGTCGGCCATCAGAAGCTGGCAAAAGATCGGGCCCTTGATGAACCGAAACGCGCGCGAGCCATCGGCGCCGGGTTCAAGAACTTCCGAGCCGAGGATATCGGCGGGCATCAGGTCAGGCGTGAACTGAATGCGCGATTCGGACAGTCCCATGACGGTGGACAGCGTATCGACCAACAGCGTCTTTCCCATCCCCGGCAGGCCCATCAACAGGGCATGCCCGCCAGACAGCATTGCCGCCAGGGCGAGGTTAACAACCTCATCCTGCCCGATGATCCGCGTGCCGATGGCAGTCTTGGCCTCGGACAGCCGCGCCCCGAGCGTTTCGATCTCGGACACGAGCTTTTCTGGGTCAGACATGGCAATACTCCGCGGATTGATTATGTTTGGCCAGTAAAGACAACTATTGCGGCAAGCTCAAACGGCAAAAGGCATGACCGGACAAAACATCGTGAAAGCCACCCCCGAAAGCCTGATGACAGCGGCAAAAGCCGCTCAAAAGGACGGCAAATTGCCGCCGGTGCATCTGTGGACCCCCGACTTCTGTGGCGATCTGGACATGGAAATCAAGCGTGACGGAACGTGGTTCTACATGGGCACGCCTATCGGACGTTACCCTCTGGTCAAATTGTTCAGCTCGATCCTGAAATTGGAGGACGGAAAATATTTTCTTGTCACCCCGGTTGAAAAAGTGGGCATCCGGGTGATCGACAAGCCCTTCGTGGCCGTCGACATGGAGGCTGCGGGCGCGGGCGAGGATCAGGTCATCACCTTTACCACCAATGTCGAGGACGTGGTGATCGCCAGCGCCGAGACCCCCATTCGGATCGTGCGCGATGACACTGGTGAACCGTCGCCCTATGTCATGGTGCGCGCCGGGATGGAGGCATTGATCGACCGCAAGACCTTTTACCGGCTGATCGACCTTGGCGAGGCGAAGGAGGTCGACGGCACCGACATGTTCGGCGTCTGGTCGTCCGGGACGTTCTTCCCCATCATCCCGGTCAGAGAGTTGGAGGGCTGAAGCCGATCTGCCGGCGCGACCCGGCGTCGCGGCGCTACGGCGCTCCCTCCGGGGCGCTGACCTCGACACGCCCCTCGGCCCGGTCCAGCAACGCGCGCATGTAGGTGACGGCGGTGGTCTCTTGCGTGGCCTGGGTCTTGCGAAAGACGCCAACTGTGTCGCCCCAGACCGTATCCTCGCTGCGCATGGTGCGGCGCAGGCGTTTGGCCTTTCGCGGATTTTGCGCCTCGTATTCCGCGATATGGGCCGAGTCCCAGTCGGTCGTGGCCTCAAGAATCTCGCAACCCGACCATTTCGCCAAGGCGTCCATCCCGTCACGATAGAACCGCCAGCAATCTTGCGGCGCGCGATGCTGTCGCCCGCGTGACGGCGCGATGTGAACCATGATGCCGCCGGGTTTCAACACGCGGGCCATTTCGACGAAGGTCAGCCAGAAGAATTCGTTATGCTCCAACATTTGCCCGCTGATCACCGCGTCAAACGTGTCGGACGGGAAGGGAAAGAGCCACGGGTCTTCCAGCTTCACATCCACGTTTTCGCGCAATTCCATGTCCAGCCCGACATAGGTCCAGCCGCCTTCTTCCCAGATATGACGGTACTTGGCGACGGGCGACCACGCGCCGACATCCAGCACAGTGCCCTTGGGCAGGTCGGCTGCGTGCTTGCGAAAGCACTGGCGCATGTAGCGGACGGATTCTGGGTGCATGGGCTGTCTCCTGCTCGGGTCGTCTTCTGGACGATCTGGCGAAAGGATGGCACGTGGCCCCCGCTCTGGCAACGACCCGGATCAGCGGTAGTCCGGTTTGCGGCCCTGCATCTGCGCCATGACCGTTTCCACCTGGTTGGGCGCGCCCATCAGGGCCGCCTGCAACTCGGCTTCCAGCCGCAGCCCACCGACGGGCGTGTCGGACCAGAGGCGATCGACAAGCGTCTTGGCGGCGCGGATCGCATCGGGCGAGCGGGCGGCAAGATCTTCGGCGAAGGCCATCGCGGCGGCGTGCGGATTGTCGGCAACGCGGGTGATCAGCCCCTCGGTCAAAGCCTCTTCCCCAGACAGAACGCGGGCAGTCATGATCAGCGCCTTGGCGCGGTCGGCGGGCAGCAGTTTCGGCAGGCTCAGGCTGATGCCCATATCGGGGATGAGGCCCCATTTGGCCTCCATGATCGAGAGTTTCGCGCCCGGTGAGGCGATGCGAAAATCGGCGGCGAGCGCCAATTGGATACCCGCTCCGAAGCACACCCCGTCAATCGCGGCGATGACGGGCACGGGCAGGTCGGCAAGGGCCTTGGTCGGGGCCTGGAACCGGTTGGCGATGCCATCGGGCGGGTCCAGCATTTCGGCCTTGATACCCTCGATATCCCCTGCAAAGGACATGAGCACGCTGGTATCCATGCCGGCGCTGAAATCGCCCCCCGTGCCCGCAAGGATGACGGCCCGCAAGCCGGGCGCGGCGGCGAGCGCGGCGCAGGCTGCCACCAGTTCTTCCAGCAGCTCCAGCGTGACCGCGTTCTTCTTCGCGGGCCGGTTCAGCCGCAATTCGGCCACCGGGCCTTTGGGGTTCACGATCTCGACAAGCTGGGGCATGGGGCGTCCTCCTCGGGGTGATCGTCAGGGAAGACCCGTGCGCCTACCCGGTCAAGCCTGACCAAGCGTCGACTCACCCCTGCGCATGCAGGACGCGACCGATCAGGTTGAGCAAAAGTTGCGCGGCGAGGATCGCGGTGGTGTCGGTGTGATCGTAGGCCGGGGCGACCTCGACCAGATCGACACCGACGATCGGTTGCCGCCTGGCCAGTGCCGCCAACACCTCCAGCACCTCGTAATAGAGGAACCCGCCATGGCTGGGCGTGCCGGTGCCGGGCGCGATAGAGGGGTCGAACCCGTCGATGTCAATGGTCAGGTAAAGCGGAACATCCGCCGGAATTCGCTCCAGAAGTGCCTCTGTCCCAAGCGCCCGCATCTGCCGGACCGACAAGATGTCGGACCCCATCCGCGCGGCGTCGTCATAGCCGTCCTTGGCGGTGGAGGACACGTTGCGGATGCCAAGCTGCGTCAGCCCGGTGACATGGTCCTGCTCGGCCGCCCTTCGCATCGGGTTGCCATGGCCGTGACGCACCCCGTGGCGTTCATCGACGAAATCAAGGTGCGCGTCGATCTGCACGATATGGATCGGCCCCTGATCGGCAAAGGCGCGGATGCAGGGAATATTGACCGAATGGTCGCCACCCAGAACCACCGGGATCGCTCCCTTGGCCAGGATGGCTCGCACCCCCGCCTCGATATTGGCGTGGCTGGTCTCGGTGTCGGTGTGGACGATATCGGCATCGCCCATGTCCACGATCCGCGTGCCCGCGCCCAGATAGGTCACCCCGTCCTCGTGATCATAGGCCCCGGCATGGCCAAAGGAAAACAACGTCGACGCCTCGCGGATCGCGCGCGGGCCGAAGCGGGCACCGGGCCGCCACTGGGTGCCGAAATCGAAGGGCGCGCCGAGGATGGCCACGTCTGCCTCCAACGCATCCCAATCGGGCTGGTAGGGATATTTGCCAAAGGTGGCGATGCCGGTGAAGGGCAGGTTGAGCCGCCCGCTCTCGTATCCGTGGCCCATGTGGTGTCCCTCCGTCTGGTGTTCCGACCGAGGTAAGCCCGGCGACCGCGGAATGGCAAGGCAGGATCAACCGGGGTCGCGGGTCGGGGCCGGACCGTCGGGCTTGGGCGGGTCGGTCAGGATGCGCCGGGAATGCGAGGCAAAGTCGCGCGACCAGATCAGATGCGCCACCACCGCCACGGCAACGAGGAACGGCACCGGCCCCAACAGCCAAGCCAGCGACCCGAGCGAGAAGTAGAGCGACCGCAGCCCGCGGTTGAAGTTGAAGGCCGCACGGATATTGATATCCGCCGCCTGCATGGCACGGGGCAGGGCACGGGGATCTTCCGGGTCGTTGGGCACAGCCGACATGATGACGGCGCAGTAGCCGAACAGCCGGTTAGCCCAGACGAATTTCAGGAACGCTTGCAGCAGGAAGACGCCGCAGATCATCAGCTTGATCTCGACCACACGCTCGGGTGCGCCGAGCGTGAAATCCCGCGCGACCCCCAGCAGGGGCTCGGAATTGCCGATCAAGGCCAGCAGCCCGCCAAGGGCAATCATCGAGGCCGAGGCGAGGAAACTGGTGCTTTGGCGCAGGTTGGCCAGAATCGACGCGTCGAAAATGCGCGGCTGGCGGGTGATGAATTCTCGCATCCAGTCGCGGCGATATTCCATCATCAGAACCGTGACCGAGCGGCGGCTTAGCCGTTCGGATTCGATCATGCGGCCAAGCACGGCCCACGACCCGAAGGCGAGGATTACCGCGGCAAGGTCCAGCCACGAGAAATGTGCAAACAGGTCCATCACGTCCATTATCAATCCTTAGCCGAGGGGTTTTTGTTGCCATAGGGGTAAATTGGTTATATTTGTTTACCAAACGGAGGAGGAATGCGATGGAGATGCCAGCCCCGAACCCGGCGATCCTGTCGGCCAAGGCGCGGATCGTGGCCCGTTTGCGCGGGGTTCTGCCTGCCGACGCGGTGATCGACGCGCCCGAGGAAACGCGCGCCTATGAATGCGATGCGTTGACCGCTTATCGTTGCGCGCCCCTTGCCGCCGTGCTGCCGTCATCGACCGCAGAGGTCGCGGCCATCCTGAAAATCTGCCACGAAGAAGGCGTGCCGGTGGTACCGCGCGGATCGGGCACATCGCTGGCTGGCGGGGCGTTGCCGACCGCGGACAGCGTGATCCTTGGCGTGGCTCGGATGAACGAGGTCTTGGAGACCGACTATGACAACCGCTTTATCCGGGTGCAGACCGGGCGCACGAATCTGAGCGTCACCGGCGCGGTGGAAACCGACGGGTTCTTCTACGCGCCGGACCCCTCCAGCCAGCTTGCCTGCGCCATTGCCGGCAATATCGCAATGAATTCCGGCGGGGCGCATTGCCTTAAATACGGTGTAACGACCAACAACCTGCTTGGCGTGACGCTGGTGCAGATGGACGGCACCGTGGTCGAGATCGGCGGCGCGCATCTGGATGCGGGCGGGCTGGACCTGCTGGGGCTGATCTGCGGATCTGAAGGGCAGCTTGGCGTGGTGACGGAAGCCACCCTGCGCATCCTGCCCAAGCCGGAAGGGGCGCGGCCGGTTCTGATCGGCTACGACTCGAACGAGGTCGCCGGGCAATGCGTCAGCGACATCATCAAGGCGGGCGTGCTGCCGGTAGCGATCGAGTTCATGGACCGTCCCTGCATCCGCGCGACCGAGGATTTCGCCAAGGCGGGCTATCCCGACTGCGAGGCGCTGCTGATCGTCGAGGTTGAGGGCTCGGATACCGAAATCGACGCTCAATTGGGCGTCATCAGCCAGATCGCCCGCAAACACAACCCGGTGGAACTGCGCGAAAGCCGATCGGCGGAGGAAAGCGCGCGGATCTGGCTGGGGCGGAAATCGGCCTTTGGCGCAATGGGGCAGATCAACGATTACATGTGCCTCGACGGGACCATTCCGGTGAACGAATTGCCATATGTCCTGCGCCGGATCGGCGAAATGTCGAAGGACTACGGGTTGGATGTCGGCAATGTTTTCCATGCGGGTGATGGCAACATGCACCCGCTGATCCTGTTCGATGCCAACAAGCCGGGCGATCTCGAAAAATGCGAGGCCTTCGGGGCGGACATCCTGAAGCTCTGCGTCGAGGTGGGCGGGTGCCTGACCGGCGAACATGGCGTGGGGATCGAGAAACGGGATCTGATGGGGTCGCAATTTTCAGACGACGACATGCAGGCGCAGATGCGGGTCAAGGACGTGTTCGACCCGACATGGCTGCTGAACCCGGCCAAGGTGTTTCCGCTGGCGGTGTCCGATGCCCATCGGGGTGTCGCCGCCTGACGGCGGCGACCGGCGGGGGCCAGCCCCCGCACCCCCGGGAGTATTTTCACAAAGAAGAAGGAAGGGCGCCTGTCATGCTGAGCCCGGTCGATGAACGCGAAATGAGCGAGGCAGTGGCCGGGGCCGAGGGGCCCCTGCGCCTCGTCGGAGGCGGGACACGCGCCATCGGGCGCCCTGTGGTGGGCGAGGGGCTGAGCACCGCCGGGCTGGCGGGCATCGAGCTTTACGAGCCGGGAGCGCTGACCATCGTCGTGAAGGCCGGGACGCCCCTGGCAGAGGTGCAGGTGGCGTTGGCGGCGGAAAATCAGCGGTTGCCGTTCGAGCCGATGGATCACCGGGGATTGCTGGGCACCGAGGGCGATCCGACCATTGGCGGGTTAGTGGCGGTCAATGTCTCGGGACCGCGGCGCGTTCAGGCGGGGGCGTGCCGGGATTCGCTGATCGGGGTGCGGTTCGTCGATGGGCGCGGCACGGTGGTGAAGAACGGCGGCCGGGTGATGAAGAATGTCACCGGCTATGACCTGGTGAAGCTGATGGCGGGCAGCCATGGCACATTGGGCGTTCTGACCGAGGTGGCGTTCAAGGTTCTGCCGGGAGTGGAAACGCAGGCCTGTGTGGTGATCAATGGCCTGTCCAACGGCGCGGCGGTGGCGGCGATGTCACGGGCTTTGGGATCGCCTTTCGAGGTGTCGGGCGCGGCGCATACGCCTGCGGGGGTGGACGGGCATCCGGTGACGATGCTGCGGCTGGAAGGGTTTGCCGACAGCGTCGCCTATCGGTCCGCCAAGCTGAAGGAGCTGTTGGCGGGGGACGGAGAGATCACGGTCGAGACCGATCCGGTGCGGGTGGCGGCGGCCTGGCAATCGGTGCGGGATGTGGAGCCGTTCCACGGGCGGGATGGCGACGTCTGGCGGGTTTCGGTCAAGCCTTCGGATGGGCCGGACATCGCGGCACGGGCCGGAGGGGACGTGCTGTTCGATTGGGGCGGCGGGCTGGTCTGGGTGTTGGTCGCACCGGGCACGGACTTGCGCGCCCAGCTTGGGGATTTCGCCGGACATGCCACGCTGATCCGGGCACGCGAAGAGACACGGGCAAGCCTGCCGGTCTTCCAGCCCGAGCCCGCCCCGGTGGCCGCCCTGACCGAAGGCTTGCGACGGCAATTCGATCCGAAAGGCATTCTCAATCCGGGGATCATGAGCTGATGCAGACTTTTTTCACTGACGACCAGTTGCAAGACCCGGGGCTGGCCCGGTCGAACGAGATCCTGCGCGCCTGCGTGCATTGCGGGTTTTGCACGGCGACCTGCCCGACCTACCAGGTACTGGGGGATGAACTGGATAGTCCGCGGGGGCGGATCTATCTTATAAAAGATATGCTGGAAAGCGGGCGGCCTGCCGATGAAAAGACCGTCAAGCATATTGACCGCTGTCTGTCCTGCCTGGCCTGCATGACGACCTGTCCCTCGGGCGTGCACTACATGCACCTGGTCGATCATGCGCGGGAGCATATCGAGAAGACCTACAAACGCCCGCTGATGGACCGGCTCTTGCGCTGGACGCTGGCGCGGATCATCCCCTATCCGGGCCGGTTCCGGCTGGCGCTGCTGGGGGCCAAGATCGGGCGGCCTTTTGCGGGACTTGTTCCCGACGCGCGGCTCAGGGCGATGCTGGCGATGGCGCCCAAGCAAATCCCGCCGGTCAGCCGCAATGACGATGCGCAGGTCTTCCCGGCCATCGGAGCGCGCAAGAAGCGGGTGGTGCTGATGACGGGCTGTGCGCAGAAGGCGCTGAACACCGATATCAACGACTCCACGATCCGGCTGCTGCGACGGTTGGGATGCGAGGTGGTTGTGCCCAAGGGGCAGGGCTGCTGCGGGGCGCTGACCCATCACATGGGCAAGGCAGCGGAAAGCCACGCGTCGGCGGCGAAGAACATCCGTGCGTGGACGGCCGAGATGGCGGGCGCGGGGTTGGATGCCATCGTCATCAACACCAGCGGCTGCGGCACGACCGTCAAGGATTACGGGCACATGTTCCGCAACGATGCGCTGGCCGAGGACGCGGCGGCGGTTTCTGGCATTACCATGGATGTCTCGGAACTGTTGATGCAGCTTGATCTGCCTGAGGGCGGTGAAAAGGGCCTGACCGTGGCCTATCACGCGGCCTGTTCGTTGCAGCATGGCCAGCAGATCAAGACCTTTCCCAAGGATTTGCTGAAGCGGGCGGGCTACAGGGTGGTTGAACCTGCGGATTCGCACCTGTGTTGCGGGTCGGCGGGCACCTATAACCTGCTTCAGCCCGAGATCTCGGCCAAGCTGAAGGCGCGCAAGATCCGCACGCTGGAGGCGAAGGCCCCCGACATCATCGCGGCGGGCAATATCGGCTGCATGATGCAGATCGGGTCGGGCACCGAGGTGCCGATCGTCCATACGGTGGAGTTGCTCGATTGGGCCACCGGCGGGCCGCGCCCGGCGGCGCTGGATGCCGAGGGCAAACAGGCAGTGCCGATCCTGCGCTAGCGGGGCCAAACTTTCGCCCGACTCCGCTGTCAGAGTGACGCGACCCGTGACCGGAGACCCGTGATGCGTGCCATCTTGATCTGGCTGTTCCTTGCCTCTGCCGCTGCGGCGCAGGGGTTGCCGACCATCGACCCCGACGGCCCGGCGTTGCGTGCCGTCACCGGGCAGGGCGACGAACGCCAATGGCAGGCCGTCGGGCGGGTCGATACCGGGACGGGCTATTGCACCGGCACGCTGATCGCCACCGATCTGGTGCTGACGGCGGCCCATTGCCTGTTCAACCCTGAAACCGGAGACCGCGTGCCACTGGCGGGAATGCATTACAGCGCCGGGCTGCGCGCCGGTCAGCCATTGGCCTATCGCGCCGTGCGCCGTGCGGTGGTGCATCCGGAGTATGCCTATGATTTACCGGATGACTTGGATCGCGTGCGCCGCGACGTCGCGGTGTTGGAACTGGATCGGGCGATTCCGTCGGGCCAGATCCAGCCGATCCCGGCCCGTGGCCGCGCCGAGGCAGGCCAGTTGGTGCGAGTGGTGTCCTACGGGCGCGGGCGATCGGACCATGCTTCGTTGGAAGAGGGCTGCTCTGTGGAAAGCACCGACGGTGCAATGCAAGTGCTCAGCTGTCATGTCGACCCCGGATCGTCAGGGTCGCCGGTCTTTGGCAGCAGTAGCGGGCACGTCGGCGTTGTCGGCGTGATCTCGGCCATGGCACAGTGGCGCAGTGATCCCGTGGCCCTGTCGGTCGATCTGCGCGGCGGGCTGGCACCGGTTCTGGACCTTCTGGACCGGACCGACGATGTCTTCAGTCGTGAAGCGCCCCGGATCCGCACCCTGACCGCGGGTCAGAACGGGCAGAACGACCTTGGCGCGCGCTTCATTCGCGTCACCCCTTGAACCGGCGAAAACCGCTCCCCAAATCCTTGACATGGCCGGTGCCCGATTGGGGCCGGTCGTCCACCGGGCGGGTCGCTGAACCGACCGCCCTTCACAGTTGGTATCGCTCAAAGAAAGAGGATGACCCAAATGCGCACTCATGACTATTCGCCGCTTTTCCGTGCTACCGTTGGTTTCGACCGCATGGCCGACATGCTGGACCGGGTGATGACACAGGATATCGGCACCAGCACCTACCCCCCCTACAATATCGAAAAGACGGACGAGAACGCCTATCGCATCTCCATCGCCGTTGCGGGTTTTTCCGGCGACGACCTGACTGTCGAGCAACGCGAAAACGCGCTCCACGTCTCGGCCCGCAAGGCCAAGGAAGAAGAGCAACGCACCTACCTGCATCGCGGAATTGCCACCCGTGCCTTTGAAAAGCGCTTTACCTTGGCCGATCATGTCCGCGTGACCGGGGCCACCCATGAAAACGGCATGTTGCACATCGACCTTGTGCGCGAAGTGCCCGAGGCGCTGAAACCGCGCCGCATCGAGATCACCTCTGACGCCGGGGTTCCGGCGCTGGAAGGTGAGACCGCCTGAGTTTCAGGCAATCCCTTCGTCTCTTGGCGCGGTCCTTCAGGGCCGCGCCTTTTTCGTTGATCAAGAGCGCGGCTTGCCGGGTTTGCCCTTGCCGCCGGGTTTCGGGCCACGCTTGGGGCTGTCATACCCGGCGGTCTTCTGGCGGGGCTTGCGGGCGCCGTCCTTGCTGCGCAGCGATTGCGAGGCGCTGAGGGCCGGGTTGGCCTTGGCGCGGGGCTTCTCGGCCGGTTTTGCCGGGGCGGCTGCGTCGGGTTTTGCCTTGGCGGGTTTGCGGGCCGGGGTGTCTGTGCTTTTACGGTCAGGGCGCGGGCCATCCTTGCGGGGCTTGTCCCATTTCGGTTTGTCGGAGCGCGGTTTGTCGGCACGGGGCCGATCATCGCGCGGCTTGTCGCTGCGAGGCCGGTCGGCGCGGGGGCGCTCGTCCGTCGGCTTGCCCCAGCCGGGTTTGTCGGCGCGGGGCCGGTCGGAATGAGGCCTGTCGCCGCGGGGACGGTCATCGCGGGGCTTGGCCGCGCGCGGTTTGTCGTCTCGCGGCTTGTCGAACCGGGGTTTGTCGCCGCGCGGTCGGTCGCCCTGTGGGCGTGGGCGGGCGGCGATGTCGGGGGCGTTGTCCAGAACCGTCGCCCGCACGTCCTCTTCCAACAGGCCACCGGGGCCGAGCTGGGCGAGGAAATCCGCGACCGCCGGTGCCTGCAATTCCACGAAGGTCGCCGTGTCCTGCACCCGGATCTTGCCGATCTGGCCTTTGTCGAGCCCCCCCGCGCGACACAGAAGCGGCAACAGCCAGCGCGGCTCTGCCCCCTTGTCGCGCCCGATTGAAAGCGACACCCAAGCCGATGGCCCGAACGAGGCGCGCGGGTCGCGGGGCGGGGTGCTGGTGCCGGTAGCGACCTCTTCCGGGGCGGACAGCTTGGCACGGTAGAGCCTGAGGCACGCCGCTGCCACTTGTTCCGGGCTGTGCTGCGCCAGCAAGGTGGCGGCGAATGCAGCCTCGCTTTCGGTCAGGTCCGCCCCCCATGCCGGGTCTTCCAGCAGGCGCGCTTCGTCTTTCGAAAGGATTTCATCGGGCGTGGGCGCGGTCACCCATTCCCCTTCGATCTTGGCCCATTTCAGCAGGCGGCTGGCCTTGTTCGTCGCCTTGTCCGGCACGATCAGCGCCGAAATGCCCTTGCGCCCGGCGCGGCCCGTGCGACCCGAACGGTGCAAGAGGGCTTCGGTATTCGTGGGCAGATCGGCATGGATCACCAGATCGAGGTTCGGCAGGTCGATGCCGCGCGCGGCCACATCGGTCGCCACGCACACCCGTGCCCGCCCGTCGCGCAGCGCTTGCAGCGCGTGGCTGCGTTCATCCTGGCTCAGCTCCCCCGACAGGCTGACCACCGACATGCCGCGATTGGCAAAGCGGGCGGTCAGGTGGGCCACGGCGGCACGGGTGTTGGCAAAGACGATGGCGGTCTGCGAGTCATGAAATCGCAAGAGGTTGATGATCGCGTTTTCCGCGTCGCGGGGGGCGACCTGCACCAGTTGATAGGCAATGTCGGCATGTTGGCTGCCGCCGGTCAGGGTGGTGACACGCACGGCGTCGCGCTGAAACTGCTTGGCCATTTCCGCGATGGTGCGTGGCACGGTGGCCGAGAACATCAGGGTGCGGCGATCTTCGGGCGCTTCGCCAAGCATGAATTCGAGGTCTTCGCGGAATCCGAGATCGAGCATCTCGTCCGCCTCGTCCAGCACCACGGCACGAATGTCGGTCAGGTCCAGCGAGCCGCGGGTGATGTGGTCGCGCAGGCGGCCCGGCGTGCCAACGACGATATGGGCCCCACGATCCAGCGCGCGGCGTTCTTCGCGCGCATCCATGCCGCCGATACATGACACGACGCGCGCGCCCGCCTTACCGTAGAGCCACGCCAGTTCGCGCTGCACCTGAAGCGCCAGTTCCCGTGTCGGCGCGACGACCAGTGCCAGCGGTGCGGCCGCCGCGCCAAGCCGTGCCTCTTCGCCCATCAGCGTCTTGGCGATGGCAAGGCCAAAGCCCACGGTCTTGCCCGATCCGGTTTGCGCTGACACCAGAAGGTCGGCGTTTTCCAACTCGGGGGCGGTGACGGCCTCTTGCACGGCAGTCAGGGTTTCATAGCCGCGCTCGGCAAGGGCGTCGGAAAGGGTCGAGATCATGGGGGCAGGTCCAGCGAGGTCAGCGCGCGGGCAGGCGCAAAGCGCGGTCACTACCGGTGAACGCGGGCATTGTCCATCAAAGATTATGTGTCACGGGTCAACGGGCCCGTTTGGTCTGCTGTGCGCGAGCGGGCCAAAGCCCCTCCAGCCCACCCAAGCGCGACCGGCGTCAGAACCACTGCCCCGGTTCCATCAGGCCCAGGTCCATCAACTGCCGCGACGACCAGTAGAACCGGGCCGATTTGTGCCAGCTGAAATTGTCCACGTCATGGCGTGATCCGGGGTTGGCGCGCAGCGCCTTGGCCACGCGAAAGGAACAGATCGCCGCCGACATCGAATTGTGCCATGCGCAGGTATAGGTGTTCATCTCTTCGACCGAGAGCGTGTTGTTCTCGCGCAGCCGCAACCCTTCGACCGCCTGAAACAGGGCGGGGCGTCCGATATGGCGCTTGGTCTCGGGGACATGTTCTTCGAACCGCCACCGAAGCCCGCCGAAGAAATTGAGTTGCCGCTCCAGCACCTCGCCATCTTCGTTGCGGCGGGTTTCCGCGAAATAGCCCGAACCGTCCATATGCGCGGTCTCAAGCGAAACGGCGTTCGGGTAGAGTGTCAGGTCTTCGGCGTAAAGGTCGACGATATAGCCAAGCACCGTGTCGCGCCGCTCTTCCATCACAAAGGCCACGGCCTCGCCGACCCGGCGTTGTTCGCAGAACGGGTAAAACAGGTATTCGGCATTATAGCAGTAATGCAGCCATTCCCCCGGCACGAGGCGGATCAGCGTATTCACGGCCTCTTGTGCGGTGCCGGGCAAGCGGGTGCGATGGCGGATCACGTCGATGATCTCTGGATCGGCCAAGCTGTCGGGCAGGCTCACCTCTTCTGGCGCCAGCAGGAAGATGCGGCGAAAGCCCAGATGGGTCAGGTGATCGAGGGTCGAATCCAGTTCGACGGCGTCTTCAGCGATGACAATGGCAAACGGCCCCTTGCCGAGGGGGGTGGCCCGCGCATGTGCCGCGAAGCTTGCCAATGAGGAATGGATCATCTGCCGGTATCCGGTTCTTGCTGCCCAAGCATACTGTGCCCGGCGGTTTACGATTTTGCAAACGCCTCAGGGCTCCATTGAAGCGACCTTGCGCTTGCGATACATCCCCCCAGATACCCGCCGCGAGGAGCTGCCCCATGTCCGCCCCGAAGAAACTGTTCGTCAAGACCTATGGCTGCCAGATGAACGTCTATGATTCAGAACGCATGGCCGAGGCGCTCGGGTCCGAAGGGTATGAACAGGTCGGTACGGCTGAAGAAGCGGACATGATCCTGCTGAACACCTGCCACATCCGGGAAAAGGCGGCGGAAAAGGTCTATTCCGAGCTTGGGCGCATGAAGCCCCTGCGCGACGCCAACCCGGACCTCAAGATCGGTGTTGCGGGCTGCGTGGCGCAGGCCGAAGGCGAAGAGATCATGCGCCGCCAGCCGATGGTTGACCTCGTGGTCGGCCCGCAGACTTATCACCGCCTGCCCGCGATGGCGCGGGCCGTCGCGCAGGGGGAAAAGGCGCTCGACACCGATTTTCCCGAAGAGGACAAGTTCCTGCACCTGCCCAAGGCGCGCAAGCCCAAACGCGGGCCAACCGCGTTTTTGACCGTGCAGGAAGGCTGCGACAAGTTCTGCGCCTTCTGCGTGGTGCCCTATACGCGCGGGGCCGAGGTAAGCCGCCCGGCGGACCGCCTGCTGCGTGAAGCGCGCGATCTGGTCGATCGGGGCGTTCGGGAAATCACCCTGCTTGGTCAGAACGTGAATGCCTATCATGGGCAGGGCCCGGACGGGGAATGGGGTCTTGCCCGGCTGATCCGCGAGATGGCGATGATCCAAGGACTCGACCGCATCCGCTTCACCACCTCTCATCCCAACGACATGGAAGATGACCTGATCGCCGCCCATGGCGATTGCGACAAGCTGATGCCCTATCTGCATCTGCCGGTGCAATCGGGGTCTGACCGCATTCTGAAGGCGATGAACCGCAAGCACACGGCGGAAGAGTATATCGCGCTGATCGAGCGCATTCGCGCTGCTCGGCCTGACCTGCTGCTGTCAGGCGATTTCATCGTCGGCTTCCCCGGCGAGACGGACGAGGATTTCGAGGCGACAATGGAATTGGTGCGGACCGTTGGCTACGGGCAGGCCTATTCCTTTAAATATTCGGCCCGCCCCGGCACCCCGGCCGCCGAAAAAGCGCCCGTCGATCCAGAGGTTGCCGACGCACGGCTGCAACGCTTGCAGGCCTTGCTGACCGAACAGCAGCGCGCGGCGCAGGACGGTATGGTCGGCCGCGAGGTCAAGGTCTTGTTCGAGAAAACAGGGCGACTTGAAGGGCAGTTGGTCGGCAAGTCCGACTATCTGCATGCCGTTCATGTCCAGGCCCCGGAAAGCCTGATGGGCGAAATCGCCCGTGTGCGTATCGTTGAAAGCGGCCCGAATTCCTTGGCGGGCGAGCTGATTGGCGATTGATCCACCTGTCGACGGGGGATGGCACCACCCTGCGCCATCCCCGGTCGGTCGGTCAGATCATGGGTTCCAGTGCGGCGGTTGGTCTTCGATGATCCGCAGCATCACCTGTTGAGCATGGGCCGAGTCTCCCACGCCATCAATGTCGCGGCAGACCCGCTCGGCAATCGCATGTGCTTCCGGGAAGGTGTAGCCGGCAGCGACGAGGCTGTCGACGAAGACCGGCTCTGGCCGGTCCCAGATCACTTCTTGCCACGGGCCGCGGAAGCAGCTGATCGTGATCGTGACACGTTCGGCCACCACGTAGTCGTGGCCGTGGCCGGCGGGATGCACGTGCCCGTGGCCATAGGCCGGGTGTGCATCACCGGTAATATACACGGTTGGGCCATCGGCCAGCGCAGGGCCGGCGAGGGCGAGAAAAAGGCCGGCGCAACTTGCGGCCAGCGTTGAACGGCGTTTCATCTGTGACGTCCTTTCGTAGCGATATCATCGACAATCTGCCCGTAGATCGCCGCACGGCCGTAGCCGGCTCTTGCCCTCTTGCCTGATAGCGAGAGAGTGTAGAGCAGTTCCAAGCCCTGTGAAGCGCGGCGGTGCCGGGATGCCGCTGGATGGAAACGAAGCGTTTTGACGGTTGGGATTGTCGCTAGAGAGGCGACAAATATGTTGCCATTCCGCGACAGGAACGCAATCGTGTCATAAATTAACCCAATTTCAATCATTCGAAGCGACCGCCGTGCGAATCGGTTCTTTCCCGAAATTCCGCCGATCAGTGGGGTCTGATCTTTGGCGCAATGCCCGCACTGTTCTGCTTTCAGCAACAATATCGCCGACATTCGTGCTTCCAAAATCGTTAGATAATTGTAAGCTTCTTGAAACAAACAGAGTTTTGGTCCCGCCAGCCGCCATGCGGGGAAAAGACGTTCATATGCCAGAGGGGGTATCGCAGAGATGCGCTTGTGGAAACCAATCCGAACGACAATCTGGAGGCTCGCCATCGTCGCAGCGCTTGCCTTCGCGGTTCACCCCGGCGCGGCCGCGGCGCAGAGCACGGGGCCAGTCACCGGCACGATCGAGCCAGGCATCTGGATCGACCCCGATGGCTGCCAGCATTGGGTCGCAGATGGTGGGGTCGAAGGCTACATGACCGGTCGCAATAACCCTGAAAACGGCATGCCAGTCTGTATGGAGATGAACACCTGCGCGGTGGCCAATTCCGACACGCTGTTTGCGACTGACAGTTCGCGCCTGACACCGGCTGGCAGGGCCAGCCTCGAAGACTTCTTCCGCAATGCGGGCGCGTTTGCCTACGCGATTTACGGCCATACCGACAGCCGGGCCTCAGATGAATACAATATCGGCCTCTCGCAGCGCCGCGCCGCTTCTGTGGCGGCTGTCGCAAGGTCGGTGGGCGCCCGCGTGGCGCGCGAAATCGGCTATGGCGAGCGGCGCCCGCGTGCGCCCAATGACAGCGCTGCCAATATGCAGCTTAACCGCCGCGTCGAAATCGTATGCTACCGGTGAGTGGGGGACTCAGCATGACAAATCCGATCAAACTCACTGCGCTTCTGGCCTCGGCCCTGTTGCTGTCGGCTTGCGCCGAATCCTTTGAAGGGGTGGGGCCGACCAACGATCCTTCTCCCGTGCGCGCCACTGGGAATGACTTGGGCCGCGACTCGGGTAGCCTGACCCAGTTGGAGGCCGGGATCTGGGTCGATCCCGATGGCTGCCAGCACTGGATCGTTGACGACGGCGTGGAAGGGTATCTGGATGTCCGCCGCGATCCTGCAAGTGGCCTGCCGGTCTGCACGCCGATTGCTCCGCCGGGGTCGATCGTTGGTGAATCCGGTGCCGCGGGTGCCGGCATTCGCGACTGGGTGCCGCGCCAGAACTGAGCGACGAAAAATTCGGACGAGGGGCGGCATCGCAAGGCCGCCCCTTTTTCACGCGCGTATCCCGCATGATCACATGATGTTGCCATTTTGCCGGTTCCCCGACGCAAGAGGTTGCGTCCGCACCGGCTTGTTGCCAGAGTGGACACAGCCTTTAGATGCTGGAGTTCCCATTGGCGACCACCACGCTGCCTCCGCCCTCCGCTGAACCCTCGTTGGAACGGGTTCTTGAGTTTCCTGACAATCGGCTGCTGATCGAGCTTTGCGGAGAATTTGACCGCAATCTCGCGCAGATAGAGCATCTGATGGACGTGCAGATCGTGCGCCGCGGCAATGCGCTGGCGGTGCATGGCGGCGCGCGCGAAGAAGCTGCCGAAATGTTGGAAAGCCTGTACAAACGGGCCGAGTCGGGGCGCGGCATCGAAGCGGGCGATATCGACGCGGTTGTGCGGCTTGGCAGTTCGTCGGAAGGCACCGGGGCGCGGTCGGGCGACCAGATCGAGATGTTCCAGTCAGGCGAGTTGGAGATCAAGACTCGCAAGAAGACAGTTGAGCCGCGCACCGTGGCGCAGCAAGACTACGTGCGCGCGCTGTTCAAGAACGAGCTGGCCTTCGGGATCGGACCGGCTGGCACCGGCAAGACCTATCTGGCGGTTGCTGTCGCCGTGAACCAGATGATCAACGGCCATATCGACCGGATCATCCTGTCCCGTCCGGCGGTGGAAGCGGGCGAAAAGCTCGGCTATCTGCCCGGCGACATGAAGGACAAGGTCGATCCCTACATGCAGCCGCTTTATGACGCGCTGAACGATTTTCTGCCAGACAAGCAACTGGCCAAGCTGATCGAGGAAAAGCGGATTGAAATCGCACCCTTGGCCTTCATGCGGGGGCGCACCCTGTCAAATGCCTTCGTGGTGCTGGACGAGGCGCAGAACGCGACCTCGATGCAGATGAAGATGTTCCTCACCCGTCTTGGGCAGGGCAGCCGCATGGTCATCACCGGCGACCGCAGCCAGATCGACCTGCCGCGTGGCGTGAACAGCGGCCTGCGAGAGGCCGAGCGCATCCTGAAAGGGGTGGGTGGCATCAGTTTCAACTATTTCACCGCCAAGGATGTGGTGCGCCATCCCATGGTGGCCAAGATCATCGAGGCCTATGACGCCGACGATCCCGCGCAGCGATAGGCGCGGGTCGATTTGTCAGGGCAGGATGTGGGCATGACCGATCTTGTAGATGTCATCTGCGAAGCCCCGGAGTGGGAAGCCGCGGATCTTGAAACGCTCGCTGAACAAGCCTGTCGCGCAGCCCTGACCTGGCTGGCGCTTGACCCGAGTCGGTTTGAAATCAGCCTGCTGGCCTGCGACGATGCCCGCATTGCCAACCTCAACGCCGATTTTCGGGGCAAGCCACAGCCGACAAATGTGCTGAGCTGGCCCGCCGATGAGATTGATCTGCCGCTTGGCGCGCCCCCCGAGATGCCCGACCCCGGCCCCGATGGGCCGCCCTATGAATTGGGGGACATCGCCATCGCCTACCAGACCTGCCAGCGGGAAGCGAAAGATCAGGACAAGCCCTTTGCCGACCATGTGCGCCATCTTTTGGTCCACGGAACCCTGCATCTGTTGGGTTTCGATCACATAAATGACGCGGATGCCGCTGTTATGGAAGGAATAGAGACGCGTGTCCTTGCAACTTTGGGTGTCCCTGACCCATATTAGGGCAACGGGTTTTCAGGCCCGGTCGATCCATGGAAAGGAGCCATGAACGACTCCCCCGACGCGTCTTCTAGCGCGGCGCATAGCGCGCAACAGGAGACAGAAGATAACCCAGACCAGAGGCCGGGGCTTTTCGCCCGGTTCTTCGGCACCACTCAATCCCCGGAAGACACCGAGACAAACGGTACATCATCCGACCCCCAGCACTCGGCCGGGTCTGCTGCGCATGCCGCGATTTCGGTCTATAACCTGCGCCGGATGCGTCTTGATGACGTGGCCGTGCCGCGGGCCGAGATCATGGCTGTGCCGATCGACATCAACCTGCCTGACCTTGTGGCGGTGTTTCGGGACAGCGGTTACACCCGCTTGCCGGTCTACGAAGGCACGCTCGACACACCCGTCGGGCTTGTGCACCTCAAGGATCTTGCGCTGACCTGCGGGTTTAACGGCAACAGCCACAAGCTGGACCTGCGCGAGATGCTGCGCCCGCTGCTCTATGCGCCGCCGTCGATGCCCATCGGCGTCATGTTGCAAAAGATGCAGAACGACCGCATCCACATGGCTTTGGTCATTGACGAATATGGCGGGGTCGATGGGCTTGTGACGCTGGAAGACCTGATCGAACAGGTGATCGGCGAGATTGAAGATGAGCACGACGTCGAGGAAGACAAGCTGTGGTCCGAGGAAGCCAAAGGCTGCTGGATGGCCCGCGCCCGCGCGCCGCTCGATGAATTCGAGGACGCCATTGGTATGAACCTGACCGACGGCCTTGATGATGAAGAAATCGACACGCTCGGCGGTCTGGTCTTCGTGATCACCGGGCGGGTGCCCGCCCGTGGCGAGGTCGTGCCGCACCCATCAGGGGCGGAGTTCGAGATCGTCGATGCAGACCCGCGCCGCATCAAGCGGGTGCGTGTCCGCTTGCCCAAGGAATTGGCGGGGTGACAGGCGCGGGCCCTTGGCTACAGGGGCTTGCCCCACGCAAACGCCTCTGGCTGGTGGCGGGCTGCGGCGCGGTAGCAGCCCTTGGCTTGCCACCCTTCAACCTGCCACTTCTGGCGCTCATCGGTTTTGCCGGTGGGATAGTGGTCGTGCAGACGGCTGCCACCGTCCGGCAGGCGCTGTGGCTTGGCCTCGTGATGGGGACCGGTTTTTTCGCCGTGGCTTTGCATTGGATCGTGGAACCCTTCTTCGTCGATCCCTGGCGGCATGGCTGGATGGCCCCGTTCGCCCTTGTCTTCATGTCGGCGGGCCTGGCGCTGTTCTGGGCGGCGGCGGCGGGCGCGAGTGTCCGCGCATCGCGGGCCGGGGCAGGGCGGCTGGTCGTGTTCGCGCTTTTCCTCGCCTTGGCGGAATACCTGCGCGGGGTGATCCTGACCGGGTTTCCATGGGCGCAGCCGGGTCATATCTGGATTGGCAGCCCCTTGATGCCGCTTTCCGCGTGGATCGGCCCCGAGGGGCTGACGCTGCTGACCCTGCTGCTTGCCGCCGGTTTGGCGACGGCGCTGTTGCGCCCGGTGTGGGTCATTGTCCCCGCCGGGGCCTTGTCGCTGACCTTGGGCTTGTCACTGCTGATCCCTCCGGCACCGCCCGCTGCGGCGGGCGCGCCGGTGGTACGCCTGATCCAACCCAATGCACCGCAGCACCTGAAATGGCGGCCTGACATGATCGGGGTCTTTTTCAACCGCGCCCTTGATCTGACCGAACAGGCCCCGCAGCTAGACCGCGCCCCCGATCTGGTGATCTGGCCCGAGACGTCGCTGCCAGCACTCTTGCGCAACTCCGCCGATTGGCGTGCGGCGATCGGGGCAGCCTCGGGCGATGCGCGGGTCATCGTCGGCGGTCAGCGGATCGACGGTGGCACGGACGGTGGCACGGACGGTGACATGGTGCGAAATTCCCTCTTTTACCTCGATCCAGAGGGCGAGCTGCTCGCCACATATGACAAGCACCATCTCGTGCCCTTCGGCGAGTATATCCCCCTGACCTCTGTCGCCCGCGCCCTTGGCTTGCGCGGGTTGGCCGAGGCCGCGGGGGCAGGCTATTCCCCCGGGGCGGGGCCACGCGTGATTGACCTTGGCGCGCTTGGCCGCGTCTTTCCGATGATCTGCTACGAAACCATTTTTCCCGACTATATCCGCGACGTTCCGCGCCCGGACTGGCAAGTTCAGATCACCAATGATGCGTGGTTCGGCCAGTTTTCCGGCCCGTTTCAGCATCTCGAACTGGCCCGACTGCGGGCCGCCGAACAAGGGCTGCCACTGTTGCGCGCCGCCAATACCGGCGTGTCGGCGGTGATCGACGCGCGCGGGCAGGTCTTGGCCTCGCTGCCGATGGGACAGGCCGGTGCCTTGGACACCGCGCTGCCCCCATCGTTGCCGCCAACCCTTTACGCGCGCAGCGGCGATGCGCCGGTGATCGTGGCGCTCATTGCCCTCCTTGCCGGTCTGCTCTGGCGAGAGCGGCAACTGGCCCATTGATCCCAACTGTCTAACGGCTTAAGTCGGACGAGTATAACCGCCCCACAACGGCTTCCTGGCGTGGGCGCGATAACAATTAATGGAGCACTTCCCATGTCACGTAATCACTACATCTTCACTTCCGAGTCCGTCTCGGAAGGCCACCCCGACAAGGTCTGCGACCGTATTTCCGATGCGGTTCTGGATGCGCTTCTCGCCGAAGAGCCCGAAGCGCGCGTGGCATGCGAAACCTTCGCCACCACCAACCGCGTGGTGATCGGCGGCGAGATCGGCCTGTCCGATCAGGACAAGCTGCATTATTACATGCGCAATATCGACCAGATTACACGCGAGTGTATCAAGGATATCGGCTACGAGCAGGACAAGTTCCACTGGAACACGGTCGAGATCACCAACCTGCTGCATGAACAGTCGGCCCATATCGCCCAAGGCGTGACCGGCAAGGACAACCGCGACGAGGGGGCGGGCGACCAAGGCATCATGTTCGGCTTTGCCACCAATGAAACGCCCGATCTCATGCCCGCCCCGATCCAGTATGCCCACGCCATCCTGCGGCGCCTCGCCGAGGTGCGTAAATCGGGGGCCGAGCCGCAACTTGGCCCCGACGCGAAGTCGCAGCTCTCGGTGCGTTACGAAAACGGCAAACCGGTCGAGGTGACGTCGGTGGTCCTTTCCACCCAGCATTTCGACGAGACGCTGACCTCGGACGATGTGCGGGTGATCGTCGAACCCTATATCCGGGGCTGCTTGCCTGAGGGCTGGCTGACTGCCGCCACCGAATGGCATGTGAATCCGACCGGGAAATTCGTCATCGGCGGCCCCGACGGCGATGCGGGCCTGACCGGGCGCAAGATCATTGTCGACACCTATGGCGGGGCGGCCCCGCATGGTGGTGGCGCCTTTTCGGGCAAGGACCCGACCAAGGTGGATCGGTCGGCGGCCTATGCCGCGCGCTATCTGGCGAAAAACGTGGTGGCCGCCGGCATGGCGGAACGCTGTACCCTGCAACTGTCCTACGCCATTGGCGTGGCCAAGCCGCTGTCGATCTATATCGATACCCACGGCACCGGGCAGGTGGAAGAAGCCGCGATCGAAAAGGCCGTGGCCCAGTGCATGGACCTGACCCCGCGCGGAATCCGCACCCATCTGGAGCTGAACAAGCCGATCTTCCAACGTACGGCCGCCTATGGTCATTTCGGGCGTAAGCCCGAGGCCGATGGTGGCTTTTCGTGGGAAAAGACTGACTTGGTCGAAGCCTTGAAGCGCGCCGTTTAACGGTATTCCCGGACTGTGATAGTCTAAGGCGGCGGTCCGAACGGGCGCCGCCTTTTTCGTTCAGGAGATGTTTCAATGCCACGATCCGCCTATCCCTATACGCGGAATTTCATGCTCAGCTACCTTGCCGGTGCGCTCGCCGTCACGGTGGTGATCTACGTGATTTTCGTATTGCTGCGTTGGCAGGTGCAAAGCCCGATCCTGCGTGGCGCGCTGATTGGCGGCGCGGTCGGGGCGATGCTGGTCCCGTTCCAATATTTCGCGCGCGCCTTCCTCGCCCATGAAAAGCGTCGCCCGACCGGGGCCGAGGCCTGGCGCTTCTCTTTGATCTGGGCAATCTGTGGGCTGGCGGTGCATGTGGTGATGGCGGTGGCCCTGTTTGCCCTTGGCTGGCAGGTTCCGGGACTGTTGCCACAGGAACAGGGGCAACTGGTCGGGCTCCTCCTAGGGGTGGCTTTTGTGGTGCAGGTTCCGGTCTTTCGGCTGTTCCTGTGGTCAGCGCTCAAGGGGGCCGAGACGCGTCTGGCCCGCAGTTCCGGCGGTTGAGGCCCCCGGCATTTGCGGATATGTCCCGCCTCCGACGCAAGCAAAGAGCGGCAGATGACCGAGTTTCAAAAACATCCCAAGGCGCCTTGGCGCAACTTCTATGGCCGCCGCAAAGGCAAGCACCTGCGCGAAAGCCAAGAGGCCTATCTGGACGAAGATCTGGGCAAGCTCTCGCCCGGGCCGGTGGATTGGGATGTGAACCCCGAGCGCGCGCCATTGGACCTTGCGGCGATTTTCGGCGGGCGCGATGTCTGGCTGGAAGTGGGGTTTGGCGGCGGCGAGCATATGGTGCATCAGGCCGTGCAGAATCCCGATGTCGGGATCATCGGCTGTGAACCCTATATCAACGGCGTTGCAATGCTTCTGGGCAAGATCCGGGCAGCCGGTGTCGATAACCTGCGTGTTCATCCCGGCGATGCGCGGGACATGTTCGACGTTCTGCCCGAGGCCAGCATTGCCCGCGCCTTCCTGCTCTATCCCGACCCTTGGCCCAAGAAGAAGCACCACCGCCGCCGCTTCGTGACACCAGAGCATCTGGCTCCGCTGGCAAAGGTGCTGAAGCCGGGCGCGATCTTTCGGGTGGCGACGGATATTCCGGATTATGTTCGCCAGACCCTCGAAGAGGTGCCGCGCCAAGGGTTCGACTGGCTGGCCGAAGGGCCGACCGACTGGCGACAGCCGTGGGGGGACTGGATCTCGACCCGCTATGAGCAGAAGGCCCTGCGCGAGGGCCGGACACCGCATTACCTGACCTTCCGAAAACGCTGACGCGGTGCCCCGGTCCGACCTTGGCGGTGGAGCGGTCGCGCCCGTGTGTTTGACCCAAGTAGAAGGGGAGTGGACGCCCCCCCTGTCAGGCGCTATCACCCGGCCCGAACCTATTGCAGGAGACACGCCCATGTCCGGCCACGGCAGCCCTGTTCCCATGACTTCGCACCCCTCGGGGCCCTTGTCCGGCACGGCGGATGTGCCCGGTGACAAGTCGATCTCGCATCGCAGCCTGATCCTTGGCGCCATGGCTGTCGGTGAGACCCGGATCACCGGGCTTCTGGAAGGGCAGGACGTGCTCGACACCGCCAAGGCAATGAAAGCCTTCGGCGCGGATGTGGAACGGTTGGGCGAGGGCGACTGGCGGGTGCATGGCGTCGGCGTCGGTGGCTTTGCCGAGCCCGACCAAGTCATCGACTGCGGCAATTCTGGCACCGGGGTGCGGCTGATCATGGGGTCGATGGCGACCTGCCCGATTTCCGTGACCTTTACCGGTGACGCCAGCCTTAACAAACGGCCTATGGCGCGGGTCACGGACCCTCTGGCCCTGTTCGGCTGTCAGGCTGTCGGGCGCGCGGGCGGGCGGCTGCCGATGACACTGGTGGGCGCGGGGGAGCCGGTGCCGGTGCGCTACACGGTGCCGGTGCCGTCCGCACAGGTGAAATCGGCCGTGCTGCTGGCGGGGCTGAATGCGCCCGGCCAGACCGTGGTGATCGAGCGGGAGGCCACCCGCGACCATACCGAGCGGATGCTGGCGGGCTTCGGGGCCGAGATCACCGTTGAAGAGACCGATGAGGGCCGGGTCATCACCCTGACCGGTCAGCCGGAACTGAAACCCCAGACCATCATCGTGCCGCGCGATCCGTCGTCGGCAGCCTTCCCGGTTTGCGCGGCACTGATCGTGCCGGGCTCGGACGTTCTGGTCCCCAATATAGGGCTGAATCCCACCCGCGCCGGGCTGTTCTATACGCTGCAAGACATGGGCGCGGACCTGACATTTGAGAACATGCGCGAAGAGGGCGGCGAACCGGTCGCCGATCTGCGCGCAAAGTATTCGCCTGATATGAAGGGTATCGAGGTGCCACCCGCCCGCGCCGCCAGCATGATCGACGAATATCCGATTCTGTCGGTGGTGGCGGCCAATGCCACGGGCCAGACCGTCATGCGCGGCGTCAAGGAGCTGCGGGTCAAGGAAAGCGACCGGATCGACGCAATGGCCAGCGGCCTGCGCGCCAATGGTGTCGAGGTCGAGGATGGCCCCGATTGGTGGATCGTGACCGGAAAGGGCGCGGGCAACGTGCCGGGCGGCGGTCTGACGGAAAGCCATCTCGACCATCGCATCGCCATGTCCTTCCTTTGTCTGGGCATGTCGGCGCAGCAACCTGTGCGGGTCGATGACGCCAGCCCCATTGTCACCAGCTTCCCGATTTTCGAGCCGCTGATGGCGCAACTTGGGGCCGAATTGGAACGGACCGGCGGCTGACCTGTCCCTTTTCGACGGGGGCAGCTGGGTGCGGTCGCAGGGCAAATCCGTTGCGCGACAAGGGCGATTACTGCTGCCTGCCCGAGGGGCTGCCACTGGCCGATGGCGTTGACCCGGCGTTGACCGCGATGGTCGCGGGCGGATCGGGTCTTGCACCCCGGCGCCTGCGCCATTAGCCATTTCCCATGGCATTTACAGTAGCACTCGACGGGCCTGCGGCGTCAGGCAAGGGCACAATCGCCAAGGCGGTTGCGGCCCATTTCGGCTATGCGCATCTGGATACCGGTCTGCTCTATCGGGCGGTCGGACAGCGCATGTTGATGGGGGAAGATCCAATCGCGGCGGCGGAATCGTTGTTGGCCGAGGATCTGGAGTATCCCGATCTGCGGGGGGCCGAAGCGGCACAGGCGGCCAGCAAGGTCGCGGTCATTCCCGAAGTGCGGACGGCCCTGCTGGATTTCCAGCGGGCCTTTGCCCGCCGGATGGGCGGCGCGGTGCTGGACGGGCGTGACATCGGCACGGTGATCTGCCCGGAAGCGGAGGCCAAACTCTTTATCACGGCGTCGGATGCGGCGCGGGCCGGTCGGCGGCACAAGGAACTGACCGGCAACGGTCACGAGATCAGCTACGATCAGGTGCTGGCGGACCTCAAGGAACGCGATGCGCGCGATAGCGAACGCGCCACGGCACCGTTGAAACCGGCCGAGGATGCGGTGGAAATCGACACTTCGGACATGACGATCGAGCAAGCGGTGGCCACGGCCATCGCGGCAGTGGAGGCCCGACAGGCATGAAGAAAGTCAGGATCGGCCAGAACGGGCCCGCGGTGTCGGCGCTCGGGTTCGGGGCCATGTCTTTTTGCGATTTCTATGGCCCCACCGACGAAACAGCGTCCCATGCGATTCTCGATGCAGCGCTGGAGGCGGGGGTGACGCACCTTGATACCTCCAACGTCTACGGCATGGGTAAATCGGAATATGCCATCGGCAGCTACCTGACCAAACGGCCCGAGGCACGGGACGTTTTCCACATCGCAACCAAGGCCGGGATCACCCGCAATGCCGAGGGGGAGCGGTGTTTTCGCAACGATCAGATGCACCTCGAAACCGAACTGGACGGCAGCCTGCGTCGCTTGGGGGTCGAGGCCGTTGACCTGTTCTATGTGCACCGGCGCGAAGCAGAGCGCCCCATCGAGGAAGTGGCCGAGGCTTTGGCAACACTCGTGAAGAAGGGCAAATGCAAGGCCGTCGGATTTTCCGAGATCGCGCCAAGCTCTCTGCGCCGCGCCCATGCGGTCTGCCCGGTGGCCGCGGTCCAGTCCGAATATTCCCTGTCTACGCGCTATCCCGAGCTGGGGCTGGTGCAGACCTGCAAGGAGCTTGGTGCCGCGATGGTCGCCTTCAGCCCGGTGGGGCGGTCCTTGCTGACCGATACGCCGATAACGCGAGAGGCATTGGCCGACCTGCCGTTCCTAGCGCCGAATCCGCGGTTCCAGGAACCGAACTACAGCGCGAATATCGCGGCCACCGACGCGTTCCGCGCGCTGGCGTCAGACATGGGCACAACTGCGGCGGCGCTTGCGATCGCGTGGCTGTTGGCGCAGGGCGACCATGTGCTGCCGATTCCGGGCACACGTTCGGTTGCGCATTTCCAGCAGCACGTCGCCGGGGCGCATCTGGCATTGACCGAATCCGACCTTGCCGCCATCGACGCGGTGTTGCCGGTCGGATGGGCCCATGGCGACCGCTATTCGGATGCTCAGTGGGTGGGGCCGGAACGCTATTGCTAGTGGCACCCGGCCCTTGATTTGCAGGCTTTGAAGGCTTGCTCTTCGGTTCTCACCTCGCTATACAACGCCCGTCAAGCAGGCGGGAAACGTCGCATATGGGCAGGGTCGGGTCATTCCCCGGCCCTCATTCGTATGTGACAGCCCCGTAAAACAGACCAACCCAAAGACCGGTGGAGACAACCGCCCGGCCCGCAAAATGACTGAAAAAGGAATCAGACGCCACATGGCTCAGAACACATCGATGGAGGAATTCGAAGCCCTCCTTAATGAAAGCTTCGAGATTGACACGCCCGAGGAAGGGTCTGTTGTCAAAGGCAAGGTCATCGCAATCGAAGCAGGCCAAGCCATCATCGACGTCGGCTACAAGATGGAAGGCCGCGTTGATCTGAAAGAATTCGCAAATCCCGGCGAAGCGCCCGAAATCGCCGTTGGCGACGAAGTCGAAGTCTACCTTCGCAACGTCGAAAACGCCCGTGGCGAAGCGGTCATCAGCCGTGAAATGGCCCGCCGCGAAGCCGCTTGGGACCGTCTCGAAAAAGCCTACGCAGACGAAGAGCGCGTCGAAGGCGCCATCTTTGGCCGTGTCAAAGGCGGTTTCACCGTCGATCTCGGCGGCGCCGTGGCCTTCCTGCCCGGATCTCAGGTCGATGTGCGCCCTGTGCGCGACGCCGGCCCGCTGATGAACCTCAAGCAGCCCTTCCAGATTCTGAAAATGGACCGTCGCCGTGGCAACATCGTTGTTTCGCGCCGCGCCATCCTGGAAGAGTCGCGCGCCGAGCAGCGCGCCGAGGTTATCGCCAAGCTGACCGAAGGCGACGTGGTCGACGGTGTGGTCAAGAACATCACCGAATACGGGGCCTTCGTGGACCTCGGCGGTGTGGACGGCCTGTTGCACGTCACCGATATGGCATGGCGCCGCGTGAACGACCCCAAGGAAGTTCTGTCCATTGGCGAAACCGTCAAGGTGCAGGTCATCAAGGTCAACAAGGAAACCCACCGTATCAGCCTCGGCATGAAGCAGCTGCAGGAAGATCCGTGGAACCAGGTCGAAGCCAAGTACCCGCTGGAATCGGTTCACACCGGTCGTGTCACCAACATCACCGACTACGGTGCATTTGTTGAGCTGGAGCCGGGTGTCGAGGGTCTCGTTCACGTGTCCGAGATGTCCTGGACCAAGAAAAACGTCCATCCCGGCAAGATCGTTTCCACCTCTCAGGAAGTGGAAGTCATGGTGCTGGAGATCGACACCGCGAAACGTCGCGTTTCTCTTGGCCTCAAGCAGACCATGCGCAACCCGTGGGAAGTGTTCGAAGAGCAGTACCCGGTCGGCACTGTTGTGGAAGGCGAAGTCAAGAACATCACCGAATTCGGTCTGTTCATCGGCCTCGACAACGACATCGACGGCATGGTTCACCTTTCCGACCTGACGTGGGAAGGCCGTGGCGAAGACGTGATCGGCAACTACCGCAAGGGCGACGTGGTCAAGGCGGTTGTGTCCGAAGTCGACACCGACAAGGAGCGTATCTCGCTCTCGATCAAGGCGGTTGAGGGTGATCCCTTCGCCGACGCCGTTGACGGGGTGAAGCGTGGCTCGATCATCACCGTGGCCGTGACCGCGATCGAAGATGGCGGCATCGAGGTGGAATACGAAGGCATGAAATCCTTCATCCGCCGCTCTGACCTGTCCCGCGACCGTGCCGACCAGCGCCCGGAGCGGTTCCAGATCGGTGACAAGCTGGACGTTCGCGTCACCAACGTCGATCCGCGCTCGCGTCGTCTGGGTCTGTCGATCAAGGCCCGCGAAATCGCGGAAGAAAAGGAAGCCGTGGAACAGTACGGTTCCTCCGATTCCGGCGCGTCGCTCGGCGATATCCTGGGCGCTGCGCTCAAGGGCGACGAGTAAGCTTTTCGGTTCCGAATGTTGGAAAGGCCCCGCCATCGTGCGGGGCCTTTTTTCGTCTGGGGGCGCGAATCAGTTACTAAACCGGTTAACTTTCGCGGCGTTCTGCCATCGCACAAGCCGGCACCGAGTCGGCGGATTGCTGCCCCCAAGGGCCTGAGAGTCCGAATTATCCCCATGTATCAACGGCTTTTCAGTTCCACGGCGGGCGCTTTGCGCCTATAGTCGGTCTTTAAGGAACCGCGGCCAGGGGGTTTGGATGATACGTTCGGAGCTGATCCAAAAGCTGGCTGACGAGAACCCACATCTATATCAAAGGGATGTGGAACGTATCGTCAGTGCAATTTTCGAAGAGATCATCGACGCGTTGTCAGACGGCAACCGCGTGGAACTGCGCGGTTTCGGCGCGTTTTCCGTGAAGAAGCGGGATGCGAGGATCGGGCGAAATCCGCGCACCGGCGAGAGCGTTCAGGTGGAAGAAAAGCATGTGCCCTTCTTCAAGGCCGGCAAGCTGTTGCGCGACAGGTTGAACGGTGTGGAAGGTTCCTGAACGGTGAAATACATCAAATTCGTGTTTCTGGCGGTCGTTGCGCTGGCATTGGTGCTGCTTGCCTTGGCCAATCGTGAACCGGTGACATTGACCGTGCTGCCGGGTGGTCTGGCGGAATGGGTGAATTGGAACCTTGTGGTGCAGTTGCCGCTGTTCCTCGTCATTCTGGGCGGTATCGTTGGTGGTCTGCTGATCGGCTTCGTTTGGGAATGGTTCCGCGAATACCGCCAGCGCGCAGAAGCCAAGGCGCAGCGCAAGGAACGGGATCGGCTGGCCCGCGAGGTGGAAAGCCTGCGCGGCAAGGCCAACGAGGGCAAGGACGACGTCCTCGCCCTGATCGAAGGCTAAGCTTGGGTCCATGTCTGTTTCCGTGAAGTTCTGCGGGCTGTCGCAGCCCGAGGATATCGTTGCCGCGGCCGAGGCCGGGGCGCGCTATGTCGGTTTTGTCCATTTCCCGAAATCGCCCCGCCATCTGGACATCGACCGGATCGGCGCGTTGGCTGTGGATGTCCCGATCGGGATCGCCAAGGTGCTGCTCACGGTCGACGCCGACAATGCCCTGCTTGACGCGATCTTGGACCGGGTGCCCCTGGACGTTCTACAACTCCACGGGGCCGAAACGCCCGCGCGTGTGACCGAGGTCAAGGCCCGCTACGGATTGCCGGTGATGAAGGCCATCGGAGTCGGCGAGGCCGCGGATCTGGCAAAGATCGACCGTTATGCGCCGGTGGTGGATCAGGTGCTGATCGACGCGAAACCGCCCAAGGGGGCAGACCTGCCCGGCGGCAATGGCCTCGCCTTTGATTGGCGGCTGCTGGCGGGGCGGAAATACTGGCCCTGCCCGTGGATGCTGGCCGGTGGTCTTACGCCCGCCAATGTTGCCGAAGCGGTGCGTTTGACCGGGGCGAAACAGGTAGATGTCTCGTCGGGCGTGGAAAGCGCGCCGGGCGTGAAGGACGCGGGCCTGATGGCGGCCTTCGCCAAGGCAGCGGGCGCGTAAACCTGGTATTGACCTCAGGCCGCGCACAGTCGCGCAAGGGCGCAGAGTCCAGATGATCTGACAGCCGAGATCTTGGGGCACGATGCCTTTTCGGCGGCTGCCGTCCGCAAAGTGGCCATTGACGCGAAAGATCCGTGTTGTCGCGCGATTTCGCGGACAAGAAGATGTTCCTGACCGAGATGCGTCGGCGCGCCTTTGTCTTGTCCTGACGGGTCACGTGGAATAGGTAGTCTCGTGACTTTTGGCGCGGGGGAATACCATGGCCGACGACCTGTTCAACTCTTTCATGACCGGCCCCGACGAAAGCGGCCGTTTCGGCAAATTCGGCGGGCGTTTTGTTTCGGAAACGCTGATGCCGCTGATCCTTGAACTGGAACAGCAGTATGAACATGCCAAGACCGACGACAGCTTTTGGGATGAGATGAACGACCTGTGGACGCATTATGTCGGCCGTCCCAGCCCGCTCTACCATGCCAGCCGCTTGACCGAGCATCTCGGGGGCGCCAAGGTCTACATGAAGCGCGACGAGCTGAACCACACCGGCGCGCACAAGATCAACAACGTGCTCGGCCAGATCATCCTGGCCCGCCGCATGGGCAAGACCCGCATCATCGCCGAAACCGGGGCCGGGCAGCATGGCGTTGCCACGGCCACCGTTTGTGCCAAGTTCGGCCTGAAATGCGTGGTCTACATGGGCGCGCATGACGTCGAGCGGCAAAAGCCCAACGTCTTTCGTATGCGCCTGCTTGGGGCCGAGGTCATTCCCGTGACCTCCGGTCGCGGCACCCTGAAGGACGCGATGAACGACGCGCTGCGCGATTGGGTGACCAATGTGCGCGACACCTTCTATTGCATCGGCACCGTGGCGGGCCCGCACCCTTACCCCGCCATGGTCCGCGACTTCCAGCAGATCATCGGCAAGGAAGCCAAGGCGCAGATGCAGGCCGCCGAGGGTCGCTTGCCCGACACCATCATCGCGGCGATCGGGGGCGGTTCCAACGCCATGGGGCTGTTCTACCCGTTCCTTGATGACAAAACGGTCGAGATCATCGGCGTCGAGGCGGGCGGCAAGGGCGTCAATGACAAGATGGAGCATTGTGCCAGCCTCACCGGCGGGCGTCCGGGGGTGCTGCATGGCAACCGCACCTATCTGCTTCAGGACGATGACGGGCAGATCCTTGAAGGGTATTCGATCTCGGCGGGCCTCGACTATCCGGGCATCGGGCCCGAACATAGCTGGCTGCACGATATCGGTCGGGCGAAATATGTCTCTGTCACCGATAAGGAGGCGCTTGCCGCGTTCCAGCTGTGCTGCCAGCAAGAGGGGATCATTCCAGCGCTGGAACCCTCTCACGCTTTGGCCCATGTCATCAAGATCGCGCCCGAGCTGCCGAAAGATCACATCATCTGCATGAACATGTGCGGACGGGGCGACAAGGATATCTTCACTGTCGCGCGCCATCTTGGCTTTGACATGGAAGACGCGGACTGACAGGTGACGCCTGTTTCGGGGACCGGGGGGCTTGTCCACCCCCCGGGTCAACTCCAGTTCACGACGGCAGTATCGCACTGAGCCGCTTTACCACTGCGGTTTGAAACCGCAGGCTTGAACCCGGGCGTGATTGGTGTGGCGGCGGCGGCGTGACACGTTTGGAGCATCGAGGATGCGGCAGATCACAGCCGCTATCCACATGCTTTGAACGAAAGGACAAGACATGACCCCGACCAAATCCAGAAAGTTCGTGATCGCTGCGTTCGCCGTCACAGGCTATACTCTTGCGGCAGCCATGGCCGTTGCGGTGCCCGGCATCGCCGCCGCTCAAACAGCGTCGGCCGCTGAGGAAGCCTCCGGCCAAGTCACCGCAAACGTGCCGGTATCTGACCAGATTCAGGTGGTGCAGGTGCGCGGCGAGGCTGCGGTTACGGCCGAGCTTGAGGCGCGTGGCTATGAAATTGTCGACCGCACCCGCACGCTGCTTGGCCGCGTTCGGATTCAGGCGCGGACGGCGACGCATATGAGAGAAATCGTCATGCACCAGTCGACCGGCGAAATCCTGAGCGACGCGATTATTGAAGTCTACGCCAATGATGACGCCAACATGCCGTCCGGTGAGTCGGAACAGGGCGGCGGCCTCAGCGTCGATGGCGGCGCCGATGTCGGCGGATCGCTAAGCGTCGATACCCCGGATGCCGGAGAAGAGGCTGACGCGGATGTGGGCGCAGATGTCGGCGGTAGCGTCGGCCTTGGCGACTGAGAGCGGTCGTAGAGGAGGATGCCTGGGGGAGGGGGAAACCCCTCCCTCGGACGCGGCTGTCAGGGAGGACACGAACAATGTTTCCGAAAACAAGGGGATCTCTGGGTCTGTTGTTCGCCATCGGCGCGCAATTGCTCTTCGCGACGGTGTTCTTGGGATTTTTCGCTATCGACATCTCGTCGGTCGTACGCCGCCCCATCGGATACACGGTGCGGGAATTGATCGAAATCTCGGCGGTTGTGGCCTTGGCGCTTGGGGTCGTGATCAATATCGTCGTGGTTCGCCGGATTTTGAAACGCGCGGCGGCGGCCGAACAGGGCCTGATGGTGGCCCGAGGGGCGTTTCACAATCTGGCCGAAGATACCTTTCTGCAATGGGGGCTGAGTCCCGCCGAAAGAGATGTAGCCTTGCTGGCGATCAAAGGCTTTTCCAACAGGGAAATCGCCGCCATGACCGGAAAGAGCGAAGGCACCATCAAGTCGCAAAGCGCTGCAGTCTTTCGCAAGGCAGAGGTTCAGGGGCGCGTCGGCCTCGTCACGCATTTCATGGATGATCTTGTCGGGGACGTTTTACTGTCTTCCGATCGGTAATCCCTGCTGCTGTGTCTTCACGACGCCCAGAGCGCACCGCTGCCCCGTTCAACGCATGATTGTTTCGGCTGCTGTGTTCGGGCACAAGGATCGCCCCATCCGGCTGAGCAGGGCTTTCCATTTATTACGCAACCCGGACAGATTGTTGCGCTCGCGCCACGGTGTAATTGTTACACAAATTGTAACGTTGAGCGTTTGGCCCCTTCTCGTCTATCTCTCTCGACACCAGCCAAACGGGCTGGCCCTAGCGGTAAGGGGTGTTTTCCCTTCCGGTGCGGGCGGCGCTGCCGATTTCCCGTATGCCAGGGTCGGAAACCGGGGATGGTGCCACCCGTGACATTCACGCGTCACGCGAAAGTAGCTCAGTCGGTAGAGCATCAGACGTTAAATCTGAGCGCGCAGGTTCAACTCCTGTTTTTCGCTTCCAAACGCCCGCACGAGGGCGCTGGTTCGCCAAGCCAGCCACGAGAGTGGTTCGAAAATATCGGGGTTCGAGGCCGTCCCGCGAGGGATGGCCGTTCCTCCCTTCGGTTCGCCGGAGGGAACGGCCTTCCTTTGCTCTGGCCTTGCGCCGGGGGTGGGGTGACGCCTGACGCCGGCCCGTGCCGGGGTGCGCCAATGATCGGCCCGCCCCCGCCGGGCTGGCAAAGGGCCGCTCCTCTGCCCTCCGCTCGGGGGCATGGCAGGATCGGCCCGGACCCCACCGCCTTTCCGCCCGGGCAAGTTCGCCCTGGTGTCACACCTGCCATGGGATCATCCCATGCAACCCCGCCACAGCCAAGGAGGTCGCTTTGCGACGACGATAAGAACAGCCCGCCAAAAGGAGTTTCAAAAATGGCCTTGTTCAAACTTTTCCGAGACGTGCAGCGCGTGCGTGTGCCCGTCGAAACCCGGACCCTCGTGATTACCGAAGGAGAGGTCCGCGACATTCTTCGCCCCGGCACGCATGACGTTCCGGCCATTGAAACCCGGTTTGAGACACTTGATCCTGCCGTGCCGCGCATCCAATCGGTGCTTGTGGAGCGGTTCGTGCGCGATCATCCCGAGGCGGCGGCGAACCACGTGATGGTGGTGCGCACAGGGCCTGAAGAGGTGAGCGTTGTCGAGCGGGACGGCGTGGTGTTTGCCGTGATTGCCCCGGATACGCGGGCGCTCTTCTGGGCCGATGCCGGTCCGTGGACGGTGACGCCTGTGGATCTTGCCGTCGATACGACGGTGGAACCGGTGCTTGCGCGGCGATTGCAGCGCGCGCATCTCAATTTCGAGGTTGCTGCCTTTCAGGTGCGCACCGGTCAGGTCGGGCTCTTGTTCACCGATGGCGAGCATTCCGGGCGGCTTGATCCGGGGATGCACTGGTTCTGGCGCTTTGGCCGCTCGCATGAGGTGCGTTTGGTTGAAACACGGTGGCAGACCAAGGAGGTCGCCGGTCAAGAGATCCTCACCAAGGATCGCGTCACGCTTCGGGTGACTCTCACCGCGACCTTCCGCGTCGTGGACCCGATCAAGGCGGTCACGGAAGTGACAGACCATGGCGAGGCCCTTCACCGCGCCCTCCAGCTTGCGTTTCGCAAGACGGTCGGTGCCCTTCCCCTTGATCGGCTCTTGGCCGAAAAGGGGCAGGTCGATGCAAAGGCCGCCGAAGTGGTGCGCCAGGACATGGAGGGGATCGGGATCGAGCTTGGAGAGATCGCGCTCAAGGATGTGATCTTGCCCGGCGAGATGCGCGATATCCTCAACAAGGTGGTGGCGGCCCAGAAAGAGGCCGAAGCCAACGTGATCCGACGCCGGGAAGAGACCAATGCGACTCGGTCTTTGCTCAACACGGCCAAGGTTTTGGCGGATAACCCCGTCATGCTTCGGTTGAAAGAGCTCGAAGCGTTGGAAACGATCGCCTCCAAGGTGGATCAACTCACGGTCCACAACGGAACCGAGGGGCTCTTGAGCGATGTCGTGAAGTTGCGGGGCTGACTCGGGTCTAAACCCTCATATCAATGGTCCGTCCGGTGCTTCACCGGGCGGATCACGCCGCATAAACGCAAGTTTATGGCCACGGGTCATGGGTTTATGGACCTTTGGATAAACACCGGTGCAATAGATTTGTGCGGCGGCAATGGGTCTCTTCAGGACAGCGGGCGCTTTAACGCACCGAAGCTCGCCACCTTGGATCAACCACATCTCTTGAGGAGACACGACATGAAACCGACCAAATTCTTCGCGATGACCCTTGCCGCTGCCCTGTTGGCCACCACCGCCGCCAGCGCACAAACCGCAAACGACTCGGTCAACACGGCGATCGCGGACCTCCAGTCGCAGGGCTATTCCCGTATCGAAGTCCGCGTGGGCAACAACGGCTACCAAATCGAAGCAAGCGGCGGGGCCGGTTCGGTTCACCAGCAGTATGACGCGAATGGCACCCTGATTTCCTCGACCAGCGGCGGCGACAATGGCATCGGCTCGGGCGCGACCGCATCGGTCACCGGAACAGGTACCGGCATCCAGGGCGGCGATGGCGACGGCGATGATGATCACGGCGCCGGTGGCGACAACGACGACGATCGTGCCAACGGTGGCAATGACGACGGCGGCAACGGTGGCAATGACGACCATGGCAACGGCGGCGACAACGACCACGGCAACGGCGGCGACAACGACCACGGCAACGGCAACGGTGGCGGCGACGACCATGGCAACGGTGGCGACAACGACCACGGCAACGGCGGCGGCGACGACAACGGTGGCGGCGACAACGACGACTGAGGCCCCGCAACACAGGGCGTTCAGTATCGCGCCGCCCTGACGTAGAGTGCGACAGTGGCAACAAATCACGCCCTGTTCCTTCGGCTACAACGCCTTGGGGGCAGGGCATTCCCCGTCAACAGGAGGTCTGCTTATGCCGGTTCCTCGCATCATTTTTTCGGCGGCAGTGGTCGCCATCCTGACGGCCCTGCCGGTGTGGTCCCAGACCGTTGCAGACAGCCTTGTCGGGCAACTGCACAACCAAGATTTCAACCAGGTCGACGTCTTCCGCACATGGCTGGGCCGCATCCGCATCGAGGCGGAAGGTGGTGGCATGCATCGGGAAATCGTCGTCAACCCGCGCACCGGCGAAATCCTGCGCGACTACTTGCGCAGCGACGACGGCAGCAACTCGGTCGGCCTTTTCTCGGCGGGCCCCGATACATCCGACCTCGGTACATCCGACGATGGCGGCAGCCAAGACGCCTCGTTCGATGACAGCAGCAGTTCGGACGATGGCGGTGACAGCGACAGCGGCGGCGGCGGCGATGACGGCGGCGATGACGGCGGCGATGACGGGGGGGATCACGGCGATGACGATGGCGGCGACGATGACTGAGGTGCCCCTGCCCCGATCGAACGGGGAGGCACGATGCGCAGCAAAGTGATTTTCACCCTCGTCCTGTTGGTGCAGGTGGTCTGCTCGACCTTCTTCGTGTCAGAAATCGTTCTGACGATCCTGAACATCCGGGCCGAGCCGATCAGTTGGCACACGCGGGAGTTGACCGAGATCGGGGCCATCATCGGCCTGATTCTTGGCTCGATCATTGGTGGGATGCACCTGATGGCCTCTCTCAAGCGCACGGCCGCTGCCGAGATGAAACTGAAGGCCGCCTCCGGTGCCTTCATGGAGGTCATGGCCGAGCGCTTCGATGACTGGGGCCTGACACCGGCCGAACGCGACGTGGCGCTGTTCGCGCTCAAGGGCCTGTCGATCCAAGAGATTGCCGCCCTGCGCGAAACCTCGGAAGGCACAGTCAAGGCGCAAAGCAATGCAATCTATCGCAAGGCTGGCGTCAGCGGGCGGCCGCAACTGCTGAGCCTCTTCATCGAAGACTTGCTGGATGGCGACGATCGGTTGAAGACGGCTGCCGAATAGTCAGCTCGCGGCCATTTCCTGCAACACGGACAAGGGCACGATATCCAGCGCGCGGTGGTGGGTCGCTTCCAGGTTGACCCATGGCGCGCAGCCCTCTTCGTGGGCTTGCAGAAACCGCGCGGCGCAAAGGCACCACAGGTCGCCCGGTTTCAGCCCGGCAAAGCCGAACTCGGGCCGGGGCGTGGACAGGTCGTTGCCAACATATTTGGAATAGGCGAGGAATTCGGCGGTCATCTGCGCGCAAACCGTGTGGCTTCCCTGATCCTCGGAACAGGTGTTGCAGGCGCCATCGCGGAAAAAACCGGTCATCGGATCAAGGGAACAGGGCTGCAACGCCCCGCCCAGAACGTTGATCGAGGCGTCCATTTCAACCATATGCGTCTCCTCGTCTGTTGCGGTGGATCAGAGGCTTTCGGCGATGGCCCGGAAGATCCGCAGGTTCCCGGCACCGACACCCTCTTCGCGGAACCCGCGGTCAGCGGCATTCACCGCGATGACGACATCGTTGACCTGATCGACATAGATATACTGCCCATAGACGCCCTGTGCCATGAATTGCCCCGGCTCAGCCCCGACTGGAATCCACCATTGGTAGCCATAGCGGGTCTGGCCCGGCGCGGTCGGGGCCGAGGGCGCTGTCGACTCGGCCACCCAGTCGGTGGGCACGATCTGCTGGTCGTTGTAACGGCCGTTTTGCAAGAAGGCCTGCCCCATCCGGGCATAATCGCGCGTCATCATGTTGAGTCCGCCGAGCACGAAGGCCACGCCGTCGCCATCGGTGATGTAGTAGGGCTGACTCTCCAACCCCATCGGCTGAATGATCCGCTCTGACAGAAGGTCGGGGATCGAGCGGCCCGTCGCCCCCCGGATCACCATGCCCAGAACATGGGTGTCGATCGAGACATATTGCCAGACCTCGCCGGGGGCATGGTCCCGGACTTGCAGGTCTGCCGCGAACTGGTCAAGCGCGCCGCCGAGTGCGACGACCCGGCCCATGCGGTTGATATCGGAATTGTAGTCGAGGTAATCTTCGTCGAAGCGCACGCCCGAGGCCATGTTCAACACGTTGCGGATCGTGGCCCCGTCATAGGCGCTGCCAGACAGCAGCGGGGCGTATTCCGTGACCTGTGTGTCCAGATCGGCAATCGTGCCGTCTGCCACCAGCGTGCCCAGAAGCGCCGAGAGGAAGCTTTTTGCCATCGACCATGAAATCCGCCGGTCTTCTGCCCCTGTGCCGAGGAAATAGTCCTCGTAACGGATCTCGCCATCTTGCAACACCACGAGTCCGGTGATCGCCCGCTCTTCGATCCACGCGGCGACCTCGGGCGGCAGGTCGGCGGGCGTGCCTTGGGGCAGGGGGCTGATCGGACCATCGCCGCGCGGCACCGGCGCGGTCAGAAACGCGCGGTCCATGTGCGAGAAGTTCTGCACGATGCGGTCGGCGTCGAACAGGCTGTTCACCGCCAGAAGCCGCTCGATCTCTTCGCGTTTCCATATGCCTGCCGCAAGGGCAAGCACCAAGATCAGCAAAAAGCCGCGAAGTCCGATCCTGAGTGCGCGTCGCATCGGCAAATCCTCGCTGTCGTCGGGTGTAGCACAGCAGAGGGGCTGCGCGGCGACAATCCCGACGCGGCGTCAACCGCAGGGGCGCCGGCCGGTCACTTGAAGCGATCAACCAGTTTTTGCAACGGGCTGCGGTCGTCCCCTGGCGTTTGGTCCGGCGCTGCGGCGGGCTTGGCCTTGGGCGGGGTCGTCGAGGTCGAAGAGCGTGGCGGTGCGGTGCGCAGGGCAACGGCGTTCAGGAACCGACCGGTGTCGCCCTTGGCCAGCTCTGCCGCACCATCGGAAATCCCGCGCATCAGGTCGTCCAGCCACTCCTGCTCGGCCTTGGCGAAATCCGACAACACATAGGGCGCGACCTTGTCCTTGTGGCCCGGATGGCCGATGCCAAGCCGGACGCGGTCGTAATGGGGCCCGATATGCTGGTGGATCGAGCGCAGGCCGTTATGGCCCGCGTGACCGCCGCCGGCCTTGACGCGGACCTTGCCGGGGGCGAGGTCCAAATCGTCATGGAAGACGGTTATGTCGGTCGAGTCGAGCTTGTAGAAGCGCATCGCCTCGCCCACCGATTGCCCCGACAGGTTCATGAAGGTCTCGGGCTTGAGCAGCAGCACCTTTTCCGATCCCAGCTTGCCCTCGGTCAGGCTGCCCTGAAACTTGCCACGCCAAGGGGCAAAGCCGTGATCCTCGGCGATCCTGTCCACGGCCATGAAGCCGATATTGTGCCGGTTGCCCGCATATTTCGCGCCGGGGTTTCCCAGTCCGACCCAGAGTTTCATGCCCGCCTCGCTCTCGCCTTGCAATTGCCGTCTCTGCCCTGTGCTATAGGCCGCACGCGAAACAGGATCAATGAAACGAGTCCCCATGCCGCTGATCGCCCTCAACGACGTGTCGCTGGAAGTTCCCGACAGCATCGCCAAGCCCGGCCTTTTGAAGGGCTTGAGCGCCGGAACCTACGAAGAGGACGAGGCCAACGCCGCGCGCGCCCGGATCAAGCCGGGAATGCGCGTCCTGGAATTGGGGGCGGGGCTTGGCTATGTCAGCACTGTCTGCGCCAGGCTGGCGGGGGCCGAGAACGTGATCAGCGTCGAGGCCAACCCGATTATGGTGCCGATCCTCAAGGCCAATCTGGCGCGCAACGGGCAGGGCGCGGTCGAAGTGCTGCATGGCGCCATCGTGCCGGACGCGGACCCATCCGACGGTGAAGGGATGCTTTTTCACGCGTCGCCGGCGTTTCTGGGCGGGCGATTGGCGACCGAGGATTCGGCACCCACCAATCTGGTCGATGTGCCGGCGATCGGGCTGCGCGCCCTGTTGCGGAAACATCGTCCCAATGTGGTGATGATGGATGTGGAAGGGGCCGAGGCGCATCTCTTTGACGAACCATGGAATTCGCAACTGCGCTTTCTGGTGCTGGAGCTGCACCCCGACCGCTATGCGGTGCGCACCATCAAGACGATCGTCGATTGCATGTCCGCCACCGGGCTGACCTATGATCCCGCCACCTCGCGCGGGCGGGTTCTGGGCTTTCGCAAGGTTTGGGATCGGGACTGAGACCCCCAAAAGCAACACGGCCCGCTCCTGTCGGGGCGGGCCGTGATCAGGTTTGTCGTCAGCGAATGAGGATCAATCCTCGGCGTCTTCGCCGACCACTTCCACTTCATCAGCGGCGACTTCGTCTTCATCCTCGTCGGACGCGGCGAGGCCCGACGGCGCGCTGATATTGGCGATCACGAAGTTCCGGTCGATCGTCGGACGGGTGCCTGCGGGCAGGGTGATGTCCTCGATGTTCACGGTGTCGCCGATCTTGAGCCCCGAGAGGTCCACGGTCAGTTTTTCAGGGATATCGCCTGCGGTGACCATCAGTTCGACTTCCGGGCGCACCGCGTTCAGAACACCACCGCGCTTGATGCCGGGGGCCTCTTCTTCGTTCAGGAATTCGACCGGAATGAACAGGTTGATGCGGCTGGTGCGGCGCAGGCGCATGAAGTCCACATGCGTCGGCAGGTCTTTCACCACGTCACGCTGAACGCTGCGGCAGATCACGCGCACGTCGTCCTCGCCATCGACCTTCAGGTTGAACAGCGTCGACAGGAAGCGGCCTGCCTTGAGCTTTTTCACCAGTTCGTTAAAGGGAATCTGGATCGCGAGCGGATCAAGACCGCCACCATAAACGATACCGGGCACTTTGCCTTCACGGCGTGCTTGACGAGCGGCCCCCTTGCCTGTCCCCGTCCGTGCCTCAGCTACGAGATCAGGAATCTCACCAGCCATAGCTATTCTCCATATAATAAAGGGGCGGCCTCCAAGGGTGTCCGCCCGGGTTAGAGCCTGTGCCTTTAGTGCAGATCGTCCGGCTTGGAAAGGGCGAATTGGCCGCGAAACCACAGCGTTCGGGCTTGCCAGCGTTGAAACCCCGTGACAATCGCGGATCATGTCACTGATCTCCGCCATTCGCCTGTCTCGCCATGCCCTGCCGGCCTTTGCCGTGCAAGGAATTTATTGGGGGGGATTCGCCGCCTACGTGCCATGGATCAAGGCGCATATCGAGGCCTCGGACAGTGCGTTCGGGCTGGCGTTGCTGGTGGCCGCTACCGGTGCTGTGCTGTCGATGTTGCTGGCGCCGCTCTTTGCGGCCCGGCTGGGCCGTATGGCGGTGCCCTTGGCCGCCCTGCTGCTGGCGGCCAGTTTCCAGGCCCCGATGTGGGTGCCTGGCGTGCTCGCCTTTGCGGCGACCATGTTCTTTGCCGGGGCCGGGTCGGGCCTGCTCGACGTGGTGATGAACGCGCGCCTGTCGCAGACCGAGGCGCGCAAGGGCGCGTCGCTGATGAACCTCAACCACGCGATCTATTCCTTTGCCTATGCGGCGTCGGCCATCTCGGCTGGCCTTGCGCGCGAAGCGGGCTGGCCGCCTGGCGTCGTCTTTGCCGGGCTTGCCGGGTTGACGCTGGTCGCCGCCATCTTCATGGCCGAACGGATGGAGCCGATGCCAGACCGCGGCGACACCCCGGCCCCCAAGGGGGCGTTCGGCGGGCTGATCCTGTGGGGCGGCTTGATCGTGCTGGTGGCCTTTCTTGCCGAGAACGCGACCGAGGGCTGGTCGGCCCTGCATGTGGAACGCACCCTTGGCGGCGGGGCGACCGAGGGCGCGCTTGGACCTGCGATGCTGGGGCTGACCATGGGGGTGGGTCGGTTCCTAGGGCAACTCGTTGTCGGGCGGCTCAGCGAAGTGCGGGTGATCTTCTGGGGCGCGCTCATTACCTCGGCGGGTGCGCTGCTGGCGGCGGTCGCCCCGGTGCCGCTGGTGGCCTATCTGGGGTTTGCCATTCTGGGGCTCGGCGTGTCGATCATCGCGCCGATGCTGTTGGCGCTGGCGGGCCGCATGGCCAGTGACGAGGCCCGCGCGCGTGTTATCTCTCGGGTCACGGTGATTGGCTACATGGGCTTTTTCATCGGCCCGCCGATCATGGGCTTTGTCGCGGGCGCGCTTAGCCTGCGGGCCTCCTTTGGCATGGTCGCGCTGTTGCTGGCGCTGGTGCCGGGGTTCCTGGTGCTGATGCGCCGCGCCGGTTAATCCACCACCTCGTCGGGATCGACCCCCCAGAGCGCCTCTTCCGGCACCCACCCGCGATGGCCGCCGGAACTGATCCGGCACCATGTGCCGGTGCATTCATCGAGAAAAGCGATCACGCCAAGCTCGGCCTGCGCCACCACAGGGGCCTCCGTGTCGGGGCGTTGGCGCAACTCCAGCATGTCGGTTTCGACGATCACAGTGCGCGTGCCGGACAGCAAGGAATAGTGCATCCAGCCCCCCGCACCATCGCGGTCCACGATCCGACGCCAATGACCGTATTCTGCCACGATCCGCACCGGCATGTTGCGCCGCTCATAGACCCAGTCGATGCGGTGGCTGCGCGACGGGCCGCGGCGGGCATAGGCCTCGGATGCCTGAATCGATACGTAACGCGGCAGCGGGAACCCCGTTACCGGGCCAATATCACCGCCGGGTTCCTGTGCACGCATGGCGATTGGGGAAAGCACCAGAAGCGCCGCCAGAACCACGCCTGCCAGAAATCGCACCATGTTTTTCTGCCCGTTTGCACCGATGCCGATCTTGCGCGGTCTTGGCGGTGTTTTTGTCGCTCTTTCAAGAGGCGCACTTGCACCCCTGCCTAGGATGAGAGAGTGTCACGGCAAGGGCTGAAATGCCAGAAGAGGGAAGCAGGGAATGCCAGGTCAGAAGCTGAGTGTTGTCGTAACGCGACGGTTGCCCGAAGCGGTCGAAACCCGGATGTCGGAACTGTTCGATGTCGAACTGCGCGACGAAGACCGCCCCATGACCCGATCCGAGCTGGTGTCGGCCATGTCGCGGGCCGATGTGCTGGTGCCTTGCGTGACCGACCAGATCGACGCAGGCCTGCTGGCGCAGGCGGGCGAAAAGCTGAAACTGATCGCCAATTACGGCGCAGGCGTTGACCATATCGACGTACAGACAGCCCGGCAGCGCGGCATCCTCGTATCCAACACGCCCGGTGTCGTGACCGAGGATACCGCCGACATGACGCTGGCGCTGATCCTCTCGGTCACCCGCCGTATCCCCGAAGGGCTGGCCGTGATGCAGGCTGGCCGATGGGATGGCTGGGCGCCCACCGCGTTCATGGGGGGGCGTATCGGCGGCAAGCGGCTTGGCATTCTGGGCATGGGCCGGATCGGACAGGCCGTGGCACGGCGCGCGGCAGTCTTCGGGATGCAGGTGCATTACCACAATCGCCGCCGCTTGCATGACGATATCGAGACCGAGTTGGAGGCGACCTATTGGGAAAGCCTCGACCAGATGATCGCGCGGGTCGATATCCTGTCGATCAATTGTCCGCATACGCCCTCGACCTTCCATCTGCTGAACGCCCGCCGGCTGAAGCTGATGAAACCCTCTGCGGTCATCGTGAACACTTCGCGCGGCGAGGTTATCGACGAGAACGCCCTGACCCGGATGCTGCGCACCAAGGAAATCGCGGGGGCTGGTCTGGATGTGTTCGAGCATGGCAAGGACGTGAACCCGCGCCTGCGCGAACTGGATAACGTGGTGCTGCTGCCGCACATGGGGTCCGCCACCGTCGAGGGCCGGGTCGAGATGGGCGAGAAGGTGATCATCAACGTCAAGACCTTCGACGATGGCCACCGCCCGCCTGATCTGGTTGTTCCGAGCATGTTGTGACGCGGATCGCCGAAGAAAATTCCCAAATTTTCTTCGGTCTCCAAAAGCCTTCTGGAAGGCTTTTGGGCAACGGACAATTCTTCCAGAAGGATTTTCCCCCACAGGGTGTTGAAAGGGGTGTGTTCATTGGTGTCCGGTCTGTTTGCGCAGGTCGGGTCCAGCGGGATGCGCCAGCCAGAGTCTCGACCTGAGCCGGTCCATCCGCCTGGGCGATAACGGGGGCTGAGCATTTCCGGCACGGGCCTGTCGGTTTCGGGCCGATAATAGTCGGCTGTCCATGGCCCCAAGCGGCGCATTTCGGCAAATTACCCCCAGAAATTCTGGCCCGGAGTCGTGCCCAATGAAAACCCAAGTCAAAGCCCTTGTCGTCGGCGGCGGTGCCGTCGGCACTTCGATCGCCTATCACCTCGCCAAAGCGGGCTGGTCAGATGTCATGCTGCTCGAACGCGACGAGCTGACCTCCGGCTCTACCTGGCACGCCGCCGGTCTGTTGCCGCTGTTCAACATGAGCTACGCAACGACCCATATCCACAAATACTCCGTCGACTTTTACAAGACGCTGGAAGAGGAAACCGGGCTGAACGCGGGCTTTGCCGTGGTGGGAAACCTGCGCATGGCGCAGACGCAGGATCGCATGGACGAATACATGCTTTACGCGTCGACCGCGGAAACCTGTGACGTGAAATATGAATGGCTGACCCCGGACCAGATCAAGGAACGCTGGCCGCTGATCGAGACCTCTGACCTGAAGGGCGCGATCTATCACACCGAGGACGGCTATATTAACCCGGCCGACGTCACGCAGGCGATGGCTAAGGGCGCCCGCCAACGCGGTGTAGATATCGTGCGCAAGATGCAGGCCGATGCGTTCCATTGGACCGGCAGCCACTGGGAAGTGACCTGCACCAAGATGGTGGAAAAGGGCGGCAACCTCGTGGCGTCCGACGAACAGGTTGTGATCACCGCCGAGCATGTGGTGACCGCATCCGGCAACCACGCGCAGCGCACGGCCAAGATGCTGGGCATCAAGATGCCCGCAATCCCGGTCGAGCACACCTTCATCGTCATGGACAAAGACCCCGAGCTGGTCAAATGGCGCGAAGCGGGCAACCCGGAACACCCGGTTATCCGGGACGCCGACAACGAATCCTACGCCCGCGAGGAACGTGGCGGCTGGATCCTTGGCATCTACGAACACGGCGCGCCCGCGCGGTTCGAATACGGTGTGCCCGACAGTTTCCGCGCGGATCTGTTCCCGCTGGATCTGGACCGCATCGCCGATCAATACATGGCGATGGCCGAACGCGTGCCCTCCTGCGCCGAGTCTGGTCTGAAAGACGATTTCAACGGCCCGATCTGCTACACCCCCGACGGCAACCCGCTGGTCGGTCCGGCGCCGGGCCTGCGCAACATGTGGCTGGCCGAGGGCTTCTCCTTCGGGATCACCGCCGCTGGCGGCACAGGTTATTACCTCGCGCAGCTGATGGTCGATGGCGAGGCCGAGATCGACATGGCGTCGCTCGACCCCAAGCGCTACGGCGACTGGGTGACGACCGAGTATGCCGCGCGCAAGAACGAGGAATGCTACGAGCACGTCTACATCCTGCACCACCCGGATGAAGAACGCGCCGCCTGCCGCCCGTTGCGCACCGCCCCGGCCTATGACCGGCAAAAGGCCCGTGGCGCGCAGTTCGGCTGCGTCAACGGGTTCGAGCGGCCCAACTATTTCGGCCCGCTGGATGCGCCCGAAAACTTCGATCACGACGCCCGCAGCTTCCGCCGGGGCGATTGGTGGCAATATGCGGTCGAGGAAGCCAAGGCCGTGCGCGACGGCGTGGGCCTGATCGACGCGACCGCCTTTACCAAGCACATGGTCAAAGGCCCCGGCGCGACCGCGTTCCTCGACTGGTTCACCTGCAACAAGCTGCCCAAAGTGGGCCGGATCAACCTGACCTACGCGCTGACCGATGCGGGCACGACGCGGACGGAATATACCATCGTGCGGTTAGCCGAAGATGAATATTACCTCGTTTCCGCCGGGGCATGGACCGATTACGACGCCGATTTCCTGCGCAAGGCAGCCGCCGACAAGGCGCCCGAGTTGGGCTATATCGAGATCCAGAACGTGACCACCCAGTGGGGTGTCTTCGCCATTGCCGGGCCAAAATCGCGTGACGTTCTGGCCGAGGTTATCAAGGATGCCGACCCCTCGACCGCGCTGTCGAACAAGCGCTTCCCGTGGCTGTCTGCACGCCAGATCGAACTGGGCATGTGCCCGGTCAACGCGATCCGCGTGGCCTATACCGGCGAGTTGGGGTGGGAATTGCATCACCCGATCGAGATGCAGAACTACCTGTTCGATCTGCTTGAAAAAGCAGGGGAAAAGCATGGGATGAAGCTGGTCGGTGCCCGCGCCCAGAACTGGCTGCGGCAGGAGAAATCCTACCGTGCGTTCGGCAACGAACTGGGCCGCGATGCAACCCCGCTGGAGGCCGACCTGCCGCGCTTCGTGGACCTGTCCAAAGAGTTCAACGGCAAGGCCCCGATGGAAGCCAAGGGCATCCGCTCGAAGTGCTGCACCGTCTTGATCGACGGACCGTCCGATGCCGATCCCTGGGGCCGTGAAGTGCTCTATACGCCCGAGGGCGAACGGGTCGGCCGTCTGACCTCGGGTGGGTACTCGGTGGCGTTCGGCAAGTCCATCGGCATGGGCTACGTCAAGCCCGACCTGGCCGTTGAAGGCACCAAGCTGAAGGTCAAGATGCAGGACAAGCTGTGGGATGCTGTCGTGACCTGCGACAGCCCCTACGACCCGAAAAACGAGACCATCCGCAAGGACGGTTAACGACAAAACAGGGGGGTGCCATGCGTACACCCCCTGTGCACCCCCCGTACACCCCCTGTGCATATGCGGGGCGTATCGGGCAGAACCGTTAACGGGCGCGAGGCGCGGTCATGAACAGGAAAGGCCCGCCAGATCCGGCGGGCCTTTTTCGTGGCTATCCGTTGCCGTTACCCATGCCCTGCCCACGTCCGAAATCGTCGGTGGTCACGACGCCATCGCCGTTGCTGTCCATCTGTGCGAACCACGCAGGCGAGGCGCTGACGAATTCCTCTTCGCTGACGATGCCGTCGCCATTCGCGTCATTCGCGCCGCGCATCATGCCCTGGTTCACGGGCTGCATGGCGTTGCCCTGATGGCCGCCCATATTGGCGATGTCGGCGGCGCGGGTTTCGTCGAAGAGGTCATACTCGTCACCCTGCAACAGCCCGTCGCCATTGACGTCGAACATGTAGAAGATATCGCTGCGGCGCATCTGGAGTTCCTCGAGCGTCACCTGCCCATCGGCATCGAGATCCCAGTTGTCGATGAAATGTTGTCCCGGCATACCTTGGGCGGCGGCAAGGGTGGGCAGGGCGGTCAGGGCGAGGGCGGCGAGAAATCGTTGCATTTGGAACGCATCCTTTATTGGCTTTGCAGATAGTTACACGCGCCAATAAAGGATATCCGTCGTCGCCCGCCCTGCGACAAACTGGCGGGCTTATTCCGCAGCCTTGGGGGCCAGCGCTTCGCTCAGTTCATCATAGGAATCGAGCGCCTTGGCCGCATACATCAGGGCCGGGCCGCCACCCATCTGCACGGCCATGCCAAGCGCCTCGGCCAGTTCCTCGCGGCTGCCACCGGCATTGATCAGCACCTCGACATGGAAATTCATGCACGGCTCGCAACTGTCAGCGACAGCGATGGCCACCGCGATCAGTTCCTTGGTTTTCACGTCCAGCGCGCCGTCGGTCTTCACGGCGGCGCTGACCCCTGCAAAGGCCCTGGTGACGGTCGGGATTGCCTTGTTCAGTTTGCGCAATTGGCCGCGCATGTCCTCGCGCTTGTCCATCCAGCTCATCGGGAAACCTCATTGTCCTGGTCAAGTTTCCCTTGTCAGACCAGAGCCAGCGCGCCCGCGCCTTGACCGGGATCAAACCGGGGCGCGGGCGATGAGCATCAGGTTGTTGGCGGGCCGCTCAAGGATCGAGACCGACAACGGCGCAAGACGGGCCTTGACCCAGGCCACGTCCTTGTAGCCGATTTCGGGGTCTTGCGCCTGAAGGCTGGCGTGGAAACTGGCGTCGCCCTGACTGGTGGCCTGACCGTCGCGCAGGAAAGGCCCGTAGACGAAGGCCACGCCGCCGGGGGCGAGGGCGGCGGCGATGCCGGAAAGAACCGCCTCGGCCTCGGGGGACGAGATGAGGTGGAGCAGGTTGACCAGCAGGATCATCTCGACCGGGCCATGGGTGGCGGCCCAGCCCGGTTGCGTCGCATCAAGCGCAATCGGCGTGAACAGGTTGGCCGGCCCTTCGGCAATGCGCCATGCGTCGATCGAGGCGAGGCGCTCGGGGTCCACATCTGTGGGCTGCCAGTCAAGGCCGCGCATGGCCTTGGCGAAGCGCACCGCGTGCTCGCCCGTGCCAGCGGCGATTTCAAGCACGCGACCGGTTTGCGGGGCGTGCGCCTCCAACACTTCCAGAATGGGCCAAGCGTTGCGCAGGGCCGAGGGCGCGGACATCCGACGATCGGGCATCGGCTTGGGCGCGTCGGGCAGGGTCAGTTTGCGGCTCATGCGAAGCGGGCCGGGCTGAGGGCAGCAACGATTTCTGGCGGCAGATCGGGCGGGCGGTTCGCGACCAGATCGGCCACCAGCTGGCTGGCGGCGGGCGCGGTCTGGAAGCCGTAGCCGCCTTGCCCCGCGACCCAGATGAATTCCGGCACCTCGGCGTCGCGCCCAAGCACGAGGGTGCGGTCCGGGGCGAAGGTGCGCAGGCCCGCCCATGTGCTTTCGACGCGGGTGACCTCTTCGGTCACAAACGGTTGGTAGCGGGCGATGCCCTCGGCCAATACCATGTCATCGGCCCACGCGTCATGGGGCGTCTCGATGGGGTCTTCCTCGGCGGGCGAAACGATCCACTTGCCCGCGTCTGGCTTGGCATACCATGTCTCGCCAGCGCCGATCAGCATCGGCCAGCTTGACGGATCGTGACCGCCGGGGGCCGGCATCCGCGCCATCGAGCGGCGCAGCGGCGTAAACCCAAGCGGAGCAATCCCGGCCATCTTGGCGACCTCGTCCACCCAAGCGCCCGCGGCATTGACCAGTTGCAGCGCCTCGTAGGTCTGGTCGGCTGTCGTGACCTGCCAGAGGCCACCCTGACGGCTGATCGCGGTAACGGGGTGGCCGGTTTTCACGGTGCCGGAATTGGCGCGCAGTTCCTTGACGAAATTGCCGACCAGCAGGTCCGTGTCCAGATCCCAAGCCTGGTCGTGATAGGCGGCGCCGGTCACGTAATCGGCGTTGATCGCAGGGACGCGGGCCACCGCATCCTCGACCGAAATCGGGGTCAGGCCCATTTCGGCCACGTCGGCGGCCAGCGCCTCTTCTTCGCCGGGGCCCGACAGGAACAGCAGCCCGCGGGGGCTGAGCACGCCGCCATTGGCGGTCATGTGATACTCCTGCGAGGCGAGGTTGAGCGCGACCGTGCTGGGCAGGCCATACTGCGCCTCGAACAGGGCGGCAGACCGGCCAGAGGCGTGGTAGGCCAGCCCGGTTTCCCCTTCCAGCAGCAAGACGGTTCCCAGATGAGACAGGCGTGCGCCTGCCGATGTGCCGGCGATGCCGCCGCCGATGACGAGAAAATCATAAATCATGGCGCCATGGGTCGCACGGATAGCCGGGGGCGGCAAGGGGCTGGGGCGGGGCGTCGAGCCGGGCGGGGTGCGACCGGTCGACCGGTCAGGTTGTGCCCACGAAAAAGGCCCGCCGGGTGGGGCGGGCCTTTTCCGTGTCTTGGTCTGCGGCGATCAGTTCGGGATCTCGGCGGTGATGCCTTCAACGTAGAAATCCATGCCGGCCAGCGTGCCATCGTCGGCCACTTCGCCCTCGGCCAGCCACGGGGTGCCGTCCTGACGGTTCAGCGGGCCGGTGAAGGGGTGATGTTCGCCGGACGCGATGGAATCGGCCAATGCCTGAGCCGAGGCGCGCACCTCTGCCGGGATCGCGTCGGTCATTTCACCGATCCGCACCATGCCGGAGCCGATGCCGCCCCAGGTGTCCATGCTTTCCCAGGTGCCGTCCATGACGGCCTGTGTGCGGGCGATGTAGTAGGGCGCCCAGTTGTCGATGATGGCAGACACGCGCGGAGTCGGGGCGAACTGGCCCATGTCGGAGGCCTGACCGAAGCCGATCACGCCCGCGTCCTGCATGACGGTCATCGGCGCGGTGGAATCGGTGTGTTGCAGGATCACGTCTGCGCCTTGGTCGATCAGGGCCTGCGCGGCCTCGGCTTCAACCGCCGGGTCGAACCAGGTGTAGGCCCAGACCACGCGGAATTCGACATCCGGGTTCACCGCACGGGCGTGGATGAAGGCCGAGTTGATGCCGCGGATCACTTCCGGGATCGGGTAAGAGCCGATGTAGCCGACGATGTTGGACTCGGTCATGTTGCCCGCGATATGGCCCATCACGGCGCGGCCTTCGTAGAAGCGCGCGGAATAGGTGGACATGTTCGGCGTGTCGCGGCGATAGCCGGTGGCGTGTTCGAACATGACATTGGGGAACCGGGCCGCGACGTTGTTGGTCGGGTCCATGTAACCAAACGAGGTGGTGAAGATCAGGTCGGCGCCCGACAGCGCCATCTGGGTCAGCACCCGCTCGGCATCCGCGCCCTCGGGCACGTTTTCGACATAGGTGGTTTCGACCGCATCGCCGAAATGCTCTTGCATGGCGAGGCGGGACTGGTCGTGCTCATGCGTCCAGCCGAGGTCGCCGATCGAGCCGACATAGACAAAGCCCACCTGAAGCGGGTCGTCCTGTGCGACGGCGGGCGCGGCAAGGCCGAGCGCCAGCAGGCCGCTTGTCATCAGTTTCGTAAAGGTTTTCATCCCATAGGTCTCCTTGTTGGTCTTCAGGTTTTTTCTCGATTGGGGCAGGGCATTCACCCGGTTGCGTGGAACACCTTGCCAAGGGCAGCGGGCGCATTCAACGCCGCGCGGCTGCGGTCCGAGGACATGATCACCAGCACGAGGATGGTGATGACATAGGGCGACATCGACAGGATCTCGACCGGAATACTGATCCCCGCCGCCTGAAGACGCAATTGCAGCGCGGTGATGCCGCCGAACAGGTAGGCGCCAAGCAACACGCGCCACGGCTTCCAACTGGCGAACACCACCAGCGCAAGCGCGATCCAACCCGCGCCCGCCGTCATCCCGTCGACCCAGTTCTGGACGCGGACGATGGACAGGAACGCGCCGCCAAGGCCCGCGCAGGCGCCGCCGAACATGATCGCCATCAGGCGAATGCGGATCACCTTGTAGCCAAGCGCGTGCGCGGCGTCGTGATTCTCGCCCACGGCGCGGATGATCAGGCCGGTGCGGGTAAAGCCGAGCACGAACCAGACGGCAGCCACCAGCACGACCGACAGGTAGGTGACCAGCGAATGCCCGAACAGGATCGGTCCCAGCACCGGGATATCGGCCATGGCCGCCGGGAACGGATCGGCCACCGGCGGCAGGGTCGCGCCGGGATAGCCCACCCCGAGCAGCGCCGACAGGCCGAGGCCGAACAGCGTCAGCGCCAGACCGGTCGCCACCTGGTTGGACAGCAAGAGTTGCGTGAGCAGGCCGAATATCAGCGAGAGCGCCATGCCGCTGGCCATCCCCGCGACAAAGCCGAGCGTGGGCGAGCCGGTTTCAACCGTGGTGACAAAGCCCATGACGGCGCCGGTGACCATCATGCCCTCGACCCCGAGGTTGAGGACGCCGGTTTTCTCGACCACCATTTCCCCGATGGCCGCCAGCAGGATCGGGGTCGAGGCCACGATCAGCGCGGCGATGACGGTGACTGGATCAATACCCATCAGGCGACCCCCTCGGACTTGATGCGGATGCGGTAGTTCGACAGCACGTCGAGCGCCAGCAGGAAGAACAGCAGCATTCCCTGGAAGGCCTGAATGGCCGGGGCGGGGATTTGCAGCATCAACTGGGCCAGTTCGCCGCCGATATAGGTCAGCGCCATGATCAGCCCCGCCAGCAGGATGCCGATGGGGTGCAGGCGGCCAAGGAAGGCCACGATGATCGCGGTAAAGCCGTAGCCCACGTTGAAGTCGATGCTGATCTGGCCAGCGGGGCCGGTCACTTCAAAGAGGCCCGCCAGACCGGCCAGCGCGCCCGAGGCGCCAAGGCACATGACCACCAGCCTGTTCGGGTTCACCCCGGCAAAGCGCGCGGCGCGTGGGGCTTGGCCCGCCAGCTTGATCTGGTAGCCCAAAAGGTGCCGGTTGAGCAGCACATAGGCCGCGATCACGGCGATGAAGGCCAGCACCACGCCCCAGTGCATCCCGGTGCCGGAAATGAGTTCTGGGTTGTTCATCGAGTCGATGCGGGCAAGGTTGCGCGATCCGGGAAAGCCGTGCCCCTCGGGGTTGCGCAGGAACTTGGTCGCCGCCGAGGCGAGGATCTTTTCAGCAACGTAGACCAGCAAGAGCGAGACGAGGATTTCATTGGTTCGGAACCGGGTCTTGAGGATCGCCGGGATCATCGCCCATGCCCATCCGCCAAGCGCGCCCGCGACGATCATACCGGGGAAGATCAGCGGGCTGTCCGACGGGTAGAAGGCAAGGCCGAAGCCCGCCCCCGCGATGGCGCCCATGATGTATTGCCCCTCGGCCCCGATATTCCAGATCCCGGCCCGGAACCCGAGGCTGAGGCCGATGGCGATGAGGATCAGCGGCCCGGCCTTCACCAGCAATTGCGGCCGCGTATAGGACGCGAATTGCGTATTGAAGACTGGATCCCAGAAGATGATACGGATCGCCTCGACCGGGTTCTTGCCCAGAAGCGCGAACATCAGCCCGCCGGCGATCATGGTCAGCACCACGGCCAGAACCGGGGTGGCCAGCGTCCAGCCCCTGGACGGGGTCGGGCGTTTTTCAAGCGTCAGCATGGAGCGCCTCCTCGTCCAGATCATGCATGTCATGCGCGCCGCCCAGCATCAGGCCGATGGTTTCCATCGTCAGACCCTTGGTGGCGCGCAGGTTGCTGAGCCGCCCTTCGTTGAGGGCGCAGAAATTGTCGGCCACCTCCAGCAACTCGTCGAGATCCTGGCTGATCACGATCACCCCCGCGCCCTGCCCGGCAAGATCGAGGATCGCCTGCCGGATCGCCGCCGCCGCCGAGGCATCGACGCCCCATGTCGGCTGATTGACCACCAGAACCTTGGGGTCTTGCAGGATTTCCCGTCCGATAACGAATTTTTGCAGGTTGCCGCCCGATAGCGCCCGCGCGGCGTTGTCCGGCCCCGGCGTGCGCACGTCGAAGGCTTGGATGACCTCTTCGGCATAGGCGCGGGTGGCGCGCCAGTCGACGAAGCCCGACCGGTCCAGCCCCTTGCGCTGGCGCGCGGTCAGCAGGGCGTTTTCGATCAGGCTCATATCCGGGGCGGCGGCGTGGCCAAGCCGTTCCTCGGGCGCGCAGAGCAGGCCAAGCGCGCGGCGGTCGTTCGGGCCCGTGTCGCCGATGGGCACCCTGTTCAGCACCACCGTGCCCGGCGCGGTCGTGACCTCGCCCGACAGGGCGGCCAGCAATTCATCTTGCCCGTTGCCGGCGACGCCGCCGATGCCCAGCACTTCACCCGCGTGCAATTCGATCCCGACATGGCGCAGCGGCGTGCCGAACGGGGTCGCAGGCTCCACCGACAGCCCTGCGACCTTGAGCACCACCTCGCCCATGTCGGCATTGACCCGCGCAGGCGACGCCAGCGATTTGCCCACCATCATCTCGGCCATCTCGGCAGCCGACGTGTCGCGCGGGGTGCATTTTCCGACCACCTTGCCAAGCCGCAGGATCGTCGCCTCGTCGCAGAGCGCGCGGATTTCCTCCAGCTTGTGAGAGATATAGAGGATCGAGGTGCCTTCCGAAGATAGTTTGCGCAGGGTGTGGAACAGGATCTCCACCTCTTGCGGGGTCAGCACGCTGGTGGGTTCGTCCATGACGAGCAGCTTGGGATCTTGCAGCAGGCAGCGGATGATCTCGACCCGCTGGCGTTCGCCCGCCGACAGATCGCCGACCAGCCTGTCAGGGTCGAGCGGCAGGCCATACGCCTCGCTCACCTCGCGGATCTGGCGGGCCAGGTCGCGCTGCGCGGGCGGGTTTTCCATCCCGAGCGAGATGTTCTCGGCCACGTTCAGCGCCTCGAACAGCGAGAAATGCTGGAACACCATCGCCACGCCCGAAGCCCGCGCCGCGCGCGGCTCGGTGGGTGTGTAGGGCGTGCCGTTCATCTCCATGGTGCCGCTGTCGGGCCGCACCAGCCCGTAGATCATCTTGACCAGCGTGGATTTCCCCGCGCCGTTCTCGCCGAGCAGCGCGTGCACCTCGCCCGGCAGGATGTCGAAGGACACGTCGCTGTTGGCGACGACGCCGGGATAGGCCTTGGTGATGCCCTTGATGGACAAAAGCGCGGTCTGGCTCACGTCGCACCCCCTTGGGTGCCCACTGGTCTGGTCATGTCATCCCCCTGAGTGCCGCACTCTTGTGCAGTCTGGTTCTTGGTGCGACGCTTTTCCGGCAGCGTCTTTCAATAGGCCAGCCGCCACCCCGACCGCAATGGCCTGAGGGTGCTTGCCTAGGGAAGTATCGCCTATCGGGCAGGCAATGCGTGAAATTTGTGCGTCCCCGTGGCCAAGCTGCCGCAGCCGGGTGCGGAACCGCGCCCATTTGGTGGCCGAGCCGATCAGGCCGCAGTCCTTGAACCCGTGGGCCAGCGCGGCATGGCACAGCGCAAGGTCGATCTCGTGGCTATAGGTCAGGATCAGGTGCCGCGCGTCGGCGGGCGCCAGCCGCATAGCGGCGGCCATGTCGGGCGCGGGCAGAGCGACGACACGCTCCGGGATGTCGTTGGGGAAGCGGTCGGGCGCGCTGTCGATCCAAGTGATGCGGAGATCGGGCAGGGGGGCCAATGTTGCCACGATGGCGCGCCCCACATGGCCGCCGCCCCAGACCCATAGAGGCGTGGTTGCGGACCGGACCGGCTCGACGACCCAGCCCTGCACAAGCCGCGGCGTGACCGGCTGATGGCCTGCCCGCGCGGCTTTCATTGCCGCGGCCAGTTTCAGGGGCATCTCGCCGGGTGTGCCGGGCAGGGGGCGTGCGATGGCCTCTCCTGTTACCTGCGACAGGCGGTCAGCATCCCAGACCTCGGTCAATAGCTGCACCGCGCCGCCGCAGCATTGGCCCAGCCCCGGCCCGAGCGGCACCTTGTCGAAGCGGTCGCCCCCGGCCAGCGCGGCCCGCGCCCGCGCCACCGCCTGAAACTCCAACGCGCCGCCGCCGATGGTGCCCGATTGCCCGGTCTTCCAGACCAGCATCGCCGTGCCTGCGCTGCGCGGGACCGACCCCGCCGTCGCCACCACGACGACACGGGCCACCCGACCGTGGGCTAAGATGGCATCGGCAAGGCTGTCGCGGTCCAGGCTCATCCCCGCGCCCTCTTGACCGCCGCCAGCACCGCCTCGGCCGTGGCGGGGGCCTGAAGGTCGGCATAATTCGGCCCGCAGGCCGCAACGGCCTCTGACAGGGCCGAAAAGACGCTGATCCCCAGCATGAACGGCGGTTCCCCAACGGCCTTGGAGCGATAGATCGTTTCCGCCGGGTTCGGGGCATCCCAGAGCGCCACGTTGAACACGCGGGGCCGGTCCGAACAGGCCGGGATCTTGTAGGTCGAGGGCGCATGGGTGCGAAGCCGTCCCTTGTCGTCCCAGACCAACTCTTCCGTGGTCAGCCAGCCCGCGCCCTGCACGAAGCCGCCTTCGATCTGGCCGATATCGAGGCTTGGGTTCAGGCTGCTGCCGCAATCGTGCAGGATATCCGTGCGCAGGATGCGGTTTTCGCCGGTCAGCGTGTCGATGACCACCTCGGAACAGGCCGCGCCTTGCGCGAAGTAGAAAAACGGTCGCCCGCGCCCGGCGATCCGGTCCCACTCGATATCCGGCGTCTTGTAAAACCCGGTTGCCGACAGGCTGACCCGCCCCGCATAGGCGCGCGCGGCGGCCTCCTCGAAGGGAATCGCCTCCGCCCCCACATGCACCTGCCCATCGACGAAACGCACGCTTGCTGGTTCGGCCTGATGTTCCATGGCCAGGAATGCGGCCATCCGATCGCGGATCGTGTCGCAGGCGGCCTTGGCCGCCATCCCGTTCAGGTCCGAGCCGGAAGAGGCCGCCGTCGCCGAGGTGTTGGGCACCTTGCCTGTATCCGTTGCGGTGATCTTCACCTTCTCGGGCGACACGCCGAAACGGCTGGCCGCCACCTGCGCCACCTTCTGGAACAGGCCTTGTCCCATCTCGGTGCCGCCATGGTTCAGGTGGATCGAGCCATCCTGATACACATGCACCAGCGCGCCCGCCTGGTTGAGGTGGGTGAGCGTGAAGGAAATCCCGAATTTCACCGGCGTCAGCGCGATCCCGCGTTTCAGCACCGGCTGGCTGGCGTTCCACGCGGCAATCGCCGTGCGGCGGCCCGCGTAGTCACAGCTCTCCGCCAATCGCTCGGTCAGCCCGGTCAGCAGGAAATCGGTGACCGGCATGTGATAGGGCGTGGTCTGCTGGCCTTGCTCCATCGGTTCGGGCGAATGCGCGCCGCCAAACCGGGTGGCTTGTCCGGTGCCCGAGCTGATCTTGTGCGCGGTTCCGGCCCCGGTCGCCGCGACGCCTTCTTCGACATTCACGCCCGGTTTGCCGCCCATCTCGGCGTAATAGTTCGCCTTCCGCACCTCCAGCGGGTCCAGCCCCAGAACATGCGCGATATGGTCCATCACCCGCTCAATCCCCAGAACCCCCTGCGGGCCGCCGAAGCCGCGATAGGCGGTGGCGCTTTGGGTATTGGTGCGCAGCCGGTGCGAGGTGATGCGCGCGGCGGGCAGGTGATAGGCGTTGTCGGCATGCAGCATGGCGCGGTCGGCCACGGGCAGGGACAAGTCCATTGCCCAACCGCAGCGCGTCATCTGGTTGAACTCGACCCCCGTCAGGCGGCCATGCATATCGACCCCGGCGCGGTAGTCGATGCGGAAATCGTGCCGCTTGCCGGTGATCATCATGTCATCGTCGCGGTCATAGCGCATCTTGGCGGGGCGGCCGGTCCTGTCCGCGACCATGGCGCAGGCAATCGCCAGATGGTTGCCCTGACTTTCCTTGCCGCCAAAGCCACCGCCCATGCGGCGCACCTCGACCCGGACCGCGTTCATCGGGCGGTGCAGGGCGTGGGCCACCTTGTGCTGAATCTCGGACGGATGCTGGGTGGAACAATGCACCACCATGTCGCCGCCTTCCTGCGGCAGGACCAGCGCGGCCTGACCTTCCAGGTAGAAATGCTCCTGCCCGCCCATCTCGATCCGGCCTTCGACGATATGGGTGGCGCGCGACAGGGCGGTGTCGATATCGCCCTTTTCGTAGATGCGGGGGCCGTCCTCGAACCGGGCATTGGCGGCGAGCGCCTGCCCGATGGTCAGGATCGGTTCCAGTTCCTCGTATTCGACTTTTGCCAGACGAGCGGCCTTGCGCGCCGCAAGGTGGCTGGTGGCGGCGACCAGAAACAGCGGCTGGCCGAGGTAATGGATGGAGCCATCAGACAGCAGCGGCTCGTCATGGGCCGAGGGCGAACAGTCCGGGATCTCATCCAGATCGCCGCCCGCGACCACAACCACCACACCCGGCGCGGCGCGCACGGCATCCAAATCCATCGACGTGATCCGGCCATGGGCGATCTCGGACATGCCGAAGGCCAGATGCAGGCAGTTGGCGGGCACCGGGATGTCATCGACATAGCGGGCCTGGCCTGTCACATGCAGCGGGGCCGCGTCATGGGGCAGGGGTTTTCGAACGCTCATGCCGACACCTCCAGCACGTTTGACGCAACGCCCTGATCCTCGTGGAAATAGCGCAGCAGCATGTTGGCGGCGGTTTCCAAGCGATAAGCGGCAGAGGCGCGCATGTCAGTGAGCGGGGTGAAGTCCTGCCCGTAGGCGGCCATGGCGTCGCGGACGGTGGTTTCCGTCCAGGGCTGGCCGATCAGGACGGTCTCGGCGTTCGCGGCCCGTTTGGGGGTGCCCGCCATGCCGCCATAGGCCAGTTTCGCGCCGGTCACCGTGCCGTTTTCGACGGTCACCGACAGGCAGCCACAAACGGCGGAAATATCCTGATCGAAGCGCTTCGACAGCTTGTAACAGCGCAGCCGGTCTGCTTGCGCGGGGATGGTGATGCCTTCTACGAATTCGCCCGACGCGCGGTCCTGCTTGCCGTAGTCGAGGAAGAAGCTTTCCAGCGGGATCGTGCGGCTTGTGTCACCCTTGCGAAGATGCAACTCCGCCCCGAGCGCAATCAGTGCGGGTGGCGCGTCCCCGATGGGCGATCCATTGGCGATATTGCCGCCGATGGTGGCGGCGTTGCGCACCTGAGTAGACGCAAACCGGCGCAGCATTTCCGCGAAGGAGGGATGGCGGGGCGCGATGGCAGGCAAAAGATCCGCGAGTGTCACCATCGCGCCCACATGCAGGCCCGCGGCATCCGCCGAGATGGTTTTCAGGTCGGCGCAACCGCCAAGGAAGGCAACAGGCGCAAGATCGCGCAGCATCTTGGTGACCCACAGACCCACATCCGTGGCCCCGGCAATCAGCGTCGCATCGGGGTTTGCGGCATACCACGTCGCCAGGTCATCACTGCTGGAGGGGGCGAAGGGCAGGGGGGCGGCGTCCAATGCGGTCACCGCCGCACGATCGGTCTGCATCCAGTCCGGAACTGGTTCAGACGCGGCGGCCTCGGCCGCGCGAATAATCGGCGCATAGCCGGTGCAGCGGCACAGGTTGCCCGCCAGCACGTCGTCGAACGCCGTTTCGCCATTGGTATGGGCGGCGGCAAGCGAGGCCACGATCCCCGGCGTGCAGAACCCGCATTGCGACCCGTGATGGTCCACCATTGCGGCCTGAACAGGGTGCATTTCGCCGTCGGGGCCGGAAAGGCCCTCGACCGTGCGCACCGCCTTGCCGTTCAGTTGCGGCAGGAACAGGATGCAGCCATTGACCGCCCTGGACCCGTCCGCATCTGTGACAACCACGGTGCACGCGCCACAGTCGCCTTCGTTACAGCCTTCCTTGGTGCCGGTCAGGCCCCGGTCGTCGCGCAGCCAATCCAATAGGGTCCGGGTTGCGGGCTGATCCGAAACCCGGACCGGCACGCCGTTGAGGAGGAAACTCACCTCGTCAGTCATTCAGAATCTCGTGTCGCGGTCTGGTCGGAGGGGCGCTGCCCTCAGATGCGCTGGCCCGATGCGACGTAAAGCCAAGAGCGCCTTTTTCCCTGCGCCTGACAGCAAAGCGATTTTTCCCCGTTGTGGCAAGGTGCCACGCTTCGCCCAAGGCGAAAGGACTTTCAGGGAATCCTGCATAATAGGCAGGATTGTTGGGTGGTGAGTGAAAATTAACCTGTCCGGACGGCGCCGTCACAGGGGCGTGGCTGTCAGGAACTGGGCCAGCGTGGCAATGGCAGGGGTGACGCTGAGAATCGTGTTGTGATCGCCGCGGTCGTAGACGCGCAGATCGGCCCCCGGCCAGACCGAGGCCAGTGTTTCGGCATTCTCGACAGGGGCCGCCCAATCGCCTGCCGCGTGAACGATCATCACCGGTTCGCTGCGGCGGCTGGCCATCTCGCGCCACGGAATTTCCAGCGGGCACGGGGCGCTCATCCGGGCCACATGCGCGACAAACCGGTCCAGCGCACGCCCGGTCAGCCCGTAGAGCCGCCCGCTGGTGCGGATCAGGTAGGGCAGGTCGAGCGCCGCCGATACCAAGGCCACGCGCCCCACGGTGCGCCCGCTATCGAGGCTTTGCAGCAGGGCGTTGCCGGTAACGCAATGGGTGGCGGCGGCATCATACGGGCCGAAGCTGTCCAGCGCCGTTTGCATGGCCTTGAAGATGCGATTGACGCCGCAGACCTCTGGCGCCGGGTCACGATGGCCGGGCAGCACCAGCAGATCGACGGCGGCCCCCTTGGCGCGCAGGCTTTGCAGGACGCGGGCGAATTGCCGGGGGTGGCCGTCATGGCCATGAGCCAGCAGAATGCGGGGATGCGGCCGATCCGGCGCCTTGGCGGGATAGTGCAACAGCGCCGCGCCGTCATCCAGTTGGGTCAGCGTTACCCCGGGCGTGGCGGCAAGGCGGGTGCGGTCGATGGCTGCCTCGGTGCGCAGGTAGCGGCGGGCCAGAACCCGCGCCGTCGCGCCCGGAAACAGCAGGATCGCCCCCCGCAACACCCGCCGACGCAGGGTCGCGGGGGCGGGAACCGGCGGCAGGGGCGCCGCAGGCTCGACCGGGGGCGGATCGGCAAGGTCCACAGAGGCAGGATAGGGGTCCGACATGATGCGCGGTATGAAAGCACCCTGATGACGCCAGGGCAAGAACACAGACCTCTGGGTTTCCAATGCGGCAACCGTGGTGATTTCCTGCGCGGATTTCGCTCGCTCCGGCGACATCCCGCCGCGCCCGCCGGTTTTTGCGCGACGGGGCCGTCCGTCAATTCCCTCGCCCTGCGAGCCGCGCTACACTGGATGGCATGAACAGCGCCCCCCGATTCATTCATCTCCGCCTTCACACCGAATATTCCCTTCTGGAAGGGGCCGTCCCGGTCAAGAAATTGCCGGGCATGTGTGCCGCCGCGGGGATGCCCGCCGTCGCAGTAACCGAGACCAACAACATGTTCTCGGCGTTGCAATTCTCGGAAACGGCGGCAGGGGCGGGGGTGCAGCCCATTGTCGGCTGTCAGGTCGATCTGGACTATGATCCGCCCGCGCCGGGGGAAAAGCCGCGCCGCGCCGCGCCCATCGTGCTGCTGGCCCAGAACCAGACCGGCTACAAGCACCTGATGAAGCTGAACACCTGCCTCTATCTGCGCGGGGACGGGACGCTGCCCCACGTCACCATCGACGAGCTGGCCGCGCATTGCGAGGGGATCATTTGCCTGAGCGGCGGCCCGGATGGCCCCATCGGACGCCACCTGCGCAACCACCAACGGCCCAAGGCCGAGGCGCTGATGGCGCGGCTCAAGGCGATTTATCCCGACCGGCTCTATGTCGAGTTGCAGCGCCACCCGGGCGAGGACGGTCTGCCCGAGGCCGAAAAGCTGTCGGAACGCGGCCATATCGAAATGGCCTATGCGATGGAGCTGCCGCTGGTCGCCACCAACGATGTCTATTTCCCCAAGCCCGAGATGTACGAGGCGCATGACGCGCTGCTCTGCATCGCGGACGGGGCCTACGTGGACCAGCAGGAACCGCGCCGCCGCCTGACGCCGCAGCATTATTTCAAGACGCCCGAGGAAATGGCCGCCCTGTTCGCCGACCTGCCCGAGGCGTTGGAAAACACCGTCGAGATTGCCCGCCGCTGTGCCTTTCGGGCGCGGACGCATCCGCCGATCTTGCCGAATTTCGCCGAGGACGAGGTCAGCGAATTGCGCCGTCAGGCCAACGAGGGGCTTCAGGCGCGCCTGGCCGTGATCCCCCATGCGGTCAGCCCGGAAGACTACCAGAAGCGTCTGGATTTCGAGCTGGATATCATCGAGGGCATGGGCTTTCCCGGCTACTTCCTGATCGTTGCCGATTTCATCCAATGGGCCAAGGACCACAACATTCCGGTGGGGCCGGGGCGCGGCTCGGGCGCGGGCAGCCTCGTGGCCTACGCCTTGACCATCACCGACCTTGATCCGCTGCGTTACAGCCTGCTGTTCGAACGCTTCCTGAACCCCGAACGGGTGTCGATGCCCGACTTCGACATCGACTTCTGCATGGATCGCCGCGAAGAGGTGATCCGCTACGTGCAGGAAAAATACGGGCGCGAGAAGGTGGGCCAGATCATCACCTTTGGCGCGCTGCTGTCCAAGGCTGCCGTGCGCGACGTGGGCCGTGTCTTGCAGATGCCCTTCATGCAGGTCGACAAGCTTTCCAAGATGATCCCGGTCGAGGGGGTCAAACCCGTTTCGATCAGCGAGGCGCTGGTGCAGGAACCCCGCCTGCGCGAGGCCGCGCGGGATGAAGAAGTGGTGGAGCGGCTGCTGACCTATGGCCAGCAGGTCGAGGGGCTGTTGCGCAATGCCTCGACCCACGCTGCCGGGGTGGTGATCGGCGACCGTCCGCTGGATGAGCTTGTGCCGCTCTACCAGGATCCGCGCTCTGACATGCCCGCGACGCAGTTCAACATGAAATGGGTGGAACCGGCAGGTTTGGTCAAGTTCGACTTCCTCGGCCTCAAGACCCTGACGGTCATCCAGAACGCCATTGACCTGATCCACGGGCAGGGCCGCGACCTGCATACCGGGGCCGATGGTGTGCAGATCTATGATCCGCCCGACGGCGCCGAGAACCAGATCAACGCGATCCCGCTCGACGACAAACCGACCTACGACCTCTATGCCAGCGCCAAGACGGTGGCCGTGTTCCAGGTGGAAAGCTCGGGCATGATGGATGCGCTGCGGCGCATGAAACCCACCTGTATCGAGGATATCGTGGCGCTTGTGGCGCTCTACCGGCCCGGCCCGATGGAAAACATCCCCACCTACTGCGAGGTGAAGAACGGGGTCAAGGAACGCGCCTCGGTCCATCCGCTGATCGACCATATCCTTGAGGAAACGCAGGGCATCATCGTCTACCAGGAACAGGTGATGCAGATCGCGCAGGTCATGGCGGGCTACAGCCTGGGCGGTGCCGACCTGTTGCGTCGCGCCATGGGCAAGAAGATCAAGGAGGCGATGGACGCCGAACGCCCGAAATTCGAAGACGGCGCGGCCAGGAACGGGGTCGACAAGAAGAAGGCGAGCGAGGTCTTTGACCTGTTGGAGAAATTCGCCAACTACGGCTTCAACAAATCCCACGCGGCGGCCTACGCTGTGGTCAGCTACCAGACGGCATGGCTGAAAGCGAACCACACGGTGGAATTCATGGCCGCCGTCATGAACTGCGATATCCACCTGACCGACAAGCTGAACATCTACAAGCAAGAGGTCGACCGGCTGGGGATCGAGACCATTCCGCCCTGCGTCAACCGCTCTGCCGCCAGTTTCACGGTCAAGGATGGCAAGGTCGTCTACGCGCTTGGCGGGCTGAAAAACGTCGGTGTCGATGCCATGGGCCTGATCGTCGAGGGCCGCGACGGGCGGCCCTTTGCCACGCTCTTCGATGTCGCCCGCCGGGTGGATCTGAAAAGGGTCGGCAAACGCTCGCTGGAAATGCTGGCCCGCGCCGGGGCGTTTGATGAGCTTGACCGCAACCGCCGCCGGGTGTTCGAAGGTCTGGATGCGCTGGTGGGCTATTCCGCCGCGATCCATGAGCAGCGCAATTCCAACCAGGTGTCCCTGTTTGGCGAGGCGGGCGACGACCTGCCGGAACCACGCCTGCCGAACCCGTCGGACTGGCTGCCCAACGAGCGGCTGGCGGAAGAGCACAAGGCCATCGGCTTCTATCTGTCGGGCCACCCGCTGGACGATTACATGCCCGCGCTCAAGCGCAAGAAATGCATGACGCTGGAAGAGGTCAGCCGAAAGGTGCAGGGCGGCGCCTTCGTCGCCAGGATGGCGGGGGCCGTATCCTCGCGGCAGGAACGCAAGAGCCAGCGCGGCAATCGCTTTGCCTTCGTGTCGCTGTCCGACCCGACCGGGCTTTACGAGGTCACCATGTTCTCGGACGTGCTGGAGACCAGCCGCGATTTCCTCGAGTCGGGCTCCAACGTGGTGCTGACGGTCGAAGCGACCTACGAGGGCGAGCAGCTCAAGCTGCTGGCCCGCGCGGTGCAGCCCATCGACGGCGCGGTGGCCGATGCGGGCGGCTCGGGCCTGCGCATCTTCATCGAGGAACCGCAGGCCATCCCCGGTGTCGCGGGCCTGTTGGAACGGGCCAAGAGCGAGCCGAAACTGCGCGGGCGCGGGCCGGTGCATATGTGCCTGATGAACCCCGGCTTGCCCGGCGAGGTCGAGGTGCTGTTGGGCGAGGACTACCCGGTGAACCCGCAAATCAAGGGCGCACTCAAGAGCCTTGATGGCGTGGTGCTGGTCGAGGAGGTGTAGGGGCGGCTCCTCAGCCGCTTTGGGGCCTCCTTGCGATGACGCCGCCTGTAGGGCGGACGCGCGCCTGCCTATTCTGCCGGGGCGGGCATCGCGGCCTGGATCACCGTCTCGCCGCCCGGTTGCGGATGGCGCGGCACCAGCAGCGCCAGAACCAGCGACACCACCGCCATGCCCGCAGCCAGCAGGAAGACCGAACCGGGATAGACCAGCCACAGATAACCGAGCGCGGCAGGCAGCACGACCGCCGCGATATGGTTGATGGTAAAGGCCACCGCCGCCGTGGGGGCGATGTCGCCCGGGTCGGCGATCTTGTGGAAATAGGTCTTGATCGCCAGCGCCAGCGAGAAGAACAGGTGATCGACCACGTACAGGATCAGCGCCAGCGTCACCCCCCAGCCGAAATAGTAGATCCCGGCATAGAGCAGGAAGACGGTGATCAGCCCGACATATTCGAACACCAGCGCCGCGCGTTCGCCGAACACCGTCACCAGCCGCCCCAGCAGCGGCGCACAGATCATGTTCAGCACCAGCGTGACCATGAACAGCCCGGCGATGTCATGCACGTCAAAGCCGAAATGCTCGACCATCATGAAGCCTGCGAAGACGGTGAAGATCTGCCGCCGCGCCCCGGCCATGAATTGCAGCGCGTAATACAGCCAGTAGCGCCGCCGCAGGACGAAGGTCTTGCGCTGCGGATTAGGGGCCTCGAATTGCGGGTAGGCGACAAGGCAAAACAGGGCGACCGCCGCCGTGAACCCGCCCGCCGACCAGTAGACCACCGAAAAGCTCAGGTCATAGGCCCGCCATGTCAGGATGATCAGCGCATAGGCCACCAGCGTGGCGCCCGACCCGGCGGCCATGATCCAGCCCAGCGTTTGCGGCGCGCGCTTGCGGTCCAGCCATTGCAGTTGCAGCGACTGGTTCACCGTTTCGTAGTAGTGGAACCCGATGGAACTGAGCAGCGTGATCACCATGATCCCGCCGAAGGTGGGGAACTGCGCGGTCACCGCCGTCGCCACCCCCAACAGGGTCAGCGATATCAGCCCCAGCACTTGCTCTCGGATCACCATGATCAGCAGGATCACCCCGATGGCCAGGAAACCGGGGATCTCACGGATGGTGTGCAGCCAGCCGATATCCGACCCGTCGAACTGCGCCACCTCGATCACGAAGTTGTTGAGCAGCGCCGACCATGTGGAAAAGGCGATCGGCATCGCCAGCGCCATGACGAAGAGCAACCCTATCGGCTGACGCCATCGGGGCAGGGCCTTGGCCTCGTCGAGCGAGACGGTGCGGAAAAGACGATTTTGCGACATGCGGTCCCGATTAGGGCGTTTTTCGGGGGCTGGCGAGGGAAAAAATCGCATTCCACCCTGTGAATATGACATGGGTCAAGGTCGTCCCCCCGCGACTGACGCACATGGGGTCACGAAAAACGGGAGTCTGCCCATGGATATCGTGCCCCTTGTCGATTGGCTGGGAGAGCCGGAAACAGCCGCCCTCTTTGGCCTGATCACCGGCCTTGTGTTCGGCGTCGCCGCGCAGCGGTCGGCCTTTTGCCTGCGCGCGTCTGTCGTGGAATTCGGGCGCGGTGGTCTTGGGCGGCGCATGGCGGTCTGGCTGCTGGCCTTTTCCACCGCGCTGGTCTGGACCCAAGGCGCCGAGATGGCGGGCCTGTTGCGGCCCGAACAGGCGCGGATGATGGCGGTGCCGGGGTCGATCTCTGGCGCAATCGTCGGCGGGCTTCTGTTCGGCGCGGGGATGATCCTTGCGCGCGGCTGTTCGGGGCGGCTTCTGGTGCTGGCGGCCACGGGCAACCTGCGTTCGCTGATGTCCGGTCTGGTCTTTGCCGTGGTGGCGCAGATGTCGCTGGTGGGGTGGCTGTCGCCCCTGCGCAACTGGTTGGCGGCGCTGTGGGTCACGCCGGGGGGCACCAATTTCAACCTGCTGACGGCCCTGCACCTGCCGCAGCAGGCCGGGATGGGGATCGGCCTGCTGTTTGCCATTGCCGCGCTGGTGCTGGCATGGCGCAACACCGTTGGGCCACGGGTGCTGATCTTCGCCTCGGGCGTGGGCTTTGCCGTGGCGCTCGGCTGGGTGCTGACCTTTGCCCTCAGCCAAGTGGCCTTCGATCCGGTTCAGGTGCAAAGCGCAACCTTTACCGGCCCCTCGGCCAATGTGCTGATGTTCTTCCTGACACCGAACCCGGTGCTCAATTTCGATATCGGTCTGGTCCCCGGCGTCTTCATCGGGGCGTTCCTGTCTGCCGCTGTGGTGCGCGAGCTGAAATTTCAGGGCTTTGACGGCCCCACCGCCATGCGCCGGGCCCTTCTGGGCGCGACCTTCATGGGCATGGGCGGTATGCTTGCAGGTGGCTGCGCCGTCGGCGCGGGCGTCACCGGCGGCTCGATCTTCGTGGGCACCGCCTGGCTGGCGCTCTTTTGCATGTGGCTGGGCGGCATGGCGACCGACCGCCTTCTGCAAGCGTGGGAAGGCGCGCCGCAACCGGCCTGACCAACCGAAAAACGCCACCCCGGTCGGGTGGCGTTTTCCTTCTGCGTCAGCTGGCCAACACGTTGCGGAAGGCCCAGGGCTCGCTTTCGTCGATATCTTCGGGGAACAGGTCCCACCGGTCTTGCAACGGGGTCCAGTCGGTGTAATGCGCCTCGACCGGGCCCAGATAGGGGCGCTGCACTTCAAGGCAGCGGGCATGGTCCATCTCGTCGGCTTCGACGATCCCCGCATTGGGGTTTTCCAACGCCCAGACCATCCCGGCCAGAACAGCGGATGTCACCTGAAGACCGGTCGCGTTCTGGTAGGGGGCCAGATCGCGGGTTTCCTCGTTCGACAGGCGCGACCCGAACCAAAGCGCGTTCTTTTCGTGCCCGTAGAGCAGCACGCCAAGTTCGTCGATCCCCTCGACGATCTCGTCCTCGGTCAGGATGTGGTGCTTGGTCTGCTGGCGGCCCGAGCCGAACATTTCGTGCAAGCTCAGCACTGCATCGTCGGACGGGTGATAGGCATAGTGGCAAGTCGGGCGGAACTCGGGCGCGGAGGCATCGCCGACGGTGAAATAGTCCGAGATCGAGATCGCCTCGTTATGGGTCACGAGAAAGCCGAACTGGGGGCCGGGGGTTGGGCACCAAGTGTGCACACGGGTGATCGCGCCGGGCCGGTCCAGCCAGATGCCCGCCATGCAGCCGGTGTCGTGGCTGTGGCCGTTTTCCGGGAACCACGGCTCATGCGTGCCCCAGCCCAGTTCAGCGGGTTGGAACCCTTCCGAGATAAAGCCCTCGACCGACCATGTGTTGACGAAGACGCCACGCGGGCGGGGCAGGCGGCGGGCCTGAGTGTCGCGCTCGGCGATATGCACGCCCTTGACGCCAAGGTCGCGCATCAGGTTGCCCCAGCCCGCGCGGGTGGCGGGTGTCCCGACCTCGCGGCCGGTATCCTTGGCCAGCGTCAAGAGCGCCTCTTTCACGAACCAGCTGACCATGCCGGGATTGGCGCCGCAGCAACTGACGGCGGTGGTGCCGCCGGGGTTGGCGGCTTTTTCGTCCCGCACCTTCTGGCGCAGCGCGTAATTGGTGCGCGCCGCGTTGTCGGTGGTGCCGAAGTAATAGCCCGCCCAGGGTTCGACCACGGTGTCGATATAGGGCACCCCGATCTCGCGGCAGAATGTCATCAGGTCCAGCGACGAGGTATCGACGCTGAGATTGACGCAAAAGCCTTTGCCCGGCTCCAGCAGGCGGCCCAGAACGTCGCGGTAATTCTCGGGCGTCAGCGCCTCTTGCACATGGGTCAGCTTGTGCTGGCGCAGGAAATTGGCGTGGCTCTCGTCCGGGTCGATCACGGTGAACTTGTCGGCGTCATAGTCGAAATGCCGCTCGATCAAAGGCCATGTGCCTTTTCCGATCGAGCCGAAGCCGATCATCACGATGGGTCCGTCGATGCGAGCGTAAACCGGGTGAGACATGGCCGTTTCCTCCTGTTGCGGGCAGTTCGAAACAAAAAAGGGCCGCGCCGGATCGGCGCGGCCCCATGATGTCGAAGCGCCAGCCCCTTAGTTCTGTGCGTAATATTCGATGACGAGATTCGGTTCCATCTGCACGGCATAGGGAACGTCGCCAAGGCCGGGGATGCGCACGAAGGTCGCGGTCATCTTGGAATGATCCGCCTCGACGTAGTCGGGCACGTCACGCTCGGCCAGTTGGGTCGCTTCCAGAAGGGCGGCCATCTGCTTGGATTTCTCGCGGACCTCGATCACGTCACCTTCCTGAACACGGTAGGAGGGGATGTTCACGCGCTTGCCGTTCACGGTCACATGGCCGTGGTTCACGAACTGGCGGGCCGCAAAGACGGTGGCGACGAACTTGGCGCGGTAAACGACGGCGTCAAGACGCTGTTCCAGCAGGCCGATCAGGTTTTCACCGGTATCGCCCTTGCGACGCTCGGCATCGGCGAAGATGCGGCGGAATTGCTTTTCGGTCAGGTCGCCGTAGTAGCCTTTCAGCTTCTGCTTGGCGCGCAGTTGCAGACCGAAGTCCGACAGCTTGCCCTTGCGGCGCTGACCGTGCTGGCCGGGGCCGTATTCGCGGCGGTTGACCGGGGATTTCGGACGTCCCCAGATGTTTTCGCCCATACGGCGGTCGATCTTGTACTTGGCAGAGGTGCGTTTGGTCACCGTCTGATCTCCTTCTTTCGGGCACCTCCAAAGCGGAGGCCATGAAGGGCGTTGTCCTCTGGCTTGCGCCTGACAGGGATCCCCTTGCGGGGGCCACCAACACCAATGAAAAACCCCGGCAATCGCTTGCCGGGATGGGCGGCTTTTACAGCCTGCATCGGGGGAGTCAAGGACCGCTCGGGCAAATTGCACCGGTTCCGGCGTGCCCCGGCGAAAAATGCGGTCGATGGTGGCTTGGAGCATGTCGCGCAAAAGCGGGAACCGGCTTTGCACTCCTCGGACATGCGACATCAAAAGGTTTGAGCGGAGGGCGTTATTGGGAAAGACCGCAACACGCTCTAATGCAGGGCCCGCGCGCCGTGCAACCCGTGTTTCAGGATCGCGGCCTCGGCGCTGTCCAGCATCCGCCGCGCGGGGGCGCCGAAGCGAAAGGCATCGCCTTCCAGATGCGGCATCACCGCCAACAGCGACCGGCGCTGTCCGCCCGCCAGATTGTCCAGCCCCATGAAGCCGGGGTGGAAGGTCTCGACCTCCAGCCCGTTGGCCCAGATCACCTGGTGGCGTTCCAGCATCAGGTGCACATACCATGTTTCGCGCATCGAGTGGTCAACGGTGATCCCCCGATCCCCGACCAGATCGCGCGCGGCAACCAGCACTTCCGCCTCGCCCCACAGGTCGCGCGCCGCGGCGCCTTTGACCAGAACCCGGTGCTCGGGCGACACCACAAGATCGCCGTCAGGCCGGTAGAGCCCAAGCGCCCCGCCACGGATGCGGACAGGCCGCAGGTCGGGCATCGCGAACAGGCGCGCGCCGGACATGCGGCTTTGGCCCGTCCAGACCACCGGTTGCGGGCCGTCGTCGCGGGTCAGCACCTTGTCATCGGGGCCCAGATCCTCGATCGGCATATCGCCATGCTCGGTGCGCAGGCGCGTGCCGGGGGTAAAACAGATGATCGAGGCGGGTTCCGGCTGATCCATCGGGCGCGGCTGGTTCACGCGCACGATGCTCAGATCTCGGCCCGCCGGGGGGGTTGCGTCGGGAAAGATCAACAGGGGCAACCGCCCGCCGTCGCCCGCAATCGGCACCACGGAATAGAACCGCGCGCCATCGGCAACGACAAAGGCATCGGCAAACAACGGGTCCGCATCAAGGGCGGCGTCCTGTTGCGGGGTGGGCGCGGGGTGGTGCAGCAGTTTGCGCACCACCCGCGCGGCCCGGGCACGGAGCTCGGCGTGATCCTGGCTGACTCCCAGGAGAAGCGCGGCGCCATCGCCTTCCAGAGGAAGAGCGCGGCCATGCCAGCGCCAGGTCATCCCTTCGGCCAGTTCATTATTTTTCTCTGCCGGAACGCCCTCGATCAGAGTTTGAGTCCATGCGATCATGGACAGGCCCTGAAAGCCCGTGCTCATGGTGTTACCGCCCGTTTTTTAATTGTTTTCTTGCCCAGTAAGGAAAGCCTAACAGACGCGAATCACCTTGAGAAGGGGGTGATTCGCTTCCGATTCGAAAAAAGTCGTGGGAGGATCAGAATTCCAGCGCGACCGTCAGCGACCCGACCGTCTGGCCGCTGCTTTGCCCGACAAATTCCTCGGACAGGTAGGTCAGCCCGTAGAAGACGTTGGAATAGCCGAATGCGTAGTTCATTCCGGCCCGCAGACGGTATCGCGTATCTTCCAGGACGTAGCCGCGATCAGAGGGCAGGTAATGCGAGCTGTCGACATAGGCCACATCGCCCCCCAACACCCATGACAGGCCGAAATCGGATTCGCTGTCGATGGCACTGATGCGCTGGCCAGTGGTCACGTCGCGCAGCCGCAATCCGCCTTCGCCGTAGTTGCCAAAGGTCACATCCATCCCGACGCGGGCCATGGTTTCCACCCCGGCCTGAAGCTCGACAAACGGGCGCACGCGGGCGGGGCCGACATTCATCTCGCGACCGATCTCGACCGTGCCATGCAGGAAGATGCCGTTGTCGACCTGGAAATTACTGACATTGCTGGATTGCAGGCTGAGCAGGTCGTGCACGCCCGCTTGCAGCCGCCGCACGCCGGTCTGTTCGCCCATGGCGACGATATCGGCGCCGACCGCCATCTCGAACCCCGACCATTGGAAATGGCTATGCGCGCCGACCGACAGCACCCCGGCATACAGCCGGTCGCCGGCGGCGGGGCGGTTCAGGTTGGCCGGGGACAGCACCTCCCCGCGAAAGCGGTATTCCATCACGTCGCCCATCCGGGTCGGCAAGACGCCGTCCCAGCCCGCCCCACGCACGCTGCTGACCCAGTAGGCGCCGGTGCGCCAACGGTCATGCCCGTCGCCGATCAGGTCGTTGGTGAAAAGCCGTGCCTGCCCCAGTTCGGGACGCACACCTTGTGCCGCCGCACCGGGTGCCCCAAATGCCAATACGCACAGGAAAAGCCCGATCGGGCCAAGCGCCTGCTTCATCTGCTATGCCTCGTTCATACGGTCTGCTTTTTTCGCAGCCTGTTATTGAATTAAGGTCAAATTATCACGCGGGTGTGGAATAGGCAAAACTTTGCTCAAAAGAATTCCCCTTGTCGCGGAAAGGTCGCGGTCTAGCTGACCAGCAAGCAAGGAATGTGAAAGGTCGGACCCATGCGCCATATCTCAGCTGCCCTGTTTGCCGCCGGTCTGGCCGGTCTTGCCGTCGTGGCCCTGCCGCACACCGCCCCCGCCGCGACCGAGGCAACGATGGCGGAAACGCTGCCGCATGTGGTGTTTTCCAATATCGACGGCGGCACCCATGACAGCGCCGATTGGGCGGGGCATCCGGTTCTGGTGATCAATTCCGCCTCGATGTGCGGCTACACCCCGCAATACGAGGCGATGCAGGATCTGCACGAAGCCTATGGCGATCGCGGGCTGATCGTTCTGGCCGTGCCGTCCGATGACTTCCGGCAGGAATATGACAACGCCGAGGAGGTGCGCAATTTCTGCGAGATCACCTTTGGCCTGACCCTGCCCATGACCGACATCACCCATGTGCGCGGCCCCGAGGCGCATCCGTTCTATCAATGGATGCAGGCCAGCCAGAACTGGGCCCCGCGCTGGAACTTCAACAAGGTCTTGATCGGCGCGGACGGGTCCGTTCTGGGCACTTGGGGGTCGCGGGTCGAGCCGAACGACCCCCGTATCCTGTCACTGATCGAGGCGGATCTGGGGGCCTGACTGCCCCCTCTATTTCCGCTTCATCGCATCCTTCAGCGCCGCGCCAAGCGCGCCGGTCTGGTCCTGTGTCGCGGGGGCGGCTTTCGGCCCCGGTTTGCCCCGCTTTGGCTGCCCGCCGCCGCGCTTTTCCTGCCTCTCGGGCTTGGCCCCCTGTGCCGTGCCGCCATCCTTGCGCATGGTCAGACCGATCCGCTTGCGCGGCACATCCACCTCGACCACGCGCACGCTCACCACGTCGCCCGCCTTGACCACCTCATGCGGATCCTTGACGAAGCGGTCGGCCAACTGGCTGATATGAACCAGCCCGTCCTGATGCACGCCGATATCGACGAAGGCCCCGAAGGCCGCCACGTTCGTTACCGTGCCTTCCAGTTTCATACCGGGGCGCAGGTCGGTGATTCCTTCCACCCCGTCAGCGAAGCTCGCCGTGACGAAGCCCGGGCGCGGATCGCGGCCCGGCTTTTCCAACTCGCTCAGGATGTCGCGCACCGTGGGCAAGCCGAAACTGTCATCGACGAACTGTTCCGCCCGCAGCCCTTTCAGCGCCTCGGGCTTGCCCATGATGTCACGAATATCGCGCCCGCAGGCCGATACGATCCGCCGCGCCACGCCATACGCCTCGGGGTGAACGGACGAGGCATCGAGCGGTTCCGCACCCTCGCGGATGCGCAGAAACCCCGCGCATTGTTCAAAGGCTTTCGGTCCCAGCCCGGTCACTTTCAGCAGCGCCTTGCGCGAGGGAAACGCCCCATGTGCGTCGCGGTGCGCCACCACCGCCTCGGCCAGCGATTTGCCCAAGCCTGCCACATGCGCCAACAGCGGTGCCGACGCCATGTTCAGATCGACGCCCACGGCGTTCACCGCGTCTTCCACCACCGCCGCCAGCGTCTGCGCCAAGCGTCGCTGATCCACGTCATGCTGGTATTGCCCGACCCCGATGGATTGCGGCTCGATCTTGACCAGCTCGGCCAGCGGGTCCTGCAAGCGCCGCGCGATGGACACCGCGCCGCGCAAGCTGACGTCGAGACCGGGAAATTCCCGCGCCGCCAGTTCCGACGCCGAATAGACCGAGGCCCCGGCTTCGCTGACCACCACCTTGGTGGGTTTGGGTTCTGCTGAATAATGGGAGAGCATCTCGTGGACCAGCTTTTCAGTCTCGCGGCTCGCTGTACCGTTCCCGATGGCAATCAACTCGACATCATGGCGCTTGCAAAGCGCACCGAGAGTCGCGCGAACCACCCGCCCGCCATCCCTGAGAGGATAAACCGTGTCGGTCGCTACAAGCTTTCCCGTCGCATCAACGACAGCGACCTTGCACCCGGTACGAAGGCCAGGGTCGATTCCCATCGTCGGCCGCGCGCCCGCAGGCGCGGCCAGCAGCAGATCCTTCAGGTTCCGTGCGAATACCGCAATCGCCTCTTCATGCGCGCGTTTGCGCAACTCGCCCAACAGGTCGACATACATCGAAAGGCTCAGCTTGATCCGCCATGTCCAGCCCGCCACGCCGCGCAGCCACGCGTCCCCCGGCCCGTCGCCCCGAATGCCGATGGCCGAAGCGACGATGCCCGTGGCCCGCGCCGGGCCGGTTTCGGGGTCGGGCGCGATCTCGATGGTCACGATCTCTTCTTTCGAGGCCCGTAGAATTGCCAGCGCCCGGTGCGACGGGATCGTCGCCCATTTCTCGCGGTGGTCGAAATAATCCGAGAACTTGGCGCCCTCTTGCTCCTTGCCGTCCATCACCTTGGCGGCAATGAACGCCTCCGTGCGCATGAACTCTCGCAGGCGCCCCAGAAGGACGGCGTTCTCGCTCAGCTCTTCGGCCAGAATGTCGCGCGCGCCTGTCAGCGCCTCTTTCACGCCGGGCACGGCCTCGGTTACATAGCCCTCGGCCAGTTGTTCCGGCACCGCGCCGCGATCCGCCTCGATGGCGCGCAACAACGGTTCCAGCCCGTTTTCCCGTGCGATCATCGCCTTGGTGCGGCGTTTGGGCTTGTAGGGCAGGTAGATGTCTTCCAGCGTCGCCTTGGTGTCGGCCCCGGCAATTGCGCGGGCCAGATCGTCGGTCAGTTTGCCCTGATCGGTGATGGATTGCAGGATCGTCGCGCGCCGCGCCTCCAGCTCGCGCAGGTAAGACAGCCGGTCGGCCAGCGTCCGCAACTGCGTGTCGTCCAGACCACCCGTCGCCTCCTTGCGGTAGCGCGCCACGAAAGGCACCGTCGCGCCGCCATCCAGCAGGTCCACGGCGGCACTCACCTGTGCAGGCGTGGCGGCGATCTCGGTGGCGATGGTACGGGCTATGCGGGGGGCGGTCTGGGTCAAGGGCACGGTCCTTTTGGTAACTGGGCGGCACCCGGTGATAGCCGCCGCACGCGACCGCGCCAAGGGGCCGATTGCGGCAGGCGGTCAGCGCAGGTTCGGAATGCCGCCCGGCAGCCTGTCCTTGTCCACCACGCCCGCGCGCAGGCTGCGCCCGATGCGATGCGCCAGCGCCGACCACGCAGCGGCCTGCTCGGGCCGCAACGCGTCCGCCAGCGTCGCATCGAAGAGCCGCAGCCACGGGTCGAACATGCCCGGCCGCACATTGCCCGCGCGCATATGGGCCGCCATCGGGCTGCCATCATAGCCACGTTCCAGCAAGATCGCATTGGCCCAGAACCGGGCGATCTTTTCCTCGTGCGCGGGCCAGTCCGTGACATGGGCGGCAAAGACCGGCCCCAAGGTCGGATGCGCCCGGACCCCGGCGTAAAACCGGGCCACGACGCGCTCGATTTCCGGGCGGGTGATGTCAAATCTGGCGAGGGACGGGATGCTCATGCACGGGATATGGGGACAGGCCGACCACAGGTCCAGAGGCCATCTGGTCGCGCGGGCTGCGTTTGCGACCGCCACAGCCCGCGCGCCTAAACCATAGAAATCTTACCGAATTGTGAATAACTTCCGCGTGGACGCAAAAACTTGTGGATAGTGCTGCCGCGCCACGGAATCCCGTCTCGACTCCCCAAGTTTATCCTTTACAGACTCCGGTATTGGCTCCACCATATCTGGTATGGGGTCGGGCCTGCCCCGGCGACCCATAGTCAGACACCCAGCTTCTAGTGGGTCGATTGGGTTCCTTGAACCAAGCGATTCCGAAGCTGCCATAACCATAAGAGGCCTGGGCAATGTCGCTATCCGAGCAATACTTTGAGGTCGACGACCTCCATCCCATCGACATCGTGGAAACGCTGGCGACGCATCATGAATGGGATTTCGACCGCGTCGCCGATGACCAGATCGCCATGGCGATCGAAGGCCAGTGGCGGACCTATTCCATCACCCTTGCGTGGTCGTCCCACGACGAGACCCTGCGCATGATCTGCACTTTCGACATGGAGCCGCCCGAAGAGGCGATGCCAGCCCTCTACGAGACGCTGAACCTTGCCAATGACAAGTGTTGGGCGGGGGCGTTCAGCTATTGGCATGCACAGCGGCTGATGGTTTACCGCTACGGGCTGGTTCTGGCGGGGGAACAGATGGCCACGCCGGAACAGATCGTCTGCATGGTCGAAACCGCCGTGTTGGCCGCCGAGCGCTACTATCCGGCGTTCCAACTGGCCTGCTGGTCGGACAAGACGCCGGTGCAGGCGATGCAGGTCGCCATTGCAGAGAGCTACGGGCGCGCCTAACCTTTCCGGCGAATGACGCGAATGCGGGGGGGCGTCCCCGCGTTCCAACGCCGGGAGAGACGATGACTTTTGACGATATCTCGCGCCGTGGGCTGGTGTTGCTGGGCTGTGGCAAGATGGGACAGGCGATGCTGGAGGGCTGGCTGGCCGGGGGGCTGCCGCCAAGCTCGGTCTGGGTGATCGACCCGCATCCCTCGGATTGGGTCAAGGCGCAGGGGCTGCATCTGAACGCAGACCTGCCCGCAGAGCCTGCCGTGGCCCTTATCGCCGTCAAACCGCAATATATGGAGGCGGCGTTGCCGCAATTGCTGCCCCTTGGCGGCGGTGGCACGCTGTTCGTATCGGTCGCGGCGGGCACCTCGATTGCTTATTACGAGTCGGTTCTGGGCACGGGCACCCGCGTCGTGCGGGCGATGCCCAACACGCCCGCCGCCATCGGCAAGGGCATCACCGCGATCATCGGCAACAGCGCCGCGACCGAGGCCGACGCCGATCTGGCCGAAGCGCTCTTGTCAGCCGTGGGGCAGGTGGTGCGCCTGTCGGATGAAGACCAGATCGACGCAGTGACGGGCGTTTCCGGCTCTGGCCCGGCCTATGTCTTTTACATGATCGACGCGATGGCGGCGGCTGCGCGGGCCGAGGGATTGCCCGACGAGATGGCGATGCAGCTGGCCAAGGCCACCGTGGCAGGGGCAGGCGCGCTGGCGGAAACGGCCAGCGAGACGCCGGAACAATTGCGGATCAACGTGACCTCGCCGAATGGCACCACGCAGGCCGGACTGGGCGTGCTGATGGACGAGACCGACGGCCTTGCGCCGCTGATCCGCGCCACCGTGGGCGCGGCGGCGGGCCGGGCGCGGGAGTTGAAGGGATGAGCGACGAGATCAGCTTCGACGATTTCCTGAAGGTCGATATCCGGGTCGGCGAGGTCGTGCGCGCCGAACCCTTCCCCGAGGCGCGCAAGCCCGCTATCAAGCTGTGGGTGGATTTCGGAGGCGATCTGGGTGTCAAGAAAAGCTCGGCCCAGATCACCGCGCATTACGATCCCGAGACCCTGATCGGAAAACAGGTGATGGCGGTGGTGAATTTTCCCGCCCGCCAGATCGGGCCGATGCGGTCCGAAATTCTTGTGCTGGGCCTGCCGGATGACAGCGGAGAGATCGTGTTGATCGGCCCCGATCAACAGGTGCCCGTTGGCGGGAGGATGCATTGAAACTGCTGATTTCGCGTCGGCTGCCGGACAGCGTGATGGCCGCAGCCGAGGCCCGGTTCGAGGTGACCTGCCGGGCGACGACCCAGCCGATGGATCATGACGAATGCGTTGCGGCACTGGCAGAGTATGACGTGGTCCTGCCGACGCTTGGCGATGCCTTCCGCGAGGCAGCCTTTGCCGCCGCGGGACAGCCGCGCGTCCGGCTGCTGGCGAATTTCGGTGTGGGCTACAACCATATCGACGTGGACGCGGCCAAGGCATGTGGCGTCCGGGTCACCAACACGCCCGGCGCGGTGACCGACGCCACGGCGGATATCGCCATGACGCTGATGCTGATGACCGCGCGTCGCGCGGGCGAGGGCGAGCGATTGGTGCGCGAGTCCGGCTGGAAAGGCTGGCACCCGGTGCAGATGCTGGGGATGCACGTGACCGGCAAACGGCTTGGCGTGATCGGCATGGGCCGGATCGGGCAGGCGATTGCCCGGCGCTGTCATTTCGGCTTTGGCATGTCCGTGGCCTACGCGGCGCGCAGCGACAAGGACATGGAGTTTCCCGCCGAGCGCATGGAATTGCCCGCGCTGATGGGGGCCTGCGACGTGGTGGTGCTGGCGGTCCCCGCCAGCCCCGAGACCCACCATCTGGTCGGCGCGGCAGAGCTTGCGGCGATGCAGCCGCACGCGATCCTGATCAATATCGCACGCGGGGACGTGGTGGATGAAGCGGCGTTGATCGCGGCGCTGGAGGCCGGGCAGATCGCCGGGGCGGGCTTGGATGTCTACGAGTTCGAGCCGGAGGTGCCGCAAGCGCTGCGGGCCTTGGAAAACGTGACCCTGCTGCCGCATCTGGGCACTGCCGCGCTGGAGGTGCGGGAGGATATGGGGCGGATGGCGTTGGACAACGTCATCGCCTTTGCCGAGGGGCGCCCGGTGCCGAACCCGGTCTGACGGGCCCTTTGCGGTGTCGCCACCTTTGGCGGCGATCCACCGGGGCCAGCCCCGTCGTCCGTTGGGCGAGACCCAATGGCGCCCAAGGGACGCCCCCCCGGGGGGTATTCGAACAAGGAAGAAGGGCAGGGCGCACGGGCACTTGGTCCCGAGCGCGCATTGGTTTGCCCGGGGGATGCCGTGTCTCGATTTTGGCGTAATGCGGGGGCGGTGGGCCGGTGGGCCGTGGCGATCCCGCATGGGGAGAGGGCGGCGCCGCCCAGGAGTGGGCGCGCGGCAGTGGTCGTTTGCGAAAGCCTTCGGGAGCCGCCCTGTCCTGCACCCTCATCGGGTGGTCTCGGGACAGACGGCAGACCGGAGCCACGCGTGGGAATCGGTATACCTGCGGGGCAGCATGGCAGGCGCGGGTTAAGACGGGGTTAAAGCGCTGTGCGAAAGAGTGGATACCGGATTTTCACGAAGAACGGTGCGAAAACAAAGGTCTCTACGGAATCGGACGAGGCAGCGTAGACGCTGGATGCTGCAAGGGCGTGGCGAATTGACGGGCGTCAGCCCGGCGCGCCATCTCCGACCGCTTGCCGGAAATGGCGGCGGCAGAGCGAGACGTAGCGGTCATTGCCGCCCACCTCGATCTGGGCGCCTTCGCGCACGGCCTCGCCGTTTTCATCGACGCGGATCACCATCGTGGCCTTTTTTCCGCAATGGCAGATGGTGCGCACTTCGCGCATCTCGTCGGCCAGCGCGAGGAGAGCGGCGGAGCCGGGGAAGAGCTCTCCTCGGAAATCGACGCGCAGACCGTAGCACATGACCGGCACGCCCAGATCGTCAACCACGCGGGCCAGTTGCCAGACCTGTTCTCGGGTCATCCACTGGGCCTCATCCACCAGCACGCAGGCGCAGGGGCCTTGCGCCAGCCGCGCCTCGATCCGGGCGAAGAGATCGTCGGATTGGGTGTAGGTGTCGGCCTCGGCCTCGATCCCGATGCGGCTTCCGATCTTGCCCATACCCGCCCGGTCATCGAAATTCGCGGTCAGCAGGTAGGTCTGCATACCGCGTTCGATGTAGTTGTAGGACGCTTGCAGGAGCAGGGTCGATTTTCCCGCGTTCATGGTGGAGTAATTGAAATAGAGCTTGGCCATGGAAACGGGATTTGCCCCAAGCGGGGCGCCGGTGCAAGCGTGACCTGAGGAGGAGAGCCGATGTCCGATGCCCCCGTATACGAGATCGACCCGACCGGGTTCTGGGCCGATCCCTACCCGGACCTGAAGCGGATGCGGGCCGAGGCGCCGATTGCCTATGTGCCGCAGCTGGGGGCCACGCTGATCACCCGGCGCGACGACATTTTCCGCGAGGAAAAGCGGGTCGAGGTGTTTTCCTCGGACCAGCCCGAGGGCCTGATGACGGTGCTGATGGGGCAGAACATGATGCGCAAGGACGGGGCGGATCATGCGGCAGAGCGCAAGGCGGTGTTTCCGACGGTCTCGCCCAAGACGGTGCGCGACGTCTGGACGGCGCAGTTCCGGGCGCGCACGGGCGACGTGCTGGAGCGGATCGCGCCCAAGGGGGCCTGTGATCTGGTCAAGGATTTCGCGCTGCCGGTCGCGGGCGAGGCGCTGAAGGCGATCAGCGGGCTGAGCAACATGAGCTATCAGGAAATGGACCGCGTCAGCCAGGGGATGATCGACGGCTGTGCCAATTACGCGGGCGATGCGGGGGTCGAGGCGCATTGCCATGACTGCACCGCTTCGATCGACGCCCATATCGACGCGCGGATGCCCGCGTTGCGCGCCGCGCCCGATCATTCGCTGTTGTCGGTGCAGATGCAGGCAGGGCTGCCGGAGCGCCAGATCCGGGCGAATGTGAAGCTGGCGATTTCCGGGGGCCAGAACGAGCCGCGAGATGCGATTGCGGGCACGGCCTGGGCGCTGCTGACGCATCCGGACCAGTTGGAGATGGTGCGGGCTGGCGAGGCGACGTGGCTGCAGGCCTTCGAGGAATATGCGCGCTGGATGTCGCCCATCGGCATGTCGCCGCGCCGGGTGGCCCAGAGGGACGTGGTAAACGGGGTGACCTTTGCCCCCGACGACCGGGTGTTCCTGATGTTCGGCTCTGGCAATCGGGACGAGGCGGTGTTTGCGCGGCCTGACGCGTTTGACCTGACGCAGGATGTGAGCGCGTCGCTCGCGTTTGGCGCGGGGCCGCATTTCTGTGCCGGGGCATGGGCGTCGCGGGCGTTGATCGGCGAGGTGGCGCTGCCGATGCTGTTCGAGCGCCTTGGGGGGCTGCGGCTCGACCCGGCGGAGGGCACCCGGTTTGGCGGCTGGGCGTTCCGTGGGCCACTGGCGATGCCGGTGGCGTGGGCGATTTGACGGCAGGGGCCGGCTGGCGCAGGATATGAGCGACACCCAGCCACAAGGAGCCCCCCGATGAGCCTGAGCGCAGATATCACCCGCCATCCCAACATGTCCCATTGGCAAGAGCGGGTGGAAATGGCCGCCGCGTTCCGCTGGACGGCCCGGCTGAACATGCACGAAGCAGTGGCCAACCATTTCAGCCTTGCGGTGAACGAAGATGGCACGCGGTTCCTGATGAACCCGAACCAGCGGCATTTCGCGCGGATCAAGGCGTCGGACCTGCTGTTGCTGGATGCCAATGACACGGCGACGATGGACCAGCCCGACGCACCCGATCCGACGGCATGGGGCCTGCATGGCTCGATCCACCGGCGGGTGCCGCACGCGCGCTGCGTGATGCATGTGCATTCGATCCACGCCACTGTGCTGGCGTGCCTTGCCGACAGCACCTTGCCGCCGATCGACCAGAACACCGCGACCTTTTACGAGCGTTACGTGGTCGACAGCCATTTCGGCGGGTTGGCCTTCGAGGAAGAGGGCGAACGCTGCGCGTCGCAGCTGACCGACCCGAAGAAGAAGGTGATGATCATGGGCAATCATGGCGTGCTGGTGCTGGGTGACAGCGTCGCCGACACGTTCAACCGGATGTTCTATTTCGAGCGCGCCGCCGAGACCTATATTCGCGCGTTGCAAACCGGGCAGCCGCTGCGGGTGCTGAGCCACGAGGTCGCCGCCAAGACCGCCGAGGAGTTGGACGGCTACCCCGATCAGGCGGAGCGGCATTTGTCGGAACTGATGGCGATCCTCGATGCGGAAGGGTCAGATTACGCGGCCTGACCGGAACGCAGCCAAGGGCAGGACGCGGGATGTGAATCCCATGGGCCGTTGCCCGGTGGACGTTGTGCAAGTCGGCAAGCCCTGCGCCACGCACACTTGGCGCGGGCCGTCAAACCGGGTAAGTCTGGCGCTTGTAGGCAGGACGGGCTTTTTTGTATGGATGCAGAGCACAAGTTCCTGATCGAGCAGATCGCGCAGGGCGACAAGCAGGCCTTGGCGGCGCTCTATCGGGCGTTGGAGCGCCCGGTCTACAAGTTTATCGTGTCCAGATTGAACGATCCCTTCGAGGCGAACGACATACTCCATGACGTGTTCATGGATGTCTGGCGGTCCGCCGGGCGCTTTGAAGGGAGATCTAAAGTGCAAACCTGGATATTTGGCATAGCCTACAGAAAAAGCATCGACGCGATGCGCCGCCGGGGCCGGACAGACCTGACGGATGAGACCCCCGATCTGGCCGATGACGGCCCCGATCAGGAAACCTGCCTTGCGGCGGGCGAAGAAGCCGCGCATGTGCGCCACTGCCTTGAGACGCTCAAGGATGACCACCGGTCGGCCATTACACTCGCGTTCTTTCAGGACATGACCTATGGCGAGATTGCCGAGGTGTCCGGCGTGCCCGAGGGCACGATCAAGACCCGCATCTTTCACGCCAAGAAATTGTTGATGCGCTGCCTGTCGGGCCGCGTGGAAAGGGGGGTGGCGTGACCTCTGAAACGATTCATGAATTGCTGGTGTTCCATGCCAATGGCACGCTGGACGAAACGGAACGCGCCACGGTCGAGGCGGCGCTGGCTGACGATGCCGCGTTGCGGGCGGAATTGGAGACGCTGCGTGCGATCCGGGCCACCATGCAGGCCGACGAGGTGCAAAGCCCCGGCGCGTTTGGCCTGGCCCGGCTGATGCGCGATGTCGAGGCCGAGGGCCGCGTCGCGCCCGCCGCCCCGGCAGAGACGCCGTCGAACGTGGTCTCGATCACCCGACTGCGCCTCTGGCAGGTCGCCGCCGCCGTGGTGCTGGCCGCCGGCCTTGGCTGGAACCTTGTGCAGATGCCGCTTGGTCCGACCGCGACCGCCCCGCAAATGGCCGATCCCTTGGCAGAACAGGCCCCGGCAGGGTATTCTCTGGCGGGCGGCGATTCCGATGCGATGTTCACGGTGGCCTTTGCCTCCGACGCGACCGAGGCCGAAATCCGGTCGCTTCTGGTGGGGGCCGGGGTCGAGATCGTCAGCGGCCCTTCGGCGCTGGGCCTTTATGGGCTGAGCGTGCTGGAGGGCGAAGACGCAGACACCGCCCGCGCGGCGCTGGCGTCTGCCGAGATCGTCGATGACCTGCAGTAGGCGTTGGAAGGGACCGGTTGTGATGGGACGTTTGTTTGGCTGCCTTCTGGTACTGTGCCTTGTCAGCGTAACGGGGCATGGCGCGATGGCACAGACCATTACCGAACCTGCCGTTGGCTGCGAGACGCAATGCGGCGGGCCCATCAACGGCATCGGCAATCACGACGCGGATAACGACGACAACGGACAACCGGCCATCCCGGCGCCGACCGCTGCCTATCTTGCCAATGGGCGCCCCGAATTCGTGACCTCGGGACCGATCGAAGAGTTCGAAGCGGTCAATGCGCTGCTGTCCTCGCTCGGGGCGCAGGTCTATCGCTATCGCGACTTGCCGGTGCTTGGCATCCGCGTGGCGGTGTTCGATTTGCAGGGCGCGGACCTGACACAGGTTCGGGCCGCCTTGGCGCAGGCCGGTCTGGACACGGTGATCGGGCGGCACAGCCTTTATGACCTGTCGCAAGGGCGCGCCCGGCTCTACGCGGCGCAGATGATCGGTGACGGTGCCCCCGGCGCGTGCCGGGTTGGGCCACGGCACGCAATCGGGTTGATCGACGGGCCGGTCGATGCCACCCATCCGGCGCTGGCCGGGGCCGAGGTGGTGTCGCGCAGTTTCCTGGCGCAGGATGAACGGCCGCCCAGGGGCGCGCATGGCACCGCCGTCGCCGCGCTTTTGGTGGGGGATGACCCCGAGGGGGCGTTGCGTGGCTTTGCGGCCGGGGCCGATCTTTACGCTGCGTCGGCCTTTACCGATGCCAGTGGCAATCCGGTCGCCGATATCGACCGGATTGCCACTGGCATTGAATGGCTGCTGGAGCAGGGCGTGCGGCTGATCAACATGTCCTTCGCCGGACCGCAAAATGAAGCGCTGGCCAATGTGCTGGACCGTGCCGCCGCGAACGGTGCGGTGATGGTGGCCGCTGCGGGCAATGACGGGCAAGACCGCGCCGCGTATCCGGCGGCACATCCGGCGGTGATTGCGGTGACGGCGGTCGATGCGTCGTTCCGGCGCTACCGCGATGCCAATTATGGCGACCATATCGAGTTCGCCGCGCCCGGCGTGGACCTTTATGTCGCCTCCAACCGGGGCGGCAGCTATGCGTCGGGCACGTCCTATGCCGCGCCCATCGTGACGGCGCTGGCCGCGCGTCTTGGGGCCGGTGGCGGGCTGAGCACCGATGCCCTGCGCGCCCGCCTGCGCGGCACGGCGGTGGATCTGGGGCCAGACGGGTTCGATGACCACTTTGGCTGGGGCCTGGTGCGCGGCGGGTGTTGACGCCGTTTGCGGCGTCTCGCCGGAGCGTCATCGCCCCAAAGGCGGGGATCTCCCGATTTCGGGGGTTCACAGTATGACTGGAGACGGCAGTGGTCCCCGCTTTCGCGGGGACAACAGGCCAGCGCGAGGTAACGGTAAAGCGCGGCGGTGACGGTTTGGCCTTCGGTCGGGTTTCTTTGAACCATCCCGCCGGGCCGGGCGACATACCAATATCAAAGCCATTGATCCAGATCCCCGGAAGGACCGCAGCCATGACCCGCCTGCTCTTCGCCACAGACCCCGCTGCCCGCCATGCCCGCAAGGGCGGCCACAGTTCCGAGATCCGAAGCCACGATGCGCGCCGCGCCGATTGTGTCGCGGACGCGCCGTGCGCCCGCGTTACTCGCGCCCGTCTGAGCAATTTTCGCCGTGCCATCCACGGCTGACCGCATCGGCGCGGGCGGCCGCCGCTCCCTTGCCGCCCTGTCTTCCTGTCCCACCGGTTGTGTCGCCCTCTCTTGACCACCGGCCCCTGTCCCGGCCCCGCCTGCCCCGGCGCGGGCCGGTTTTTTCGTTGGCTGACGGGCCGCCGCCCATGGCCGACAGGAAACCGCAAATAAACGCAAAAAACTTTGAACCCGAAGGGGTGGCTTCACGACCTACCAACGTAACGCGCCAATACCGGCGCCACGCATGAGGGAGTTTCGGACATGTCACGAATGATCCAGTCCATTGTGACGTTTTTGTCTGTCACCTTGTCCAACGCTTCCTCCTCTTTTGCCTTGGATTTCTGGCAACCGCTGCCCGCCTGTTATGGCCGGGTGATCAGCGGCGATGACGAAACCCTTTTCCATCACCAAAGCCTTGCCGTTCACATTCATGCGGCATCTCTTCGGCACTGACCTTCCCCGTCCCTCTCTGTTCGGTGCCCTGATGCCCGGTCCTTCGCCCAGGGCCGGGCATCCTCTTTCCTGACCTGTCAAGATGGGGCGCGCGGTGTTGCGCATCGTGCAACGGCGGGCGCGTGGGGCTTTGCGGCGGCGCGCGGCAGGCGTATCACTCGGCCCATGACACGATGGTTTCCCCCCGATCTGCCAAGCGTTCTGCTGACCCTTGCCCTTGGCGGGGCCGGGGCCGCGACGGCCATGGCCCTGCATATTCCCGCCCCGTTTCTGACCGGCCCGGCGGCGGTGGTGTCTTTTGCCAGCGTCTTTGGCCTGTCAACACGCATTCCTCTGGGGCTGCGGGATCTGTGTTTTTTGGTCATCGGCCTGTCGATGGGCACCGGAATCAACCCTGAAATCCTGTCAGCGGCGGCGGCGTGGCCGATGAGCCTTGTGGCGCTGGCGGCGGCGCTGGTCTTCATCTTCCTTGGCGGCGCCGAGGCGTTGCAGCGCTGGCTGGGGCTGGACCGGATCACCGCGCGGCTGGCGGCCTCGCCGGGGCATCTGAGCTATATCCTGTCGCTGTCCACCGAAACACGGGCCGACGTTGCGCTGCTGGCGGTGGTTCAATCGTTGCGGGTGCTGACGCTGACCCTGCTGGTGCCGTTGGTTGTGGCGCTGGTCACCAACGCTGATCTGAGCATGTCCTCGCGCCCCGGCACGCCGATGGACCTGTTGCCCCTGGCCGGGCTGGCGGTGGTGTCGGCGGGGCTTGGCTTGGTTTTCAAGCGGTTGAAGCTGCCGGCGGCCTTCCTGATGGGCGGGCTGGTGTTGTCGGCGGTCTCGCACGGGACCGGGGTGCTGGCGGGGATCGTGCCGGTCTGGCTGGCGGTTCCGAGCTTCGTGATCATGGGCACGCTTATCGGCACCCGGTTTTCCGGGGTCACGTGGTCGATGATCGTGCGCGCCTTGGCGGCGGCGCTGATCCTGACCGGGTTCGCGCTGGTGGCGACGGTGGCGGCGGCGGTGGTGATGCACTGGGCCTTGGGAATTCCGCTGACCAGCCTGCTGATCGCCTATGCACCGGGGGGGTTGGAAACCATGGCCGCGATTTCGGTGATGCTGGATGCCGACCCGGCCTTTGTCGCCTTTCACCACGCGTTCCGCGTTTTGATGCTGACCTTCCTCGTGCCCGCCTTCCTTCCCAGAACAGAGCCGCAGACATGACGGCCCCAAAGCCGCTGACGGGCATTCGCGTGCTGGACCTGACCAACGTGCTGGCCGGTCCCTTCGCCTGCCATCAACTGGCCCATATGGGCGCCGAGGTGATCAAGGTCGAGGCACCGGGGCGGGGCGATCTGGCGCGGCAGTTGGGGGCCGACCCGGAGTTGAACAAGCGCAATATGGGCGTGTCTTTCCTGGCGCAGAACGCGGGCAAGAAATCGGTTGCACTGAACTTGAAGCATCCGCGCGGCCAGGAGATTCTGAAGGCACTGGTGCGCGGGGCCGATGTGCTGGTGGAAAATTTTCGCCCCGGCGTGATGGATCGGCTGGGGCTGGGGCCTGCGGTGCTGCGGGCCGAGAACCCCCGGCTGATCTACTGCGCGATTTCGGGCTTCGGGCAGGACGGGCCGTGGGTGGATCGGCCCGCCTATGACCAGATCGTGCAGGGCCTTTCGGGCGTTATGTCGATCACCGGCGATGCCGACAGCGCGCCGCTGCGCGTGGGCTACCCGATTGCCGACACCATCGGCGGGCTGACGGCGGCGATGGCGATTGCCTCGGCGCTGAACGCGCCGGAACGCGGCTGCGTCATCGACGTGTCGATGCTGGAGGCGGTGCTGGCCACCATGGGGTGGGCGGTGTCGAACTACCTGATCGCAGGGGTGGAGCCGGGGGCACATGGCAACGAGAACACCACCTCGGCCCCTTCGGGTGCGTTTCAGTGCAAGGGCGGACTGGTGAACATCGCCGCCAACAAGGATGAGCAATGGAAGATACTGGCGCGGCATCTGGGGTTGGCGGCGCTGCTGGACGACCCCGAATTTGCCACGCGCGAGGATCGGAAACGCAACCGCTTTGCGCTGCGCACTCTGATCGAGGCGCGGCTGGCTGACAAAGCCCCGCAGGACTGGGCGCGCGAGTTGAACGCGCTCGGCGTCCCAGCGGGCGCGGTGATGAGTGTGCCCGAGGTGTTGGCGCATCCCCAGGTGGCGGATCGCGGGTTGGTCGCAGCGTTCGAGGATGTGCCGGGGATCGACCGCCCGGTGCGGGTGCTGCGCCCCGGCGTGAAACTGGACGGGGCCGCGCCTGCGGTTGACGCGGGGCCGCCCGTGCTTGGGGCCGATGCGGCAGGGGTTCTGGGCGAGATCGGGATTGGGGCAGAGGAACTGGCGGCTCTGGCCGAGGAGGGGGTGATATGAGCGACGTATCGGATTGGTGGCGCACCGCGATCATCGACATGGAGCCGGGGCGGATCGCGCTGCGCGGCCATGAAATCCAGGACCTGATCGGGCAGGTGAGCTTTCCGCAGATGATCTGGCTGATGCTGCGCGGCGACCTGCCGAGCGACGGGCAGGCGCGGCTGTTGGAGGCGGCGCTGGTCGCGGCAGTGGATCACGGGCCGCAGGCGCCCTCGATTGCGGCGGGCCGGATGGCGGTGACGTGCGGGTTGCCTTTGAACGGCGCGCTGGCGAGCGCGGTCAACATGCTCGACGACGTGCATGGCGGCGCGGGCGAGCAGGCGGTGGCGCTTTACAGCCGGATTGACGCGGCGGGGCTGGCGGCGTTGCCGCAGGTCGTGGCCGATTGGCGCGAGGAACGGGGAAAATACGTTCCGGGCTTCGGCCACCGGTTCCACAATCCGGTCGATCCGCGTGCGCCTGCCTTGATGGCTGAGGTTGCCAAGGCGGTCGAGGCCGGGGTTTGCGACGGGCGGTTCGCCGAGATCGGGCAGGCGTTGGAGGCGCATCTGGCCGAGGTCTCGGGTCGGGCACTGCCGATGAATATCGACGGCGCGACGGCGGTGATCTATGCCGAACTGGGCTTTCCCGCACCACTGGCGCGCGGGCTGTTCCTGTTATCGCGATCAGTCGGCATCCTCGCCCATGCGTGGGAGCAGATGGAGCAGGGCGGGCGCAACAAGGGGCCGACGCCGCCGCACTATCGCTGGACATATACCGGCAAGTAGGAGCGCGGAGCGGCCCGGTTCACCCCCCACTTGCGCGGGGGCCTCACCCGTGCCGCGTTGCCACGGACCCTAGGAAGCGGTGTTGTTTGTCCTGGCCGGACGCCCGTGGGGCGAGGGGGCCAGCCCCCTCGCGCTCCCCCGGAGTATTTCACCCAAGAAGAAGGAAAGGGGACTGGCCTTATCCTTCGATGCGCGAGAGGTCGGCGATTTTCGCGCAGCTTGCGGTGATCTCGTGCAGGAGGTTGAGGCGGTTGCGGCGCAGGATCTCGTTTTCCGCGTTGACCTGCACGGTCTCGAAAAAGGCGTCGATGGGCGCGCGGAGATCGGCCATGGCCGCCATGGCGGCGGGGAAATCGTCTGCTTCCAGCGCCGGGGCAACGGCGGACTCGGCGGTTGCGAGCGCGGCGAAGAGGGCCTTTTCTTCATCGGTTTCCGCGAATTTCGCGTCGGCACCAAAGCGGTATTCGACGCCGTCCTTTTCTTCGGCTTGAGACAGGATATTGGCGGCACGCTTGTATCCCTGCACGAGATTTTCCCCGTCGTCAGACGCGAGGAAGCCCGCCAGCGCAGTGGCCCGGTTGACCAGCAGCGCAAGGTCGTCGCTGCCCGGCATGGCAAGGCAGGCGTCAATCACGTCGTGGCGGATGCCTTCTTCTCGCAGGTGGACCTTGAGCCGGTCATGGATGAAGCGCAGCAGGTCGTCCGAGGCATCGGGCACCCGGTCGGCCAGTTCGAGGAAGGCGTCGTGCAGGTCGTCGAGCCGATCCCTGACCGCGTGGAAGGCCGCGCCGAAGACGCCGTGTTCGGCGATTTCGGCCAGCAATTCCTCGGTTGCGCGGCCACCGAGGGCGTCATGCAGGGCGGCCTCGCTACGGACCAGTTGGGCGTCGATGTAGCGGTCGAGGTTGAGGCGCAACCCGTTGACCAGCACTAGCCGGATCACGCCGAGCGCGGCGCGGCGCAGGGCGTAGGGGTCTTTCGAGCCGGTGGGCTTTTCGGCGATCGCCCAGAAGCCCGTCAGGGTGTCGAGCTTGTCAGCCAAGGCCACGGCGACCGAGACCGGGGCGGTCGGCACGTCATCCGATGGGCCGAGCGGCGAGTAATGTTCTTGGCAGGCGACGGCGACGTCGGAGGGGTAGCCAGCGGCTTCGGCGTAGTAGCGGCCCATGAGGCCCTGAAGCTCGGGGAACTCGTAAACCATTTCCGAGCTGAGGTCGGCCTTGGCGATGCGCGCGGCGGCCTCGGCCTTTTCGGGATCGGCGCCGACCGCCGGGGCCAGATCGCGGGCCAGCGCCGCGATGCGGTCGATGCGCGCGGCCTGCGTGCCAAGGCGGTTGTGGAAGGTCACGTTTTCCAGCGCGCGGGTCCAGTCGGACATATCCGCCTTGGCGATGCGCAGGTCGTTTTCCCAGAAGAACTTGGCGTCCGACAGGCGCGCGGCCAGCACCTTGCCATTGCCAGCAAGGATCGTTGCGCCGTGGTCCGCGGTTTCGCGGTTGGCGACAGTGATAAAGCGTTCGATGCGGCCCGTCTTGGGATTTTTGATCGAAAAGAACTTCTGGTGTTCCTTCATCGAGGTTTGCAGCACCTCGGGCGGGAGGTCGAGAAACTCTGTCCCGATCTCGCCCATCAGGACGACCGGGTATTCGACCAGCCCGGCGACCTCGGCCAGAAGCCCCTTGTCGTCCACGACCTCCAACCCGGCGGCGAAGGCCATGTTGGTTGCGTCGTGCCAGATATGATCGGCGCGATCTTCGGACGAGAGCAGCACCCTGGCGCGCTTGAGCTTGGCGGCGTAGTCGTCGAAGGAGGTCACGGTGAAGCGGCCCGGTGCCATGAAGCGATGGCCTTCGGTGGTGTCGCCTGCGGCCAGACCGTCCACGTCGAACGGCACGACGCTGGCGCCGTTTTCATCGGACAGGATGCACAGGATCGAATGCAGCGGGCGGACCCATCGCAGCGAGCCCGCGCCCCACCGCATCGACTTGGGCCACGGGAAGGCGCGGATCGTGGCGGGGATCAGCGTGGCCAGGATATCCTCGGCGGGGCGGCCGGGCTTTACGATCCGGGCGAAATAGGTCTGGCCCTTCTTGTCGTCGCGGATTTCAAGCTGGTCCTTGGTCAGCCCTGTCGCGCGCAGAAACCCGTCCAGCGCCTTTTCGGGCGCATCGGTGCGCGGGCCCTTGCGTTCTTCGGTCACGTCGGGGCTGTCGGACGTCAGCCCTTCGACGGTCAGGGTCAGGCGGCGCGGGGTCGAGAAAGCGCCTGCGCTGGCATAGGTCAGACCGGCCTCGACCAGACCGTCGGTGACCAGTTTCTTGAGGTCGGCCGCGGCTTTGGCCTGCATCCGCGCGGGGATTTCCTCGGAGAAGAGTTCCAGCAGAAAATCGGGCATATCAGTTTAACTCCGGTGCGGGCGGGCAGTCGGCGGGGACCGGGCGGCCATTATAGGCGGCCTCGCCACAGCTGTTGATCTGGTGCCAGGCATAGCCCCGGCCGGATTCGGTAAGCATCACGACACTGTCGAACCCGTAGATGAAATTGCCCTCGCCCAGAAAGGCGAGCGCGGTGCCGTCTTCCAGTGCACCGGTCAGCGCGCCCGCGTCGAAACAGTCGAACCAGTCGGGCGCGATCAGGGGCGTTGCATCCCCGTAGGGCCGGTAGGTTTCGGTCATCATGGCCAGTGTCAGCGGCGTCGAGAAACAGGCCCGGAAGCGCAGGGGCGAGGTGTCGGCGTCAATGCCCTGAAAATCAGAGATCGGCAGAGGCTCGGCGGTGCCGTCAAACCGGGTTGCGATGATGGAAACGTCCTCGACCGAGACCGGGGTGTAATAGGCGCGGGTCTGGACATACCACAGGACCGCGCCGAAGACGGCGGCAAAGCTTAACATTCCGGTAATAACCCATCTTGCCCGGTTCATGCCGCGTCACCGGTCGGCGCGATGAAGCCGCCCGCCTCGGTCTGCACGAAAGCATCGGCGCATTGCTTGGCCAGGGCACGGACCCGGCCGATATAGGCCTGCCGTTCCGTGACCGAGATCACGCCCCGCGCGTCGAGCAGGTTGAACAGGTGGCTGGCCTTGATGCACTGGTCATAGGCGGGGTGCGCCATGATGATGCGCTTGCCGGTCTTGGGGTCTTCTGCCGGATGGCTGAGGATCGCCTCGCATTCGCGCTCCGCATCCTCGAAATGACGCAGCAGGATCTCGGTCTCGGCGGTGTCGAAGTTGAAGCGGCTGTATTCCTCTTCCGTCTGGCGGAACACGTCGCCATAGGTCAACGGAATCGGCGCGTCGGGGTCGTTGAAGGGCATGTCCATCACGTGATCGACGCCGAGGATGTAGATCGCCAGCCGTTCCAGCCCGTAGGTCAGCTCGCCCGAGACCGGCTTGCAGTCATGGCCGCCGACCTGCTGGAAATAGGTGAACTGGCTGACTTCCATGCCGTCGCACCAGACCTCCCATCCCAGGCCCCACGCGCCGAGCGTCGGGCTTTCCCAGTCATCCTCGACGAAGCGGATGTCGTGCAGGGCCATGTCGATGCCGATAGCCTCCAGGCTGCCCAGATAGAGCGCCTGCAGATCCGGCGGGCTGGGTTTGATCAGCACCTGGTACTGGTAATAGTGCTGCAGACGGTTCGGGTTTTCGCCGTAGCGGCCATCTGTCGGGCGGCGCGAGGGCTGCACATAGGCGGCGGCCCAGGGCTGCGTGCCGAGGCTGCGCAGGGTGGTGGCCGGGTGGAAGGTGCCGGCGCCCACTTCCATGTCATAGGGTTGCATGATGGCGCAGCCCTTGCTGGCCCAATAGCTCTGAAGTCTCAGGATGATTTCCTGAAAACTGCGCGGCGCGGTGCTGGTCTCGGCCATCTGGTTCCCCGGGTGTTGAAAGGCAGGGGTGTGATAGTTGTCCCCCTGCCCATGGTCAATCGGCCCCATCCTCATATTTATGGTGCATCGGAACTTCACTCTGGTAGGTTGCCGCAGATAAGGACCGGTTTTTGCCGGACGGAAACATGGGGATAGCGGTATGAGGGTGGCTGCAAGCCGTTTTATTTTTTGTATAGCCGTTGTGTTGGGACTGGCCGTATTCGGGGCCGGAGACGCCTATGCACAGCAAGACCGGGTCTGGGTTCAGCTTGAGGCGCATCCCGACCTTCAGACTGCCGACCGACGGGTTCGGGCCTATGCGCGGGTGTTGCCGGACGTGAACGGGTACCGGTTGCGCACCGGATGGTACGCAATCGCGCTTGGGCCCTATTCCGAAACCGACGGGGCCGCCGTTCTGGCGCAGTTGCGGGCGCAGGGGGCCATTCCGCAAGATGCCTACCTGTCGGACCGAGAAATTTACCAACAGCAGTTCTTCCCCATCGGGGCGACAACGCTGGAACAGGGCGGCGACACCACTGCGCCGACCATCACCCAGCCCGTGACCCCCGTTGCCCCGGCGCGGGAAACCGTGGCCGAGGCCCGCCAGAGCGAGCGCCTGCTCAGCCGCGAGGAACGCGAAGCCCTGCAAATCGCGCTACAATGGTTCGGGCACTACAATTCCGGCATCGACGGTGCCTTTGGCCCCGGCACCCGCGCGGGTATGACCTCGTGGCAAGAGGCCCAGGGGCTGGAGCCGACCGGCATCCTGACCACGGGACAGCGCGCCCGGCTGATGGCCGACTATCAGGCCGCGCTGGACGCCCTGGGGATGCAGCGTGTGCGGGACGAACGCGCCGGGATCGAGATCGACCTGCCGCTGGCGATGGTCGAATTCACCCGCTACGAATACCCCTTCGCGCAATATGAAGCGGTCGGAGGCTCGGGCATTCAGGTTTTGCTCATCAGCCAGGAAGGCACTGCGGCGACGCTGGGCGGGCTTTACGAGATCATGCAGACGCTGGAAATCGTGCCGCTGGAAGGCGAGCGCACCCGGCGCCAGAACAGCTTCGTGCTGACCGGGCAGAATGACCGGCTGCGCAGCCATACTGTCGCGCGTCTCGAAGACGGGCAGATCAAGGGCTTTACGCTGGTCTGGACCCCGGAGCGCGATTCCCAGATGGCGCGGGTTCTGGACATGATGGAAAGCAGCTTCCAGACCTTTGGCGGCACGCTTGACCCCGGTGCGGTCGATCCGGGCCTCGACCAGGGGGTCGACTTGATGGCCGGTCTGGATGTGCGCCAGCCGGACCGCGCGCGCTCGGGCTTTTATATCGACGGATCGGGCCGGGTGCTGACCACCGCCGAAGCGGTGCAATCCTGCACCCGCGTGATGGTCGATGGCCGATACGAGATGGCCGTCTCCTTTAGCGATCCGGGCCTGAACGTGGCGGTGCTGCAACCAACGCAGGCGCTTGCGCCCTCGACCGTTGCGGGCTTCCCGACGGTGCCGGTGCGCATTCGTGCCGATGTGGCGGTGGCGGGATTCCCCTATGACGGGGTTCTGGACGCGGCCTCGCTCAATTTCGGAACGGTGGCCGACATGCAGGGGCTGGATGGCGATGAACGCATCGCGCGGCTGGACGTGTCGCTTGAGCCGTCGGAAGCCGGGGCCCCGGTGCTGGACGCCACCGGCGCGGTTGTCGGCATGGCGTTGCCCGCGCCGCAAACCGGCCGCGCACTGCCCGATGGCGTCAGCTTCGCCCTGCGTGGTGACCAACTGGCCGGCATCCTGGACCAAGCCGGTGTGACCGCGCGGCGGGCGCCGGTCGATCCGCAGCCGATGTCGCGCAACGCGCTGGCCCGGTATGGCGCCAACCTCGCGGTTCTGGTGACCTGCTGGAACTGAGCCTTGTGGCCTTGTGAAACATGAAAAGGGGGCGGCTCTTCCACCGGGGTCGCCCTATTTCATGGGCGCAAATGCCCGGCCTTCTTCTTTGCAAAAAATACCCAAATCCGACGGATGCCGACTGGCACGGACCTGTCCCGATAGGGCCCCCCATCTGCCGATGAGGCCTCAGCCGCGCCAGAACCGGGTGGTGAACAGAACGAACACCGCCATCAGTTCCAGCCGCCCGACCAGCATCGCGACCGACAAGATCCATTTCGCGGTGTCGCCCAGATGTGTGAAGGTGCCCGCCGGGCCGATCTCATCCCCCAGACCGGGGCCGATATTGGCCAGCGCCGTCGCGGCGCCCGAGACCGAGGTGATGAAATCCAGCCCGGTCAGCCCGAGCAGGATCGACACCACCCCGAGACTGACGAAGAACAGCATGAAAAACGCCATGACCGAGGACAGCACCTCCTCGGACACCTTGCGGCCCTCGTAGCGCGGCTCGAACACGCCATGCGGGGCATAGAGACGGCGCAGCTGCGTGGCGATCGAGGCGAGCAGAAGCTGGTAGCGGAAAATCTTGATCGAACAGGCCGTGGACCCCGCGCAGCCCCCGATCAGGCCGATGAAGAAGAACAACACCACTGCGACCCCACCCCAAAGCTGGTAATCGACGCTGGCGTAGCCGGTGCCCGAAATGATCGAGGTCACGTTGAACAGCGCCTCGCGGATGCCGTGTTCGAAATGGTCGCCGTTCACGAGCAGGCGGTAGACCGCGAAGAACACCGTCAGGGCAAGGATGGTGCCAAGGTAGGCGCGCACCTGCGTGTCCAGAACGAACGGCCGGGCGCTGCCCGCGAGGATCTGGACATAGCGCACGAAGGGCAGGCTGGCGAGGATCATGAACAGGGCGGCCACGTATTCCATCGGCCCCTGATAGGCCCCGAAGGAGGCGTCCGAGGTGGAAAAACCCCCGGTCGACAGCGTTGTCATTGCGTGCACGATCGCCTCGAACTGGCCCATGCCGAGGGCGATGTAGCTCAGCGCACAGGCCAGAGTGAGGGCCACGTAGATCACCGAGATCTGCTTGGCGATTTCGCTGGCGCGGGGCAGGATCTTGCCCATGGTGTCGAAGGCTTCCGAACGGAAGATCTGCATCCCCCCGACCCGCAATTCGGGCAGGAAGACCATTGCCACGACAATGATGCCCACGCCGCCAAACCACTGCATCATGCCGCGCCAGAGCAGCAGGCCCTGCGGCAGGTCTTGCAACCCCGTGAACACGGTGGCGCCAGTGGTGGTCATGCCCGACATCGCCTCGAACACCGCATCGACAGCGCGGGCGCTGGTGGCGCCGATCATGAAGGGCAGCGCCCCGAACAGCGGCAGCACCAGCCAGACGGTGCTGGTCAGGAGAAAGGTTTGCTGGATCGTGAGGCGGGGTTTGACCCCGTTGGCGCAGGACAGCGCCAGAAGCGCGCCGGGCAGGGCGGTCAGCACCGCGCTTTGGGCAAAGGCGGGCCAGTGTCCGTTGGTGAAATAGACATCTGTGACAAGGGGCACCAGCATGGTCGACCCCAGCACAAGCAGTAACAAACCGATAACATAGCCGACGGGCCGCAGATCATACATGGCGTGCACGGTTGGCCGCGATAGCTGCGGCTGTCAACTGCTCATCGCCTTGGGTGCGCCGGACGCGCGGATGGCCGACGAAGGGGCGCGGCCGCCCCTTCTGCGTGGATCGCCCCCGCGGCTCAGATGTAGAGAATGTCGCGGAAGACGTGGCGCGCGATGTCGTCGCGTTTCAGGCCCATGCGGGCAAGCTCGGCGTCGGACATGGATTGCAGCCTGGAGATTTCGCCCGCGCGGGAGCGCGCCTCGACATAGTTGGTGGCCGCCCGCGCGATGGCCGCGCCGATGCGCGCGAAAATCGAGGTATGGGTACCGGAGTGTGCGTAGTCGATGGAAGCCATTTGGAAACCCCTTTCAGGACAAGGTTGGTTCCCTCCCTTGTTGAAAAAGGTAGGATGTCCTGACCTTTATCGCCACTGCCGATCCCGAAACCCCGCAATGCGCGGGGCGCAGGGCTCAGCCGACGTGGAAAAGGGTCGAAAACAGCTTGGGGTCGAGGCTTTGCGCCGCGAAGGTTTCGCCCTCGGTCAACATGCTGACGGCATCGTGGCTGTGCAGGCTTTCCTGATGGCTGGCCACAACGCGGAAATCGCCGATGCGCGGTTCGCCATGCAAGGCCTCGGCAAAGAGGCGCGCGGCGTCTTCCACAAAGATCGGGTTGGCGGCGTTGAGTTCGGCAAAAGCCTGTTCATCCTCGCGTTTGACCATAACCTGCGTTTCCGTGGGCACGCCCGAGCGGGCGAGGTCGATCAGATCCTCGAACCACAGGCAGCCGCCGCCGGGGGCCAGTTCCACTGAAATGCGCGCCACCGAGCGCTGTGAATGCGGTGTCGCCAGTTGACCGCGATATTCGCGGGCATGTTCGCTGAGTTCCAGCGAGCAGGGGCAGGTCGAGCTGTAGACGAAATCCAGGTGCAGGATCTTCTTGCGCTGTCCGGCCTGCTCGATCAGTTCCAGCGCAATATCATAATACTGGTATCCCGACAGACCCGAGCGCAGGCTTTCGATTTTCATCGGGAAGGAAAAGCGCATCTGGAGGCGCGCGTCGAAGCTGTCGAGGTCGGCCTTGTAGGCGTCGAGCGCGGCTTCCATCACCTCGAAGCTGAAGGTCCGCTCTGCGTGCTTGTAAAAGCTGCGCATGATGCGGGACATGTTGATGCCCTTCTTCTCGGCCTCCAGGCTGACGGTGCCGGTGACCGAGGTTTCCAATGTCAGATCGCCGTTATCGCGCGTGTGATAGCGGATCGGCAGGCGGAAGTTGGAAATGCCCACATGCTGGATGACGCGCTTTTGCCCCTTGATCAGCGAGGCGGGACCGTTTTGCAGGTCGGGCAGGCTGTCCTTGTAGTCCGCGTCCACCTTGAAATCGTGCGGGTAGTCGCGGTTGAACTCCGGATAGTCGGGACGGTTGGGCAGATAACCGGACACCGATGCATTGAGCGCGCGCAGCTCTTCCGCTGACGCGGTGCGGGCCCATGCCTTCAGAACCTTGATGGCCTGACGGGCCTCGTCGCTGTCGGGCGCGGTCGAGATATTATTGATCTGGAGGTTCATGACACTCCCTTCCCCGGTCTGTCGAGACTGACAATATGGTCCAGTCGCTGGCCCATTCCAAGCTTGTTCACTGAAATCAATACGGCGCTTCGCGGCGGGCGGATCACATCAAAACGGCACCATTCGCCAATCTGGCGCCAGATCGCCCGGTGCCGGGTGGCCGGTGGCGTTGATTTACTGGGGGGCAGTCCGCCCCCGGCGCTGCGAGATTTTTTGCAGACAAGCGCTCAGGGTGCGCGATAGCGGGCGACGAAATTGGCAAGGATCCGCTCGGGCACGGTGATCTCTTCGGCCAGGCATCGCGCGGTCAGCGCGTCGGCCTCATCGGGGTGGAAATACCCCTTGTTGCGGTAAATGCGGATGCGGGTGGCAAAACTCTGGCCATCTGCTTCGGGGTGAAACTGGGTGGCATAGACGTTCTGGCGATAGCGGATCATCTGGAACGGGCAGTTTGCTGCCGCAGCCAGATGCACGGCGCCGGGGGGCAGGTCTTGCACGGCCTCCTTGTGGCCGACGAGGGCGCGGAAACTGCGCGGCAGCCCGTCGAACAACGGATCAGATGCGCCGTCCTCGGACAGGGTGCACTCGACGCCGCCGATTGCCTCGCCATACTGCGCCTTGCTGACCGTGCCGCCCAGATGGTGGGCCAGGATACCAAGGCCATAGCAGCAGCCCATGAACGGCACGTCTGCCTCGGTGATCCGCGGCATCAGGCCAAGGATCTCGGCCTCGATCTTGGCTTCCTGCGGGGTCTTGTCCTCGGGTTTGTCGGAAACGCAGCCGGGACCGCCCCCAACGATCACGCCGGAATAATCGGCCAGCACCAACCCGCCGGGCAGGTCGCGCTGGTCAAGGCGGAGACGGTGCACCTCGCCTTCCGAGAGGCCGCCCTTGGCGAGGAAACTGGCGAATTCCTCGTCGGCGGCCTCGTCTTCGGGGCGCAATTGCAGGATCAGAAACGGTTTCATGGGCGGTTTCTTAGCGCGGGGGCGGCGCCTTCTCCATGCGGTAATTGTGCAGCGTTGCCCATGCGTCGTTGAGACGACGGATCACGATCCCGGTCCTTGTGCCGCCGCGAGCGCCTGCGTGAGATCGGCAATCAGGTCGCCCGCATCTTCCAGACCGATCGACAGTCTGAGCAGCCCGTCGCTGATCCCCAGCCCGGCCCGTTGTTCCGGCGTCAGGCGCTGGTGGGTCGTGGTCGCGGGATGGGTGATGATCGACTTGGCGTCGCCGAGGTTGTTCGAGATCACGATGATCTGCAACGCATTAAGCAGCTTGAACGCCGCCTCTTTGCCGCCCGCGACATCAAGCGCGATCATGGTGCCGCCCGCGTCCATCTGCGCGCGGGCCAGATCGTGCTGCGGGTGATCGGTCAGGAACGGGTGGATCACGCGGGACAGGCCGGGCAGGCCCTGCAACGCCTGGGCCACTTTCAACGCGGAATCGGCCTGCGCTCGCACCCGCAGGTCCATGGTTTCAAGGGCTTTCAGCATGACCCACGCGTTGAACGGCGACAGCGAGCCGCCGGTGTGCTTGAGATAGGGTTCGGCCACCTTGCGCACGAATTGCCGGGTGCCGCAGATAACGCCACCAAGGCAGCGGCCTTGTCCGTCTATATGCTTGGTCGCGGAATAGACGATCACGTCGGCCCCCAGATCGCCCGAGCGTTGCAGCACCGGCGTTGCGAAGACATTGTCGACGATTACCAGCGCACCGACCGCGTGGGCCAGATCGCTGACCGCACGGATGTCGATCACTTCCAGCGTCGGGTTCGACATGGACTCGAAGAACACCGCCTTGGTGTCGGGGCGGATCGCCGCGCGCCACTGGTCCAGATCGGTGCCGTCGACAAAGGTGACCTCCACCCCGTAGCGGGTGAGGATTTCTTCGAGGATATAGAGGCAGGAGCCAAACAGCGCCTTGGCCGACACCACGTGGTCGCCCGCCTTCAGCAACGCGGTCAGCGCACCATTGACGGCGGCCATGCCGCTGGCGGTGGCAAAGGCATCTTCGGTGCCTTCCAATGCCGCGATGCGGTCTTCGAACATGCGCACGGTGGGGTTGCCGTAGCGGGCATAGATGAACTCGTCATCTCCGGTCTCGATAAAGCGGGCTTCGGCCTGCTCGGCGCTGTCATAGACGAACCCTTGGGTGAGGAAGATCGCCTCGCTCACTTCACCATACTGGCTGCGGCGGGTTCCACTATGAACGGCTTGGGTGCGGGGGTGGATATCGGCGGGGAGGGGTCGTTTGCCCTGGCTCATATCTTCGGTCTCCTGCAGGTCCGGAACAAGAAAGCCCCGAACCGGTGAACGGTCGGGGCATCTGCCATGACAGGTGACGCTCGACCTCTTTAGCGGCTTGTTTAACGTGGCCCGCAATCCGGTTAACAAATCGCCACGGTGCGCTTCGCATACGCTCTTGGGCGACGAGGAGCAAGGGGATTTCGCGTTCAGGTTGCCGAGACGCGGCGCTTGTCACGAAGCCGAAACACCGCCGTCACCTTGGCGTTGCCTTGGGCGGGTAGGAAAGGGCAGGCATGTTCGGTGGGGACGGAATGGATGCTGGTGGCTTTGACGGCGCGGGCAGACAGGTTGGAGGGCGAGGCGCGTCTGCGGGCGGCCTTGCGCGCCTCGCCCGCCGCCGTCGCCACGGTCATGATCCATGGTTACCGCTTTTGTCCCGACGGTCCGGACCGGGACAACCCGCACCGTCATATCCTGTCGCTCGATCCGGTCCGCGACTGCTGGAAAGCGGTGAGTTGGCCGCGCCACCTGCACATGGATCGCGGCGGTTTGGGCATCGCGCTTGGATGGCCAGCGCAGGGCACGCTGGCCGGGGCCTATCGGCGCGCGGGCGAAACCGGCGCGGCGTTGGCGCGGATTGCGCGGATCGTGCGGCAGGAACGGCCCACGATGCGGCTGACGGTCATGGCCCATTCCCTTGGCGCGCGGGTGGCGCTGGCGGCGTTGCCGCTGGTGGGGGCTGGGGATATCGCCCGAATGGTGTTGCTGTCGGGGGCGGAATACCGGCAGCGCGCGGCGATGGCGATGGACAGCCCGGCAGGCCACGCGGTGCGGGTGCTGAATGTCACCAGCGGCGAAAACGCCCCCTTTGACGCTGCGTTCCGGCTGCTGATCCGGCCGGATGGCTGGGCCGACTGGCCGATCGGCGCCGGGTTGCAGGACCCGCGCCGCAACTGGCTAAACCTCTCGATCGACTGCCCCCGGCACCACGCGGCCTTGCGTCAATGCGGCTTTCCCATGCGTCCGCCCCGAACCCGCTTTTGCCATTGGTCAGGTTACATGCGCCCCGGTGTGTTCGCGCTTTACCGGGCCGTTCTTGGCCCCGACGGCGCGACGGCGCTGGCGCGTCTCGGTGCGGCCCTGCCCGACGGTCAGTCGGAGGGGACGCCTCGCCCCGAATTTGCGACCGGCCCGCAGCCCCGGCGGATCTGAGGGCGTGCCTCTGGGAAAGGCGTGACATTTCCCGCGCAAAACGATTATTCAAAACGGGACAATTCTGCGCCGGTCCTTTGGCTGGCGACACTGCCCGAAGGCGATTTGACATGACCGATCTCTTGACCCTCGAAAACCTTGGCAACCTCGTGATGCTGTGCTTTTTGCAAGCTGTTCTGGGGTTCGACAACCTGCTGTATATCTCGATCGAGAGCCAACGCGCCCCGCAGCGCCACCAGCGCGCGGTGCGGTTCTGGGGCATCATCCTTGCCGTTGTGTTGCGGATCGTCCTGCTCTTCGCGATGGTCAAGTTGATCGACCTGCTGGCCGAGCCGTTCCTTGTGCTGAACTGGACCGGCATCCTTGAAGGCGGAGTGAACTTCGCGACCTGCGTCTTCATTTTCGGTGGCGTGTTCATCATCTACACGGCGGTCAAGGAAATCAGCCATATGCTGTCGATGGACGATCTGGGCCATGCCATGGGGAATACCTCTGGCAAATCGGCCACGCAGGTGGTGATCATGATCGTTTCGATGAACCTGATCTTCAGCTTCGACTCGATCCTGTCGGCGCTGGCGATCACCAAGGTCTTTGCAGTTCTGGCGGTGGCGATTCTGGTGTCGGGTCTTGCCATGCTGCTGTTGGCCGATGGCGTGACGCGCTTTCTTCAGAAAAACCGCATGTACGAGGTTCTGGGCCTGTTCATCCTGCTGATCGTCGGCGTTGTGCTGTTGGGCGAGGCCGGAGTGGCCGCCGAGCATGCCACCCACGATCCGGCGATGGCCCTGCATTTCTTTGGGTATGCGGTGGTGCCGATGTCCAAGACCACCTTCTATTTCGCGGTTGTGGTCCTGTTCCTCGTGGAATTCATCCAGTCGGGCTATCAGCGCAAGCTGGAAGCCAAGCGGGCGACGCAAGGTCAACAGACCCAAGCCATTCCAGTATCGGAATCGCAGCATTGATATCTTTTTTTATGGGCCGCACGTGCTTATCGTATGGGTTGAAAGGGGCATTGGTATGAGTTCCAACGCATTGCAGGGCGTGGCCTTCGTGGCTTTGATGGTCATCATCATGATGGCGATCTTCGGCGGCTTCGGGGGGCTCTGAGATGGCACAGCGATATGGCGGGAAATTCAGCCCCGATCCTGCGTCCAATGAAAGTCACGCGCCCGAGCCACGGCCCCTTGAGGCCAGCTTTCGCGGGCGCAGCCCGGCGCGGTTCGGCGCCAGGATCAACATCTTGTTCATTGCGCCGCTCTTCATCTTCCTGACGGCCTTCTGGCAGCCGGTGACCGGCATGGTGACCGATCTTGCGGGCGGGGCGGTGATGCTGCTGGCGGCGTGGCTGCTGCGCGACGGGGTTCGGGCCGAAGACGCATATAACGAGCGCAAGGTGGCCCGTCGTCCGGCGATCCCGCGCAAGATGTTTGCCTCGGTCCTGACCGGGCTGGGCGTGGCGCTGGTGATCTTTGGCGGGCAATGGAACCCGTTTACGGCAGGGTTGATCGGGGTTGTGGCGGCGGGTCTGCATCTGTTTTCCTTCGGTCTCGACCCGCTGCGGGACAAGGGACTCGAAGGTGTCGACCGCTTTCAGTCCGACCGCGTGGCGCGCAAGGTGGACGCCGCCGAAGAGATGCTGGAAAGCATGCGCGCGGCCATCGACCGGACCGGGGACCGCCAGTTGGTCAGCCGGGTCGATGCGTTTCAGGCGACCGCGCGCCAGATGTTCCGCACCGTCGAGGATGACCCCCGCGACCTGACGCAGGCGCGCAAGTACCTGACCGTCTATTTGCAGGGGGCCCGGGATGCGACGACCAAATATGCCGATCTTCACGGCACCGCGCGCGATTACTCGGCGCGGTCCGATTATCTTGAGCTCTTGAACGACCTTGAAACCAATTTCGCGGCCCGGACCCAGAAAATGCTGGTCTCGGACCGTGGTGACCTCGACGTTGAAATCGAGGTTCTCCGCGACCGGCTGAGCCGGGACAACCTGCATATTGAGACATAAGGACCAAAAACCATGAGTGATCAAACCCGCCAACAGGCCGAGGCCGCTGCGCAGCTGGTCGATGAAATCAATGCTGTCGTGTTGCAAGAACCGGCCGGAGATCTTGTGCCGCTGTCGGAAGCGCCCGCGCCCACGGCCGAGGAAATCCGCACCCGCATGGCGCAGCTCGACATGGGCGACACCAATTCCATCGTGACCTTCGGTTCGTCCGCGCAGGAAGAACTGCAAACTATTTCGCAGGCGATGCTGGACGGGGTGAAGAACAAGGACGTGGGCCCGGCGGGCGACTCCTTGCGCGAAATCGTGGGCACCATTCGCGGCTTTTCGGTGGATGAACTGGATCCGGGCCGCAAGCGGTCCTGGTGGGAAAAGCTGTTTGGCAAGGCCAAGCCGCTGCATGACTTCATGGCGCGGTACGAAGATGTACAGGGCCAGATCGACCGCATCACCGATGAGCTTCTGAGCCATGAGCACATGCTCATGAAGGACATCAAGTCGCTCGACATGCTTTATGACAAGACGCTGGCCTTCTATGACGAACTGGCGCTTTACATCGCGGCGGGCGAGGAAAAGCTGAAGGAACTGGACGAGGAAACCATTCCGGCAAAAGAGGCCGAGGTCGCAGCGGCGCCCGAAAACGAACAGGTCATGAAGGCGCAGGAACTGCGTGATCTGCGCGCTGCGCGGGACGATCTGGAACGCCGGGTGCATGACCTCAAGCTGACCCGCCAGGTGACCATGCAGTCGCTGCCCTCGATCCGTTTGGTGCAGGAAAACGACAAGTCGCTGGTCACCAAGATCAACTCGACCCTCGTCAACACCGTGCCGCTCTGGGAAACCCAGCTGGCGCAGGCGCTGACCATCCAGCGCTCGACCGAGGCTGCCCGCGCGGTGCGCGAGGCCAATGACCTGACCAACGAATTGCTGACCTCGAATGCCGCCAACCTGCGCGAATCCAACAAGATGGTACGCCAGGAGATGGAACGTGGCGTGTTCGATATCGAGGCGGTCAAACAGGCCAATGCCGACCTGATCGCCACCATCGAGGAAAGCCTTCAGATCGCGGACGAGGGCAAGCGCCGCCGGGCCGAGGCCGAAGCCGATATGAAGAAGATGGAACACGATCTGCGCGACACGCTGGCGTCGGCCACGGCGCGCCGCAACGGGACCGGCGACAATGTCGGCACCTCTGTGCCGCAGGGCTGAGTGCGGACAGGGATGGGGCCGGGAATGACAGTTCGTTGGATCACGCCTCTTGCCGTCACCGCCTTGGCGGTGCTGGCGGGATGCGATGACGCACCGGCCCCGCAATCCCCCCCGCAACCAACCGCGCCAGAGGTCGCGCCGCCATCCGTCGAACCGTCCGAGGAAAGCCTGGCCTATGCCCGCTATTACCAAGGGGTGCAGCAACGGCTGCTGACGCATGGCCTGTTGCGCACCGATGGGGGCGGGCCGGATACGCCCATTCTGGCGCGCAATCTGGTGGCGAATTTCGAACGCATCGCGCTTTACGACGAATACACCCTGTCGGGGGGGCGGTTCGTTGCGCAACAGACGCCGTCGGTGCTGCGCCGGTGGGAACGCCCGGTGCGCATTCAGGCCCATTTCGGTGCGTCAGTTCCCGAGGAGATGCGCGATCAGGACCGGGGCACGCTGGCCCGCTACGCCGACCGGCTGGCCGGGGCCACGGGCCATTCGATCCGCGCCGTCGGCTCTGGCGGGAATTTCCACGTGCTCTTCCTCAACCGCGATGAGCAGGTGGCGGCGGGGCCGCTCTTGCGCCGGATCATGCCCGAGATCAGCGACGCCACGGTCCGCGAGATCACCACGCTGCCGCGCTATAATTTCTGCTCGGTCTATGCCGTGTCCGAGGCCGACGCCCCCTCGGTCTATGTCGCGGCCATCGCCTTTATCCGAACCGAACACCCCGACCTGCTGCGCCGGTCCTGCATCCACGAAGAGGTGGCGCAGGCGCTTGGCCTGCCCAATGACAGCCCCACAGTGCGGCCCTCGATCTTCAACGATGACGAGGAATTCGCGCTTTTGACGACCCATGACGAGATGCTCTTGCACATGCTTTACGACCCCCGTTTGCAGCCCGGCATGACCCCGGACCAGGCCCGCCCCTATCTGCGCGAGCTTGCGGACGAATTGGTCGGCGGGCCAAGCTGAGCCAAGAGAGACTTTCACAGGAGGACCACATGTCCATTTTCGATTTCCTGTCCGGCCAGTTCATTGATGTCATTCACTGGACCGACGACACCCGCGATACCATGGTCTGGCGCTTCGAGCGTCAGGGCCACGAGATCAAATACGGCGCCAAGCTGACAGTGCGCGAAGGGCAGGCGGCGGTCTTTGTCCATGAAGGGCAGATGGCGGATGTGTTCACGCCGGGCCTTTACATGTTGGAGACCAACAACATGCCGATCATGACCAGCCTTCAGCACTGGTCGCACGGCTTTCAGTCGCCGTTCAAATCCGAGATCTATTTCGTCAACACCAACCGCTTCACCGACCTGAAATGGGGCACCAAGAACCCGATCATGCTGCGCGACCCGGAATTCGGGCCGACCCGCATCCGCGCCTATGGCACCTATACGGTGAAGGTGAAGGATCCGGGCACGTTCATGACCGAGATCGTCGGCACGGATGGGGAATTTACCACAGACGAGGTGACCTTTCAGATCCGCAATATCATCGTGCAGGAATTTTCCCGCGTGATCGGATCGGCGGGGATCCCGGTGCTCGACATGGCGGGAAATACCGGCGAGGTGGGGCGCATGATGGCCGAGGCCATTTCCGGCACCATCGCGCAATACGGGCTGGACCTGCCCGAACTATACATCGAGAACATCAGCCTGCCGCCGGCGGTCGAGGCCGCGCTGGACAAGCGCACGTCGATGGGGGTCGTGGGCGATCTGAACCGCTATACCCAGTTTTCGGCGGCCGAGGCGATGACCGCCGCCGCGCAGAACCCGAATGGCGGCGGGGCCGCCACCGGCATGGGGTTGGGCATGGGCATGGCGATGGCCAACCAGATGGCGGGTGCGATGAACCAAGGGCCGTGGGGCGCCGCGCCACAACAACAGGCACAGCCCCAAGCCGCCGCCGCCCCGCCGCCGCCGCCGGTCGAACATGTCTGGCACGTCGCCGAAAACGGCCAGACCAAGGGGCCGTTTTCGCGTGCGACAATGGGCCAGATGGCGACCCGCGGAGAACTGACGCGACAGACCTTTGTCTGGACCGCGGGGCAAGATGGCTGGAAGAAGGCAGAGGATGTGGCAGAGCTGGCGCAGCTCTTCACCGTCATGCCGCCACCGCCCCCGCCGGGTGTCTGATATCCGCCGACGGAACCTTGTCGGTCCCGCGTGAAAGGTGTTGAAAGAGTGAAAGAGAAAGGGATCTCTATGTCGTCACGTTCCGGGTATTCCCGTCTTCAGATCGGCCTGCACTGGCTGATCGCGTTGTTGATCTTCGCCGGGTGGTTCACCGGTGAGGGCATGGGGCGCGCGCTGCATGACCGTTTGCAGGCTGGCTCCACCGGCTTTAGCGATGCAACGGTTCATGTGTGGCTGGGGGTCGGCATCTTTGCGCTGATCGCGATCCGCATTCTTGTGCGGCTGATGCAGGGCGCCCCCGCGGCGGCCCATGGCGGTTCGGCCCTGATGGATGCGGCAGCGGTCTGGGGGCACCGGGTTCTTTACCTGCTGATGATCCTCGCCCCGCTTGGCGGCGTGGTGACGTGGTTTGTCGGGATCGAGTCGGCGGGCGAGATTCACGCGCTGATCGGCAATGCGCTGTTCTTCGTGGCGTTGGCCCATGCGGCGGCGGCGATCCTGCATCAGGTGGTGCTGAAGGACGGCACGCTGACCCGGATGGTCCGGCCTCGGGGCTGATCGAGCTTGCCGTGTCAGGGGCCTTGAAATGCGCTCGGCTGCGCCTGATGATGCGGTCGAGTCCTTCCCATTCCAAAGCAGATTATTGATAGCTCATGTCCGACACGCCCCCGCCGCCGCCCGGTTCCGCCCCACCCCCGTCGTCTGACGATGACGAGCAAGAGGTGGCCGCGCCCTCGGGCAGCGAAGAACACCGCTTTCCCTGCACCCAATGCGGTGCCGATTTCCGGTTCGATCCGGTGGCGGGCAAGCTGATCTGCGACCATTGCGGCAATGTCGAGGATTTCGAGGGGGGCGAGGACGTTCCCGCGATCCGCGAGTTGGATTTCGAGGCCGCGCTCGGGGCGCAATTGCCCGATGCAGAGATGGAGGAAACCCGCGTTTCCTCTTGCCCCAATTGCGGGGCGCAGGTCGAATTCAGCGCGGACGTTCACTCTTCGGAATGCCCGTTCTGCGCGACGCCGGTGGTGACGGATACCGGCACCCATCGGCATATCAAACCCAAAGGGGTGTTGCCCTTCCAACTGGATGAACGCGCCGCGCACAAGGCCATGACCGAGTGGCTGGGCAAGCTGTGGTTCGCACCCAACGGGCTCAAGGAATATGCCCGCAAGGGGCGCAAGATGAACGGCATCTATGTGCCCTTCTGGACCTATGACGCACAGACCCGAAGCGCCTATCAGGGGCAGCGCGGCACGGTCTACTATGTCACCCGCACCGTCACCCGGAACGGCAAGCCCACCACGGTACGCGAACAGCGTATCCGGTGGCGCAATGTCCGGGGCCGGGTGCAGCGCTTCTTCGACGATGTGCTGGTGCTGGCCTCTCGCTCGCTTCCCAAGAAATACACCGACAACCTTGCGCCGTGGAACCTGAACGCGCTGGAACCATATACGCCGCATTTCCTCGCCGGGTTCCGGGCCGAGGGTTATACGGTCGATCTGTCAGAAGGATTTGACGAGGCGCGCGAGATCATGGATGCCCAGATCCGCCGCGATATCCGTTTCGACATCGGCGGCGACCGCCAGCGGATTACCCATGTCGATACGGACGTGTCGGGCGTCACCTTCAAGCATATCCTGCTGCCGGTCTGGATGGCGGCCTATAAATACAAAGGCAAAAGTTATCGCTTCGTGGTCAACGGTCAATCCGGCCGGGTGCAGGGCGAACGGCCCTGGTCGGCCATCAAGATCGCCATCGCGGTGATCCTAGGCCTGATTGTCGCCGCCGGAATCGGCTATCTCTACGCGATGAACAAATGAGCGATGCCGACGCGCTGTCGCGCATCCTGGACTCGCGATATTCCTGCCGCGGGTTCAACCCCGATCCGTTGCCTGAAGACCTGATAGAAGAGATCGTGGCCGAGGCGCAGAAAGTGCCAAGCTGGTGCAACGCGCAGCCGTGGGAATTGGTCGTCACGCGTCCGGCGGAAACCGACCGCCTGCGGGCGGCGTTGGCCGAGGACATGGCGCGCGCCAGCCATTCGCCCGACATTCCGTTCCCCGAACGCTATTCCGGCCCTTATAAAGAGCGGCGCTCGGTCTGTGGCTGGCAGCTTTACGGCGCTGTAGGCGTCGAGAAGGGCGACCGCGATGGTTCTACCCGGCAGATGATGGAGAATTTCCGCTTCTTCGGCGCGCCCCATGTGGCCATCCTGACCAGCGCGGCCGAGCTTGGACCCTATGCCTTGGTCGATTGCGGCGGGTTTTTGACCGGGTTCACGCTGGCCGCCGCCGCGCGCGGCGTTGCCACGATCCCGCAGGCCGCGTTGGCCAGCTATGCGCCGTTCCTGCACCGCTTTTTCGACTTGCCCGAGACGCGGCAGGTGGTTTGCGCGGTTTCCATCGGCCGGGAGGATAGCGATCACCCGGCCAACGGATTTCGCACCACGCGCGCGCCGCTGACCGAGGCGCTGCGCTGGCAGGGCTGACGCTCAGCCCCGGTTTATCGCCACCTTCTTGGCCTGCGGTGTTTCCGGGCCTTTCTTGGCGATGCTCAGGGTCAAGACCCCGTCTTTCAGGTCGGCACCGATCTGTTCGGCATCGGCATCGGGCGGCAGGCGGAAACTGCGCGAGAACGCGCCGTATTGCCGTTCGCTGAAATACCACGTCTCGCCTTTTTCCTCGCGGGTCGACTTCTTTTCGCCCTGCACGGTGACGACACCGTCATGCACGCTGACGTCGATATCCTTGTCCTCGACTCCGGGCAGTTCCATCACGATGCGATAGGCGTGCGCGTCAACGGCGGCCTCGGACGCGGGGGCGAACCAGTCGGCAACCTGATGCCCGATATTGCGGAAAGGTTGGAACATTGCCGGCCAGCCGCCGGAGGTGTGGGACGTTTCGACCATAACGATCATCCTCCTTCCATATTGCTGAAGGGCCTTGGCCCGATGCAGAAAGAGTGTCTCATCCAAGCCGGATTCGCTTTGACCGGCGTCAAATTCAGCCTGCGAGGTATCTTATGCGCGCCCTTTTGCAACGTGTTTCCGAGGCTGCCGTGCGTGTTGACGGCGACGTGATCGGCCAGACCGGGCCGGGCCTTTTGATCCTTGTCTGCGCGATGCAGGGCGATGGCGAAACGCAGGCCGAGGCCTTGGCCGCCAAGATTTCCAAGCTGCGAATTTTCGAGGATGATGCGGGCAAGATGAATCGCTCGGTTCTGGATGTGGGCGGCGGTGCTCTGGTGGTCAGCCAGTTCACGCTGGCCGCCGACACCTCGCGCGGGAACAGACCGGGCTTTTCGACAGCGGCGCATCCATTGTTGGGTGAACCGCTCTACCGCCATTTCGCCAACCATCTGGCGTCGCTTGGGGTGCCAGTGGAAACGGGCCGCTTCGGGGCGGATATGAAAGTGTCGCTGATCAACGATGGGCCGGTGACGATCTCGATGGAGATGTGATCGCCCCGACGCTGGACTGGACCCGCGCCGCGAAGACTGTATGGTCAGCGCAGGATTTTTCTGCGAGTGCGAAACGCAATGCCCGACACACCCGACATGCTGCAGATCACGCCATCGGCGCCGATCCAGACGGACCAGCACGGCAACCGGGCCAAGTGCCTTCAGCGGCTGGTGCGGCTTGAACTGCCGGTGCCACTGTCGGTCGCGCTGTCTTTCGACACGGTGCGCGGGTTGGCCTTGGGTCATTTGCCGGACATGACCGCCTTGGCGGGAATCTTCGACGATGGCGACCTGCTTTCAGTGCGCTCGTCCAGTCAGGCGCCCGATTGGGGTGGGCCGGGCAGCGTGCTGAACATCGGCATGAACGATGCGGTTGCCGCGCGGATTGCAAAGGAACATGGGCAAGCGGCGGCGGATGCGCTTTACCTGTCCTTCATACGGTCCTACGCGGTCGATGTCTTGCGGCTGGACGAAGACCTGTTCGCCGCCCCGATCACGCCGCGTCTGGCGCTGGCCCATTTCGAAGACGAGATGGAAGATCCGTTCCCGCAGGACGTGGAAACCCAGTTGACCGAGGTGCTGCGCGCCATGGCCCGCGCCTGGGAAGGCACCAGTGCCCGCCTGCTGCGCCAAGCCAAGGGCGCGCCTGCCGATGCGGGGCTGGGGCTGATCGTGCAGCGCATGGCGCTGTCTATCGGCAAGGAAGAAACCGGCGCCGGTGTCGTGCAATTCGTCTCGTCGGAAAGCGGTTTTGCGCAGATCACCGGGCGGTATCTGCCGCAAAGCCAGGGCCGTGCCGCGCTGAGCGAGGCGGCGGCACAGTTCATCGAGACCGATGAGCGCGGCGTGGCGTTGGAAGACCGTTGCCCCAAGCAGGTCGAGGCTCTGCGGCAGGCGGGCAAACTCATTCGCACGCGGCTGCGCGAAGAGATGCAGATCGAATTCACGCTCATGGAAGGCAAGCTTGCCATCCTCGACGCGGTGCGCGTGCCGCGGTCTGCCCGGGGGGACGTGCGGATTGCCGTCGATCTGGCCGAGGATGGAGTCATCTCTCGGGACGACGCGTTGACGCGGGTCGCGCCCTTCACCCTCAACCAACTGATGCACCGGCAAGTCAACCCCGAGGGGCCGAAAGACCTGTTGACCCGCGGCATCGCTGCCGCGCCGGGGGCGGCCACGGGCAAGATCGTGTTCACCGCTTCTGCAGCGCAATCGGCCTCGTCCAAGGGGGAGCCCTGTATTCTGGTGCGGCGCGAAACCAGCCCCGAGGATATTCGCGGCATGCATGCCGCCGACGCGATTTTGACCGAGCGGGGCGGGATGACCAGCCATGCCGCCGTGATCGCGCGCGGACTGGGTGTGCCCTGCGTCTCCGGGGCCACGGACCTGCAACTGGACCACCGCAAGAAGACCCTGACCGTGCCGGGCCGCCGGGTCTTTCACGAGGGTGACGTGATCACCGTCGATGGCAGCTCGGGCGAGGTTCTGGTGGGCGCGGCGACCATGATCGAACCGGCCATGGGCGGGGCCTTTGCCACGTTGCTGAGATGGGCTGACGACGCGCGCGACATCGGTATTCGCGCCAATGCCGACACGCCCGAAGATGCCCGACTGGCCCAAACCTTTGGCGTCGACGGGATCGGCCTGTGCCGGACCGAGCACATGTTCTTCGATCCGATCCGTCTGACGGTGATGCGCGAGATGATCTTCGCCGAGGATCAAGAGGATCGAAAAGCCGCGCTGGAACGCCTGTTGCCGATGCAACGCGGCGATTTCATCGAGCTTTTCAAGCTGATGGAGGGTCAGCCGGTCTGCATCCGCCTGTTCGACCCGCCTTTGCACGAGTTTCTGCCCGGCGACCGCGACGGCATCCGGGCCTTGGCCGCCGCGCTGGATCTGCCGGTCAGCCGCGTCGCGGCGCGGATCGAGAACTTACAGGAATTCAACCCCATGTTGGGGATGCGGGGCGTGCGGCTCGGCATTACTGTGCCCGGCATCTACTCGATGCAGGCGCGCGCCATCTTCGAGGCCACCGTTGTCGCCTCGCAGGGCAAGGAGCCGGTTGTGCCCGAGATCATGATCCCGCTGGTCAGCGCCAAGCGCGAGGTCGAGTTGATCAAGGATCGCGTCGATGCCGTCGCCGCCGCCGTGCGCAACGAGACCGGGACGCAGTTCACCTATCGGCTTGGGGTCATGGTGGAAACGCCGCGCGCAGCACTGCGCGCGGGCGAAATCGCGGAACACGCCGCTTTCCTGTCCTTCGGCACCAACGACCTGACCCAGATGACCTATGGTCTCAGCCGCGACGACGCGGGCCGCTTCATGTCGGTCTATGTCAATCAGGGGGTGTTCCCGGAAGACCCGTTCCAGCGACTTGATCGCGACGGGGTAGGAGAGCTGTTGTTGCTGGGGGCGGAACGTGGACGCCAAGCGCGCCCCGACGTGACCCTGTCGATCTGCGGCGAACATGGCGGTGACCCCGATTCGATCGCGTTCAGCCGGGCGGCGGGGTTCGATTATGTCTCTTGTTCGCCGTTCCGGGTGCCGGTTGCCAAACTCGCGGCCGCACAACTGGCTATTTCTGACACAATAGAGTCGTGATTCCAGCGCACTAATAGACGTCGTTAAACGATTCCCTTGCGGATGGATGCCTAGCTGTTGGGGGTTTGTTAAGCGATGGTCACTAGATTAAGCGCTGGTTTGGCCCATCGGGGCTGATCCGGTATACGACATGAGGTCGAAGCAGTGCCGGAGCAACCGGCCAATTGGGGATGCCCAGAATGGGACAGTTTAAGATCAAGCGCGCCGTCATGGCCGCTGCTGCCGCGCTCTTGCTGACCACCGGTCTGGCAAGCGCAGATGTTACCGCGTCCACGTCGACGGACCCAACGCATTCGCTCGGCTCTCTCTTCACGTCGGTGATGGGGCAAGAGCATGACGGAATGCGCTCGGTCAGCCCACTGCGGCTGGCCAGCATCGGATCGCCCTTCACCGGACGGCGCAGTTCCACAGGAGGCGCCGCGCCCTACACGGCTGCCGAACTTGATGCGATGCCGCGTGCCCATGGCGGGCGCCAGTGGCAATGCATGGCAGAAGCCCTCTATTTCGAGGCGCGCGGCGAAAGCGTCGAGGGCCAGTTCGCGGTCGCGGAAGTGATCCTGAACCGCGTCGACAATCCCGACTATCCCAACACGATCTGCGGCGTGGTCAATCAGGGCACCGGTCGGCGCTTTGCCTGCCAGTTCACCTATACCTGTGACGGCCGCCCCGAAACGATTACCGAGACCGCGATCTACGACCGCCTTGGCAAGATCGCCCGTGTGATGATCAATGGCGGGCCAAGAAACCTAACCGGTGGTGCAACCCATTACCACGCCAACTGGGTCAATCCTCGTTGGGCGCAGGTGTTTCCGCAGACCGCCGAAATCGGCGTTCATCGGTTCTATCGCGAAAACTGATCCACGTCGCTTTCCCGGCGCGGGGCGACGTTGGCGAGGGGTGCAATGCGCCCCTTGGCTTGCTATCAGGATGCGATCTTGCCTGCCCGACCCAGAGGAGCCGCGCCATGTCCGATGAAACCCGCCTCGCCTTTGCGCATCCTTCAGAACGGGCCAAGGCGACCGCCGGCCCCGATCCGCTGGATCGCATCAGCCTGTCCGATCACGAGCGTGACGTTGAAATCGGCGCCTTTCAACAGGAACGGGGGCTGCTGCAGAGGGTGCGGTTCAACGTGGTGGTCGAAGTGCGCTCTGCCGCCGATCCCGATGCCGACGATGTCGACCGCATCCTGTCCTATGATACCATCGTCGAGGCCATCGACCACGAGTTGCAGGCCGAGCGCCTGAACCTTCTGGAAACCCTTGCCGCCCGCATCGCCGAGCGGGTTCTGGCCCATCCGCTGGCCGCCCGCTGCTTCGTGCGGATCGAAAAGCTCGACCGGGGTCCGTTCGCCCTTGGGGTCGAGATCGTGCGCACCGCGCCGGACCGCCCGCGCCTGTCCTTGCTGACCGATGGCACCCCGCATCCGCTGGTGGTGTATTTGTCGAATGCCGCTATCGCCCGCGACGACATGCCGGCGCTATTGGACCGGCTGGAAGCGCAGGGGGCGCCCGTTATCCTCTGTGTGGGCCGCCCCGAGGGCACCGTGCCGCAGGCCGCGCATGCGATGCCGCAACGCCGCATCGACCTGCTGGCCATCGAACAAAACGCATGGATTCTCGCCTCGCGCGATGATCGCTGCGTGGTGGTGGACAGCCGGACCGAGCTGGATTGGGCGATGAAGCACGGCCGGATCTCGGTCTGGGCGCCGTCCAAGCTGGTGCTGGACAGCGTGGATGGCCCGCAGACATCGGAACGCGAGGGGGAGCCGCTGGCGCTGTGGCTTGCCGAGAGCTTCGAGGCGCGGGACGTGTTGTTCCTTGGCGGCGACGCCCCTGAGACGGCGTTGCCACTGACGGTTCTCGGCCCGGAGGCGATGCCCGAGGTCTGAGGCTTGCCGCGCGGACCTGCCGGGGCTATCGGAAGGGCGACCGCCCGGCTCGTTGCGCGCCTCCTTGACCTCACTCTGCGGTGGAGCACGGGCACGATCGGACGAGCGCGAATGCGATGCGACAAGGACGAGGCCCCGAATGACGCTCTACTACCGCCCGATCCCGCAGGCCGACCCGGCCCGACCACCCGAGGCGCTGGCGCTTGCCGGTACGCGCGTCTGGTTCACCCATGTCGAGGAACTGGCGCGCGGATGCGCCCCCCGTGTGATCCCGGCGGCTGCGGTTCCGTCCGGCGTGCTGGCCCGTCTTACGGCGGCGCGCGCGCCGATTGCCGGGCTTGCGTTGGACATGCCACGGATCATGGGCATCCTCAACCTGACACCTGACAGTTTCTCGGATGGCGGCAAGTTCAACAATCCCGAGGCCGCGATGGCGCAGGTTCGGCGGATGCTGGACGAGGGCGCGCATATTCTGGACCTTGGCGGCGAAAGCACCCGGCCGGGCGCGCAAGAGGTGCCAGTGATGGAAGAGGTCGCCCGCACCGCCCCGGTGATCGAGGCGATCCGGGCCGCAGGCATCACAACCCCAATCTCGATCGACACCCGCAAGGCCGCTGTCGCGCAGGCAGCGCTGGCCGCCGGGGCGGACCTGATCAACGATGTCTCTGCCTTCACCTTCGACCCGGCCACCCGGACGGTTGCCGCCGAGACACGTGCGCCCGTGTGCCTGATGCACGCCCAAGGTCTGCCCGAGGACATGCAGGACAATCCCGACTATGCGGATGTGTTGCTGGATGTTTATGACAGCCTTGAAACATCGGTCGATTGCGCTGTTCAAGCCGGCATTCCCCGCGACCGCATCATCGTTGACCCCGGCATCGGGTTCGGCAAGAGCGAGACCCACAACCTCGCGCTGATCGGGCGGATTTCGGTCTTTCACGGCCTTGGCTGTCCGATATTGCTGGGCGTGTCGCGCAAGGGGTCGATCGGGCGTATCGGAAACATCCCCAACGCTCACGAGCGTGGCCCCGCATCGGCAGCAATTGGCCTATGGGCCTTGGGGCAGGGGGTCCAGTTGCTACGGGTCCATGATATAGAAGTGCACCGGCAAATGATCGCGCTTTGGAGCGCGGCAGAACGAGGGCAGGCATGACTCGAAAACTCTTTGGCACCGATGGCGTCCGTGGGCGCGCCAACACCTATCCGATGACCGCAGAACTCGCGCTGAAACTGGGCGCGGCGGCAGGCCGGTATTTCCGGCGCGACCAGAGTGCGGGCCACCGGGTGGTGATTGGCAAGGACACGCGGCTGTCGGGTTACATGATCGAGAATGCGTTGACGGCAGGCTTTACCTCGACCGGCATGAACGTGCTGCTGTTGGGGCCGGTGCCGACGCCTGCCGTGGGGATGCTGACCCCGTCGATGCGGGCCGATGTGGGGGTGATGATTTCCGCCAGCCACAACCCGGCTACGGATAACGGTATCAAGTTCTTCGGCCCTGACGGCTTCAAGCTGTCTGACGAGGCCGAAACCGAGATCGAGCGCCTGGTTCATTCCGATCTGCAACCGGCGCAATCCGAGAATATCGGTCGCGCCAAGCGGATTGACGATGGCCGTGCGCGCTATGTCGAGCGGGTCAAGGGCACGGTGCCGCACGGGCTGGACCTCGATGGGCTGAAGGTCGTGATCGACTGTGCAAACGGCGCGGCATACCGGGCGGCGCCCGAGGTGCTGTGGGAACTGGGGGCAGAGGTGATCCCGCTCGGGGTCGATCCTAACGGGGTCAACATCAATGACGGGGTCGGCTCAACCAAGCCGCAGGCGGCGCAGGCCAAGATCCGGGAAGTGGGTGCCGATGTCGGCATTTGTCTCGACGGCGATGCCGACCGGGTGATCTTGATCGACGAGAATGGCGAGGTGGCCGATGGTGACCAGATCATGGCGCTGTTCGCGAACCGGTGGGCCGAAGAGGGGCGTTTGAAGGGCCAGACGCTGGCGGCGACGGTCATGTCCAACCTCGGGTTGGAGAGGTTTCTGGCGGAACGGGCGATATCGTTGCACCGTACCCCCGTCGGCGACCGCTACGTTGTCGAGGCGATGCGCCAGCAAGGGCTGAACCTTGGCGGCGAGCAATCGGGCCATATCGTGATGACGGACTATGCCACCACTGGCGACGGGCTGATCGCGGGGCTGCAATTCCTGTCCGAGATGGTGCGCACCGGGAAACGGGCAAGCGATTTGGCCCGCAATTTCGAGCGGGTGCCGCAACTGTTGCAAAACGTGAGGTTCTCGGCCGGGCAAACTCCGCTGGACGAGGTCGCGGTGCAACAGGCCATCGCCACCGCCGAAGCGCGGCTGGTGGGCAACGGGCGACTGTTGATCCGTAAATCGGGCACTGAGCCGTTGATCCGCGTGATGGCGGAATGCGAGGACGAGGGCCTGTTGCAGAACGTGGTGGGCGAGGTCGTCGCGGCGGTCGAACGGGTCGTCTGACCCCGACGCATTTACTCCTCTTGTTGGATAACGCGGGCGGTTACGAAAAGTATCAGGTTGCTTTGTTCCGAGGGCCTCGACCGACGGAACAGGTGGCCGACCACTGGCAGGTCCCCCAACACGGGCACAGACAATTGTTGGTGGTTGTTCCGGTTGGGGACTTGGTAGATTATCCCGCCGACCACGATTGATGTGGGGCTTCGCACATCCGTTTCCGCTACGCGGGTCACAAGGGCAGGATCGCCGGACAGCCGAACATTGGACAGAAATTCCATGCCGGGCCCGTTCGCCCGCGGCGCGGCAGCACTGTTGGCGTCCATGGTGACCATCGGCTGGCTGAGGACTGAGATGCGCGCCGCCCTTTGCACTTGGCGGGCCACCCCGTTCACGTTGGCAAGTTCGATCAAACGCAGGATGCGCGGCGCACCCCCAAGAAGCTGTGGCAGCCCCTCGGCCAGACGATGAACCCATGGAAGCCGCAATCGTCTGAGGACATCGAATTCCGTGTCATCTTCATCTTCAATAAAGGCGTATCGCGATATTGCCGGTGTCGGCACCAAACCGGTGACAAGGCCACTCCCGGCAAGACCGGACATGAACAGACGTCTGTCCACGGCAAGTCCTCCCCCAAAAAAGTAAAGTCCCTCGTGGCGAGAGGATACCACGGAATTTCAGAATCGCCGAATGGTCAGAGATCAGCCGATAAAGAGCCGCTTCAGCGCCCCCCATTGGCTGAGGAAGACACCCGCGAGGATCAGGGCAAGCGCCGACAGCAGCGAGGGTGGTAAGGGTTCGCTCAGGACGAGCGAGCCAAGGATGACCGAATTCACCGGCACGATGTAGTTGGTGAGGCTCATGAACGTTGGGCCGGCGCTGCGGATGACCACGACGCGCAGGATATTTGCCGCCGCCGTCGGCACAAGGCCGAGCAGGGCCAGAACCGCGAGGGTTTCGCCCGAGGGCATCGGGGGCGGGCCTTCCACGACCCACGCGGCGGGGATGACAATGGCCGCGCCGATGACCAGAAGGATCGTGGCCAGCCCGATCGGGTCAATCGCGGGCAGCCGCCGCATCAACACCGAACTGACCGCATAACACCCCGCCGCCCCGAGACAGGCGGCGCGACCGAAGGGCTCCAGCCCCGCCCCGGTCGAGGCGAAGGCCTGCGTGCCGATCAGCACCACGACCCCGGCGAACCCGATAAGAAAGCCGATGGCGCGGCGCAGGGTGATCTGTTCTCCCGGCACCAGAAAATGAGCCAACGGCAACACCATCAACGCCACGGCGGCCATCGAGACCCCGGCAAAGCCCGAGGTCACGTATTGCTGGCCCCAACTGAGCAGCATGAACGGCACGGCGGAGCTGAGCGCGCCGATGATGGTCAGCATTGGCCAGTCGCGGTCTTTGGTGACGAACAGCTTGGCGCCGCGTGCCACCCAGACCACCACCATAAGCGCGGCGGCAAAGCCGATCCGCCCGGACGCAAGCCAGAACGGGCTGATGCCACGCAGCGCGATCTCGATCACCATAAAGGTCGCGCCCCACGTCACCCCGAGGGCAAGCACCATGAGCCAGCTTGAGCGGGTGATCTGGGGATGTGTCATGGGAAGGCTCCTTCTGCCCGCGCACCAGACAGCGGTGCGCGGGGAAGGTCAATGGGCGTTCAGCGCGGGCTATCCTGCCAGTCTCACACGAAATCCACCAGCTTGCTGAACGGCATTTCCCGCAGGCGCTGGCCGGTGGCGGAAAAGATGGCGTTGGCAAGTGCAGGGGCGGCTGGCGGCACGGGCGGTTCGCCGATGCCGTGCACGTCCCCGCCAAGCTCTACCGCGCGAACGGCGATGCGGGGCGCTTGCCATATCCGCATTCCGTCGTGTTGGTCGAAGTTCAGTTGGTTGGCCATGCCGTCGGAATAGGTGATCTCGCAGTTGATCGCGTGGCCGAGGCCCCAGACGATGGCCCCTTGCACATGGTTTTCGAAGTTCACCGGGTCGACGACCGTCCCGACCTCTGCCGCTGCCCAGACATCGTGGATGCGAATGCCCCGGTCGGTGGCCTCGACTTCGATCACTTCCGCGACCGGCACGCCGAAGCTTTCCACCATGGCCAGACCAAGGCCACGCCCCTCGGGCAGGGAGCGGCCCCAATCCGACATCTCTCCTACCGCCTCCAGCACCGCCCGCGCGCGGGGATTGCTGGCCAGCCGCAGCCGTTCCTGCAACGGGTCCGCCCCGGCGGCGTGGATCACTTCATCGAGAAACCCTTCGCCGAAGAAGCCGCCGGTCGAAGCCCCGACCGAACGCCAGCTTGAGGTCGGCGCCAGGCCCGGCACCGCGTAGGCGCGGACGCGATAGGATGGGATGGCATAGGGCGCGTTCCACACGCCCGCCGGGATTTGCGTGTCCGGGCCGGGAACGCTTTGCCCCAGGCGGCCCATTTGCGAGCGCGAGCTGCTGACCGTGGCGATCTGGATATCGGTGGCCGCGACCCGGCCATCCGCCGCTGCGCCCCTTGCACGGGCCATGCCGATCTGGCGCGGGAAATCATGGGCGAAATCCTCTTCCCGCTGATAGGTCAGTTTCACTGGCGTTCCGCGCATCTGGTTGGCAATCTCGGCCGCCTGCACAACATGGTCGAATTCGAGCCGGTGCCCAAAGCTGCCGCCCGCGAACTGGTTGTGAAAGGTCACTTGTTCGGGCTCGTGCCCGGTGACGCCGGCCACCATCTGTTGCAGAAAGCGCGGCATCTGATGGCCGGTCCAGACCTCGACCCCGGCCTCGGTCACCCGCACCACGGCGTTCAGCGGCTCCAGTGGCTGGTGGGCCACGTAGGGCGCGCGGTATTCGGCCTCGATGACATCGCCGGTCAGGGCCGCGTCGATATCGCCGTCATTGCGCCATTCCTTGTCGAGGCGCTCGTCGGTGAAGCTGGACGCGACGGCGGCCCAATGGCCATCCATCTCGGCGGGGTAGGGGGCCGGTCCCCAGTCGCAGTCGATGGCGTTGACGGCCTGAAAGGCGCGCCACGTGTTGTCGGCGATAGCGGCCACGCCATCGGTGACTTCCAAAACCGTTTGCACCCCGCGCATGGTTTCGGCGGTCGATGCGTCGTAGCCATTGAGCGCGCCCCGGCGCGGGTTGATGCGCACGGCGGCGTGCACCATGCCTTCGATCTCGGTGTCGATGCCGTAGTGTTGCTGGCCGGTGGATTTTGCCACGATATCCATCCGTTCGGTCGGCTGCCCGATCAGGCGCCATTCCGAGGGTTGGCGCAGCGGGGCGTCTTCGACCGGTTCCAGCGTGGCGGCGGTGGCGGCAAGCCCGGTATACGGAAGGCGGGTGCCATCGGGCAAAACGACCGCGCCAGCATCGGTGGCAAGGCGATCCACGGCAATGCCGGTCTCTTGCGCGGCGGCCAGCTTCAGCGTTTCGCGGGCCATCGCGCCAGCCTGTCGCAGCTTGTCAAAGCTGTCGGGGGTCGAACTGGAGCCGCCGGTGCCCTGTAGGCCGATGATCTTGAAGACCGCCCCCATGGCGCCGCGTGTTGTCCGCGCCATCAGGCCATGATCAGACGACCGGAAGGGGGCCGCATCACCGGCCATCGCGGTGTTCCAATATGCTGCCGCAGGGGCACCGAAATCGGTGTCGAACTGCCCCGGCTCCAGGTCCATCTCTTCGGCCAGAAGGGTCGCTTGCATATGCATGGCGCCCTGGCCCAGATCAGCATGGGGGGTGATCAGCGTGATCCGCTCTGGCCCGATCAAGACCCACGGGTTGAAGGTTACTTCTCCGGCGTCCAACCCGTCCGCCAGTGGGTTGGCGTGGGGACGGCGCACCATGTAGGTACCGAACGCGATGCCGCCTGCAAATGCGGCGGCCCCGACAAGGAAGCTGCGCCGGGCGATTTTTCCGAGTTTGCTCATGGCTTACCCCTCTCTCAGGCGGGCGGCGGCGTCGTGGATGGCGGCGCGAATGCGGGGATAGGTGCCACAGCGACACAGGTTGCCGCCCATGATCGAGTCGATATCCTCGTCGGTCGGATCCGGTGTTCCGGCCAGCAGATCGGCGGCCTGCATCATCTGCCCCGATTGGCAATAGCCGCACTGGGCAACCTGATGCGCAATCCACGCCTCTTGCACGGCGTGCAGCGTATCACCGGGGGCGAGCCCTTCCAGCGTGGTGATCTCGGCCCCCTCCAGCGTGCTGGCGGGCACTTGGCAAGAACGGGTGGCGAAACCGTCGATATGCACCGTGCAGGCCCCGCATTGGGCGATGCCGCAGCCATATTTCACGCTCTTCAGGCCAAGCTCGTCTCTCAGCACCCACAAAAGCGGCATGTCCTCTTCGACATCCACTTCGTGGGGCGTTCCGTTCACCGTGAATTGCATATGCGTCCTCGTCCTTTGGTGTCCGCCTGGTCCAAAGGTAGGGCGGCAGATGGGGTCTGTCACTTGCAGATCCCGCCAAATCCCCTGCTTTCCTTGCCGTCACTTTTCGCGCGGATCGGTGTCAGAGCTCGGCTTGAAAGGCGGTGCGCAGGCGGTCGGTGTAATAAACCAGCGTGGGCGTCGGCGCCTTGCTTGCGGCATCGAGAGCGTCGCGCAGGCCCTGCGGCGTTTCGGCTTCGGCGACTTTCCAGCCCGAGGCCGCAGCCAGCCCGCGGAGATCGGGTGTGTAGAGATCGACGCCCACGGTGCCGATGCCTCGGGCTTCCATGAAGCTCTTGATCTCGCCATAGCCGGAATTGTCGTAGAGCATCACGATCACCGGTGTTCCGGCCTCGACTGCGCTGGCCATTTCGGGCGCGGTGAACTGAAAGCCACCATCCCCCGCCAGTGCCACGACGGGCGAGTCGGTGGTCAGCTTGGCGCCAATGGCGGCAGGCAGGCCGTAACCGAGCGTGCCAAAGCCCGTGGTCGAGCTGTGGTAGGTGCCGGGCCTTGCGGCTGCGTATCCAAGGTTGCCCGCATAGGTTGCCTGCGAACTGTCGCCCATGAAGATTACGCCGGGCAGGGCGTCGCGGGTGGCTTCGAGCATCTTCAGATCGCCGCGCATCGCGTCATCGAGCGCGGTGCGCCCTGCGTTGGCCGCTGCCGCGCGCGCTGCGCCATCCTTGCTGTCACCGGGCGGGCAGCGGTCCAGCAGCCCCTCGACCATGGCGGCGGCATCGGCCACGATCCCCAGGTTGGGCCCCGGATCGGGCGCAGCGCTGCGGGCCAGTTGCACCGGGTCGAGATCGACGCGGATGACCTCGCCGGTCAGGGTAAAGCCGTCGTCCTCGAACATGTCGTAATCGGTGCGCCCCATCTCGGTGCCGAGGGCCAGCACCACGTCTGCCGCCGCGATCATTGCACGGGTTTCCGGCATGGACGCCGAAAGGCTGACGCCGAGCGGATGATCCGGCGCCAGCAGGCCCCTTGCATTCGCGGTCATCACGACGGGCGCGTCAAGCGCTTCGGCAAGGGACCGCAGCCCCATGGCATGGCGGGCGCCGCCGCCGGCAAGGATCACCGGGGCCGACGCGTCCGACAGCCTCCTTGCCGCGGTTTCCAGGGCCGCCGGGTCGGGCGCAGCCCGCGCCAGCCGCATCGGCCCTTTGGGCAATGGCAGGTGGTCGGCCGAGGCCGTCATGATGTTGATCGGAATTTCGAGATGGACCGGGCGGGCGCGCGCCCCGTCGAAAATGGCAAAGGCCTGCGCCAGTGCGGGGGCCAGTTCCTCGACCGTGTTGATCGTCCGGCTGAACGCCGCCACGCCCGACACCAGCGCCTGCTGGTTGGGCAATTCGTGCAGCCAGCCCTCGCCCGAGCCCATGCGGCCATGCGCGTTTACCGCCGAAATCACAAGCATGGGGATGGAATCGCCGTAGGCCTGCCCCATGGCCGTGGCGATATTGGTCATGCCGGGACCGGAGATGATGAAGCAGACACCGGGCTTGCCGCCGACGCGGGCATAGCCATCGGCCATGAAGCCCGCGCCCTGTTCGTGGCGCGGCGTGACGTGGCGGATGCCAGAGCCGGGCAGTCCGCGATACAGTTCGACCGTGTGCACCCCCGGTATGCCGAACACCGTATCGACCCCATAGAGGGCGAGAAGACGGGTCAGGTACATTCCCGCAGTGATCCCGGTCACATCTGTCATGTCACGCTCCTTTTTGGCTGTCCGTCGGACAGTTCCAGAGCTTGGGGCCGGGCGCAAGCAGATCGCGCCCGGCAGGGTTTGGTCAGGTCTTAGCCACGCAGCCTGTGGTGCAGCAGGATCGGCACCACGAGGTCTTCCTCATCGGTCAGGTGCCGGGTGAGGAACCCTCCAAGCTGCTCGGCCATGTCGCGCACCGGGCCGGCCTCGTCGGTCATCTGGTCCGGGGCCAGCGTTGCCAGTTGCACAACCCGGTTCGCGCCGCGCGTAAAGCGGTCGAGCAGGTCGTCCAGCGCCACATGATCGCCTTCCAGCATTTCCAACCCGTCGGAAAAGCGGGGATCGGCGCTGTCCAGTTCGGGGAAGAACTTGCGGTCTTCCCACGTGTGGTGCCCGTGCAGGTTGCGCACCAGCAGGTTGCCGAAATGCGCGAGCCGCCCAGCATAGCGACCGGCCTCCATCCCCTTGTCGAGGAAGGTTTCGCTGTCTTCTTGCACGATCTGCCCAAGCTGGCGGAACATTTGATGGGCGCCCATCCAGTTCTGGATAGAGCGGGCGAAAGCGGGATGCGCTGGCCAGCCGTCGCGTGGCAAGTCCCGCATGAGGGTCCGCATTTCGGGCGGAAGGCCCTCGCGTGTCGTGATGTGGTGGGTCATGGCATCTCAAGTGGGTGTTATGTTGTAACGCGACAATCTGCGGGGGCGCACAGGGGCTGGGCCGGATTGCAGAGGTCGCCAAAGCCTGTAGTGTCGGGTCAGGAGGACTTGACAATGACAATCATTCCAGTGGCCGGAAGGCTTGTTGGTGCCGCGCTGGCCCTGTTCATGCAGCCCGCCCTGGTGTCGGCCCAGATGATGCAAGGCCAAGCGGCGGGCCATGGTATGCAGCATCATGGCGCGGATGGGACCGGACATGACGAGGTCAACATGCCGGGGCTTCAGGGGCTGAACGCCACGCCAGAGGAAAGCGCGGATCTGGCCACGATGTTCCGCAACTTTCCGACGATCTACCGCGAGGTGGAAACCCTGCCCAACGGCATCCGGACCGTGACATGGTCGGACGACGCGCAGGTGATGGCGGCCCTTGGGCGACACGTTGCGGGAATGATTGCGCGGGTCGAGGCGGGGGACGATCCACGGATATTCATCCAGAGCCCGACGCTCGATATCTTCTTTGCGCGCCCCGAGGGGCTGGAAACGGATATTGCGCTGACCGATGAAGGGATCGTGGTGACCCAGACCTCGGGCGACCCGGAGTTGGTCGAGGCGATGCACACCCATGCCGCAGAGGTCACGGACATGGCCGACCGGGGCATGCAGGCGGTGCATGAAATGATGATGCGACAGGCGGGGAACTGAGCGGCCCCAAAGAAAAGCGCGGGATGGTGATCCACCCCGCGCCAATCATGTCCGAAAAAGGCTGACCGAAATCAGTTTTTTTCCTTGTCGACCATCTTGCCTGCGGAGATCCACGGCATCATGCCGCGCAGCTTTTCGCCGGTGGCTTCGATCTGATGCTCGTCGTTCAGGCGGCGGGTGCCTTTGAAGAAGGGCTGGCCGACGGTGTTTTCCTGCATGAAGTCACGCACGAACTTGCCGGTCTGGATGTCGCGCAGGATCGCCTTCATCCGGGCCTTGGTTTCGTCATAGGGCAGCACGCGCGGGCCAGAGACGTATTCACCATATTCGGCGGTGTTCGAGATCGAGTAGTTCATGTTGGCAATGCCGCCTTCGTAGATCAGGTCCACGATCAGCTTCACCTCGTGCAGGCACTCGAAATAGGCCATCTCGGGCGCGTAGCCGGCTTCCACGAGGGTTTCGAACCCCATGCGGATCAGCTCGACCAAGCCACCGCAGAGAACGGCCTGTTCCCCGAAGAGGTCGGTTTCACATTCTTCGCGGAAGTTCGTTTCGATGATGCCCGAGCGGCCGCCACCGATGGCAGAGCAATAGGACAGGCCGATTTCCAACGCCTTGCCGGAGGCGTCGTTGTTCACGGCCACGAGGCACGGAACGCCGCCGCCCTTGGTGTATTCGCCGCGCACGGTGTGACCGGGGCCTTTGGGGGCCATCATGATCACATCGACGCCGGGCTTGGGCTCGATCAGGCCGAAATGCACGTTCAGGCCATGGGCAAAGGCAATCGCCGCGCCGTCGCGCAGGTTGTCGTGGACGTATTTCTTGTAGGTTTCGGCCTGAAGCTCATCGGGCATGGTGAACATGATCAGGTCGCACCAGGCAGCTGCCTCGGCGATGCCCATCACTTGAAGGCCTTCGCCTTCGGCCTTCTTGGCCGAGGGAGAGCCTTCGCGCAGCGCGACGACAACGTTCTTGGCACCGGAATCGCGCAGGTTCAGCGCGTGGGCGTGACCCTGCGAGCCGTAGCCGAGGATGGCCACCTTCATGTCTTTGATCAGGTTGATGTCGCAATCGCGATCGTAATAAACGCGCATGATCTCTCCTCTCGGGGTGTGTGTCTGGCGAGCACCCTACGCCTGGGACGCAGAAGATTCCGCTGTCTCTTGGCAATCTTTCGCTTGAATGGTAGAAATTCATTCGTAATTCTTCATTTCAGGAAAGATTGATGCTCGACGACACCGATCGGCGCATTCTGCGGCAGCTTCAGGCCGACCCCGGACTGAGCATGGCCGATCTGGCGGCTGCGAGCGGGATTGCCCCGGCCACCTGCTACAAGCGTGTGGACAGGTTGCAGGCGACAGGCGTGATCCGGGCGACGCGGGCGGTGGTCGATTGGCGGGCCCTGGGCTATACCGTCGAGGTCAGCCTGCGGATCACGCTCGACAAGGCACAGGACAGGGCGTTCGAGGAGTTTCTCGCCGCTGCGCGCGATATTCCCGAGGTGCTGGAAATCCAGTCCTTTCTTGGCCGGGTCGATACACGCCTGACCGTGATTGCCCACGACATGCCGCATTACCAGGAAATCTATCGCAACCGCATCCTGCGGCTGCCGCATATCTCGGATATCGAGGCGCTGATGCATGTCGCGACGATCAAGGATCACGAGACCTTGCCGCTATGATCGAGCTGGACGAGACCGACCGCGCGATTTTGCGGGCGCTGGTGGCGGATGCCACGGTGAAAAGCTCGACCCTCGGGCGGCGGCTGGGACTGTCGCAGCCCGCAACGTGGCGGCGGATCAAACGGCTGGAAGAGGCCGGGGCGATCAGGGGCAGGCGGCTGGATCTGGATCTGGAAAAGCTGGGCTTCGGGGTCATGGTTTTTCTGGGCGTCAAGCTGGCCACCAAGGGGCGGGTAAGCCTTGAGGATTTCGAGCGTGCGGTGACGGCGATTCCGGAAGTGCAGACGGTGCAGCATGTGCTGGGGCTGTATGACTACCGGCTGCGGGTCGTGGCGCGCGACCTGACCGATTTCGAGCGCGTGCTGCGGCGGCGGATCATGACATTGCCCGGTGTGGGCAATGTCGAGGCCAACGTGGTGCTGAGCGAGGAGCGGCGACCGGGGCCTTTGGGATAGGGGCCGGGGTGACGCTCGCCTGCGGCTTCGCCCCACCCGCCCTCCCGCAAGGCGGACATGCCCGGCGAGGTCGCGCTGGTGTTTTGCGTCGGATCGTGAGTATTTGGACCAAGAAGAAGGATGAAGCCGCGAAAGGGAGATCCCATGTCCGCCTTGCTCAAAACCGTCGATCCCGATGGGCTGCTCGAATTTTCGGTCGTGTTCACCGACCGGTCCCTGAACCACATGTCGAAGCAGTTCCAGCAGGTGATGCGGGATATCAATGACGGGTTGAAGCGGGTTTACAATGCTGATGCGACGGCGCTGGTCCCCGGCGGCGGCACCTTCGGGATGGAGGCGGTGGCGCGGCAATTCGCGACCGGGCAGAAGGTGCTGGTGGTCCGCAACGGCTGGTTCTCTTTCCGCTGGAGCCAGATCATCGACGCGGGTCGGATCGCCGAAGAAACGGTGGTGATGAAGGCGCGGCAAACCGGAAATGAGCCGACCGCGCCTTTTGCCCCTGCCCCGATCGACGAGGTGGTGGCGCGGATACATGCGGAAAAGCCGGCGGTCGTGTTCGCGCCGCATGTAGAGACATCTTCGGGCATCATCCTGCCGGATGATTACGTGACGGCGTTGGCCGGGGCTGCGCATGACGTTGGCGCCCTGATGGTGCTGGATTGCATCGCGTCGGGCTGTGCCTGGGTCGACATGAAGGCCACGGGCGTGGATGTGTTGATCTCGGCACCGCAAAAGGGCTGGTCCTCGACGCCCTGTGCCGGTCTGGTAATGTTGTCGGAACGGGCGCTTGCGCGGATGGAAGAGACCGAGAGCACCTCTTTCGCGGCGGATCTCAGGAAATGGCGGGCGATCATGGCGGCCTATGAAAATGGCGGACATGCCTATCACGCGACCATGCCGACCGATGGGCTCAAGGCGTTCCGCGATACCATGACCGAAACGCTGGACTACGGCACCGATGCCCTGTGCGACGCCCAGTGGGACCTGGGAACCAAGGTGCGAACCCTGTTGGCGGCACGCGGGATCGGGTCGGTTGCCGCCGAAGGGTTCGGCGCGCCGGGGGTGGTGGTCAGCTACACCGATGATCCCGGTGTTCAGAACGGTGCGAAGTTCTCGGCCCAAGGGGTGCAGATCGCGGCAGGAGTGCCGTTGCAGGTGGATGAGCCGCAGGGGTTCTCGACCTTCCGGCTTGGCTTGTTCGGGCTGGACAAGCTTTATGATGTTGATGCCACCGTCGCCCGGCTTGAGGCGGCGTTGGACACCGCCATGGGCTGAATGGCACCGGCCCGCCGTGTCAGTGCATCGCCTTCCTGATGCGGCGGGTCATCAGCCAGACGCCGAGGGCGACGGGAAGGACAAGCGCGGCGGTCAGGGTCGGTTTTTCGACATGCACCGCATGGGCCACCGGGGCCAGAAGATAGCTGAACAGGCTGACCGCGTAATAACTGATCGCCACGACCGACAAGCCCTCGACCGTTTCTTGCAGGCGCAGTTGCAAGGCGGCGCGGCGGTCCATGCTGGCCAGAAGATCCTGGTTCTGGGCGGAGCGGTCGACCTCGACCTTGGTGCGCAGCAGCTCCCCGGCCCGGAAGGCGCGGTCGGTCATGGTTTGCAGGCGGCGCTCGGTGCTTTTTACCGTGCGCATCGCCGGGTCGAAGCGGCGCATCATGAATTCGCCGAAAGTCTGGCGGCCAAGGAAGCGTTCTTCGCGCAGGACTTCGACCCGCTGGTGCACGATGGCTTCGTAGGCGCCGGTTGCGCCGAAGCGGAAGGCGCTGCGCGACATCAGAGTTTCCAACTCGGTCGCGTAACCAAGCAGGTGGTCGAGCTGTTCGGCGGGGGCGGTTGTGCCGCCGGTCATGTCTTGCAACAGCTCTGACAGGCCGGCGTCGATCTCGGCCATTCGGGCATTCAGTTTGCCCGCGCGCGGGAAGCCGAGCATCGCCATCGCCTTGTAGGTTTCGATCTCGGACAGGCGCTGGACGATCCGGCCGATACGGGCGGGGCCGGTGTCGGGCCTTGGAAACACGGCAAAGCGCATGTGGCCCGCGGGGTCGATGCGAAAATCGCTGGCAAGCACGGCGTTGTCATCGAGCACGCTGCTGGCGGCGAGGCTTTCGGGAACGAACCATTCTTCGATGGCACGGGTGATCTCGGTATTGTCGTCCGTTGCGTCGGTGATGCGAATATGGGCCGAGGTCACCCGCACGCCGGGCGCGGCGGCGATCCAGTCCTTGGGGAAGATTTCCCAGATCGACGGATCGAAAGGCCGGTCGCTGAGCCCGTCAGTGAAGACCATGTAGGTGACGAATTCGGTATGTTGTTCCCATTTCAGGTGGTAGCGCCCGATCTGGCCGGAAAAATGCGTGGCATCCGGTTTGGGGTGCTGCGCGCCATGACGGTCGAGCAGGGCCTTGAGATGATCGCGGTCGGCGGACCGGTCGCGCCCGGCTGCGTTGCTCTCGGGTTTGAGCGCGAGGATTGCCGCCTGGCTGCCATGGGCCATGGTCGGGAAAGGGCGGGCATGAAGCTCGTTTGCCAGGTCGTAGCGCAGGGGGTGGTCCGGAAAGGCTGTCATGGTCGGTCCTTGGGAAATCAATCCTGAACGCATAGCGGCAAAGCAGCGCGATTGGAACGAAAAATACAATGAAATGAGAGGGTTGGGCGTGTGCAATGGTATACTGAATTGGCTAAGTCACGGTTTGGCGGGCAAAATCGCCGGAAAATCGGTTGACGTAGGGGCAGATGGTCGCGCTAACGGGCTTGCCATCGACAACGGGGGCGTGTCGTTATCGCCACATGGCGCGTCCATTCCGTTGTAGATTCTGCACTCGCAAGGTAAACAGCGCGACGAACCCGAGCGAACTGGAAGTACGGGACAAAGGGGAACAGTGTGAAGATAGGGGCTCCGAAGGAGATTGAATCCGGCGAAAATCGCGTGGCGATGACACCGGACAGTGCGGTCCAGCTGCAAAAGCTGGGCTATGAGTGCCTGATCGAGGCTGGCGCCGGCGCGAATGCCGGTTTTGCCGATGCCGACTACGAGGCAGCCGGTGTAACCGTTGTGAAAACAGCGGCCAGCCTGTGGAAAGAAGCGGACATCATCGCCAAGGTGCGGATACCGACTTCGACGGAGCTAAAGCGCCTGACGGCGGACAAGACCCTGATTTCCTTCTTCAATCCGGCGGGGAATGAAGAGGGTATGGAGTTGGCCAAGTCCAAGGGTGCCAGCGTGATCGCCATGGAAATGGTGCCGCGGATCAGCCGGGCGCAGAAGATGGACGCGCTGTCCTCGATGGCCAATATCGCGGGCTACAGGGCCGTGATCGAGGCGGGCAACAACTACGGACGTTTCTTCACCGGGCAAATCACGGCGGCGGGCAAGGTGCCCCCGGCGAAGGTGTTGGTGGTCGGTGCGGGCGTTGCCGGTCTGGCCGCGATCGGCACCTCGACCAGCCTCGGCGCGATCACCTACGCCTTCGATGTGCGGCCGGAAGTGGCTGAACAGGTCGAATCGATGGGCGCGGAATTCGTGTATCTCGACTTCGAAGAAGAGCAAAAGGATGGCTCGTCGAGCGGCGGCTACGCGTCGGTCTCCAGCCCCGAGTTCCGGGAGGCGCAGCTGGCCAAGTTCCGCGAGCTGGCCCCCGAGATGGATATCGTTATCACCACGGCGCTGATCCCGAACCGCGAGGCCCCCAAACTGTGGCTTGAGGACATGGTTGCGTCGATGAAGCCGGGGTCGGTGATCATTGACCTTGCAGCCGAGCGGGGCGGCAACGTCGAAGGCACGGTCAAGGATGAGCGGGTTGTCACCGACAACGGCGTCATCATCGTTGGCTACACCGATTTCCCCAGCCGGATGGCCAGCCAGGCCTCGACGCTTTACGCCACCAACATCCGGCACATGATGACCGACCTGACCCCCGAGAAAGACGGACAGGTCGTGCACAACATGGACGATGACGTGATCCGTGGCGCGACCGTCACCCACCAGGGCGAGATCACTTTCCCGCCGCCGCCACCCAAGGTGCAGGCCATCGCCGCGCAGCCCAAGAAGGAAGCGCCCCGAGAGTTGACGCCGGAAGAACGCCGCGCGCAGGAGATTGCCGCCTTCAAGGCGCAGACTCGCCAGCAGGTGACCCTGCTGGGGATTGGTGCGGTGCTGTTGCTGGGGGTGGGCCTTGTCGCCCCGGCCAGCTTCATGCAGCACTTCATCGTCTTCGTGTTGTCGGTCTTCGTTGGCTTCCAGGTGATCTGGAATGTCAGCCACTCGCTGCACACCCCGCTGATGGCCGTCACGAACGCCATCTCGTCGATCATCATCCTCGGCGCCCTGATGCAGATCGGGTCGGGCTCGTGGCTGGTGATCATCCTCGCTGCCGTGTCGGTCTTCATGGCCGGAATCAATATCTTCGGCGGCTTCCTCGTGACCCGGCGCATGCTCGCCATGTTCCAGAAATCGTAAGGAGTTGGGGATAATGGAATTCGGATTCACCACGGCGGCCTATGTGGTCGCGGCTGTCCTCTTCATCCTCTCGCTCGGCGGGTTGTCCGGGCAGGAAAGCGCAAAGCGCGCGGTCTGGTATGGCATTGTCGGCATGGGGCTGGCGGTGTTCGCCACGCTCATCGGCCCCGGCTCGGGCCTGTGGCTGTTGTCGATCATCCTGATCGCGGCAGGTGGAATTATCGGTTGGTATGTGGCCACCAAGGTCGAGATGACCGAGATGCCACAGCTTGTGGCTGCGATGCACTCGCTGGTTGGCCTTGCTGCTGTCTTTGTCGGCTTCAACGCCCATTTCGAACTGGGCCGCGTTCTGGCAATGGACGCCACGACGCGCGAGGCGCTGCACGGCTTTGCCCAGATTCTTGCCCACAAGACGGTGGTGGAACAGAACATCCTGCGGGTGGAACTGTTCCTTGGCATCTTCATCGGGGCCGTGACCTTTACCGGGTCGGTCGTGGCCTATGGCAAGCTGGCGGGCAAGGTCGGCTCGGCGGCGACCAAGTTGCCCGGCGGGCACATGCTGAACGCAGGTGCGGCGGCGCTCTCGGTGATCTGCCTTATCTGGTATTTCAACACCGGCGGCTTCTTTCCGCTGTTCCTGATGACGCTGGCCGCGCTCTTCATCGGTTTTCACCTGATCATGGGCATCGGCGGCGCCGATATGCCGGTGGTGGTGTCGATGCTGAACAGCTACTCGGGCTGGGCCGCGGCGGCGATCGGCTTCTCGCTCGGCAATGACCTGCTGATCGTGGTCGGTGCGCTGGTGGGCTCCTCCGGTGCAATCCTGTCCTACATCATGTGCAAGGCCATGAACCGCTCGTTCATCTCGGTGATCCTCGGCGGCTTCGGCGGCAGCGCGGGCCCGGCGATGGAGATCGAGGGCGAGCAGATCGCCATTGATGCAGACGGCGTGGCGACGGCCTTGAACGAGGCCGACAGCATCATCATCGTGCCGGGCTATGGCATGGCGGTGGCGCAGGCGCAGCAATCGGTCAGCGAACTGACCAAGAAGCTGCGGGCGCAGGGCAAGAACGTGCGGTTCGCGATCCATCCGGTCGCCGGTCGTCTGCCGGGGCACATGAACGTGCTCTTGGCCGAGGCCAAGGTGCCCTATGACATCGTGATGGAAATGGACGAGATCAACGACGACTTCCCGGATACGGATGTGGTCATCGTGATCGGGTCCAACGACATCGTGAACCCGGCGGCTCAAGAGGACCCGAACAGCCCCATCGCCGGAATGCCGGTGCTGGAAGTCTGGAAAGCCAAGCAGGTCTTCGTGTCGAAGCGCGGGCAAGGCACGGGCTATTCCGGGATCGAGAACCCGCTCTTCTACAAAGAGAACACGCGCATGTTCTACGGCGATGCCAAGGCGTCCATCGACTCCCTGCTGCCGAAGATCGGCTGAGGCCGGGCCAATTCGGCACACCCAAAGGGGCGGTCTTGCGGGGCCGCCCCTTTCGCATGACTGGGACGTCTTACTTGGTCAGGATCAACTTGCCCGCCTTGGTGATGCGAAGGATGTAGACCTTGTCGTCAAGGGTGATGACCCCGGTGCCGTCCCGTCCGACAAGGGCGCGGGCCTCGTGGTGCGGGCTTGACGCGGGCAGGTCGGACGTGGGTTCTGATCGGATCACTGTGTCATGAAAGGACATTGGGGGCGTCTCCTGTCTGTATGTCTTCCACCAATACCTGACAAAAAATATCAGATAGAGTCAATCCTGAGTTTTTCGATCAGAATATACCTTTGGCCGCGGGACGTCGACACAACTGGTCAAGGGCCGCGCGCAGAGTATCCCGCACCGGCCCATCACGGGGGGCGTCGCGCAGGGTTGTGAACCAGTGCTCTGGCGGCGTGCGGCCTTGGCGGGCCTTTTCCCAGACCAGCGCCCTTAGCACGGCCTCGGCCTCGGGGGGCAGGCGGTCGGGAATTTCTTGCCCCGTGAGGGTGGCCCAGACCCCGGTCCAAAGCCGTCCGACCGACCACGGGTTGTAGCCGCCGCCGCCAAGCACCAGAAGGCGCGGTGCGTTCAAGGCCATCAGCCCGGAGACCACGGCCCAATGGGCGTTGTTGGACAAGGTCAGGCGAGAGAGCGGGTCTTCTTCGACCGCATCGGCGCCGCATTGCAGGACGATGGCGTCAGGGCGAAAGCGGTCCACGGCAGGCAGGATCAGCCTGTCGCGGATCAGGGACATTTCGCTATCGTTCAGCCCGCGCGGCACCGGCAGGTTCAGGCAATTGCCGCCGCCATCATCCGATAGCGCTCCGGTAAAGGGCCAACGCCGGTCTTCATGAACCGAGATCAGCAGCGCATCGGGATCGCCCGCGAACCCGTACTGAACCCCGTCGCAGTGATGGGCGTCGATATCCACATAGGCGATGCGCTGTGCCCCCGCGCGCCGCAGCGACAGCATCGCCAACACCGGGTCGTTGAGATAGCAGAACCCGCCGGCGCGGTCGGGAAACCCGTGATGGGTGCCGCCGCCAGGATGGTAGATCACCCCGCCATGGGTCAGGAGTTCCCCCGCCAGAAGCGACGCGCCAGCGGCGGTCGACGGGCGGCGGAACATTTCCGGGTAGACCGGGTTCGACACCGTCCCGAGGCCGTGACGCGCTCGGATGTCCTCGCTCACTTCTTGTCGGGCCTCGGCCTGTTGCAAGGCGTCGATATATTCGGCGGTGTGCCAGACCCCGAGGGCGGCGGGCTTGGCGCGGGGGCTGGGGCGATAGCGCTCGAATGGCAACCATCCAAGGGCGCGGGACAGGTCCATGACGGTCGAGACACGCGGCACCCTCAACGGGTGATGCGCCCCGTAAGAGGAATGGCGGTAGATTTCCGAGCCCAGAAACAGCGGAGCGGCCGCCGGGCTATGTGGCTGTCTGCTGTGCAATGGCCCGCCAGATCCTCGTTGTCTACACCATCCCCTGAAAGTGTCGTCCGGGGCAGCCTGATTTCAAGTCCGAGAGCGGGGGGCTGGAAAAATCGCTCCAGACCGGCTCTAGTAGAGTCATAGATGCGAGGAGGAGAATCCCCCGGGAATGGGCAATTTTCGGACATACCAATCGCCCATGCGGCTGGATGGGGCGGGCAAGCGCGACATTCGCTCGCAATTCGCGGCGTTGCCGTTTCGCCGCCGCAAGTCGGGACTGGAGATCCTGCTGATTTCAAGCCTCGACACCGGCCGTTGGATCATTCCCAAGGGCTGGCCCATCCATGACATGACACCGGCCGCCGCCGCCGCGCAAGAGGCGTGGGAAGAAGCCGGGATTACCGGAGTGGTCAGCGAAACCTGCGCCGGGTTCTTTTCCTATCACAAATCCATGCCGGACAAGCGTCAGGTGCCCGTCGTGGTCGCCGTGTTCCCGCTGGAGGTGCACAAGCTTGAGCGTGATTTCCCGGAATCCGGTGATCGCAAGATCAAGTGGTTTTCGCAGACCAAGGCCTCGGCCCGGCTGGAAGAGCCGGAGCTGCAAAAAATCCTTCGCAACTTTTCGCCCGGCAAGTATCTGTAAGGCGGCAGCGGGCGGGGCTTGATTCTGCGCCTGCGAAGGTTACCCTTGCTCCATCATGATCCGTTACAGTTTGACATGCAGCCAGGGACACAGCTTTGAAAGCTGGTTCAAATCCGCCGAGGCCTTCGAGGCACTCGAAACGCGGGGCTTGGTGGCTTGTGCCATCTGTGGCGGCAGCGACGTGAAAAAGGCGCTGATGGCGCCGCGCGTGTCCAAGGCCACCCCGAAAGAGGCCGCCGCCGAGCCCGCGACTCCCAAGCTGTCAGAGCCCGCCAACAAGGTTGAAAAGGCCCTTCAGGCCCTGCGCAAGCACCTTGACGAGAACTCGACCTATGTTGGTGGCAATTTCGCCAAGGAAGCGCGGGCGATCCATCTGGGCGATGCGCCCGAGCAGATGATTCATGGTGAAGCCAAGCCTGAAGAGGCGCAGCAACTCCTTGAGGATGGGATCGCAGTCGCACCGCTGCCCTTTCTTCCCAAGAACCGGAGCACGTAAGTTATGCGAGCCATTGTTATCGGGGCGTCCCGTGGGATCGGTCAGGAACTCGCGGCGCGGCTACAGGCGCGCGGCGATGATGTCATTGGCACCGAACGCGAAGGCAAGGCCGGGCTGGACGTGACCGACCCGGTTTCTGTCGGCGCGTTCTCGGCGGCCCATCCCGAACCGCTCGACCTCTTGGTGTGCAATGCGGGGGTCTATCTCGACAAGCTGCAAGACCTCGACAAAGGCTATCCTGCGGCAATGTGGGCCGAGACCTTTGCAGTGAATGTCACCGGTGTCTTTCTGGGGGTGCAGGCGCTGTTGCCGCAATTGCGGGCCGGGCAGCCAGGCAAGATCGCTATCATCGGCTCGCAAATGGGCAGCGACACCAAGGCGCCGGGCGGGTCGTTTATCTACCGCGCGTCAAAGGCCGCTGCGCTGAACCTTGGGCGTAACCTTGCCACCGATTTGCGGGCCGACGGCATTTCCGTCGGGATCTATCATCCCGGCTGGGTGCAGACGGATATGGGGGGCGCCGCCGCAGACATCACGGTGGCAGACTCCGCCGCCGGGCTGATCGAGCGCTTCGACGCGCTGTCGATGGACAGCACCGGATGTTTTCTGTGCTGGGACGGACGCGAACACCCTTATTGAGCAGCGACATCCTGCGGGCTCTCGGCCTCGACAAAGGCGCGCAGCTCGGGGTCTTCCAACTGCATTTCAATGGTGCGCAACGCGTTGTCCAGCGTCGCTTTGTAGAGGGCGTTCAACTCCATATCTTCCAACATCTCATCAAGGCGGCCTTGCAGGTCGCCCGACCGGATCGAACTGTCTTCACAGGCGTTGAGGTCAAACTTGTCCCAATAGCCGAGGTCGATGCGGCTTTCATCCTTGGAATTGGCGGTTCCGCGCAGGCGTTTGAGCAGGAATTCTTCCCGGCTCTTGATGGCATAGTGGTTCATCTGTGCGAACTCGTATGACACGATATTCTTGTTCGCCCGCCAGCCGGAACGCATGTATTTCTCGCCCATCAAAGCGCCGCTGGCGTTGACCCAGTGCACCTGATCGGGGTGAATGTCGCGCTTTTTTTCGAACCGGGGCCGGTGGACGCCGAAATAGTCGAAGCTGGCGGGGCGGAACAATGTCTTGAAGCCCCAGACAAGGCCATTTTCCGGCTCTACCACGTTGCAGGCGCGGGTGAAGCGCTTGGTTACGGGGTCGGGCAGCAGGTGGCGTTCGCCACCGGACCCGAAGATCCGCCAGCAGATCGAGACGGCCTCGGTCTCGTCCGGGCAGGCATCAATCAGCGCGTCGATGCTGCCGTCGCCCGCGTGAATGTTCAGGAATTCATCTGCATCGGCGATCAGCACCCATGACGCATCGCGCACCACGTCCATCTGGTTCGCGCGGGAATAGGCGCGGCGCTGCGGGTCCATCCGACCGCTGATCGGATTGTCGAAGTGGTGAACGATTCCCATCGCGTCCAGCCGGTTGAGCAACAGGTTGGTGCCGTCGGTGCAGTCGTTCGAGAACAGCACGAAATCGTCGAAACCGAGGTTGCGGTAATGGGCGATCCATTCCAGCAGGTAAGGGCCTTCGTTCTTCAAGGTCGAGACGAGGATCTTGCGGCCGTTCCCGGCAAAAGGAGGTTTCAGCCGCGGCCGCATCGCCAATTCGTCTTTTTTCGGTGGCTCGACGGGGTTGCCCTTTTCATCCAGCGTCTGGCCGGTCTTGCGCGCCTTGGCGATCAGGTGCAGCAGCTTTTCGCGGGTCTCGGGCTTTAGCTCTGGCGGTGCGGGGGGGGCGTCCGCCTCTGGGGGGGCGCTGTCCAGCTCGATCCCGGTGATCTTGGACAGCTCCTCGGCATCTGTCGCGTCTTGCCGCTTTTCGGCATTCCGAATGCCGGTCGAGCGCGCGATCATCTTGGCGATGGTCTTGTTGGGCACGCCGTCGTCCTGCATCTTCCTGACCAGCGCCTGCGTTTCCTTGGGCAAATGCTGGGTGAACAGAACTTCGTCCAACTGGTCGATGCGGACCGCACCGGCCTGGCGCAAACTGTCGACCCATTCGTCATATTCGCCGGTATGGCGCAACTGCTCGACGCGGGTGGCGTGATAGGCGAGCGCCCTGTCCTGCAACTCTGCCAGTGTCGCGTCTTTCAGCATCTCTTCCATCAGCGCCTTGACCTTGGGCGCGTGGCGCGCGGCGCTGACGGTCGGTTCCTGTTCATTGCGGTCGAAAATCGAGAAATAGGAGGCATTGTATTTGTCCTCCTTGTTGTTCACGTTGCCGCGCAACCGGCGCAGCAGGTAGGCCTCGTAGCTTTTTACCGCGTAGTGGTTCATTTCCACGAAGTCATAGGACAGCGTCGGTCCAGTCGAGCGCCAGCCGCTTTTTTTGAAGCTTTCGGTCATCGGTTGCCCGCCGCCATTGACCCATTTCAGGGCCAGCAGTTTCTCGACTTGTCCCTCTTTCGAGGCCTTGTGCTTGATCGAGGGGCGGTGGATACCGAATTTCATGTCGTCAAAGGGGCGCACCATCGACTTGACGCCCCAGCCCTTGCGGAACTTGTCGGGCGCACCTCGGGTATAGCTTTCGGTGACCAGACCGGGGCGCCAGTCCAGCACATCGTTCGAGCCGTAGAAGCGCCACGTGATCATGATGCCTTCGCTGTCCTCCGGCACCGCGTCGATCAGCTCTTGTACATGGCCGTTGCCGACCTTGATGTTCACGAACTCGTCGGCATCCATGGTCAGGATCCATTCGGAGTCGGTGATTTGCTTGTTCTTTCCGGCCAGCCACAGCGCATGGGGTTGGGGTTTCTTGCCCTTGGGCACGTCATTGCGGAAGTGCTGGCAATAGCCCATTTCCTGCAGGCGCATCAGCATCTGGTCGGTGCCGTCCTGACAGTTGTTGGTGTAGACGCAGATATTGTCGAAGCCGATAAGATGGTGATAGGCGACCCACTCCAACAGGCAGTGCCCCTCGTCCTTCATCATCGACAGGATCGTATACCTGTGTTTCGGCATGAAATGCCCCCTTGGGGTCGGTGCCCCGTTGCTCGTGTCCTCGGGTCGGGTTGATGGGTGCCCGACCGCTGTCTTTGGGCAGAGTAAACCTGAATCCCGGCAAAATTGCGAGGGCAGCGGTTGAGACCGCGTTAAAATGATCGCGGCCTGCGGCCTTCAAGACTCGCTCACGGCAAATTGCGTGCCCAGACGCGCAGCCGCTTGTGCCGTTCGGTCGGTTTTGTCGACGTGGGGCAGCCCCCATTTCTTGTGCATGGCGGAACGTCGCCACCCGCACCGGCATCCCGTCCCCCCTGTTCCCGGCCCTCCCGCCCAAGGAGGGTCATTCCCCGGATGCGGTGCGAGAGAGGCCGGTCCCCGAGAGAAATCGCGGGGGCCGGTCTTTTTTGACGGGCGGGTCAGCCTTGTGCGAGGGCCGCCTGTGCAAGTGTCAGGATATTGTTCCGCACGTTTCCGGCCTGCATGCCGCAGCGCAAACTGTCATCGTAGAGCATTCGCAGCATCAGTTCGTCCTGACGGGTCAAGACGCCGTATTCCTCGTCATCGTTGAAGATCGAAGGGCGGGCGAGGTCGCTGTCATTGGGCAGGCCCATCCCTTGGGCAAGCTCTTCTTCCATGCAGGACTGGCGCATGAGCGACGGATGCTCTGCCCGAACGATGGCCACCGCCTGCGCGTAGCCTGCGGCTGGATCGCTGGCAGGCAGGGCGACGACCATACACAGGGTGTCGGGGCGCATCCGCACGATGGCATTTTGCGCCGCGCGGCTCATTTCCGGAGCGATCTGTTGCAAGGTGCGGCGGGCATTGGCACGCTCTTCGTCGCTGAGCACCAGCACATGAAAATTCGGACGGTCACTGACGATCTGGATCGGATGGCCGCTGGCGCGTTGCAAGCGCCGCGCGACGCCGCGGATGGCGCCTAGGTCATGCTGCCGCTGGCCTGCGGTTACCGAGGGGCCGAAGCTGACGCCAAGGCGGATCGGAACCTCCCACCTGCGCAGGGGGATGGCGGTGCCTCCGTGGCTCGCCGCGCCGCCGCGCAGGCTGTATTCCGACCGTAGGGCGATGGCCATGAAGTTGCGGGCCAGCGTTGGCGCGTCCAGCCCACGGGCGGCCCGGTCCTGTCGCAGCCGCCCCTCTGCCAGCAGCCTTTGTTCCATCTGCCGATAGTACAGCCCAAGGTCGCTGCTTTGCGGATCGGGGACAATCTGTCCTCCGGTTGACGCGCTGCTCCGGGTGACCTGTTGCGCCATGGCGTGGCCAAGGCCAGCGGCAATCCACAAGACCATGGCAAGGCACAGGCAAGGTATGCGGGTCTTGGACACGGTCAGAGCGGCCATGAATTCCTCCGGTAAAGCGGGCAGACGGGACTGCGGCAGTCTTCGGAGTCGAATCGCTTCTGTCAACGTGCAGGCGAGAATTGTGATCGGCGCACGGCGTCAGAGCGGGGCAGACAGGCCCGCGCTCTGCAATTGCTGCAATCGGGCGTAGGCGCCGCGTTTGGCCATCAATTCGTCATGGCTGCCTTGTTCGATGGCCCGGCCCTTGTCCATCACCACGATCAGGTCAGCATCCCGAATGGTTGACAGGCGATGCGCGATGACCAGTGTCGTGCGCCCCTTGGACAGCCGCGCAAGTGCTTCGGTCACCAGTTGCTCGGACCGTGCGTCGAGGGCCGAGGTTGGTTCGTCCAACAGCAAGATGGGCGCATCGCGCAGCATGGCGCGGGCAATGGTGACACGCTGACGTTGCCCGCCGGACAGGCCCGAGCCGCGCGGCCCTACCGGGGTGTCGAGGCCGAGGGGCAGGGTGTTGGCGAAATCGAGCACCGACGCGGCTTCCGCGGCGGCCCGAATCTGGGCGTCGCTGGCATCAAGCCGCCCGAGGCGGATGTTCTGGGCGATGGTTTCGTCGAAAAGGGCCGAGTCCTGCCCGACCAGCGCCAGCGAGTCGCGCAAGGCATTCAGATCGGCCTGTCCTGTCGCGGTGCCGCCGATGGTGATCTGGCCCGACACCGGATCGACCAGCCGCGACAGCAGGGAAAACACAGTACTCTTACCTGCGCCGGAGGGGCCCACAAGGGCCGTGGTCCTGCCTTGAGTCGCGGTAAAGTTCAGCCCTTGCAACACCGGCGTGTCACCGTAGGCAAAACTCACGTCCTCAAACACCACGTCGCCGGGGGTAATCGGCTTTGGGCTGGCCGGGGGCAGGATCGTCGCCTTGGCTTCCAGCACGCTGTAAAGCCGTTCGAGCGACGCCATCGCGGCCTGAATATTGCCTGCCACGGCCGACAGCCGGCGCAACGGGTCAAAGACGAGGGCAAGGGCGGTGAAGAACGACATGAATTCGCCCACCGTCTTGGTGCCGTCCATGATCTGCCGCCCACCAAAGATCAGGACTGCCAGAAACCCGATGGCGGCAATCACGTCGATGATGGCCGGGTTGGCGGCCTTGCCACGTTCCGAGCGCAGCTGCGCGGCGAGGAACCCGTCCACTTCCTTGTCGAAGCGGTGCGATTCATGTTCTTCCAGTCGGTTGACCTTGATCGAGACAATGCCGTGAAAGATCTCGTCAAGCTGTGTCGACAAGCGCGAGGCCGCTTCGCGGGCGGCGCGGGTCGTGGTACGGATCACGCCCTGCAAAAGGCCAAGCGGAACGATCAGGATCGGCACGCCAGCCAAGGCCATCAACGCCCACTGCCAGTCGGTCCAGATCATCACCGACAACAATGAAATGACCGAGATGGTATCGCGTCCAAGGGTCATCAGCGTGGCGCTGGCCAGCCCTTGCAGGGCCAATGTGTCGCCGCGCACCCGTTCGATCAGGGCGCCGGGGGCGTTGTCCTGAAAATAGCGTGCGTCGAGGCCAAGCAGATGGGCCACCAGCCGCGCCTGTAGTGCGGTGGTCACTTTCAGACCGACCGACACGATCAGGACGCGCTGGCCATAGCCCGAGACCGCGCGCAACAGGAACACGCCGGAAATCGACAGCGCCACCCATGTCACCGCGCTGGTATCCCCTGCGACGAACACGTCGTCGAAAAGCGGTTGGATGAGGTACGAGATGACCCCAAGAGTGCCGCCTTCAAGCACCATCAACCCAAGGGCCACGATCAGAATGGGCCAGAAGCCCACCACGTGATCGCGCCACAGGCGCAGGATCAGGTTTTCGGCCCGGCGCTCATTCACGGCGCAAAATCCAGTCGACCAGGATGTTGCCCGCGCTGCTTGGCTGGAACGCGGCCTTCAGGGCGACCGGGTCATAGACGTTGTCCACCCAATCAAGAAAGCCGATGCCGGTTTCAGCGTGGGCCATGCGATATGCCTCGATGAAGGCATCCAGGATGCCGGTCTTGGATCTGCTCACATGCAGGTACCGCATCGACAGTTGCTCTGCCGCCTGTTCCGGGGGGCGGCCGATATGCAGCAAGTAGACCGCCGCGCCAAGGCCCGCGCGATCGGCACCCGATTTGCAATGCAGCAGGAACGGGCGAGGGACGCGCTCGAACGCCTCGATCAGGTTGTGGATCTCGTAGGCATGGGGCGCCTTGCGCGAGTAGAGCCGCACGTTGACCAGCTCGATCCCATGTTCGTCGCAGGCCTCTTGTTCGAGCAGGTAGGAGCCCCAATCGCTCGGACCGCGAAAGTTGAGGATACCCTTGATCCCAAGGTCTGCAATCTCGGCGACCTGCCGGGGCGAAGGCTGGTTGGACCGCCATGCACCGGGGGCGAATTCCTCCCGGTTGGTCCAGAAGCGGCGCAGGAAACCGTGATCGTTGACATTCATGTCGTAACGCGCCCGCGCCCGCGCGCCCGGCGCGTTCAGGTCATGCGCCCATGTTGCGCGCCAACGGGCGTCGAAGGCCCGCCATGCATCTCTCAGTCGCGACATCTGCCCTCTCGCGTGGTTCAGGGTGGGTGATTACGCGGACAGGCCGCGTTTCACAAGTCTATGGCAGGATCAGCAGCCATCCCGACGCCGTGAGAACGGTCAGCGCTGTTCCGATCAGGACGGATGACGCCGCCACGCGCCGCGCTGCGCCATACATGTTTGCGAAAAGATAGGCGTTCACACCCGGCGCCATCGCGCCGGTGACCACGGCCGCCCGCAACTGGCCTTCTTGCAGCCCGGTGACATAATGGCCCATGCCATAGGCAATCGCGGGATGAACCATTAGCGACAGCACGCAGACATAAGCGATTTCCTTGGCATCGCCTTCGGGGCGATACCGGTACAGCACCCCGCCGAGGCCGAACAGGGCGGCGGGCAGGGCGGCGCGGATCATCAGGTCGATCGCCTCGCTGACCACGCCGGGCAACGCCAGTCCGGTCAGGTTCACGACAAAGCCAAGCGCAATCCCGATCATCAGCGAATTGCGGAACATCGCCCTGCCGACAATGGACACCAACCGCATCGGCTGACGGGTCTGGGCAATGACGATTTCCATGGTGGTGATGCCAAGCAGGTAGCAAAACGCCGCGTGGATCGAGATGATGGCGTAGTTCGGAACCAATGCGTCCGCCCCATAGGCGCGTTCCATGATCGGCAGGCCAAGCAGGACGGAGTTTGCGAACAGGGCCACGAAACCGATTGCAATACTGTCCGGCCATGCCCGCCCGAACAGCTTGCGTGCGCCGAGGATGCCCAGAACAAAGCAGGTGGCCGAGCCTGTGTAATAGGCCAGCAGCAACCGCCAGTCGAAGCTGTGGCCAAGGTCCAGCGTTGAAATGGCCCGGAACAGCAGGCAAGGAATGGCGAATTTCTGGGTGAAGACCATCAACCCGTCGACGCCGCTGTCGGAAAACAGCCCCCGCCACACGGCGAGATATCCGGCCCCCAGCACAAGGAAGACCGGAAGGACAACGTCGAGAAGGGCCGTCATTCAGACCTCGTATCGGATCACCATCCCGTCATGGGCGGGCGTGATGTGATCAGGGGTTTCCTCGGCCACCGTCTGGTGATCGAGGTCGATATGCATATTGGTCAGCACCGCGCGGGCGGGGGCGGCGCGGTCGATCCACTCCAGCGTCTTGGACAGATGCGCGTGGGACGGGTGTGGTGTGCGGCGCAGCGCATCGACGATCCAGCAATCCAGCCCGTCGAGCGTTTTCCACGCGGCATCGTAGATTTCGGACACGTCCGGCAGGTAGGCCAGATCTTCAATCCGAAATCCAAGGCTGTCGATCGTGCCGTGCTGCACCTTGAATGGGGTCAGCACGATCGCGCCGCCGGGGCCGTCGATGGTGACATCGCCCTTGATCGTGTGCAGGTTCAGGATCGGCGGATAGTCCGACCCGTCCGGCTGCACGAAAGCATAACCGAAACGGCTGAGCAGATCGTTTTGCGTGGCCCCATCGGCCCAGACATCGACCCTCTGGCGCATGTTGAAGACCACCATCCGCAGATCGTCGAGCCCATGCACATGATCTGCATGGGAATGGGTGTAGACGACCCCGTGCAGGACACCCACGTCGGCATCCAGCAACTGTGCGCGCAGATCGGGCGAGGTGTCGATCAGGACGCGGGTGATGCCGTCATTGTTCTCGCGTTCGATCAGCATCGAGCAACGACGGCGCGTATTCTTGGGGTTGTCGGGGTCGCAATCGCCCCAATGCCCGCCAAGCCGGGGCACGCCACCGGACGACCCGCAGCCAAGGATCGTGAAACGCAATTCGGCCATCAGGCGGCGTCCTTCCATGCCTTGGCCTTCCAGAACAGGCGGTCGAAATTTTCCGTGGTCTGGGCGAAGAATTCGGCCTCGGACAGGTCGAAGGTCTCGGCCGCGCGCTTGGCGGTGTGCAGCGTGTAGGCCGGTTCGTTCCGCTTGCCGCGATAGGGCGGCGGCGCAAGATAGGGAGAATCGGTTTCCACAAGGATGCGGTCGAGCGGCGCTGCCGCGAAAATATCGCGCAATTCTGACGACCGCGGGAAGGCCGTGATCCCGGACATGGACAGGTAACAGCCAAGCCCGAGCGCGGTTTCCGCCAAAGCGCGTGACGAGGTAAAGCAGTGCATCACGCAGGGGAAAGGCCCCTTGGCGTGTTCTTCCGTCAGGATGCGGGCCATGTCGTCATCTGCATCGCGAGAGTGGATGATCAGCGGCAGACCGGTCTGGCGGGCCGCCTCGATATGCATTCGCAGGCTGACCTGCTGCACCTCTGCACTGTCGGCGGTGTAGTGATAGTCTAGCCCGGTTTCGCCAATCCCGACGAATTTCGGGTGCTCGGCCAAGGCGACCAGCCCTTCGACCGTGGCCAAGGGTTCATCCGCCGCACTCATCGGGTGGGTGCCGGCGGCCCAGAACACTGGGTCATGTGCCTCGGCAATAGCGCGCACCTGCGCGACATTCCGGAGCTTGGTGCAAATCGTCACCATCCGGGTCACGCCCTGATCGACGGCGCGGTTTATCACCTGCGGCAGTTCTTCGGCGAAATCCGGGAAATCGAGGTGGCAATGGCTGTCGACAATATCCGGCAGGTCACTCATCAAGCGTCGTCCTTCGCGCCGTCTTTGGATGGGTCAGAGGGGCAGGCGCTCGGCGGTGCTGCCAATCCTGAGACACATATCAAGGAGAAGCGCGGCAGGGTCAAGGTTGACCGCCTTGCCGCGCCGGGCGCGTGCGGTGAGGTCTGCCGAGAGGTCGGCCCATGCCCGACCTGTCCGCAAATCTGGCGAAAGACGCCTCAGAACCTCGGACTCGCCGGGCAGGATTTCCGCCGGGGCCTGGCCCGTTGCCCCCGTTCGCGCCAGCCGGGACAGGAGCCGGTCGATCATGTCGAGCGTCAGGTCAAACCGCGCCTCGGCCCCCTTGGCGCCGCCGCCTTCGGCCAGTTTCATCGCGCGCGGTCGGTCCATGTGGGGAAGCGAGGCAAACAATTCCAACAGTTCCGCGTAGAGGGTCAACCCCTCCTGCTGCACCAGTGCCACGGCTTCGCCGACGGACCCCGCGGCAAGCTCGGCCAGAGCGATGCTGTTTTCCACCTCGATCCCGGCTTCGGTGAGGGCGCGGCCCATATCCTCGGGGCCAAGGGTGCCGAGCGTCAGCGTGCGGCACCGCGACCTGATCGTGGGCAGCAGGCGCGAGGGTTGATGCGACACCAGCAACAGGATGGCGTTTCTGGGCGGCTCTTCCAGCATCTTGAGGATGGCGTTGGCCGCGTTGGCGTTCATCTCTTCGGCGGCATCGACAATCACCACCCGGCGTCCGTTGCCCGAGGCCGACAGCCCGAAAAACTCTTTGAGTTTGCGCACCTCTTCGACCGTGATCACCGTCTTGAGACGCTTCCTCTCGAAATCCCATGGGCGGCGCAGCAGAAAGAGCCCCGGCTCGGACAGGGCGTGCACATGATGCGCGACGGGGTGATCGGGGGATATGGCCAGGCTTTCGGGCCTTGGCGCGGCAAAGAGCGCGTCGGCTTCCTCCATCGGGGTGGCCAACAGAAATCGTGCGATGCGCCAAGCCAGCGTCGCCTTGCCGACGCCCTTGGGGCCGGTGACCAGCCAGCCATGATGCATCCGGCCAGAGGTGAACGCGTCCAGAAAGGCGGCCTCGGCAGCCTCGTGCCCATAAAGTTCAAGGGTTTCGCGCGGATGCGGCGCCCCTTCGGCGCGGTCGGCCTCGGGCAGGTCTTCGGCTTCGCCAAGCGTGCTCATACCAATGCCTGCTGCACCGTCGTGAACACGTCCGCCGCCACCTCTTCGGGCGGGCGGTCGCCGTCGATCACACGGAACCGGTCGGAAAATTCGCGGGAAAGGGCGAGAAACCCGTTCCGCATCTGCCTTTGCAATTCCAGGCCGAAATCCTCGAACCGCTCTTCGGTGCCCTTGCGCCCCTTGGCGCGGGCGAGGCCCTTTTCCGGGTCCATGTCGATCAGGAGGGTCAGGTCGGGTTCGCGCCCGATCATCAGATCGTGCAGCGCGTCCACCTGTGCGCGAAGATCACCGCGCGACAGGCCCTGATACATACGGGTGCTGTCGGCAAAGCGGTCGCAGATGACGACCTTGCCGGCGTCCAGCGCCGGGCGGATGGTGCGTTCCAGATGGTCGCGGCGGGCGGCGGTGAACAGCAGGATCTCTGTTTCCGCCGACCAGCGGTCCGGGTCGCCTTCCAGCACCAGAGATCGGATTTCCTCGGCCCCCGGGGATCCTCCGGGTTCGCGGGTCAGCACAACCTCGCGGCCCGCGTCGCGCAGTGCCTCCGCCAGCAGCCGGGCCTGCGTGCTCTTGCCCGATCCGTCGATCCCCTCAAGCGAGATGAACATCAGCCGGCCAATTGATCGCCGTTGCCAAGGATCATTTGCAGCACCACGCCCGCCGCCGTTCGCAAGCGCGGCACCAATCCGGCGGTGCCCACATCCCCGGTTGCGACCAGCGGCACGCGCCGCTCGTCGAAGCCCTCGGCGCGGATCACCAATTCCCCGATTTCCTGACCAGCTACGATCGGGGCTTGAATGGGGCCCTGATAGACCACTTCAGCCTCGATATTGCTGTCAAGCAGCGCGGGCAGCAGCATCGTCACCCCTTCGGCCGCCGCCATGCCCACGGTGGCGGAGTCGCCAAGGAACACCTCGGCCTGCGCTACTTCGGTGCCTTGCGCGACGACTTCCTGCTCGGCGAATTGGCGGAAGGCCCAATTGGCGATCCGCTCGGCCTCTCGTGCCCGTGCCGCGGCACTGTCGAGGCCGGAAATCACGAAGGTCACGCGCCGACCGCCCTGAACCGCCGACCCGACAAGGCCATAACCCGCCTCTTCCGTATGCCCGGTCTTCAGGCCATCTGCGCCGATCCCCATACCAAGCAGCGGGTTGCGGTTGTGGCGGTTGTCGGGCGCACGGTCATCGAAGGGAAACTCCTCGACACCGAAATAGTGATAGTATTGCGGGAACTCGGTGATCAGTCGCTCGGCCAGAATACCCAGATCGTGCACCGACATGACATGGCCGGGAACAGGCCAGCCGTTCGAGTTGCGAAAGGTTGAATGGGTCATGCCAAGCTGCTGCGCGCGCGCGGTCATCAGATCGGCAAAGCCGTCTTCGGTGCCATCGGGCGACAACGCCTCGGCCAGAACCGCGGTGGCATCGTTGCCCGACAGCACGATCACCCCGAGGATAAGGTCCTCGACGCGCACCCGGTCGCGGGTGTTGAGGAACATTGTGGACCCGCCATAGTCCATGGCGTGCTGGCTGACTGGCAGGACGGTATCAAGCGTGAGCCGCCCGTCCTCCAACGCCTCGAACACCATGTTCAGGGTCATCAGCTTTGACATCGAGGCCGGCGGCAAGGGCACATCGGCATTTATGTCCAGCAACACCTGACCGGTGTTGTGGTCGATCACATAGGCCGCCGTGGCATCCGTCTCGAAGGCGGCGGCGGGCAGGGCCAACAGGCTGCAAAGCAGGGCGAGGACGAGGCGGAACCGGGCGATCATATTTCCCCTTCTGGCGTCAGTTTTCTACAAAATAGGCATCGGCGAAGCCAAGGTCGCGCACGGTTTCCAGAAGCCGGGCACGCTCCGAGCTGTTGGCGGCAGGGCCGACGACGACGCGCCAGAAGGGACGCCCGCTGCTGGTCTGCCGATGGGTGGTTGGCACGAGACCGGCTTCGCGCATCATGTCGGCGGTGCGGTCGGCATTGGCTTCGACGCTGAAAATGCCGATCTGGATATAGGGACGGTCAAGCGTGGTCGCCTGCGGCGCCGGGGACGGGGCGGGGGGAGTCCGCGCCTCGGCCTCGTCAATGGCGGCGCTGGCGGCGGCGATCGGGTCGATTTCGCTGGTCTGGATGGCGCCTTCGGGCGCGGCCGAATCCGGCATGTCGGCAGCCGGGGTTTCCTCGGGCACCTCTTCGCGGCGCAGCGCCGTTACATTCAGGTTGGTCGGCGCGCCCGCGACAAGGCCAAGCGCGGCCGCCGCGTCGGACGACACCTGGAGCAACGGGCCGGGGTTGGCCCGCTCGCGCCGGAACAGGGCACCGATCACGAACCGGCCGTTTTCCTCGTTGCGGATGATCACCCGTTCGGGATCGGTGGCGTCGGGGTGGGCGACCCAAACACCGCCAAGCGATGGCCGTCCGTCCCAAAGACCCTGATCCGTCACCTGAAACACCTCGGGCGCTTCAACGTCCCGATCCACCAGCCGGGTGGAGCCGGATTGTGCTACGGCTTCTGACGAGTTGCCGCCTCCGCCACCACCCTGACCGAAAGGCATCTGGAACCCGTCTTCGCAAGCCGCAAGGGCCAGCACCAACACGAGTGCCCCGGCCAATCGCGCCGGGTGTCTGGAAACCGTTCGGAAGCTCATCGTCTTTCCCCTGCTCTGCCGCCCCACGCGTCTTTTGCAGACGCTGTGCGCTCGGTTCACGGTCCGGTCAGCCAGCCCGCGTGCCCATCGCGTTGGCGCGAGGATACAGCTTCACCCGCCCGGTGCAAACCCATCCCGTGGCCATCGGCGACAACTTGCATCCCCCGCCCGCGCAGAGCGTCTTTCAGAATCGCAAAACCCGGTCTAAGGCAGGGGACCGACCCGGAGGAGTGGCAGAGTGGTCGAATGCACCGGTCTTGAAAACCGGCGTGCGTGAAAGCGTACCGTGGGTTCGAATCCCACCTCCTCCGCCAACCACATAACCCATTGATATTAATGTAAAATACCCGCGAATCCCTCTCGGAATTCCCGCGGGTTAGGCCTGTTTGGTGCTGGTAGAGACGCGTCTCCGGGGCGGGACCCGGCGCATTTCGCCTGCGAGTCTCTGTTGCAAGCAACCCGCGGGTCAGTTTTCGGGGGTGATTTCCCTGCTCGCAGGGAATTTGCAGGGAATTTTTTCGGATTTGGGAGGTTTTCTGAGGTTCCCGCCGAATTTACTCCTGCAGTTACAATGCCTTGGAGGAGATTTCCCTACTGGATCGAGCAGGGAATGTGCAGGGAATTCGCACGAGCGGCCCTGAACGTTGTACAGCGGTCCTGACTAGCGTGGTCATCATCCTTCAATGAACCGATCAGGCGAAGCCGTAGCGGCGCTCCTGCTCGTCCCAATTCAGTGGAACCTGGTCGCGGATGATCCGCTCAAGACACAGCTCTGGCGGCTGGGTTCCATCGCGAAGGGCGCACTGGATCCTTGGGGACAGGAAGGCCATCTTCAGGCGGTTCCGGATGAAGACTATCTGCTGCTGTTCTGCCGCGGCGATCGTTCCGAGAGAGGTCCCGGACCGGATCGCCTCTGCCCAGGTCAGGGCCCTGGAGAGGGTGCGCAGCAGTCTTGCATCGGGAGCGGGTGTGGGCGTGCCGACGATCAGCTTGGCCTCCTGCCCGCGGCGCCGGCGGTCGAACCGGGTCGAGAGCGTGGCCAGATCGGGATGCAGCGCGTTGGCAGGGAGATCGAGCTCCTGCGCGAGGGTTGCTGGGTCCAGGACAAGGTCGATCGATCCGCTGGGTGTGAGCCTTCCGGACACAAGGAGGGATCTGATGAGGTCCCTGTCCTTGGACCAGGCGGCGAGGAGCGCCGCCCGGTCCATGTCCTCCAGATCCGACAGAGAAAGTCGCCTCATGCTTGAGCCGTATCTCTGGCCAGGCGGTAGACCGGGGCTCCGCCCTCCCTGGGCGACGGGTGCTTCTCGATCTGGAACCCCGCCTTGCGCAGCCCGCTCAGGGCGGCCCGCACGGAATGCGCCTGCCACCCCGTGGCGTTTTGCAGGGCGGCAATATCAGCGCCTGATTTGCGCCCGAGCAATCTCTGCACGGTGGCGATCTTGGTCTCGCGCGGCTTGGTCTGGCTCGATGTCGTCATGACAGTCTCCTGTGTCTTGCGAGGCGGCATAAGGCAGCCCCGTCACCGAGCGGAGCCCGGGGTGCGGCCGGGCGTGTGACCACTGACGCTCTGTTCGCCAGCCAAGTCCAGTCGAATGTCATGGGATACGAGGAATTAAAGCCCCCGCCTTCGCGTTTGTCAACCAAATCAATACTTTACATGAATTTTGTGTTGACGGGATTCGACCCGAATCATAGTATGGAGACATCGGAGCAGGAGGCTTCCGAACCCACTAGCTGTGGAACGTCAACAGGTTGTTCCGATCCAATCCTAATCGGCTGATTGGTGGTTTTGACTTTAGCGCCGAGTGCGGACGGTGCCAATTGTAGAGATGCGTCCATACGG